>NZ_JBHSMF010000004.1:0-83913 GCF_042655405.1 Caenimonas terrae | reverse complement strand
TCTGTCATTCATAAGGAAAGTCGGATCGATCTGGTTAGGAGGACACAAGGGGCCGCGCCGCCGGCCAAAGGCGTGGGCGCGTGCGGATTGTGCGGCGCCGATCCTTAGCGGAGCCCGACTTCCCGGATGGGGGAATCTACGTAGCTGCCTTTTTTAGTCAGGTTGCAGGCCTGCATCCGCCGAGCCGGGAAGCGGCCGGCTCAGGCCAGGCCGCACCACACTGCCACGCGGTGCGCGAGGTCCACCCAGAGCGCCCAGGAGGCCGCCAGCACCAGCAGCGCGCCGGCCAGCCGGGTGCCGGCCTCGTCCTTCCACGCCTTGCCGCCGGTCTGCAGCCGGGCCAGCAGCAGCGGGGCGAGCGCCAGCGAGACGGCGCTGCCGATGGCGAACAGGGCCATCGCCAGCGCGCCCTGCAGCGGTCCGCCGGTCAGCGAGGCGACCAGCAGCGCGGAATAGAGCAGGCCGCAGGGCATGAAGGCCCACAGCGCACCGGCCGCGAACACGCCGCCGCGGCCCGGCGCGACCTGGCGGATCCGCGTCCAGGCCTGGCGGCCGGCGGCGCTGGCCCACATCGGCTGCCTGGCCTTGAACAGCAGCATCAGCCCCCAGCCCAGCACCGCCAGGTGGAAGAAGGTCCACAGCGGCCGCAGGGCGGCGGTCTGGCTGGTGAGCCAGGCGAAGCTCTGCACCGCCGTCGCCGCCGCCGCCCCGGCCACCGCATAGCCGGCCAGCCGTCCGAGCTGGAAGCTCCACAGCGACGGCCGGCCGCCGGCCGCGCCGGCGCGGGTGATGCCGGCGCAGGCCGCACCGCACATGGCCGCGCAATGCGGCCCGCCGGCCAGGCCCATCAGCAGCGCCGTGGCGGCCAGGGTGGTCGACATGGCAGGCCCGTCAGAGGATGCGCGAGAACTTCGCGCGGTTGCGGTCGGCCTGCAGGTAGCGGTCGAACACCATGGCCACCGCGCGCACGAAGAACCAGCCCTGCGCCGTCACCTGGATGCCGGCCTCGTCCAGCACCACCATGCCCTGCTGCGCAAGCTCGCGCAGCTGTTCCAGCTCCGGCGCGAAATAGCGCGGGAAGTCCAGCAGCCACGCCTGTTCCACCGATTCGAACAGCACCTGCCCCTGGCACATCAGCGCCATGATCACGCTGCGCCGCACCAGGTCGTCGCGCGTCAGCGCCAGGCCGCGCACCACCGGCAGCCGGCCGTGGTCCAGCAGGTCGCAGTATTCCTCCATCGTCTTGGCGTTCTGGCTGTAGGTGGGGCCGACCCGCCCGATCGCCGACACGCCCAGGCCGATCAGGTCGCAGTCCGCCTGCGTGCTGTAGCCCTGGAAGTTGCGGTGCAGCCGGCCCTGGCGCCGGGCCACCGCCAGCGAATCGTCCGGCAGCGCAAAGTGGTCCATGCCGATGTAGACATAGCCCGCGTCCAGGAACGCCTCCAGCGACTGCGACAGCATCGCCACCTTGGCGGCGCCGCCGGGCAGCTCCGACGGCACGATCCGCCGCTGCGGCTTGAAGCGTTCCGGCAGGTGGGCATAGGCATAGAGCGCGATCCGGTCCGGCCGCAGCTGCCGCACCTGCTCCAGCGTGCGCGCAAAGGATTCGGCGCTCTGGCGCGGCAGCCCGTAGATCAGGTCGACGTTGACCGAATCGAAGCCCACCGTGCGCGCCTGCGCCATCAGCGCGCTGACCTGCTCGAAGGGCTGGATGCGATGCACCGCGCGCTGGACGTCGGCGTCGAAGTCCTGCACGCCGAAGCTGACCCGGTTGAAGCCCAGCCCCGCCAGCACGGCGAGGCGGGCCCCGTCCACCGTGCGCGGATCGATCTCGATCGAGTATTCGCCGCCCGGCACCAGCGCGAAGGCGGCCTTGAGCATGTCCATCAGCCGGCGCAGTTCGTCGTCGGACAGGAAGGTGGGCGTGCCGCCGCCCAGGTGCAGCTGCGTCACCGGCTGGCCGGCGCCCAGCCGCGCCACCTGCAGCCCGATTTCGCGCGCCAGGTAGTCCAGGTAGCCTGCCGCCCGCTCGTGGTGCTTGGTGACGATCTTGTTGCAGGCGCAGAAGTAGCACAGCGACTCGCAGAACGGGATGTGCACGTACAGCGACAAGGGCTGGCGCGCACTGCGCTGGGCCAGCGCGTTGACCAGGTCGGCTTCGGTGAAGGCCTCGACGAAGCGGTCAGCGGTCGGGTAGGAGGTGTAGCGCGGGCCGGCGACGTCGTAGCGGCGCAGCAGCTCGGGAGAAACGGCTTGCATCGTCGGCTCCTTCAATGCACCGGCATCGCGAGCGCATCGGCCAGGCGCTGCATGTCGGCGATGCGGATGTGGCGCTTGTCGACTTCCAGCAGGCCCTGCTGCTGGAACGAGGAGAAGGTCCGGCTGACCGTCTCCAGCGTCATGCCCAGGTAGCTGCCGATCTCGGCGCGCGACATCCGCAGGTGGAACTCGCTGGGAGAATAGCCGCGCGCCTTCAGCCGCTGCGACAGGTTCAGCAGGAAGGCGGCCAGCCGCTCCTCCGCGTTCATGCTTCCCAGCAGCAGCATCAGGCTGTGCTCGCGCACGATCTCGCGGCTCATGAGCCGGCTGAGCATGTGCTGCATGCCCGGGGCGCCGGCCGACATTTCCGCCAGCAGGGCGTACGGGATGGCGCAGATCTCGGCGTCCTCCAGCGCGCAGGCGCTGCTCGCGTGCCGGCCCTGCGCCACGCCGTCCAGGCCCATCAGCTCGCCGCCCAGGTGGAAGCCGCCGACCTGCTCGCGGCCGTCGGCCAGCTCCAGGCTGGTCTTGAAGGTGCCGCTGCGCACCGCGTAGATGAACTGGAAGCGGTCGCCCTCGCGGTACAGGCTGGTGCCGGCCTTGACCCGGCGGCGGCTGAACTTCAGGCTGTCCAGCCGCTCCACGGCATTGCCGTCCATGCCGCAGGGCAGGCACAGCTCGCGCAGGTGGCAGTTGGAGCACTGGGTCGGCGCCGCAGCGGTGCGGGCGGCCGCCTCGGGGGCGGAGGCGGACAGGGTGGGGCTTGCGATGGACATGCAGCGACTGTGCCGGGCGGCGCGGCGGCGCGGCATCGGCGGCGGCTGAGTGCAGGGCTCGGACAAGTCCGGTTCGCCGTCGCGACGGCTCCTAGCACGGCTCGGAATATTCCTAGGGCGCGCGCCGGCCCGCGCCGGCCACCGGCGTTGCCGCATGGTTGCGTCCCTGCAGCGCCGGCAGATGGGCCTTGCCCGCGTGCACGGTGCTGTCCTCGGTGGCCAGCACCACCTCGGGGTTGGCCAGGTTCAGCCACACCGTCACCGCGCTGGCGACCACGACGGCGGCTGGGCCGGCGATCACCAGCCAGACATAGCCGAAGGTCCACCACGGCCTGCACTCCTGCGCTTGGGTCTTTTCCGTCATCTCTTTCTCCATCATTGGCGCGGCACCAGGAACGCCGATTTCTCCGTCACCGCCGCCATGCCGCTGGCGTCGCGGACGCTGAACTCGATCGGATGCGAGCCGGGCGTGGCCGCGTCGTGCTCCAGCTGCAGCCGCACCGGAACCCAGCGCGACTGCGCGGGACCGACTTCCACCTCGGTGCCGGACACGATCGCCAGCGTGTTGAGCCCGCTGACGCCGATGCGGTAACGCTGGGTCTGCTCGGTCGCGTTCATGACCTGCAGCCGGTAGACGTTCTCGAACCGGCCGCCGGCCACCATCCGCGTCAGCCCGGCGCGGTCGCGCACCACGTCGACCTTCAGCGGCTGGCGCTCCACCAGGCTCCAGGCCAGGCCGGCGCACAGCGCCACAAGCACGGCGGCGTAGACCAGCACGCGCGGGCGCAGCACCCGCTGCCACATCTGGCGCGGCGTCCAGCCGCCGGCCATGGCGTTCTGCGTGGTGAAGCGGATCAGCCCGCGCGGGTAGCCCATCTTGTCCATCACCGTGTCGCAGACGTCGACGCAGCCGGCGCAGCCGATGCACTCGTACTGCAGCCCGTCGCGGATGTCGATGCCGGTGGGGCAGACCTGCACGCACAGCGAGCAGTCGGTGCAGGCGCCCAGCCCCAGCGCCGCCGGGTCGGCCTTGCGCGAGCGGGCGCCGCGCGGCTCGCCGCGGTCGGCGTCGTAGCTCACGATCAGGGTGTCGCGGTCGAACATGGCGCTCTGGAAGCGCGCATAGGGGCACATGTACTTGCAGACCTGCTCGCGCAGGAAGCCGGCGTTGCCGTAGGTGGCGGCGCCGTAGAAGAACACCCAGAACACCTCCCACGAGCCCATCCGGGTCTGCAGGAATTCCAGCCCCAGCTCGCGGATCGGCGTGAAGTAGCCGACGAAGCTGAAGCCTGTCCACATCGCCAGCGAGATCCACAGCAGGTGCTTGAACCATTTCTTGACCAGCTTTTCCAGCGACATCGGCTGGCCGTCCAGCCGCAGCCGGGCGCCGCGGTCGCCCTCCACCTTGCGCTCGATCCACAGGAAGATCTCGGTGTAGACGGTCTGCGGGCAGGCGAAGCCGCACCACAGCCGCCCCGCCACCGCGGTGAACAGGAACAGCGACAGCGCGCTGATCACCAGCAGCCCGGTGAGGTAGACGAAGTCCTGCGGATACAAGACCAGGCCGAACAGGTAGAAGCGCCGGGCCGCCAGGTCGAACAGCACCGCCTGGCGCTGGCCCCACTGCAGCCACGGCAGGCCGTAGAACACCAGCTGGGTCAGCACCACGAACAGCCAGCGCCAGCGCGCGAACACGCCGTGCACGGTGCGCGGGTAGATCTTCTTGTGCGCCGCGTACAGCGACTCCGCCTCGACCGGCGCGGAGGTGATGGGGATGACTTTCATCGCGGCGGTGGCGCCCTCACTGGCGCGCCAGCTGCGGCCGGTTGGACAGGCCCCAGACATAGGCCGTCAGCACGTGGATCTGGGCCTCGGTCAGCTTGCCGGCCTGCGGCGGCATGTCGTTGACCTTGCCGTTGTTGACCATGGAGACGATCGCCTGCTCGCCCCAGCCGTGCAGCCAGATGTCGTCCGTCAGGTTGGGCGCGCCGATCGCCTGGTTGCCCTTGCCGTCGACGCCATGGCAGGCGGCGCAGGCGGTGAACTTCGACTTGCCCAGTTGCGCGCGGACCGAATCGTGCGGGCTGCCCGACAGGCTCAGCACGTAGTTGGCGACGTTCTTCACGTCGTCGGGCGAGCCGACGGCGGCGGCCATCGGCGGCATGACCGCATGCCGGCCGCCGGTAATGGTTTCCTTGATCTTCTCCGGCGAGCCGCCGTGCAGCCAGTCGTTGTCCGTCAGGTTGGGAAAGCCCTTGCTGCCGCGCGCGTCGGAGCCGTGGCACTGGGCGCAGTTGTTCATGAACAGGCGCTCGCCCACGCTCATCGCGCTCGGGTCGCCGGCCAGCTCCTCGGGCTTGCGGGCGGTGAACTGCGCGTACAGCGGCGCCAGCTCGCGGTTGGCCTTTTCCACCTCGTTCGAGTACTCGCCCGACGTGGTCCAGGCCAGCTGGCCCGGATAGGAGCCCAGCCCCGGGTACGCCACCAGGTAAAGCAGCCCGAACACGATGGTGATCACGAACAGCCACACCCACCAGCGCGGCATCGGGTTGTTCATCTCGCGCAGGTCCTCGTCCCAGACGTGGCCGGTGGTGTTGTCCGCGCTGGAGACCACCTTCTTGCGCGCCGTGATCCAGAGCAGCAGCAGGCAGCCGACGATGCTGGCCAGCGTCAGGGCGGCGACGTACAAGGACCAGAAGTTTCCGTTGAAATCGCTCATGGCGGGCTCCTGTGTCAGTCCTGCTGGAACGGGATGCAGGCGTCTTCGTCGAAGCGCGCGCGGTTGCCGCGGGAATAGGCCCAGCAGGCGATGCCCAGGTAGGCGGCGAACGAGGCCAGCGTCGCCAGGATGCGCAGCGTGGTGATGTCCATGTCTGTGTTCCGATCAGTTGGCCGCGGGCACGCCCGACGGTGCGGCGGCGGTCTTGCCGGCCATGTTGTTGGTCAGCGCCAGGCCCATGCCCTGCAGGTAGGCGACCAGCGCGTCCAGTTCGGTCTTGCCCTGGATGTCGGGCCCGGCCTTGGCGATCTCGGCGTCGGTGTACGGCACGCCGACCCGGCGCAGCGCCTCCATGTGGGTGCCGATGCTGGCGCTGTCCACCGGCGTGCGCTCCAGCCAGGGATAGGCCGGCATGTTCGACTCGGGCACCAGGTCGCGCGGGTTGTTCAGGTGGATGCGGTGCCACTCGTCGCTGTACTTGGCGCCGACCCGCTGCAGGTCCGGCCCGGTGCGCTTGCTGCCCCACTGGAACGGGTGGTCGTAGACGAACTCGCCGGCCACCGAGTAGTGGCCGTAGCGCAGCGTCTCGGCGCGGAACGGCCGGATCATCTGCGAGTGGCAGTTGTAGCAGCCTTCGCGGGTGTAGATGTCGCGGCCGGCCAGCTGCAGCGCGGTGTACGGCTTGACGCCTGGCACCGCCTCGGTGGTCGACTTCTGGAAGAACAGCGGGACGATCTCCACCATGCCGCCGATGGCGACCACCAGCAGGATCAGCACGATCATCAGGAAGTTGTTGGTCTCGATCTTCTCGTGCGAGAAGCCGGGCGCGGAGGTGTTGCTGTCGCTCATGTCTTGCTTTCCATCAGGCGGCCTGCGGCGTCGGCACCGCGACCCGGACCGAGCGTCCGCCGGCCACGGTCATCCAGGTGTTCCAGGCCATCACCAGCATGCCGCCCAGGTACAGCACGCCGCCGATGACGCGGATCACGTAGAACGGATAGGTGGCCTTGACCGACTCGACGAAGGTGTAGGTGAGCGTGCCGTCGGCGTTGACCGCGCGCCACATCAGCCCCTGCATGACGCCGGCGATCCACATGGCGGCGATGTACAGCACGATGCCGATGGTGGCGGTCCAGAAGTGGACCTCGATCGCCTTGACCGAATGCATCTGCTTCTGGCCGAACAGGCGCGGGATCATGTAATACAGCGATCCCATGGTGATCAGGCCGACCCAGCCCAGCGCGCCGGAGTGCACGTGGCCGATGGTCCAGTCCGTGTAGTGCGACAGCGCGTTGACGGTCTTGATCGACATCATCGGGCCTTCGAAGGTGCTCATGCCGTAGAACGACAGCGACACGATCAGGAAGCGCATGATCGGGTCGTCGCGCAGCTTGTGCCAGGCGCCCGACAGCGTCATCACGCCGTTGATCATCCCGCCCCAGCTCGGGGCCAGCAGGATCAGCGAGAACACCATGCCCACCGACTGGGTCCAGTCCGGCAGCGCCGTGTAGTGCAGGTGGTGCGGGCCGGCCCACATGTAGGTGAAGATCAGCGCCCAGAAGTGGACGATGGACAGCCGGTAGCTGTACACCGGGCGGCCGGCCTGCTTGGGGATGAAGTAATACATCATCCCGAGGAAGCCGGCGGTCAGGAAGAAGCCGACCGCGTTGTGGCCGTACCACCACTGGATCATCGCGTCCTGCACGCCGGCGTAGGCCGAATAGGACTTCATCCAGCCGGCCGGCACGGCGGCCGAATTGACGATGTGCAGCAGCGCCACGGCGATGATGAAGGAGCCGTAGAACCAGTTGGCCACGTAGATGTGGCGCACCTTGCGGATGCCGATGGTGCCGAAGAACACGATGGCGTAGGCGACCCAGGCGATGGTGATCAGGATGTCGATCGGCCACTCCAGTTCGGCGTATTCCTTGCCCTGCGTGTAGCCCAGGGGCAGCGAGATCGCCGCCGCCACGATCACCGCCTGCCAGGACCAGAAGTGGAACTGCGCCAGCTTGCCCAGGAACAGCGGCACCTGGCAGGTGCGCTGCACCACGTAGTAGCTGGTTCCCATCAGCGCGCAGCCGCCGAAGGCGAAGATCACCGCGTTGGTGTGCAGCGGCCGCAGCCGCCCGTAACTGAGCCAGGGAATGCCGAAATTGAGTTCGGGCCACGCCAGCTGCGCGGCGATGAACAGGCCCACCAGCATGCCGACCACGCCCCACACCACCGACATCAGGGCGAACTGGCGCACGATCGTGTCGTCGTAGAGCGCGGCGGGCTGTTGTTGATCGTTCATTGGAGTCACCTTCGTCGATCCAGCGAGTGTCCCGGGCCGGCCCGGGCACCGGGTTGAGCTAGGTCAATCGCCCGGCAGAATCCGTTCGCCCTCGGCGTCGAGCGCCTCGAACTGGCCGCGCCACACGGCCCAGGCCAGTGCCCCCAGGATCGCCAGCGCGAGTGCCACCGACAGCGGGATCAGCAGGAACAGGATGTCCATCGCTTGCCTTATGCGCCGTGGCCGGCGTGCGCCAGCCGCGCGGAATTGAGAACCACCAGCAGCGAGCTGGCCGCCATGCCCAGCCCCGCCAGCCACGGCGGCATGGCGCCGGCGATCGCCAGCGGCACGCAGACGGCGTTGTAGAGCGCGGCCCAGGCCAGGTTCTGGCGCACCACGCGGCGGGTGCGGCGCGCGTGCCGCAGCAGCGAAGCGACCCGCGCCAGCTGCGCGCCCGCGATCACCACATCGGCCTGCGCCTGCGCCAGCGGCACCGCTTCGCCGACCGCGACCGAGACGTCGGCGCGGGCCAGCGCCGGCCCGTCGTTCAGGCCGTCGCCGACCATCGCCACCCGGTGGCCGCGCGCCTGCAGGCTGTCCAGCCGGGCCAGCTTGTCCTGCGGCGTGCAGCCGCCCGTGAACAGCGCGATGCCGGCGCGGCCCGCCACCCGCGCCACCGCCGCCGGGCGGTCGCCCGACAGGATGTGGACCGCGACGCCGAGGCGGCGCAGCGACGCGATCGCCTCCACCGCGTCCGCACGCAGCGTCTCGTGCAGCTCGAAGCTGGCCAGCCAGCCCGCCTCGTCCGCCAGGTGCGCCTGCATTTCGCTGCCGGTCGCACGGGAAGCGGGCGCGCCGCAAAACGGCGCGGAGCCGAGCCGCAGCGCGGCGCTCCGCTCCGGCTCGGCGCAGTGCAGCGTGCCGCGGATGCCGCCGCCCGGGACCTCCGCGACGTTGGCGGCGGACCACGGGCCGGGCTGGAAGCTGGCGGCGATGGCGCGCGACGCCGGGTGCAGCGACTGGCTCGCCAGCGCCGCCGCCTGCTGGCGCACCCGCACCGGGTCGGCCCCGCTGCGGATCGCCACGGCGCCGACGCTCATGCGGTCGCTGGTCAGGGTGCCGGTCTTGTCGAACACCACGGTGTCCACCGCGGCGCAGCTCTCCAGCGCCTGCAGCCGGCGCACCAGCACGCCGCGCCGCGCCATCGCGCCGGCGGCGGCCAGCGTCGCCGCCGGCGTGGCCAGCGACAGGGCGCAGGGGCAGGTGACGATCAGCACCGCGACCGCCACGCCGATCGCGTGCGCCGGCCCGGCCGGCCACCACCAGGCGGCGGCGCCGGCGCTGGCCAGCAGCACCAGCAGCAGGAAGGGACTGGCGATGCGGTCGGCCAGCTGCGCCAGCCGCGGCTTGTCCAGCGAGGCGCGCTGCATCAGCGCCACGATCTCGGCATAGCGGGTCTGGTTGCCGGTGCGCATCACGCGCACCTGCAGCGGCCCGCTCAGGTTGTGGCTGCCGGCCACCACTGCCAGCCCGGGGCCGCGCCACAGCGGCGTCGACTCGCCGGTGAGCAGCGCCTCGTCGACCCGGCTGGCGCCGGCTTCGACCACGCCGTCGGCCGGGACGGCTTCGCCGGGCAGCACGCGGATCAGGTCGCCGAACGCCAGCCGGCGCACCGGCACCCGCTCGAAGCGGCCGTCGGCGCCCTTGCGCTCCACCGTGGCGGGCAGCCGGCGCATCAGCGCCTCCAGCGCGCCGGCCGTGCTGTCACGCAGCCGCGCTTCCAGCAGCCGTCCCGACAGCAGGAAGAACACGAACATCGTCACCGAGTCGTACCAGACCTCGCCGCCCGGCGCGCTGCCGAAGGTGGTGGCGGTGCTGGCGGCGAAGGCGATCAGCACGCCCAGCGCCACCGGCACGTCCATGCCGATGCGGCGCTGGCGCAGGTCGCGCAGCGCCGAGGCGAAGAAAGGCTGGCAGCAGAACAGCACCACCGGCAGCGTCAGGATCCAGGAGGCCCAGAGCAGCAGCGCGACGATGTCCGGCGTGATCTCGCCGGGCTTGGCGATGTAGGCCGGGAAGGCGTACATCATCACCTGCATCATGCAGAAGCCCGCCACCAGCCAGCGCCACAGCATCAGGCGCGCGGCCTGCCGGCGCGGCTGCGCCGCCAGCACGTCGCCGGCCGGCAGCGCGCCATAGCCGGCGCGCCCCAGTGCGGCCAGCCAGGCCGAGGGCCGGGTCTGCTGCGGCGACCAGACCACCCGCGCCAGCGCGGCGGGCCCGTTGACCTCCACGGCGAGGACGCCGGGCAGCTGCGCCAGCGCCGCTTCCACCGTGAGCGAGCAGGCAGCGCAATGCATGCCGGTGATGGCAAGCCACGATTCCCACCGGCCGTCGTGGCCGGCCAGCGGCCGGCTGAAGGTCTGCCACTCGGCCGGTTCGTCCAGCGGGGCGCCGGCGGGTGCGGACGCGGCGAACTCGAACTGCGGGACGACGGCTGTCTGCATGGCGCAAGCCTATTCGGGGCGGCGCGCCGGCCGCTTGACCTACATCAAGCCGGCCCGCGCCGCCGTCCCTAAGCTGGGGGCTCAAGCACCAAGGAGACACCATGTACCAGCGCATCCTCGTTCCCACCGACGGCTCCACGCTGTCGAACAAGGCGGTGAAGTGCGCCATCGAGCAGGCGGCCACCAGCGGGGCCGAACTGGTGGCGCTGTACGTGGTGCCGCGCTATCCCATCAGCTATTTCGAGGGCGGCATCTCGGTGCCGGATTCGGAAGTCGCCCGCACCGAGAAGCAGTGGGCCGACAAGGGCCAGGCGGTGGTCGACGAGGTGCAGAAGACCGCCACCGCCAAGGGCGTGAAGGCCAAGGGCGTGCTGGCGCGCTCGGACCTGGTCGCCGAATCGGTGATCAGCGCGGCGAAAAAGCACAAGTGCGACCTGATCGTGATGGCCTCGCACGGCCGCAGGGGCATCAAGCGCGTGCTGCTGGGAAGCGAAACCCAGCACGTGCTCACGCACAGCAAGCTGCCGGTGCTGGTGCTGCGCTAGCCGGAGCGAAACAGCGCGTTCAGCTCCGCGCCCGAGGCCGCGTCGGCGAAGGCATCGAATCGGCCTTCGCTGGCGATCTGCTGCGCCGCCCGCATGAAGCCGCCCCAGGCGCTGCGCGCCAGCGCCCCGCCGACGCTGACCCGGCGCACGCCCAGGGCCGCGATGTCGGCCAGCGTGAGGTCAGTGGCGAACCCGATCAGCAGGTTGAACGGCTTGGGCGCCACCGCGGCCACCACGGCGGCGATCTGCTCGCGCGTCCTGATGCCCGGCGCATAGAGGCAGTCCGCGCCCGCCTCCGCATAGGCCTGCAGCCGGCGGATGGTGTCGGCCAGGTCCGGCCGCCCCACGATGAAGTTCTCTGCGCGGCCCACCAGCAGGGTGTCGCCGCCGGCCGCGTCGATCGCCGAGCGGGCCGCGCGCATGCGCTCCACCGCCGACGCGATGTCGCGCAGCGGCTGCTGCGCATCGCCGGTCGAATCCTCGATCGAGATGCCGGCGACGCCGGTTTCCACGGCCAGCGCCACGTTGCGCGCCACGCCGGCGGCCTCCGGCGCATAGCCGGCTTCGAAATCCGCATTCACCGGCAGGGAAGTAGCCGCCACCATCTCGCGCAGGTGCGCCAGCACTTCGTCCAGCGCCATCTGGCCGTCGGCCTGCGCGTGCCGCCAGGCCGCGCCCGAGCTGGTGGTGGCCAGCGCCTGGAAGCCCAGGCTCTGGAGATAGCGCGCGCTGCCGGCGTCCCACGGATTCGGAATGACGAAGCAGCCGGACTGGTGCAGCTGGCGGAAGGTCTGCCGGCGGGCAGCAACGGTGTCGGAGTTCAGCATGAGGGCACTGTAGGGCCAGGCGTTGCCGCGATCAAGCCGCGGCGCAATGCGCGGACGGCGCCGAACTCTTCAGCCGGCGCTCAGACCGGCGGACTCGACGCCGGCGATGCAGATCGCTTCGTCCTCGTCGCCGGTGCCGCCGCTGGCGCCGACCGCGCCCAGCACCTGGCCGGCCGCGTCCTTGATCAGCACCGCGCCGGTCTGCGGCAGGAAGCGGCCGCCGGAGGTGGCGGCCAGCGAGACGAAGAAGTTGGGGTTGTCCTTGGCCCGCTGCATCAGCGCGCGGCTCGACGCGCCCATGCCGACCGCGCCCCAGGCCTTGCCCTGCGCCACCTCGAAGCGGAACATGCTGGCGCCGTCCTCGCGGGCGAAGGCCTTGAGGTGGCCGGCGTCGTCGAGCACCGCGACGCCCATCGGCTTGAAGCCGCTGGCCTTGGACCTGGCCAGGGCGCCGGCGATGATCTGGTTGGCTTGTTCGAGGGTGAGGGATGGCATGGTCGTGTCCTTGCTGGGGGGAACATGATTCTGGCATCCCGGGCCGGCCCGACCGGCGCCGGACTGAGCAGCGCGTGGCGTGAATTTGCGCACGCAATTGCCGTGCGCCTTGGGGCGTATCGAATCCGGCCTACAGGGCGCCCCCGGGCACGGGGCTAATTTGCCCGCATGGACACCCTCCCCAGGCAAGCGCAGCGACAGGCGGCGCGGGGCCTGCTGGCGCGCCGGCACAGCGCGCGGCTGGCCATCCACCGGCTGGCGCTGGAGCGCGCCGAGCGCCGGCTGTACGAGGTGCTCAAGGACGACCCCAGCCCGCCGGCCGAACTGATCAGCCCGTTCGTGGCCGACATCATGCGGCTGCGGCGCGAGGAACAGGAACTGCGCGACCGGCTCGGCCGCATCGGGCGCCGGCGCTCCTACCGCTCCTGAGGCGCGCGCCGCAGCACGGTGCGGGCCAGCGCGAACAGGCCCCACAACATGGCCAGCGGCAGCACCAGCGTCTGCAGGATGAAGATCACCATCAGCCGGATGACGTGCTCGGTGGCCTGCTCGGCCGCCTGCTTCAGGCGCTCGAAGCCTTCCTTCCAGGCCGTGCCCTGGGCCCCGGCCCACGACTTGATGCGGTCGACCAGCCCCTGGCTCTGCGCCGGCGCGGTGGCCGGGCTGTCGCGGTCGACCTGCGTTGCGGTGCGATCGAGCACCTGCTCGCTGGCGGCGTAGTCGCGCGCCAGGAACTGCTGGAACAGCAGGTCGCTGCCGATGGTGGCCAGCGGCAGCGCGAAGCGCAGCATCAGCAGCACGACCAGCGCCTGCGCCAGCCACGGCGGCGAGCGCAGCCGCCGCGCCGCCAGCAGCGCCCAGGCCAGCGCCACGCCCGTCAGCACCAGCGAAACCGCCCAGTGCGCGCCGATCGCCACCAGCACCTTCTCGATGCCGAAGGCCACGCTGGCCACCAGCATCAGGGTGGAGAAGGTTTCGATCACATCGTTCACCGGGTCCAGCACCTGGCCCACCGTCAGGTTGACGCCCACGCCCAGCGGCTGCAGCGAGACCTCGGTGCCCTGGGCGACGGAGATGATCGCGTTGAGCGTGCGCGCCACCGCGAAGCTCACCAGAGCGCGCTGCAGGCCGGCATCGATCCGGCGGTTGGCCGCCGCTTCCAGCGGCCCCAGCCAGGCGCACACCACCATGGCGGCCACGAGCACAATGGCGAGTACGCGGCCGGTCGGACGGATTGGCTTCATCAATTCATTATGTGTCGCCCCCCGGAACTGCCATGAACGATTCCATGCAGCCGCTGCGCCGCATCCAGGCCGGCGTGCTGGACGTCGCGTACCACGAGTCCGGTCCCGCCGGCGCAGCGCCGGTGTTCCTGATGCACGGGTTTCCGTACGACATCCACAGCTACGAGGCGGTGGCGCCGATCCTGGCCGGCGCCGGCTGCCGGGTGATCGTTCCCTACCTGCGCGGCTACGGGCCGACGCGCTTCCTGGCCGCCGCCACGCCGCGCTCGGGCGAGCAGGCCGCGCTCGGCGCCGACCTGCTGGCGCTGATGGATGCGCTGCAGGTTCCGCGGGCGGTGCTGGCCGGCTACGACTGGGGCGGCCGCGCCGCCTGCGTGGTGGCGGCCCTGTGGCCCGAGCGCTGCAGCGGCCTGGTCTCGTTCAACAGCTACAACATCCAGAACATCGCCCGCGCCATGGAGCCGGACACGCCGGCCAACGAGCACCGGCTCTGGTACCAGTATTACTTCCACAGCGAGCGCGGCCGCGCGGGGCTGCAGCAGGACCGGCGCGGCATCACCCGGCTGCTGTGGCAGCTGTGGTCGCCGACCTGGGCCTTCGACGACGCCACCTTCGAGCGCAGCGCCGCCGCCTTCGACAACCCGGATTTCGTGGCGGTGGTGATCCAGTCCTATCGCCATCGCTTCGGCCTGGCCGCCGGCGATCCTGCCTACGCCGGCATCGAGCGCCGGCTGGCGGCCCAGCCCGCGATCGGCGTGCCCACCATCAGCTTCGACGGCGCCGACGACGGCGTGCGCCCGCCGGCCGCCGCCGCCGCCCACGCGCACCGCTTCAGCGGCGCGCGCTCGCACCGGCTGGTGCCCGGCGTCGGCCACAACATGCCGCAGGAAGCGCCGCGGGTGTTTGCCGACGCCGTGCTGGAACTGGTGGCCGCATCGACGCCGGATCTGTCATCCCGGGCCTGACCGGCATCGCAAGGGGTGAAAATACGCCCATGAAGAATCCCGACCCCCACTCGCCCGCCGTCGCCGCCAATCCGCTGCTGCAGGACTGGACCGCTCCCTACGGGCTGCCGCCGTTCAGCCAGGTGCGGCCCGAGCACTTCGCGCCGGCCTTCGAGGTCGCGATGAAGGCGCACCTGGCCGAGATCGAGGCCATCGCCGCCAACCCGCAGCCGCCGACCTTCGACAACACGCTGGCGGCGCTGGACCGCAGCGGCCGGCTGTTCACCCGCATCGAACTGCTGTTCAGCAACCTGACCGTCAGCGAGACCAATCCGCCGCTGCAGGCCGTGCAGCGCGAGCTGGCCGGGCCGCTGGCCGCGCACGAGAACGCGGTCTCGATGCACCAGGGCCTGTTCGCTCGCATCGATCAACTGCATGCGCAGCGCGACACGCTGGGCCTGGACGAAGAGAGCCTGCGCCTGCTGGAACGCATCCACCTGGACTTCGTGCTGGCCGGGGCCAAGCTGGCGCCGGCCGCGCGCGCCCGCTATTCGGAAATCACCGAGCAGCTGGCCGAGCTCTCCACCCAGTTCTCGCAGAACCTGCTGGCCGACGAAGCGGACTGGCTGCTGGAGCTGCACGGCGAAGCGGACCTGGCCGGCCTGCCGGAGTCGGTGCGCGCGGCCGCCCGCGGCGCGGCGCAGCAGCGTGGGCTGCCGGCCGGCGCCCATGCGGTCACGCTCTCGCCCTCGCTGGCCGAACCCTTCCTCACCTTCTCGGCGCGGCGCGACCTGCGCGAGCAGGTCTGGCGCGCGCGCGTGCAGCGCGGCGCCAACGGCGGCAAGCACGACAACCGCACCATCGCCGCCCGCATCATCGAGCTGCGGCAGGAGCAGGCGGCGCTGCACGGCCACGCCAGCTACGCCGACTACGCGCTGGCCGACCGCATGGCCAGCGGCACGGCGGCGGTGCAGGACCTGCTGCGCCAGGCCTGGGAACCGGCCAAGCAGAAGGCCGCAGAGGACCGCGTGCTGCTCACGCAGATGGCCACGCAGCTTGGCGAGCCGACGCCGATCGCGGCCTGGGACTGGCGCTACTTGGCCGAGAAGGTGCGGCAGCAGAAGTTCGACCTGCAGGAGGCCGAACTCAAGCCCTACTTCGCGCTGGACAACATGATCGCCGCGATGTTCGACGCCGCCGGCCGGCTGTTCGGGCTGAGGTTCGTCGAGCAGCACGGGCTGGCGCTGTACCACCCCGACGTGCGGCTGTGGGAAGTGCGCGACCGCGCCGGCAAGCTGGCCGGCATCTTCCTGGGCGACAACTTCGCCCGGCCCTCCAAGCGCAGCGGCGCCTGGATGAGCATCTTCCGCAGCCAGTCCGGGCTGGACGGCGGCACGCTGCCGATCGTGATCAACAACAACAACTTCGCCAAGGCCAGCCCGACCCTGCTGAGCTTCGACGACGTGCGCACGCTGTTCCACGAGTTCGGCCACGGCCTGCACGGCCTGCTG
Source organism: Caenimonas terrae (assembly GCF_042655405.1). NCBI lineage: Bacteria > Pseudomonadati > Pseudomonadota > Betaproteobacteria > Burkholderiales > Comamonadaceae > Caenimonas > Caenimonas terrae. The sequence goes on along the minus strand of NZ_JBHSMF010000004.1, from coordinate 67,811 downwards.
TCGCAGGTGAAGTACGAGCGGCTGGCCGGCACGCGCGTGCTGCGCGACTTCGTGGAGCTGCCGTCGCAGCTGTTCGAGAACTGGGCGCTGGAGCCGCAGATTCTCGAACGGCACGCGCGCCACCACGAGACCGGCGCACCGATCCCCAAGGCGCTGCTGGACAAGCTCGATGCCGCGCGCCGCTTCGACCAGGCCTGGGCCACCGTGCAGTACACCGGTCCGGCGCTGATCGACATGGCGCTGCACAGCCTGCCGCACGGCACGCCGATCGACATCGCGCAGTTCGAGGCGCAGCAGATCGCCGCGCTGGGCATTCCCGAGGACATCGGACAGCGCCACCACCTGCCGCATTTCCAGCACCTGTTCTCCGGCTCCAGCTATGCGGCCGGCTACTACGTCTACATGTGGGCGGAGGTGCTGGAGGCCGACGCCTTCAACGCGTTCACCGAGGCCGGCGACCCCTTCCACCCGGAGACGGCGCAGCGGCTGCTGAGCAACGTCTACAGCGCCGGCAGCACGCGCGCGCCGGCGCAGGCCTTCCGCAGCTTCCGCGGCCGCGATCCGGTGGTGGAGCCGATGCTGGCCAAGCGCGGCCTGATCGCCGGCGGCGGCAGCAGGCGCTAGCTAGCCGGTGGAGCGCTTGGGAGGGCCGGCGTCCGGGTCGGGTGCCGGCGCCATTTCCTTGATCGCCCGGTCCAGCAAGCTCCGGCGTTTTTCCAGCGGGAGGGCCTTGTTCAGCCAGGGTGGGGGATCGTCGTGGCGGCGGCTGCCTCCAATGCCGGCCGCGCTGACTCGTTTTTCTTTCATGTGAAGGATTTCACGCCGGATTGCAGGCCTCATCGGTGGGACATGGCGGCCGATGCTTGTCAGTGAGGGCTTACCGGCCCCTTCGCGTGATGGAGCCTCCACGTCTGTGACAGGGCTTTACCCCTTGTTCATGCACTGACATCGGCGCGACACGCAGTGCTTCGACCATCGGCGCTTCCCTTGCCCGTCCGAGGAGGACCCGCCGCATGAGTCAACAGTATTGCGCCGGCCGCACCCCAGCCGTGCAGCCCGACTCCCGCCTGGCCTCCGGCTACGACGAACTGACCCGCCTGGACCAGGCCTTGCGCGAGGCCGAGCGGCGGCTGGCGGCGGCCCATGGCCTGTGCGGCGGGCCGCCGCCGGCGCAACAGGCGCAGGAGGTGTACCTGGAAGTGCTGGCGCTGCGCGACTGCGCGCGCCGCGTGCTGCTCGAACTGTCGGAGCTGTGGATCGCCGAGCGCTGAGTGCTGAGTGCGGCGCGTCCGCGGCTCAGGGCGAGTAGCTGGCGATCGGGTCGGCAATGACCGCCAGGCTGGCGGCGGTGTAGGCCAGCATCAGCGCCACCAGCGGCAGCGTGGCGCGCAACGGCAGGCGCAAGCGTTGCGCCACCCGGTGGGACAGCCAGACGCCGGCGCAATGGCCGGCCACCACCATCGCGATCGCCACGTTCCAGGTGGTGCCTGCATCGACCAGCCCGCTGCGGATGTGCAGTTGCGCCGTGCCCAGCAGGTTCCAGCCCCAGCCGAACGGATCCGATGCCAGCGCCAGCAGCGCCTGCCCCTGGTCCACCAGGCTGGTGAAGTTGTGGGCGATGGTGTAGCCGACGGCGATCGGCACCAGGGTCGGCGCGAAGCTGCGCGCGATCGCCACTGCCGGCAGGCCGCTGGCCAGCGCAGCGGTGGCGATGCATGTGATTGCGTAGGCGGCCAGGAACAGCAGCCACACCGCCAGCAGGCCCAGCGTGCCGGCCACCAGGCCGTCGACGGCGGGCACGTGCAGCAGGCGCTGCAGCAAGCCCTCGAACCACGGCCAGGCACTGCCGGCATGCAGGCCGTCGAACAGCACGGTGGACAGCATCGCCAGCACGAAGGCGGGGCCGCCGGCCGGCAGCTCGGCGCCCTGCCCGTCGGCCAGCGCCGCGCCCGGCGCGCGCAGCGCGATGCGCCCGTGCGGCGCGTCCAGCGCCAGCGGCGCCATCCGTCCGAGCAGGCCGAAATAGATGGCGAACAGGTCGCCGTTGCGCCGCCATTGCGCGCGCCCGAAGCAGCCCATTCCCGCCAGCGTGATCGCGCTCCAGCCCAGCGCGGCGACGCCGAGCCGCCGCGGCACCGCCGCCAGCGGATAGACCACTTCGAACCAGCTCCACGCCAGCAGCAGCAGCGCGGCCGGCCAGCAGCCCAGCGCCGCGGGCCAGCGCCAGCCGGGCGCGAGGCCTTGCGGCCGCCCGAGCCGGCGCGCCGCCGCCTGCCCCGCATCGAACAGGGTGGCCCACGGATCGAGCAGCGGCCAGAGGTCGATCACGAAGGCCGCCAGCAGCGACAGGCCCAGCCACCAGCCGATCCAGACCAGCGTGGGCGCCAGGTTCATCAGCGGGTCGGCGCTGCCGGCCAGCGCCGCCGCCACGGTGACCAGGAACACCAGCAGCCCCAGGCCGCGCAGCGCGACCGCCAGTGCTGCCGGCAACCGCAGCTCCGCGCGCGGCGGCGCGTGCAGCGCGGGCGCCGCGGCGGTGCCCGACGCCCGGCGCGCGAACAGCAACGCCAGCAGGAACGACAGCGCCACCGCCAGCACCGCGCCGATGACGAAATGGGCTAGCGGCGCCGGCAGCGCATGGCGCTCGTCGAAGCCGTGCGCCCACAGCGGCAGGGGCAGCGCCAGGCCGGCCGCCAGCGCGGCACGCAAGCGCACGGCCGCTACCGGACGGCGGCCTGCCAGTTGGCGATGTCGCGCGCCGGTCCGGTCAGCTCCAGGATGTGCATCCCGCTGTTGGCGCGGTCCACGATGTAGATGTAGCCGCGGTCGTCGACCTCCACGTTGTTGGTCTGGATCGCCAGCCGGTTGGCCGCCTCGGTGTAGGGCAGCTTGGCGGCGATCATGCTGGCGGGCGTCTCCAGCACCACCGTGTTCTTGTTGACGGCCGGGATGTAGAAGCCGATCTCCTTCGGGTTGAAGGGATCGCGGATGTCCACCGCCCGCACGCCGGCGTTGAAGTGGGCGAAGAACATGATCTTGCGGTAGTAGACCGGCGTCATGCTCTCGTTGGAGGAATGGGTGCCGAAGCGGCCGCCGCGCGAGCAGAAGTTGCCGCTGTGCTCGGGCACCGTCCAGCTGGCCACGCCGAACGGCTTGGTCTCGGTGGTGGCGTCGACGAACCACGCCATCTGCCGGCCTTCCAGGCATTCCTTCTGGATCGCCTCGTCGGTGATCACCAGGAAGTCGCGGGTCTTGCCCAGCAGGTTCTTGGAGAACTCCGCGATCGGCATGCCGGGGATCGGGAACACCGTGTGCGCGCCGTGCATCGGCGGCAGGTCGAGCCGCGCGACCTGCGGCGCCAGCAGGTTCTCCACCGTCGGCTCCGGGGCGCCATTGAGCAGCTTGGCGCGGTCGACGATCTGCACCACGCCCTCGGTGTTGGTGCCGTAGCCGAAGTAGACGCGGTTGCCCTTCGGGCCGGTGGAGATCGCACCGTGCACCGCGATCGGCACCGGGCCGCCGGCGCCGGGCTGCTGGCCGACCAGGCCGAAGTCGCGGATGAACACCGGCTTGGCCGGGTCGGACAGGTCGTAGATCTGGGTCATGCGGTTGGTGCGCCATTGCGGATGGCCAGACACCAGGTAGGCGATGCCGGTGTCGCATTCCCAGAAGTTCTTGTGCGTGCCCTTCAGGCCCTTGCCGATGGTGGTCAGCAGCGACGGCCGCGCCGGGTCCGTCACGTCCCAGATTTCATGCGCCTGGTTGCCGAACACCCGCAGCATGTAGAACTTGCTCTTGTCGGCCTTGGGCAGATCGGCGCCGCTGCAGACCCGCACCATCTGCGCGCCGCCCTGCTCCGCCTTGCCCGGCTCGCCCGGGATGTGCGCCAGGTACTTCGGGTTGTGCACGTCGGTGACGTCGACGATCGAAGTGCCGTTGTCTTCGTCCTTGCCGGTCAGCGGGTTGAGCTTGCGGTCGCCATGGTGGCCGACGTACGCGATCCAGCGCTGTCCCTGGTGCGCGATGGTCGGCTGGTACGCGGTGCGGCCCTGCAGGTCGTTGTAGCCGGCCAGCCGCATGTTGCGGGCCTCGGCGGTGGCCGGGGCCTGCGCCAGGGCGGCACCGGCCGCCGCAAGCGCTGCGCCGGCCAGGACGAGGCGGGTCAATCGGGAAATCTGCATGGGTGGGTCTCCGGTTTTGTTGTGGTGGACGCCGGCTCAGGTGAGCAGGGCCTGGATGCGCTCGGCGTGCAGCGGCAGGTCGCGCGGCCGCCGTCCGCAGGCGCTGGCGATGGCATTGGCGATGGCGGCGACGGTGGGGCCGTGCGCGCCTTCGCCCACGCCCAGCGGCTTGTCCTGCGGCCGGTCGATCAGCTCCACCTTCACCGACGGCATCTCGGGAAAGCGCAGGATGCGGTAGTCGGGCCAGTTGCGCGCCAGCAGGTTGTTGCTGTCGTGCGGCGCCGATTCGTGCAGCGTCCAGCTGGTCGACTGGATGATGCCGCCCTCGATCTGGTTGCGCAGGCCGTCGGGGTTGATCACCAGCCCGGCGTCGGCGGCGGCCCAGGCCCGCTCCACCCGCACCACGCCGGTCCGGGTGTCGACGCTGACGTCGGCCACCACCGCGCAGTACGCGGCCAGGTTCTTGTATTTGGCGAAGCCCATGCCGCGGCCCTTGCGCACGCCGGGCGGGACCGCCGGCCCTGGCGTGCGCGTGTCGGCAGCCACGGTCCTGCTCCAGCCCGCCATGGCTGCAGCCTTCTCGATCACGGCCCGGCCGCGCGCATCGCGCAGGTGCGCCAGCCGGAACTCCACCGGGTCCATGCCGGCGGCGCCGGCCAGTTCGTCCATGAAGGATTCGAGCGCGAAGACGTTGGCATAGGCGCCCAGCGTGCGCAGCGCCGAGGTGCGGATCGGTAGGTCGACCAGCAGGTGGTTCACCACCTTCTGCCGCGGGAAGTCATACAGCGGCACCGCGTTGCGGTCGCTGCCGCCCGAGGGCTGCGGGATGTTGCGGGACGGCCCGGCCGGCAGCGGCTGCTCCAGCGACCAGGCGGCCAGCAGGTTGCTGCCGTCCGGATCGTTGGGACGGGTGCTGTGGGTGTAGCTCCAGACCTCGTGCTGCCAGTCCACCACCTTGCCGGAGGAATCGAGCGCGGCGCGCAGCTGCATGGTCATCGCCGAGCCCAGCGGCTCCCAGGTGAATTCGTCCTCGCGCATCCACTGCAGCCGCACCGGCGTGCCGGGCAGGGCCCGCGCCAGCAGGGCCGCATCCAGCGCCACGTCGTCGGCGCCGTTGTGGCCGTAGCAGCCCGAGCCCTCGCGGTGCATCACGGTGATGCTGGCGGCCGGCAGCCGCAGCACCTTGGCCATGTCGGCGCGCAGCGGGAACACGCCCTGGGTGTGGCTCCAGACCCGCAGCTTGCCCTCATCCCACTGGGCGACAGCGCAGGACGGGCCGATGGAGGCATGCGCCTGGTAGGGCCGGGTGTAGTCGGCCACCAGCCGGGCCGCCGGGGCGTCGGCAGCAACCGGATTCTTCTTCTCGTTGACCACGGTGTCGACCGTGCGCCGGGTCCGCATGTGGGCGAACAGCGCGGCGCCGGACGGCGGCAGGTCGCCGGGCGCGCTCCAGCGGGCGCTCGCCTGCAGCGCGCGGGCGGCGGCGATGGCCTGCTCCTCGCGGCTGGCGGCGACGGCCAGGAAGCTGCCGTCGCGCACCACGGCCAGCACGCCGGGCATCGCCTTGGCCGCGTCGATGTCCACGGCCAGCAGCTTCGCCCGGGGCGCGCCGGGGCGCACGACCCGGCCATGGACCATGCCGGGCAGGCGCAGGTCCTGCACATAGGCCTGGCCGCCCGTGACCTTGGCCGGGATGTCGCGCCGCTGCATGCTCTGGCCGACCAGCCGGTGCTGCTTGCCGGACTTGGGGGCGATTTTGGCGGTGGCTTCGCGCCGCAGCGACGCGTCGGCCGACACCTCCCAGTAGGTGGTGCGGCCGGCGCCGCGCGCCTGCACCACGCCGTCGTTCACCTCCAGCTCGGTCACCGGCACGCCCAGCTTCGCGCCAGCCGCCGCCAGCAGCAGCGAGCGCGCCTCGGCGCAGGCGTATTGCAGTGCCGTGCCGCTGTCCTGGATCGACAGGCTGCCCGAGGTCACGCCCTCGTTGGGCGTGCGCGAGGTGTCGCCGGAAACCAGCTGCAGGCGCTTCGGGTCGACATCGAGTTCGTCGGCCGCGATCTGCGTCAGCGCGGTGAGGATGCCCTGGCCCAGTTCCACCTTGCCGGTGAACACGGTCACCGTGCCGTCAGCGTTGATCCGCAGCCAGCTGTCCAACTGGCGGTTGCCGTTCAGGCTGCCGGGCAGCACGGCGGCGGCCGGCGCCTGCGCCACGGCCGGCAGCAGCGGCGCCAGGCTGAACAGAACGGTCAGCGAGCCCCCCTGCAGGAAGCCGCGCCGCTTCATGCCAGCTCCCTGGCGGCGCGCTGGATCGCGCGCACGATGCGGGTGTGGGTGCCGCAGCGGCACAGGTTGCCGGCCATGGCGTCGCGGATCTGCGCTTCGTCGGGCTGCGGATTGCGATCCAGCAGGCCCTTGGCCGACATGATCATTCCGGCGATGCAGTAGCCGCACTGCGCGGCCTGTTCCTCGATGAACGCCCGCTGCAGCACGTGCAGCCGCTGCGGGTCGCCCAGGCCTTCCAGCGTGGTGATCCGGCCGTCGGCCGCGGCGGAGGCCGGATAGACGCAGGAGCGGATCGGCTGGCCGTCCAGCAGCACGGTGCAGGCGCCGCAGTGGGCCGCCCCGCAGCCGTACTTGGCGCTGTTGATGCCGACGTCGTTGCGCAGCACGTACAGCAGCGGTGTGTCGGGCGCCGCCGGGCTGGTGTGGCGGGTGCCGTTGACGGTCAGCGATACGGTCATCTGTCTGCCCCTGCGTGGTTTGGGGCGCAGGCTAGGGCTTCCGGCCGGAAGCGTCAAACAAAACAGATTTCCGCCGGGCGAAAAAGTCCCGCTCGCCGGCCGGCGGCTTCAGTCCGGCACCACCAGCGCCGACTTCGGCAGCATCACGTGGATGCCCTTGTGCTCGTTCACCAGCTGGGTGACGTGCACGTCGGCCGCCAGGCTCATGAGCATGAAGGCCTGCGCGCGCGACAGCGTCGAATGGGCGACGACGTAGTCGATCATCCGGCGCAGGGCCGCCTGGGCGGCGTCGTCCAGGTCCGGGTCCATGCCCATCGTGATCACGTGCGTCGGCGTCTCGGCCTGCGGATAGCGGATGTCGAGGTCCTTGCGCAGCACGATCTCCAGCGTGCCTTCCAGCGCGGTCTCGATCGCGGTGGTGCAGACCTCGCCGTCGCCCTGCACGCCGTGGCCGTCGCCCAGCGACAGCCGGCCGCCCTCGACGTGCACCGGCAGGTACAGCGTCGAGCCGGGGACCAGCTGCTTGTTGTCCAGGTTGCCGCCGTGGGCGCGCGGCTGGATGGTCGAGATCATTCCCCAGGCCGGCGGCGGCGCCACCCCCATCACGCCGAAGAAGGGCCGCAGCGGCAGCTCGGTGCCCCAGGGCAGGACGCCGACATTGCGCTCGCGGTCCAGCCGCACGATCATCTGCTCGAAGGCGGCGAAGTCGTTGGGCAGCGCCCCGGCCAGCGGCCGCACGTAGGTGTAGCCCCAGTCCTGCCGCAGCCGGATGTCCAGGATCCGGATCTCCAGCACGTCGCCCGGCTGCGCGCCGCGCACCGCGATCGGCCCGGTCAGGATGTGGCCGGGCATGCGGCGCTCCACGCCGGCGTGGATGCGGTGCAGTTCCGGCGGCACGTGGTAGCCGGCGCCCGGCAGGTTGGACACGCCGCCCGACACCGTCTCCACCGTCACGCGGTCGCCGCTCTCGATGGTCAGCACCGGCGCCAGCGCCGCGTCGAACCAGCCCCAGTGCACGCTGCCGACGTCGGCGGCCAGGCGATGCTGCTTCATGCGGCCGGCCGCTTCGGAATCTCCAGCCCCCTGGCGACCGCGGGCCGGGCGACGAACGCATCGACCGTGCGCGTCAGGTTGGGGAAGTTGGAGATGCCGACCAAGTCGCCGGCGCCGTAGAAGCCATACAGGTTGCGCACCCACGGCCAGGTGGCGATGTCGGCGATGCTGTAGTCGTCGCCCATCAGCCACTTGCGGCCTTCCATGCGCTGGTTCAGCACGTTCAGCAGCCGCTTGGCTTCCTCGACGTAGCGGTCGCGCGGGCGCTTGTCCTCGTAGTCCTTGCCGGCGAACTTGTGGAAGAAGCCGAGCTGGCCGAACATCGGCCCGATGCCGCCCATCTGGAACATCAGCCATTGCAGCGTCTCGTAGCGGCCGGCGCCGTGCTCGGGCAGGAACTGGCCGGTCTTGTCGGCCAGGTAGATCAGGATCGCGCCCGATTCGAACAGCGCCAGCGGCTTGCCGCCCGGCCCTTCCGGATCGAGGATGGCCGGGATCTTGTTGTTGGGGTTGATCGACAGGAACTCCGGCGTGGTCTGGTCGTTGCTGGCGAAGTTGACCAGGTGCGGCTCGTACGGCAGGCCGGTCTCCTCCAGCATGATCGAGGCCTTGACGCCGTTGGGCGTGGGCAGCGAATAGAGCTGGATGCGCTCGGGAAACTGGGCCGGCCACCTCTTGGTGACGGGGAAGGGGGAGAGATCTTTCAGCACGCGGGCTCCTTCGGTGAGGCTGTGGCCGCAGTTTATCGGCACAGGACGACGCCTGCTTCGCCGTGCCGCAAGCGCGCGGCTGAGGCTCAGGCCGCCAGCGCCTTCATCTGCGCGTACAGGTCGGACTTGCCCTCGAAGCCGATGCCGGGCAACTCGGGCACTACATGGCTGTCGACGACCTTGACGCCGTCCGGAAAACCGCCATCGGGCTGGAACAGGTCGGGATAGGACTCGTTGCCGCCCAGCCCCAGGCCGGCGGCGATGGCCAGCGACATCGATGATCTTCATCCGGCCACTCAACGCGCAGTCCGTCCCGGCGTGGCGCCGGGACGGCGCGACCTCACTGCGACAGCTTGCAGTTGGTGCCGGGCCGGCTCGCTTCGTGCAGCCAGGCGATCAGGTCGCCGCGCTCCTTCGGGTCCTTGACGCCGGCATAGCCCATCGCGGTGCCCGGCACGGCCTTCATAGGGTCCTGCAGGAAGCGGTCGAGGGTACGAGCGTCCCAGACGATGTTGCTGGCGCGCATCGCCTTCGAATACATCTGGAAGCCGGGCGCGGTCCCGGCGCGGCGCCCGAACAGCCCGCAGTGCTGCGGGCCGGTGCGGTTGCCCTCGATCGAGTGGCAGGCGGCGCAGCGGGCATACACCTGCTCGCCGCGCTGCAGGGCGGCCGCATCCGGGGCCGCCGCGGCGGCCGATGCGATCCATCCCAGCGCGAGTGCGGCCGCGGCGCGGCGCGCGCTCACGACATGAACGCCGACGGCACGGCCGGCGACTCGCCCAGCACCTGGCGCAGCACGGCCCAGTGCATCGCTTCGTCGCCCAGGATGCTGGCCGCGACCTGCGACAGGGCCTTGTCGCTGAACAGCGGCACGGCGCCGAGATAGGCCGAGATCGCGCCCTTCTCCAAGCCGGCGGCGAAGCGCAGCACGTCGTTCTGGTTCTTCAGCTTCTCGACCGGGAAGTTGTACTTGGCCTTGGCCGCGACCGGCGTGCCACCGAGCTTCTTCACCGTCGCTGCCAGCGCATCGGCGTGCTCCTTGTGGTGGCCCTGGAACTGCACGGCCACCGGCAGCACCCCGGCCGACAGCAGGCCGCTGTCGGCGCCGACCTGGTAGGCGGCGATGGCTTCGAGCTCGGCGCCGAGCGCGCTGTTGAGGATGCGCACATCGCCTTCGAGCTGGGCCGGCGTGGCCTTGTTGCCGGCGGCCATCGCGTCGCGGCCCCCGAGCAGGGCAACGGCACCGGCCGACAACACGGCGCCGGTGACGGAAAGGGCGCGGCGCCGCGCGATGAGAAGTTGCGACGGTGCGATGACGAGCCTGGTGTTCATGGATGTCTCTTTCGGGGTTGAAGGGGGAAATTCAGGGGCGGCGCAGCAGGCCCTGCCGCTGCAGCTCGCCCATCACGTGGGCCAGCACCGCGTCGCAGCGGGCGCCGGCGAAGGCAAAGGTGTCGTGGGCACCGGTCTCGATGCGGGTCGCCAGCTCCTCGCGCAGCAGCGCGCGGGCCCGCAGGAAGCGCGTCTTGACCACGTCCTGGCTCACGCCCAGGCAGAACGCCGCTTCCTCCACGCTCATGTCCTCGACCGCGCGCAGCATGAAGACGCTGCGGTAGATCGCCGGCAGGCCTTCGATGGAGGCCTGCAGCAGCGCCCGCATCTCGCCGCGCTCGGCGCTGGCGTCGGGACTTTCGTTGGCGGGCATGTTGGGCAGTTCCATGGCTTGGTCCGGGGTGGCGTCGTCGTCGAGCTGGACCAGCCGGCCCTTGCGGCGCTGCGAGCTGATCGCGAGGTTGATGGCCATCCGGGCCAGCCAGGTGCCCAGCGCCGCTTCGCCGCGGAAGCTGCCCAGCCTGGCGAAGGCGCGCAGCCAGGTCTCCTGCACCACGTCCTGCGCCTCGGCGTCGTCGGGCACCACGCCGCGCGCGGTGCGAAACAGCAGCCGGTTGTGGCGCCGCACGATCAGCTCGAAGGCCAGCGCGTCGCCGTTGGCGGCGCTCGTCGCCAACGCCAGGTCGCTGGCGGCCGGTGCGGCGGAAATTCCATTGGATGGCAGCTCGTTCATTGCTTTGGTTCCAGGTTCTGTCGGTTAGACGCAAGTGGACGGCAAAAGGTGACAACGTGCGGCCGGCCCATGGATTGCCCCCGCGGTGCTAGATTGGCAGCCATGCCACAGGCCTTTCCCGAGATCCACGAGCCGCCGCCCGGCACCGAGCCGCCGCTCGATGCGATGGCCGCCTGCAACCGGCGCCTGCTGCACCATTGCGCGGCCCTGCGCCGGCTGGCGCTGTACGTGGGCGAATGCGGCTTCGACGCCGAGGCGGGCGCCGCCACCGCGCGGCTGCTGCACTTCTTCGACGCGGTGGTGCCGGCCCAGCAGGCGGCCCAGGAGCAGGTGCTGTTCCCGGCGCTGATCGAGTCGATGGCCGGCTCCGACGCGGTCTGCCTGCACGAGATCACCGACGGCCTGGCCCTGCAGCACCGCGAGCTGCGGCGGCTGTGGCTGGGCCTGCGGCCCGCGGTGGTGGACCTGGCCGCGGGCCGGGCCGCGGCGCTGCCGGTGCACGCGATCGAGGCCTTCATCGACCATTGCAAGGCCGGCGTGGCGACCGAGGACGGCGAACTGCTGCCGATGGCGGCGCGGCTGCTGTCCGACGCCGACCTGGAGCGGCTGGCGGCCGCGATGGGCGCCAGCGGCCGGCGCCCGACATAATCGCCCTTTCCCCGCCCGTAGCGGGGATGGAGCTGCCATGAGCTACATGTTGTTGATCGTCGAGGATCCGGCGCAGCGCGGCACTCGCACCAAGGCGCAGGGGGAGGCGGTGTACCAGCGGATGGTCGACTTCAGCCGGGAGCTCGAGTCCGAGGGCGTGCTGCTGGGCGTCGAGTCGCTGACCTCGCAGCGCGACGCCGCCCGCGTCAAGGTGCGCGGCGGCAAGGCCCAGGTGCTGGACGGGCCGTTCGCCGAAGCCAAGGAGATGATCGGCGGCTTCTACCTGCTCAATTGCGACAGCCGCGAGCAGGCGGTCGCGATCGCCGGCCGCTGCCCGGCCAGCGAATGGGCGACGGTGGAGGTGCGGGCCGTGGGCCCCTGCTTCATGTAAAGAATCCTGGCCGCCCTGTCGATTCCGCCGGCCCCGCTTCGTCGTAGGGATGAAGCCATCCCAGGAGCAGCGACATGCGATTCATGATCTTCGTCAAGGCGACGCCGCAGACCGAGGCCGAGGGACCCGGCGCGATGCCGGACCAGCAGCTGATGGCCGACATGGCCGGCTACCACGAGGCGCTGGCCAAGGCCGGCGTGCTGCTCGATGGCGCCGGCCTGCGGCCCAGCCGCTTGGGCTGGCGGATCCACTACGGGGCCGGCGACCGCCGCACCGTCACCGACGGGCCATTCGCCGAGAGCAAGGAAGTGGTGGCCGGCTACACGCTGATCCAGGTGCGCTCGCGCGAGGAGGCGCTGGAATGGGCGCGCCGCTTTCCCAATCCGATGGGCCGCGGGCAGGAAGCGGACATCGAGGTGCGCCAGCTGTACGAGCTGGAAGACTTCGGCGACACCGAGCAGACCCGGCGCCTTCGCAAGCTCGGCATGGGCTGACGCCAGCTTCCCCTGCGCGCGATGCACCCCCCCACCCACGCTGCGATCGACGCCGTCTGGCGGATCGAGTCGGCCAAGATCGTCGCCGGCGTCGCCCGCATGGTGCGCGACATCGGCGTGGCCGAGGAACTGGCGCAGGACGCGCTGGTCTCCGCGCTGGAACACTGGCCGGCCCAGGGCGTGCCGGACAAGCCGGGCGCCTGGCTGATGGCTACCGCCAAGAACAAGGCGCTGGACCGGCTGCGGCGCGACAAGTCGCTGGCCGCCAAGCTGGAACAGATCGGCCAGGACCTGGAAGCGCAGCAGGCGCTGGTGGTGCCGGACTTCGTCGACGGCCTGGACGCGGCGCGCGAGGGCGACATCGGCGACGACCTGCTGCGGCTGATCTTCACCGCCTGCCACCCGGTGCTGTCCAAGGATGCGCGGGTGGCGCTGACGCTCAAGCTGCTGGGCGGCCTGAGCACCCAGGAGATCGCGCGCGCCTTCCTCGTGCCGGAACCGACCATCGCCCAGCGCATCGTGCGCGCCAAGCGCACCCTGGGCGAGGCCCGCATCCCGTTCGAGGTGCCGCGCGCCGACGCGCTGCAGGAGCGGCTGGCGTCGGTGCTGGAGGTCGTGTACCTGGTGTTCAACGAGGGTTACACCGCCACCGCCGGCCAGGACTGGATGCGCCCGGAGCTGAGCAACGAGGCGATCCGGCTGGGACGCATGCTGGCGGAGCTGGCGCCGCAGCAGGCCGAGGTCCACGCCCTGGTGGCGCTGATGGAACTGCAGGCATCGCGCGCGGCGGCCCGCATCGATGGCGACGGCAAGCCGGTACTGCTGCTGGAGCAGGACCGCGGCCGCTGGGACCGGCTGCTGATCCGCCGCGGGCTGGCGGCGCTGGAGCGCGCCGGCGCGCTGGGCGGCGCGTTCGGGCCCTACGCGCTGCAGGCCGCGATCGCCGCCTGCCATGCCCGCGCTCCGGCGGCGCAGGAGACCGACTGGCAGCGCATCGCCGCGCTCTACGACGCGCTGGCGCAGGTGGCGCCGTCGCCGGTGGTGGAACTCAATCGCGCGGTCGCGGTCGGCATGGCCTTCGGGCCGGAGCACGGGCTGGCCATCGTCGATGCCCTGGTCGACGAACCCTCGCTGCGGGGCTACCAGTGGCTGCCCAGCGTGCGCGCCGACCTGCTGGCCAAGATGGGGCGGCACCGGGAGGCGCGCGCCGAATTCGAGAAGGCCGCCGCGCTGGCGGGCAATGCGCGCGAGCGCGAGCTGCTGCTGCGCAAGGCGGGCGAATCTAGATCGCCCTGATCCAGCCGGCCATCGCGTCGGCCACCTGCGCCACCAGCGCCGGCTGTCCCGCGAGGTAGTGGTTGCCGCCGGCGATGTCCACGTTGCGCAGCCGCGGCCCCGCCGCATCCATCCAGGCCTGCCTGGTGCTCGGAAAGGTGGACTGGTCCGCGGTGTAGGTGCACAGCAGCACCGGCACGCTGGTCCTAGCCAGGTTGGACGGGCCGTCGGCACGGCTGCGCGAGGACCACTGCGACAGGAAGCCGGTGAGCGAGGCGATGCGCCCCATCTGGCTGGCCGCGTAATTCACCGCCCGGGCGCCGGCCGCACCGTTGCCCCAGACGCTGCCCTGTTGCCGGTCGTTGGCGTCGAGCGACAGGTCCAGGCAGCGCGGATCGGCGTGGGTGCGGTAGATCAGGAAGGCCTCGTCGCGCGCACTGCCCGGCGCGGCCTGGCTGCGCAACAGGCGCAGCCGCTCGTCCACCCAGCGCTCGATCCGCGCCAGCCGCGCGTGCTGGCCGGCCTGGAAGCGCGCCAGGAACTGCGGCGCATACGGCGGGCCGTTGGCCGGGTCGTACATGTCGAGCGCGGGATCGGCGGCCAGCGCATCGTGCTCGTCGATCACCGAGGGGTCGATCCAGTTGCGCATCAGCGTCGAGCGGCCTTCGTGCGCGGCGCACAGCGCCAGCCCCTGCACCGGTGGCAGGTCGGCCGGCGACAGCCGGGCCGGGTCGCCGTCCACCATGGTCTCGATCGTGAGCTGCTCGGCCTGCGCCTGGTAGAACGCCGACAGCGAGGCGCCGCCGGAGTTGCCCACCAGCACCACCTTGTCGTAGCCCTGCGCCCGCAGGAACTGCACGCCGGCGCCCAGGTCCTGGATCACCCGCTCCATCAGCAGCAGCGTGTCGCTGCCGGCGTAGCGCGAGTTCAGCCCCATGCAGGCCACGCCGCGCTCGGCCAGCGGCTCGATCAGGTAATGGCCCATGAAGTTGCTGGCCGGATGCATGACGATCGCCGCCACCTTCGGCGGACCGGCAGGCCGGGCCCAGGCGCCGTAGATCCGCGGCCGCAGCAGCTGCAGGCCGGACTGGCTTTCCAGCGCCGCGCCGGGCTTGACGTCGATGACGGCGAGTTCAAGCCCGGCCACGGCCGGCTCTCAGCGCGGGACGGCCAGCGCCACCAGCGCCTGCACGTCCTTCGCTTCACCCAGGTCCCAGCAGGCTTCGATCAGCTTGCCGGTGGCGTCGGCGCCCAGCACCGCATCGGACAGGCCGTGGAACTTGCCTTCCAGCAGCGCGTCGGTCATCGGGTTCTCGATCGAGCCGATGGCGTTCTTGACGAACACGTGGACGCGCCGGCCGTCGGTGAGCACGGCCGTGACGTCCACGCTGGCTTCGTCGATCGCATCGTCCACCGTCGCCACCACCTTGCGGCGCAGCGCCACCATGTCGGAGCGGGTCACCACCGCGTCGGAGAATTCGTCCTCGGCGGCGCGGCCGAACATCAGGCCGGCGGCGCAGCCGTGGTAGACGCTGAACTTGGCCTGCAGGCCGTCGGCCGGTTCCTTCTTGCCGGTGAGTTCCAGCACCAGCGAATGCACCTTGAGCTCGATCCGCTCCACCTGCTCCGGCCGCACGCCCTGCTCGCGCAGCTGCACGCAGGCGTCGATGCTCGGATGGATCACGATGCCGCAGGCGAACGGCTTGTAGCTGTTGAACGAGATCTCGAAGCGCTGCCCCAGCTCGCCGGTGACCTGGCTCCAGTCGTTCTTGGTGGAGACCGTCTGCGCGTAGCCGCGCGGCGCCTCCAGTGCCTTCGGGCTGGCGGTGAAGCCCTGGCTGGCCAGCAGCGCCGACATCAGGCCGGCGCGCGCCGCGCCGCCCGGGTGGAAGGGCTTGGTCATGGTGCCGAACTGCTCGCGCATGCCCACCGGCTGCGAGGCCGCGATGCCCAGGGCCATCTGGGTCTGGCGGGCGTCGAGCCGCAGCAGGCGCGCGCAGGCGGCGGCCGCGCCGAGCATGCCGGTGGACCCGGTGATGTGCCAGCCGCGGTCGTAGTGCTCCGGGTACATCATGTTGCCGACGCGGCACGACACGTCGATGCCCAGCACCAGCGCGTCGAGCAGCTCGCGGCCCGACGAGCGCTGGCGCTCGGCCAGTGCCAGCGCCGCCGACGCCACCGGCCCGGCCGGGTGGATGATGGTCTTGAGGTGGGTGTCGTCGAAGTCGAAGGTGTGCGAGGTGATGCCGTTGACCAGCGCCGCGCTCGCCATGTCGACCCGGTCCTTGCGCCCGAGCACCGTCGCCTGCGGCGACGGCTCCAGCATGCGCACCGCCGCCAGCGCGGCGTCGGCTGCTTCGTGCCTGGCCGCGCCGACCGCGCAGCCCAGCCAGTTCAGGAAGGTGCGGTGCGCCTCGTGGTCCACCGCGTCGCTCCAGCCGCGCGAGGGATGGGTGGCGACGAATTCGGCCAGGATCTGGGTGATGGGCGGGGCGTTGTGGTCGGCTGCGACCTGGGTATTGCGGGCCATGGATGTGTGAACTCGAAGGGAAGAAAAACGCAAGGAAAGCCGCGCTGCGGCTCAGGAATCCAGGTGGATGTTGCGGGCCTTGGCCAGCGCGGTCCAGCGGGCGATGTCGCGTTTGATGAATTCGCCGAACTGCTCGGGCGTCATCACGATCGGCTCGATCGCCTCGACCGCCAGCTTCTCGCTCAGGTCCGGCGCCCGCAGCACGGCGGCCAGCGTGTCATTGAGCTGGTGCACGATCGGCGCCGGGATGCCGGCCGGGCCGACCACGCCGTACCACTGCTGGGCGTCGAAGCCCTTGAAGCCGGACTCGTCCAGCGTCGGCAGGTCCTTGAACTGCGGGTGGCGCTTCAGGCCGGTGACGGCCAGCGGCCGCACCCGGCCGGAGCGGATGTGCGGCACCGCCGCCGCCAGCCCTGGGAACATCGCCTGGGTCTGGCCGCCGATCAAGTCGGTGAAGGCCGGCGAGATGCCGCGGTACGGGATGTGGACCATGTACGAGTTGATCTGCTGCTTGAACAGCTCCATGGTCAGGTGGGTCAGCGAGCCCTGGCCGGCCGAGCCGTAGCTGATGCGGCCGGGGTTCTTCTTCACGTATGCGACGAACTCGGCGACCGTGGTCACCGGCAGCGAGGTGTTGACCACCAGCACGTTGGGCGTGGCGCCGATCATGCCGATCGGCGTGAAGTCGCGCACCGCGTCGTAGGGGAGCTTGCGCGTGGCGGGGCTGGTGCCATGGGTGGCGACGTAACCCTGCATCAGCGTGTAGCCGTCGGGCGCCGAACGCGCGGTGTTCTGGCTGGCGATGACGCCGCCGCCGCCGCCCTGGTTGTCGACCACGAAGGTCTGGCCCAGCAGCTTGCCCCAGCGCTCGGTGACGGTGCGGCCCACCATGTCGCTGCCGCCGCCGGCGGCGACCGGCACGATGTAGCGGACCGGCTTGTTGGGATAGGCAGCCTGGGCCCACAGGGGGTGGCTGGCCGCCAGGGCGGAAGCGGCCAGCAGCATGTCGCGGCGTTTCATACGGAAGTCTCCTGGGTGTTTGCAGCGATTGTCGCCGCCTTCTGCAGGCCGCCGGGCAACGGCCTCAGCCGCGGTACAGCGCCACGATCGCCTGGCGCAGCCAGCGGTTGCCCGGATCCGATTCGAAGCGCTTGCTCCAGTGCAGCGCCACGGCAAAATCGCGCAGCGGCAGCGCCGGCTCGACGATCGCATAGCCGCCGCCCTCGGCGAAGCCGCGGGCGATGTTGCGCGGCATCACCACCGCCAGGTCGGTCGCCTTGACGATCGACGGCAGCACCATGAAGTGCTCGGTGGTCAGGCGCAGCCGGTCCTCCAGGTTCAGCAGGTGCAGGATGCGCAGCGTGTCGGCGTGGGTGCGCACGGCCACGAATTCCAGCTGCTTGAGGTCCTCCAGCAGCGCCTTGCCGCTGCGCTTGCGCCGGGTGAAGGGATGGCCCTTGCGCAGCATCACGATGTAGCGGTCCCTGAGCAGCTGCGTCCGCTGCGTTTCCTTCACGCTCGGCAGGAAGCCGAAGGCGAAGTCGATCCGGCCGCTGTCCAGCGCGTCGGTGATCTCGTCGCGCGGCATCGGCATCGTCTCCACCCGCACCCCGGGCGCCTGCTCGCGCAGCAGCACCATCAGGTCGGGCAGGAAGCGGCCCTCGCCGATGTCGCTCATGTGGATGCGGAACGACTTGCGCGAGCGCTGCGGGTCGAACTCCGCCGAATCGCTGAGCGCCTCCTCCAGCGTGCCGAGCGCGCTGCGCACCGCCTGCGCCAGCCGGTCCGCCTTGGGCGTGGGCTGCACGCCGCCGGGCGCGCGCACGAACAGCGGGTCCTTGATCAGCAGCCGCAGCCGCGTCAGGCCGTGGCTGGCGGCCGGCTGGGTCAGCTCCAGCGATTCGGCGGCGCGGCTGACGCTGCGCTGGCGGTAGACCGCATCGAACAGGCGCAGCAGGTTGAGGTCGATGTCCTTGAGCTGCATCAGCTCAGGATGGAACGTGCGCCAGGAAATGCGCCAGCGCGCGCAGGTCGTCGTCCTTGAGCGGGTACACCACGTCGGCCATCGCCGCCATGGCGCCGCCGCTGCGCTGGCCGCCCTTGAATTCGCGCAGCGCCTTGACCAGGTAGTCCTCGCGCTGGCCCGCCAGCCGCGGCGTCGCCTGGGCCGGGATGCCGGAAAAGTCGTCGCGGTGGCAGTTGGCGCAGCGGTTGGCCTGCGCCAGCTTGCGGCCGGCGGCCAGCAGCGCCTCCTCGCCCTTGGCCGCGGGATCGGCCTTGGCCGGCGCCTGGGCCGCGAAGAAGGCGGCCAGGTTGCGGATCTCGTCGTCCTTGAGCGTTGCGGCCAGCGGCTGCATCACCGGGCTCTTGCGCACGCCGCTGCGAAAGAACACCAGTTGCCACTGGATGAAGCCGTCGGGCTGGCCGGCCAGCGACGGCGTCTCCGCCATCTGGGAGATGCCGGCCGGCCCGTGGCAGGCAAAGCAGACCTGGGCCTTGGCCGCGCCGGCCGCGAGGTCGGCGGCCATCGGGCCGGTGGCGGCGCCGGCCAGCAGCGCCGCCACGCAGAACATTTGAGCGAATTTCATCCGCCCATTATTTGTCATCCCGGCCTCCCGCCGGGAAGACATCGTCATTTTCCGTAGCTGATGCGGTAGATCGCGCCGGCCCAGTCGTCCGCGATCAGCAGCGAGCCGTCGGCGGCAACCACCACGTCGGCCGGGCGGCCGGTGTAGCTCTGGTCGCCGCTGATCCAGCCGCTGGCGAACACCTCCTGCTTGATGCTCTTGCCCTGCGGGTCGGTGATGACGCGCATGATCCGGCCGCCCTGGTACTTGTGGCGGTTCCAGGAGCCGTGCTCCGCGATGAAGATGTTGTTGCGGTATTGCGCCGGGAACTGGCTGCCGGTGTAGAACTTCATGCCCAGCGGCGCCACGTGCGCGCCGAGCTTGAGCGCCGGGGGCGTGAACTCGGAGCACTTGTGGCCCATCGCGTACTTCGGGTCCGGCAGGTCGCCCTGGTGGCAATACGGATAGCCGTAATGCGAGCCGATCCGGTCGATGCGGTTGAGCTTGTCGCTGGGCAGCTCGTCGCTGATCCAGTCGCGGGCGTTCTCGGTGAACCAGTACTTGCCGCTGCGCGGATCGACGTCGCCGCCGACGCTGTTGCGCACGCCGATCGCCACGATCTCCGCCTCGCCGGTCTTGGGGTTGACCCGGCGCACCTGCGACAGGCTGGTGGGCGGCAGGCACTCGTTGCACGGCGGGCCGAACGGCACATAGAGCCAGCCGTCCTTGTCGAAGGTCAGGTACTTCCAGCCGTGCGCGACGTAGGGGGGCATGTCGTCGTACACCACCTTGCCCGCACCCAGGTTGTCCAGGCTGGCCTCGGCGTTGTCGTAACGCATGATCTTGTTGATGTCGGCGACGTACAGCGCGCCGTCCCGGAAGGCGATCCCGGTGGGCATCTGCAGGCCCTTGAGGACGGTCTTGACCTCCTTCTTGCCGCCGCTGTCGGTGACGGCGTAGACCGAGCCGGCGCTGAACGAGCCGACGAACAGCGTGCCCTTGTCGCCCCAGGCCATCTGCCGTGCGCTGTTGACGCCCTGCGCGTACACGCTGATGCTGAAGCCCGCCGGCAGCTTGATCGCCTTCAGGTTCTTCTGCAGTTCCTCCATCGAGGCCGGCAGCGCCGGGCCGGCCGGCGGCGCCAGGCCCTTCTGCGCTTCGGTCTCGTCGCCCAGGAACCAGTCCGGCGGCGGCTTCTCCCAGAACTCCTTCTTGGTCGAGTCGTAGCTCTTGACCTGCGCCTGGACTGCGCTCGCGGCCAGCAGGACCGCGCAGCCGATCACCAGCGATATTCTTTTCAACGTCATAGCCTCTCCTTTGCGGCGAACAGTCGCCGCCGCAAAGTAGATCAGCCGGCCGGCGGCCGCAACATAGCGCATACCCTATTGGCAGCCGGCGCCGGCTTTCGACATGAATGCCGTTCATGTCGCTTAGTGGCTCCATCGTATTGATTGATACGGCCGCTGGCGCCAGACTTGCGGGTTGCCGGCGCGCGGCACAACCGGAGACAGGCGTTGGAAGTTTCATTCAGCCAGGAAATCAAGTCGCTGCGCCTGGGCGCGGGCGACACCTTCCACGGCGAGGGCATCCTCGCCATCACCAAGGCGCTGCTGCAGTCGGGCGTGGCCTATGTCGGCGGCTACCAGGGGGCGCCGGTGTCCCACCTGCTGGACGTGATGGTGCAGGCCAAGCCCTACATGGACGAGCTGGGCGTGCACGTGGAGGCGTGCGCCAACGAGGCCTCGGCCGCGGCGATGCTGGGCGCGTCGATCAACTACCCGCTGCGCGGCGCCGTCACCTGGAAGTCGATCGTCGGCACCAACGTGGCCTCCGATGCGCTGTCCAACCTGTCGTCGCCCGGCGTCAAGGGCGGCGCGCTGATCGTGGTGGGCGAGGATTACGGCGAGGGCGCCTCGGTGATCCAGGAGCGCACCCAGGCCTACGCGCTCAAGTCCAGCATGTGCCTGCTGGACCCGCGGCCAGACCTGGGCGTGATGGTGCGGATGGTGGAAGAAGGCTTTCGCCTGTCCGAGACCTCGAACATGCCCTGTATCCTGGAGCTGCGCATCCGCGCCTGCCACGTGCGCGGCAGCTTCGAGGCCAAGGACAACCAGCCGCCCGCCATCTCCACCCGCGCGCTGATGGAAAACCCCGCCGGCTTCGACTACATGAAGCTGGCGCATCCGCCGGTGACCTTCCGCCATGAGAAATTGAAGGGCGAGGAGCGCATCCCGGCGGCACGCAAGTACATCCTGGAGAACAAGCTCAACGAGCTGCTGCCCGGCAAGCATTCCGACCTGGGCATCGTGGTGCAGGGCGGGCTGTACAACTCGCTGATCCGCAGCCTGCAGCAGCTGGGCCTGGCCGACGCCTTCGGCGAGAGCGACATCCCGCTGCTGGTGCTGAACGTCACCTATCCGCTGGTGCCGGAGCAGGTGGCGGACTTCGCGGTCGGCAAGCGCGCCCTGCTGGTGGTGGAAGAAGGCCAGCCCGAATACATCGAGCAGGACATCGCCACGCTGCTGCGCCGGCGCGACATCCAGACCCCGCTGCACGGCAAGGACCTGCTGCCCGCCGCCGGCGAGTACAGCGTGGAGGTGCTGTCGCAGGGCCTGTCGCTGTTCGCCTCCAGCTACCTGCCGGGCCCGGCCACCGAATCGGCCAAGCAGTGGCTGGCCGGCAACCGCGAGCGCCGCACCGCCGTCGCCGCGGCGCTGGAGCAGCCGCTGCCGATCCGCCCGCCCACCTTCTGCATCGGCTGCCCGGAGCGGCCGGTGTTCTCCGCGCTCAAGCTGGCGCAGCAGGAGCTGGGGCCGATGCACGTGGCGGCCGACATCGGCTGCCATGCCTTCGGCACCTTCGAACCGTTCTCGATGGGCAACTCGATCCTGGGCTACGGCATGAGCCTGGCCAGCCGGGCCGGCGTCTCGCCGATGATGCAGCAGCGCACGCTGTCGATCATGGGCGACGGCGGGTTCTGGCACAACGGGCTGCTGACCGGCGTGCAGAGCGCGCTGTTCAACAAGGACGACGCCGTGCTGCTGATCTTCAAGAACGGCTACTCGTCGGCCACCGGCACCCAGGAGCTGATCTCCACGCCGGGCGCCGCCGCCAAGGAGATGGCGGCGGAGCGGATGCAGAGCCTGACGCACACCAACACCACCATCGAATCGACGCTGCAGGGGCTGGGCGTGCAATGGCTGCGCACCGTGCACACCTACAAGGTGGAGCAGATGCGCAAGACGCTGAAGGAGGCCTTCACCAGCGACTTCAACGGCCTGAAGGTGATCGTGGCCGAGGGCGAATGCCAGCTGGAGCGGCAGCGCCGGGTCAAGCCCTGGATCGCCAACCTGCTCAAGACGGGCAAGCGCGTGGTGCGGGTGAAATACGGTGTCGACGAGGACGTGTGCAACGGCGACCACGCCTGCATCCGCCTGTCCGGCTGCCCGACGCTGACGATCAAGGACAACCCGGACCCGCTGAAGGTGGACCCGGTCGCGGTGGTGATCGACGGCTGCGTGGGCTGCGGCCTGTGCGGCGAGAACGCGCACGCGGCCACGCTGTGCCCGTCGTTCTACCGCGCGGAGGTGATCCAGAACCCGCGCTGGCACGAGCGGCTGCTGGCTTCGATGCGCGGGGCTGTTGTCAGAGCGCTGCAGCCGGCTTGATGGATGTGCTCGTGAATTTCCTCGTTCCCCCCCCTATCCCCCCCCGCCCCCTTCCCACCCCCGCCGGGGCGGGAAGGGGGAGCCGACATTCGGCTTCTGGTCGCCGACTGATCGATCAAGCGTGCCAGGTCGCGATGCCGACCAGGACGCGACGGCCAACAAGTGACGGTTGTGGTCTTCGAGTGGCGGCGGTGCCCGGCACCGCGAGCCGGCGCGCAAGCGCGACTGGCTCGTCCTGGCACGCGCTAGCGGCCAGCGGGTCCGACAGATCGGTCAGCGCCGCAGGCCGCGCAACTGCAGGCGCACGCCTCTCCGTTCTGTTGCGGACCGCAGCCTGGCACGCTTTGCCGCTCGGTCGGAGACCGGAAGCGAAATGTCTGGCTCCCCTCTTCTCGGCGGGGGGCGAAGAGGGGCGGGGGGAGAAGGGGGGGACACGAGGGTCCTCTCAAGCCA
Organism: Caenimonas terrae; assembly: GCF_042655405.1. NCBI lineage: Bacteria > Pseudomonadati > Pseudomonadota > Betaproteobacteria > Burkholderiales > Comamonadaceae > Caenimonas > Caenimonas terrae. The sequence goes on along the minus strand of NZ_JBHSMF010000004.1, from coordinate 45,035 downwards.
ACCCCGCCACGAAGAAGCAGCCCAATGAATGACATCAGACCAATCTCCCTGTTGATCTGCGCCCTCGGCGGCGAAGGCGGCGGCGTCCTGACCGAATGGCTGATCGACATCGCCCGCCACGCCGGCTACGCCGCGCAGAGCACCTCGATTCCCGGCGTCGCGCAACGCACCGGCGCCACCACCTACTACGTGGAAGTGTTCCCGATCCCGGTGTCGCAACTGGGCGGCCGGCGGCCGGTGTTCAGCCTGAACCCGGTGCCCGGCGCGCTGGACGCGATGGTGTCGTCGGAACTGCTGGAGACGGCGCGGCAGATCGGCAACGGCATGAGCACGCCGCAGCGCACGCTGGTGATCAGCTCCTCCGGCCGCACGCTGACCACGCAGGAGCGCATGCAGCTGGCCGACGGCCGCGCCGACAGCGCCGACCTGGTCAAGATCGTCCAGGGCTTCAGCCGCGAGCACCACGTGTTCGACATGGGCAGCATCGCGCGCGAGTCCGGCACGGTGGTGAGCGCCGTGATGCTCGGCGCCATCGCCGGCAGCGGCCTGTTCCCGTTCCGGCGCGAGGATTACGAAACCGTGGTCCGCGGCGGCGACACCACCGCGCCGGAGAAGGTCAGCAAGATGGCGGCCGCCAGCCTGCGCGGCTTCGCGCGCGCCTACGAGACGGTCAGCCAGCCGCGCACCCAGGCGACCATGATCAAGGCGATGCTGGCCAGCGACGACGAGGACGTCCGCGCCCCGGCGGTGCTGCCGCCCGAAGTGGCCGCGCGGTTCCCGCCACAGGTCCAGGAGATGCTCACGCTCGGCTACGCCCGCATGCTGGACTACCAGGACGCCGGCTACGCGTGGCTCTACCTGGAGCGTCTCCGCCGGGTGCTGGCGGCCGAACGCGAGATCGATCCCTCCGGCGCCAACGACTTCGCCACCACCCGCGAGATGGCGCGCTGGCTGGCGCTGTGGATGGCCTTCGACGACATCGTGCGGGTGGCGGACCTCAAGAGCCGGGCCTCCCGCTGGAGCCGGGTCCAGGGCGAGGTGAAAGCCGGCGACGACGACCTGCTGCAGGTGTATGACCACTTCAAGCCGGGCGCGCCGGAGTTCGCCGCGCTGCTGCCGCCGGCGCTGTCCGCGACGCTGCTGCGCTGGGACCGCAAGCGGGTCCTGAAGGGCAAGGCGCCCTGGGCGCTGCCGCTGAAGATCGGCAGCCACTCGGTGCTGGGCATGCTGTCGCTGCGGACGCTGGCCAGCCTCAAGTGGCTGCGCGTGCGCGGCGCCCGCTACGCCGGCGAGCAGGCCATGATCGAGAAGTGGCTGGGCGGCGTGCTGGCCGGCAGCCGCCGGCACTGGCGGCTGGGCCACGAGATCGCCCTGTGCGGCCGCCTGATCAAGGGCTACGGCGCCACCAACGAGCGCGGCAAGGACAACCTGCTGCACGTGCTGGACCACCTGGCGCCGGCGGCGCGGTCCCCGGAGGAGAATGCCGCATCCATCGCAGCCGCGCGCACGGCGGCGCTGGCCGACGATGCCGGCATCGCGCTGGACGCGACGCTGGTGCGGCACGGTGCGCCGGCCCGGCCGGTCAAGGAGCAGCCGCTGCGCTTCATCCGCAAGATTCCGGCGCTGCAGCCGGCCAAGGAAAGCTGATCCCGCGCGAGGGCCGGGTCATCGTGGAAACCACTATGGCGACGGCTCTGATTTCGTTATACAAAGTAACTTTCTCGAACCACCAAGAGGAGACACCCATGCCGATCTCAAGAACCGTCCTGCGCCTGTCCGCCGTCGCCGTCGCCGCGCTGGCATTCGCCGGCGCGCTGCAGGCCCAGGACAAGCCGGTGCAGCTCAAGCTCTCCAGCTGGGTGCCGGCCCAGCATCCGCTGAACCCGGCGCTGCAGGCCTGGGCCGAAGACATCAAGAAGGCCTCCAACGGCAGCATCACCGCCGTGCTGTTCCCCTCGGAGCAGCTGGGCAAGGCGTTCGACCACTACGACATGGCGCGCGACGGCATCGCCGATTTCTCCTACGTCAACCCGGGCTACCAGCCGGGCCGCTTCCCGGTCATGGCCGGCGCCTCGCTGCCCTTCCTGTTCGCCAACGGCAAGGGCGGCACCGCCGCCATCGACGCCTGGTACCGCAGCTATGCGGCCCGCGAGATGAAGGACGTGAAGTTCTGCTTCGCCTTCGTGCACGACCCGGGAACCTTCCACGCCCGCAAGAAGATCACGCTGCCGACCGACATCAAGGGCATGAAGATCCGCCCGGCCACCAGCACCATCGGCCAGATGGTCACCTCGCTGGGCGGCACCAACGTGCAGTCGTCGGCGCCCGAGGCACGCGACATGCTCGAGCGCGGCGTGGCCGACGCCATCACCTTCCCGTGGGGCTCGATCAGCCTGTTCGGCATCGACAAGGTGGTGAGCTACCACATGGACGTGCCGCTGTACGTGACGCCCTTCGTCTGGGTGATGAACCAGGACAAGTACAACGCCATGTCGGCCGCGCAGAAGAAGGTGATCGACGACCACTGCACCACCGAGTGGGCCGAGAAGGTGGCGACGCCCTGGGCGGACTTCGAGTACGCCGGCCGCGCCAAGCTGGCCAGCCTGCCCGGCCACGAAAGCTACAAGCTGACGCCGGACCAGCTCCACGCCTGGCGCACCGCGGTCGCGCCCGGCGAGGCCCAGTGGGCCGAGGGCGTGAAGAAGGTCGGCGTCGATCCCAAGCAGGCGATGGACGCGCTCAAGGCCAGCCTGGTGAAGTACAAGTCCGGGCTGTAAGAAACATCCGTCGCACAAGCCCGCTCGCACAAACCCGTTCGGACAAACCCGTTCGCACAAACCCGTCCGCACAAACCCGCTCGCACAAACCCGTTCGGGCTGAGCCTGTCGAAGCCCTTCGACAAGCTCAGGGCGAACGGCGGAGTGAGCGGCGAACGGCGCAGTGAGCGGCGAACGGCGCAGTGAGCGGCGAACGGAGATGGTCTCGGAGAGAACAAGAACATGAAGCGCAACGTGATGGACCGGATGATCAACTCGATCGAGTGGCTCGCCGCCATCTTCGTCGGGATCGTCGCGCTCAACATCTTCATCGCCGTGGTGCTGCGCAAGTTCCTCAGCACCTCGATCCCGGACGCCTACGACTTCGGCCGCATGCTGCTGGGCATCCTGATCTTCTGGGGCATCGCCGCCACCAGCTACCGCGGCGGCCACATCACCGTGGACCTGGTCTGGACCTGGGCCAACCCGCGCCTGAAGCGGATCATCGACGTGTTCGCCACCTCGGTGCTGTTCTTCGTGGTGGCGGTGCAGACCGCCATGCTGTTCGACAAGGTGCACGGCACCTACGTGGACCACGTGCAGACCTACGACATGAACATCCCGGTCTGGCCCTTCTACGCCGTGGCCTGGGTCGGCGACGTCAGCGCCGTGGTGCTGATCGCCATCCGCACCTTCCGCCTGATCTTCCACCCCGACTGGCTGGAGGAAGAACACCTGCCCCAGCACCGGGTCGAATGACAACAACAATAAAGCAGAAGCAATGAGTACCGATGCCGTCGCCATCCTGGGCTTTGTCGTCCTGTTCGCCCTGATGCTGCTGCGGGTGCCGGTGGGCATGGCGATGGGCCTGGTCGGCGTCACCGGCTACGGCTACATCAGCGGCATGGGGCCGGCGCTCAAGCTGGTGGGCCAGACCTCGATGCGCACGGTGACCGACTACACCTTCGGCGTGATCCCGATGTTCATGCTGATGGGGGCGCTGGTGTCGGTGTCCGGCGTGAGCCGGGAACTGTTCAAGGCCGCCAACTCACTGATCGGCCACCTGCGCGGCGGGCTGGGTGTCGCGACGGTGCTGGCGTGCGGCGGCTTCGCCGCCATCTGCGGCTCCTCGGTCGCCACCGCCGCCACCTTCTCCAGCGTGGCCTATCCGGAGATGCGGCGCTTCGGCTATCCGCAGTCGTTTTCCACCGGCGTGATCGCCGCCGGCGGAACGCTGGGCGCGATGCTGCCGCCGTCCACCGTGCTGGCGGTGTACGCCATCCTGACGCAGCAGGACATCGGCAAGCTGTTCATGGCGGGCATCATCCCGGGCCTGCTGGCGATGCTGATGTACGTCATCACCATCATGATCATCGTCAAGGTCCGGCCCGACTGGCTGCCCGGCGCCGACAAGAAGCCCTGGGCCGAGCGCGTCGCCGACCTGAAGAACGTCTGGGCGCCGATCGTGCTGTTCATCTTCGTGATCGGCGGCCTTTACGGCGGCTTCTTCACGCCGACCGAAGCCGGCGGCGTCGGCGCCAGCGGCGCCTTCATCCTGGGCCTGCTGCGCGGCAAGCTCAATCGCGGCAACATCCGCGAGGCGCTGCTGTCGGCCACGCGGACGGCGGCGGCCGTGTTCACGGTGCTGATCGGCGCGCTGCTGTTCGGCTACTTCCTCACCATCACCCAGAGCCCGCAGAAGCTCACGGCCTTCCTCACCGGCCTGGGCGTGGGCAAGTACGGCGTGCTGGCGCTGATCATGGTGATGTACCTGGTGCTGGGCTGCCTGATGGACGCCATGGCGATGATCATCCTGACCGTGCCCATCATCTTCCCGGTGATCCAGCAGCTGGGGTTCGACCCGATCTGGTTCGGCATCATCATCGTGATGACGGTGGAACTGGGGCTGATCCATCCACCGGTGGGAATGAACGTCTTCGTCATCAAGAGCGTGGTGAAAGACGTCAGCTTCACCACCATCTTCAAGGGCGTGCTGCCCTTCGTCGCCACCGACATCCTGCGGCTGGTCATCCTGATCGCCTTCCCGGTGATCGCGCTGTGGCTGCCGTCGCGAATGGGATAAGGCAATGGGCAAGGAAATCGTCTACACCCAGCAGGTCGAGTTCGGCGACTGCGACCCGGCGCGCATCGTCTGGTTCCCCAACTTCTTCCGCTGGATCGACGCCGCCTCGCGCCACTTCTTCATCGAATGCGGCGTGCCGCCGTGGCACGTGACGGAGCAGACCATGGGCATCATCGGGACGCCCCTGGTGGATACGCATGCGAAATTCACGAAGACCGCCAGCTACGGCGACGTGCTGCAGATCCACACCTCGATCGCGCAGTGGCGCGGCAAGAGCTTCGTGCAGCGCCACCGGATCACGCGCGACGCCGGCCAGGCCGGCGCCGCGGACGCGATCATGGAATGCGACGAAGTGCGGATCTTCGCCGGCCGTCGCGACGACGGCGGCATCCGCGCGCTGGCGATCCCGGACGGGATCCGCCAGCTGTGCGAATAGGAAAGCCGATCAGCTCGGGTTGACCACGATCGTGCGGCGGGTCACGGTGGTGACGTGCGTGCGGCGATGATGGCGCGGACGCATGTCGTCGCCGGTCGACACGGTGCGCGTCACGCTGCCGTCGGCGCCACGCACCACCTGCCGGCGCACGACGCTGCCGTCGGCGCCGCGCACCACCTGCCGGCGCACCACGGTGCCGTCGGCGTTGTGGCGAACGGCGCGGCGCACGGTGGTGCCGTCCGGCAATGCCTTCTCCACCCGGCGGCTCACGCTGCCGTCGTCGTTTTCCTTGATCGTGCGGCTGGTGACGGTGCCGTCGCTGGAGGAGTCGACCGTGGTCGTGGAAGTGGCAGCAAAGGCCGAGCCGGTGGCGGCCAGGGCGATGGTGAGGGCGGCGATGCGCAGGTTCATTTGGAAGCTCCCGAAGGTTGACAAGGTTGATCCGCACGGTGGCGGGTTGTGGTCATCCTGCAAGGGTTGCGGGGCGCGGCTTGCGGGAGGGCAGCGGGACTAACCGTCGGCCCAGTCCCACGGAAGCTCTGCGGTATTGCCCCTGATCGCAGAGATGCGAATCGGGCGGCATTGTCAGCATTGCTGCCGCGGTCCAGAATCGATTCATCCTTCCCGGGAGGTCAACCATGCTGCAACGCAACCGCATCATGTCCGCCTTGTTCCTCGCAGCGATCGCCGGCGGCGCATCGGCTGGGACGGTCGACGTGTCATTCGTCAACGCCGGCAACTACTGGGATTCCGGGACCAGCGTCTGGGACCAGGCCGACAACCTCAAGATGCTGGCCACCCACCTGCAGAAGCTTGGCCAGCACTGGCTGCCGCCGGACCAGGTGCTGAAGGTGGAGGTGCTGCAGGTCGACCTGGCCGGCACCGTGCGTCCGTTGCACGGCCGCAATGCGGTCCGCGTGATCACCGGCAACGCCGATTCGCCCAAGATGCAGGTGCGCTATGTGCTGCAGGCTGGCGGCACCACGCTGGCCAGTGGCGAAGAATGGGTGACGGATCTGGACTACACCCACGGCATGGTGAACCCGTACCACAGCGAATCGCTCTACTACGAGAAGCGCATGCTGGACAACTGGTTCAAGAAGCGCTTCGTGGACAGCCAGGCAGCGCCGGGCTGATCGACTCCGCAATAAATTTTGGTCAGCGAAGGGCACGGACGAAAGATCTATTTACAATAGATCTTATCCGGCACGTCTCCTGCTGTGCCGGCTCGCCAGGAGCCTCGCCATGCCATCCGCCGACCTTTGTACCGAAGACGAAGTCTCGGAACTGGTTCACACCTTCTATGACGCGATCCGGCAGGACGCCGTGCTGGGACCGATCTTCCAGCGCCACGTCGCGGACTGGGACACCCACCTGCCCAAGATGGTGGACTTCTGGTCGTCCGCCCTGCGCGGCACGGCCCGCTTTCGCGGCTCGCCGATGCCCAAGCACGTGGCCCTGCCCGGGCTGAACAAGGAGCTGTTCCAGCGCTGGCTGGCGCTGTTCCGCCAGACCACCAGCAGCCTGCCCAACACCGGCATGGCCGAGCGCGCCAGCGACCTGGCCGGCCGCATCGCCGAGAGCCTCTGGTACGGCTACGAACTGAGCCGCCAGCCCGATCACCTGCCAGGAGCCATGTAATGGACAGCGCCATCCTCAGCCTGCTCGGCGCCTTCGTGCTGTCGATCATCGGCTTGTTCGTCTTCATCTGGTCGCTGCGCAAGGGCCTGCTGGTGGAGAACCCGGCCGCCGCCTCGGTGATCTTCGCGCGCGGGGAAATCGGCCGCGTGGACGACCCGGCGCTGGCCGGCGCCGCGCGGGACTCGATGCAGCAGGCCGCGGCCGGCGACGCCCAGGCCGCGCATGCCGCCGCCGACGAGGCGGAACTGCGCGACCGCATCGCGTCCGACCGCTCCACCGCGTTCCCGGTGTTCATGTTCGTGGCCTTCGCCTGCTTCTGGCTGATCGTCGGCTCCTTTGCCGGCCTGACCTCGTCGATCAAGCTGCACGAGCCCGACTGGCTCACCAACCAGGCCTGGCTGACCTTCGGCCGCATCCGCACGGTGCACCTGACGGCGGTGCTCTATGGCTGGATCACCAACGCCGCGCTCGGCATGATCATCTGGCTGCTGCCGCGCCTGCTGCGCACCCGCCTGCACGGCGCAGTGTGGACCATGCTGGGCGGTGCGCTGATCAACACCGGCATCGCCGCCGGCATCGGCGCCATCTCCGCCGGCTGGAGCGACGGCATGGAATACCTGGAGATCCCCTGGCAGATCGCCGTCTTCATCCTGGTGGGCTTCGTGTTCGTGGTCCTGCCGGTCCTGTTCACGCTGGTGAACCGCAAGGTGGAGCACCTGTACGTCAGCGTCTGGTACATGGTGGCGGCGCTGCTGTGGATCTCGCTGCTGTTCCTGGTCGGCAAGCTGCCGGGCGTGCACACCGGCGTGCAGCAGGCCACCACCAACTGGTGGTACGGCCACAACGTGCTCGGCCTCTGGTTCACGCCGGTGAGCGTCGGCGCCATCTACTACTTCCTGCCCAAGATCATCGGCCGGCCGGTGCGCTCGTACAACCTGTCGATCCTGGGCTTCTGGACGCTGGCCTTCTTCTACGGCCAGGTCGGCGGCCACCACCTGATCGGCGGGCCGGTGCCGGGCTGGCTGACCACGCTGTCGATCGTGCAGAGCCTGATGATGGTGATCCCGGTGATCGCCTTCAGCATCAACATGGGCGGGACCCTGAAGGGCCGGATGCACCTGGCGCGCTATTCGCCGACGCTGCGCTTCATGATGTTCGGCGGATTGATGTACTTCGCTTCGTCGGTGCAGGGCTCGCTGGAGGCGCTGCGCAGCGTCAACCAGGTGACGCACTTCACCCACTTCACGGTGGCGCACGCGCACCTGGGCGCCTATGCGTTCGTCAGCATGGTGCTGTTCGGTGCCATCTATTTCATGATGCCGCGGGTGCTGAACTGGGAGTGGCCGTACCCGAAGCTGATCACGCTGCACTTCTGGCTGGCGGCGATCGGCGTGACCATCTACTTCGTGGGCCTGACCATCGGCGGCTGGCTGCAGGGCCTGGCGATGCTGGACGCCGCGCGCCCCTTCATCGATTCGGTCAACGTCACCCTGCCCTGGCTGAAATGGCGCTCGGTCGGCGGCAGCCTGATGGTGCTGGGCCACCTGGTGTTCGTCGGCCACTTCCTGGCGATGGCGCTGCGCTTCGGCCCGACCCGCACCGGCGCGGCCCTGTTCGCGCACAACAACGAGCTGGAGCTGGCATATGGAAAATGAAGTCAAGCTCGCCTCCGGCGCGATGGTGGCGCTGGGCATCGCCACCGCGGCCCTGGTCGTGATGCCCTACCTGGAAGTGCGCGACATCAAGCCGCCGCCGCAGCTCAAGCCCTACACCAGCGCGCAGCTGCGCGGACGCGAGGTCTACGTCGCCAACGGCTGCGTCTATTGCCACAGCCAGCAGCCGCGCGACCGCAACCTGGGGCCGGACGGCCAGCGCGGCTGGGGCCGGGCCTCGGTGCCGGGCGACTACTTCTACGACAGGCCGCACCTGCTTGGCAGCATGCGCACCGGGCCGGACCTGTTCAACATCGGCGCCCGGCAACCCAGCAAGGACTGGCACCTGGGCCACCTGTACCAGCCGCGTGCCTATGTGCCGGACTCGATCATGCCGTCCTATCCCTACCTGTTCACCGTGAAGGACGAGAAGGACGCGCAGGCCGAGGGCGAGCAGCCGCTGGCGCTGCCGCCGGGCTTCCGGCCGATGATCGGCCAGGTGGTGGTGCCGACGCCCGAGGCGCTGGACCTGGTCAAGTACCTGCAGGGCATGGACCACACCTATCCGGTGCTGCCGCCGGAGCCCAAGCCGGTCGCACAAAGCAAGGCGGATTCCCATGCCCAATGATCCCGTGTCCCCTGGCCGCGCGCAGGCGCGCGAGCAGGCCGAGCCGACCGAGCGCAGCCAGCCGATCCCGCTGCTGGTGGCCGGCATCACGCTGGCGATGGTGCTGGCCGGGGTGGGCTACATCCTGCTGTCCGAGTCCTTCGGCCGCGCCGACCTGGGCGACCGCCGCACGCTGGCCGACCTGCGCGCCCCCGTGCCCGGCGCCGGCGGCGGTGCGGCCGACGGCAAGCAGCTGTTCGCCGCCAATTGCGTGGCCTGCCACCAGGCGACCGGCAAGGGCCTGCCTGGCGTGTTCCCGCCGCTGGACGGATCGGAGTGGGTCGCCGGCGACCCGCGGGTGGTCGCCAACATCCTGCTGCACGGCATCAACGGCGAGATCACGGTGGCCGGCAACACCTTCAAGGGCGCGATGCCCTCCTTCCAGCAGCTCGGCGACGCCGAGCTGGCCGCGGTCGCCAGCTACGTGCGCTCGCAATGGTCGAACAAGGCGGCGCCGATCAGCGCCGAGCTGTTCGCGGCGCAGCGCAAGGCCGCCACCCGCAGCACGCCCTTCGCCTCCGGCGACGAGCTCAAGGCGCTGGCGGCCAAGGCCCCCTGACGCAGGGACGGAAGACCGCATGCGCCTGACCAACATGACGGACTACGCGCTGCGGCTGCTGATCTTCCTGGCGCAGCAGCCGCAACGGCTGTGCACCATCGCGGAGGTCGCGCGCAGCCACGCCATCTCCGAGGCGCACCTGATGAAGATCACCCACCAGCTGGCCCTGACCGGCTGGATCGAGACGGTGCGCGGCAAGGGCGGCGGCATGCGGCTGGCGCGTGCGCCGCGCGACATCGTGCTGGGCGACCTGGTGCGCAGCATCGAGCCGGACTTCTTCATGGTGGAGTGCTTCGCCCCCGGCAGCCGGTGCGTCCTGACCGGCAACTGCAGGCTCACCGGCGTGATCGACGGCGCGCTGCGCAGCTTCATGCAGCACCTGGACGGCCACACGCTGGCCGACATCCTGCCCACGCCGGCCCAGGCGCTGGCCTCGCAGGCGGTGCGCATCCAGTGGGCGGCGCGCGAAGGCCGGGCCTGATGCTGCGCACGGCGCTGCTGTGCATCGGGCTGGTGATTGGCGGCTATGCGGCCGCCGCCTGGCTGACGCACGACTTCCAGGTCTGGACCGCCGAAGGCGCGCGGCGGCTGGAGGTGGCGCTGCAGCCGGTGCCGGCGCCGCCGGTGCGCGTCGACGGCCCGGGCCTTCCGGTCCAGCCGCTGGCGCAGCTGCTGGCCGACGGCAGGACCGTCACCATCGTCGACTTCGTCTACACCCGCTGCCAGACGGTGTGCCTGGCGCTGGGCACGGTGTTCCAGCAACTGCAGCTGGCGCTCGGGTCCGACGATGCGGGCGGCCGGGTCCGCCTGCTGTCGGTCAGCTTCGACCCGGTGAACGACACGCCGCAGGCTCTTTCCGGCTATGCGGCGCGCATGAACGCCGACCCGTCGCGCTGGCGCTTCGTGCGGGCGGCGGACGCGCAGCAAACGCAGCGCCTGCTGGCTGCGTTCCAGGTCGTGGTGGTGCCCGACGGCCGCGGCGACTACGAGCACAACGCCGCCCTGCTGGTGATCGACCGGCGCGGCCGGCTGGTGCGCGTGTTCGACTACTCGGAGCAACAACTGGCCCTCGACTACGCGCGCGACCTGGCCAGCCGGCCGAAGCCATGAACAGACCGGCCGCCCGCCATGCACTGGCCGGCGCCGCGGCGGCGCTGCTCGCGCTGCTGGCCGCGCCGGCGTCGCGCCAGCTGCTCGAATCCGGCATGACCGTGCAGATGCTGGTCCAGTACCCGCTGCTGGCCGGCTGTGGCGCGCTGCTGGCCGGCGCCCTGCCGGCCGGCTGGCGCATCCGCATCGCGCGCTGGAACGCCCTGGGCATCAGCGGCCTGCTGGCCACCGCGCTGGTACTGGGCCTGCTGATGATCCCGCGGCTGCTGGACCTGGCGCTGCTGGACGGGCGGGTGGAACTTGCCAAGTGGCTGGCGCTGGTGCTGTGCGGCGCCGCGCTGCGCCTGTCGTGGCGCCCGGCCGGCCTGCTGGTGCAAGGCTTCTTCCTGGGCAACGTGCTGCCGATGACGGCAGTCGCCGGCTACCTCTACCAGGATTCGCCGCTGCGGCTGTGCAACGCCTATCTGCTGGACGACCAGCTGCGGCTGGGCCAGGCGCTGGTGGCGATCTGCGTGGCACTGGCGCTCGGGTGGCTGGCAGCCGCGGTCCTGGCGCTGATGCGCAGGGAAGCGGCCGCCCTCGCACCCTGAGTGTCATCCCGAAGGCAAGGGATGACGCGGCCGTCAGCCGCGCCGCCCCACCCAGTAGGTGGCGCCTTCGCTGCCATAGCGCTCGGCATGCGGCGTCGCGCGCGCCAGCGCGAAGGTCCCGCCGGCCGGGATGTGCTGCGTTGCCTCGCCCACCGTCAGCCACATCTCGCCCTGCACCACCACGGCGCTGGCGTCGAAGGGATGGGTATGCGTGGCCACCACCTGGCCCGGCTCCCACTTGCGCTCCAGCACCTCGTCGAAGCCCTGCGCCTTCAGCCGCGCTTCGAACTGCGCAAAATTTTCCGTCATGGCTTTCTCCTACAGGACCAGCATGGCCCGGAAGTCGTTGACATTGGTGTGGGTCGGCCCGGTGACCACCAGGTCGCCCAGGGCGGCGAAGTAGCCGTACGAATCGTTGCGGTCCAGGAAGGCCGATTCCTTCAGCCCCTGCGCCGCGGCGCGCTGCAGCGTGTCGGGACCGACGAAGGCGCCGGCGTTGTCCTCCACGCCGTCGATGCCGTCGGTGTCCGCCGCCAGTGCCCACACCCGCGGCTGGCCCTGCAGCGCCTGGGCCAGCCCCAGGCAGAACTCGCCGGCCCGTCCCCCGCGGCCGCGGGGGACGTCGGCATGCTCGCCGCGGCCGCGCGGCGATCCTTGCGGCTGCTTCTTCACCGTCACCGTGGTCTCGCCGCCCGACAGGATCACGCAGGGCCGCGCGAACGGCGCGCCGCGGCGCGCCACCGCGCGAGCCAGCGCCGCATGCACCTTGGCCACCTCGCGCGATTCGCCCTCGATCTCGTCGCTGAGAATGTGCGCCTCCAGGCCCGCGGCCCGCGCTGCGGCGGCCGCCGCTTCCAGCGACTGCTGCGGCGTGGCGATCAGGTGCACCGCGTGGCCGGCGAACAGCGGATCGCCCGGCTTGGGCGTTTCCAGTGCGCCCTGCTCCAGCAGGCTCATGATCGCGCCCGGCACGCCGATGCCGTACCGCTGCAGGATGGCGACCGCGTCGGCGCAGCTGCTCGCATCCGGCACCGTGGGGCCGCTGGCGATGATCGACGGGTCGTCGCCCGGCACGTCGCTGATGGTCAGCGTGACGACCTGGGCCGGCGCGCAGGCGGCCGCCAGCCGGCCGCCCTTGATCCGCGACAGGTGCTTGCGCACGCAGTTCATCTCGGAGATGCTGGCGCCGCTTTCCAGCAGCGCGCGGTTGATGCCCTGCTTGTCCTGCAGCGACAGGCCTTCGGCCGGCAGCGTCAGCAGGGCCGAGCCGCCGCCGGAGATCAGGCACAGCACCAGGTCGTCGGCCGTCAGGCCGTGGACCATCTGCAGGATGCGCGTGGACGCCTGCAGGCCGGCGGCATCGGGCACCGGATGCGAGGCCTCGACCAGCTCGATGCGCTGCGCCAGCCCGGCCGGCCGCGGCGGAATGTGGCCGTAGCGCGTGACCACCAGCCCTTGCAGCGGCGCGTCGGCCGGCCACAGCGCTTCCACCGCCTGCGCCATCGAGCCGCCGGCCTTGCCGGCGCCGACCACGATGGTGCGGCCCTTCGGCGGCCTGGGCAGCCAGGCCGCCGTGTTGTGCAGCGGCAGTGCGCGCTGCACGGCGGCGCGGTACAGCGATTCGAGGAACTGGCGGGGCTGGGTGCGGGGGTCGGGCGCTGTCATCCGGCCATTGTGCCGCCAGCGGCGGCGCGCTCCTAGGCCTGCGCCGTCGCGTCCAGCTCGCGGTGCAGCGCCACGGTGGCCAGGCAGGCGCGCGCCACTTCCGTGCCCTTCTTGACGAAGTGCTGGCTGAAGAACTGCAGGTGGTCCTCGTGCTCGTGGAAGTCGCGCGGCGTCAGCACCGCCGACAGCACCGGCACCTCGGTGTCGATCTGCACACGCATCAGGCCGTCGATCACCGCGGCGCTGACGAACTCGTGCCGGTAGATGCCGCCGTTGACGACCAGCCCGCAGGCGACGATCGCGTCGTAGCGCCGGCTGCGCGCCAGCTTCTTCGCGCACAGCGGAATCTCGAAGGCGCCCGGCACGTCGAACAGGTCGACCCGGCCCGGCGGCAGGCCGCCGCGCTCGAACTCGGCCAGCGCCGCATCGCGCGCCCGGTAGACGATGTCCTGGTGCCAGGACGAGCAGATGACGGCGATGCGCACGCGGTGCGCGCTGCCGGCGGGAAACGAGGGGGAGACAGTCTGATTCATGGTGTCGTTCCAGCTGACGGTTTTCCAGAATCAGGGCGCGTGCGCGAACGCCGGCGGGCCGCGACGACGCACGGACACGCAGGAGGCCGCGTTTCTCTTTCATCCGGACTGTGACCGTCGGCCCTGGCATCGCACCAGGTCTGCTGACCCCCGGCCGCGCTTGCACACCGCCGGGGCGCTCGCGGGCTCCTGCATCGCTGCAGATACCGCCGGTGGGGAATTGCACCCCGCCCTGAGAACGCTGCCAGCCGGTGAAGGCTGGCGAGCCGATTCTAAGGCGGGCCCGGCATGCGCGCTGTCACCGACGCGCCGGCATCTGTCGTCCCGGCCTCGAGCCGGGATCACACGCAGGAGTGCAAATAGCGTCGATCGAGGAAGCGTGCTTCCTGCTGGTCGACGGTCTTCGGATGGCGCGCCAGCGCCTGGATGCCGGATCGAGTCCGGCATGCCAGGCTGCTCATTTCTTCCCCAGCCCCAGCATCTTCGCGCCCTCGGTGTACACGCGGATGCGCTCCTTCATGAAGGCGTCCATCTCCGGCAGGCCGATGTTGATCAGCTCGAAGCCGTTCTTGGCCGCCAGCTCCTTCATCTCCGGGTCGTTGTTCAGCGCCAGGAACAGCTCCGACAGCCGCTTGCGGGTCTCGGGCGGCGTCGACTTGGGCACGCCGATGCCGCGGTAGGCGCCGTCCACCCAGTCCACGCCCAGCTCCTTGAAGGTGGGCACGTCCGGCATCAGCGGATGGCGCCGCTCCATCGCCACCGCCAGCGGCCGCACCGAGCCCCGGTTGGCCAGCGCGAAGGGCACATAGGTGACGGCGCCGTCGATCTGGCCGCCGATCACGGCCAGCGCCATGTCGCCGGTGCCCTTGTACGGGATGTAGGTGCTCTTGATGCCGAAGGCGGCGTCCAGCCGCTCGTGCGCTGCGTGGTTGGCCGAGTTGCGCCCGGAGCCGCCCAGGTTCATCTTGCCCGGCTCCTTCCTGGCGGCGGCGACGAACTCCGCGAAGGTCTTGATCGGGCTGGAGGCCGGGACCACCAGGATGTCGGGCGTGTAGTGGAACCAGAACACCGGCGTGACGTCGGCGGTCTTGTACTGCACCTCGCCTTCCAGCGGCTGGAACACGATGTGCGGCAGGTTGATGCCCATCACGTTCAGGCCGTCGCCGGGCATGTTGTTCATCTGCGCCCACAGCAGGCCGCCGCCGGCGCCGGCCCGGTACTGGACGATGGTCTCGATGGCGGGGCACTTCTTCTTGAGCAGCAGCTGCTGGTGGCGCGCCGAGACGTCGGACTCGCCGCCCGGCGGGAAGGCCTGCCAGTACTGCAGGTTCTTCTCGGGGCAGGCCTGCGCCAGCGCCGCCACCGGCGCGGCCAGCAGGCACAGCACGCCCAGCAATGTCTTGATACCGACCTTCATGCAGCGTCTCCTTGGATTGATCGGCCATTCTGGTCAGCCGCCGCTCATTCCGGCCATTGGTGTCTTCCTCAGGGCGCCGGCAAAAAGCTACAGTGATGCCAGCCATGGACAGCCCCATCGTGATCCGCCCGCCCGGCCCGGCCGACGCCCGCGCCTTCGTGGCGTCCTGAGGCGTTTCTTGATCTTTGTTAAGCCTGCCGCAGCAGGTTTGAACGACCCGCCGGACCCGGTCCCTAACATGGCAGGCAGGCGATGGTCGCCCGCCGCCTTCCCGGGAGATCGAGGATGAAATCGCTGAAACTTCACACGCTGGCCAGCATGCTTGCCGTCATCGCCGCCTGCGCCGTGGCCAGCCCGCCGGTGCTGGCCGCCGGCGCCAGCCAGGGGGCGCCGCATGCGCACGGCGGCGCCGCGCCCGCCGGGCTGGCACTGGACCACGGCCGCAAATGGTCCACCGACGCGCCGCTGCGCGGCGGCATGGCGCGCATCCGCACCCTGGTCGAACCGCAGCTCGGCGCCGCGCACGCAGGCAAGCTGCAGCCCGCGCAAGCCACTGCGCTGGCGGACCGGATCGAGACCGAGATCGGCGGCATCGTCGCCAACTGCAAGCTCGAGCCGCAGGCCGACGCGATGCTGCACCTGGTGATCGGCGAGATCGGCGCCGGCACCGAGGCCATGAAGGGCAGGACACCGGCCGTGCGCCCCGGGCAAGGCCTGGTCCTGGTGGCGGCTGCACTCAACAGCTATGGAGAGCACTTTGAGCACCCTGGCTTCAGGCCGATCCATGTCGGCCACTGATGTCGCCGCGGCGCCGCCGGCCATGGAGCTGCCGTCGTTCTACGCCGATGTGCCGTCCATCATCGTGCGCGACGCGCTGGCCGACACGCTGGGTGCCGCTGCCGGCGGCTGCCTGCACTACCGTTACGTCGACGCAGTCAAGCTGGCGGGGCACTCCTGCCCCACTGTGGCCGGCGCGTGGCTGATGACGCGGGCGGCGCTGGCACACCTCTATCCCACGGACATTCCGCGCCGCGGCGAGATGCGGGTCGAGCTGCGCGAGCCGCAGGAGTCGGGCGTGACAGGCGTGATCGCCAGCATCGCCGGCCTGGTCACCGGCGCGGCCGGGCCCGGCGGCTTCCAGGGCCTGGCCGGCCGCCACGGCCGCCGCAACCTGCTGGCGTTCGGCCAGCCGATGCGCGGCGAGCTGCGCGTCACCCGGCTGGACACCGGGCGCAGCGTCGAGGTTTCCCACCATCCGCAGGCGGTTGCGCGACCGCCGGCGCTCGCCCAGCTGATGCAGGCCGCGCTGGCGCCGGACGCGGACCAGGCTGTGCGCGCGGCCTTTGCCACGGGCTGGCAGGACTGGGTACGTTGCATGCTGGTCGAGCACGCCGACGATCCGGCGCTGGTCTCGCTGCAGGAGTGAGGCGGCATGGCACGCGCCGAGATCGCCCCGCAGGCCTTCCTCGCCGCGCTGCCGCTGTTCAAGGCGCTCGACGCTGCTGCACTGACCCGGCTGGCGCAGGCCACCACCCGGCGGCCGCTCAGGCGCGGTGAACGGCTGTTTGCCAAGGGCGACCAGCCGACCGGCATGTACGTGGTGGTCTACGGCGAGATCCGCCTGGTCGCGCGCAGCCCGGCGCGCGGCGAGCGGCTGACCGGCGTGGTCGGCGCCGGCCGCAGCTTCGGCGAGCCGGTGATGTTCCTGGAAAAGCCGGCAGTGGTCGACGCCGAAGCCGCTGCCGACTCGCTGGTGCTGCATCTGCCCAAGCAGGCCGTGTTTGACGAGATCGAGCGCAGCCCGCTGTTCGCGCGCCGCATCATCGCCAGCCTGAGCCAGCGGGTGGAATCGCTGGTGAACGAGCTGGACCGGCAATCGACGGGCAGCGCCCGTGCGCGCCTGATCGACTACCTGCTGCGCAGCGCGGGACGCGGCCCCGGCGCGGGCGCCGTCACCTTGCCGGCGGCCAAGGCGGCGATCGCCTCGCACCTGAACCTGAGCCCCGAACACTTCTCGCGCGTGCTGCACGAGCTGGTCGCTGCGGGGCTGCTGCAGGTGCAGGGCCGCCGCATCACCGTGCCGGACCGCGAGCGGCTGGAGCGCAGCGCGCAGCCCTAGGGCGCCTTGGCGCCGGCGGCAAACCACTGGCCGATCACCGCCCGCTCCGCATCGGTGATGTGGGTGGCGTTGTTCAGCGGCATCGTCTTGGCGACGACCGCCTGCTGGTAGACGGCCTGCGCGTGGGCCTTCAACCCCTCGGGCGAATCCAGCCGCACGTTCTTCATCTGCACCTGCTCGCCGTGGCACATGTAGCAGCGCTGCTCCAGCACCTGGCGCACCTCGGGATAGCCGGCCGCCCGGGCCACCGGGGCCGCAGCGGAGGCATCGGGCTTGAGCCAGACGATCACGGCGACGATCACCGCCACGCCGACCAGCGCGTACGGCAGCGGATGCCGGTTGCGTCCCAGCTTCCAGCCGTGCCGCATGACGAAGAACTGGCGGATGGCGGCGCCGGCGAACATCATCAGCACCAGCACCACCCAGTTGTGGGCGCCGCCGTAGGTGAAGCTGTAGTGGTTGGACAGCATCGCGAACAGCACCGGCAGCGTGAAGTAGGTGTTGTGCACGCTGCGCTGCTTGCCGCGAAAGCCGTGCACCGGGTCCACCGGCTCGCCGGCCTTGATCGCCGCCACCACCTTGCGCTGGCCCGGGATGATCCAGAACAGCACGTTGGCGCTCATGCTGGTGGCGATCATCGCGCCCACCAGCAGGAAGGCGGCGCGGCCCGGGAACCAGCGGCAGGCCAGCCAGGCGGCGACGCACACCAGCAGCAGCACCAGCGCGCCGACGATCGCGTCGCCGTTCTTCTTCTGCCCGAACAGCTGGCAGACCGCGTCGTACAGGATCCAGAACACGACCAGGAAGGACACGGCCACGCCGATCGCCGCGCCCGGCGACCAGTCCATCAGGTTGCGGTCGATCAGGTAGCTGCCCGCGTTCCACAGGTAGCTGACGGTGAACAGCGCGAAACCCGAGAGCCAGGTGGAGTACGCCTCCCAGTAGAACCAGTGCAGGTGGCCCGGCAGCACCGGCGGCCGCACTGCGAACTTCACCGGATGGTAGAAGCCGCCGCCGTGCACCGCCCACAGCTCGCCGCTCACGCCCTGGCGCTTGAGGTCCTCGTCCACCGGCGGCGTCAGGCTGGAATCCAGGAACACGAAATAGAACGAGGAGCCGATCCAGGCGATGGCGGTGATCACGTGCAGCCATCGCAGCAGCAGGTTGGCCCAGTCCAGCAAGTAACTTTCCATGGTTTCTTCTTCGGGGATTAGTGTTCGGGTGTTTCCCAGGCGCGCAGCTGCAAGAGCTGTGCCGCGACGCTGACCGCGATCACCTCGGGCTGCTTGCCCTTGATGCCCGCCAGTCCGATCGGGCAGGTGACCTGCCCCAGTTCCTGCTTGGAGAACGAGCGCTGCTCCAGCCGGTGGCGGAAGGTGGCCCACTTGGTCTTGCTGCCGATCAGGCCGATGAAGGGCAGGTCCCCCAGCGCGCGCTGGCGCAGCAGGCAGGCGGCCACGATGTCCAGGTCCTCGGCGTGGCTGAAGCTCATGACCAGCACATGGCTGCCGGCCGCGAGGTCGGCCACCGCCGCCTGCACCGGGTCCGAGTGCTCGGACGCCACGTTGGCCGGCAGTTCTGCCGGAAAGATCTCGTCGCGGCTGTCGATCCAGCGCACGGCGAAGGGCAGCGGCCCCAGCGCGCCGACCAGCGCACGGCCGACATGGCCGCCGCCGAACAGCGCCACCGGGATGCGCGGCTGCGCCAGCCGCCCGGCCAGGGCCGGCGCATCCGCCGCGCCGACCCGCTCGAACGACAGGTGCATCACGCCGCCGCAGCACTGGCCCAGGCTGGGGCCGAGCGGATAGCGCAGCACGGGCTCGCCGCTGCCGCCCGCCAGCCGCCGCCGCGCCTCGGCGATCGCCTGCAGTTCGAGATGCCCGCCGCCCACCGTGCCCAGCACATCGCCGGCGAACACCGCCATCCAGGCGCCGGTCTCGCGCGGCACCGAACCTTGCCAGGCGTCCACCCGCACCAGCAGCGCGTCCTCGCCGGCCAGCCGCGCCGTGACAAGATCCAGCGTTTCGCGCGTCATGAAGGCGAATACCCGCTCGAGGGGAATCCCCGGCCGCCGGCGGGATCGCAGGATGCGCCGCGCCGTTGTAAGCTCAGCGGACGGCAAGGCAGTCCCAGGAGACATCGATGACCCGAATTCTTGAACGCTGGCGGCTGGCGCTGGCCGCGGCGGCCGGCGCCGCCACCACCCTGTTGCCCGGATGCGGATCCCCGCCGGTCCCGGCCCAGCCGCCGGCCGCCACTGCTGCGACGCCGCCGGCCGTGGTGCCGAACCCGGCCAACGTTCCGGCCGAGGTCGTCCAGTCGGGCGCCACCGCCGTCACCGGCGTGCGCGCTTCGGGCGCGGCCACCGCCCGCGCCTACCGCGCCGACGCCGCCAGCCACGTCTATGGCCTGAACAAGGACCGCATCTGGAAGGGCCGGCTGCCGCCCCTGCTGTACGCGATCGGCACGCTGCAGGTGGACCTGGACGCCAGGGGCCAGGTGCACGGCATGCACTGGATGCGCAAGCCTTCGCACGCGCCCGAAGTGGTCGCCGAGATCGAGCGCACCGTCCGCGCCGCCGCGCCCTACCCGGCACCGGCCCGGATGGGCAAGGTGGTCTGGACCGACACCTGGCTGTGGCACAAGAGCGGCCAGTTCCAGCTCGACACCCTGACCGAGGGCCAGGACTGACGCCGGCGCCGCGCAGCGCCGCGGCGTCATCCCGGGCGGCATGACAGGCACGGCAATCACGACCCGCGGTAGGTGGAGTAGGCCCACGGGCTCACCAGCAGCGGCACGTGGTAGTGCTGGCTGGCATCGGCGACGCCGAAATCCAGGCTGACGCGGTCCAGGAAATTCGGCTCCGGCAGCTGCACGCCCCTGGCCTTGAAATACCCCGCGACGTCGAACACCAGCCGGTAGCTGCCGTTCTTCAGTTCGCCGTCCTTGTACAGCGGGCCGTCGGGCGTGCGGCCGTCGGAATTGAGCACCAGCTTCTTCACCGGCGTGGCCCGCTCGCCCTGCAGCGTGTACAGCTCCACCTGCATGCCGGCGGCCGGGCAGCCGTGCATGGTGTCCAGGACGTGCGTGCTCAGGCCCATGGCCGGCTCCTCGTATGTTTGGTCCACACGAGTGTATACAATTTGCGGGCCGGCGGCTATCATGCGGTCCCATGGAAGCGTCCACCACCCGATCGATCGTCGACGCGCTGACCCGCGCCATCGTCGACCACCGGCTGCAGCCAGGCAGCAAGCTGGCCGAACAGAAGCTGGCGGACCATTTCGGCGTCTCGCGCACCCTGGTGCGGCAGGCGCTGTTCCAGCTGGCGCAGAACCGGCTGGTGACGCTGGAGCCGGCGCGCGGCGCCTTCGTGGCCGCGCCCTCCACCGACGAAGCGCGCCAAGTGTTCGCGGTGCGCCGCATGCTGGAAGCGGAGATGACGCGCGCCTTCGTGCGCGGCAGCACGCCCGCGCGCATCAAGGCGCTCAAGGAGCACGTGGCGCAGGAGCGCGCGGCGCTGGCCCGCGACGACGCCGCGGCGCGCAACGAGCTGCTGGGCGACTTCCATGTGCGGATGGCGCAGCTGCTCGGCAACGAGGTGCTGGCCCAGATCCTGCGGGACCTCACCTCCCGCTGTTCCCTCATCACCCTGATGTACCAGAGCGCCAGCGCCGCCGAGCACTCGCAGGAAGAACACACGCAGATCGTCAAGGCGCTGGCCGCCCGCGACGAGGAGCGGGCCGTGCAGCTCATGACCGAGCACCTGCAGCACGTGGAAGAAAGCCTGGCCCTGGACCGCAGGGTGCCCAGCCACGACGTGGCGATGGCGCTAACGTGAAACCCTGCGGGACAGACCTGTAGCTCTGTCCCCAACTGACCAGAGACAAATGCCCTACGACAGCACAGCCTCCTATCCCCGCGACCTCGTGGGCTACGGCCGCAAGCCGCCGCATGCGCAGTGGCCGGGCCAGGCCCGGATCGCGCTGCAGTTCGTCCTCAACTACGAGGAAGGCGGCGAGAACTGCGTGCTGCACGGCGACGCCGGCTCCGAGCAGTTCCTCTCCGAGATGTTCAACCCGCCGGCCTTCGCCGACCGCCACCTGAGCATGGAAAGCATCTACGAGTACGGCGCGCGCGCGGGCGTGTGGCGCATCCTGCGCGAGTTCGAGCGGCGCGGCCTGCCGCTGACGGTGTTCGGCGTCGCCATGGCACTGCAGCGCCATCCGGAGGTGACAGCGGCGTTCCGGGAACTGGGCCACGAGATCGCCTGCCACGGCTGGCGCTGGATCAGCTACCAGGGCATGGACGAGGCCACCGAGCGCGAGCACATGCGCCTGGCCATGCAGGCGATCGAGCGGCTCACCGGCGAGCGCCCCGCCGGCTGGTACACCGGGCGCGACAGCCCCAACACGCGCCGGCTGGTGGCGGACTATGGCGGCTTGGAATACGACAGCGACTATTACGGCGACGACCTGCCGTTCTGGATGAAGGTGCGGAAGACCGACGGCGCCACCGTGCCGCACCTGGTCGTGCCGTACACGCTGGACTGCAACGACATGCGCTTCTCGCTGCCGCAGGGCTTCTCGCAGGCCGACGATTTCTTCACCTACCTGCGCGACAGCTTCGACGCGCTCTATGCCGAGGGCGAGACGGCGCCCAAGATGATGAGCGTGGGCATGCACTGCCGCCTGCTGGGACGGCCGGGCCGGATCGTCGCCCTGCAGCGCTTCCTGGACCACGTGCAGAAGCACGAGCGCGTGTGGATCTGCCGCCGCATCGAGATCGCTCGTCACTGGGAACAAGTTCACCCCTTCGAGGCCGAGGCATGACGCTGACACTGGACCAGATCAACAACGCGCCGCCGGAGCAGGCCGCAAGCCTGCTCGACGGCCTGTACGAGCATTCGCCCTGGATCGCGCAGGCGGCGCTGGCGCAGCGGCCGTTCCGGTCGCCGGCGCACCTCAAGCACGCGATGGCGCGCATCGTCGCGCAGGCCGGCCGCGAGCGCCAGCTGGCCCTGCTGCGCGCCCACCCCGAGCTGGCCGGCAAGGCGATGGTGAGCAAGAGCCTCACCAGCGAATCGACCAGTGAACAAAGCAAGGCGGGCCTGGCCGATTGCACGCCGCAGGAGTTCGACCGGATCCAGCAGCTGAACGCCGCCTACAACGCCAGGTTCGGCTTTCCCTTCATCCTGGCGGTGCGCGGCCCGCGCGGCACCGGTCTGACCCGCGCGCAGATCATCGAGACCTTCGAGCGCCGGCTGGACCACCATCCGGAATTCGAGCTGGCCGAGGCGCTGCGCAACGTGCACCGCATCGCGGAACTGCGCCTGAACGACAAGCTCGGCGTCGCGCCCGCGCTGGGCAATCGGGTATGGGACTGGCACGAGTCGCTGGCGCAGCACAGCGACCCCGGCTTCAGGGAGAAGGGCCAGCTGACAGTGACCTATCTCACCGATGCCCACCGCGCCGCCGCCAGGCAGATCGCCGACACGATGAAGGAGTGCGGCTTCGACGAGGTGAAGATCGACGCGGTGGGCAACGTGGTCGGCCGCTATGTTGCCATTCGCCCTGAGCCCGTCGAAGGACTCGCGCAGGCTTCGGCAGGCTCAGCCGGAACGGTCCGCACGCTCATGACCGGCTCGCACTACGACACGGTGCGCAACGGCGGCAAGTACGACGGCCGGCTGGGCATCTTCGTGCCGATGGCGTGCGTGGCGGAACTGGCGCGCCAGCACCGGCGGCTGCCCTTCGACCTGGAGGTGATCGGCTTCTCGGAAGAGGAAGGCCAGCGCTACAAGGCCACCTTCCTGGGCTCGGGCTCGCTGATCGGCCAGTTCAATCCGGCCTGGCTGGAGCAGAAGGATGCCGACGGCATCAGCATGCGCGAGGCGATGCTGCACGCCGGGCTGAACCCGCAGGAGATCCCGTCGCTCAGGCGCGACCCGACGAAGTACCTGGGTTTCGTGGAGGTCCACATCGAGCAGGGCCCGGTGCTGTCGGAGATCGACCTGCCGCTGGGCATCGTCACCTCGATCAACGGCGGCGTGCGCTACCAGTGCGAGGTGATCGGCATGGCCAGCCACGCCGGCACCACGCCGATGGACCGGCGCGCCGACGCCGCCGTCGGCGTCGCGGAACTGGCGCTGTACGTCGAGAAGCGTGCCAGCCAGGACGGCACGTCGGTGGGCACCATCGGCATTCTTCAGGTGCCCAACGGCTCGACCAACGTGGTGCCCGGGCGCTGCGTCTTCACGCTGGACCTGCGGGCGCCCAACGACCCGCAGCGCGATGCCCTGGTGGCCGACGTGCTGGCCGAACTGAAGGCGATCTGCGAGCGCCGCGGCCTGCGCTTCAGCGTGGAGGAAACCATGCGCGCCGCCGCCGCGCCCAGCGACCCAAGCTGGCAGCGGCGTTGGGAAGCGGCGGTGGAATCGCTGGCGGTGCCGCTGCACCGCATGCCCAGCGGCGCCGGCCACGACGCCATGAAGCTGCACGAAGTGATGCCGCAGGCCATGCTGTTCGTGCGCGGCCAGAACTCCGGCATCAGCCACAACCCGCTCGAGAGCACCACCAGCGACGACATCGAGCTGGCGGTGCAGGCCTTCGGGCACCTGCTGGACAACATCCAATGACCGACGACCAGAAGCTCGACGCCTGGGTGGACGCCCACTTCGACGAGGAAGTGCGCTTCCTGCAGGAGCTGGTGCGCGTGCCGACGCCGACGCCGCCCGGCGACAACGCGCCGCACGCCGAGCGCACCGCCGACCTGCTCAAGGACTTCGGCTTCGAGGCCGAGAAGCACCCGGTGCCGCCGGCCGAGGTCCAGGCCTACGGCATGGAGTCGATCACCAACCTGATCGTGCGCCGCCGCTATGGCGCCGGCGGCAGGACCATCGCGCTGAACGCCCACGGCGACGTGGTGCCGCCGGGCGAGGGCTGGACCCACGATCCCTATGGCGCGCAGATCGAGGACGGCAGGCTCTACGGCCGCGCCGCGGCGGTGAGCAAGTCGGATTTCGCCAGCTTCACCTTCGCGGTGCGGGCGCTGGAGTCGCTGGGCGCCGAACTGCACGGCGGCGTGGAACTGCACTTCACCTACGACGAGGAATTCGGCGGCGAGCTGGGCCCCGGCTGGCTGCTGCGCAACAAGCTGACCCGGCCGGACCTGCTGATCGCCGCCGGTTTCAGCTACGAGGTGGTGACGGCACACAACGGCTGCCTGCAGCTGGAAGTGACGGTGCACGGCAAGATGGCGCACGCCGCCATCCCGCACACCGGCGTCGACGCGCTGCAGGGCGCGGTCCACATCCTGAACATGCTGTACGCCCGCAACGAGGTGTACCGCAAGGTGAC
This sequence comes from Caenimonas terrae, assembly GCF_042655405.1. Taxonomy (NCBI): domain Bacteria; kingdom Pseudomonadati; phylum Pseudomonadota; class Betaproteobacteria; order Burkholderiales; family Comamonadaceae; genus Caenimonas; species Caenimonas terrae. The sequence goes on along the minus strand of NZ_JBHSMF010000004.1, from coordinate 20,452 downwards.
ATCCGCGGTGCCGGGCATCACCCATCCCTACCTGAACGTCGGCCGCATCGAAGGCGGCACCAACACCAACGTCGTGCCCGGCAAGGTCGTCTTCAAGCTGGACCGCCGCATGATCCCCGAGGAGCAGCCGCCGGTGGTGGAGGCGGGCCTGCGCCAGGCGATCGAGGAGGCCGCGGCGCAGGTGCCGGGCATCAGCGTGACGATCAGGCGGCTGCTGCTGGCCAATTCGATGAAGCCGCTGCCGGGCAACAAGCCCCTGGTCGACGCGATCCGCAAGCACGGCAAGGCGGTGTTCGGCGTCGACATCCCCGCCATGGGCACGCCGCTGTACACCGACGTGCGGCTGTACGGCGAGGCCGGCATTCCCGGCGTGATCTACGGCGCCGGGCCGCGCACGGTGCTGGAATCGAACGCCAAGCGCGCCGACGAGAACCTGGTGCTGGACGACCTGCGCAAGGCCACCAAGGTGGTGGCGCGCAGCTTGCGCGAGCTGCTGGCCTGAGCGCCGGACGCTCAGGCCTGCGCTGACAGCGCGGCAACTGGACGCCGGCAGCTTCATCGGCCAGGTGTTCAAGACCATCGGCAAGTACATCCCGCCCGCACCTGGCGTGTCCTCGCCGGCGCCGGCGCGCTCCTGCTGCGCCATCGCGCGCAAGGCGTCGGGCGAGCGGCAGTCATACGGCGCTCCGGCGTGCGTCATCACGCCCTTGACGGCGATGCCTGCAGCCTGGAGCAGCCGGCCGATGTCCACCAGTTGCGGCGCATCGGGCTGGACGCCCGAGCGGTGGCCGTCGGCGTCGATCTCGAGCAGGACCTCCAGCCGCTGCCCGGCCGCGGACCGCGCTGCCAGCAGTTGCGCGGTCTCGCGGCGAGGCGGTCGCGCATGCGGGCGATGTTGCGGTCCATCCGCGTTTCGCCCAGCAGCAGCGCCGGGGTTTCCAGGGTGCTCAGCGGGCTTGTCATGCCACCATCGTAGCGATTGCGGCAGCCATGAAAAAAAGGCACGGGTGCCATCTTGTCGATAGCGCCTCGTGCCCTCCCTGAGTCGGGCGTGAGCCCGTATTTCTTGTTTTGCTGTCTTAGCGGACGCGGCCGCGACGGAACAGGTTGACGATGGCCAGCAGGATGATGGCGCCGATCAGGGACACCACGACCGAGCCGATGCTGAAGCCGGAGTTGATGGTGCCCATGCCCACCAGCGGCGAGATCAGCCAGCCGCCGATGAAGGCACCAACGATCCCCACGACCACGTTCAGGATGATGCCCTGCTGCCCATCCGTCTTCATGACCATGCTGGCCAGCCAGCCGACGATACCGCCTACGATTAACCAGAGAATCAGACCCATGTTGCACTCCTTGAATGCCGCGAACGGCGCATTGTGTTGATAGCGGCCGTCGCTTTCCGCTCCGGCCACCCGCCGCATGTCGCGGCTGGTGAATGAACTATCGGTGGCGGTCCGGGGGGCCTGCGTAGTCGCCAAACGCTCCAGCGATGCGCGGTTGGCGCGTACCCGCGTCAGACAAACCCTACCTCCGCAGGGGTCCGGGCAAGGGGTAATTCCGGGGCGGAGCGGACGCCAGTCGCACGGAAAATGGCAACTGCGCGGCGCCGCCCGGGGCGGCGGCACCCTTTTTGCTTTGGCTGTGCCGGCCCAGTCTTATCCTGCTTTCGGAGCTTTCATGAACAAACGAGTTTTCGCCCGGGCCGCTGCGGTCCTGGCTCTTGCCGCCGCTGTCGCCGGCGCGGCCCACGCCCAGACGCCGATCAAGTTCCAGCTGGACTGGCGCTTCGAAGGCCCGGCGGCACTGTTCCTCACACCGGCGGCCCGGGGCTACTTCAAGGACGCCCGGCTGGACGTGACCATCGACGCCGGCAACGGCTCGGGCGGCGCGGTCACTCGCGTGGCCTCCGGCGCCTACGACATCGGCTTTGCCGACCTGGCGGCGCTGATGGAATTCCACGCCAACAACCCGGACGCACCCAACAAGCCGGTGGCCGTGATGATGGTCTACAACAACACGCCCGCGTCGGTGATGGCGCTGAAGAAGTCCGGCATCAGGAAGCCGGCCGACCTGGCCGGCAAGAAGATGGGGGCGCCGGTGTTCGATGCCGGCCGCCGCGCCTTCCCGATCTTCCAGAAGGCCAACGGCATCGGCGCCGTCAACTGGATCTCGATGGACCCGCCGCTGCGCGAGACCATGCTGGCGCGCGGCGACGTGGACGCCATCACCGGCTTCACCTTCACCTCGCTGCTGAACCTGGAAGCGCGCGGCGTGAAGGCCGAGGACGTGGTCATCCTGCCCTACCCCAGCTACGGCGTGAAGCTGTATGGCAACGTGGTGATCGTCAACCCGAAGTTCCTCAAGGAGCATCCGGCCGAAGTGAAGGCCTTCCTGGTGGCCTTCACCAAGGGCGTGAAGGACGTGCTGGCCAGGCCCGAGGCCGCCATCGCCGACGTGAAGGCGCGCGACGGCATCATCAACACCGAGCTGGAGACGCGGCGGCTGAAGATGGCGCTGGACCAGGTGGTCAACAGCCCGGACGCCCGCGCCGAGGGCTTCGGCCAGATCGTCCCGGCCCGCCTGTCGCTGATGGCCTCGCAGGTCTCCGACGCCTTCGGCACCAAGACCCGCGTCAATCCGGACGCGGTGTGGAACGGCTCCTTCCTGCCCACGAAGGCGGAGCTGAACATCCTGCCGAAGAAGTGACGGGGGCAGGACGCGCGTCGAGCGCCGCCGGGCCGCCCCAAGGCGCGACGGCCCCCCCGGGGGGCAGCGACCCACACGACGTGGGGGAGCGTGGGGGCCCGTTCTTCGTCGACTTCAGCGACGTCTGGCTCGCGTACAACGAGGAGCTGCAGCAGGCCAACCAGTTCGCTGTCGAGGCCATCGACCTGAAGGTGCTGCAGGGCGAGTTCATCGCCATCGTCGGGCCCTCGGGCTGCGGCAAGTCCACCTTCATGAAGCTGGCGACCGGGCTGAAGATGCCCTCGATCGGCCGGATCCTGATCGACGGCCAGCGCGTGACCGGGCCGCTGAAGATCTCCGGCATGGCGTTCCAGGCGCCGTCGCTGCTGCCCTGGCGCACGACGGTCGACAACGTGCTGCTGCCGCTGGAGATCGTCGAGCCGTACCGCAGCAGCTTCAAGGCGAAACGCAGGGAATACGAGCAGCGCGCCCGCCGGCTGCTGCAGAAGGTGGGCCTGGCCGGTTACGAGGACAAGTTTCCCTGGCAGCTGTCGGGCGGCATGCAGCAGCGCGCCAGCATCTGCCGGGCGCTGATCCACGAGCCCAAGATGCTGCTGCTGGACGAGCCGTTCGGCGCGCTGGACGCCTTTACCCGCGAGGAGCTGTGGTGCATCCTGCGCGACCTGTGGACCGAGCAGCGCTTCAACGTGATCCTGGTGACGCACGACCTGCGCGAATCGGTGTTCCTGGCCGACACGGTCTACGTGATGAGCAAGGGACCGGGCCGCTTCATGGTGCGCAAGGAGATCGCGCTGCCGCGCCCGCGCGACCTGGAGATCACCTACACCCGGGAATTCACCGACGTCGTGCATGAACTGCGCACCCACATCGGCGCCATCCGCGGCCAGGCAGGCGCGCCGGGAGCGCTCGCATGAACAACCGCAAGCTGGAACAGTGGTCGCCGTGGATCCTGCTGGTGGCGGTGATCGCGCTGTGGCAGGTGGTCTGCAGCGCCTTCAGCGTCTCCGAGTTCATCTTTCCCAGCCCGCTGCGGATCTGGAACCAGATGGTGGAGTTCCGCGGCATCATCGCCGCCCACGCCTGGCGCACCTACTGGGTGACGATGGCGGGCTTCGGCATCGCGATCGTGGTCGGCGTGATGCTGGGCTTCCTGATCGGCAGCTCGCGCCTGGCCTATGCGGCGGTCTATCCGCTGATGACGGCCTTCAACGCGCTGCCCAAGGCGGCCTTCGTGCCGATCCTGGTGGTGTGGTTCGGCATCGGCGCCGGCCCGGCCATCCTCACCGCCTTCCTGATCTCCTTCTTCCCGATCATGGTCAACATCGCCACCGGCCTGGCCACGCTGGAGCCGGAGCTGGAAGACGTGCTGCGCGTGCTGGGGGCCAGGCGCTGGGACGTGCTGGTGAAGGTAGGGCTGCCGCGCTCCATGCCCTACTTCTACGGCTCGCTGAAGGTGGCCATCACGCTGGCCTTCGTCGGCACCACCGTCTCGGAGATGACCGCGTCCAACGAGGGCATCGGCTACCTGCTGATCTCCGCCGGCTCCGCCATGCAGATGGGCCTGGCCTTCGCCGGCCTGGTGGTGGTCGGCGCCATGGCGATGCTGATGTACGAGCTTTTCAGCTACATCGAGCGGCACACCACCGCCTGGGCGCATCGGGGCTCGCAAGGGCAATGAATACGGACAACCGGACGCGGAAGGCGCAGAAGACACGCAGAAATCGCAGAAAGGACAATTGAAGTTTTCACTTCTGCGCCTTCTGCGTTGCTGCTGCGTGTTCTGCGTCCGGCTGTCCGCTTTCCACCCCGTAAACTCGAAACCAACATGCCCTGGCACGCGAGACTGCAACTGGACTACCGGATGGAAGCGGGCCGCTGCGTGGGGCGCTTCGAGCACGACGGGCCGCTGCGGATCCTGCAAAGCCTCTACCCGGAAGGCGACGCCATCTGCCACAACGTGGTGGTGCACCCGCCCGGGGGACTGGTGGGCGGCGACACGCTGGAGATCGCGGTGCGGGCCGGCGAAGGCGCGCATGGCCTGATCACCACACCGGGGGCGACCCGCTTCTATCGCTCGGACGGCGAGCCGGCGCTGCAGGCCACCCGGCTGGAACTGGAGGCCGGCGCCCGGATGGAGTGGCTGCCGCTGGAGGCGATCTGCTACAGCGGCTGCCTGGCCGAGAACCGGCTGCGGATGGAGCTGGCGCCCGGCAGCGAACTGATCGGCTGGGACGTGACGGCGCTCGGCCTGCCCGAGGCCGGCCAGCCCTTCGAGCGGGGCACCCTGCTGCAGCACCTGGAACTGCCGGGCCACTGGCTGGAGCGCGGCCGCATCGATTCGGCGGACGCCCGGTTGCTGGACGGACCGCTGGGCCTGGACGGCAAGCGCTGCCTGGCGACCCTGTTCCTGGTCGCCGGCTCGGACATCCCGCGGCCGCGCCGCGAATTGGCGCTGGAGCTGGCCCGCGGCTGCATCGAGGCCCATCCGCTGGCCGCCAGCGCCGGCGCCACCGCTCCGGGGCCCCGGGTGATCGCGGTGCGGGTGCTGGCGCCGCTGGTGGAGCCGGCGCTGGCCCTGCTGAAGGCGGTGCGTGCCTGCTGGCGTACTTCGCTCTGGGAACTGCCGCCGACCGTGCCGCGCAGCTGGGCGCTGTAGCCGCCAACCTCAGCCATGACGGTCCCGTCCTACGACGCGACGGGCGCTGCGGCAAGGCCACGCGGCGTCCTCCCCGGCAGGGCGAAGCCGGGCGGACCCCTAGGATTCATCCATCAAATCCAATTCGGGAGTCCCACCATGACCGCCAACAACTCGCATTCGCGCAAGAGCCTTCTGTCCTTCGGCGTCGCCGCCCTGCTGGCGGTCACCGCAGCCACTGCCCAGGTTGCCACCGGCACCACCGGCATCGACGCATCGGGCAGCTACCAGTCCGAAGTCAATGCCTGCCTGACCGGCAAGACCCAGCAGGACCAGGCCACCTGCCTGCGTGAAGCCCGCAACGCCCAGGCCGACAAGAAGCGCGGCGTGCTGGACAACGCCGGCGCCCAGTTCGAAGCCAACGCCACCGCCCGCTGCGACGTCCTCAAGGGCGAAGAAGCCGCGGCCTGCCAGGCCCGTGTGATGGGCTACGGCAACACCTCCGGCAGCGTCGCCGCCGGCGGCGTGCTGCGCGAAGTGGAAACCGTGGTCCTGCCCGCGGGCCAGAGCTCGGTGACCATCGAACCCAAGACGGCCGACCCGGTCGTGCTGGTGCCGGCCCGCTGAGCGAGGCGCTCGCGCATCGAACCGAAAGCGGGCTGCGGCCCGCTTTTTCGCATCCACTTCAGGAGAAACGCATGACCCCCGACGACGACAAGAGCAAGAGCGCGAAGAACCAGGGCGCCGCCGACACCAGCAAGCGGCCCCGCGACGACGTCAACGACGACCAGCCCTATGCCAACCGCGGCAGCGAGGACCTGTCGACCGAACCGGGCGCCGGCGAATTCAGCGAGGGCGACCGCGGCGCAGCGTCGGGCCGCAACCTCGAACAGCTGGAACAGGCGCGCAAGCTGCCCTGATCTCGACGACGAAAAAAAGCCGGCCCTCGGGCCGGCTGGGTGGGGCGGCGGTGCTCAGAGCACGCCGACCAGCATCAGGATCAGCAGGATGCTCAGGGGGACGCCTAGAAGCCAGAGGATGACGGGCATGTTTGAATCTCCTTGGGTTGGTTGGTCGGACGTTCCCAAGATAGCGCCGTCGCCGCCACTGCTGTGCCGGGTGAGATCCCCTGATGCGGTCATCCGCTGCCTACACCTGAAGGGTGAGGCCCCGGCGCCTCAGATCGCCACCAGCTGGCGCACACCGCTGGCTTCCATGTCCTTGCCGTGGCCGCGCGCGATGAAGACGCCGCGCTCCATCACCAGGTAGTCGTCGGCCAGTTCCTGCGCGAAGTCGTAATACTGTTCCACCAGCAGGATCGAGACCCGGCGGCCTTCCAGCCCGCTGTCCGCCAGCATGCGGATCACGCGCCCGATGTCCTTGATGATGCTGGGCTGGATGCCCTCGGTCGGCTCGTCCAGGATCAGCAACTTCGGCTGGGCCGCCAGCGCGCGCGCGATCGCCAGCTGCTGCTGCTGCCCGCCCGAGAGGTCGCCGCCGCGCCGTCCCAGCATCTGCCTGAGCACCGGGAACAGCTCGAACAGCTGCGGCGGGATCGGCGTGCCGGCCGGCTTGTACGCCAGTCCCATCCTCAGGTTTTCTTCCACCGTCAGCCGGGCGAAGATCTCGCGGCCCTGCGGCACGAAGCCGATGCCGGCGCGGGCCCGCTCGTACGGCGTGGCCTTCTCGATGCGCCTGCCGTCGAACTCGATCGTCCCGGTGCGGACCGGCACCAGCCCCATCAGCGCCTTGAGCAGCGTCGTCTTGCCCACGCCGTTGCGTCCCAGCAGCACCGTCACCTTGCCGTCCTGCGCCTCGAAGCCGACGTCGCGCAGGATGTGCGAGCCGCCGTAGTACTGGTTGATGTTCTTGACTGTCAGCATGGGAGGCGGCTGGCCGGGAGAGGGATTCCTGAACGCAGAGGGCGCAGAAGTTGCGCAGGACTCGCAGAGAAGAAATCCTTCAATGGCTTGTTCTGCGACTTCTGCGTCCCCTTTGCGCCCTCTGCGTTCAAGGATTCTTGATTTTCAGCGCCCAAGGTACACCTCGATGACGCGTTCGTCGTTCTGGACCTGGTCGAGCGTGCCCTGGGCCAGGACGGAGCCTTCGGACAGCACGGTGACGATCTCGGAGATGGCGCGGATGAAGCTCATGTCGTGCTCCACCACCATCAGCGAATGCCTGCCCTTGAGCGTGAGGAACAGCTCCGCGGTGCGGGCGGTCTCCTCGTCGGTCATGCCGGCCACCGGCTCGTCCAGCAGCAGCAGCTTGGGGTCCTGCATCAGCAGCATGCCGATCTCCAGCCACTGCTTCTGGCCGTGGCTCAGGTTGCCGGCCAGCCGCGTCATGCCGTCGGACAGCTGGATCGTCTCCAGCACCTCGGCCAGCCGGTCGCTGTGGCCGGAGTCCAGCCGGAAGAACATCGACGACCTGACGCCCTTGTCGGTCTTCAGGGCCAGCTCCAGGTTCTCGAACACCGTGAGCTGCTCGAACACCGTGGGCTTCTGGAACTTGCGGCCGATCCCCATCTGCGCGATCTGCGGTTCCGTGTACCGCAGCAGGTCGATGGTGCTGCCGAAGAACACCGTGCCCGAATCGGGCCGGGTCTTGCCGGTGATGATGTCCATCATCGTGGTCTTGCCGGCGCCGTTGGGGCCGATGATGCAGCGCAGTTCGCCCGGCGCAATGTCCAGCGACAGCCGGTTGATCGCCTTGAAGCCGTCGAAGCTCACGCTCACGTCTTCCAGGTAAAGGATGCGGCCGTGGGTGGTGTCCACCTCCTGGCCCATCGACAGGCGGCCGAAGCCGGCTTCGCGGCCGCCCGACTCGGTGCGGCCGGCCTGGTGCTTCTGCGCGAAGGCCGAGACGCGCCTGGCGCCTTCGTCCAGCAGGTCCGGCGTCACTTGTTGCGCTCCTTCAGTCTCTTCAGCAGGCCGATAACTCCGTTCGGCAGGAAGAGCGTCACCGAGATGAACAGCGCGCCCAGGAAGTACAACCAGAACTCCGGCGCCGCGACAGTGAGCCAGCTCTTGGCGCCGTTGACGATGAAGGCGCCGACGATCGGCCCGATCAGCGTGGCGCGGCCGCCGACCGCCGCCCAGATCGCGATCTCGATCGAGTTGGCCGGGCTCATCTCGCTGGGGTTGATGATGCCCACCTGCGGCACGTAGAGCGCGCCGGCGACGCCGCACATCATGGCCGAGATCGTCCAGATGGTGAGCTTGTAGCCGACCGGCGAGTAGCCGCAGAACATGACGCGCGTCTCGGCGTCGCGGATGGCCTGCAGCACCCGGCCGAACTTGCTGGCCACCAGCCAGCGGGCAAACAGGTAGAACGCCAGCAGCGTCACGCCGGTCAGCACGAACAGGCCCATGCGCATTGCCGGCGTGGCGATCGGCGTGCCCAGGATGCGCTTGAAGTCGGTGAAGCCGTTGTTGCCGCCGAAGCCGGTCTCGTTGCGGAAGAACAGCAGCATGGCGGCGAAGGTCATGGCCTGCGTGATGATCGAGAAATACACGCCCTTGATCCGCGAGCGGAAGGCGAAGAAGCCGAACACGAAGGCGACGATGCCCGGCACCGCGACCACCAGGAACAGCGTGGCGGCGAAGCTGTCGGAAAAGCTCCAGTGCCAGGGCAGCGTCTTCCAGTCCAGGAACACCATGAAGTCCGGCAGCTCGCTCTTGTAGTTGCCGTCGCGGCCGATCTGGCGCATCAGGTACATGCCCATCGCATAGCCGCCCAGGGCGAAGAACAGGCCGTGGCCCAGCGACAGGATGCCGGTGTAGCCCCAGATCAGGTCCATCGCCAGCGCGCAGATGGCGTAGCACATGATCTTGCCGACCAGGCCGACGGCGTAGTCGCTCAGGTGGAACGCGCTGCCGGCCGGCACCGCCAGGTTCAACACGGGCGCGATGGCGCAGACGAGGACCAAGGCAACGATGAAGCTGCTCCAGCCCCAGCCGCCGAGGACGGCGGGACGGCTGGGCAAAGACGTCGTTCGCACTGAGCCTGCCTGCCCTGAGTCTGTCGAAGTGGTCGAAGTGCTCGCGTGGGCTTCGACAGGCTCAGCCCGAACGGGGGTGGTGGGCGAGCGGGAGCAGGATCCGTCCACTGCATCGGGAGGCAACACGGCACTCATGCTTCCGCACTCCTTCCCTTCATCGCGAAGATGCCCTGCGGCCGCTTCTGGATGAAGACGATGATGAACACCAGCACCGCGATCTTGGCCAGCACGGCGCCGGCCCAGCCCTCGAGGAACTTGTTCAGCACCCCCAGGCCCAGCGCCGCATAGACGGTGCCGGCCAGCTGGCCGACGCCGCCCAGCACCACCACCATGAAGGCGTCGACGATGTAGCCCTGGCCCAGGTCCGGGCCGACGTTGCCGATCTGGCTCAAGGCGCAACCCGCCAGGCCGGCGATGCCGGAGCCGAGCGCGAACGCATAGGTGTCGATCCGCGCCGTGTTCACGCCCATGCAGGACGCGATCGGCCGGTTCTGCGTCACGCCGCGCACGAACAGGCCGAGCCGGGTGCGGCCGATCAGGAACGCCATGCCGAGCAGCACCGAGAACGCGAAGCCGATGATGACGATGCGGTTCCAGGGCAGCTGCAGGTTGCCCAGGACCTGCACGCCACCGCTCATCCAGCTGGGGTTCTCGACGCCGACGTTCTGCGCGCCGAACAGCGAGCGCACCAGCTGCTGCAGCATCAGGCTGATGCCCCAGGTGGCCAGCAGCGTTTCCAGCGGGCGGCCGTAGAGGAAGCGGATCACCGAGCGCTCCAGCACGGCACCCATCAGCGCCGACGCGCCGAAGGCCACCGGCAACGCCGCCAGCAGGTACCAGTCGAAGGCGCCCGGCAGGTACTTCTGGAACAGGCCCTGCACCACATAGGTGGCGTAGGCCCCGATCATCATCAGCTCGCCGTGCGCCATGTTGATCACGCCCATCAGCCCGTAGGTGATGGCCAGGCCCAGCGCCACCAGCAGCAGGATCGAGCCCAGGCTGATGCCGCTGAAGATCGCGCCGATCCTGTCGCCCCAGGCCAGCGACGCCTCCACCGCGCGCAGCGAGCTTTCGATCGCGGCCTTGACCTGCGGCTCCGGCTCGTTCTTCAGCCGCTCCAGCAGCACCGTCTTGGTGTTGGTGTTGTTGCTTCCCGCCAGCAGCCTGGCGGCCTCCAGCCGCCTGGCCTGGTCGGGGCTGTTCAGCATGATCGCGGCGCGCACCACCTCCAGCTGGCCCTTGAGCTCGGGATTGGCCTCGGCCGCGAAGGCCTTCTCGATCAGCGGCAGCTTGGCGTCGTCGGTCTCGCCGGTCATCGACTTGATCGCGGCGCGCCGCACCTTCTCGTCGGGCGAGAACAGCTGGAGCGCCGCGGCGGCGGAATCGAGCTCGCCGCGCATGCGGTTGTTGATGACGACGTCCTCGGCCGTGTCCGGCACGGTGGCGGCGGCCCCCGTCACCGGGTCGGTGCCCTTGCCGTCGCGCACGATGAAGACGTGTTCGCCGTCCACCTTCACCGCTTCGTCCGACAGCGCCTGGATGAAGGCGGCGGTCCTGTCGTCGGCGCCGGCCACGGCCTTGTTCAGCGCCTCGATGCGGGCGTCGGTCTCGCCGGCGGCGATGGCGCGCGCTTCGGCGGCCGTGAGCGCGTGCGCGCTGCCGCCGGCCAGCAGGGCGAGGGTGAGGAAGAAGTGGTTGATGGTCATGAAAAGAGCCTGGAGGGTGGGCACGGTCTCGCCATGCCCACACTGCATGCCCCGCGGACAGCGTTCGCACTGAGCCTGTCGAAGTGCCCGCGCGGGGCTTCCCTTCGACAGGCTCAGGACGGGCTCAGCTCAGCCCGAACGGCCGTGGCCTTATTTCTTCGCCGGCTCGTCGGGCTTCTTGTCGTTGCCTTCGATGTAGGGCGACCAGGGCTTGGCCTTGACCGGGCCCGGGGTCTTCCACACGACGTTGAACTGGCCGTCGGACTTGATCTCGCCGATGAACACCGACTTGTGCAGGTGGTGGTTCTTCGGGTCCATCTCCGAGACGATGCCGCTCGGCGCCTTGAAGGTCTGGCCGGCCATCGCCGCGATCACCTTGTCGGTGTCGGTGCTGCCGGCCTTCTTCACGGCCTGCGCCCACATGTTGACGCCGATGTAGGTGGCTTCCATCGGGTCGTTGGTCAGCGGCTTGTCGGCGCCCGGCAGGTTCTTGGCCTTGGCGTAGGCGGCCCACTTCTTCTTGAACTCGTCGTTGCTCGGGTTCTTGATCGACATGAAGTAGTTCCAGGCGGCCAGGTGGCCCACCAGCGGCTTGGTGTCCACGCCGCGCAGTTCCTCTTCGCCCACCGAGAAGGCGACCACCGGCACGTCCTTGGCCTTCAGGCCGGCGTTGCCCAGTTCCTTGTAGAAGGGCACGTTGGAGTCGCCGTTGATGGTGGAGACCACCGCCGTCTTGCCGCCGGCCGAGAACTTCTTGATGTCGGCGACGATGGTCTGGTAGTCGCTGTGGCCGAACGGGGTGTACTTCTCGTCGATGTCGGTATCCTTCACGCCCTTGCTGTGCAGGTAGGCGCGCAGGATCTTGTTGGTGGTGCGGGGATAGACATAGTCCGTGCCCAGCAGCACCCAGCGCTTGGCGCCGCCGCCTTCCTTGGACATCAGGTAGTCGACGGCCGGGATGGCCTGCTGGTTGGGCGCCGCGCCCGTGTAGAACACGTTCTTGGACAGCTCCTCGCCTTCGTACTGCACCGGGTAGAACAGCAGGCCGTTCATTTCCTCCACCACCGGCAGCACCGACTTGCGCGACACCGAGGTCCAGCAGCCGAAGATCACGGCGACCTTGTCCTGCCCGAGCAGCTGCTTGGTCTTCTCGGCGAACAGCGGCCAGTTGGAGGCCGGGTCGACGACCACCGGCTCGAGCTTGCGGCCCAGCACGCCGCCCTTGGCATTGATCTCGTCGATCGCCATCAGGACGGTGTCCTTGAGCACGGTCTCGGAAATGGCCATCGTTCCCGACAGGCTGTGCAGGACGCCGACCTTGATGGTGTCCTTGGCCTGGGCGAACGCGCTGCCGGCCAGGCCCAGACCCAGGGCGATCGATGCGGTCAGCAGTTTGAGATTTCCTCGACGATTCATGGCTTTCTCCGAAATGAGAGGGACGACCCCACATTGGGTCGCAACACGTTACGCAAGGGATATGCCAAGCTCAGGCGGCAGCGCAATCGCACCAAAAGCAGCGTTGGTTCCGATTTGGGGCACGTCGCTTGTCCACAATGGGTCGGGCGCACCAAAATGCATTGGCGCCCGGTGCCGGGACTGCGAAAGCGACCGCACCCGAATGGCACGTGACTTGCGACAGCCATCCCATACAGAGAGAGCCCGATGGAACTGACCCCGCGCGAAAAGGACAAGCTGCTGATCTTCACCGCCGCCCTGCTGGCCGAGCGGCGCCAGGCCCGCGGGCTCAAGCTCAATTACCCGGAGGCGGTGGCGCTGATTTCCGCCGCGGTGATGGAAGGGGCGCGCGACGGCCGCACCGTCGCCCAGCTCATGAGCCAAGGCCGCACCATCCTCACGCGCGCCGACGTGATGGAGGGCGTGGCGGAGATGATTCCGGACATCCAGGTGGAGGCCACCTTTCCCGACGGCACCAAGCTGGTCACCGTGCACCAGCCGATTGCCTGAAGCACTACTCAAGGAGAAGCCAATGCATTCGATCAGGAAGATCCCCGCCGGCGCGGCGCTGCTCGCGGCCTGCGCGAGCGCCCTCGCCCACGACGCCGGCGGCTGGGCCGCGATCCACTGGCACGCCAGCGATGTCCTCGGCGTCGCCGTGGTGAGCTCGCTGTGCGTCGCCGCCGTGTGGCTCGCGCGCCGGGACAAGCGCGCGGCCAGGCAGCCATGATCCCCGGCGAACTGCTGGAAGCGCCGGGCGACCACGCGTTGAACCCGGGACGGCGCAGCATCACGGTGGTGGTGCGCAACACCGGCGACCGGCCGATCCAGGTCGGCTCCCACTATCACTTCGCCGAGACCAATGCGGCCCTGGGCTTCGACCGCGAGGCGGCGCGCGGCATGCGGCTGAACATCGCGTCGGGCACCGCGGTGCGCTTCGAGCCGGGCCAGCAGCGCACGGTGGACCTGGTCGATTTCGCCGGCGACCGCATCGTCCACGGCTTCCGCGGCCTGGTGCAGGGAAAACTGTAGCTATCCGTTCGGGCTAGCCTGTCGAAGCCCACAAAGGAACCAAATCAAATGGCAACCATTGGACGGCGCGCCTACGCCGAGATGTTCGGCCCGACCACGGGCGACCGCGTGCGGCTGGCCGACACCGAGCTGGTGATCGAAGTGGAGGACGACTACACCCTGCGCGCCGGCGGCTACGGCGAAGAGGTGAAATTCGGCGGCGGCAAGACCATCCGCGACGGCATGGCGCAGTCGCAGCGCACCAACGCGCAAGGAGCGATGGACTGCGTGCTGACCAACGCGCTGATCGTCGACCACTGGGGCATCGTCAAGGCCGACATCGGGCTGAAGGGCGGCCGGATCGCGGCGATCGGCAAGGCCGGCAACCCGGACACCCAGCCGGGCGTGGATATCGTCATCGGCCCCGGCACCGAGATCATCAGCTGCGAGGGCAACATCGTCACCGCCGGCGGCATCGACAGCCACATCCACTTCATCTGCCCGCAGCAGGTCGAGGAGGCGCTGGCAGCCGGCGTCACCACCATGATGGGCGGCGGCACCGGTCCGGCCACCGGCACCTTCGCCACCACCTGCACGCCCGGGCCCTGGAACATCGAGCGCATGCTGCAGGCGGCGGACGCCTTCCCGATGAACCTGGGCTTCCTGGGCAAGGGCAACGCCAGCCTGCCGGCCGCGCTGCACGAACAGATCGACGCCGGCGTGATCGGCCTGAAGCTGCACGAGGACTGGGGCACCACGCCCTCGGCCATCAGCAACTGCCTGGACGTGGCCGATGCCACCGACGTGCAGGTGGCGATCCACAGCGACACCTTGAACGAATCGGGCTTCGTCGAGAACACGATCGCGGCCACCAAGGGAAGAGGTTTGTGCGCGTTCCACACCGAGGGCGCCGGCGGCGGCCATGCGCCGGACATCCTGAAGGTGGTGGGCGAGGCCAACTTCCTGCCGTCCTCGACCAACCCGACGATGCCCTACACCGTCAATACCCTGGACGAGCACGTCGACATGCTGATGGTCTGCCATCACCTGGACCCGGCGATCGCGGAAGACCTGGCCTTCGCCGAAAGCCGGATCCGCAAGGAGACCATCGCCGCCGAGGACGTGCTGCACGACCTGGGCGCGATCAGCATGATGTCCAGCGACAGCCAGGCCATGGGCCGGGTCGGCGAGGTGATCCTGCGCACCTGGCAGACGGCGCACAAGATGAAGCTGCAGCGGGGCTGGCTGTCCGGCCCTTCGACAGGCTCAGGACGATCGGATTCGAACAACGACAACTTCCGCGCCAGGCGCTACATCGCCAAGTACACGATCAACCCGGCGATCGCGCACGGCATCAGCCACGAGGTGGGCAGCATCGAACCGGCCAAGTGGGCCGACCTGGTGGTGTGGAAGCCGGCCTTCTTCGGCGTCAAGCCGGCGCTGGTGCTCAAGGGCGGATTCATCGCGATGGCCGCCATGGGCGATCCGAACGCCTCGATCCCGACGCCGCAGCCGGTGCACTACCGGCCGATGTTCGGCAGCTTCGGCGGCGCCGTCGCCAGGGGCTCGCTGACCTTCGTCTCGCAGGCCGGCCTCGCGGCCGGCATCGGCGAACGCTTCGGGCTGAGGAAGACGCTGAGCGCGGTAAAGAACATCCGCGCCGTCCGCAAGCAGCACATGGTCCACAACGCCTACCTGCCGGCGATGGAGATCGACGCGCAGACCTATGCGGTGCGCGCCGACGGCCTGCTGCTGACATGCGAAGCTGCTACCGTGTTGCCGATGGCGCAACGCTACTTCCTCTTCTAGGGCTTTCTCATGCTGCAGGTTTCGAAATTGCTGGCCGGCGGCCAGGGGCTGGCGCCGGTGCTGCTGCGCCGCGCCGCCAGCGTCACGCTGGACTGGGACGTGCGGCAGAAGAGCCGCTTCGAGGCGGTCGACTCGATGGAGCGCACGATCGGCGTGTTCCTGCCGCGCGGCACCGTGGTGCGCGGCGGCGACGCGCTGGTGGCGGAGGACGGCACGCTGATCCGCGTGATCGCGGCGCCGCAGCCGGTGCTGGTGGTCACGGCCTGCAGCGAGCACGGCACGCCCTTCGACCTGATGCGCGCGGCCTATCACCTGGGCAACCGCCACGTGCCGATCGAGCTGAAGCCGAACCATCTGAAGATCGAGCCGGACCACGTGCTGGCCGACATGCTGCGCTCCATGCACCTGGACGTGATCGAGCAGTTCACCACCTTCGAGCCCGAGGGCGGCGCCTATGGCGTGCAGGCAAACGCTGCGCACGGCCACCACGGCCACGCGCACCATGACCACTGACCTGCCGCTGCTGCAGCTGATCTGGCTGGCCTCGCCGGCGCTGCCGATCGGCGGCTTCTCCTACTCCGAGGGGGTGGAGGCGGCCGTCGATGCGGCGCTGGTCACCGACGAGGCAAGCGCTGCCGGCTGGCTGCTCGGCCAGCTGCACCTGACGCTGGCCCGCGCCGACCTGGCGGTGCTGGCGCAGGCCATCCCGGCCTGGCAGGCCCGCGACATGCAGCGCATCGGGGAGCTCGATGCCTGGGTGCTGCAGACCCGCGAGACCAGCGAGTTGCGCCAGCAGGCCGAACAGATGGGACGCTCTTTGATCGAATGGCTGCGGGCCGTCCGGCCTGAGCTGCTGCAATCCGTTCGGCCTGAGCTGCTGCAATCCGTTCGGCCTGAGCTGCTGCAATCCGTTCGGCCTGAGCCTGTCGAAGGCCTCGCGGGGGCTTCGACCGGCTCAGGCCGAACGGAGCACTTCTTCAGCTATCCCGTCGCCTTCGCCCTCGCCGCCTCGGCCGCCGGCGCGAGCACGCGCGACTGCCTGCTGGCCTTTGCCTTCGGCTGGGCGGAAAACATGGTGCAGGCCGCGCTCAAGTCCGTGCCCCTGGGCCAGAGCGCCGGCCAGCGCGTGCTGGGCCTGCTGGCGCGCGACATCCCGGCCGCGGTCGACGTCGCCCTGGCCCTGCACGACGAGGACCGGCAGGCCTTCAGCCCGATGCTGGCGATCCTGTCGGCGCGCCACGAAACCCAATACTCCAGGCTGTTCAGATCATGAGCTTGCATCACATCGCGAATCGAACGAAGAAGCTGCCGCCGCTGCGGGTGGGCATCGGCGGCCCGGTCGGCTCGGGCAAGACCACGCTGCTGGAAATGCTGTGCAAGGCGATGCGCGACAAGTACGACCTGGTGGCGATCACCAACGACATCTACACCAAGGAAGACCAGCGGCTGCTGACGGTGAGCGGCGCCCTGCCGGCCGAGCGCATCATGGGCGTGGAGACCGGGGGCTGTCCGCACACCGCGATCCGCGAGGACGCCTCGATCAACCTGGAGGCGATCGACCGCATGCTGGTGGAGTTTCCCGAAGCGGACATCGTGTTCATCGAAAGCGGCGGCGACAACCTGGCCGCCACCTTCAGCCCCGAGCTGAGCGACCTGACGATCTACGTGATCGACGTCGCCGCCGGCGAGAAGATCCCGCGCAAGGGCGGTCCCGGCATCACCAAGAGCGACCTGTTCGTGATCAACAAGACAGACCTGGCGCCTTACGTCGGCGCGGACCTGGACGTGATGGAGGCGGACACCAGGCGAATGCGGCGCGAACGGCCCTATGTTTTGACGAACCTCAAGACCAATGCGGGTTTGCACGTGGTTGTGTCGTTTATCGAACATAAAGGGCTGTTGACCTACAGCGCTTAGCTCTGCCTTGTTCTAGACTGCGGCAAGCGGTGGGATTTCCCGTCGCATACGGAAGAAGGCTTCATGACGACTGCTCTCGCAACTAGGGTCGCATCGAAGCGCCGCCCACTCTCTTTTCTGCTCGCCATCGCCACCGCAGCCCTGCTGCTGGCTCCGGCCATGGTCCAGGCCCAGGTCAACCTGGGCACTGCTTCCAATTTCGGCGTGCTTGGCGCCACGCCAAACGTGAACAACACGGGGCCCACGGTGGTGGTCGGAGATGTCGGGGTGTCCCCGGCCGCCTCCATCATCGGCTTTCCACCCGGCAGCACCACGGGGACCCTTCAGCAGGGGAGTGCCGCGGCCGGAACGGCCCAGACCGATCTCGGCCTGGCCTTGGCAGCCACGCTCGTGCCGGCCTGTATCAACCTCGGCGCCGCGGACCTCGGCACGCTGGTGCTGACGCCCGGCGTCTACTGCTACAGCACGTCGGCCCAGCTTACCGGCAATCTCACCCTGAACTTCCTGGGCGATCCCAATGCCGCCTTCCTGATCCGGACCGGCAGCACGCTGACGACGGCATCCAACTCGTCGGTGCTGGCGATCAACACCGGGGGCGCCACCTGCCTGCCCAACGTCAACTGGAGCATCGGCAGCTCGGCGACCCTGGGCACGGGCAGCCAGATCGCCGGGAACATCCTGTCGCAAGTGAGCATCACGCTGACCACGGGAGCGTCCCTCAGAGGACGCGCCCTGGCGCGGACCGGAACCGTCACGCTGGACTCGAATCCGATCGTTGGCGGCTGTCCGGTCGCGGCAGCGGTGGCCGGCGGACCGATTCCCGGCGGACCGATCCCCACCCCAGCCAGCTTCGTCTCCGTGCCGACCCTGCAGGAATGGGCCCTGATCTTCCTCGGCCTGATGCTGGCCGGCGTGGGCGGCTGGCAGGTCCGGCGCAGGGCCATCGCGGCGCGCTAGTCAGTCGCCGCCCGCCAGGGCGCCTTCGATCATCGCACCGGCCAGCACGCGCCGGTCGAATGCCAGCCACAGCAGCACCGGCGCCAGCGTCGGCATGATCAGGAAGCCGAACTGGTAGCCGACCGCGATCAGGTTGGCGGCCAGGGGACCGAAATGGGTCTGGCCGCGGGTCTGATCGCCCGCCGTCACCGCCACCTGCAGCAGCCATGTGAAGCAGATGCCCCAGGCCTGGAACGGCACCAGCGCCACCAGGCCGGCCGGCAGCTTCCACCACCAGCGCGGCGTGCGCGCTGCCAGCAGCAACGCGGCCAGCAGCGGCGCACCGTAGGCGTAGACCAGCCCGTTGACCTCCGGCGCCAGTTCACCGGGGCGGTTGTCGGGACTCCAGACGCGCAGCGCGGTCAGCAGCACCTGGGCGGAGCCTTCGAACTGGACGCCCGTGACCCAGCGCGGAAACGCCGCCTGCATCACCTCGCCGGCCAGCCAGGCCGGGGCCAGCACCAGCCATTGCCGCAGCGGGTACCACAGCGCCAGCGCCACCAGCAGCCACGCCAGCGCGCGGACGAAGAAGCCCTTGAGCGTCGAGCCGGAACGCGGCATGGCCCTAGGCGGGCGCTGCGAGCGCTTCGGGTGGGGCGGACCGGCCGTATTGCCGGCGCGTCACCCAGCGCAGCCAGACCAGCCAGACCACCAGCACGTCCAGCATGATCAGCGCCTGCCAGAGATACAGGTGCGCGAACTCGAAGGCGGGCGCGCTCCACTGCACCAGGTAATACAGCGAGATGATGCGCAGCAGGTTCAGCAGCTGGATCGCCACCGAGCCGGCCAGCAGGCCCGCCATCCTGGAGCGCAGGCCGGCCGGATAGGCCATCAGCGCGGCGGCCAGCATGATGCAGGCCTCGACGCCGTTGCAGCCGGCCTCGATGGCGATGCCGCTGCCGCTGCGCATGTCCTGCAGCACGTTGCCGTGCGACAGCACGTTCGCGTCCACCAGGCGCAGCAGGAAGGCGCTGGCCGAGGCCAGGAAGCCGGTCCAGGGCACCACCACCAGCCGCTGCACCGGCGCCGTCAGCTCCGCCAGGAACAGCCCGAGCAGGACCAGCGAGAAGATCGCGAGAAAGCGGAACATCACATCTTGGTGTCGTAGCGCGGGTCGATGCGGCTGGCCGGGTAGACGCGCTGGCTGGCGCGCTGCTCGGCACGCAGCGCCCACCACGTCCACAGCGCGCCTGCCACTTCGACGGCGCCGAACAGCAGCAGCATCGGCGGTGCCAGCCCCAGCAGCACGAAGGCCGCGAACCAGGCCAGCACCGCCGGCCGGCCGTACACGGTGGCCCTGAACACGGGGACCGCATTGGCGCGCGCGGCGACGACGTAGAGGATGCCGATGTTCATCACGACCACACCCAGCACGCGGATCCAGACCTCGTTGGCGGCCGGCATCCGGAACAGCCCGAGCAGGAGGTTGGGAACGAACACCAGTCCGAGCCCGAGGGCGATGATGTAGACGCCGAACGCCTGGACGCTGAATGCGCTCTTGGACATGCTGATGGCCCTCCCGTGGTTGGCTGCGGCATTCTGGCACGGCTGGCCGATTTGTCACTGCCCGGCCGCCGCAGCCCCTGCGTCTAGAATCCGCTCACCGGAGAGTTGGCAGAGCGGTTGAATGCACCGGTCTTGAAAACCGGCGATGTTGAAAGACATCCGTGAGTTCGAATCTCACACTCTCCGCCAGGACCCATTAGTCTGCCAGCGGAAATTTGACTGGTACCGCGGTCTCCCCCCGTTTCTACATACGTCTGTCGGCTCGGCCGAGTCGCAGGACGACTCAGGCAATTTCCGTGGTGTGCCATCGGCGCAGTTCGGCGCCGCCTGCGCGTTCCTGGCTAGCGTCCACGCCTGCTCCATCACAGGACAGAATTTGTTGATGGGCGGCCGCGCCTTTCCGGGGACCTTTTGACGCCGCGTGCCGTGCCCAGGTGATCCGCACTCCGTGACAGAGCGGTAGCCGGTGCGCACGCGTGCGGACCAAATGCACTGGTGGCTCGAAGTGCACCGAATGGAGAACTCCCTACAGACGTCGCCAGAGCGCCCGACAGACGGCGCACGGCCCGCCGCCTAGACTGCGGCGATGAGCGAACACTGTGCGACCAGCTGACACCGCGGCGGGCGCTGCTGCGGCTGAACCGCTAGCTGTGAAGCGTCAAGAGGTTCTTTCTTGACGGGCTGAGTCTGGAGATCGGCGGTAGT
>NZ_JBHSMF010000003.1:0-167007 GCF_042655405.1 Caenimonas terrae | reverse complement strand
TCTGTCATTCATAAGGAAAGTCGGATCGATCTGGTTAGGAGGACACAAGGGGCCGCGCCGCAGGCCAAAGGCGGGGGCGCGTGCGGATTGTGCGGCGCCGATCCTTAACAGAGCCCGACCAGCGAATCAGTGAATCTACGTAGCCGCAATGCCTGCCGTCCCGGGTGCCCCCGACTGAGCGGTGTGCGGGGGACAGGCTGCAGCGAATGTCAAGCGCGCCCCGGCGGCCGCGTGGGGGAACTCCGGCGGTTACACACGCCCAATGCCGCGCTGACGCAGAATCGGCGCATGCCAAAGAAAAACCCGGTTCCGTCGGCCGACGTGAACGACATCGTCGCCCTGATCGAGGATGCTGCCGACCTCACCTCCAGGGAGCTGGAACAGGAACAGAACGCGCTGATCGAGGAGCTCAAGAAGCGCAGCTGGATGTCGCACACCGCGCAGCAGCTGGCCGGGCGCATTCCGGTCTCGATCTTCGCCATGGGCGACCTGGTGGCCGCCGACTGAGCGTGCCACCGCTCCCGTGGGCCAGGGCAGGGGGCTGTATGCTCAGCCCTCCTCAAGCCCCCTAGACATGCAAAACCAGCCCCCGGACCGCAAGCAAGACGCGCACGCCCACCACGGGCACGACCATCACGAGGACCACGACCACGGGCCCGCCCATGCCGGGCATGCGCACGCCGGCCATTCCCATGGGTCGCCGGCCGACCTCGGAAGAATCTTCCTGGTTGGCATCGCGCTGAACCTGGCCTTCGTGGTGGCGGAGTGGGTGTTCGGCGTGATGTCGCAATCGCTGGCGCTGATGGCGGACGCCACCCACAACCTCGGTGACGTCCTCGGACTGGGACTGGCGTGGGGCGCCTACCAGCTGTCGCGCCGCGCGCCCTCGGAGCGCTTCACCTATGGGCTGCGCGGCAGCTCGATCCTGGCGGCGCTGGCCAACGCGCTGATCCTGGTGCTGGTCACCGGCGGCCTGGCCTGGGAAGCGATCCAGCGGCTGGCCGATCCCCAGCCGGTGGACGGCGTCATCGTCATCGCCGTCGCCCTGGCCGGCGTCGTGGTCAACGGCGTGACGGCCTGGCTGTTCATGTCGCGCCAGAAGAGCGACCTGAACGTGCGCGGCGCCTACCTGCACATGGCCGCCGACGCGGCCGTCTCGCTCGGCGTCGCGCTGGCGGGGCTGGTGGTCATGGCGACCGGCTGGCTGTGGCTGGACCCCGCCGTCACGCTGGTGCTCGGCGCGGTGATCGTGGCCGGCACGTGGGGACTGCTGCGCGCCTCGTTCAAGCTGGCGCTGCAGGCCGTGCCGGAGGCGATCGACACCGCCGCGGTGCGCGATTACCTCGGCCAGCTGCCGGGCGTGGCCGGCGTGCACGACCTGCACATCTGGGGCATGAGCACCACGGAGAACGCCATGACGGCGCACCTGGTCTGTCCTTCGGGCCATCCCGGCGACGACTTCCTGCAGCGGATCGCGGCGGACATCGACCGCAAGTTCTCGATCCACCACGTGACGCTGCAGGTGGAACTGGGCGACACCGGCCGCACCTGCGTGCTTGCACCGCCTGAAGTGGTGTGAGCCTGGGCGCCGCGCCAGGCCTCGCGCGCGGGTGGCAGCTAGGGATATTTCCTAGCAGCGACCCGCTATTTCCTGAGCGGGCGCGGTGCCCGCCTCGTTCATAGTCTTTCTGCCCGTGTGCGTCGCGACAGCTGACGGCTGGCGTGCGGCGAGCGGTCAGGGAAGGCGATCAACGATCGATGAACATCCAGCGCGCTCCTGCCGATCACGGCGGCCCGTCGGCGTGGCCGCTGCACCCGGTGGCCGCCCCGGTCGCCGTGTTCCAGCCCGCCCCGGACCCGGCCGGGCAGGCGTTCGAGGCCTGGCGGGCAGCCGACCTGGCGGCGGCGCAGGCAGAGGCGCTGGTGGCCGAGCGCTTCGGCCGGTACCTGCGCAACGCCGGCCCGGCGCCCGAGGATGAACTGGTCGATGCCGCCAAGCGGCTGCGCCACATGGCACTGCTGCTGATGGTGGGCGCATTCGGCAGCATGGCGCCCGGGCTGCCGCCGCGGGTTCGGCCGACCGCCCCCTGAGATCCTCCGGCCGGTCCGGCGCCGCTGCGTCCGGCGCCGACCGGCACTTGCCGCGTTTACACTGCGCACCGATGCCGATGCATGGAGCGCGATTCGGCGACTGGCCCACTGGTCACCCTGGAGGAACGCCGCATGTCCGTCGAATTCCCTCTGGCCGCCCGCATGGCGGCCCTCTGGATGGTTCTGGCCTCGTCCCTTCTCGCGCCCCCGGCCGGCGCGGCCGCCGCGAACGGTCTGCAGCTGCCGAGCATCAAGAGCTTCTTTCGCAACCCCGACGTCGCCGACATCCGCATGTCGCCCTCCGGCCAGTGGCTGGCCATGATCGTGCGCGGGCAAGCGACGCGAAATGCGCTCGCCGTGGTCGACATCGACAACAAGACCCCACCGGCGATCGTCGCGAACTTCTCCGACGCGGACATTCGCTCGGTTCGCTGGGTCGGCGACGACAGGCTGGTCTTCAATCTCTTGGACGGCGAAAGAGGGGGCGGCGACCAGGCCTTCGGGCCCGGGCTCTATTCGATCCATCGCGATGGCAGCGATCTGCGCCAGCTCATCAAGTCCAAGCGCGAATTCGTCCGTCAGGCGGGCACCATCCGCCGCGAGACGCTCGAATGGAATCACGAGCTTCTGGCCGTGCCCCGCGACGACAGCCCTGAAGTCATCATCGGCGAGTACGACCTGAACTACGCGTACGAGGTCCAGGCGGTCAAGGCGCTGCGCCTGGACATCGACACCGGCCGCACGCACTCGCTGGCCGTCGGCAGCCCGGCGTACAGCCGGGAATGGCTCTTCGATCCGAAAGGCGAACCGCGCGTCGTCGTCGCGGAGCATGAAGGCGTGGCAAGGACGTATTGGCGGGCGCCCGGCCAGGACGCCTGGGCCTTGATCGCCACCGACCCCGCGCAGCAGCGATCGTTCTCGCCGTATTTCGTCGACGGGGCCGGGAACCTCTTCGTGTCTGCGGGCCACGGCAAAGACCGCAGCGGGGCGTTGAAACGCTTCAACTTTGCCACGGGCAAGCCGGACGGCGATCCGCTGGTCGTCACACCGGGGTTCGACGTGAGCGGCCCGATGATCCTGGATGCGAGCGGGACGAATGTGGTGGGCCTTCGCATCGTCACGGATTCGGTCACCTCGGTCTGGTTCGACCCGGCGATGAGCGCGATCCAGAAAGCCGTCGATGCCAGGTTGCCGGGCCACGCCAACGTCATTGCGACGTGCAGCCGCTGTGCGCAGGTCCGGTCGGTGCTCGTCTTCTCGTCGTCGGACCAGGATCCGGGCTCCTACTGGATCTACCGGCCAGCCTCGGACGACTGGCGGTTGATCGGCAAGAAGCGCGCAGACATCGATGCGACGCGCATGGCGACACTGGATTTCTATCGCATCAAGGCGCGCGACGCCATGGACCTGCCGGTCTGGGTGACCACGCCGCCCAAGAGCGCGCCGGGAGGCGCTTCGGGACCGCGAGCGGCGGTCGTGCTGGTGCACGGTGGCCCGTGGATGCGCGGCACCTATTGGCGCTGGGACCCGGAGGCACAGTTTCTTGCTTCCCGCGGCTACGTCGTCATCGAACCGGAATTCCGGGGCAGCAGGGGCTTCGGGTTCGTCCATTTCCGCGCCGGCTGGAAGCAGTGGGAAGGAGCGATGCAGGACGACGTCGCCGACGCCGTGCGCTGGGCGGCGGGCAAGGGATTGATCGACGGCAAGCGCGTCTGTATCGCCGGAGGAAGCTACGGGGGCTATGCGACGCTCATGGGCCTGGCCCGCTACGCAGACCTGTACCGCTGCGGTGTCGCGTGGGTCGCCGTCACCGACCCACGCCTGCTGTTCCAGGATAGCTGGCAGTCCGACTTCGATGCCGAGAATCGCAATTTCGCCATTCCGACCCTGGTCGGCGACCCGGTCAAGGACGCCGAGCTGCTGCGGGCGGCCGCGCCAGTGGAACACGCGGCGCAGATCCGCGCGCCGCTGCTGCTTGCGTTCGGCACGCAGGATCGCCGCGTGCCTCTGGAGCACGGCACCCTCATGCGCGACGCCCTGCATGCGGCGGGCCGGGATCCCGAATGGGTCGTCTACGTCGACGAGGGACACGGCTGGCTGAAGGTGGAGAACCGGCTCGATTTCTGGGGCCGTGTCGAACGCTTCCTGGACCAGAATCTCAACGGGGTTGCGCCCGCGCACTGAGAAAACGCGGCGACTGCCGCGTCGCCGTATGCCTGACATCGGCCATGGTGGCCTGCTCTTATCGGCCGCCGGCCGGCAGGTGGAACACCTCGCGCACGAATGCCTGGGCGTCGCTGCGTGACTGGCGGAAGGCTGCTTCGTTGCGCCCGACATGGACGCCGCGCCGCACGCAACTCCTGAAGAGCTCGTCCAGCCGGGCCGGATCGACCCGGCTGCCGTCGCGTTCGGCCGTGATAACCCAGGGCTCGATGTCCCAGCGCAGCACGCCGCAGGGCGCGCCCGAGGTGGCGTTGGGCAGCAGGAAGACCTGGTACATCGCGTCCCACGAATGGTTGGCGTGCGGGTACTTGATCGTGCGGATCGGTGCGCCCGCTGCGGCGTAGCGGGCGGCCAGCTGCTCGCAGGGCGCGGCCGTGGTGTAGTCGTCGTCCGCGCCCACCAGGTTGAGCATCGGCGCCCTGGTGATCTCGGGCGACCAGTAGACCTGGTTGCATCCCGCATAGACGGGGATGTGCAACGCGAACTTCAGGTCGGACTGCAGGATGGCGCGTCGAAACGGCTCGATCGCGGTGCGAAACGCCACCTCTCCGCCCCGCGAAAATCCCATGACACCGATCCTGGCGCGGTCGATGCCGGGGTGGCCGGCCAGCAACTGCAGCGCCATGAACGCATCGACCAGGTTCGCCGCCGGCGGCACCAGCGTCTGATCTTCCGCAGTGCGGCGCACACCGCGCGGCTCGAAGCTGCTGACCACGAAGGTGGCGACGCCGATGTCGTTGAAGGCGTCCACCCACTGGCCCATGCTCTTCTCGATGCCGCCGCTGCCATGCATCAGGACGATCGCGGGGACCGGACCGCTCGTCCCCTTGGGCAGGCTCAAGTCGCCCCAGACCTGCTGGGCCGGCCATTTCTCGCGGGCGGTGCGCGCCACGTCATACATGGTCCTGGGCGTGTAGCTGGCAAAGCCGATGCGGCCGCCCGCGTCGGCGGCCAGCGCCTGTGCCGAGGCCGCGCAATGGAAGGCGAGCCCGTACAGAACCGCCACCACGACCAGGCGGCACAAGTCGATCGCGCGAGCCGCAATCATCTCCCGGCGGCGACCAGGACATCCGCTGGCGGATGCAGAGCGCGCGCAATTGCGCATCCCGCGACCGGGGCTCAAAAGCGCCTCCTGAAGCCGATGGTGAGGCCATGGGGCAAGACCGTCGCGCTCCAGGCGGATTGACGCGAGTACTCGTAGTAGCCGATGCCGGCACCGAGCGCGGCGCCGGCCAGCACGTCGGTCTGCCAGTGGGCCTGGCTCTTCATGCGGGCGATGCCGACATACATGGGCAGCGCAGCGAGTCCCCAGACCGCCGGATGGTCCGGCGCGTACTCGGCGATGAAGGGCGTGACGATGGCGCTGATGTGCGCCACCTCATTGCTCGGAAAGCTGCGATTGGATGCGGAACCCCACCAGTCGTTCGGGTCGTTGCCCTGCGAGGGCCTGGCGCGCCGTGTCACGGCCTTCAGCCCGGTGGCCGCGATGTCGGCGAGCGCCATCGATTCAGCGGACTTCCAGAAGGTCTTGCCCAGCCTGCTGTCGCTGCCCTCCCAGAGCGCGCCGCCGAGCACGGTCAGCGCGGACAGGTCGTAGACGGCGCGCTGGTTGCGGCGCGCCCAGATTCCGCTCTCGTCCAAGGCCAGCCGATGGTCGATGCCCAGCGGGCCGCCGGCCGCGCAGGCAGCCCCGGACAGCACGCAGGCGACCAGCGCCGCCGCGGTCGCCCGCAGATGTCGGGTCATCGGCATCTCCTTTCGGTCAGGGAAAGACGGCCATATTGTGGTCCACAAGGGCTTTGCGCGGTTGTCCTCCGGCCCGCCGGTCAGAACAGCTTGCCGACGTTGAGCAGGGTCAGCACGCCCAGCAGCGCAAAGATGGCTGCAGCCGTGCCGTGGACCAGCCGCATGGGCATCTTCTTGGCGAAGGTTCCGCCCAGAAAGACGGCGGGAACATCGGCCAGCATCATGCCCAGGGTGGTTCCGGCGACGACAGGGATGAGGTCGTGGTAGCGCGCGGCCAGGGCGACCGTGGCGATCTGCGTCTTGTCGCCCATCTCCGCCAGGAAGAACGTGACCAGCGTGGTGCCGAACACGCCGAACCGGTGGCGGTCGGCGCCGGCCGACTCTTCCTCGAGCTTGTCGGGGATCAGCATCCAGCCGGCCATGGCAATGAAGGACACCCCGATGACCCAGCGCAGGACGTCGGGGCCGAGCTGCGCGGCGATCCAGGCGCCAAGCGAGCCGGCCAGGGTGTGATTGACGAGCGTGGCCGCCAGGATGCCCAGGATGATGGGCAACGGCCGCTTGAACTTGGCGGCCAGCAGAAACGCCAGCAGCTGGGTCTTGTCGCCCATCTCTCCGAGGGCGACGACACCGGTCGAAACCAGGAATGCTTCCATGTGAACTCCAGGGGCCGGCAGCAAACCAGGGACCGCACGGCATCCCCGGCCCATCCGGATGCAGTGCAGTCAAAGGTCTTGCCAGGCTTGAAGCTGCATGCGCCATGGCCGTGGGGGCCAAGTGTGTTGACGCATGCCCCTGTTGGTGCAGGGCGGCTACTCCCCAATGACGGGTGCGGCTGCAGTATAGCCGCCGCCCCGATCCGACCGGCAGCAGGCACCCGGTTGATCGGCGCCGGCATGCCCCCACATCAGGGCGATGACCCTGCGAGACCTGGCGTGAGCGCACGCGACGACCATTCGACCCCGGCGACCGGATCCCCGGCGCGCTGGTGGCACCGGCTGGCCGACGGCCGGATCCAGTGCGACCTGTGTCCGCGCGACTGCAAGCTGCACGAGGGCCAGCGCGGGCTGTGCTTCGTGCGCCAGCGCGTGGGCGAGCAGATGGTGCTGGCGACCTATGGGCGCAGCTCGGGCTTGTGCATCGACCCGATCGAGAAGAAGCCGCTGAACCACTTCCTGCCCGGCTCCAGCGTGCTCTCGTTCGGCACGGCCGGCTGCAACCTGGCCTGCAAGTTCTGCCAGAACTGGGACATCTCCAAGAGCCGCCAGATGGACACCCTGATGGACGCCGCCTCGCCGCAGGGCATCGCCCAGGCGGCCCGGGACAGCGGCGCGGCCAGCGTGGCCTTCACCTACAACGACCCGGTGATCTTCGCCGAATACGCGATGGACACGGCCGATGCCTGCCACGCGCTCGGCATCAGGACGGTGGCGGTGACGGCCGGCTACATCAACCCCGAGCCCCGGCGTGCCTTCTTCGCCAAGATGGACGCCGCCAACGTCGACCTGAAGGCCTTCACCGACGAGTTCTACCGGCAGCAGACCGGATCGCACCTGGCCCCCGTGCTCGACACCCTGCAGCACATCGTGCACGAGACGGACTGCTGGCTGGAGATCACGACGCTGCTGATCCCCGGGCTCAACGACAGCACGGCGGAACTGGAGGCGATGACGCGCTGGATCGCCGGCAACCTCGGCGCCGACGTGCCGCTGCACTTCAGCGCCTTCCATCCCGACTACAAGATGGGCGACGTGCCCGCCACCCCGCAGTCCACCCTGACGCGCGCGCGCCGGATCGCGCTGGACCAGGGCCTGCGCCACGTCTACACGGGCAACGTGCACGACGCCGAAGGCGGCACCACCTTCTGCCCCGGCTGCGCCGCGCCGCTGATCGAACGCGACTGGCACGCGGTGCTGCATTACGCGCTGGACGCCGGCGGCGGGTGCCCGCATTGCGGCACCCGCATTCCCGGCCGCTTCGCGCCGCAGTTCCGGCGCGGCCTCGGCCGGCGCCGCATCCCGGTGCGGATCGCGCCGGCGTAGCCGGGCGGCTGCGCCGGGCGGCCGGCGCTACCATTGCCGTCCGGCGCTGGTCGACCAGTCGGCCGGCCGGGGAACAGTGAGGTTGCGATGGAGAAGGCTCCCCGGCAATGCTGCCGGGCAGGCTCAAGCCCTTTCCCTCCGTGGGCCATGTGCGCGACCTGCAGCGCGTCGACGTGGCGCGGGAACTGCTGCAGGCCCGCATCCCGATCGTCGAATGCGCCACGATCGAGGCGGGCGCGCAGGTCGCCCACTACGCCGCGCTGGACGGCGCGGCGAGGCTCCATCGCTGCGCCGCCGTCGTCGGCGCCGGCTGGGATCCGGGGCTGCTGCCCCTGTTCAACCGCGGCTTGGAGATGCTGATTCCGCGCGGCAATACCAGCTTGCACCGGCAGCCCGCGCCGACGTGGCAGAGGTGCGCGGCGCCATCGAGGCCGATCCGATGTTTGCCGGCGAGACGACGCAGGTGTTCCATGTCGGCAGCCCGGCCGACGTGGAGGCCGAGGCCGGTGACGGCGTGGTGCTCGATCGCCAGCAGACCGCCGCCGCCGGCGTCCATGCCAGCCTGATGCTGGCGGCGCGCTTCGATGTGAACGCTTCGCCGCCCGGGTGATGATCGATGCCGCCCATCGCGTTGGCGGGTTGGGCCATGGAGCCCACCGCTATGGGCCGGCAATGTGATCAGTGCAGGTGAACCGTGGTCGCCTGCGGCCCTTCCTCGCCCATTTCCTCGTCGAACCGGACATTGGCGCCGATGGCCAGCGTGCTGATGTCGCTTTCCACCAGGCTGTTGCGGTGGAAGTAGACCAGCCGGCCGTCGCCGGTTTCGATCCAGCCGAAGTCGCGCTGCGGATGGATCTCCACGACCCGGCCATGGGCCGGTCCGTCGTGCGTCTTGACCTTGCGCTGCTGCAGGCGTGCGTAATCCTCCAGCTGGCGCCGCAGTGAATCGAAGACGTCCCGGATCGCGACATACACGTCTTCGTAGGCATGGTGCTCGTCCGGCTCGCGGCTGGCGACCAGCTCGCGGTCGGGCACCTTGATGTCGGCCCGGATGTGGTAATGATTGCCCTGGTGGTGGTGCTTGTGGCTTTCTTCCACCGTGACACGGCAGCTCATGATGTAGCGGTGGAAGCGATCCAGCTTCTCGGCGCGTTCGCGCACCTTCGCTTCGATGGCGTCCGAATGGTCGATGTTGCGGAACGTGATCTGCAGGGGCAGTTTCATGGCGGGTCTCCGTGCGGCGCGCAAGTCAGACCACAGTCTTGCCAAACCGGCGCCAGTCGTGTTGACCAAGATCAAGGGGGAGGTTTCATCGTGATGCCGATCCAGGACCTGCTCCATCGGATCCAGTGGGATCCGCAGTCCGCTGCATCGGGTGCGCGAGGTGTGGCGCGACGGCGAACTGATCTGGCAACGCACCGGCGCGCCTTAGCCGCCGCACGCCCAGCGACATGTGCCCGGGCGAGAAAGGCGCGCTGGCCCTAAGATCGGCTTCCCCACCTTGAATCGAGAACCCCGAATGCTCAAGTCCGCTCTTGCCGGTGTTGCTTTGACCGTCGCCCTGCTTGCCGCAGCGGCGTTCGCCCTGGTGGAAAGCGGCTACATCCCCGCCAACGCCGACGCTGCACCTGGCCGTCTCGAAACCTGGATCGCCAGCACGTCGCTGGACGCGACCCTGAACCGCGAGGCGCCGAAGGAGCCGAACCCGGTTGCGCTGACCGACGAGAACCTGCTGGCGGGAGTGAATCTGTTCGCGCAGAACTGCGCTGTCTGCCATGGCGACTCGCGGGGCCTTCCCGCGGCGTCGCCGATCGCCAGGGGCCTGTACCAGAAGCCTCCGCAGATGGCGACCGACGGGGTCGAGGACGATCCGGAGGGCACGTCGTTCTGGAAGATCAAGCATGGCCTGCGGCTGACGGGCATGCCGTCGTTCGGATCGACCCTCAGCGACAAGGAGATCTGGACCCTTGCGCTGTTCCTCAAGCACATGGACAAGCTCCCGCCGGCGCCCGCGCAGGCCTGGGAGAAGGTTCGCAACTGGCCGCCGGTTCCGCGCTGACGGTCGCCAGCGGGGCCGACACGGCCGTCGCCATTGCTTCGCAGAACGGCGCGATCTCGGCGGCCAGCAGCAGCGCGGCAATCTGCCGTCGGCCACCGCCGCCAAGTTCAGGCCATCAGTCCGGTGGCGCGATCCAGGGTGCCGTGTTCCAGCGCCGTTCCAGGCCATAAGCCACAGCCGCGCGCGCAAGTTCCAGCGAGCTGTCGATCAGCGTCAGCTGCGGGGCCGGGACGTACTGGCTGGCAAGCGGCAGTTCGGTGCACCCCAGGATCACGGTGTCCGCGCCGGCGCTTTGCGCGCCACGCAAGGCGAGTTCCAGGGACCGGCCACCTTCCTCCAGCCGGCCGGCTTTGACCAGGCGAATGCAGCTGTCGATATGCTCCTGCTCTTGCGTCGGCCCGGGGACCCAGAAACCGATGTCGCGCCGCGCCAGCGCCTGCTGGTAGAAGCCTGAGCTGATGACCCCGCGGGTCGCGAAGATCGCGACCTTCGAGGCCGGCGTGGCGGCAATGGCGCTCACGCTGGCGCTTGCGATGTGGAGCACGGGAGCTTCGCTGCACGCGCTCATCCGGTCGAACCAGTGGTGGGAACTGTTGCAGGGAATGACCAGGACGCCCACCCCGATCCGGTTCATCAGTTCGATGCCCGCTTCCAGCTGCGGCCAGGGATCCTCACCCTGGCCCAGGATCGCGCGGGAGCGGTCGTGGATGTGGGGAAGATTGGCGATCATCACTGGCAGGTGTTCCTGGTCGCAGCTCGCCGGCGTGAGCAGGACCAGCTTGTGCATGAAATCAGCCGTGGCCGCAGGGCCCATGCCGCCCAGCACACCGATGCGTCTGTGGCTCATGGTTGCTCGACCACCGCGCCGCCGCGCTCGGCGACGACGGAAACAACGGCGACGTTGCCGATGACCAGGATCAGGGTCCGGAGCATGTCGCACACCGGATCGACCGCCACGAACAGGACGAAGGCTGCCTCGTAAGGCAGGCCGAGGTAGGCGCAGGTCATGCTCGTCATCGAGATCGTCACCAGGCCAGTCATTCCTGAGCTGGCGAAACCGGCGAGGACTGAAGCGGCCGCAACCACCGCGATTTCCGCGGCACCGAGCTCGCGTCCGTACAAATGGGCGATGAACAGGGTGGCGCAGACGTAATAGACCATCGGCCCGGTGCGCAGCAGGGACACGCTCAGCGGCACCAGCAGCTCCGCCTTCGCTCGCTCGAAACCCAGCCGGTCCACCAGCGATTCGATCATCGAGGGCATGCAGGCGGCGCTGCTGCGAGTCGCCAGGGCCAGCGCGAACGGAGCGCGCAGTGCATGCAGCGTCCGGGTCAAGCCCAGGCCGGATCGCTTGTAGAGCACCAGGACCGCCAGCAGCAGGCAGAGCATCGATGCCAGCAGGAAGGACGTCACGAACTGCGCCATCGCCTGCAAGGGCGCGGTCCCGGTCTTGGCCATCTGGGCCGCGCTCATGCACAACAGCACCAGGGGCACCGGAAAGTTGAACCAGTGCATCAGCGTCTGGCAGGCGCGGTAGATGGTCTCCAGCGTCTGGGCCAGGCCGCCTGCGATGCCTTGCGGCACGTTGCCGACGGCGAGGCCGAACAGCATCGAGAAGACCAGCGCCTTCAGCGCATCGCCGCTGGCCAGGGCGGCAAAGATGTTCGAGGGAACCAGCCCCGCCATCACCGCGCCCAGTGCGCTCTCCTTTGCCGCTGGCGCCTGGTCATGGAGCGTCATGATGGTTTCGCTCGACGTCAGATCGCTGCCGACGATCTGCCCGAAGGCGTGCATCGTGGCCGGTGGCAGGTCCTCGCCCGCCCGCGTCAGCAGGGACACCGCGGCGCCGATGGCGACAACCGCGAAGGCGCTCGCGACGAAGACCGCCGCGACCTTGATCAGCAGGCGGCCGGCGCCGCCGTCACGCAGCAGGCGCTGCAGGCTGAAGATGACAGCGGACACCATGAAGGGCAGGATGATCATCTTCATGAGCCCGATGTAGATGTCGCCGACGAACGCCAGGCTGGAAGAAACGGCGGGAGCGACCGCTCCCAGCACGAGGCCGAGCGCAAGGCTCGCGATCACGACCCATGGGTTGAGCGCCAGCGCGTAGAGCCTGGAGTAGCTCATGGCGCCGACAGCCCCGGACGCGGCTCTTGCAGCCGCACCGCATCGAGTACTTTCTTCACGTCGAGCTTCTCCGCATGCTGGTCGAGGAACTGGTTGACGAATGCAAGCAGGGTCGGGCTTGAAATATTGACGGCGATGCCGAGGCTGTCCTCCATATCGCTGAAGGTCACGGTGCGCAGAAGCAGGGGGGCCGCGGGGTCGGTCTGCAGCAGGCGCTTGATTTCGAATTCGTCCCGATAGGCGCCGACGATCTCGCCCCGGGTGACGGCCTTCAGGAGCCCATCCCAGGTGGGGAACTCGACGATCCTGGCGTTGGGGAAATTGCGCCGCGCATAGTCCGCGAACGAGGAATTGGAGATCACGCCGATGGACCCGCGGAAATCGCGGATCACGACCGGCAGTTCCTGTTTCTTGGCGAGTTCGGCGAACTTCACCCGGTTCAGCAACAACGCGTGTTTGAGCGTCAGGTACGGATTGCTGAAGCTGACCACCTGTGCCCGCGCCAGGGTCCGGGAAAGCTTGCTGATTCCCAGGTCGGCTTCACCGCGCGCGACGATGTCCACGACCTCATTGAAGCTGCGCGCCTGGCGGTCGAAGCGGGCCGTGACCTTCAGCTCGCTGGCAACGGCCTTGGCGAGGTCGACCTCGACGCCCGCCAATTTCCCGTTGACCTCGTAGAAGAAGGGCGGGTTGTCGACGCCCAGCATGGCGACCACCAGCTCGCCCCGGGCGACGATGCGAGCGATCTCGGGCGCCAGCAGCCGCCCGTTGGCCTGCCGTGGCACTACGCCGGTCCCCCGCTCGACGGCGGCTGCCGGTGTCCAGGCGAGCGACAAGGCAACGAAAGACAGGGCGCAGCCCAGGCTCGCGATGCCGGTGCGAAGCCGCAGGCACGGCCGTGGTCGTGCCGCGGGGGTGGCCCGCGTGGGAGTCGGCACAGGACGGACGTCCCTGGTTCGCGCTGGTGACAGCGCCGGCAAGGACGTCCGATGCGCGGGCGACCGCGCATCCAGCGGGCGCAGGGCCCAGGCTAACGCGCGAATCACGGCAGGGTGTCAGCCTCGGCTTACCAGGAAGTCATCCAGGGGCCGACGGTGCCGCCAAGTGGGCCAAGTTCTGGCCAGGGCTTGCCCCCGGAGGCGCCGCCCAGAACCCCAGGACCGCTGCTCAGCACGCCACCCATTGACGGCAGGCCGGGAACTCCGCCCTTTCCACCCGCGACGGCTTCCAGCTGCACGTCCGAGAGTTCGCCGTTCTTGCGCGCCGCGATCTGCGAGTCGATCCATGCGCTGGCTTCGGCGCGCTGGATGGTGATGCCCTGTTCGCCGGCAACCTTCACCGCCTGGTCGATGAACTGATCGGGCGTTTGTGCGCCCGCAGCGATCTTCTGGAGCAGCGCCGGATTCTGGGCCACCGACTTGTAGAACTTTTCGATATCCGCTTGCATAGATGTTCCTTGAAAATGTCTGCTATCGCTCAAGAGTCCCGACCGGGATCTCTCTGTATGAGTCACATTCGCGCGCAATTGGTTGCGCGGTTCGCGGCGGCCGGTCGACCGCCGTCCTGCGCCTACCAGCCCTGGAAGGGGTTGAAGGAGACCGGCTTGAACGTTCCGGGCTGGATGCGGTTGCCGCCGTCGGCGATGAGCCCGGTGTTGAGGGTTGCCACGCCCGCGATGGACTCGAAGAGGCCACCGGTGATCTGCCCGGCACTGCCTTTGCCGCCCGCCACCGCCTCCAGCTCCAGATCCGACAACTCTCCGTTGGGGTTGGGAGGGATCACGAAGTTGAGGACCGTGTTGGTGTTTTCCATCACGTTGATCGTGTAGCCGGCGGGAATCTCGATTCCCTCCGCCTTCAGCGTGGCCGCCGTATCGCTCAGCAGCTTCTGCTTGAAGCTCTTGTCGGACCAGCACTTGGCGAGGAGGGCGCCGATCTTGTTGCTTTGCTCTTCTTGGTTCATGTTCGTTTTCTATTCGGTTGAAGAAGCAGCTCTTTCTCGGGACGCTTCCTTACCCGAGCTGCGACAAGGTAAAGAGCAGTGTGCTCGGCTGAGGAAACCGCACGCGACCGACACCACGGTCGTCAGAGCGGCTTCCGCGGCCTCCGAGCATGGGTAACTATCCGGTCGGGTTGGTTGCAGTGTTTCCCCCGTTGCGGTGCGCATGGTTGTCTGGAGGCTGCGCCAGGCGCAACCGGACGCCGCGTGTCTCTTCGAAGCGGGTTGCGTAGGGCGCCATCCACCGGCGTGCGAAGGCGGCCATGGCCGGATGCCAGACCGGCACCGTCCACATTCCGACTTGCAGCCCCGCCAGGGGCATGCGTGCCACCGACTCGTTGTACAGCAGCAGGATGCGCCCCATCCGCTGCAGTCGCCGGTGCACGAAGCTGCAGGTAAAGCGCAGTACGCCTTCGACCCGGTGGTTGATCACCCAGCCGACGACGCGTCCTTCCAGCTTCAGGGCCAGGCTGGTGACCGGCTCGCAGTTCGCTTCGTGGTCGAAGGGGTAGAGGTCTGCCGGCACCCAGGCCTGTTCGCGCTGCGAATCGCGAATGCCGCTGCGGTCTTGCTCCGTCAGGTCCAGCCAGCGCACGACCTCCATCCGGTCCGGCAACGCAAAGGTCTTCATCCACGGCGCCGCCTTGATCGATTCGAGCGTGGCCTGAATGACCAGCATGCGCCCTTCCGGAGCGCTCCAGCCGGAGCTGGCCAGGAACCGTTCCAGCGTCGCGGTGGAGGACTGCCCCGTCATGTAGGTGGCGCGGATTTCCGGCAGGCCACGCTCCAGGCAGAGCGCGCCGAACGCGGACAGCAGCCCGCTGCCGACGCCGGCACCTCGGGACTCCGGTTGCACGTAAAGCGACAGCAGTTGAGCCCATTGGCCGTCGTCCGCCGCGATGCTGGGGTGGCCGAGCGCAAGTCCGACCGGTCTGTTGCTGCCGTCGACCGCGCCGACGGCCAGGATCCGGGCGTCACCCGCGTTGTCGAGCAGGTGCCGCAGCGCCGGGAAGGTGTGGATGCGGTAGGCCGATTGGTCGCCGGCGCCAAGGCTGTGGCAGCGGAAGGGCGGTTCAGTCGACATAACGGCCTGGCGCGAGGATGCCTTGCGGGTCGAGGTGGGAGCGCAGGCCACGCAGCAGGCGCTCGAACGGTCCGTCGCGCGTTCCAAGCACGCGCATGGAATGGATGCCGAGGCGGTAGGGGGGCAGGCCCTGCTCCATCAGCCATTCCAGCATGGCATCGTGGCAGGCCATCGCGCGCTCGTCCTCTCCGGCCACGGTGCGGTCGTACATGAGGCTGACGTAGGCATGGGTCAGGCGAGGCGACATGGCCGACAGACCGACGTGCGCCTCCAGCTTGTGGGCAAAGCCGATCTCGGCGAGCTTCTGCATGGCTGCGGCGACCACCGCGCCGTCGAAGGGGAAGGCCGGGCAGAGCCACACGATGCCGCAGCGATCGCGCTCGGGGTCGGGTCCGGCGGCCACGTCGCGCATCCGCCAGTACGCGGTCCGCAGATTGACCGGGTTCGGAAAGGCGCAGTCCAGGCTCGGGTCGGCAACCCGCATGGCGGCGTCGATGACCTCGAATTTCAGGTCGTCGCAGTGCGGCGCAAGTGCCAGCTCGAGTGCCTCGCGGCTGGCAGCGCCGATCGCCTCCGAGCCGGCATGCAAGTGGCCGCCGCAGAAGGAGGGCTCCGGCTCGCCGCGCGCCACCAGTCGAAACGGCGTCGCGCCACCGGTGCGCGCCCAGGGATAGCGGCCCTGCAACGCGAGGTATTTGTAGAGATTCCACACGGTGAACCCGCAGTCCGTGAGGACACGCTGGTGGTGCAACTCGCGCAGGGCGTCGAGGCCCTTTGCCAGCGCCGCAGGCGAAGCGAAACGGCACCTGAAGCGGGTCTGGTGGACGGGCTGCTTGCCCAGCCACACGGACATCCGTGTCACGACCCCCAGGTTGCTCTGGGCGAACAAGCCATCCAGCGACGGCCCGACGCCGTTGCGGCTGAGCGCCGCCGTCCTGGCGCCATCGAAGCGCGAGAAGCCCGTCCGGATGATCTCGCCGTCCGCGGTCACGACCTCCAGCCCCGCGACGTGATTGCTGCGTTCGCCCAGCGGCCCGATGCCTTCGCCCCGCTCCAGCGCGTTCCCCATGACGCTGCTGTAGTCGCTGCCGCCGATCGGCGCCAGCCAGAACGGCGAAGATTGCCGCGTCAGGAACTCGTAGACCTGCCGGAATGTCACTCCGGGCTCGAGCGTGAGCGTGCCCAGGGTGGCGTCGTAGTCGAGGATGCCGTCCATGCGCGAGAGGTCGAGGAGGGCGGCGGGCCCCCCGCTTGGCACACGGCCGCCGAGTCCCCAGTTCTTGCCCCGGCTGATCGGGTACAGCGGGACCCCGAAGCGCGCCGCCACCTTCACGCAAGCGGACACGCCGGCCGTGTCCGCGGGAGAAATGATGGCCAGCGGCGGATTGTCGGTGGCGAACGTCGTGGCTGCGGCGGTCTCCAGAAGCTCCGCTTCGTCACGGACATGGGCCGCGCCGATGGCCGTTCGCCATGCAGCCATCGCGCCCCCAAGGCCTGCAGTGCGCAGCGGCTGCTCGAGCATGGTCAAGGCTTCAGCGGCCGGAAGCTGAAGGACCATGAAAGGCTGCCATGAGCGCCGAAGGCGCCCGGGTTGTCGCCCGTCGGGACGTGGACGAACTGGAACGGGACCGGGATCGCCGCGGCGGAGACGCCGTCCAGGTCCTCGTCACTGAGGGCCCCGTCGTTTGCGGCCGTGTAGCGCCCCAGCAGGGCGTAGATCTCGCCCCTTTGCAGCGCAAAGCCATGTTCCGCCGCAAAGCGCTGTATCTGGCCGACGAACTCGGACGGCGTGCCGGTGCCGTTCAGGCTGCTTTGCAGCCGCGGGCTGCCAGCCACGAGCTGGAGGAAATTGCGCATCTGCGGCGTCAGCACGCCGCGGTGCGCCTGCCGCATTGCCTGAACCTGGTGCATGACGATGTCGGTCAGAGCGGGTGAAGGTTCCGCGTTGTCGAAATGTGCCGAAAAACTCTTGAGCGCTGCATCCAGCAGGAGCTCGGGAGCCGAAGCCCCTTCGCTCGGGGCCCCAGGGGTGGGGGGAAGATCGCTTTTGTCCATATCACATGAGTAACATGGCACGCCCGATGGTTGCATTCGGTGCAGCCATGCGTGCTTCAGAGGCGCCCGGCCAGCACGTCGAAGTGGGCCGCGGGCAGGCTCTCCCGCAACTGCTTGCGCGAGCGGCTGACCCGGCTCTTGATGCTGCCGACGGGCTCCCCGAGCACGGCCGCGGCTTCGTCGTAGGAAAGACCCTCGAGGCCGACCAGCATGAGGCTCTCGCGGGCATCGGCCGGGAGTTCGCCGAGACAGCTGGCCAGGGCGGCAAGCGCCGCGCTGAAGGCCGCGGCGAATTCCGGGTTCCCCCCGTGGATGGAGTCGCTCGAGCCCGCGGTATCGCTGCCGACCGGCAGGACGTCCATCCCCAGCTCCATCAGGCGCCACGGCGAGCGGGTGGTGCAGTTGCGCACCAGATTGAGCGCAATGCCGGTGAGCCACGAAAGAAGGCGCGACCTCCCATCGAAACTGCGCAGTCCCAGGTAAGCCTGCAGGAACACATCCTGCGTCAGCTCCTCCGCCTCGGCCGAAGTGATTGCGTGCTTGAGCAGGAACCGGTAGATGCGGCCCCGGTGCCGCTCGACCAGCCGACGGAAGGCGTCGTCGTCACC
Organism: Caenimonas terrae; assembly: GCF_042655405.1. NCBI lineage: Bacteria > Pseudomonadati > Pseudomonadota > Betaproteobacteria > Burkholderiales > Comamonadaceae > Caenimonas > Caenimonas terrae. Next base: position 148,971 of record NZ_JBHSMF010000003.1, on the reverse strand, counting down.
GTCGCGCGCCTCGGCAAACAGCACCAGATCAGCCTCGTGCGGATCAAGTCCGCCGGCGTTTGCCACGGTGACGCCAATGACGGTCATGGCGCCTTCCCGGCCGGCCGCGCGTCCGGCACCGCCGCTGCGTCCGCGTCGCACCGCATGTCGGGCCCGCAGGACAGGTCGACGAACCGGCCGTGGTCGACCTTCTTCACGCCGATCTTCTTGTCCGGAATGTCGCCGGTGGCGTCAAACGTGAAGCTGCCGGCCGCTCCTTGCCAGCCTTTCGTTGCATGCAGGGCCGCTGCGACCTTGTCCGGGACCGTGCTGTTTGCCGTGCGCATGGAATTGGCCAGCAGGTACAGCGCGTCGTAACCGACGACCGGGTAGGTGCCCGGCAGCTTGTGGTACGCGCCTTCGTACAAGCCGACGAAATGCTTGTAGGGAGCGCCGGCCTTTCCGGCGGCCGAGATCTCCTCCGGAACCACCACGCCTTGCGCGTCCTTGTTGGTGAGAATCGCGGGGCTGTCCAGTCCTTCGCCGCTCACGACCGGCTGGCTCAGCCCCAGCCTGCGGGCCTGGCTGATGAAGCTGCTTCCCTCCTGCAGCCGGGCGGCGAGGAAGATGGCGTCGATGGCGTAGAGGTCCTTCCAGGAACTGATCTGCCCTGTGAAATCCTCCGAGCCCTGCAGGTAGCGGCGGCGGTCCACGATGGTGATGCCCAGATCCCGGGCGTGCTGCTCGAAGTAGTTCGCAAGGCTCTGGGTATTGGTCGTCTTTTCGTAGAGCATGGCGACCCGCCGATAGCCCTTGCCGTACATGTAGTCCGCAAGCTGGATGCCGAGGTTGCGGTTGCTCGCAATGCTGCGGAACACGAGGTCGAAGCCTTGCGAATTGATCTTGTAGGCCGTTGCGCCCGGAGTGATGTACACAAGCCCGCCGGCCTGGTAGATCGCGGACGCCGGCAGCGAGATGAAGGAATAGAGGTGCCCGATGACGGCGACCATGTCGTGGTTGTCCGCGAACTCCTGCGCGACCAGCCGGCCCTTCGCCAGCGATCCCGCGTCATCCGCCTTCACGATGCGCAGTTTGCGCCCCAGCACGCCGCCGGCAGCGTTGATTTCGCGGGTGGCCAGGTCGATCCCTTGCCAGAGATCGGCCTTTGGCCCGTCCGTCGGCCAGACGACGCCAACCACGATGTCGCCGGTAGCGGATTCGGCGCGCTGGGCGCGCGCCTTGCGGGGCTGGCCCTCCCAGTCCGAGCAGGAAGAAAGCAGTACGGAAGTGACCAGCAGCGCGATAGACCAGGTTTTCAAGGCGATTCCCTTTGCGTCAGGTGATTTGTCGACGCGCCAGTTCGGCGAAGATGCCGGGCTGCTCCATGAGTGCCGCGTAGGTGCCCGACTGGACCAGATTGCCGTTGTCCAGCACCAGGATCCGGTCCGCATTGACGATCGTGCTCAGGCGGTGCGCGATCACGATGCGCGTCGCCTGCAGCTTTTCCAGGCTGTCGCTCACCATCGCCTGCGCACGGTTGTCCAGTGCGCTCGTGGCTTCGTCGAAGATCACGATCCGGGGCCGGTTGACGATGGCCCTGGCGATGAGCACACGTTGCCGCTGGCCCCCCGACAGCGTTCCGCCGCCGTCGCTCACGACGGTGTGCATGCCCATGGGCATGTCGCGGATGTCGTCTGCGATGCCGGCCTGGGTCGCCGCATCCCATGCATCGTCGAGCGTGAGCGCCGCGGCCGAGCCGATGATGTTGGTGAAGACGTCGCCCGCCAGCAGCTGGCCGTTCTGCAGGACCACGCCGAGCTGCCGTCGCAACGCCCCGAGGTCGAGGCCGGCCATGTCCTGCCGGTCGTAGAAGATGCTGCCCAGGGTGGGCGTCTCGAACCCCAGGAGCAGCCGCAGCAGGGTCGACTTGCCGGAGCCGGATGCACCCACCAGCGCCACGAATTCGCCGGGTTTGATCTGCAGCGAGACGTCCTTGAGGATCTGGGGCCCGTCCGGCGCATAGCTGAAGGACAGATGGTTGATTTCGATTTCACCGGTCAGCTGGCCCGGGTGCGCCTTGCTCGACGTGATTTCAGGCTCGCCCCGCAGGATCGGCTTGGCGCGTTCGTAGATCGGGATGATGTTCAGGATCGACGTCAGCGCGCCCGTCGCCGCCAGCATGGCGCCCATCAAGCCGCCGAATGCGGCATTGAAGGCGAGGAACTGGCCGGTGGAGAAATCCTTGGCGTCCTGCAGGTAGATCGCGATCATCCCGAACAGCGCGATATTCGCCAGCACCGGGAAGACCGCACCGAAGGTGGCCATCGCGTTCTGGGCCATCTGCGCCCTGAACTGGTAGCGCTGCTGCGCTGCAAACTGCACTGCCCACTGATGGAAGGCCCGGGTCTCGGAGCCGGTGGTGCGCAGCTTGGAAATGCCGCCCAGGAACTGGAAGACCATGCCGGACAGCAGCCCCGAGAGCTCGGCCAGCCGGCGTTGCTGGCGCAGTGCCACCAGGTTGACGCCGACCATGAACAGCACGGCCACGAGCACCAGTGCGAGCGCCACCAGCGCCAGCTTGGCGTTGTAATAGAACAGCAGCAGCAGGTTGAAGACGGAGAAGACCGCGCTGAAGATGGCGCTCAGGGTGGTCCCGGAAAGGGCCTGGCGGATGGCGTTGATGCCGTTGGCGCGCACCGCCAGGTCGCCGGCTGAAAAGTCGCGGAAGAAGGGCGCCGGCAGGCGCAGCAGCCGATCCCACACGCCGGCCTGGATCGAGGCATCCATCCTGCTCTCGGCGCGCAGCATGGCGAAACCCTTGGTCAGCTCGAACATGGCGGCACCGAAGGCGCCGGCCAGCAGGGCCAGCGTGACCTGGCTCAGCTGGCCCCGGTCTGCGCCTGGAATCACGGTGTCGAACAGCAGCCCGGTCAGGATCGGCGTGAGCATGCCCAGCACGCCGACGGTGAGGCCCATCAGGCCGACCAGCAGATAGTCGCGGACGAGCCCGTGGCTGCCGAATTTCATCAGGTCCAGCAGCTTCATCTTTCCGTGGGGAAACGAGCGGTAGAAGCTGAATGCGAACGGGCTCAGCGTGTTGGCCAGTTCGGCGCCGACCGGCGAGCGCTCGCCGGTCGCCGGATCGTGCAGCATGTAGCCGCCACGCGTGGGCAGAAGTGCCACCGGCTGGCCGCCTTCTTCGCGGAACCCCAGCAGCGGCCCTGCGCCGGTTGTCCACCATTGCCCCTTCAGGGCGACGGCGCGGCGCCTGATCAGCGAGGCCTCGGCGATTTCGGCGACTTCATCGCGGCGACCCGTTGCCTGGCTTGCGGCCGGCGCGGGCGGCACCGTCACGGTGAAGCCCGCAGCGCCGCCGACCAGGCGAAGGGCGCTCGCGATCGAGGCAGAGGCGCTCTCCGGCGGACCGGCCGCTGCGCGCCGGTCCAGGACCGCTGCGAGAGCGTGCATCGCCCGGTCCAGGTATTCCCCCTCGTGCCCCATCTTCCTCGCCAGCCGCTCGGCTTCCAGCCGCTCCCGCGCAAGCGTGCGCGCAATCAGGCAGGACTGGACCATGCCGTGGAAAGTGTCCAGGCCGGGCCAGAGCGCCGCCTCCCCGAGCAGTGCCGCCGTGCCGGCGGTCGACATGGTTCCAGCCGTTGCCGCTGCCACCCAGCCTGATGGCGGGACCGGGAACAGCGTCCCGGCGGCGGGTTCGATCGGGGCGGACTCCAGGTTCAGGAACCTCAGGTGGGTCTCGCGCGCGCCCAACCACACGGAGCCGGCAGCCAGCAGCAGCTGGTTGGCTGCGACCGTGTACTGCTGGCCCGCCTCGATGGCGGTGGCGCCCTGCGGCGGACTGTCGATGAGCGGCGTGACGAGCCGCGCCATCCACAGGTCCAGGGCCGCTGCGGCCGCGGCGATGCATTCCGGGTGGGCCTGGACGTCGCCGGCCCAGCCGGCGCGATCCAGACGCAGCAGTTTGTGGCCCGGAGCCCCCACCGCGACCAGCCCCCAGCCCAGCGGACTGGCCGGCGGGAGACCGAACAGCAACTCGCCGGCGTCGACCCGAAACAGAGGATGGAATGCATCGTCCGAGCGGTTGTCCCGCAGCCGCACCAGGAAGACGTCGACGCGGCCTTCCGCCACCAGCCAGACGTTCTCTCGCCCTTGCAGCAGCAATGGGTCACCGGTTCGTCCCTGCGCCTGCGTCCCTTGCGAATGGAACAGGTCGAACCCCGGCGGGATTGAGCTCATGGCGGCGGCCTGTCAGTTCTCGTGCATCAGCGTGGCGTAGAGGCCAGCCTGCTGCATCAGTTGATGGTGGGTCCCGCGCTCCTGCACCTTGCCGCGATCCAGGACGATGATCTCGTCGCAATCCCGGATGGTGCTCAGCCGGTGCGCGACGATCAGGCAGGTGCATCCGCGGCGGCGCAGGTTGTCGTCGACCCGCATCTCGGTCACGGGGTCCAGCGCGCTGGTGGCCTCGTCGAGCACGAGGATGCGCGGGTTGATGGCCAGTGCGCGGGCGATCTCCACCCGCTGCCGCTGGCCGCCACTGAAGTTGCCGCCACCTTCCTGGACCTTGCTGTCGTAGCCGCCCTGGCGCGACGCGATGACGTCGTGGATGCAGGCGTCCTTTGCCGCCTGCACCATCTGCGTTTCCGGCAAGGTTTCGTCCCACATGCTCAGGTTGTCGCGGATGGTCCCGCTGAACAGGGCGATCTCCTGGCTGACCATCGACACCGACGCGATGAGGCTGTGGCGCGAATGCGCGCTGCGGGGCTTTCCGTCGAAGAGGATCTCCCCCTTCCAGGGCTCGTACAGGCCCATCACCAGCTTCGAGATGGTCGACTTGCCGCAGCCGGACATCCCCACCAGCGCGACCCGCATCCCGGGCCGCAGCGTCAGGTTGAAGCCTTCCACCAGCGGCGCCTCGAGCGGGCTGTAGCCGAAGGTCACGTTGCGCAGTTCCACATGGCCCGTCAGGCGCACCACTGTCTCCCCGGGGCCCTGGCTGCCGATGCGTTCGGTCTGCGGCTCGCACTGGTATTTGAGGACGTCGTCGAGCCGGTTCATGTCGCCTTCCATCTCCTGCACCTTGGCGCCCATCGACACGAGGTGGTTGATGGGTTCGATGAAGCTGGCCATCAGGCTCTGGAAGGCCACGAGCATGCCCATGGTCATGTAGCCGTCCATCACACGCAGGCCGCCCAGGGAAAGGATCAGCACCGTATTGATCGCGCTGAGCAGGGGCGGGACGCCCATGAGAACGACGTCCATCGTGCCCATGGCCTGGTGCCCGTTCATCACCTTGGTCTGGTTTCCGGCCCACTTGGTGAAGAAATCCGACTCCATTCCGGATGCCTTCAGGGTCTCCATCATCTGGAGCCCGTTCATCGACGTCGCCATCAGCTTGCCGCCGTCGTTGGCGAGCTTCTGCGTCGCGTCACGGCGCTTGCGGGACACCGACCGCAGGAAGATGACGTTGAGCACCGCGATGCAGATGCCGACCCCGGTCAGCAAGGGGTCGTAGGAAAGCATCAGTGCGGCGTAGAACACCACCATCAATGCGTTCAGCACCGTGGTGGCGAGATCGCCGGTCATGAGTTCCGCCACCCTGTTGTTGATGGCCACGCGCGTGCTGATGTCGCCGGCGGACCGCTGCGCGTAGAAAACCACCGGCAGGCGCAACACGTGCCAGAAGAATTTTCCGGTCATCGCCAGCGCGAGCTTGGCGCGGAAGCGCGTCAGGTAATACTGCTGCAGCCATGTCAGGCTGCCGCGAACGATCGCCGTGAACAGGAGGCCGACCAGCAGCGGCTTGACCCAGCTGTCCATGCGGCTCACGAGGTAGTTGTCGATGAACTCCTTGGTGAAGACGGGAAGGACCAGCCCCGGCACGACCAGTGCCAGGCCCGCGAGGATCAGGTACAGCAGGGCCGGCTCGCGCAGCGGAAGCCGCGACCGCAGCCCGCGCCACAAGCTGGGCTTTTCTCCGCTGGGCTGGAACTCCGCGCCGGGCTCGATCGCCAGCACGACGCCGGTGAACGACTGGTCGAACTCGTCGTCGCTGACGGTTCGCGGACCCGACGCCGGGTCGTTGAGGAACACGGTCTCCTTGCCGAAGCCTTCAACGACCAGGAAGTGGTTGAAGTTCCAGAACACGATCAGCGGAAGCTTCATCTCCCGCAGTTCGGCGGGTTCGCGGCGGAAGCCCTTGGCCTCGAATCCGTAGGTCCGTGCCGCCCGCACGACGTTGCTGGCCTTGCTGCCGTCGCGCGAAACGCCGCACGATTGCCGCAACTCCTCCAGCGGCACCCTCTTGCCGTAGGAGCTCATGAGGATGCAGAGCGCGGCAGCGCCGCACTCCACGGCCTCCATCTGCAGCACCGTCGGGGTCTTGACGCGCGGGTGCCGGCGCGCCGGGTTGGTTGTCGCCATGGCCAGCCCGCTCAGAGGTCCACGAACTTGCGCAGCAAGGGGATGACCAGGGTGATCGGGCGGTCGTTCTTCAGGGTCACCGTGGCATTGCACAGGGTTCCGCTCTCGACCCGCAGCGGCGGTCCTTCGGGGGAGGACCAGCGGTACTTGCTGACGGTGTCGTTGCTGGGGGTGAGGTCGGCCTGCGCGGTGATCGGGGAGGTCTGGGAGGAGAGCTGGTGCACCAGTTGCTCGTTCTTGAGCACGCGCATCATCCCCTGGAAGGTGGACGGGAACTCGGCCACGGCACGGACCTTGCCGAGCATGAAGCCGAATTCCTCCCGCTTGACCGTGGAAGGTGAGACCTGCACGTTCATGTGCGGCTTCACCTTCTTGCCATCCTGGGGCGACAGGTAGATGACGACCTCCAGGTCGTCCACGCTCGCTCCCGTCTGTTCGATGGTCAGGATGGGTGTGCCGGCGGCTGCGATTTCGCCGTCTCCGACCCGGATCTCGATGACTCGGCCGCGGTAGGGGCTGTACACCAGGGTGGCCTGGTCCGAGCTTCGCACCAGTCCTGCCAGCCCGCGTTGGGCTTCATTGATCTGGATCGCCAGGCTGCCGAGCTCGCCCTCGACCTGCTTGCGGCTGTCGGTCTGCCGCATGGCGAGTTGCGTGATGTCGTTTTGCCGCTCCAGGATCTCCTGCTTGGCGCTGGCGGCCTCCATCCGGGTCGCCAGCAGCGTCTGGCGCGTGATCAGGCCCTGTTCAAGCAGCTTTTCCTGGACCTGGGCGCGGTTCTCGATCGCGGCGGCGCGCTCCTGCGTCGACTTGATCCGCGATTGCAGGTTGCTTGCCGACTCACGCAGATACTGCTGCTGTTCCCGTTCACTGCGGCCGGTGATGGCCTTGAGCCTGGCCTCCTGCGCCCGCAGTTCGCTCAACTTCGCCTCGACGCTGCGGATCTGCCCGCTGGCATCGTTGCGGTCCATGCGAGCGATGATTTGGCCCTCCTGGACGACGTCGCCGGCCTCCACCGAAATGTCGATGACGCGGCCGTTGCTCGGGGCGACCACCTCCAGGGTGCCGCCCGGCCGGATCAGGATGCAGGAGCCGCTGACCTTGGTCGGAACGTTGCCGAAGATGCCCCAAAGCACCGAGGTCAGGACCAGCCCGCACAGCGCGGCAAGTGCAATCCAGGCCCTGGCGGACGTGACCTTCATCAGAAGATCGAGCTGCTCGGGCGAGGACAGCCGTTCCAGCGAGACTTTGCGGAAAAGTTGCGTGTGCAGGGACATGGGCGGTTGCTTTCCTCTATTCCTTTGGGACGGTCGGCACGCTCAGGAGCTGATCGAGCCGGATCGTCTGCCCATTGCCGGACGGCTCCAGCAGAGTGGCGGTCTCGAACCTCAGCCTTGCGACGGACGTCAGGTAGTTCGCCTGATAGGCAATGTCGGCCGCCAGCGCGGCGAGCAGCAGGTCGTTGACGCTGAGGACCTCGATGAGGGTGGACTGACCGAGCCGGTTCTTCATCTTCTCGTTCTCGACCGCCCGCCTGTACAACGCGAGCGAATCGACCGACTGCAACAGCTGCCGTGCACTGGAACTCGCTCCCGCCAGGGCCGTTTCCACTCCGGCCCCGACGGCGTTGCGCAGGTCCGCGATCCGCAGGTCGCTCTGTTCCACCAGTGCCAGTTGCTGCACGAGGGCGCCCTGGGCGCTGCGGTTTCCGAACGACCACTGGTAGATCAGCGTCGCTCCGCCGCTGGGCCCTGCGACCTGGCCGCCGAACGGCCAGGCGGCCGCCACCGTGTTGCCTTCGTGCAGGCCTGCGTAGCCGACATGCAGCTTCAGGTCGATCTGCGGCTTCAGGTTCTGTCGTGCCGCATCCGCAAGGGTCTGCGACGCAGCGCGGCGCAGGTCTGCGGCAACCACGTCCGGGCGCCTGCGCAGCGCGTATTCGGTCAGGCGCGAGGTCTCCGACGGCAGCAGCGAGAGGTCGCGCGGGCGGTTGGGAAAGCCGTCCACCGGCTCCAGTGCCGAGTAGCGGGAATAGGGAAGTCCCATCGACCTGCCGAGCGCTTGCTGCGCATCGAGCACCACGCGCTCCGCGGACAGGCGTTGCGCAACCTTGTCGGCCACGTTGGCCGAGAGCAGCGTGAGGTCGGCGGCCGGTCGCTCGTCGGCGGCGACCAGCTTCTGGAGTTCCTGCCGCAACCGCCCCACGCCGGTCTCACCCTGCCTGGCGATTTCCAGGTTCTGCCTGGCGGCGACCAGGCCCCAGTACGCGGTGATTGTCGTCAGGACGTTCTGGGCCAGCGAGTGGGTCAGGTCTGCCCGGGTGGCTTCCAGCTCCTTCGAGCTGGCGGCTTCCACGGCCGATGCCGCCGATCCCGACCCTTTGCCCAGTGGCAGCAGCAAGCTCAGGTCGATGCGTCCCAGGTTCTGCGCCGGCACCCCCGACAGCCTGCTGACGTTGTCGAGGCTGCGCGTGCCGGACACGCTTGCGCCAATGACAGCCCCGTTGCGCAGCTGCTGGCTGAGCTGCATCGAATAGGTCGCGACATCGCTATCCAGCGTGGTAAGCGGGCCCTGAGCCTGCTGGGCTGCGGTGAGGGGCGTCCTGGCTCTGCTGAGGTCGATGCTGGAACCGAGCGCCGGATCGAACTGGCCGCTTGCCCCCTCGAGTGCGCCTTGCGCAAACTGGACCTGCCGCTCCTGGACCTTCACGTTGACGTTGTTTTCCAGGGTGCTGCGTACCGCCTCCAGCAGCGTGGTGCGCAAGGGAGCAAGGTCCTGCGCGATCGAGCCTGCTGGCGCCAGGACGCTCGCGCCAGCGCATGACACGAAAAGGAGGCGGGCAACGGCTTGGCGCATTGGCGGCAGGAGCGGTCATGTCAGCCGCTGGTGGTTTTTGTTGATGAGCCGGTTGCCAGCGCCACCCCCCGTGCTGCCGAGCAGATTTAGTATGTCACAAATCGTATCGAATCTATACATTTGTATCGTGTGGCGCCCCGCCGCAGGGGAGACCCGGCATTCCAGGCCAGGCGCCGACGGGTTGTTTAGACTCGGAGCGCACTCCTCCGCCCGGCTTCCGGCCCTCCGGCTCATCCCTTGAACAATGCCGATTGCGATATGAATCAACACCTTGGCGAAGGCAAAGGGAGATGGCGGATGTCGGTCGCCCCGATGATGGACTGGACCGACCGCCATTGCCGCTACTTCCACCGGCTGCTCAGCCGGCACGCGCTGCTGTACACCGAGATGGTCACGACCGGCGCGCTGGTCCACGGCAACGTGCCGCGCCACCTGGACTTCAACCCCGAGGAGCATCCGGTCGCCCTGCAGCTCGGCGGCAGCGATGCCGCAGAACTTGCCCATTGCGCGAAGCTGGGCGAGCAGTGGGGCTACGACGAGATCAACCTCAACTGCGGCTGCCCGAGCGAGCGGGTGCAGCGCGGCTCCTTCGGCGCCTGCCTGATGGCGGAGCCGCAGCTGGTGGCCGACTGCGTCAAGGCGATGGTGGACGCGGTGGCGGTGCCGGTGACGGTGAAGCACCGCATCGGCATCGACCGCACCGAGAGCTACGAGTTCGTGCGCGATTTCGTCGGCGTCGTGAGCCAGGCCGGCTGCTCGGTGTTCCTGGTCCATGCCCGCAATGCCTGGCTCAAGGGCGTGTCGCCCAAGGAGAACCGGGAGCTGCCGCCGCTGCGCTACGAGATGGTCCACCGGCTCAAGCGCGACTTCCCGCAGCTCACCTTCGCCACCAACGGCGGCATCACCACCAGCGGCCAGGTGGTGCAGGAACTGGCGCAGGTGGACGGCGTGATGGTCGGCCGCGAGGCGTACCACAATCCCTGGTGGCTGGCGCAATGGGACAGCGAGTTCTTCGGCGAGCCGCCGTCTGAAATGACGCGCGAGTGGGTCGAGGAATTGATGACCGAGTACATGGTGCGCGAGGCCGCCGCCCACGGCACGCCCTGGAGTTCCATCGCCCGCCACATGCTGGGCCTGCGCAACGGCCTGCCCGGCGCCCGCCGCTGGCGCCAGGTCTGGAGCGACCACAAGCTCAAGGAGTCGCATCCCCGCGACGTGATGGCGCTGGCGCACGACGCGGTGGCCAGGGTCGCCTAGGATCAGCCGGCGGCGGGGCGCAGCCTCCCGACCAGGTCCGCCCGCAGCTGGTCGACCAGCACGTTCGGCCGGTCCTTGTTCCAGGCCATGGCGGTGGTCACCACCTTGATGTTCTCCTGCAGCGGCCGCACCACGACGTTGTCCGGCGCCAGCTTGCGGAACGCCGCCGGCACCAGCGCGATGCCCTGGCCGCAGCCGACGAAGGCCACCTGCGACATCACCGAGCGCACCTCGTGCAGGATGTGCGGCGCGAAGCCCGCCGTGCGGCAGGCGGCTGTCAGGCCGTCGAAGTAGTCGGGGCTGACGTGGCGGTAGAACATGACGAAGCTCTCCTGCGCGAGCAGCGCCAGCCGCACGCTGCGCTTGGTGGCGAAGCGGTGCTCGCGAGGCAGGGCGACGGCCAGCCGGTCTTCCACCAGCGGCAGCGTCTCGATGCCGTCCTCGCTGGCGGCGGCCAGCCGCGCGAAGGCCAGGTCGATGTCGCCGGAGCGCAGCATCGGAACGGCCTCCACGCTGTCGATCTCCCGGACGGCGACGGTCACCTCCGGGTGGCGCTGGCGCATCCGCTCCAGCATCGGCGGCAGCAGGTCCACCATCGCGGAGTTGATGGCGCCGATGGTCAGCACGCCGGTCTGCCCGGCGGCCGCCTCGTGCACCGCCAGTTCCAGCTGCTGCATCTGCTCCACGAACTTGCGCACCGCCGGCAGAATCGCCGCCCCGGCCGCCGTCAGGTGGGCCCCGCGCCGGGAGCGGTCGAACAGCTTGACCCGCAGCGCGCTCTCCAGCGTCTTGATCTGTTCGGTCAGGGGCGGCTGCGACATGCCCAGGCGCTTGGCGGCGCGGCCGAAATTCTGTTCCTCTGCCACCGCCAGGAACAGCCACAGATGACGCACAAGGCGAAAATTGATCATCGAACGATAGCTTTGGCGTATGGATGGATGCTCTTCTTTGGAATATACAGGCGGCGTCCGGGAGCCGATAGTGGCCGCCTGCGAACTGATAGCACCGATGGCCACTGCCGACTTCCTCACCCGCCTGTTCGCCCTGGACACCAGCACCGTGTCCGACGCGCTCGATTTCCTCGGCCTGCCGGGCGCCACCTGCGGGCTGCGGCCGCTGTGGGACTGTCCCAAGCTGGCCGGCCGCGCCAGCACCATCCAGCTCGGGCCCAAGCGCGACGCGCAGCCGTCCGAACACCTGATCACGCCGGTGCTCGCTGCCATCACCGGCGACGACCGGGTGCTGGTGATCGCCGGCGGCCTGGAGGGCGTGTCCTGCTGGGGCGACATCCTGGCCAATGCGGCCGTCGTCAAGGGCGTGCGCGGCTCGGTGATCGACGGCCTGAGCCGGGACGTCGACGGCAGCCAGGCCGTGGGCTACCCGTTGTACGGCCGCGGCCTGACCATGATCAGCGCCCGCAACCGGGTGGTGCAGGTGGCCTCCGGCACGCCGGTCGCCGTCGCCGGCGTCACCGTGCGCGAGGATGATTACGTGATCGCCGACCGCTGCGGCGTGGTGTTCGTGCCGCAGGAGAGCATCGCGGCGGTGCTGGACCTGGGCGAGCGCATCGCGCTGCGGCAGCAGCAGATGGTGCAGGCCGTGCGGCGTGGCCGCGCGGTGGTGGACGTGATGCACGACACGCAGTTCGATGCGATCGGTGCCGAGGCGGCGCGATGAACGTCCAGGGCAATGCACTGGTTTGCCTGGGCTCGCGGCGCCGGCGCGCGCCTCGTTAAGCTACCGCCAACTCCAGCGCCAACCATGAAGCAACCCATCCGCCTTCGCCTGGCCGCGCCGCTCCTGCTGGCCGGCTTCGCGTTGCTGGCCGCCGGCAGCGGCTGGTGCCAGGACGCCTGGCCATCACGGCCGGTCACGCTGGTCTCCCCGTATCCGCCCGGCGGCACCACCGACGTGCTGGCGCGGCTGCTGGCGCAGCGCCTGTCGCCGCGCCTGGGCCAGCCGGTGATCGTGGAGAACCGCGCCGGCGCCGCCGGCAACCTCGGCACCGACTACGTCGCCAAGGCCAGGCCGGACGGCTACACCTTCCTGGTCGGCTCCAGCGGCCCGGTCGTCATCGCCGGCGCGCTCTACCCCAAGCTGCCCTACAAGCCGGGCACTGATTTCACGCCGGTGTCGCCGCTGGCCCGCGCGCCCTTCGTGCTGGTGGTCAACGCCAGGTCCGGGCTCAACACGGTGGCCGACGTGGTGGCCCGCGGCCGGGAAGGCAAGCTCGATTTCGGCTCGGCGGGCTCCGGCTCGCCCCAGCACATCATCGGCGAGATGTTCAACATGGCGGCCGGCACCAAGATCCAGCACATCCCCTACAAGGGCTCGGCACCGCTGGTCAACGACCTGGTCGGCGGCCAGATCCCGATGGCCTTCGACAACCCGGTTCCGCTGATGCCGCACATCAAGGCCGGGACGGTCAGGGTGCTGGCCGTGACCAGCGCCCGCCGCTCGCCGGCCTTCCCCGACATCCCGACGCTGTCGGAGGCGGGGGTCCGGGGCATCGACGCCGAGCCGTGGTACGGGATGCTGGGCCCGGCCGGCCTGCCGCCGGCCATCGTCGCGCGCATGCATTCCGAAGTGCAGGCGATCCTGCAGTCGCCGGAGGTCAGGGAGCGGCTGTCCATGCTGGCCGCCGAACCGATGGCCATGAGCCCGGCGGAATTCAGGCAGCTGATCGACGCCGAGATCGTCAAGTGGACCGCCGCCGTCAAGGCGTCCGGTGCCACGGTGGACTGAACGCTTTCATCTTTTTTCAACAAGGCAGTCTCATGCTCAATCGCAGAACGGTCCTCGCGGGCCTCGCAACCGGACCGCTGGCGCTCGCCGGCGTGTCCGCCCAGGGCACCTTTCCCTCGCGGCCGCTGCGCATCATCGTCCCCTTCACGCCGGGCGGCTCCAGCGACGTGCTGGCGCGCGCGATCGGGGTCGAACTGGGCAAGGCACTGGGCCAGCCGGTGCTGATCGACAACGTGCCGGGCGCGGGCGGGTCGGTGGGGGCGGAGAAGGCCTCCAAGGCGCCGGCCGACGGCTACACGCTGCTGATGGGACACATCGGCACGCTGGCGATCAACCCGTCGCTCTATCCGAAGCTGGGATACGACCCGGTGCGCAGCTTCACGCCGGTGGCCTGGGTCGCCCGCGTTCCCAACGTGCTGGTGGTGAACACGTCGGTGCCGGCGCATACGCTCAAGGAACTGATTGCGCTGGCCAAGGCAAAGCCCGGCTCGCTGGCCTACGGCTCCGGCGGCAACGGCAGCGCGGCGCACACCACGATGGAATACCTGAAGATGCAGACGGGCACCTCCTTCCTGCACATCCCGTACCGCGGCACGGCGCCGGCGGTGACCGACCTGCTGGGCGGCCAGGTGCAGGTGCTCTTCACCGGTATCCCGGCGCTGCTGCCCCACGTCAAGGCGGGCAAGCTGCGCGCGCTCGCGGTCTCCAGTCCCAGGCGCCTGGCTCTGTTGCCCGACGTGCCGACCGTGGCCGAGAGCGGCATCGCCGGCACCAAGGGCTTCGAAGCGGACCAGTGGTACGGGCTGGTCGCTCCGGCCGGCACGCCGGCCGACGTTGTCGCGCTGCTGAACCAGCAGGTGAACAAGGCGCTGGGCTCCGAGGAGGTCCGCGCCCGGCTGGCAGCCGAGGGCGCCGAGGCCACGCCGGCCACGCCGCAGGTGTTCGGCCGGCTGATCGCCAGCGAGATCCCGCGCTGGGAGCGGGTGGTCAAGAACGCACGCATCAAGCTCGATTGAAGACAAGCGCCCAACAGGAGCCCCCACAATGAAAACCATCGTCCGCCTGCTCGCCGCCGCCGTGGTTGCCCTGGCCTCGGCCGCCTCGTGGGGCCAGACGCCCGCCGGCAAGACCGAGGTGCTCTGGCTTGGCCAGTCGGCCTTCCGCATCACCTCGCCGGGCGGCAAGGTGATCGTCACCGACCCGTGGCTCAAGCTCAATCCGCTCACGCCGCCCGAGTACAAGAACCTGGAGGCGCTGGGCAAGGTGGACGTGCTGCTCGTGAGCCATGGCCACTTCGACCACTTCGCCGATGCGCCGGCGCTGGCGCTGCTCAACCAGGTGCCGATGTACGGGCCGGGCGACATGAACCAGACCGTGGGCCTGCTGGGCATCCTGCCGCCCAACCTGGTGCCGCGCTTCAACAAGGGCGGCACCATCACGCCGGCGCCGGGGATCAAGGTCACCGCGGTCCGCGCCGAGCACTCGTCGGTGATCGTCTGGAAGAACCCGGCGACCGGCAAGGACGAATCGCATTACGGCGGCGAGCCGGTCGGCTTCATCATCGAGCTGGAGAACGGCTTCCGGATCTGGCACATGGGCGACACCGGCCTGTTCGGGGACATGAAGTTCATCGCCGAGTACTACAAGCCGGACCTGGTGCTGATGCCGATCGGCGGCCACTTCACGATGGACCCCGCCGATGCGGCGTTCGCGACCCGCGAGTGGATCAAGCCGCGCTATGTCATTCCGATGCACTACGGCGCCAATCCGCTGGGCAAGGGCACGCCGGCGCAATTCAGCCAGGCGCTGGGCACCAGCAGCACCCGCGTGCTGGCGCTCAAGCCGGGCGAGAAGGCGACCTTCTGATGGCCGCCGCATTCGGACGACGCACCGTCATGGCCGGTGCGGCTGCCGCGCTGTTGCCCGGCTGGGGCCGGGCGCAGGCCTTCCCGTCCAAGCCGATCCGCATCGTGGTGCCCTTCGGTCCCGGCGGCATCGCCGACCTGACGGCCCGCGTCATCGCGCAAAAGCTCGGCGAGAACCTGCACCAGGCGGTGGTGGTGGAGAACAGGCCCGGCGCCGGCGGCGTCGTGGCCGGCGACCTGGTCGCCAAGGCCGACCCGGACGGCCACGTGCTGCTCCTCATGAGCAACGGCACCGCCGTCAGCGCGGGCCTGTTCCAGTCGCTGCCCTTCGATGCGCAGAAGGACTTCGCGCCGGTGGTGACGCTGGGCTTCTTCGACATCGCGGTGCTGACGGCCACGGGCAGCCGCTTCGCCAGCATGAAGGACCTGCTGGCGCAGGCCAGGGCCCATCCCGGCAAGCTCAACGTCGCCACCATCAGCGTCGGCAGCACGCAGCACCTGGCCGCGGAGCTGCTCAAGACCAGCGCCGGCGTCGACTTCCAGATCGTTCCCTTCAACGGCTCGCCGGCCGTGATCAGCGCGCTGCGCGGCGGCCAGGTCGATGCGGCGGTCGAGATCCTCGGGCCGATGCTCGGGCAGGTCGCCGCCAAGGCGGTGCAGCCGCTGGCGGTGATGGGCAAGCGGCGCGCGTCGGCCTTGCCCGAGGTGCCGACCATGGCGCAGAGCGGCGTGCCCGGTTTCGACGTCGCGTCCTGGAATGCCCTGGCCGTGCCGGCGCGCACGCCGGCGCCGGTGGTCGCCACGCTCAACCGGGAAGTGAACAAGGTGCTCGCGGACCCCGGGGTGCGCCGGCAACTCGCCGAGCTGAACGTCAGCCCGGGCGGCGGGACGCCGCAGGAGCTGCATGACCTGCTGGCGTCGGAGATCCGCCGCTGGACCGAGGTCATCGTGCGCGCCAAGGTGCCGCGCCAGTAACAGGTTTCCTGTCATTCCAACAACGAGGAGAAGAGCAATGAAGACGAAGATGAAGACGCTGGCCGTCGCGGCCGGACTGTGTGCGGCCTCGGCGGCGATGGCGCAATCGAGCGTGCAGCTGTACGGCATCGTCGATGTGTCGGTGCGCAGCGGGACCGGGTTCACCAGCGGCTATGCGCGCTCGCCTGCCAACGCCACCAGCGTGGCCAGCGGCGTCGGCCCGACCAGCCGCTGGGGCGTGCGCGGGACGGAGGATCTGGGCGGCGGGCTGCGGGCCCTGTTCAACCTGGAATCCGGCATCAACGTGGACACCGGCATGCCGGCCAATGCCGCCACGTACTTCGACCGCGCCTCGATCGTCGGCCTGGCCGGCGGCTGGGGGACCGTGACGATGGGCCGGCAGAACACGCTGCTGGCGGACTCGGCCGGCGTGGCCGACCCGATCGGCCTGCGCTTCGCCGGCCTGAACCCGAACATCCAGGTGACCAGCCTGACCGGCCACCTGCTCGGCGTCGAGTTCGGCGCCACCGGCTCCAGCGGCTCGTCCAACCGCGTCAACAACTCGGTCAAGTACTCGGTGCCGGTGGGTCCGGTCATGGCGCGCGCCATGTACAGCTTCGGCGAGGTGGCCGGTTCGTCCTCCAAGCTGCGCTCCGCCGGACTGGGCCTGGACTACCTCACCCCCCGCCTGTCGCTCACCAGCGCCGTCACCCAGTTCCGCGACGCCAACGACCGCGAACTCAAGGCCGGCAACATCGGCGCGAGCTGGCAGGCGCTGCCGGCGCTGCGCGTGATGGCCAACGCCGGCTACAACCGGGGCGAGACCTCGGCGACCGCGGTGACGCGCAACCGGCTGCTCGCCGTCGGCGTCAACTATGCGGTGTCGCCGCTGGTGGACGTGCTGGCGGGCTACTACAAGGTCGACCGCAGCCGCACCGGCCAGGCCGACGACGGCTTCGGGCGGCTGCTGGCCTTCGTCGAATACAAGCTGTCCAAGCGCAGCAAGGTGTACGTCGAGCTGGACACCACCAAGTGGAAGGGCGACTACGGTGTCGCCGGCGGCAAGTCCACGTCCAATGGCCTGAGCCTTGGCATGACGCACGTGTTCTGACGCAGGGGCCATCCGATGTCGATGTTCCCTGCCGCGGATCTTCCACGCCGCCGCACGCTGGCGGCGCTGCTGGGCGGCGCAGCGCTGCTTGCCGCCTGCGCCATTGCGCCATCGACCGTTGCGCCGGCAGCGGCGCGGGCGGCGCTCGCGCCCACCGGCACGCTGCGGGTGGCGGTCTATCCCGGCAGCCCGACGTCGCTGGTGGAACCGGCGCCGCCGGCCGCCATGCGCGGCGTCAGCGTCGACCTGGGACGCTCGCTGGCCGCCCGCCTGGGCGTGCCGGCCCAGGTGGTGGTCTATCCCCGGCTGGCGGAAGCGCTGGCGGCCGTGCAACGGGGAGACGCCGATTTCACGATCACCAACGCCACCGAGCAACGGGCGAAGCTGGTCGACTTCGCGCCGACCCTGGTGGACCTGGAACTCGGCGTGCTGGTGCACTCGTCGTCGCGCGTGACCGCGGCCGACAAGATGGACGAGCCCGGCGTGACCATCGGGGTCAGCCAGGGGAGTTCCTCCGAACGCGTGCTGGGCGGGCGGTTCCGGCAGGCCAAGCTGCGCAGCTTCCCGACGCTTGATGCGGCGCGGGCGGCGCTGCGCCTCGGGGAGATCGACGGCTTCGCAACCAACAAGGCGATCCTGTTCGAGCAGGCGCAACGGCTGCCGGGCTCGCGCGTGCTGGACGGTCGCTGGGGCAGCGAGCACCTGGCACCCGCCGTTCCCAAGGGAAGGGATGCGGGCATGCCATTCCTGCGCGCCTTTGCCGACGACGTGCGTCGCAACGGCGAGCTGGTGCGCGCCAGCGAGCGCGCCGGGCTGCGCGGAACCGCGGCGCCCGCCCAGTAGCAAGGTCTTCAAGGCCGGGCAGGGCGGCCGGCGCCCCGTTGCGCTCCGTCGCCGCAGTTCCTAGACTGGGTGCATGGGCCGCGTCCTGCATTGGCTGCTGGGATTGCTCCTGCTGGCGCAGGCGGCCCCCGGCTTGGCCGCTGCGCCGCCGGTGATCGTGCTGCAGGTGGAAGGCGCCATCGGCCCGGCCACCGCCGACTACCTGCACCGCGGCCTGGCGCAGGCGCGCAAGCACGAGGCGCAACTGGTCGTGCTGCAGATCGACACGCCGGGCGGGCTGGACCTGGCGATGCGCAGCATCATCAAGGACATCCTGGCTTCGCCGGTGCCGGTCGCTACATTCGTCGCGCCCGGCGGCGCGCGGGCCGCCAGCGCCGGAACCTACATCCTCTATGCCAGCCACGTCGCGGCGATGGCCCCGGCCAGCAACCTGGGCGCGGCCACGCCGGTGTCGATCGGCTTGCCCGGCACCGAGCCGGCCAATCCGCTGGCGCCCGCCAAGGGCGCGTCGGGCGCCGCTGCGCCGGCCACCGGTGACGCGATGGCGGCCAAGCGCATCGGCGACGCCGCCGCCTACATCCGCAGCCTGGCGCAATTGCGCGGCCGCAATGCCGAGTGGGCCGAGAAGGCGGTGCGGGAGGCGGTGAGCCTGCCCGCTGCCGATGCGCTGGAGCTCAAGGTGGTGGACCTGGTGGCGCGCGACCTGCCCGACCTGCTGCGCCAGCTCGATGGCCGCGAGCTCAAGACGCAGGGCGGCGTCGTCAGGCTGGCCACGCGCGACGCGCCGACCATCGCCTTCGCCGCGGACTGGCGCAGCCGGCTGCTGTCGGTGATCGCCGATCCGAGCCTGGCGCTGGTGCTGCTGATGGTCGGCATCTACGGGCTGGTGTTCGAGTTCGCCAATCCCGGCATGGTGGCGCCGGGCGTGGTCGGCGGCATCAGCCTGCTGCTGGCGCTGTTCGCGCTGCAGATGCTGCCGGTCAACTACGCCGGACTGGCATTGATCCTGCTGGGCCTGGGCTTCCTGGTGGCCGAAGCCTTCGTGCCCAGCTTCGGCGCGCTGGGCCTGGGCGGCGCGGTGGCGTTCGTGTTCGGCGCGCTGCTGCTGATCGACACCGATTCGCCCGGTTACGGCATTCCGCTGCCCTTGATCGGCCTGCTGGCCCTGCTGTCGGTGGCCTTCGTTGCACTGGTAGGGACGATGGCGGCGCGCACCCGGCGCCGCCCGGTGGTCAGCGGCGTGCAGACGGTGCTGGGCTGCCCCGGTGAGCTGCTGGAATATGCGGGCGGCGAGGGCTGGGCGCTGGTGCAGGGCGAGCCCTGGAAGGTGCAGGGCCCGCCGCAGCTGCGCCCGGGCGACCGGGTGCGGGTGACGGGGCTGCGCGGCGCCACCCTGGAGATCGCGCCCGCCTGAGGGCGTCCAACAAGGAGAACGACATGCTGGCAGGCGGATTCGGCTTGGGTTTCGTGCTGATCGTGGCGATCGTCGTCGCGATGTCGGCGCTGCGCATCCTGCGCGAATACGAGCGCGGCGTGGTGTTCCAGCTCGGGCGCTTCTGGAAGGTGAAGGGGCCGGGGCTGGTGGTGCTGATCCCGGGCATCCAGCAGATGGTGCGGGTGGACCTGCGGGTGGTGGTGATGGACATCCCCAGCCAGGACGTGATCACCCGCGACAACGTCTCGGTCAAGGTCAGCGCGGTGCTGTACTTTCGCGTGATCGACCCGGCCAAGGCCATCATCCAGGTGGAGCGCTTCCTGGAGGCGACCAGCCAGCTGGCCCAGACCACCATGCGCGCGGTGCTGGGCAAGCACGAGCTGGACGACCTGCTGGCCGAGCGCGAGCGGCTGAACCTGGACGTGCAGAAGATCCTGGACGCGCAGACCGACACCTGGGGCATCAAGGTGACCAACGTCGAGATCAAGCACGTGGACCTGAACGACACCATGGTGCGCGCCATCGCCCGCCAGGCCGAGGCCGAGCGCGAGCGCCGCGCCAAGGTGATCCACGCCGAGGGCGAGCTGCAGGCCTCCCACAAGCTGGCCGAAGCGGCCGCCGTGCTGGCGCGCGAGCCGCAGGCGCTGCAGCTGCGCTACCTGGAGACGCTGACGGTGATCGCCGCCGACAAGAATTCGACCATCGTCTTTCCGCTGCCGCTGGACATCATCGGGCCGCTGATGCAGCGCTTCGTCGCGTCCAAATAGCTGGATGCCGCGACCTGTCAGGCCGGACCTGACCCGGCACCCGGGCGGGTCCGGCCAGGATGACAACGCCGCCGAGATGCTTTAGACTTAAACTATATAGGTCCCCAGTATTGGAGCGCACATGAACATCGTCTGCATCGGCGGCGGGCCGTCCGGGCTGTACTTCGCGCTCCTGATGAAGAAGCAGGACCCGGCGCACGAGATCACCGTGGTCGAGCGCAACAAGCCCTACGACACCTTCGGCTGGGGCGTCGTGTTCTCCGACCAGACGCTGGGCAACCTGCAGGCGGCCGATCCGCAGACCGCCGCCGAGATCCTGGGCGCCTTCAACCACTGGGACGACATCGAGGTCAACTTCCGCGGCCGCAAGGTTAGCTCCGGCGGCCACGGCTTCTGCGGCATCGGCCGCAAGCGCCTGCTCAACATCCTGCAGCAGCGCTGCGAGGAGCTGGGCGTGAAGCTGGTGTTCGAGACCGATGCGAAGAGCGACGCCGACTATCCGGACGCCGACCTGATCATCGCCAGCGACGGCCTGAACAGCCGCATCCGCGCCCAGCACGCGGACACGTTCCAGCCCGACATCGACGTGCGCAAGTGCCGCTTCGTCTGGCTGGGCACCCACAAGAAGTTCGACGCCTTCACCTTCGCCTTCGAGGAGACGCGCTGGGGCTGGTTGCAGGCCCATGCGTACCAGTTCGACGCCGACACCTCCACCTTCATCGTCGAAGCGCCGGAGCAGGTCTGGCTGGACGCCGGGCTGGACAAGATGGAGAAGGAGGAATCGATCGCCTTCTGCGAGGAGCTGTTTGCCGGCACGCTGGACGGCCACAAGCTGATGTCCAACGCCTCGCACCTGCGCGGCTCGGCGCAGTGGATCAGGTTCCCGCGCGTGGTCTGCAAGACCTGGGTGCACCGGGGCGGCGCCGGGGGCAACACCCCGGTGGTGCTGATGGGCGATGCGGCGCACACGGCCCATTTCTCGATCGGTTCGGGGACCAAGCTGGCGCTGGAAGACGCGATCGAGCTGGCGCGCTGCCTGAATGCCGTTCGCCCTGCGCTTGCCGAAGGGCCCTTCGGCGAAGCTCAGGATAGGCTTCGACAGGCTCAGCCCGAACGGTTGATGGAGGCGCTCCAACAATACGAAGCCGTGCGCAGCATCGAGGTGCTCAAGATCCAGAACGCCGCCCGCAACTCCACCGAGTGGTTCGAGAACGTGGCTCGCTACGCCCACCTGCCGCCCGAACAGTTCGCCTATTCGCTGCTCACCCGCAGCCAGCGCATCAGCCACGAGAACCTGCGGCTGCGCGACAAGGGCTATGTCGAGCATTACGAAGACTGGATCGCGGAGCGCTCGGGCGTGGAGCGTGCCCCGGCGCAGCATTCGATCCCGCCGATGTTCACGCCCTTCACGCTGCGCGCCGTGACGCTGAAGAACCGCGTGGTGGTCTCGCCGATGGCGCAATATTCCTGCGTCGACGGCCTGCCGGCCGACTACCACCTGGTGCACCTGGGCGCGCGCGCCACCGGCGGCGCCGGCATGGTCATGGCGGAGATGACCTGTCCCTCGCCCGACGCCCGCATCACGCCCGGCTGCCCGGGGCTGTGGAACGAGCAGCAGGCGGGCGGCTGGAGGCGCATCGTCGATTTCGTCCATGGCAACAGCGACGCGAAGATCGCGCTGCAGCTCGGGCACGCCGGCGCCAAGGGCTCCACCCGCGTGCCCTGGGACCAGGGCGAGGACCTGCCGCTGGACGAGGGGCAGAACTGGCCCCTGATCTCCGCCTCGCCGCAGCAATACCTCGATGGCGTCAGCCAGTGGTCTCGTGCCATGACGCGCCAGGATATGGACCGCGTCACCGCCGATTTCGTGCGTGCCACCCGCTGGGCCGCCCAGGCCGGCTTCGACTGGCTGGAGCTGCATTGCGCGCACGGCTACCTGCTGTCCAGCTTCATCTCGCCGCTGACCAACCAGCGCACCGACGATTACGGCGGCTCGCTGGCCAATCGCCTGCGCTATCCGCTGGAGGTGTTCGCGGCGATGCGCGCGGCCTGGCCGGAACTGCTGCCGATGTCGGTGCGGATCTCCGCCCACGACTGGGTGGAGGGCGGCATCACGGCCGATGACGCGGTGGAGATCGCGCGGGCCTTCAAGGACGCTGGCGCCGACATGATCGATTGCTCGTCCGGGCAGGTCAGCAAGAAGCAGAAGCCGGTGTATGGCCGCATGTACCAGACGCCTTTCGCCGACCGCATCCGCAACGAGGTGCGGATCCCGACCATCGCGGTGGGCGCGATCTCCGAAGCCGACCACGTGAACAGCATCATCGCGGCCGGCCGCGCCGACCTGTGCGCCATCGCCCGGCCGCACCTGGCGACGCCATCGTGGACGCTGCTGGAGGCGGCGAAGATCGGCTACACCGACGTGCAGTGGCCCAAGCAATACCGTTCCGGCAAGACCCAGCTGGAACGCAACCTGGAGCGCGAGAAGCAGTTGGCGGCGCAGCCAGTCACCAAGGACGAAACCCAATGAACGCAGCGCAGAACCGCTTCAAGCAATTTCACGCCCCCTCGGGGGGCAGTGCAGCCGCCTTGGCGGCAAACGTGGGGGCCATATGAGCAACACCGATCGCGTCGATCCCGCGCTGCTGGCCGGCAACCGCAAGCCGCTGGCCGGCTACCAGGCGCAGCACTTCCAGTGGCAGGTCGAGGGCAAGGTGGCCACCGTCACGCTGAATCGCCCCGAGCGCAAGAACCCGCTCACCTTCGCGTCGTACGCGGAGCTGCGCGACCTGTTCGGCCAGCTGCGCTACGCCACCGACGTCCACGCCGTGGTGGTGACCGGCGCCGGCGGCAACTTCTGCTCCGGCGGCGACGTGCACGAGATCATCGGCCCGCTGGTCAGGCTGGAGGCGCCGGAGCTGCTGATGTTCACCCGCATGACCGGCGACCTGGTCAAGGCGATGCGGGCCTGCCCGCAGCCGATCGTCGCGGCCATCGACGGCATCTGCGCCGGCGCCGGCGCGATCGTCGCGATGGCGTCGGATCTTCGTTTCGGCACCGCGCGCAGCAAGACCGCCTTCCTGTTCAACCGCGTCGGCCTGGCCGGCTGCGACATGGGCGCTTGCGCCATGCTGCCGCGCATTGTCGGCCAGGGCCGCGCCAGCGAGCTGCTGTTCACCGGCCGGTCCTTGGGCGGCGAGGAGGCCGAGCGCTGGGGCTTCTTCAACCGGCTGTGCGCGCCGGAGGATGTGCTGGCGCAGGCGCAGGCGCTGGCGCGCGAGCTGGCCGAGGGCCCGACCTTCGCCAACGGCATCACCAAGACCATGCTGCACCAGGAGTGGGCCATGACCATCGAGCAGGCGATCGAGTCGGAGGCGCAGGCCCAGGCGATCTGCATGCTGACCGAGGACTTCACCCGCGCCTACGAGGCCTTCGTCGCCAGGAGCAAACCGGTCTTCCAGGGCAACTGAAGGGACATGCAGATGGGCGACACCACTTTCCTCGACTGGCCGTTCTTCGAGCAGCGGCACCGCGACCTGGCCCGCGGGCTGGACGCCTGGGCCGCGCAGAACATCCCGCAAAAGCACGGGCCGGATGTGGACGCGGAATGCCGCGCGCTGGTGAAGTCGCTCGGCGCCGCCGGCTGGCTGAACCATGCGGTGGGAACACCAGTCACCGTTCGCCCTGAGCTTGTCGAAGGGCCCGCGCGGGGGCTTCGACAGACTCAGCCCGAACGGAGTGAAATTGACACGCGCTCGATCTGCCTCATCCGCGAAACGCTGGCCCGCCACAGCGGGCTGGCGGATTTCGCCTTCGCGATGCAGGGCCTGGGCTCCGGCGCGATCAGCCTGCAGGGCACGCCGGCGCAGAAGGAGCGCTACCTGGGCAATGTGGCGCGCGGCGAGGCGATCGCCGCCTTCGCGCTGTCGGAGCCGGAAGCCGGCTCCGACGTGGCCGCCATGCAGTGCAGCGCCCGGATCGAGGGCGAGCACGCGGTGCTCGATGGCGAGAAGACCTGGATCTCCAATGGCGGCATCGCGGATTTCTACGTGGTGTTCGCGCGCAGCGGCGAGGCGCCCGGCGCCCGCGGCATCTCCGCCTTCATCGTGGACGCCGGCACGCCGGGCTTCGAGATCGCCGAGCGCATCGAGGTGATCGCGCCGCATCCGCTGGCGAAGCTGCGCTTCACCGGCTGCAGGGTGCCGCTGTCGCAGCGGATCGGCGCCGCCGGCGAGGGCTTCAAGGTGGCGATGCGCACGCTGGACGTGTTCCGCACCTCGGTGGCCGCGGCGGCGCTGGGCTTTGCCCGCCATGCGATGGACGAGGCGCTGCGGCGCGCCACCACCCGCAGGATGTTCAACCAGCGGCTGGGCGACTTCCAGCTGACGCAGGCCAGCCTGGCGCAGATGGCCACCACCATCGACAGCTCCGCGCTGCTGGTCTACCGCGCCGCCTGGCAGCGCGACCAGGGCCGCAACGTGACCAAGGAGGCAGCGATGGCCAAGCTGGCCGCGACCGAGGGCGCGCAGCGCGTGATCGACGCCGCGGTGCAGATCTTCGGTGGCCAGGGCGTGGTCAGCGGCGAGCCGGTGGAAATGCTGTACCGCGAGATCCGGGCGCTGCGCATCTACGAGGGCGCCACCGAGGTGCAGCAGCTGATCATCGGCAGGGAGCTTCTCAAATCCGCCGGGGAGGCGACATGAGCGACATGGAAGTGATCCTGCCCCCCGGCTGGCCGCGCCCCCGGGGCTATGCCAACGGCGTGGCCGCCAGCGGGCGCATGCTGTTCATCGCCGGCATGATCGGCTGGGACGCCCAGGGCGTGTTCCACAGCGACGATTTCGCCGCCCAGGTGCGCCAGGCCCTGCAAAATGTCGCCGAGGTGCTGCGGGAGGCCGGCGGAAAGCCCGAGAATATCGTCAGGATGACCTGGTACGTGACCGACAAGCGCGAGTATCTCGCCGCGGGCAAGGAGATCGGCCGGGCCTTCCGTGAAATCATCGGCAGCTACAACGCGGCGATGACGGCGGTGGAAGTGAAGGCGCTGATCGAGGATCGGGCCAAGGTCGAAATCGAAGCCACCGCGGTCATCCCCGCCTGATCCAACCTACAGACCCCGGAGTTCCCAATGGCCATCAAAGCATCCTTTCACTGGGCCGACCCCCTGCTGCTGGACCTGCAACTCACCGACGTCGAACGCCAGGTGCGCGACGCCGCCGCGTCCTATTGCCAGGAGCGGCTGGCGCCGCGCGTGGTGGAGGCGTTCCGCGGCGAGACCACCGACGTGTCGATCTTCCGCGAGATGGGCGAGCTGGGCCTGCTGGGCGCCACCATCCCCGAGACCTACGGCGGCGCCGGCCTGAACTACGTCTGCTACGGCCTGGTCGCGCGCGAGGTGGAGCGGGTCGATTCCGGCTACCGCTCGATGATGAGCGTGCAGTCGTCGCTGGTGATGGTGCCGATCAACGCCTTCGGCAACGAAGCGACCAAGCGCAAGTACCTGCCCAAGCTGGCCACCGGCGAGTGGATCGGCTGCTTCGGCCTGACCGAGCCGGACCACGGCTCCGACCCCGGCAGCATGGTCACCCGGGCCAAGAAGGTGGACGGCGGCTACAGCCTCACCGGCTCCAAGATGTGGATCACCAACAGCCCGATCGCCGACGTGTTCGTGGTCTGGGCCAAGGACGACGAAGGCGCGATCCGCGGCTTCGTGCTGGACAAGGGCGCCAAGGGCCTGTCGGCGCCGGCCATCAAGGGCAAGGTCGGCCTGCGCGCCTCGGTCACCGGCGAGATCGTGATGGACGGCGTGTTCTGCCCGGAAGAAAACGCCTTCCCCGAGGTGCGCGGGCTCAAGGGCCCGTTCACCTGCCTGGACAGCGCCCGCTACGGCATCAGCTGGGGCGCGCTGGGAGCGGCTGAAGACTGCTGGTTCCGTGCCAGGCAGTACGTGCTCGATCGCAAGCAGTTCGGCAAGCCGCTGGCAGCCAACCAGTTGATCCAGAAGAAGCTCGCCGACATGCAGACCGAGATCACGCTGGGCCTGCAGGGCTGCCTGCGCCTGGGGCGGATGAAGGACGAAGGCACGGCCAGCGTGGAGATCACCTCCATCATGAAGCGCAACTCCTGCGGCAAGAGCCTGGACATCGCGCGGGTGGCCCGCGACATGATGGGCGGCAACGGCATCAGCGACGAATTCGGCGTGGCGCGCCACCTGGTGAACCTCGAGGTGGTCAACACCTACGAGGGCACCCACGACATCCACGCGCTGATCCTGGGACGGGCGCAGACCGGGATTTCAGCCTTCTAGCGCCTCGCGCCGCCGCGCGCTAGCGCCAGAAATGCAGCGCGACGCCCGGCCGCTCGATAGAGATCGTGCCGCCGGAGATGTTGCCCGCACCGTCGATCCTGAAGCAGTCCCTTTCCGTGGACACCCAGTTCGCGGGCCCGGAGACCGAGGTCAGGCAGGCCAGGGCAGTGGTGGCGCCGTCCGCCTCGATCGACCAGGACAGGGTCTCGGTCCCGGTCGGCGCTGTCAGGGCCGTGCCGGCATACACCGTTCCCTGGGCAAGCGGTCCGGACTGGCCGACGGTGCCGGCCGCCGGCAGGCGCGTGGCCTGGGCGAAGACCGTGGTCGTTCCGGCGTCGGTGACGGTGGCAAGGATGCGGGCCGGCTCGGTCTCGTAGAACACCGTGAGGGTGGTGACGGCGGGCGGCTCGCCGGCCCGGCCGACCGTGGTGGTCTGCAGGCTGCGCCTGGCCGGCGCGCCGGCGAAGCTGCCGTCCGGCAGGGCGCTGTAGGTCAGGCTGGCCGTGTAGCGGCCGCCGGCCGGGTCAACGGCGGCAAGGTCGGTCAGCGAGGCGCCGCCCAGGGCGTTGACAAATGCCGCATCGGTGTTGAAACGCAGCCCCTGTGCCGGTTGCTGGCCGTCGCCGCCGCCGCCGCAAGCAAGCAGGGCCGCGCTGGCGCCGGCGATGACCGCGCCGCGTATTCCCAATCCCATCCTTCTTCTTCCTTGACATGCCGATCCAGGCATTTTGCCTGTTCGGTCTCCGCCCGCCCGGCGTAACGCGCTGGTGGACGCCGCGCTGCGCGATGCGAAGCACGCGCCGCAGGCGACAAAGGCCGCAAGGCGAAGCCGCGGGCTGGCGGGCAGCCCGGATCGGCTAGCCCGGGAACGCCTCGAAGCGCCCGACGTAGCTGAAGCCGCCGACGTCCACCGCGCCGCCCGGGCCCAGCGCCAGCGCCAGCAGGCTGTAGGAATCCGGCGACGTGACCTGCGCCACGGTGGTGACGTTTCCATCCGGAGTGACGCGCCGGATCAGGTTGGCATCGGCGACCAGCACGTTGCCGGCCGGATCCATGGCGATCGAGTTGATGGAGCTGAAGCTCGCCGCCGTGCCCGGGCCGTCGCGCGCACCGGCCACCGCGGGATTGCCCGCCACCGTGCTCACCACGCCATCGCGAGACAGCTTGCGCACCCGCTTGCCGTCGGCGATGTACAGGTTGCCCGCGGCGTCGGCGGCGATCCCCGCGATGCGCGAGAACAGGGCCGAGGCCGCGCTGCCGTCCTTGTAGCCCCGCACATCCGGGTTGCCGGCCACGAGCACGACGGCGCCGGGCCCGGCAATCCGGTAGACGGCGGTGGGCGCGCGCGGGTAGAAATTCAGGGCGGGGGCTTCGGTGTCGTAGGCGTTGCCGCCGGCGGTGCAGAAGCCTGCACCGGGTGCGCTCACCAGCCCGGCAAGGGCAGCGGGTCCGGAGAGCGGCAGCGTGGTCGTGACCGTGCCCGAGAGCGTGAGCTCGCGGACGTACGCGGTGGCGGTGGGACAGAACAGCGCAAAGGCCGGGTCGCAGGTGGCGTCGCTGGTGCCGGCGCTCGCGTCCAGCAACACCAGCACGTTGCGGGCGGAATCGAAGAGCAGTCCCGACGGGCCCGCGATGCGGGCTGCCGATCCGCTGCCATCGCGCCGGCCCGGCTGGCCGTACTGGCCCACGAATGCCGTGACGGCGCCGGCCGGCGTCACCTTGCGGATTGCCCCGTAGGTGACGACATAGATGTTTCCTTCGTTGTCCACCGCCATCGGCGAGGTCGAGGTGAAGCGGGCGCTGCTTGCGAAGCCGTCGACGTCGCCCAGCGCGGCGCCGGCCTGGCCGCCGGTGCCGGCAAGCAGGGTGAAGGCGGTGGAGGCGACGCTCAGGCGGGCGCCCTGGCTGGTGGCGCTGCCGGCCGCATTGGCGACCCGCACCGAGAAGGTTGCGCCGGAGTCGAGCAGCGAGACCGGGGCGATGCGCAGGCTTGCCTGGGTCGCGCCGGCGATCTCGACTCCGTTGCGCAGCCACTGGTAGCTGGCGCCGCTGTCATTGCCCAAGGCCACGCTGAACACCACCGGGGCGCCGGCGGTCGCGCTGGTGTCGGCCGGCTGCGTGCTGATCGATGGCGGGGCGGGCGCCGGCGGCGGCGCTGCCGGGGGCGGCGGTGCCGGCGCGGGTGCCGGATCGGACGAGCCGCCGCCACCGCAGCCGCTGAGGATCAACGGCGCCAGCGCGTACGCGATGGCCTTGCGCCGGGTCGCTGCCGGCAGGTCAGCTGCTTCTTCTTCCATCGCACCCCCTGAGTCGCGCCCATTCTAGCCAGCTGCCGCGTCGTAGAACCGGTCCAGGAAGTCCAGCTGCGGCTGGCGCCAGCCGCGGCCCGGCTCGACGGTGTCGCCGAAGGCCATGTAGTTGTCGGCGGCCGGGTCGTAGGGCGCCCAGCGCGGCAGGGTGGGTGCGTTGGGGTTGCCGGTCGCTGCAAACGCGGTCCATGCCTGCATCATGGCGGTGGAGATTTCGCGGTCGGTGGTGTCGTAATCCACGGTCTCGCCTGCCGGCGCATCGGCGATGGTGCCGAACACATAAGCCACTTCCTCGCCGTGGTGCGGGCCGTCGGCCTGGTGCGGCCGGCGCCGCAGGAACAGGTAGCGCCAGGTCTTTCGCTCCAGCGTCGACATGGCCTGGGCCAGCAGCCGGGTGCCGTAGTTGAACTGCGTGTCGGCGAACATCTCGGCTACGCGCGCGCGGACCTGCTTGTCCGACGCCGCCGGATAAAGCCGCATGGCCTTGGCCGCGGCGTCGCCGAAATTGGCCTGCACGACCTCCTTGTAGCCGGCCACGCTGTCCACCGGCCAGGCCTTCGTCAGCAGCGTGCCCTCGTCGGCATTGCTGCCCACCAGCAGCGGCATCGCATGCAGCCGGTGCGACTTGAACACCGGGCGCTCGTCTTGCGGCAGCAGCCAGCCGTCGCGGATCGGGCGCAGCACCCGCGGCGTCGTCAGCCCGCGCACCTTGGGCGAGAGCAGCGCGGTCTTGGCCAACAGTTCGTCGGCCGGCAGCGCGCGCAGGGCATCGATGTCGTCGCCCAGCGCGGTGCCAGCCTGTTGCGCCTCGGCCAGCGTGGACAGCGGGCGCGCCGCGCCCGGGCTGTGCAGGATGGCCTGCTGGAACAGGCCCTTGCCCATCGGCGAGGCCAGCAGCAGCGAGATCGAGGCCGAACCGGCCGAGACGCCGAAGGCAGTGACGCGCGCCGGATCGCCGCCGAAGGCCGCGATGTTGCGCTTGACCCATTGCAGCGCGGCGATCTGGTCCAGCAGGCCGTAGTTGCCCGAGACGCCATGCTCCGACTCGCGGCTGAGCGCGGGATGGGCCAGGAAGCCGAACAGGCCGGCGCGGTAGTTGAAGCTCACCACCACCACGCCCCGGCGCGCCATGGCCTCGCCGTCGCTGCGCAGGTCCGAGCCGCTGCCGCCGGCAAAGCCGCCGCCGTGGATCCACACCATCACCGGCAGCGAAGCGGGAGCGGCGCCGGCCGGTGCCCAGACGTTCAGGAACAGGCAGTCCTCGCTTTGCGACGGCGCGCGCAGCCGCGGGTTCGGCGCCTGCGGCAGGTCGGCGCCGAACGCAAGCGCGGGCCGCACCTCGGTCCAGGGTTTCACCGGCTGCGGCGGCCGCCAGCGCAGCGGCCCCACCGGCGGCGCCGCATAGGGGATGCCCTTGAAGGCGTTGACCACCTTGCCGCGGCGCAGCGGCAGGGCGATGCCTGCCACCGGGCCCTCGACGGTGGGCACCACGACCTGCGGATTGGTTTGGTCGGACATTTGCTTAGCGGCGGCCGAGTGAAGGAGTTGGTGGTGCGGCGGCCATGC
The DNA here is from genome assembly GCF_042655405.1 of Caenimonas terrae. Classification (NCBI taxonomy): domain Bacteria; kingdom Pseudomonadati; phylum Pseudomonadota; class Betaproteobacteria; order Burkholderiales; family Comamonadaceae; genus Caenimonas; species Caenimonas terrae. Next base: position 118,515 of record NZ_JBHSMF010000003.1, on the reverse strand, counting down.
GCCTGCGGATCTCGGCGGCCATCTCCACCAGCTTGCGGCCGTTGCGTTCCATCACGGCCTGTGTCTGCGCCTGCGCCGAGCCCTGGGAGTTGAGCGCCATCAGCGTGCGGCCGTCGGCGTGCACGTAGGGCACGGCGACCGAGTTGGTGCTGCGCTGGAAGGTGCCGGCGGCGATGCAGTAGCCCTTGTGCTCCACCTGCGCCACCGCGTCGTCCAGTTCCTGCTGCAACGCCGGCCACTCGCGCCGGTAATAGCCGGACAGCTCGCCGTACAGCCGCTCGCGCTCGTCGGCGCGCATCGCGCCGATGCAGGCGCGGCCCATCGCCGTGCGCACCAGCGGCACCCGGAAGCCCACGCGCTGGCGCCGGTTCGGGTTGGCTTCCCCCAGCGCGTATTCCAGGTACAGGATGCTCATGCCCTCGTGCACGCCCAGGCCGACGTTGGTCTTGCTCCTGGCCGCCAGCTCCTCCATCAGCGGCCGCGCGATCGCCGGCAGCGCCATGTTGGCCAGGTACGGATAGGCCAGGCCCACCACGCCGGCGGCCAGCTCGTACTTGCCGAACTCCTCGCGGTAGTGCAGGTAGCCCAGCTGCGTGAGGGTGTAGGTCAGGCGCGAGATCGTGGACTTGGGCAGGCCGGTGACCTGCGCCAGTTCGATGTTGCCCAGCAGGGTCTGATCGAGCTGGAAGGCGCGCAGGATCGCAAGGCCCCGCGCCAGTGCGTTGTTGAACCGCGGATCCTCGTCTTCGGTCTTGATCTGGATGCCTTCCCCGTAATCGGGCAGCATCGGCTTGTCCTTGCGCGTCGGTCGTCCCACTCAGAGATCCAATATCAAAATGTCTTCCTTGCTGCCGGAGCAGCAGACCATCATCACGTTGTTGGCGGCCTTCTCCTCGTCCGACAGCAGCGAGTCGCGGTGGTCCGGCGTGCCGGCCAGCACCCGGGTCTCGCAGGTGCCGCAGATCCCCTGCTCGCAGGACGCCGGCACGTCGATGCCACCCGCGCGAAGTGTATCGAGGATGCTGTGGCCGGGCGCAACGTAGACGCTGCCGCCGGTCCTGGCCAGCTTCACCGTGAAGCCGCCGGCCACGGCGGCGGGCTGCACCGGGCTGAAGCGCTCCACGTGCACCAGCGCCGGCGGCCGGCCGGCGGCGGCGGCCTCGAAGGCATCGAGCATCGGCCCGGGACCGCAGCAATACAGGTGCGCATCGGCCGGCGCGGCGGCCAAGACGGCGGCGATGTCCAGCGGCACGCCGCCGTGCTCGGCATCGACGTGCAGGTGGCAGCCCGTGCCGGCCAGCACGTCCAGGAAGGCCGCTTCCTCGCGCTGGCGCACGCCGTAATGCAGCTCGAAGGAGCGGCCCAGCACCTGCAGCCGCTGCACCATGCAGGCGATCGGCGTGACGCCGATGCCGCCGGCGATCAGCACCGTGTGCAGCGCGTCTTCGTTCAGCTCGAAGTTGTTGCGCGGGCCGCCGACCTGCAGCACCGAGCCGGCCCGCAGCTCGTCGTGCACGCAGCGCGAGCCGCCGCGGCTGTTGATGTCGCGCTTGACGCCGACCACGAAGCGGTGGTGCTCGTGCGACGGATTGCACAGCGAATACTGGCGCACCAGCCCGTTGGGCAGGTGCAGGTCGATGTGGGCGCCGGCGCCAAAGGCGGGCAGGGCGGCGCCGTCCAGCGGCGTGAATTCGTACAGGTTGATGCCGGCGGCCGCGTAGCGGATCGCGCTCAGCCGCATCGCGAGCAGGTCCATCGGCCTAGCTCCAGTCGGCGAAGCACAGGCCGGTGCCGGTGCCGGCCGGCGTGCGGTACGCCGGGATGTACTGCATGTCGCCGAGCTCGAGGTGCTCGGAGGCGCCGGCCATGCAGATCCAGTTGCGGATCTCGGAGTTGCCGGAATTGAGCTGGGCGCGCGCGATGCCGGTGAGCGAGGCCACGTCTCGCTTGCGCAGCGCCTGCATCACGCGGGTGTCGAGCTCCTCGTCCACCGTGAAGTGGCTCAGGCCGCCCGAGGCCAGCACGCCCACCCGGGCGTCGCCGGGAAAGCTCGCCACCGCCCGCGCGATCGCCTGGCCCAGCTTGTAGCAGCGGGCCGGGCTCGGCTGGTTGGGCGGGTAGTAGGTGTTCAGGAACACCGGCACCACCGGAATGATGCTGCCCTTGAGCAGCCGGTTGTGGACGAAGCCGAAGGCGTGGCCCTCGCCGTAGCCCTCGGCGATGCGGTCGGCGCAGGCCAGGTCGAATTCGTCCTCCATCAGCCGGTCGATCAGGTGCGAGGCCAGCTTGTCGTCCACCGGGTAGTCGCGCGGCTGGTCCGGCTCGAAGTAGCGGGCCGAAGCGGCGCGCGCCCAGTCCGGCCCGGGGTGGTCCGCCAGCGGCACGTTGCGGATGGTGGCGCCGCGGTACAGCAGCATCGCGGGCATGTTGTCGTCGCCGTACAGCTCCTTCTGGTCGTCGCCGACCACGATCAGCGTGTCCAGCCGGGCGCTGCGCACGATGTCGCCCAGCCGCTCCACCTGCGCCAGCGCCGCCTGGTGCCGCGCCGCGAACACCTCGGGGGTGAGCTGCGCGCCCATCTGCGGATCGGCCTGTGCCAGCAGCTGCTCGTAGGTCATCGGCCGACCGGCCTTGTCCAGGTGGGGCCGCAGCCGGTCGCGCTCGATGAAGCGCGACCAGTCGCCCAGCGGCGCGTTGAGCATGGGGGTGTGGGAGGTGCCGATTCCGAGGACGATTCTGGACATGGGTGTGATGGAGGGCTAGGGAAACTACGGAGAAAAATCTGCAGCGAGTTTGCGCTATCTCAAAAATGGAATTATATTCCGATCCAGTTTTTCAGAAAGCCACATGGAGACGACTTCGCTGGGCCTGGCCGGCCTGTTCTTGATCGAGCCGGACCGCAGCGCCGACGCCAACGGGCGCTACAGCTACTACTACAGCGAGCGGGAATTCGAGCGGGCCGGCATGGCCTCGCACTACGTGCAGGAGCACGCGTCGTTCTATCCGCAGCGGCACACCGTCCGCGGGCTGCACTTCCAGCGCCCGCCGCACGCGCAGCACAAGGTGGTGCGGGTGGCGCGCGGCCGCATCCTCGACGTCTGCGTCGACATCCGGCGCGGATCCCTCACCTACGGCCTGCATGCCTCGGTGGAACTGGCCGGCGGCGACTGGCGCCAGCTGCACGTGCCGCCGGGCTTCGCCCACGGCTTCTGCACGCTGGAGGACGACACCGAGGTGACGTTCCGGCTCACCGACTACAACGACAAGGCGCTGGCCGCCGGCCTGCGCTGGAACGATCCGGCGCTGGCCATCCGCTGGCCGTGCGGCGACGCGCCCGCCTTCGTCTTTCCGGCGGACCGCGAGTGGCCGCTGCTGGCGCAGCTGCAGTCGCCGTTCTGACGCCGCACCCGAATCCACAGGAGACAAGCATGACCACCCGACGTTCCACTCTGCAGGGCCTGGCCGCGGGCGCGCTCGCGCTGGCGGCCGGCCGCAGCTTCGCGCAGGACGACAAGCAGCCGATCACCATCCTGGTGGGGGCGGCGTCGTCGATGGATTTCACCGCCCGCCTGATCGCCGACCAGATGCGCGAGGCGCTGGGCCGGCCGACCATCGTGGTGCCCAAGCTGGGCGCCGGCCAGCGGCTGGCGCTGGGCGAATGCAAGCGGGCCGCGCCCGACGGCCGCACGCTGGTGTTCGCCACCAGCGGCCCGTTCGCGATCTATCCGCACATCTACAACAAGCTGGACTACGACCCGGTAGCGGACTTCACGCCGATCGCCGGCGTCTCGGCCTTCGACGTGGCCGTCGCCACCGGCCCGATGGTCGGGGCCAGCACGCTGGCCCAGATGGTGGAGTGGGCGCGCGCGCGCAAGCCCGGCGACGCCGTGTTCGGCTCGGCGCCAGGCAACGGCTCGCTGTCGCATTTCGTCGGGCTGTCGATCGCGCTGGCCACCAGCACGCCGATGACGCACGTCGCCTACAAGGACAGCGGGGTCGGCATCATCGACCTGGCCGGCGGCCGGCTGCCGATCATGATCACCGGCCTGAGCCCGCTGGTGGAGATGCACAAGGCCGGCCGGATCCGCATCCTGGCGGTCTCGGGCGACACCCGCTCGCCGCTGGTGCCCGAGGTGCCGACGCTGCGCGAGGCCGGGGTCAACGTCAGCAGCACCACCTCCACCGGCGTGTTCGGGCCGCGCGGCATGCCGCCGGACATGGTGCGGCGCTACCACGCCGCCATCGTGCCGATGCTGGCCAACCCGGCGATCAAGGACAGGCTGGCCGCGCAGGGCATGACGCCGTGGCCCGCCACCGGCGCGCAGCTGGCCGCTTCGCTGGCCGAGGAGCGCAAGCGCTTCGAGGTGCTGGTCAAGGCCAGCGGCTACGTGAAGGAAGACGCATGAGCACCCGCCGCTCCACCCTGCAGGGCCTGGCGGCCGGCGCGCTGTCGCTGGCAGCCGGCGGCACCTGGTCGCAGGACGACAAGTCGCCCGTCACCATCCTGGTCGGCGCCGCGTCCTCGATGGACTTCACCGCCCGCCTGGTCGCCGAGCAGCTGCGCGAGACGCTGGGCCGGCCGGTGATCGTGGTCAGCAAGCTGGGCGCCGGTGGCCGGGTGGCGCTGGGCGAGCTCAAGCGCTCGGCGCCCGACGGCCGCACGCTGATGTTCTCCACCAGCAGCGCGTTCGCGATCTATCCCAACATCTACAACAAGCTCGATTACGACCCGGTCGCCGACTTCACGCCGATCGCCGGCATCTGCTGGTTCGACGTCGGCGTCGCCACCGGCCCGATGACCGGCGCCACCGACATGAAGCAGCTGATCGCCTGGTCGAAGGCCCAGACGGCCGGCGCGGTGTACGGCGATGCGCCGGGTGCCGGCTCCTCGTCGCACTTCGTCGGCATCGCGATGGCGCTGGCCACCGGCGTGCCGATGGCGCCGGTGCACTACAAGGACAGCGGGGTCGGCATCATCGACCTGGCATCGGGCCGGCTGCCGGTGCTGATCACCGGCACCAGCCCGCTGGTGGAGCAGCACAAGAGCGGCCGCATCCGCTTGCTGGCGGTTTCCGGCCAACAGCGCTCGCCGCTGGTGCCCGACGTGCCGACGCTGCGCGAAGCCGGGGTGAACGTCGCGATCCAGAACTCGGCCGGCCTGTACGGCCCGGCCAAGATGCCGCGCGAGCTGGTGGAGAAGATCTACAACGCCGTGATGCCGATGCTGGCCAAGCCGGACGTGCGCGACCGGATGGCCGGCCAGGGCATGGCGCCGTCGCCGATGACAGGCCCGCAGCTGGCGGCGTCGCTGGCCGACGAACGCAAGCGCTTCGAAGCGCTGGTGAAAGCCAGCGGCTACGTGCGGGAGGACGCGTGATGGCGGCTGCGCGGATCGACGCCGCCCGGGCCTTCCTCGCCGCACTCACCGCGCCGGCGGAGCGGGCGCAGCCCCGCTTGCAGTCGCTGTTGCATCCCCAGGCGAAGTTCATGACGCTGGGCAAGGGCGCGCAGGGCGCCCAGGCAGTCGCCGAGTTGCTGGCCAGCGCGCCCAACGGCGAGCTGGCGCGCAAGCTGCAATGGCAGGAGCCGCTGGCCGTCGACGACAAGGTGCGGCTGACCGGCGAGCGCCGGCCGGGGACGATGGACCGCGGCCTGGTGGTCACGCTGGGCTTCGAGGGCGATGCGATCGCGCTGGTGCAGCAGCAGCGCACGCCGCCGCCCCAGGCCACGCCCATCGTGCTGCCCGAGACGCTGAAGGCGATGGTGGACCACGCGCTGGTGGAGCGCCATCCGATGCTGGTGGCCTATTGCGATCCGCAGGGCCAGCCGGTGCTGAGTTTCCGCGGCTCGGTGCAGGCCTGGAGCGACGACCAGCTGGCGCTGTGGATCCGCAGCGCCGACGGCGCATTCATCCAGGCGATCCGCAAGAACCCGAAGCTGGCGCTGGTCTACCGCAACGAGGAGAGCAAGGCCACCTACAACTTCCAGGGCCGGGCCCGGGTCACGGCGTTGGCCGCGGACCGCCAGCGGGTGTTCGACGCTGCCCCGCAGGCGGAGCGGGAGCACGACTTCGCGATGCTGGGCGTGGCGGTGATCGTGGACCTGGACCGGGTGGAAGGCTACTCGGGCCTGGGGCCCGGCGGCCAGGTCGGCCAGATACGGATGCTGCGCGACGCCGCGGCGCAATGAATTTTCCTTTTCCTTGATCGATGTGGAGCGAACCATGAAGCAGAGCAAAGACAGCGAAGACCTCACCCGCGTCGGACCCGGCAGCGTGATGGGCAATTTCATGCGGCAGTACTGGATCCCGGCTGCGAAGTCCAGCGAACTGGAGGCCGACGGCACGCCGATGCGGCTGCTGCTGCTGGGCGAGAAGCTGGTCGCCTTCCGCGACAGCGACGGCAGGCCCGGCGTGATGGACCACATGTGCCCGCACCGCAATGCCTCGCTGGTGCTGGGCCGCAACGAGGAGGGCGGCATCCGCTGCATCTACCACGGCTGGAAGTTCGACGTGCAGGGCAACTGCGTCGACATGCCCAGCGTGCCGCCCAGCCAGGACTTCAAGGACAAGGTCAAGGCCAAGGCCTACCCGGCGGTGGACCGCAACGGCATGCTGTGGGTCTACATGGGCGAGCGCAAGGTGCCGCCGCCGCTGCCGATGGTGGAAGCCACGCTGCTGGGTGAGGGCGAGGTGGACATCTCCTTCATGATGCGCAGCTGCAACTGGATGCAGTCGCTGGAGGGCGACATCGACACCTCGCACTTCGGCTTCCTGCATGTGGGCCACCTCGACCCGGGCAACGTGCCAGAGGGCCATCCGCTGGAGCACACGGCCACCGAGCGGGCGCCCGAATACCACGTGCGCGACACGCCCTGGGGCACCAACTACGGCGCCTACCGGACCGTCAAGCCAGAGACGACCTACTGGCGCTTCGCCAACTACATGTTCCCGTTCTGGACCCAGACGCCGCAGGGCGAATTCCCGCACAACATCCAGGCCCGCGCCTGGGTGCCGCTGGACGACGAGCACACCATGATGATTTTCTGGCGCCGCCGCAGCAAGAAGCTGGGCAACACCGGCGCGCCGCTCAAGGACGGCAAGCCGCTGGGCGGCGCCCGCCCGCAGCCGGAGTTCGCGCCGCGGGACACCGGCTGGCTGGGCCGCTACAAGGTGGTCGCCGACGAATCCAACGACTGGACCATGGACCGCGAAGCGCAGCGCACCAACCGCATCTATTCCGGCATCGACCACATCGGCCTGCAGGACCAGGCCGTGACCGAGAGCATGGGCGCCATCACCGACCATTCGCACGAACACCTCGGCCCGGGCGACCTGATGATCGCCAGGACCCGTCGGCGTGCGCTGCAGGCGGCGCGGGCCTTCGCCAGCGGCACGCCGGCGCCGGGCATCGACCAGCCGGAAGTGATGATGGGCGCGCGCAGCGGCTACTTCGAGGAGCACCAGTCGGTCGAATGGCAGCAGGCCTACGACGAGCACATGAAGCAGGCGGACCGTGTGCTCAAGCCAGCAGCAGCCGGCGCCGAAGCGGCGATGGCCAAGTGAGGCTGCAGACGACGTCGCGGCGCCGCGCGCTGGGCACGCTGGCGGCCGGCGCGCTGGCGCTGGCCGGCGGCCGGGCCGGCGCCCAGGACGACAAGTCGCCGATCCGCATGCTGTGCGGCATCTCGGCCGGCTCGGGCAACGACTTCACCGCCCGCCTGGTGGCCGAGAAGATGCGCGAGGTGCTGGGCCGGCCGGTGATCGTGGAGAACCGGCCGGGCGCCGGCCAGCGCATTGCGCTCAACGAATTGCGGCGCTCGCCGCCGGACGGCCGCACGCTGATGCTGTGCACCACCGGCCCGTTCACCATCTATCCGCACATCTACGCCAGGCTGGATTACGACCCGGTGCGGGACTTCACGCCGATCGCATCGGTGGCCTCGTTCGACGTCGGCATCGCCACCGGCCCGCAGATGAAGGCGCGGACCATGCAGGAGCTGATCGCGCTGGCCAGGGCCGACAAGTCCTTCGCGGCCTTCGGCTCGCCGGGCAACGGCTCGCTCTCCCACTTCGTCGGCATCTCGATGGGGCTGGCCACCGGCATCGAGCTGACCCACGTGCCGTACAAGGACAGCGGCGTGTCGGCGCTGGACCTGGCCAGCGGCCGGCTGCCGATGCTGGTCACCGGCGTCAGCCAGATGGTGGAACTGCACCGCGCCGGCAAGATCCGCATCCTGGCGGTCTCCGGCGGCAAGCGCTCCTCGCAGCTGCCCGATGTGCCGACGCTGCGCGAATGCGGCATCAACGTGAGCAACACCACCACCTGCGGCGTCTACGGGCCGGCCGGCATGGCGCCCGAGCTGGTGCGCCGGTTCTCGGCGGCGGCCCAGCTGGCGGTGCAGGGGCCGGGGCCGCGCGAGCGGCTGGCGCGCTACCTGTTCGAGCCGGCGCCGGCCGGGGCGCAGGAGCTGGCGGCGCTGATGGCCGACGAGAGCCGGGACTTCGCGCGGCTGGTCAAGGCCAGCGGCTACTCACCGGAATAGCCGCTGCTGGGCAGGCTGCCCGGCTCGATGGCGTGTTCGCGGCGCCAGCGGCCGTCGGACTTCTTTTCCACCGAGATGTTGAGCGTCGACGGCTCGCCGTCGAGCAGCGCCGAGAAAGTGGCATAGATCGTCTCGTGGCCGCGGTCCGGCAGCACGTAGGCGTAGTCGAACCGGAACTCGCTCAAGGCGAGGGCATCGCGGTAGGAAAAGACTTCCTGGGCGCCGTGGTACAGCCACAGCTCGTCTTCGTGCTTGATGAGGTTCATGGTTCACCACCTATCCCTGATGCAACGAATCTAGTCGCCGCACCGGCTTCATTCTGGTGACGAATTCACAGGATTCCAGCGCCTTTTTTGCGCCGTTGCGCCGGCCTTGCGCGGCGGGCGCACGCGGGATTGCTGGCTGTCCTACAGCTGCCGAGCCATGCCTGGCCTAAGCTGGTGGACCAACTCCTCGACCCAAGGCAGGCACATCATGGCGACCGCGAGCACCCGCACCGTCTGGAAAGGCGCAATCAGCTTCGGGCTGGTCCACATCCCCGTGGCCCTGTACAGCGCCACCGCCGAAACCCGGCCCAGGTTCAACCTGATCGACAAGGCGTCGATGAGCCCGGTGGGCAACAAGCAGGTGAGCAAGACCACCGGCGAGGCGGTCCAGCGCGAGGAGCTGGTCAAGGGCATCGAGGTGGAGGACGGGCAGTACGTGGTGCTGTCGAAGGAAGAAATCCGCTCGGCGCTGCCCAAATCGACCCAGACCATCGAGATCGAGGCCTTCGTGCAGGCCGGCGACATCCCACCGGTGTATTTCCAGAAGCCGTATTACGTGGCGCCGGACCGCAAGGGCCAGAAGGCCTACCTGTTGCTGCGCGACACGTTGCGCAGGACGGGCAAGGCCGGCCTGGCGCGGGTGGTGATCTCCACCAAGCAGCACCTGGCCACGCTGGCTCCCTACCAGGACGGCCTGGCGCTCTACCTGCTGCGATGGGCCGACGAGGTGCGCGATTTTCCGGCGTCGGCGATGCCTGACGCGGGCACGGCCGCGCCGACCGAACGCGAGATGAAGATGGCCGAGCAGCTGGTCAACGACATGGCCGACGCCTGGAGCCCGAGCCTGTTCCATGACGAATTCAAGCAAAAGCTCAACGAGCTGGTGCAGGCCAAGGCCAAAGCCGGCGATGTCGCTACGCTGCAGCCGCTGCCCGGCGAGGAAGTGGCCGCCCCCAGCGCCGAGATCATCGACCTGACCGAGCTGCTCAAGCGCAGCCTGAAGTCGCCCGCGACGGCAACGGCGCCGGCCACCAGGGCCAGCCGCGCCCGCGCAGCCGCAGCCAACGACGAGGCGGCGCCGCTCAAGCGCGCCGCCGCCAGCAAGACGGCTGCCAAGTCGCGCGCCAGCGTCAAGCCGGCGCCGCGCCGCAAGTCGGCGTAGTGCCGCAGGGTCGAAAAGGGGGCGGCGGCATCTGTTCAAATGTGGGCCGCCAGCTTCCTGGCGTCGTTGAACAACAAGAAATGCCGTCCCTCAAGATCCTCTGCACCCGCAAGACCTCCAGCCAGCAGCAGCCGCTTCGCATCAGCCACATCGGCGGCACCAACAATTCGAAATTGCCGTGGACGCTCACGGTCGACGAAGCCATCCGCACCATCGAACTGCGGCAGTACACCTTCCTCGTGGTCCGCGACGGCCGCCGCACCGAGGTGCAGGTGGCTCAGACCGGCGAGGGGCAGAAGTACCTGCGCTGCGCGGCCGATGCAGCGGGCACCGATACGCTGGGATCGCTGCCGGATTGCCCCTGACGAGCCCGGTTTAGCGTAGAGCTCTTGCCGCAATTATTGCCGGTCCGGAACGACTTACCGATGAGCTGTAGGACGGCTGCCCGACTGTTTCCTCAGCTATACGAAATGAGGTTATCGCTCTGCAAACTAGCTTCTCCAGCAATCGGCTGGAATGTCTCAAGGAGAGTGAAATGACTGAGAAGTATGAGGGGTCGGTCCCTCGGGCGAAGCGCGGTTTTGCTGCCATGTCACCCGAGCGCCAGCGCCAGATCGCCAGCCTCGGCGGACGTGCCGCTCACCAGAGCGGCCATGCCCACGAGTTCACTTCCGCCGAAGCGCGGATCGCCGGCAAGAAGCGCCACGAGCGCCGCGTCGAGCCGGGCACGGTGGTGGCGCTCTGAGCGGCCGCTCCGGTGCCGACAGGCCCCGCCGCGGCGGGGCTTTTTTTCGCCTGCGTTTCCCACTATCCGAACGTTCAATTGCCGCTGCCTCAGCCGCGGGGCAGGATCGTTGCACAACATTCAGGGGAACGGACATGCAGGATCAGGGACAGATTCAGATCGCGCGCGCCTTCGGCGCCTGGCAGCGCGCCCACCAGAAATGCTGTGAGGCCGAGGAGCGGCTGGCTGCCGCCGTCCTGGCCTGGAAGCAGGGGCTGCAGCCCCGGCCCGACGCCTTGCAGGCGGAGGTGCTGAGCCTGAAGGCGGAGCAGGAGCGGCATTACGACGTCGCGGCGCAGGCCCTGCGCAGCCGCAACAGCGGTCCCGCGCCGTTGGCGGCCTGAGCCGGTCCGGTTGCCGCTGGCTCCGCTGCGCCGACGCGTCGCGGCCATGATCCGGCGGTTCGTCGCAGGCGGCTGGAAAGCCGCTGCGGGTTCGCCCACAGTCCACCGGGTCGAAGGCACGGGCCTTCGGCACAACCCGGAAGGACATCATCATGAAGCACCTTGCACTGCTCTCCCTGGCAATCGTCGCCGCGGCCGCCGCTCATGCGGAAGGTTCCACCGGCGCCGACGACTACAACCTGCAGAACCGCAACCAGCCGACGACCAGCGCGCTGACACGCGCCGAAGTCCAGGCCGAGTACCAGCGCGCCGCTGCCGCCGGAGAAATCCAGTACGGCGAAGGCGGCGAAACCTCCGTGATCAACCAGCAGGCCGGCTCGTCGCGCGACGTCGGCGCCGTCAAGGAAGAAGCCGTCCAGGCTGCCCGCAATCACCCGCAGGACGTCGCCTGACGCGGGCCGCGCAACGCGCGGACCTTGCATCCCGTGCCGGGCAGCCGGCACGGGCATTTTTTTGCCCGCATCAATCGCGCGCGCCGGCGTCGAGCAGGAGCCGCGCGACTTCGGCGTGCCCGCGTTCTCTGGCTGCGCGCAGCGCCGTGTAGCCGCCGACCAGGGGTTGCCGCGACGGCGGATGGCCGCTGAAGTAGTGAGTGATGCCGCGCTCGAGCAGCGGCGGCCAGTCGCGGTCGCTGCGTGCGTTGACCCGGGCGCCGGCCGCCAGCAGCGCGCCGACGGCGGTGGCATTGCCCGCACTGGCGGCGAACATCAGCGGGGTGACGCCGGCGCGGTCGGCGGCATTGACTTCCCGCGTCCACCGCAGCAGCCTCGGCACCGCGTCGCCCTGCCCCAGGGCAGCGGCGAAATACAGCAGGTGGCGGTCGGCGGGCCCCGCCTTCTCGCCGCGCGCCAGCAGGCGCAGTGCCACGTCGGCCCGACCGTGCAGCACCGCCCAGGTGAGCGGCCCGATCCGGATGCCGGTGAGCACGCCCTGGTCGTTCAGCACGGGAATGCTGGTGGCCCCGGCCGGGTTGCCCGGCAACGTAGCGGCATAGGGTTCGCCCGGCGGCGGGATGCCGCGCTCGAACTCGATCCGGCCGCCGTGCTCCAGCAGCAGGTCGACGAAGCCGGCGCGGCCCGCAATGGCGATGGCGAGCATCAGCGGCGTCGCGCCCCGGTCCTGGATGTTCGGATCGGCGCCGCGCCGCAGCAGCGCGCCGGCCCGCGCCACGTTGTCGGGTGGCGCGATGGCGCCGGCCGCCGCCTGTGGGTCGCTGCCGGCGGCGCGCACGGTGAAGGTCTGCTCGGTGATGAGCGACGACAGCGCGGTGTGGCCGGCCGCGTCGACCGTATTGAGATCGAGGCCGCGCGCGACCAGGGTGGCGAGCAGCGGCGGGTTGAAGCTTGCCAGCCTGGCGAGCTGGATGGAGACGCAGCCGAAGCCCGCGCCCCTGGCGCAATCGGGCGCGTCGGCCAGCTTCAGGTTCGCACCGGCCTCGACCAGGGCCTGCGCCAGCGCGTAGCGTTGGCGGAACAGCGCACGCACCAGCAGCGGCTCGCCGTAGTTGCCGCGCGCGTTCGGATCGGCGCCGCGCTGAACCAGCAGCACCGCCGTGTCTTCGTCGCCGCCCTCGAGCAGCTTCCAGATGGCCCGCGAGCGCGTGGCGCGCACGTCGAAGCCGCGCTCGAGCAGCGGACGCACCAGCTGCGGCTGCCTGGCGTCGATCGCGATGGCCAGCAGGTCCGTGTCCTTGAGCGGAGTGTCGAGCCTGGCGCCCACGGCCAGGAGGGCATCGACGGCCGCCAGGTCGCCGCGCTCGACCGCCAGGGCGACTGCGCTGCGCCCGCGCGCGTCGAGCGCGTTGGGATCGGCACCGGCCTGCACCAGCAGGCGCGCCATCGCGGCGGAGCGGGCCTGGTGGATCGGCGCCCGGCCGGCCGCGTCGCGGCGGTTGGGATCGGCGCCGCCACCGAGCAGCAGGCCCGCGATGTCGGGGAAATCGCGGTTCACCGCCATGGTCAGCGGCGATTCGTGCGTCCGCCCGCTGTGGCTGTCGCTGAAGTTGAAATCGAGCGGCCGGCGCGCGCGCACCAGGGCCGCGATGCGCTGGCCGTCGCGCCTGGCGATCGCGAACTGGATGTCGTCGTCGGGCGCGGAAAGCGGTGCCTGCGCCAGTGCGCTCAGCGCCGCCGCCAGCGCCAGGCCCGCAATCAGCAACCGGGGATGCAAGGCGTTGCTCCCGGCGGCCCGCTCACATCGCGCGGAACAGGTGGGCGAACGCGCGGCTCACCTTGACCGGCCGCTGCAGGCCGCGCAGCGCCAGGCTGTAATGGCCGTTCTCGTCGCGCACCGCGCTCAGGATGCAGGCGGTATTGACCAGCGCGCTTCGATGGACCTGGATGAACTCCGTGCCGTCGATGCGCGCCGCCAGCTCGCGCAGGCTCATGCGCACCAGCGATTCGCCGGCGGCGGTGACCACGTTCACGTATTTCTCGGTGGCTTCCAGGCAGATCACGTCGCCCACGGGGATCATGCGCACCGTGTTGCCGACCCCGGCCCGGATCACCTTGATCCGTTCCTGCTCGGCGGGCGGCGCTTCGATGGCCTGCAGCTGCTGCATCAGTTCGGCCCGGCCTTCCGCGCGCGCCGCCTGCGGCCGCTGCGCCAGCCGCTCCTTCAGCCGCTGCACCGTCAGCGCCAGCCGCTGCGCCGTCACCGGCTTGAGCACATAGTCGGCGGCGGCGCGCTCGAAGGCCGCCAGCGCGAATTCGTCGTGTGCCGTGACGAACACGATCAGCGGCGGCGCCTGGCCGTCGGGCCAGTCGTCGGCCACCGCCTGCGCCACGTCCAGCCCGCTGCGGCCTGGCATCCGGATGTCCAGGAACAGGACCTGCGGCAGGTGCTGCAGCGCCAGTTCCACCGCCTGCGGCCCGTCGCTCGCGACCGCGGCGACCCGCAGCTGCGGCCAGGCGTCGCCGAGCAGCCGCACCAGCGTGCGGGCCAGTACCGGCTCGTCTTCGGCCACGACGGCGCAGGGCAGGGCGGGCTGGCTCACGGCGCCGGATCCATCCGGGGAAAGCGCACCACGGCGCGGGTGCCAGTCGGCTGGGCCGGCTGCAGAACGAGCGAGCCGGCGGCCCCGTACAGCGCCTGCAGGCGTTCGCGCACATGCTGCAGGCCGTAGCCGGCGGGGCCGGGGCGGCCGGGCGCCGGGGCCGGGTGCGGCTGCGGGGCCAGGCCCGGGCCGCTGTCGCAGACCGAGATCTCGATGCCGTCCCCGGTCTCGCGTGCGCAGACCTCGATCCGGCCCACGCCCACCTGCGGCTCCACTCCGTGCTTCATCGCGTTTTCCACCAGCGGCTGCAGCAGCATCGGCGCGATCGCCGCGCTTTCCAGGGCGGCAGGCAGGTCCAGGCGCCACTGCAGGCGCGGCCCCATGCGCGTGGCCATGATGTCCAGGTAGGCGCGCAGCTGCGCGAACTCCGCGCCCAGCGTGGTCCAGGGCACCCGCGAGGCCGCCAGCGAAGCGCGCAGGTAGGTGATCAGCTGGTCGATCATCCGCTCGGCCGCGTCGGGATCGTCGCGCACCAGCGAGCGCAGGTTGGCCAGGGTGTTGAACAGCATGTGCGGCTCCAGCTGCGAGTGCAGCAGCCGCAGGTGCGATTCGCTGGCCAGCCGCTGCGCCTCGGAGCGGGCTGCCGCTTCGCTGGACAGCTGCTCGCGGGTGGCGAAGTAGTGCAGGCCGAGGCCGGCGACCAGCGTTGCCACCACGATCGGCACCAGGCCCTCGGGCCCCTGGCCGAACAGGCGCATCGGCTCGCCCAGCAGCAGGATGGCGATCGCGTGGCCGGCGATGTAGCCGCCGGCCAGCGCCACCAGCGCCAGCAGCACGCCGCGCACCACCGGCTCCAGCCGCCAGAACGGCGAGGAGCTTTTCATCAGCAGGATGGCCAGCGTCATGGTCAGGCCCACGCATTCGGTGAAGACCAGCAGCCGCGGGAAGGTTTCGCCCGAGGGCGCCGCCTGGTGCAGCAGCGCCGCGGCCAGCGCCCAGAACGCCGCCGAGCCGGCCAGCAGGCGGACGGCCCCGCCCCAGGTGCTGGGGTTCAGGATCGGGTCGTGGCCGTGGTCGTGATCGGGGGCACCGGTGTGCATGGCGTCATCACTCTAGGAGCCCGCGCGGGCCAGGTCCAGTGGCTGTGGCGCCGCAGCACCGGGTTTTGTCCTCCAGCCGTCGAATCCGGGTGCCGAACGGGAGGCCTGCGGTAATCTCGCAACGATCGAGTCAAGAGTGGAATTCCGCGGTGGCCGCCGAGGCATTGCGGGTTACCATTGGTTACCTACGGGACGAGGCAGCCTCGGGCTGCACAAGGAGTTGAGGTGCAGTCATCGCAGACGGAGACGGTCGCACAGAGGCAGGAACGGCTCGCCGGGGTGGGCTATCCGCCCGACAAACTCAAGACCAAGGTGGACCTCGCCGCCATGCTCAAACCAGAGCATTTCGCGCTGGAGCGCGAGAAGATTTTCCGCCGCTCCTGGCTGATGGTCGGCCACACCGACGACGTGCCCGAGCGCGGCAGCTACATCGTGTTCGAGATTCCGACCTTCAAGGCCTCGCTGCTGGTGGTGCGCGGCCAGGACGACCAGGTGCGGGTGTTCCACAACGCCTGCCGGCACCGCGGCAACAAGCTGGTGCGCGAGGGCGAGGGCTGCCGCAAGAGCTTCATGTGCAACTTCCACGGCTGGATCTTCTCCAGCGAGGGCAAGCTGGACGTGATCACCGACCCCCACATGTTCGAGGCGGTGGACAAGGAGGATTACGGCCTGATCCCGGTGACCTCCCAGGTATGGGAGAACCTGATCTTCGTGAACTTCGACGAGCAGCCGCGCGAGACGCTGGAGGAGTTCCTCGGCCCCGAGTTCTTCGGCCGCTACCAGGGCTACTGGGACCTGCACCGGAAGGTGGCCAGCTACAGCTTCGAGATCAAGGCCAACTGGCACCTGGGGGTGAATTCGTTCACCGAGGGCTACCACACGCTGTACCTGCACAAGAACACGGCGCGCGACTACCAGGGCGGCCGCATCAACCCGCAGCGGCACCGCCCCCACATGGAGCTGATGAAGCGCCACCACCGCTACTCGGCGCCGGGCAACCCGGACCACCGCATCCTGCCGGTGGAGGAACTGGCGATCAGGTACGGCCGCAAGATCCTGCCGGCCTTCGACTTCGACTTCTCGATGCTGCCCGACGGCGTCAACCCGACGCGCTATGAGTATTGGGCCTTCGACGTGCTGGAGTTCTTTCCCAACCTGGTGGTGGTGGCCGGCAACCACTTCCGCGCCGAGATGAGCTTCTGGCCGATCGACCACGAGCGCACGCTGGTGACCAACCGCACCTACAACTACAAGCCGAAGAACCTGGGCGAGCGCCTCAGTCAAGACTACTTCCGCGCCCGCGGCCGCGACGTGGTGCGCGAGGACCTCAACACGCTGGAGGCGCAGCAGCAGATGCTGGCCTCGGGCTCGATGCCGCACGTGCTGCTGTCCAAGCAGGAGATGGCGCTGCAGCACCATTTCGCCGTCACCCGCGACATGCTGGAGGCGCCATGACGTCCGTCGTCACCTTCCACCCGCAGGCAAAGGCGGACCCGGGGCCGGTGCTGCCCGAGGCCTTCGCCGACCTGGCGCCCTGGGTGGCGCACTGGTCGATCCGCACCGAGAAGGGCCGTGCCGAGAAGCGCGTCTCCACGCCGATCGAGCTGCTGCGCGAGTTCCACGCCGCCGTGTCGCCGCGGCTGGAGGCGATGTTCCAGTACTTCAACACGCTGCCCAATGATCCCGACGCGCTGGCGCCGCCGGACGCCCGGCTCTACGGGCTGGCGCAGATGGTGCTCGAGGCATCGGCGCCGATCGACCTGCAGTGGGACACGCCCGACATCGAGGACGTGTTCCCGCTGCAGCGGATGAAATTCCATCCACCCAGCATCTGACAAGAACCCCCTTCCAGGAGACTCCATGCCCGTCAATCCCCTCCGCCGCCTTGTGGTCGCCATCGCTTGCGGCCTGCTGGCCGCCGGCAGCGCACTGGCGCAGGCGCCGGCCGCCGCGCCGACCAAGGTCACGGTCTCGATCCTGTTCATCACCGCCGACGTCGGCGTGTTCTGGGGCATCGAGCAGGGCTACTACAAGGAGCAGGGGCTGGAGCTGGACCTGCAGCGCATGACCAGTGCCGCCGACGCCATCGCGCTGCTGGCCACCGACAAGCTCGACGTCGGCAGCGGCAGCGCCACGCCCGGCCTGTTCAACGCGCTCAAGCGCGGGCTGCCGATCCAGATCGTGGCCGAGAAGTCCGCGGTGCGCCCGATCGGCCCGGACACCAACACCGCCGGCTCGGGCAGCATCCTGGTGCGCGCCGACCTGAAGGACCAGGTCCGGACCGTCGCCGACCTCAAGGGCAAGCGGATCGGCGTCAACAGCCTGCAGTCCACCACGCTGAATTACGTGATGCGCGGCATCTCCAAGGGCGGCCTGGGCAAGGACGACGTGGTGTTCGTCGAGATGCCGTTCAGCCAGTTCGTGCCGGCGCTGCAGAAGAAGGCAGTGGACGCCGTGATGGTCTACCCGCCGCTGGTGCAGACCATCGAGAGCAAGATGAGGCTGGCGTACTCGATGCCGGAATCGGACCTGCACCGCACCTCGGCCAACGACGCCACCAACATCATGATGTTCTCGCCCGGCTTTGCCAGGACCGACGCCGCCCGCCGCTTCATGGTGGCGCACCTGCGGGCCCAGCGCGACTACATGCGGCTGGTGCAGGCCGGCCAGCAGAACGAGGTCTGCAAGGTGATCAACAAGTACACCCCGGCGATGCCGGCCGATTGCACCGGCATGAGCTTCACCGGCGTCGACCCCAACGGCGCCATCAACGTCGAATCGCTGGAGCGCTACCAGAAGGAGTGGATGGACTGGGGCGTGATGAAGGAGCCGGCGGACATCCGCAAGAGCGTCAACACCGAGTTCGTCCGCAACGCGGTGACGGTGCTCGGGCCGGCCCGCTGATGGCGGACGCGCCGCCGGCCCTGAAGATCGCGGTCCGCGGCCTGCGCAAGAGCTTCCGGCTGCGCGGCGGCCAGCCGGTGGAAGCGCTGCGCGACATCGACCTGGAGATCGCCGACGGCGAGTTCGTCTCCATCATCGGCGCCAGCGGCTGCGGCAAGACCACGCTGCTGCGCATCGTCGGCGGCTTCGAGCAGGCCGACGCCGGCCAGGTGGAGATCGCCTCGGCGCCGACCGAAAGCGGGCTGGTCACTTCCACCGTGTTCCAGGAGGAGTCGGTGTTTCCCTGGCTCACCGCGCAGGACAACGTCGGCTACGGCCTGAAGATCCGCGGGCTGCCGGCGGCGCGCCGGCAGCAAGTGGTCGACCATTTCATCGAGAAGGTCGGACTCGCTGCCTTCCGCAACGCCTACCCCTCGCAGCTCTCGGGCGGCATGCGCCAGCGCGTCAGCGTGGCCCGGGCCTTCGCCAACGAGCCCGAGGTGCTGCTGATGGACGAGCCCTTCGGCGCGCTCGACGAGCAGACCCGGCTGGTGCTGCAGGACGAGATCCTGCGGCTGTGGAGCCAGCACCGCTGCACCGTGCTGTTCGTGACGCACAACCTGGACGAAGCGATCACGCTGTCGGACCGCATCGTGGTGCTCAGCGCCCGGCCGGGCCGGGTGCGGGCGGTGATTCCGGTGGAGCTGCCGCGGCCACGCAACGTGATCGCCCTGCGCAGCAACCCGAGATACGGCCAGCTGTACCAGCAGCTGTGGGACCTGCTGCAGGCCGACATCGCTGCCGCGCCGGAGCTGGCCGCATGACCATCGTCCAGCGCGGCCAGCTCAAGCAGCACGGCGAGGCCAGGGCGCGCTGGCAGCGGCTGCTGCGGATCGCCTCGCCCTTTCTCCTCTTGCTGCTGTGGGAGGCGATGTCGCGCCAGGGCATCCTGGACCGGCGTTTCTTTCCCCCGCCCAGCGAGGTGGCGGTGACGGCGCGCCAGATGCTGCAGGACGGCTCACTGGCCCGGGCCGTTGGCGACAGCCTGCGGCGCCTGGCGATCGGCTACGCCGGCGGGGCGGTGCTGGGCATCGTCGCCGGTCTGTGGCTGGGGCTGTCCTCCTGGTCGCGGGCGCTGTTCGAGCCCTGGCTGATCGTCACCTACCCGGTGCCCAAGCTGGCGATCTATCCGCTGCTGGTGCTGGTCGTCGGGCTGGGCGAACCGCCGATCGTGATCATGCTGGCGGTCGCGGTCTTCTATGTGGTGGCGATCAACCTGATCGCCGGCGTGCTGGCGATCCGCCCGGTGATCCTGGACGTGGGGCGGGACTGCGGCGCCAGCTTCCTGCAGCTGGTGCGGACCATCGCGCTGCCGGCGGCGATGCCGCACATCTTCACCGGGCTGGAAATCGCGATGGGCATCGCCTACATCGTGCTGGTGGCCGCCGAGTTCGTCGGCGCCAGGAGCGGCCTGGGCAGCGTGATCTGGTCCAGCTGGCAGCTGTTCGACGTGGCGCCGATGTACGTGGCCATCGTCACCATCAGCGTGCTGGGCTACGCCTCGGTGATGCTGCTGCGGCTGGCGGCGACCCGCGTGATGCCCTGGCGGCGCAAGGCCTAGCCGGACTCAGGAGAGGGTGGTTTCGCCGGCGCGCGCCGGCGGGATCTGGTGCGCCATGCTGGCGGTCTGGGCCGAATGGAACAGCGCGGTGGTGGCGGCCCGCACCGCTTCCACCTTCTCGTACATCGCGGCGATCCGCGCCGGGTCGCGGCCGCTGCGCGATTCGCTGACGAAGTTGCGCTCCAGCATCCGCAGGCGCAGGTAGGAGCGGCGCCAGCGGATGAAGGTGTCTCTGAAGATGTCCTTCTGGTCCATGGGCGGATTCTAGGCACGGCGCCGGCGCGGCGGGACTCTTTCTCTGTAGGCGCCGGCGCCGAGCGTGACAAGTTGCCGGCCGCGGGCCCGCGGGTTTCGTCGCTGTCCAGGCTCAACTTTACGCAGGCGGCATCGTGTGATCTCTTATCATCCCTTGTCTCCCCAAGCGGTGTTCCGATGTCGATGGTCAAGCTGGCGCTGCAGCGCCCCTATACGTTCATCGTGATGGCGATGCTGATCGTGATCTCCACGCCCTTCGTGCTGTGGAACATGGCCACCGACATCTTTCCGGAAATCAACATTCCGGTGATCAGCATCATCTGGAGCTACAACGGCCTGCCGGCGCAGGAGATGGGGCAGCGCATCGCCTCCTCCAGCGAGCGCGGGCTGACCACGGTGGTCAGCGACATCGAGCACATCGAGTCGACCTCGCTGGCCGGCATCACGGTGATCAAGGTCTTCTTCCAGCCGACCGCCAACATCCAGACCGCGATCTCGCAGGTCGTCGCCTCGATGCAGACCCAGGTGCGGCAGCTGCCGCCCGGCATCACGCCGCCGCTGGTGATCAAGTACTCGGCCTCCAGCATCCCGGTGGTGCAGCTCGCGCTGTCCAGCGGCACGCTGCCGGAGCAATCGGTGTTCGACGCCGCGGTGAACGTCCTGCGGCCGCAGCTGGTCACGATCCCGGGCGTGGCGATCCCGTTTCCCTACGGCGGCAAGGTCAAGGTGATCTCGGTGGACCTGGACACGCAGGCGCTGCAGGCGCGCGGCCTGGCGCCGGCCGACGTGGTCAACGCCATCGGCGCGCAGAACCTGATCCTGCCCTCGGGAACCGCCAAGCTCGGCGACTTCGAATACGGCGTGCGCATGAACGGCTCGCCCGAGGCGATCGCCGGCCTGAACGAGCTGCCGGTGCGCAGCGCCAACGGCGCCACCACCTACCTGAGCGACGTCGCCTTCGTGCGCGACGGCTTCCAGCCGCAGACCAACGTGGTGCGCCAGGACGGCGCCCGCGGCGTGCTGCTGTCGGTGCTCAAGAACGGCGGCGCCTCCACCCTGGACATCGTCTCCAACCTGCGGGCCATGCTGCCGCGGGCGACGCAGGCGATGCCGGCCGACATCAAGGTGACGCCGCTGTTCGACCAGTCGGTGTTCGTCAAGGCCGCCATCAAGGGCGTGGTGGCGGAGGCGCTGATCGCCGCCGCGCTCACCGCGCTGATGGTGCTGCTGTTCCTGGGCAACTGGCGCAGCACGCTGATCATCGCCCTGACCATCCCGCTGTCGATCCTGGCCTCGATCCTGCTGCTGTTCGCGCTGGGCGAGACGCTCAACCTGATGACGCTGGGCGGGCTGGCGCTCTCGGTGGGCATCCTGGTGGACCAGGCGATCGTGACCATCGAGAACATCGAGCGCCACATGCACCTGGGCCGGCCGCTGCGCGAGGCGATCGAGGTCGGCGCCGGCGAGATCGGCGTGCCGGCCTTCGTCTCCACCCTGTGCATCTGCATCGTGTTCGTGCCGATGTTCTTCCTGTCGGGCGTGGCCCGCTTCCTGTTCGTTCCGATGGCCGAGGCGGTGGTGTTCGCGATGCTGGCCTCGTACTTCCTGTCGCGCAGCCTGGTGCCGACGCTGGTGATGCTGCTGATGGACAAGAGCCACGGCGGCGGCGCCGGCGCGGGCGCGGGCGCGGGCAACTCCCCGCTGCAGCGGCTGTACAAGGCCTTCGACCGGCGCTTCGAACGGCTGCGGCGCGGCTACGCGCTGTCGCTGTCCACGCTGCTGGTGCACCGGCGCCGCTTCGGCCTGCTGTTCATGGCGTTCTGCCTGCTGTCCTGCCTGCTGTACCCGGTGCTGGGGCGCGACTTCTTCCCGACGGTGGACGCCGGCCAGATCCGCCTGCACATGCGCGCCGCCACCGGCACCCGGATCGAGGAGACGGCGCGGCTGGCCGACGCGGTGGAAGTGGCGATCCGCGAGCTGGTGCCCAAGTCCGAGCTGGAAACCATCCTGGACAACCTGGGCGTTCCCAACAGCGGCATCAACCTGTCGTACAGCAACGCCGGCACCATCGGCACCTTCGACGCCGAGGTGCTGCTGTCGCTGCGCGAAGGCCATCGCCCGACCACGCACTGGATCAGCCTGCTGCGCAGCGAACTGCCCCGGCGCTTTCCGGGCGTGGAGTTCTTCTTCCAGCCGGCCGACATCGTCACCCAGATCCTGAACTTCGGCCTGCCGGCGGCGATCGACGTGCAGTTCACCGGGGCCAACCTGGCGGCCAATGCGGAACTGGCGGCGCAGCTCACCCGCGAGATCCAGAAGGTCCCCGGCGCGGTGGACGCCCACGTGCACCAGCGGCTGGACGGCCCCAGCCTGGCGCTGCAGATGGACCGCACCAAGCTGCAGCAGATGGGGCTGTCGGCCGCCAACGTCGGCCAGAACGTGCTGATCGCGCTATCGGGCAGCTCGCAGACGGCGCCGGCCTTCTGGCTGGACCCACGCAACGGCGTGGTCTACAGCGTGGTGGTGCAGACGCCGCAGTACCAGGTGGACTCGCTCGACGCGCTGCTGAACATCCCGGTGGGCAACGCGGCGGCCGCCGCCGGCTCCGGGCAGCTGCTGGGCAACCTGGTGGAGGCGCGGCAGACGCGGCAGCTGCCGGTCGTCTCGCGCTACAACATCACGCCCGCGATCGACGTGTATGTCAGCGTGCAGGGCACGGACCTGGCCAGCGTCGCCTCGCGGGTGCAGGCGCTGGTGGACCAGGTCAAGCCGAAGCTCGCGCGCGGCAGCCAGGTGGTGGTGCGCGGCCAGGTGCAGACCATGCAGTCGTCCTTCATCGGCCTGGGCCTGGGGCTGGCGATGGCGATCGTGCTGGTCTACCTGCTGATCGTGGTCAATTTCCAGTCGTGGATCGACGCCGCCATCATCATCATGGCGCTGCCGGCGGCGCTGGCCGGCATCGCCTGGATGCTGTTCATCACCGGCACCACGCTGAGCGTGCCGGCGCTGACCGGCGCCATCATGACGATGGGCGTGGCCACGGCCAACTCGATCCTGGTCGTCGCCTTCGCCCGCCAGCAGCGCGAAGCCGGCTCGGCGCCGCTGGCCGCGGCGCTGGAGGCCGGTGCCACCCGCATCCGGCCGGTGCTGATGACGGCGCTGGCGATGGTGATCGGCATGATCCCGATGGCGCTGGGCCTGGGCGAAGGCGGCGAGCAGAACGCGCCGCTGGGACGCGCCGTGATCGGCGGCCTGCTGTTCGCCACCGTTTCGACCCTGTTCTTTGTGCCGGTGCTGTTCGCCGGCGTGCACCAGTGGCTGGCCCGGCGCAACGAGCGCAGCCATCCGCTGCTCGCGCCGGCCGCGCCGGTGCTGCCCCAGGAGGGCTGATCCCCGATGTCCCACGAGAGCCATTCGCAGCTTGCCATCCATTCGCCCGAAGCCGAGGGCGGGACGCTGCTGCAGCGCCAGCAGGTCGGCCGCCGCACCCGCCTGATCACCATCGTCGTCCTGGTGCTGCTGGCGCTGGGCGCGGCGCGCACCGTCGTCAGCCGGATGTCCAACGCCCGGGTGCTGGAAAACGATGCGCGCGACCAGGCCCAGGTCTACGTCAAGACCACGCAGGTCCGGCGCGCCGGCGCGGCGCAGACCCTGTCGCTGCCCGGCACGCTGCAGGGCTTCATGCAGGCGCCGGTGGCGGCGCGCAGCGGCGGCTACCTCAAGCGCTGGACCCGCGACATCGGCGCCCGGGTGGACAAGGGCGAACTGCTGGCCGAGATCGAGACCCCCGAACTGGACCAGCAGCTGACGCAGGCCGTGGCGGCGCGCCAGCAGATGGCCGCCAGCCTGGAGCTGGCGCGGACCACCGCGGAGCGCTGGGAGGCGCTGCGCAAGCGCGATGCCGTCTCCCAGCAGGAACTGGACGAGCGCCGCAGCGGCTTCGTGCAGGCCCGCGCCAACCTGGCGGCGGCCGACGCCAACGTGGAGCGGCTGCGCCAGCTGCAGGGCTTCAAGCGGGTGGTGGCGCCGTTTGCGGGCGTCATCACAAAGCGCAACGTCGACGTCGGCGACCTGATCGACGGCAGCGGCAAGCCGCTGTTCCTGCTGGCGCAGACCGATCCGCTGCGCGTCTACGTCAGCCTGCCGCAGGCCTATTCGCAGCTGGTGCGCACCGGCCAGCCGGCGACGGTCACGCAGGCGGAGCTGCACGGCCGCAGCTTCCAGGGCCAGGTGGCTCGCACGGCGGCCTCGATCGACAGCGCCAACCGCACGATGCAGGTGGAGATCGCGCTTCCCAACAAGGACGGCGCGTTGCTGCCCGGCGCCTTCGTGCAGGTGGCGCTGCCGCTGGCTGCCAGCCAGGCGCTGGCGGTGCCGTCCAACGCCCTGCTGTTTCGCGCCGAGGGCACGCGGGTGGCGGTGGTGGAGCCGGGCGGCGTGATCCGCCTGCAGACGGTGAAGCTGGGCCGCAATTACGGCGAGAGCGTGGAAGTGACCGAAGGCCTGGCCGGCGGCGAGACGCTGGTGCTCAACCCGTCGGACTCGCTGGCCAATGGCGACAAGGTGCAGGTCGGCGCCCAGGCGCCGGCCGCCCAGGCGCCGAAGGCCGCGCCGTGAGGGCGGGGCGCCTCGCCCTGTGCGCCGTGGCGACGGCTGCGGCGCTGGCCGGCTGCGCCACCGCGCCGCCGTACCAGCGGCCCCAGGTCACGCTGCCGGCGCAATGGAAGGTGGAGGCGCCATGGCGCGAGAGCGCCCCCAGCGACAGCATCGCCCGCGGCCCGTGGTGGCAGCGCTTCGGCGACCCGCAGCTGGACGCGCTGCAGCAGCAGGCGATGGCGGCCAGCCCCACCGTGGCGGTGGCCGCGGCACGGCTGGCGCAGGCCCGGGCGCAGGTGAACGCGGCGACGGCCGGCCTGTTCCCGCAGCTGTCGCTCAATTCCCGGGTGGCGCGGCAGCGGATCTCGGCCAATCGCCCGCTGACCAATTACGCATCGGCGAACCAGACCACGGTGCAGAACGACTACCAGCTGTCCTTCGGCGTCGCCTACGAGGCCGACCTGTTCGGCCGGGTGCGGGGCGGGGTGGACGTGGCGCAGGCGACGGCGCAGCAGTCGGCCGCCGATGTCGAGAACGTGCGGCTGGTGCTGGCCTGCGACCTGGCGGCCAACTACTTCAACCTGCGCGAGCTGGACATCGAACTGGACGTGCTGGCGCAGTCGATCGCGCTGCAGCGGCGTGCGCTGGACCTGGTGACGTCGCGCCACGACCTGGGTGCCACCTCCGGCCTGGAAGTGGCGCAGCAGCAGGCGCTGCTGGACACCACGCTGACGCAGGTGGACGTGCTGCGGCGCCAGCGCGACCAGTTCGAGCACGCCATCTCCACGCTGGTCGGCACGCCGGCGCCGCTGTTCGCGCTGGCGGCCGAGACCACGCCGCGCAATCCGCCGGCGCTGCCGCTGGGCGTGCCCTCGGACGTGCTGGAGCGCCGGCCCGACGTCGCCTCGGCCGAGCGCGCCGTCGCCGCCGCCAACGCGCAGATCGGCGTGGCGCGCGCCGCCTATTACCCGAGCATCATCCTCAATCCCGTCCTGGGCGCGGACACCAACACGCTGGCGAAGCTGTTCGACGCGCCCAGCCTGCTGTGGTCCCTGGGCGCCTCGCTGGCGCAGCCCCTGTTCGATGCCGGCCGCACCGATGCCAACGTGGAGGCGGCGCGGGCCGGCTACGACGCGGCCGTCGGCACCTACCGGCGCGTGGTGCTGACGGCCATGCAGGAAGTGGAAGACGGCATCACCGGCAGCGCCGCGCTGGACCGCGCGCTGGCGCAGGCGCGGCAGGCGGTGGCCAGCGCCGAAAAAGTGCTGGCGCTGGCCAACGACCGCTACGAGGGCGGCGTCGCCAGCTACCTGGACGTGATCAGCGCGCAGCAGTCGCTGCTGAACGCCCAGCGCCAGGCCGCGCAGTTGCTGGGCCAGCGGCTGCTGGTCTCGGTGTTCCTGGTCAAGGCGCTGGGCGGCGACTGGGCGGGGCCGGGCGTCGCCGCCCGCTGAGGCCGGTCAGCGCTTGGCGGCAGCGGCGTTGCGCTTGCGGGTGGCCGCGGCCTTCTTCGCCGACGCCGAGCGTTCTTCCGGCGAGCGTGCCGCCGAGGCACGGCCGCCGAGCTTGCCGCCCTTGCGCGAGGAACTGGTGTCCATCGCCTTGCCGCGGCCCGAGCCGCTCTTCTTGCCGCCGCCGGTTTCCTTGTTCACCGTGGCCCAGGCGCGGCTTTCGGCTTCTTCCTTGCCGACGCCACGGTCCTCGTAGCCTTCCTCGATGTGTTCGGCCATGCGCTTTTGCTTGTCGGTGTAAGCGGACTTGTCTCCACGGGGCATGAGAGTCTCCTTGCGATGCCATTGACGATGCACCGGAGCGTAGGGCGGGTGCGGCAGGGCGCTTGTAGGAAAAGCAAAAGACGTGGGTGCGGATTCGACTGACGTCCAGCAACGGCGGTCATCCCGGGCTTGACCCGGGGTCCATCCTTCTGCGCGCCGCGCGGGCGTGGCCGGAAGCCGGTTGGCGCGGACAGGTCTGGATCCCGGGTCAAGCCCGGGATGACATCCACGCCGCCATGGTGTCGGCGAGTTCGTCGATCACCTGGGCGTCGGTGCGGCCCGAACGGGCGAGGACGTGGAAGGCGTGGTCGGCGCCGTCGACGATGTGCAGGGTGGCGCGCTCGCCGAGTTGCTGCGCCACGCCGCGCACCAGCTCCAGCTCCGCCAGCGCGTCGCGCGTGCCCTGCAGGAACAGCATCGGCAGCTGCACGTCGGCCAGGTGCTTCGCGCGCTCCACCGACGGCTTGCCGGCCGGATGCAGCGGAAAGCCGACGAACACCAGCCCGCGCACGCCGGGCAACGGCTGCAGCGCCTGGGCCTGCGAAGTCATGCGGCCGCCGAAGGATTTGCCGCCGGCGAACAGCGGCAGGCCCAGCAGCCGGCTGGCCGCCTCTGCGACCGCGGCGCGGACGGCGGCATGCGCCACAGCCGGTGGATCGGGGCGCTTGGAGCCCTGCTCCATGAACGGAAAGTCGAAGCGCAGGCTGGCGATGCCGCGCCCGGCCAGCGCTGTGGCCAGGGCCTGCATGAAGGAGTGCTTCATGCCCGCGCCGGCGCCGTGGGCAAATACGTAGCCGGCCCGGGCACCGGGCGGCGCCTCGAGCAGGCCGGCACTCACAGCTGCGCGCGCTTGTCGTGGCGGGCCAGCCGCCGCAGCAGCTGGTCCACTTCCTGCTGCGTCGTCGTCGACATCGGCGCCGCCGGCTTGCGCTGCGCGGCGGACGCCAGCAGGCCGCGCTTCATCATCACGTACTTGCGTACCGCCAGGCCGACGCCGGGCTGCTGCTCGTAGCGGATCAAGGGCAGGTGGGCGTCGAACAGGTCCTTGGCCTCGTCCTTGCGGCCGGACGAATGGAGGCGGACGACGTCGCACAGCATGTCCGGAAAGCAATAGCCGGTGTTGGCGCCGTCGGCGCCGCGCTCCATCTCGTAATCCAGGAACAGCCCGCCGTTGCCGCACAGGATGGAGATGTGGCGCATCGAGCCGTCCCGCTCGTAGCCGCGCAGCGTGCTGATCTTTTCCAGCCCCGGCCAGTCCTCGTGCTTGAGCATCGCGCAGGACGGCACTTCCATCACGATGCGCCGCACCACCGAAGGCGCCATCTGCACGCTGAAGGTCAGCGGATAGTCCTGCAGCACGAAGGGCACGTCGGCGCCGATGGCCTCGGCCGCCTGCTTGTAGTAGCCGACGATCTGGTCGTCGGTGCGCAAGGTGTTGGGCGGCGCGATCATCACGCCGGCCGCGCCCGCATCCATCACCTCGCGCGTCAGTGCGCGCATGGCGGCAAAGCCGGGCGCCGACACGCCGACGACCACCGGAATGCCGGCCGCGCGCGCGATGAACTGTTTCGCAATCGCCACCGATTCGGTGTGCTCCAGCTTGGGCGCTTCGCCCAGCTGGCCCAGCACCGTGACGCCGGTGGAGCCGCAGGCCAGGTAGAAATCGATCAGCTTGTCGATCGACGCGGTGTCGATGCGGCCGTCGTCGTGGAAGGGCGTGGGGGCGATCGGGAACACGCCCTTCGCATCGCTGGTCAGCCTGGTCATGCGGGTGGCTCCGGCAACGGGGCGGCGCCGCCGGCGCCATGGCATTTCTTGTATTTCTTGCCGCTGCCGCAGGGGCAGGGGTCGTTGCGCCCAGGCTCCGGCTCCTTGCGCACGGTGGCCACCTTCGGCCCCAGGCTCTTCCAGAGCTGGCGCAGGTCGTAGGCCGCCCAGATGGCGGCGCCGAAGTCGTCCAGCCGCTGTTCGCTGACGCTGGGCGGGCCGTCCTCGGCGTACATCGAGATCGACGGCTCGCCCTTGTCGTCCTCGCTGAGCGCGACGATGGCGTTCAGCGCGTTGTCCAGCATCTCGGCGGCGTCCGCGTCGCGCGGCGGCTGCCAGTCCTCGGGCCAGGCCTCCACCGCGTACATGAAGCCCAGGGCCCAGACCTGGGCGAAGGAGGGCACCTCCTCCATCGCCACCTCGGCCCGCTCTTCGTCGGGCATGGCCAGCAGGGCGCCGCGGGTGTCCACCACTTCGGGCTGGAAGGTGCGGTCATCGTCCAGCGTCTCCACCGGCGCATCCAGCGCCGCGGCGATCTCGTCCCAGCGCTGGCGCCAGCGGGCCACGAATTCCATGTGGGCCATCGGCTTGAAGTCGTCGCCCAGCAGCACCGGCCAGTACTCCTCGGGCGGCACCGGGCGCCGCATGCAGACCAGCGCGGCCAGGAAGCCCTCGCAGAACTCCCACTGGGGGATTTCCTCGCTGCTCTCGCGCAGGAGATCCAGCTCGGCGTCCAGGGCATCGAAATCGTCGGCGTCCAGCGGCTTGGGCGCGGGTAGGGTGGTCAAGACAGCAGCTCCAGGGGTGGCTGGCCATTTTATGGCTCTGTAGCAAAATCGCGGGACCATGCCGAACATTGCAAACCTGCTCAAGGAAGAGATCGCCCGGGTCGCGCGCAAGGAAGTTCGCGCGGAAACCAAAGGCCTCAAGAACGCCATCGCCCCCTACCGGGCCCAGATCGCGGATCTGAAGCGCCGCACCCGCGAGCTCGAGCTCCAGATCAAGCGCCTGGGGCGCGTGACGGCGAAGGTGGCGGCGGCGGCGCCGGGGGAAGAGCCGGACCAGCGCCACCTGCGCTTCAGCGCCAAGGGACTGGCCACCCAGCGCCGGCGGCTGGGCCTGTCGGCGCAGGCCTTCGGGGCGCTGATCGGCGCGTCCGGCCAGTCGGTCTACAAGTGGGAAGAGGGCAAGACCCGCCCGCGCGCCAAGCACCTGCCGGCGATCGCCGCGCTGCGCAGCATCGGCAAGAAGGAAGCCGCGGCGCGGCTGGCGGCGTTGGGCAAGTAGCGGCTGCGCCACGGGGCCGGCAGCGCTGGCTAAACTGCAGGCTCCTTTCCTTTCATTCCGGAGTCCCTGCATGCTTTTCCCGGCAACCCTGCGCTCGACCGGCGTCATGCCTGGCGCGCCGGGCTGAGCGCGTGGCCGATTCCTCCTCCAAGACCGTCGTCTACGCGGCGCTGGCCGGCAACCTGCTGGTGGCGCTGACCAAGGGCGTCGCCGCGGCGCTCAGCGGCAGTTCCTCGATGCTCAGCGAGGCGGTCCATTCGCTGGTGGACACGGGCAACGAGCTGCTGCTGCTGTACGGCATGCACCGCGCCGCCAAGGCGGCCACGCCCGAGCACCCGATCGGCTACGGCCGCGAGCTGTACTTCTGGAGCTTCATCGTCGCGGTGCTGATCTTCGCGCTGGGCGCCGGCGTGTCGATCTTCGAAGGCGTCTCCCACATCCGCAACCCGGAGCCGGTGGAGCGGGCGTGGGTCAACTACGCCGTGCTGGGGCTGGCCTTCGTGTTCGAGGGGGTGTCCTGGGTCATCTCGCTGCGCCAGTACCGCGCCGCGATGGGCGACCTGGGCTTCTTCGAGGCCTTCCGCAAGAGCAAGGACCCGCCGTCGTTCATGGTGTTCTTCGAGGACAGCGCCGCGCTGGTGGGGATCGTGCTGGCGGCGGCAGGCACCTATGCGTCGGACAGCCTGGACCTGCCGGTGCTCGACGGCGCAGCCTCGATCGCCATCGGCCTGGTGCTGGCGGTGGTGGCGGTGCTGCTGGCGCGCGAGAGCAAGAGCCTGCTGATCGGCGAGCGGGCCGACCGCGCGCTGTCCGATTCCATCCTGCGGGTGGCCGGGGAGGTGCCCTCGGTGGCGCGCGCCAACGGGCTGATCACGGTGCAGATGGCGCCGGACCAGGTGGTGGCGATGCTGAGCCTGGAATTCGCCGACGAACTGCGCACGCCCGAGATCGAGAAGGCCGTGACCGAGATCGAGCAGCGGGTCCGGCAGGCCCATCCCGAAGTGGTCTCGCTGTTCGTCAAGCCGCAGACCCACAGGACCTACCTGGACAAGCTGCAGGAACTCGAAGCAGGGCGCTGACGGCGCCCCGGCCCCGCCGCGGCGCCTCAGCCCTTGTCCGCCAGCGGCATGCCTTCGGCCTTCCAGCCATCGATGCCGCCGCGCAGGAACCACGCCTGCAGGCCCTGCGCGCGCAGCCGCAGCGCGGTGCTGCGCCCGACCTCGTGGCCGTAGACGCAATAGACGACGACGTCGCGGTCTGCCGGCAGCGCGGCGCCCCACTGGCCGACCGCCGCAGGATCGGCCCACGCGGCGCCGGGAATCAGCTGGCTGTCCTGGTCGAAGACTTCGGCCCGGCGCACGTCCAGCAGGGTGGCCGGCGGCAGCTGGTCGCGGCTCACGCCGAACGGCTCGGTGGCCGCTGCGACGGCGAGCCGGTAGCGCTCGTACACGCCTTCCCAGTCGATGTTGCGCATGAAGGCGTCCACCCACGCGTCGGCCTTGGCGCCGAAGTCCAGGTGGTAGGCGTGCTCGTACATGTCCAGCGCCAGCAACGGCACCGCGCCGGCCAGCGCCTGCGTATGGTCGGCTGCCCACTGGTTGACCAGCGTGCCGTCGCGCGGCGAGAACGCCAGCAGCACCCAGCCGGAGCCGCCGGCCAGCGCCTTGCCCATCGCGACGAACTCCTCGCGCCAGCGCTGTTCGCTGCCGAAGTTCGCCGCCAGCGCCAGCGCCATCGCCGGCGCCATGCCCTGGCCGTCGCCGCCCAGGCAGGCGAAGTGCAGTTCGTGCAGCAGCATCGAATTGGCGGCGACCAGCTCCTCGCGCTTGAGCCCATTGAGCTGGAAGCCGGGGGCGGCGCCGAAGTCCAGGGCCGCCAGCTGCGCGCGGATCGCGTTGAGCCGCCGGACGGCGCCGCCGTAGTTGTTCTGGTGATGGCTCAGCACCAGCCGTTCGGACAGGCCGTGCAGCCGGGTGGGGTCGATGTGCAGGGGTTGGATCCGCTGTTCCATGCGAGGTCTCCTTGCCGGGCCGGGGCCCGGGATCAGGAGCAGCGCTTGGACGCCGGTGGCGTCTGGGAGATGGGGAGACTGCCCGTGTCCCCGCCCCCGATTCTAGGGGGCTTGCGCCGCCGTGCAAGGTCGCGTCCTACACGCAGCCGGCAAATTAACATTTAATGTGCGTGGTTCTCTGAAAACGGCCGCTTGCAGGAGCGGCCCGCCCGTGGAGGGGCCGATGTGACGGTAAAGATGCTGCTGGTCGAGGATCGTCCGCAAGTGTGGGGGCTGGTGCTCGACCTGCTGTCGACCGTCGGCGACTTCACGCTGGCCAAGGCGGTATCCACCGAGGCCGAGGCGAATCTCTGGCTGGAGGAGAACCCTGGGCAGTGGGACCTGGCGGTGGTCGACCTGGTGCTCGAACAGGGCACCGGCCTGGGCGTGCTGGCACGGGCCCGTCAGCACGCGCGCGGCGCCAAGATCGTCGTGTTCAGCGAGTACATCACGCAGGGAATGCGCAAGCACTGCCTGGAACTGGGCGCCGACGAGGCCTTCCAGAAATCGACGGACACCAAGGCCTTCGTCGATTACTGCGCCGGCGTCGCGGCCTCGCGCCGGCGCGACCGGTAGCACTCCAGCGCATTGGCCACCGCGGGCGAGGTGGAGTCCACCCGCCAGAGCGTCGCGTCGCTGGCGGCGTAGCCGACGCGTGCCGCGGCCAGGAAGGGGAACTGCTCCGCGGCCTTCACCGGGCCGATCACCCAGCTGGTGCGGGCGGCGCACAGGGCGGCCGGCAGTGCCGCCTCGTTCACCAGCAGCCGAGCCGCCAGTTCGGGAGCGAACTGGCCGGCGTCGGCCAGCTCCTTGCGCCCGTTGTCCTGCACCGTGGCATCCGCCGACTTCCAGTCCTCCACCACGTGCACCGGCTCGGACAGCCCGGCGTAGACCGGCACGTCGTAATACATCTTGCCCAGCATGAAGATGGGGTCCTGCGGGGCGCGCTGCGCCACCAGCGAAGCGGACAGGCCGCGCATCGAGTTCTGCGGCAACAGCGTCACGGCCACCACGATGCCCACGCTGACGAGCGCGCCGGTGGCGACGGCCGCGTGCCACCAGCGCAGCTCGCGCCGCGAGGGATCGCCGCGCTTGAGCAGTCCCACGGCCACCAGCGCCGCCAGCGGCGGAATGGCGGGCAGCACATAGCCCGCGAGCTTGGACTGCGGCAGCGAAAAGAAGCCCACCACCAGCGCGGCCCACAGCACCAGCAACAGCCGCAGCGCGCCGTCGTCGTCCGGCCCCGCCGCCTGGCGCGCCAGCGAGCGCGCCAGCCAGGGCAGCCACGGCAGCCCGAACAGCAGCAGCAGCACCGGATAGAACCAGAACGGCTGGACGTTGTTGAAGCCGCCGGCGGCGAAGCGCTGGAAGTGCTGCACCACGAAGAAGTAGTTCAGGAAGCCGTCGAAGCGCGCCTGCATCGCCACGAACCAGGGCCCGCAGATCAGCAGGAACAGTGCCAGCCCCGGCAGCGACAGCAGCGACCCCATCGTGCGCCAGCGGCGCCGCGCCAGCAGCCACGCCAGCAGCACCAGGGCCGGCAGCACGGCACCGATCAGGCCCTTGGCCAGCACCCCCGCGGCCGCCATCGCATAGGCGCCGGCCAGCGCGCCGCCGCGCGGCAGCCCCTGCTCGAAGCTCAGGCAGGAATGGGCGGCCAGGGCGATGGTGGCGGTGATGCAGCCCGCCACCAGCATGTCGAGGTTGGCGAACTGGCCGCCGACATAGAACAGCGGCTGCGCCAGCAGCGCCAGCAGCGCGACCCGGGCGGCCCGCTCGCTGCTCCAGCGGCGCAGGAACAGGTACATCGACATGGCGGCGAGCGTCGAGCCGATCAGCGGCGCCGCCCGGGCCGCCCACTCGGACGGGCCGAACACCGCCATCGATGCAGCCGTGATCCAGTAGAACAGCGGCGGCTTGTGGAAGAAGGGCAGGCCGTTGAGTGTCGGCGTGAGCCAATCGCCCGAGCGCAGCATGCTCCAGGCGACGCTGACATAGCGGCCCTCGTCGGGCAGCATCAGCGGCCGCAGCCAGGCCGTGGCGGCCAGCCAGAGCACCACCAGGCCGGCGATCGCCGCGACCGGCAGCGTGCCCGCCACCCGGGCCCGGGCGGGGGCGGGCGCGTCGTCGGGCGCCGGCACGGCGATTCTTGTGTCCATACCCCAAGTGTCGCTCATCAGCGGCCGGAGCGGCCCGAGGCCGGGGCGCCGCCCGGGGCCATCCGCCGCGCCGCTGCGCTAAACTTTGGCGGCCACTATCGGCAGGAGGCGCGACATGAATCAGGCAGCTGGATCGGCGGCGGCGAAACTCGCAGCCTGGCAACGGGCGCAGAGCGAACTGGTCGCCCTGGAACAGGACCTGAGCGACGCGATGGTCCTGTATTCCGAATCGCGCGGGGAGCCGCCGCGGCAGCTGATCATCCAGGCCGAGCGCAAGCGCGAGGAGACGGTGCGGCTGTTCGAGGTGGCGATGGAAGCGCTCGATGCGCAAAGCCTAGCGCGCACCGGCCTGACCAATTTCGGCAGCCTGGGCTGAACGCCCGCGCCTGCCCATCGTTAGGGCTGCGGTCAGCCACGCCGTGGCGTAATGGCCCATGACAAGATCCAAGAAGACAGCGACCGCCTGGCCCGGCTCCGGGCCGGCGGCCGGTGGCGGTGTGAAGGCGCTGGTGCTGCAGGGCGGCGGCGCCCTCGGCTCCTACCAGGCGGGGGCCTACGCGGGGCTGGTGGACAGCGATGCCGACCTCGACTGGGTGGCCGGCGTGTCGATCGGCGCCATCAACGCGGCCCTGATCGCCGGCAACGCGCCGAAGGACCGGGTGCACCGGCTGTCCGAGTTCTGGCACCTGATTTCGTCCGGCCCGGGGCAGAGCCTGCCGGCCAGGTGGGGCGACCGCTCGATGCTGAACCAGTGGAGCGCCTTTTCCACCAGCATGTTCGGCGTGCCGGGCTTCTTCCGGCCGGTGGTGAACCCGGCGCTGCTGCTGGGCGGCGCGGCGCCCATGCTGTCCTATTACGACACCTCGCCGCTGAAGCAGACGCTGGAGCGGCTGGTCGATTTCGACCGCATCAACAGCGGCGGCATGCGCCTGAGCGTCGGCGCCGTCAACGTGCGCACCGGCAATTCGACCTATTTCGACAACAGCACGCACCAGATCGGGGTCGAGCACATCATGGCCAGCGGCGCCTTGCCGCCTGGCTTTCCGCCGGTGGACATCGAGGGCGAGGACTACTGGGACGGCGGCATCGTCTCGAACACGCCGCTGCAGTACGTGCTGGACACCCATGCCCGCGGCAAGCGGCTGGTGGTGATGCAGGTGGACCTGTTCAGCGCCCGCGGCGAGATGCCCACCACGCTGTCGGAAGTGGCGGAGCGGCAAAAGGACATCACCTATTCGAGCCGCACCCGCATGAACACCGACGCGCTGGCCGCCAACGTGAACCTGCAGCAGGCGCTGGCCGACCTGCTGGCGCGGCTGCCGCCGCGGCTGCGCGACGACCCCAGCGTGAAGTCGCTGCGCGGCAACCTGCGCACCGAGCCGATCGACATCGTCCACCTGATCTACCGCGACCGGCCCTACGAGCGCGACTCCAAGGACTACGAGTTCTCGCGCACCACGATGCTGGAGCACTGGGCCGCCGGCGTGCGCGACATGCGCAACACGCTGGCGCACCCGGACTGGCTGCAGGGCGCGAGCGCCGGCGGCGTCACCACCTACGACCTGGTCGAGCCGTCGGTCCTGAAGGTGCGCCGTCCGGGGATCACCGGCGACGGCACGCAGGCGGTGCAATGAACATCCAGGACGTGCGCCGCACGGCATTCGCGATGCCGCTGACCAGTCCGGCCTTTCCGCCGGGGCCGTACCGCTTCGTGCGGCGCGAGTTCCTGATCGTCACCTACCGCACCGACATGGATGCCCTGCGCGCGGTGGTGCCGGAACCGCTGGAGGTGGCGGAGCCGCTGGTGAAGTACGAATTCATCCGGATGCCCGATTCCACCGGCTTCGGCGACTACACCGAGTCGGGCCAGGTGATCCCGGTGCGCATCCGCAGCGCCGCCGGCATCGAGGACGGCAGCTACGTGCACGCGATGTACCTGAACGACCATCCGCCGATCGCCGGCGGCCGCGAGCTGTGGGGCTTCCCGAAGAAGCTGGCCACCCCGATGCTGGACTACGAGACCGACACGGTGGTCGGCACGCTGGACTACGGCAAGGTGCGGATCGCCACGGCGACCATGGGCTTCAAGCACCGGCCGGTGGCGCCCGGCCCGCTGCTGGAGGCGATCGCCCAGCCGAACTTCCTGCTCAAGATCATTCCCCACGTCGACGGCACGGCGCGCATCTGCGAGCTGGTGCGCTACTACATGACCGACGTGACGCTGCACGGCGCCTGGACCGGGCCGGCTGCGCTGGAGCTGCATCCGCACGCGCTGGCGCCGGTGGCCGACCTGCCGGTGCTGAAGGTGGAATCGGCCGTCCATTACATCGCCGACATGACGCTCGCCCTGGGCACCGTGGAACACGACTACCTCGCCTGACCGGCTCGGCCGGTCCAATTTTTCAATACGGAGAGACATTCATGCAACTCAAGGACAAGGTCGCCTTCATCACCGGCGCCGCCAGCGGCATCGGCAAGGAGATCGCCATCGTCTACGCCAGGGAAGGCGCCAAGATCGTCATCGCCGACCTCAATCAGGAGGCGGCGCAGGCCACCGCTGCCGAACTGAAGGCGGCCGGCGGCCAGGCGATCGGCGTCGGCGCCGACGTGACCGACGAAGCGCAGGTGGAGGCTGCGGTGCAAGCGGCGGTGGCGGCCTTCGGCGGCATCGACATCCTGGTGAGCAACGCCGGCATCCAGATCGTCCACCCGGTGGAGGAATTCAGCTTCGCCGACTGGAAGAAGATGCTGGCCATCCACCTGGACGGCGCCTTCCTCACGACCCGGGCGTGCCTGAAGCACATGTACGCGCAGGGCCGCGGCGGCAGCGTCATCTACATGGGCTCGGTCCACTCGAAGGAGGCGTCCGTGCTCAAGGCGCCTTACGTCACCGCCAAGCACGGCCTGATCGGACTGTGCAAGACGGTGGCCAAGGAGGGCGCCAAGCACAACGTGCGGGCCAACGTGATCTGCCCCGGCTTCGTGCGCACGCCGCTGGTGGAAAAGCAGATTCCCGAGCAGGCCAAGACGCTGGGCATCTCCGAGCAGGACGTCATCAAGAACGTGATGCTCAAGGAAACGGTGGACGGCGAGTTCACCACCACCGACGACGTCGCCGCGGTGGCGCTGCTGTTCGCGGCCTTCCCCACCAATGCACTCACCGGCCAGTCGCTGGTGGTGAGCCACGGCTGGTTCATGCAGTAGCGCCGGGGCCGCGCCGCGGCTAGCGCCAGTCCACCGTCCCGAAGCGGTCCTGCCCGAGCAGGGTGTAGAAGATGCCGACCGTGCCGCGCGTCTGGCGGCTGTCCTCGATGCCGGGGAAGCTGGCGATGCGCCGGTTCCACAGGTACTTGATGGTGATCGCGTGCAGCTTGTGCAGGCGGTGCGTCAGGCTGATCTCGGCGCGGGTGATGTTGTCGTTGCCGCCCGGTGCATTGTTGGTGGCGTGGGTGACGAAGTACTCGCGCGCCGTCAGGTCCAGCGAGGTGCGGTCGCCGTCGATCAGCCGCAGCGCCACCAGCGCCTGCGGCGTGGTGCCGTAGTGGTAGTCGCGCTCGGTGCCGCCGTGCACGGTGCCGACCGCGGAATAGCCGATGCCCGCCATCACCGAGCCCTGCACCACGAAGCGGTCGCTGGCCCGCCACTGGCCGGTGGTCCCCAGCGACAGCGCGGTGCTGGAGACGCGGAAGGTCTGGGGCGAGATGTAGTCGTAGCTGCCGTACAGGCCCCAGATGCCGCGGTAGCGGTCCTTGGCTGCGGAATACTCGCCGCCCGCCAGCAGGCCGCGCGTCATCACGGTCTCGAACACGTTGGCCGATGAGCCGGTGGCCTCAAAGGCGAAGTAGTCGAACGGCCGGCTGTAGTGGTAGCCGTCCTTGCCCGGCAGGCCGTATTCCATCGAGAAGTTGGCCTGCGCCTCGTTGCGCTTGAGCAGCGTGGAGATGCCCTGTTCGTTCTGCGCCGTGCCCATCAGGCCCAGCTGCAGCCGGCTGTAGTAGGCCGGGTTGCGGCTGGCGAAGATGGTGTCGAAGCGCTTGCCGTAGACCAGCCGGTTGAAGCCGGTGGACGGCGAGATCGCCGCCGCCGCCACTTCGCGCATCGGCCGCGGCACCCCTTCCCCGTGTTCCAGCAGCAGGCTGGCCATGCGGAACAGCGATTCGCCCAGGAAGGTGCCGCCGATGCCGGAGGCGATCTGGTCGTTGACCGAGGGCCTGGTGTTCTCGCCGAACAGCTCCCAGCCGATGCTGCCGGCAAAGGTGTAGCCGGCCGATTCCCAGAAGCCCAGGCCGGCCGAGCGGGCGAAGCCGTAGTACATCGACCCCTGGTAGGGGTGGCCGAGCTGGTTGATGTGGAAGTCGTCGGAGTCCACCGCCCAGCTGCTGCACAGGTTGCGCCGGATCGATTCCAGCGTGACGGTGTAGTCCGGGCTGCCGCTGAACGCATGGTTGTAGCGATTGAGCAGGAAGTCGAAGCCGACGATCTCCATGGCCGGGATCGAGTAGCTCTTTTCCATCACCGGCTCGACCTCGGGCACCGGCAGCTGCGAGGGCCGGGGCTTCAGGCCGTCGGCCTGGGCTGCGCACAGGGCGGGCGCCACCAGCGCCAGGGAGAGTGCGCACCGCAACACGGCCCGCGCCCGCAAGGATGTCTTCATGGCGTCTCCTGTTTTGCTTGCGGTCGATGATCGCAGAAGGCGGCGCCGCGCGGGGGTGATCGGCGCCGCGCCGGCGCCGGTCGCGTGCACTCGGCCCCGCATAATGCCGCGATGCAAGGGACTGCCAGCACGATCGCGATGGACGAAGCATCCGCGCGCCAGCTGGTGCTGGTGCAGGCCATCGAGGGCGCGGATGCGCAGGGGCGGCTGCTCGCGCCGGCCGAGCGCGAGCGGATCGAACGCGAGGCGGTGGCGGCGGCGCGTGCCTCTGCAGCAGGGGACAGCGCACCCGGCCGCGCCGCCATCGGGCGCTTCCTGCAGCGGCGCGCCGCCATGCTGCTGCAGGCCGTCGGCAGCAGCGACCGCGCGATCGCTGCGCTGCAGCAGGCCGGCCCCGGCGAGCGCTGGACCGCGACGCTCGTTCCGGTGGCGGCCTTGCTGCTGGGGATCAGCACCGACCAGGTCGCCAATCCGCACCAGGTCAACCTGCTGTCCAAGCCGCTGCTGTTGCTGCTGCTGTGGAACCTGGTCGTCTACGCGCTGCTGCTGGCCCATCTGCTGTGGCCGCACAAGGGCGGAGCGCGGCCGCCGCGCTTCGCCGCGCTGCGCCAGTGGCTGGCCGGCCTGGGCGAGTGGGGCCGGCGCCCGCGCCAGCTGCGCGCCGAGGTGACGGCCGCCTTCCTGGCGCGCTGGCAGGCGGTGAGCGGCGCACTGTACGGCCAGCGGCTGGCGCGCGTGATGCACCTGGCGGCGGCGGCGTGGGCGCTGGGGGTGGCGCTGTCGCTGTTCTTCGGCGGGGTCTGGGCCAGCTACGGCGTGCAGTGGGAGAGCACGTTCCTGTCGGCCAGCGACGTCCACCGGTTCCTCAGCGTGCTGTTCCAGCCGGTGACGGCGCTGTTCCCCTGGGCCTCGTTCTCGCTGGAGGAGGTGCGCAGCCTGCGCGTCACCGGCCCGCTGCCGCCGCTGCCCGAGGCGGGCGACAACCTGACCGGCCGGCGCTGGGTGTTCCTGTACATGGCGCTGCTGGCGCTGGTGATCGTGCTGCCGCGGCTGGCGCTGGCGGCGCTGGCCTGGTGGCGCGAACGCCGGCTGGCGCGCGCCGTGCCGATCGACACGGCCGATCCCTACTACCGCCGGCTGGTCGGCCTGCTGAGCCCGGTGCAGGTGACGCTGGTGCTGCTGGCGCATCGCGACGAGGACCGCCAGGCCTTGCGCCGCGCCCTGCGCGCTGGGCCGGACGGCACGCTGCTGCGCACCGAGAGCGGCGAGCGGCTGCGGCTGGTCGACCTGCCGGCGGATGCGACGCCGCTGTCGCTGCCCGGCGCGTCAGGGCAGGGCCGCGCGCTGCGCAAGCTGCTCGGTCCGTGGCGGCGCCGGCCCGGGCCCCCGGCGCCTGCGCTGCTGGCGGCGCGCGAGGACAGCGACGTGGTGCTGCATGTGGTCAGCGCTGCCGGCGACCTGGCCGCCGGCGCGCAGCTGCTGCAGTGGCTGGGCAAGCCGGTGCTGGTGCTGGTCCGCGGCGAGCGCGAGCTGGCCGCTGCCGGCGCCGGCGCGGCGGCGGTGCTGCCCTTCGACAGCTTCGCGCGCAGCTGGCTGCAGGAGCCCGCGCTGCTGGCTGCCATCGGCCGCTGCCTGCCGCCGCACCAGGCCGCGGGCTTCGGGGCGCTGGCGCGGGCCTGGGACCAGCGCAACCGGCTGCTGCTGCGCGATGCGATGGCGGTCATCGCCCGCCACCTGCTGGAGGCCGCGCGCCAGACCGAAGACGTCGGCAAGGCGCCGCGCTCGCTGATCAGCCTGCTGAGCCCGGGCGAGCGCGAGGCGCACGAGCGCCGCTCGCACGAGGCGATGGCGGCGGTGGTCGAACGGCTGCAGCGCTCCGATGCGCAGGCCACCGCCAGCCTGCTGGCGCTGCACGGCATCGAGCCGTCGGCGGCCGGACTGCTCAACACGCGGCTGGAGCGCAAGTTCGTGGTGCAGCAGGCGATCAGCGCCGGCCAGGCCGGCGTGGCCGGCGCCGCCACCGGCGCGGCCATGGGCGTGTCGCTGGACCTGCTCACAGCCGGCCTGACGCTGGGCCTGGCCGCGGTGGCCGGCGCCGTGGTCGGCGGCGGCGCGGCCTGGGTGGCAGCGGTCTGGAAGAACCAGGCGACGCCGGCCGGCAATTCGGTCGTGCAGCTGAGCGACGACATGCTGCAGGCGATGACCGAAGCGGGCCTGCTGCGCTATCTGGCCGTCATCCATTTCGGCCGCGGCCCGGATCTCGGCCCGGACGCCGGCGGCGCGGGCGAGATCCGGCCGCAGTGGCGCAGCGAGGTGGTGGCCGCGGTGGAGCGCCGCAGCGCCGACCTGCAGCAGCAATGGGCCGCTGCCCGCGCCGGGCGCGCCGCGCTCGATCCCGGCGCCGCGCTGACGGCGATGCTCGAGTCGATTGCGCTGTCGGTGCTGCGGCGGCTGTACCCGGACGCGCCCTGATGCCGGGGGGGTGAGGCGGGATTTTCCAGGGACAACTTACCGCATGTCCTCACCATGCTCCGGCGCCAGCCGGGCGAAGAAGAACAGCGACAGCAGCGTGGTGAGCCCGACCACGAAGAAGGCCGGCGGGAAGTCCTGGGCCGTGAGGTGCGCGGAACTGCCGCCATGCATGACGGCGGTGGCGTTGACCAGCGCGGCGCCCAGCACCACGCCGAAGGTGAGCGTCACCTGCTGGGTCATGGTGGACAGCGTGGTCGCATGACTGAGCAGCGGCTTGGGGATTTCGGAGAAGCCCAGGGTCTGCAGCGAGACCATCGCCATCGAGGTCACCAGCCCGCCCAGCAGCATCGTGCAGAACATCAGCGCATGCGGCGTCGCCGGCGTGAACAGGCCGTAGCTCATGTAGACGGTGCCCGACACCGCAGTGGCGGCAATCAGCAGCGGCCGGAAGCCGAAGCGGCGGATCGCATGGCCCATCACGCCGCGGGTGGCCAGCGAGCCGAGCGCGGTCGCCACGGTCAGCAGGCCCGAGTCGAGCGGCGACAGCCCGAACCCGAGCTGGAACATCAGCGGCAGCAGGAAGGGCGTGGCGCCGATCGCGATCCGCACCGGGCTGCCGCCGACGATGGAGGTGAAGTAGGTGCGAAAGCGCAGCACGCCCAGGTTCACCATCGGCGCCGCCATCCGGGCGCTGCGCCGCACGTACAGCAGCATCGCCACCGTGCCGACGGCGGCCGCCGCGCCGATCGCCGGCGCGCCGACCAGTCCCTTGCCGGTCATCTCCAGCGCGCCCAGCAGCCCGGTCAGGCCCAGCGCCAGCAGCAGGAAGCCCGGCGCGTCGAACGGCTCGCGCAGCTCCTCGTCCACCTCGGGACTGATCAGGCGCCAGGCCAGCAGGATGCCGACCAGGCCGAACGGGATGTTCAGCAGGAAGATCCAGCGCCACGAGGTCCAGGTGACGATCGCGCCGCCCACCAGCGGGCCGATCATGCGGCCGACCGTCGGCGGCACGGTGAACCACACCATCGCCGCGACCATGCCGGCGGCCGGCACGCTGCGCAGCAGGATCAGCCGCCCCACCGGCACCATCATCGCGCCGCCGAAGCCCTGCAGCACGCGGAACGCCACCAGCCAGGGCAGCGAGGTGGCCAGCCCGCACAGCGCCGAGCCGAGCGCGAAGAAGGCGATGGCGGCGCAGAACACCCGCCGAGCGCCGAAGCGGCTGGCGCACCAGCCGCTCAATGGCAGGAACACCGCCAGGCTCAGCAGGTAGGAAGTGATCGCCAGGTTCAGGTGCAGCGGTTGCACCTGCAGCGATTGCGCGATCGCCGGCAGCGCGGTCGCGATCGCGGAGGTGTCCACGTTCTGCAGGAACAGCGGGCAGGCGACCACCAGCGGCAGCAGCCTGTCACGCGCAGCCAATGGAATCCTCGGGCCGGACAGGGAACAGCATTGCCCCGATTGTGCCGCGCAGCCGCCTTGTCAGCGGCCGGTCAGCGCGCCGGCGCCGGCTTGCCCGGTCCGCCGCCGAACAGCTTGCCCACGGCGGCGCCGACGCCGGCGCCGATCGCGGTGCCGATGCCGGGCAGCACCACGGTGCCGATGGCGGCGCCGGCGGCGGCACCGGCAACTGCGCGGGCCGGCACGTTCACCTGCGGTTTCGACAGCGGGCCGGAGACCCGCAGCGGAATGCCCACCAGTCCGCCGGCGAGGTCCACCGTCAGCTCGCCCTCGATCCGGCGGTTGGCGATGGTGCCGTGGCCGCTGGCGCTGAAGGTCTGGCCCCGGGCCTGCAGCCCGGAGTACTGGACCACCATGCCGTCGGCGCCGTTCTGCGTGTCCATCTGGCCGGCCAGCGCCAGCAGCGCGGTCTGGCCGCTGCGGTCCTGGCCGAAGCTGCGGATCGCCTTGTCGACGTCGATGTGCAGCAGCGTCGGCGACGCCACCGTGAACAGGGTGCGCGTGTGCAGCGAGCGCGCCAGCTCGCCGACGCTGCTGCCGCTGGCCGACAGCGTGGTCTGGCCGGAAGCCTTGCCCTGCAGCGCCGAGTGGCGCTTGAAGCCGGCCAGCGCCGGCGCGACGTCGATGTCGCGCGGCACCAGCCGGCCGCTGAGCGCCATCGCGCCATCGGGGCCGGTCCTGAGGGCCACCTCGCCGTTGGCGCTGCCGCCGCCGACCTGCAGCTCCACTTTCCAGCGGTGCTCGCCCTGTGGCGTCAGCAGCAGCCGCGCCGCCGGCTGCACGCCGGGCCGCAGCACCTCGGCGTCGCGCAGCTGCCAGTCCGGGCCGAAGCGCGCATTGCCGCTGAACTCCAGCGGCAGGCCGTGCCGCGTGATCCAGACCACGTCGCGGAAATCGAGCCGCTCCACCTGCAGCGCGCCGGGCGCGCTGGCGGCCGGCGCCGGGGCGGCGTGCAGCGCGCGCAGCGACAGCTGGGGCAGCACCGCGCCGTCGACCAGCACGTCATCGAGCTGCAGCCGGCCGTGCAGCAGCGGCATGAGCCGCGCCTGCGCCACCAGCCGCTTGATGGTGATCGGCTGCGGCTGCGAGGTGCTGGCGTCCTCGATCACGAGCGTCGGTTGCGGCCACAGGCGCAGGTGGGCCGAACCGATCCGCACCGTGGTGCCCAGGCGCTGCCCGGCTTGCGCCGCCACCTGGCGCGCTACCTCTGCGTCGTCGGGCACGAACTTCATCCACGCCAGCAGCAGGGCGGCGGCGGCCAGGGCCAGCAGGAGGGCGATCGACAGCAGGCTCAGGCGCAGGACACGTTGCATCGGCCCACGCTAACCGCTTGCGGCGCCGCGGGCTGTAGTCCGGCTGCCTCATCCAATGGCGTTCGCGCCTCGTCAGCGGTCTCCTACCCGCGGTCGGGTGTTCACGCCACGGAGCGCAAACGTTACCAAATCTAAATTAGCGCAGGTTTTCGAAACAACCGAAGCCAAACAAGGCAATCGCGTTACATCCATCAGAAAGGGAGCCCGCCCGTGAAGTTTCTAGTCCATGCATTGACCCTGGCCCTGAGCCTGGCCATCGCCGCGCCAGCCAGCGCCGGGCCCGGCAACGGGAAGAACGACAAGGAAAAGAAGGCGCAGAAGGACGACCACCGGGTGCCCGAAGTGCCGGCGGCACCGTCTGCGCCCCCCGCCGCGGTGGCCGCCCTTGCCGCCAAGGCGCAGGCCGCGCTGCAGGCCGCGCTGGCCGCCGTGGCCAGGGCCCAGGGCAGCCGCGCCGCGGCGCCGGCAGCCGCCGCGCCCGCCGCGAAGCTGCCCGCCGGCGCGGTGCCCAAGACACTGGTGCTGTACGACGCGCCGGCCGGCACCGAGTTCGAGAAACTGGACTTCGGCTACGCCATCATGCTGCGCAACCTGCTGGGCCACTTCGACGCGCAGGTGGACATGGTTCCGGTGCAGACCTACACCGCCGGCAAGATGGCCTCGTACGACGCCACCTTCTACCTGGGCGGCTATTACGACAATCCGCTGCCCAAGGCCTTCCTGGCCGACGCCGCGGCCACGACCAAGACGCTGGTCTGGTTCAAGTACAACATCTGGCAGCTGGCCTGGGACGCGAGCTACAACTTCGCGGTCAACAAGGGCTTCACCAGCGGCGGCGTGGTCGGCCTGAACGCGGCGCCCTCGGCCGCCAACCCGGCGCCGGGCTTCTACGACACGGTGACGTACAAGAACATGCCGTTCGTCAAGTACTACGCCTACGACGCGGCCGCCAACGCCGTCAAGGCCGACCCCGACCTGGGCAGCGTCACCATCACGACGCCGGCGCAGGCCCAGTCGCTGGTCACCATCACCAACTCCAAGACCGGCCAGCAGCTGCCCTACGTCACCCGCTCGGGCAACTTCTGGTACGTCGCCGACATGCCGTTCAGCTACATCGGGCCGCGCGACCGCTACCTGGTGCTGGCCGACCTGCTGCACGACATGCTGGGCGTGAACCATCCGGAAAGCCACCAGGCGCTGGTGCGGCTGGAAGACGTGGGCGCGATGGTGAGCGTCGACGCGATGAAGAAGCTGTCGGACTACCTGTCCAGCCGCAAGATCCCGTTCTCGATCGCCGTGATCCCCCATTAC
This sequence comes from Caenimonas terrae, assembly GCF_042655405.1. Lineage (NCBI taxonomy): Bacteria > Pseudomonadati > Pseudomonadota > Betaproteobacteria > Burkholderiales > Comamonadaceae > Caenimonas > Caenimonas terrae. Next base: position 73,656 of record NZ_JBHSMF010000003.1, on the reverse strand, counting down.
GTCGATGCGTTCGGCAAGTACAACGACGGCGTGCCGCAGTCGATCCCGCTCTCGCAGGCCACCGACCTGAAGACCTCGCTGAACTACGCCAGGGCGCGCGGCGGCGAGATCGTCATGCACGGCTACACCCACCAGTACGGCAAGATGAACAACCCGCATACCGACGTCAGCGGCGACGACTACGAGTTCTGGAACATCGTGGCCAACACCCCGGTGGCAGAAGATTCGACTGCCTGGGCGCTGGGCCGCCTGATCGCCGGCGCCGGCGAACTGGCGATGGCCGGCTACCAGCCGGTGGCGTGGGAGACGCCGCACTACCAGGGCTCCGCGCTCAGCTCCAAGGCGGTGCCGATGGTGTTCAAGACCACCTACCAGCGGGTCGTCTACTACACCGCCGACAAGCCGAACTTCAACGCCGCCACCAGCAAGGACTTCGCGATGGGCCAGATCTTCCCGTACGTGATCAAGAAGGACTACTACGGCCAGCGCGTGATCCCGGAAAGCCTGGGCAACATCGAATACGACATCCACACGATCGATCCCACCTCCAACTACAACTACACGCCGGCCGACATCTACGGCAACGCGCAATATGCGCTGACGGTGCGCGACGGCTTCGCCTCCTTCTTCTTCCACCCGTTCTGGCTGGAGCCGGCGCTGAACCTGCCGGGCTTCGCCGATTTCCAGAAGGTGATCGACGGCATCACCCAGCTCGGATTCACCTGGGTGGCCCCGAGCAAGGTGCAGTAAGCCTCAGCGACGGCGACGCAGCAGCGGCGGCACCAGCCCGCAGGCTGCCAGCGTCCAGACGATGACGGCGCCCGAAGGCAGGTCCAGCAGCGCCGACAGCACCAGCCCCAGGGCATAACCGGCAGCGCCCACCGCGTACCCCGCGGCGAGGCGCTGTTTGCCTTCCATGTCGCGGGTGGCCAGCGCCGGGATGATCAGGCTGGAGAACACCAGGTAGACGCCCACCAGCTGCACCGAGGCGGTGACGGCCAGCGCGAACACGGCGTAGAAGCCGTAGCGGCCCAGCCGCTCCACCCAGCCGAGCCACAGCGCCAGCGCCAGCAGCGCCGTCAGGCCCGCCAGCCACAGCAGCTGCGCGCTGTTGACCCACAGGATCTGGCCGACCAGCAGGTCCTTGAGGTGCTCGCCGCCGTGCGGGTTGCCGGCCAGCACCAGGATGCCGGCGCAGGCCGCCAGGATGAACAGCACGCCGATCAGCGCTTCCTGCTCGCGCGGCATGCGCCGTTCCATCCACGTCAGCAGCATGGCGCCCAGCAGCGCGGCGCCGACCGCCGCCAGCTGCACCGCGACCCCGCCCTGCGGCAGGCCGACCGCGTCGGCGCAGATCACGCCCAGGCCGGCGATCTGCGCGATCGCCAGGTCGATGAACACGATGCCGCGCTGCAGCACCTGGCTGCCCAGCGGCACGTGGGTGACGAGCACCAGCAGGCCGGCCAGGAAGGCCGGCAGCAGGATCCCGATGTCGATCGCGCCCCCGTTCATTTGGCGGCCGCGGCGGCGGTCAGCCGGGCCACGGTGTCGTCGAACAGGCCGAACAGGTCCTTGGCGCCGGCGCTGCCGCCGACGGTGAAGGGGATGTTCACCACCGGGATGCCGGCGTTCTTGCTGAGCCACTCGGAGGCGCGCGGGTCCTGGTAGGCCGCGTGGATCACCATCCGGGCCGGCTGCGCCTTCAGCGTGGCCAGCACCTCCTGCAGGTGGGACACGGTCGGCTCGACGCCGGGCTTGGGCTCCAGCACCGCCACCTCCTTCAGGCCCAGCCAGTCGTACAGGTAGGCGAAGCCCTTGTGCTGCGAGGCCACCGCGGCGCCCTTGAGCGGCGCGGCCTGCGCGTTCCAGCGGGCCATCGCCTGGGTCCAGCGTTGGCTGAAATCGGCCTGGCGCTTGGCATATTGCGCGGCGTTGGCCGGATCGAGCTGCTGCAGCCGCGCGCCCAGGCCGGTGGCGACGGCGGCGATGTTGCGCGGGTCGGTCTGGATGTGCGGATTGCCCGCCGCATGGACGTCGCCCTGCGAGCGGTCTACCTGGCCCGGCACTTCGAGCTTGCGCACCAGGTCCGATGCCACGAAGTTGCCCGGCTGGCCGGCCTGCACCTTGGCATTGCCGCTTTGCTGCAGCAGCGGCGGCAGCCAGCCGACCTCCAGTTCGGCGCCGGTGCACACCACCAGGTCGGCGTTGCGCACCCGCGCGATCAGGCTGGGCTTGGCCTGGATCTGGTGCGGGTCCTGCAGCGCGCTGGTCGCCGAGGTGGCGTCCACCAGGTTGCCTCCCAGTTCCTGGGCCAGCGCCGCCCATTCGGGCTCGCAGGCGAACACCTTGAGGGCCGCGTCGGCCGGCAGCGAGAGCATGGCCAGCGGCAGGGCCGCCAGCGCCGCGAGGGTCTTGAGTCTTGTCATGGGTGGGTTCTCCTAGAAGCCGTGCGCGCCATGGGCGCCCAGGCTCATCTGGTATTGAAGCAACAACTGGTTGTCCGGCAGGCCGGCGCGCGAGCGGTCCCGCGCCAGCTGCAGGCGCAGGCGCGAGAACTCGCTGGGATTGAATTCCAGCATCAGCGAATCCTTGCGCGGCAGGTAGACCGCAGCGGCCAGCAGGTCGGGGTCGGGCACGCTGGCGGAATCGAGCCGCTCGGTGCGCACGCCGGCGCGCCAGCGCGGCATGAACTGGTAGGCGGCCTGCAGGTACCAGCCGGACTGCGCCGCCCGGTCGTCGCGCGTGCTGCGCAGGTACTCGCCCTGCAGCTTGAGGTTGGTGCGCGTCGCGTTGCCGTTGGGCGCCCATTTCCACACGCCGTCGGCCACCAGCACGCGGGCGCGGCCGCTGTACACGCCGGTGGCGGTGCCGCCGAAGGCGCCGGTGGTCAGCAGCGTCTGGTTCGCCGGCCGGGCCTGCAGCAGCGACAGTCCGGCGCGCCAGCTGTGGCTGTCGCCGACGTCGCCGCCCGCGTGCGCGAACAGCGCGCCCGCGCCGGCCCCGTTGCGGCTGCTGTCGCTGCCGGGAAAGCCCCGGCCGCGGCCGACCTCGGCGCCCGCTTCCAGGAACAGGTCGGTCGGCGCCAGCCAGCGCAGTTGCAGGCCGTCATCGGCGAACTGCGTGCCCAGGAACACCTGGTAGGCCAGCGGCGCGTCGGCGAAGTCCCAGGTGTGGGAGTGCTGCTCGTTGAGATAGCCGATCCCGGACAGGAAGCGGCCGGCCTTCAGGCTCAGGCCCTGGCCCAGCGAGGTGGTCTGCACGAATGCCTCCTCCACCGACACGGTGTTGTCCGGATGGAAGGACAGCGAGGCCTGGCCGCGCAGCCAGGGGTCGATGCTGGCGCTCAGGCCCAGTTCGCTTTCCGCCAGGCTGAAGCCGCGCGAGGGCGCGATGTCGGCGCCGGCCGGCAGCGGGAAGCCGGTCACCGAATAGCTGGCGGGGTCGCGCGTGGTGCGGCCGTAGGTGCCGGACAGGATCAGCGACAGCGCCGGATTGAAGGCGTTGGCGCCGCCGCCGGGCGCCGGTGCCGCAGGCGGCGCCACGGCGGCCACATTGGCAGCAGGCGCCGCCTGCTGCGCCTGCGCGGCCTGGAGCTTGCGCTCCAGCGCCTGCAGCCGCTGTTCGTAGCTGCTGCGGATGGCGTCGATCTCCTGGCGCAGTGCCGCGATGTCGGCGGCGGTGTCGGCCTGGGCGGCCAGTGGAACGGCCAGCGCGAGCAACAGGCTCGCGGAAAGAATCCTGGGCATCGTTGTCTCCAAGGACATGCCAATGAAACCAGCGGCCGCCACGGGCAGTGGCAGGACGCAACGAAAGACGGCTTCAGCTGGCGATGGCGGGAGGAGCGCGGATGGCGTAGGGCCGCTGCTGCGGCGCGACCGGATGGTCGGCGAAGGCCAGCGGCTGGGGCGTGTGCTGTTCCAGCGCGGCGAACAGCAGGGCGGCGGGCGGCGGCGCGGCGCCGCCCAGCGCCACCGCGGCGACGCAACCCTCGCAATGGGCCACGCCGCCGCGGTGCTTGCCGCCGGACTGCGTGGTGTTGTCGCCGATGCTGTGGGTGTAGACGTGGCGGACCGCCACCAGCTGCGCCAGCGCGATCGCCAGCGCCAGCCACAGCAGCGCCGCCCGGGCCAGCCGGGTGCTGCGATGGGAGGCGAGGGCGGAGGGCGCGAATGCCATCGGCCAATGGTAGCAGCGCCCGCTGCGCCGGCCGTAAGATGCGTGCATGCCCGTCGCACTGAGTTTCCGCTCCGCGCCGCAGTACCTCGTTGCGACCTGCACCGGCGCTGCCACGCTGCAGGATTTCTTCGGCGCGATCGACGCGCTGGCGGCCGAGACCAGGCGGGTCGGAGCGACCCGGCTGCTGGTGGACCTGCGCGGCGTCACCGAGCAGTTCCGCTTCACGGACCAATTCTCGATCGGCGAGCGGGCCCGGGCCAGCCTCTCGCACCTCGAACGCATGGCCTCGCTGGTGCCGGAGCACAGGCGCACCGGCACCAGCGAACAGGTGGCCAACCAGCAGGGCATCCTGCTGCGCGTGTTCACCTTGCCGGCGGCGGCCGACGCCTGGCTGTCGCAGCCTTAATCGGGCGCGAGCTGCTTGCGCCGGTATTCGCCCTGGCGCTCGAACATCCAGCCCGGGTATTCGGGCGGCAGCCGGCTGGCCTGGTCGATCTGCGCAAGCTCGTCGGCGCCCAGCCGCACGCCGGCAGCCGCGATGTTGTCCGCCAGCTGCTGCGGCCGCTTGGCGCCGACGATCACGCTGGTGACCTGCGGCTGGTGCAGCAGCCAGGCCAGCGCCACCTGCGCCACCGAGACGCCGCGCGCCGCCGCGATCGGCCGCATCGCGTCGATCACGTCCCAGGCGCGCTCCTTGTCCACCGGCGGGAAGTCGAAGGCCAGGCGGCGGCTGCCGGCCTCGGCCTGCTGCTCGCGGCCGTACTTGCCGCTGAGCAAACCGCCGGCCAGCGGGCTCCACACCATCAGGCCGACGCCTTCGCTGCGCAGCATCGGGACCAGCTCGCGCTCCAGGTCGCGGCCGGCCACCGTGTAGTAGGCCTGCAGCGATTCGAAGCGCGCCAGCCCGAGCCGCTCGGAAATCCCCAGCGCCTTGGCGATCTGCCAGGCCGCCCAGTTGGACACGCCGATGTAGCGCACGTGGCCGTGCCGCACCAGCTGGTCGAGCGCGCGCAGCGTCTCTTCCATCGGCGTGGCCGGGTCGAAGCCGTGCACCTGGTACAGGTCGATGTGATCGAGCTGCAGCCGCTTCAGGCTGGCCTTCACGCCGTCCAGGATGTGGCTGCGGGTGAGGCCGCGCGCGTTCGGGCCGCTGCCGGTTTCGCCGAACACCTTGCTGGCGACCACCACGCTCTCGCGCGCGATCTTCAGGTTGCGCAGCGCCTGGCCGGTGATCTGCTCGGAGGCGCCGCCGGCGTAGACGTCGGCGGTGTCGATGAAATTGATGCCGGCGTCGACCGCCTGGCCGACCAGGCGCTCGGCCTCGGACTGCTGCAGCTCGCCGATCTTGGCCCACATGCCCTCGCTGCCGCCGAAGGTCATGGTGCCGAGGCAGAGCTCGGAAACGAACAGGCCGGTACGGCCCAGGGGACGGTGTCGCATGCTGAACTCCAGTGGATCGACGCGCAGGATAGCGCGATTGCGCCCGCCGGATGTGACCGCGCGCCATGCGTGGCCCACGGTGCATGTCGGCGCGCTCTCCTACAGGCCGCAGGTCCCAAGGGCAACCACACTCCAGCAGGGCCCGTGCGGACCCGCCAGCAGCATGCAGATCGGGTGACCATGGATTTCGACGACGCCGACAAGCCGACGCCTCTTCCCGGCCAGGAGCCGCCGCTGCGTTCCCTGCGCGGCGATGCCGCGCTGGAGGAGCGCAACCGGGCCCTGCGCGTGATGATCGCAGCGGCGGCGCGCGGCGACGTCGCCGCCTTCGAGGCGCTGTACGACAGCACGGCCGGCTGGCTGCTGGCGCGGGTGCGCCGGATCGCCGGCGACGCCCACGCCGAAGACGTGCTCTCGGAGGTCTACCTGCAGGTGTGGCGCAGCATCGCGGGTTACGACGACAGCCGCGGCCAGCCGCTCGCGTGGCTGGCCACCATCGCCCGCAGCCGGGCCCTGGACAAGCTGCGCTGCGAACGGCGCAGCCACGGCGGCCTGGCCGACGCGCCGGAGGGCGCGGCGGAAGAAGAATCCCACGAGGTCGGGCCCGAACAGCTGCTGGCCGCCGCCGAGCGCGCCCTGCTGCTGCAGACCTCGCTGGGCGCGCTATCGGCCAAGGAGCAGCTGGTGCTGGGCATGGCGTACTTCCGCGACTGCAGCCAGGCGGAGATCGCGTCGCTGACCGGCCTGCCGCTGGGCAGCGTCAAGACCCTGATGACGCGCTCGCAGCACAAGCTGCGCGCTGTTCTGGGCGGAGCCAGGCCATGAGCGCGCCGGCATTCGACGTCGCCGGCACGATCGCGCGCGTGCGCGCCCGGGTGATGGAGGAGGTCGCGCGGCAGCCGGCGCAGCCGCATGCGACGGTGCGCGCCGACGCCGGCCAGTGGCAGCTGCTGGCGCCGGGCGTCGAGCGCAAGCTGCTGTGGGAGCGTGGCGGCGCCACCTCCTGCATGGTGCGGCTGGCGCCGGGCGCGTCCTTTCCCGCGCACGGCCACCCGATCGACGAGGAGACCGTGATCCTGGAAGGCTCGCTGTGGATCGGACCGACGCTGCTGCTGCGCGCCGGGGATTTCCACGTGGGCCGCAGCGGCATGCAGCACGAGGAGGTGCGCACGGACGAAGGCTGCGTGTGCTTCCTGCGCACGGCCAGCAGCTTCTTCGAGCCGGCCGCCGGCGCGCCGGCCGGCTGAACGCGCCGAGGGGGTGTTGCTGGTTTGGGTCGCGGGCGCCCTGTACATCCTGGGCATCTTCGCGAGCTCCAGCCGGTTCAAGCACCTCGTCTGGGCAGGTCTGGGCCTGTGCTGGGCTTGCGCCGTCGGCGCCTACTTCGTCTGGTTCCATTGAGCGACTGAATCCCGGCAGCCAAGCCGAAGCAAGCCCCTCGTTGCGGCTGCAAGAGGGGCTTGAGTCAGGCGAGCTGGTGTCTTGGCGACACCTTGACGCCACGGCTAGCGGGCGCAGCCGCAGTTCTGCCTGGCGCCAGGCCTCAGAGCTTGGCGGCGTCCTTCTTCATCTGTTCGTCGGTCGAGTTCTTCTTCTTGGCGACCTTCTTGGCCTTCTTCATTTCGGCGTTGGCTTGCGCCTTGGCGTCGCCGGCCTTCATGGCTTCGGGCTGCATCGCGGTCTTGTCGCCGATCTTCATCCTGGCATCGACCTTGGCCTGGGCGGCGGCTTCGGCCTTGGCGTCGCCGGCCTTCATGGCTTCGGTCGGGTTCGGGTTGGCGGCGCTGGTCATCGGCGCTGCGCCCATGTGGGATGCGGCGAACGATGCGGTGGCGAACAGGCTGGCGAGCAGCAGGGCGAGGAGTTTGTTCATGGCGGGTCCTGGGTTGGATGGATGGGATCGAATGCGCAACGCGCGCCTGGGAATACGCAGCCGCCGGCCGGACGGATTCAGGGCGCCGGCAAGGCGCAGTGATTTCGTGGGGCATTGCAGCGCGCACATCCGGCGCCGCGAAACGCCCGTACTGGTTGGGCGTGTCCTTTCCCGCACCACACCACCAAGGAGACCTCCATGCGCGCATCCCGACTGAACCTCGCCGTCCTGGCCATCGCCGCCGCCTGCGGCACGACGGCCAGCCTGGCATCCAGCCACCGCGAGGGCCCGTACATCGCCAGCCAGCCCAAGGTGGACGGCACCGACCTGTACATGTTCCGCAGCTACGAGCCCGGCCGCCAGGACTTCGTCACCATCCTGGCCAACTACATCCCGTTCCAGGATCCGCAGGGCGGCCCGAACTTCAACCAGTTCGACCCCAACGCGCTGTACGAGATCCACATCGACAACAACGGCGACGGGGTGGAAGACATCACCTTCCAGTTCCAGTTCAAGAACAGCTCCAAGTCCACCGCGCTTAACGTCGGCGGCAAGCCGGTGAAGATTCCGCTGATCGCCAGCGGCCCGATCAGCGGCATCAACCCGGCGTCGCTGAACGTGCGCGAGACCTATACCGTCAACGTGGTGCGCGGCAGCCGCCGCGGCGGCGCCCGCAGCGCCGGCACCAATGCCGCCGGCGGCTCGGCCGTCTTCGACAAGCCGGTCGACAACATCGGCGAGAAGTCCTTCCCCGGCGGCTACGCGGCCTACGCCAACCAGCACATCTACAGCCTGGCCATCCCGGGCTGCAGCACGCCCGGCAAGGTGTTCGTCGGCCAGCGCAAGGAGCCGTTCTACATCGCCGTCGGCAAGATCTTCGACCTGTTCAACCTCAATCCGCTGGGCCCGGAGAGCGGCGGCAACAACAACGACCTGGAAGGCAAGAACGTCAGCACGCTGGCGCTGGAACTTCCGATCGGCTGCATCACCGCCGCCGGCGAGCCGGTGATCGGCGCCTTCACCACCGCCAGCGTGCGGCAGGCGCGCGTCGTCAACGGCGCGCCGGCCACCGGCCTGGGCAACGCCAGCCGCGAAGGCGGCGCGTGGGCGCAGGTCTCGCGCCTGGGCATGCCCCTGGTCAACGAGGTGGTCATCGGCCTGGAGGACAAGGACAAGTTCAACGCCTCGCGTCCGAAGGACGATGCCGCCAAGTTCGCCGACTACGTGACCAACCCGGTGTTGCCGGCGCTGGTGGAGTCGCTGTTCCCCAGCGCCAAGGCGCCGACCAACTTCCCGCGCACCGACCTGCTGACGGTGTTCCTCAAGGGCATCGCCGGCGTGAACCAGCCCAAGTCGGTGGTGCCGGCCGAGATGCTGCGTCTCAACACCACCACGGCGGCCACCGCGGCTGCTGCGCAGAATCCGCTGGGCGTCGCCGGCGGCGACCTGGCGGGCTTCCCGAACGGCCGGCGGCCGGCCGACGACGTGGTCGACCTGTCGCTGCGGGTGGCGATGGGCGCGCTGTGCGTGCTGACCGGGCCGACCGATTCGCTGCAGGTGGGCTGCAAGCCGTCCGACGCGCCGGCCGGCGGGCTGCCGTTGACCGACGGTGTGCGCAAGACGGCGGCCAACTTCGGCCAATCCTTCCCGTACCTGACGGCGCCGCTGCCGGGCAATTCCAATCCCGCTGCCGCCGGCGGCACCGCCTTTCCCTGATCGCAGAAGGAGTCCCCCATGAAGAAACTGCATGCAATCGCATTGCTGGGCGCCGCGGCGCTGGTGCTCACGGCCTGCGGCGGCGGCGGCGACGCGCCGGCGCCGGCAGCGCCGGTGGCCAGCACCGACATCCCGGGCACCGCCACCGCCGACCCGGCCGGCCTGCTGGTTTTCGTCAACGCGCAGGTGAACGCGCCCAGCGACACGGCGGAGCCGCTGCTGGTCGGCGACGCCGTGCTGCCGGCCGACGACAGCACCGAAACCAGCCTGTGATGGAGCGGCAAGGCCTGTGAGCTGCGGCCTGCTGCGACGCGCCGCCCTGGTGCTGGTCGCCTGGGCGGCGTGCCTGTCTGCGAACGCGCACGAGTTCTGGATCGAGGCCAGCCCGCCGGCGCCGGCGGTCGGTGCCCCGGTGCTGATGACGGCGCGGGTCGGCGAGTTCTACACCGGCGAGCTGGTGGGCATCACGACGGCGCACGTCGTCTCGCTGCATGCGCTGTCGGCCGGCCGCGACGAGGACCTGGACGCCAGGGTGCCCACCGGTTCAATGGTGCCGGCGCTGCGGCTGTCGTTCGCGCAGCCGGGCAGCCACGTGCTGGCCTACGAGAGCCATCCCAGCCAGGTGGTGCTGGCGGCCGACAAGTTCCATGCGTACCTGCACGACGAGGGCATGGACTGGGTCATCCGGCAGCGCGAGGCGGCGGGCACCGCGGCCACGCCCGGCCGCGAGCGCTTCCGGCGCAGTGCCAAGGCGCTGCTCCAGGTGGGCGGGCAGGGCGACGGCGCCGCCACCGCGGTCACCGGCCAGCGCATGGAGATCTTGCCGCTGGACGATCCGCTGGCCGCCCACGCCGGCGACACGCTGCACTTCCAGCTGCGCTTCGAGGGCCGGCCGCGACCGGGGGTGCTGGTCAAGGCCTGGCACAAACAGGGCGGCCAGACCACCACCATCCGCGCGACCACCGACGGCAGCGGCCGCTTTGCATTCACGCTGCCCTTCACCGGCCGCTGGATGCTCAATGCGGTCCACATGGTGGCGGCCACCGATTCGACCGAGGTGGACTGGGACAGCTTCTGGGGCAGCCTGACGTTCCAGCTGCAGCCGCGCCCGCCGGCGGGCGGTTAGGCGGCCGGGTGCTTGGCGATGTAGCCGGCCATGAACTCGCACTGCGGCACGATCTTCACGCCGCGCTGGCGCAGGTCCTGCAGCACCAGCCTGGCGAGCCTGGAACCGACGCCCTTGCCCTCGTTGCCGGGGAGCACGTTGGTGTGGGTGAGGACGACGGCGCCGTCCTCCAGCTGGTAGTCGGCGTGGGCGGCCAGCGCGCCGTCCTGCATCAGCTCGTAGCGCTGGCCTGCCTTGTTGTCGGAAAAGGTGTAGTCGTCCATGCGGCATCCTAGCGGAGCCGCGGTGGCGCCGTCCTACGGCAACGCTTGCCGGTCCTGCCTATCGTTGATTCATCCGAAACGGGAGGCCGCCATGTCCAACAGCACCTGTCACCCCTGCAACCAGCGCTGCCGCCAGGGCCGCGATTGCCCCGCAACCAGCGCGCTGCGGCAGAAACCGGCGTCGCTGCCGGCCGAACTGCGCAAGCTGGTGGACCGGCTGATCGCGCCCGCTCCCCGCCCGTTTGCCTGAGCTTCCCGTGCCCCTCTGGGGGCACGCGCGCCCGCTCGGGCGCCCGTCAGGCAGCCGTGCTAAGGTGACGGCCCCTTCCCGTTACCGAGCGAACAACCATGCCTGGACTGCTGCCCAACGTCGATCCCGACGGCCTGCTTGAATTTTCGGTGGTCTACACCGACCGTGCCCTCAACCACATGTCGCGCAGCTTCCAGGGCGTGATGAAGGACATCTCCGCGATCCTGAAGGACGCGTACAAGGCGCATTCCGTGGCCCTGGTGCCCGGTAGCGGCACCTTCGGGATGGAGGCGGTGGCCCGCCAGTTCGCCGGCGGCAAGGACGTGCTGGTGATCCGCAACGGCTGGTTCAGCTACCGCTGGACCCAGATCTTCGACATGGGCCAGATCCCGAAGTCGTCCACCGTGCTGAAGGCGCGCAAGGTTGGCAGCGGGCCGCAGGCGCCCTGGATCCCGGCGCCGATCGCCGAGGTGCAGGCTGCCATCCGCGAGCACAAGCCCGCGGTCGTGTTCGCCCCGCACGTGGAAACGGCGGCCGGCATGATCCTGCCGGACAGCTACCTGAAGGCCGTGGCCGACGCCGTGCATGAGGTGGGCGGCCTGTTCGTGCTCGATTGCATCGCATCGGGCGCGATGTGGGTGGACATGAAGGCCACCGGCGTCGACGTGCTGATCTCCGCGCCGCAGAAGGGCTGGAGCAGCTCGCCGTGCTGCGCGATGGTGATGCTCGGCGAGAACGCCCGCAAGGCGATCGACGGCACCACCAGCTCCAGCTTCGCCTGCGACCTGAAGAAGTGGCTGCAGATCATGGAAACCTACGAAGGCGGCGGCCATGCGTACCACGCCACGTTGCCCACCGACGCACTGACGCGGCTGGCCGGCGTGATGAAGGAAACGCAGGCCTACGGCTTCGCCAAGGTGAAGGCCGAACAGGAAGACCTGGGCCGCAAGGTGCGTGCGCTGTTCGAATCGCGCGGCCTGGCCAGCGTGGCGGCCGAGGGCTTCAAGGCACCCGGCGTCGTCGTCAGCTACACCACCGATCCCGAGATCCAGTCCAGCCGCAAGTTCCTGGCCGAGGGCCTGCAAACGGCCGCCGGCGTGCCGCTGCAGTGCGACGAAGGGGCCGACTTCATGACCTTCCGGGTCGGCCTGTTCGGGCTGGAGAAGTGGCACCACGTGGACCGCACCGTGGCGCAACTGGCGCAGGCGCTGGACCGCATGGGCCTGCCGGCAGCCAAGCAACTCGCCACCGCCTGAGGCCGGGCGGGCGATGGCGCGGCGATGATCCCCGCGGCACTGCTTGCCTTTCTGGTTGGCTGCATGGTCGTGTGCGCGTTCCTGCGCACGCGGCGTGCGGCGCTGCTGTTCTCGCTGGCCGTCTTCCTGATGCTGGCCCTGGGCGTGCCCCTTGGCGAGATCGCCTGGAAATGCCGGCAGCCCATCTCCGAAGGCTGCGTCTGGGGCAAGTCGCTGCTGCCGGTCTCGCTGGCTGCCGGTGCCGCCGTCGGCGCCGTGGCCGCCGGCCTGTGCTGGCTGGCCGCGCTGGGCTTCCAGCGCCGCCGGCGCAACGCCAGCGGCGCGACCAACAGCTCGCACGCGCTCGACGATGCCCGCGAGTGAGCCGCCCTGGACTTTCCCAGGCGCGAGGCCATGAACCCCACCGCACCCGCCATCATCCGTCCCGTCGAGCAGTCCGACCGTGCGGCCTGGCTGCCGCTCTGGGACGGCTACAACGCCTTCTACGGGCGCGATGGAGCGACCGCCCTCGATCCGGCCATCACGAGCGCGACGTGGCGCCGGTTCTTCGACCCCGCCGAGCCGGTGTTCGCGCTGGTGGCGCAGGCGCAGGGCAGGGTGGTCGGGCTGGCCCACTACCTGCACCATCGCAGCACCACGCGCATCGAACCGACTTGCTACCTGCAGGACCTGTTCACCGCGCCCGAGGCCAGGGGCCAGGGCGTGGGCCGCGCGCTGATCGAGGCGGTCTACCGCGAGGCTGCGGCGGCGGGCATCCGGCGGGTGTACTGGCAGACCCAGCAATCGAACGCCGCCGCCCGGCTGCTCTACGACCAGTTGGCGCGGCACCAAGGCTTCATCGTCTACGCGCACGAGCTGTAGCCGCCCGCGATGCCGGTCGACCCGCAAGCCCTGTCCGTCCTCGCAGCCGCTACGCGCAGGGCATGGCCAGCATTCGCGGCCGGCGGGTGCAAAGGCTGCTGAGGCGCGGGAGCAAGCAAACCAAATGATGCAGGCGCGCCGCGATGCCTGACAGGGCAGTCAACAGGGCATCCTGGCGGCGAGCTCCACCCGCCCATGGACCGCGGGTACGTTCCACGCGAGACTCTCCCCACGCCGACTTCCCCGCGTCCAACCACCGCACCACTGACGGACACCATGATCACTCTCTACCACTCCCCAGGTTCAAGGTCGTCGACATTTGTCTGGCTGCTTGAAGAGCTCGGCGTTGACTACAGCATCGTCTATTGCGACATCAAGAGGCGGAGCGGAAACGGTTCGCCCGATCCGAAGAACGTTCATCCCGAGAAGCGCGTGCCTGCCCTGGTGCACGACGGCCAGCTTGTCACCGAGCAGATGGCGATCGCCCTGTATCTGACCGATGCCTTCCCGGCAGCCGGGCTGGGGCGGTCGATCGGCGCGGCCGAACGAGCCTCCTATCTGACATGGCTTGCATTCTTCGCTGGTGAAGCAGACCCGATCTACAACACCCGCCTGCTTTACGCAGCAAGTCTGGACCCGATGACACTGCGGGATCACAGCCGCGTTGTCGGTCGGGTCGACGCAGCGCTGTCAGCGGGCTCCTTCCTGATGGGAGACGCCATCACCGCCGCCGATGTCCTCATGTCCGGCCCCTTCGGGTGGGATCCACAGATGGCTCCAGGCAACGATCGAATCGACGCCTGGCTCAAGCGGCTGGCAGATCGCCCTGCGGCGAAACGCGCTGCCAGGATGGATGGGCGGGCCGGCTGACGCTCTCTCGCTGGGCCGCCCGGGACGCCGCGGCCCTTGCAACGCCGGGCTGCAGCTGGACTGCGGTTTTCGCCTTCCGGACGAGGTGCATGCGCTCGATGACCTGGGACGCTGCCTGCAGGCGCCACGACAGGGGATAGGCCAGGGAGGCGACTCCCGCCGGCTCAGGTCTGCGCGGTAGACGCGGCGACGATCGCGCTCGAGGCAATGCCGGCCAGGAAGCCGACCGCGGTCCGCTCATCGTCGGTGGGCAGGCGGTGCTCCCGAAAATAGGTGCCGAAGGTCCCCAGCACGCGGCCGTCGGCGGCCTTGATCGGCATGCTCCACGCGCCGAAGAAGCCCAGCACCAGCGGCCAGTGGCGCAGTTCGGACCAGCGGTCGTCGTTGTAGAAGTTGGGCGTCATCACCGGCTCGCCGGTGGCGGCTGCCGCGGCGCAGGTGCCGACCGCCGGATCGGGCTTGAGGCGGTCGATGGCATGCAGGTAGTCGGCCGGCAGGTTGGGCGAGGCGCCGTTGCGCAGCAGGCCCTCCTGGTCCAGCAGCAGCACGGAGCAGACCGTGCGCCCCTCGGAGAAGGCCTCGCCGGCGGACGCCAGCACCGACAGGATCTCGCTCAGCGGCGCTCGCTGCTCCATCATCCGCTGGGTGCTGTGGTGCGCCGCCAGCAGCAGCGAGCGCCCCGCCTCGGAAGCGATGGGCAGCGATGGAATGGGGCTGGTGTCCATCAGCAAGTATAGGAACAGCGCGCGACGCGCGCAAAGGGGCTAGCTCCGATGGCCCTTGAAATGCTTCTCGATCCTGGGGCCCTTGGGCTGGGCCGGCGGCGCCACGTTGCGGGCCGGAACCCCGAACTGTGCCGCGGCCCAGTGCCTGATCCGTTCGGCATCGCCGATCCGGCTGGCGGCGCCGCCGGCATCGAGCAGCACCACGAACAGCTTGTGGCCGCCGATCTGCGTGTCCAGCAACATGCACCAGCCGGCCTCGACGATGTAGCCGGTCTTTTGCAGCAGGATGTCCCAGTTGGGGCTCTTCACCAGCCGGTTCGAATTGTTGTAGACCAGCGTACGTCCCCTGGCCAGCGGCAGCATGTGTTGCGCCGTGGTGGTGTAGTCGGCCAGCAGCTGGTGCTTGGCCGCCGCCGCCGCCAGCAGCGCCAGGTCGTGCGCGCTGGACTGGTTGCCGGTGGCCAGCCCGGTCGGGTCGACGTAGGTCGTGCTCTTCATGCCCAGCGCCTGGGCCTTGCGGTTCATCGCCTGCACGAAGGCCTGCAGCCCGGCCGGATAGGTGCGTCCCAGCGCATGGGCGGCGCGGTTCTCGCTGGACATCAGCGCCAGCTGCAGCGCTTCGGTGCGGGTGAGCGTGGTGCCCACGCGCAGGCGCGAGCGGCTGTGCCGTTCGCTGTCCACGTCGTCGTCGGTGATCGTGATCGGCTGGTCCATCGGCAGGTTGGCTTCGGCGATCACCAGCCCGGTCATCAGCTTGGTCAGCGAGGCGATCGGCAGCACCGACTGCACGTTCTTGTCCAGCAGCACCTTGCCCGATTCCTGGTCGATCACCAGGGCGGCGCTGGCGCTGAGGTTGACGTCGGACTTGGTCTTGTGCAGCCCGGCGCGGTGGCCGAAGGATTCGCGCTCAAGGAACGGCAGCAGCGGACCTTCCTCGGCCGGGGGCGCCACCTCGACGCCGGGACCGGCGACGGTCTCGGTGCCCGCAGGAACCGAGGCGGAGGCGACCTGGTCGTCGGGCGAGCGTGCCGCCGACGCACCGGAGGCAGCAGGCGCAGGCGCGGCGGCCTGGGGCGCGCTGCCGATGGTCGTGTCCTGGTCGTTCAGGGGCGCGTCGTAATAGCTCAGGATGGCGAAGCCCAGTCCGGCTGCGAGCAGCGCGACGAGCAGGAGGCGTTTGACCGGCGAAGCCATTGATTCAGGATTCCATGGTGGTGCTGGGGGCCCACTGTAGGCCCCCGGGGCGCGCGGGCCCCTCAGCGAAGGGAAGGGGGGAATGTAGGCGAAGGCCGACGATCGGCGCGCCGTTCATCCCGGCCGGCCGGCGCCGGCCGCGTAGGAGGCGGTGGCCGCGACGGCCTCGTCGACCGCGATGTCGGCTTCGGTCAGCCCGTGCGGCAGCACGACGACGCCGTCCTCGTCCGCCACCAGCCGCCGCCCCGGCGTGAAGGTGATGCCGCCGAACTGCACCGGCACGTCCACCTCGCCGGCGCCGCTGCGCTCGCCGCGCCGGGGCACCGTGCCCAGCGCCTTGACGCCCAGCGGCATGGCATCGATCTCCACGCAGTCGCGGATCGCGCCGTTGACCACCAGCCCGGCCCAGCCGTTGCGCACGGCCAGCGCCGCCATCACGTCGCCGAACAGCGCCCGCGCCAGCGAGCCGCCGCCGTCGATCACCAGCACCTGGCCGTGGCCCGGCTGGCCGACCAGGTCGCGCATCAGCGCGATGTCCTCGTGGCAGCGGATGGTGCGGATCGCGCCGGCGAACGCCCGGTGCGCTCCGTAGCCGCGCAGCGGCAGCGCGCAGGCCTGCGCGTCGGCGCAGGCGTCGCACAGGTCGGAGGTCTTGGGAATGGGCATTGGAGAGGCGGCGGCGTGGCAGCTGGAGCCCGGATTCTGCGTCATGCGCCCGGTTCCCGGTCCGGCCCCGTCAGCCGGCCTTGCGCCAGGTAATGTTGATGCGCTGCCGGCCCAGCAGCGGATGGCTCGCTTCCTTCAGCGGTGCAATGCCGTGGTAACGCAGGCGGTCGACCCCGCCCCAGACCACCACGTCGCCATGGAACAGCGCAATGCGCAGCGGCTTGTCGGTGCGTTTCATGCCGCCCCACAGGAACAGCGCCGGGATGCCGAGCGAGAGCGAGACCACCGGATGGTCCAGGCTGCGTTCGTCCTTGTCCTGGTGCAGGCTCAGGCGGGCGCCGGGCAGATAGCGGTTGACCAGGCTGGCATCGGGCTCGAAGCCGGCAAAGCCCGCGGCCTGCGCGGCGCTGCGGGCCAGCTGCCGGAAACTGGCGGGCATGGCGGGCCAGGGTTGGCCGCTGACCGGATCGCGCGCGGCATACCGGTAGCCGCTGCGGTCCGTGGTCCAGCCCAGCGCGCCGGCGTTGGTGAGCGCCACCGACATGGTGAAGCCGCCGGGCGTCTCCATGTGCCGGAACGGCGCGGCGGCTTCGATGTCCTGCAGCGCCGCCAGCAGCTCGCCGACCCAGGGCAGGGCCAGCCCGCGCAGCACGCAGGCCTGCCGGCCGAGCGGTTCGCGCGCACCGGCGTTCGGCGCGTGCTCGCTGTCGAACAGCGGGGCGGTCTGGTCCATGGCGGATGTCATGCGGCTGCTGCGCCGCCATTCTTGCCGATCCCGGCCCAGACCTGGTCGAACTCCTCGACGAAGGCCTTCTCCACCACCGACATCGGCCGGTAGCGGTTGCGGATGATGCGCACCGGCAGCTTCTCGGCCGACTGGAACGGCCGCACTTCCAGGCCGGCCAGCAGGCCGCCGGCGATCGCCGCTTCGTCCACCACGGCGACGCCGACGCCGGCCTGCGCGAACCAGCAGGCGGTGGTGGAACTGATGCACTCGAAGTCGCGGTGCATGGCTGCGCCGGCGGCACCGAAGGCGCGCTCGAGGGTCTGGCCGAAGGGCACGCTTTCCGGCGCGGAGATCACCCGTTCGCCGGCCAGGTCGGCCGGCCGCACCAGCTTCTTCCTGGCCAGCCGGTGGTCGCTGCGCATCACGCAGGCCAGGCCGCACTGGTAGCTGCGCACGGTCGCGAGGTTGGGGTTGTCGTGCGGCGCCAGCGCGATGCCCAGGTGGGTCGAGCGGTCCAGCAGCGTCTGGTTGATGATGTCCGGCGACACCACCTGCACCCGGCACTGCAGGCGCGGGAACCTGGCATACAGCCGGGCCACGGCGCGCGAGACCAGGTAGGGCGCCAGGCTGGCCGAGCAGACCAGCCGCAGCGTGGCCTGCGCGCCCGAGGACAGCTCGCGCGTCACGTCGCGCACCTTCTCGACGCCGCGCCAGAGCTGGTCGATCTCGGCATGCAGCTGGTGCGCTTCCGGGGTCGGAATCAGCCGGCCCTTGAGCCGCTCGAACAGCACCAGCCCGCTGGCCTTGCCGGCCTGGGCCAGCACCTTGCTGACCGCGGGCGGCGACACATGCAGCAGTTCGGCCGCGCTGTTGACGCCGCCGGTGAGCATCACGGCGCGGAACACTTCCATCTGGCGCAGGTTCATCGGGCTCCCAAGGTGTTAACCGCAGTTTAACAATGAGAGCGTTCTTTTCAATTGACGGCCGGGCGCCGCCAGCGAATCATCGGCTCCAGTTGCCATTAACCGAACCGCGCCGAAGCGGTCGCCACCAGCGGCAGGCCCGCAGGAGACAAAGCATGAACCACAACCCCGGCAGAAGGCGCCTGGTCGCCGCCCTGGCCGCTGCGCCGGCCCTGGTCGGCGCGCCCGCGCTGGTGCGGGCGCAGTCCCGGATGCTCACCATCTTCCTGACGGTGCCGCCCGGCACCTCGTCGGACACGCTGGCCCGCATGCTGGGCGACCGCCTGCACAGCCGGCTCAATCGCACCGTGATCGTGGAATCCAAGTCCGGCGCCGGCGGCCTGGTCGCGATCCAGGCGCTGAAGAACCAGGAAGCCGACGGCTCCTACCTGATGATGGCGCCCAATTCCGCGGTGTCGCTGCTGCCGCTGTTCTCCAGCAAGCCGACCTTCGACCTGGACAAGGACCTGCAGCCGGTGGTGGAGTGCGCCAGCGCCCCGACCGCGTTCACCGTCAATCCGGCGTCGGGCGTCGCCACGATGGCCGAGTATGTCGAGTCGGTGCGCAAGAGCCCCAAGCAGGGCTCGATCGGCGTGCCCAGCCCGGTGAGCATGGGCGCGCTGGTGATCTACCAGCTGGGCAAGCAGCTGAACCTGCCGCTGCAGGCCGTGCCGTACCGCGGCGGCGCGCCGCTGCTGGCCGACCTGCTGGGCAACCAGGTCCCCTGCAGCGGCTCGATCCTGCCGGACTACCTGGAGATGCACCGGGCCGGCAAGCTGCGGGTGCTCGCCCATTGCAGCGACAAGCGCTCGCCGCTGGCGCCGGACATCCCGACGCTGGCCGAGGCCGGCTACCCGGGCTATGTCGCCGTGACGTCGTTCGGGCTGTATGCGAAGGCGGGCATTCCCGCCAACGTCGCGGCCGACTATGCGGCCATCGTCAACGAGGCGCTGGCCAGTGCGCCGGTGGTGGAGTCGCTGCACCGCATGGGCCTGGTGCCGGTGGGCGGCACGCCCGAGCAGTTCAAGGCCAAGGTGCTGGCCGACCGCGCGCGCTGGGCGCCGGTCATCAAGGAATCCGGGATCCGGATGGACAGCTGACATGGAAGACATCCAGCAGCGCGTCACGGCCATCGGCCTGACGCCGAAACAGACCAACGGCATGCAGTACCGGCACGTCGGCCGCTCGGGACTGATCGCCTCGGCGATCGGGGTCGGCTGCTTTGCGTTCGGCGGCTACGTCGACCAGGCCACCACCTGCGCGGTGGTGGACCAGGCGCTCGACCTGGGCATCAACTACTTCGACACCGCCAACAGCTACGGCATCGGCAAGTCGGAAGAGGCGCTGGGGACGGCGCTGCAGGGCGGCAAGCGGCAGCAGGCGCTGATCGCCACCAAGTTCGGCAACCGCACCGGCGACGGGCCGAACGACATCGGCGCCTCGCGCATGGCCACCATCCGCGCCTGCGAGGACAGCCTGCGGCGCCTGCAGACCGACTACATCGACCTGTACCAGCTGCACTGGCCCGACCACGCGACGCCGATCGAGGAGACGCTGCGGGCGCTGGACGACCTCGTCACCGCCGGCAAGGTGCGCTACATCGGCGCTTCCAACATGTTTGCCTGGGAGCTGTGCGAGGCGCACTTCACCGCCGAGAAATACGGGCTGGGCAAGTTCATTTCGGCGCAGGACCACTACAGCCTGCTGTACCGCGACATCGAGAAGCGCTTCGAGCCCTTCTGCGTCAAGTACGGCATCGGCATGACGCATTACTTCCCGCTGGCGGCCGGCATGCTCACCGGCGTGCACCAGCGCGGCGCCATCGTCGCCGGCTCGCGCCAGGACCGGAACCCGAACACCGCCGCCTGGCAGTCGGACCGCAACTGGGACGTGACCGAGAAGCTGCAGGCCTTCGCGCAGCAGCGCGGCTGGACGCTGGCGCAGATGGCGCTGGCCTGGCTGCTGTCGCGGCCGGCGACCTTCACCGTGATCGCCGGCGCCGACAAGCCGCAGCACCTGGTCGACAACGTCAAGGCGCTGGAGATCCGGTTCACGCAGCAGGACCTGGTCGAGATCGACCGCATCACGCTGGTGGACGAGGACCGCTCGGTCGCGCCGCCGTACCGCACGCTGCGGCCGGAGAAGGTCCACGAATTCGAGGCCATGCAACTGGCCCGCGCCGGCGCTCCCAGCCGCGCGGCGCATTAACCCCTCCGTTCGGGCCGAGCCTGTCGAAGCCCTTCGACAAGCTCGGGGCGAACGGTGTCTCAGGAGAAAGAAGTGCTCACCACCGTCAAGAACCAGCAACTCACGGTCCACAACCCGGTCGGCTATCCGCCCAGGGTCAGCCGCAAGCAGCCGGCGCCGCGGCCCTCCAGCCTGGACGGCAAGACCGTCTACCTGATCGACAGCCGCTTCGACGATTCGGTGGAACTGCTCAAGCAGATCCAGGTGTGGTTCGCCGCCAGGATGCCTGGACTCAAGACCGAGCTGCGCTCCATGGCCAGCTACTACGGCAAGGACGATCCTCACCTGTGGGCCGAAATCCGGGCCGCCGGCGGCGTCGCCATCATCGGCGTCGGCCATTGCAGCACCTGCGCGCCGGCCGTGTCCACCCATGCGATCACGCTGGAGACGCAGTACGGCGTGCCGACGGTGGCGATCCACACCGACAAGTTCGTCAAGGTGGTGCAGTCGGTCACCCGCATGGGCGGGCTGGCGATGGCGCCGCTGGTGTTCGTGCCGCAGCCGGTGATGGGCAAGAGCGCGTCCGAACTGTGCGCCTATGTCGAGGGCAACGACCCCTACACCGGCCAGCCGGTGATGAAGGAGATCGTCGATGCGCTCACCAAGGGCCTGGCCGCCGCCGCCCCCGGCGACGAGCCCTATGCGCGCAGCACGCCGCGGCTGGAGGAGCCCGCCACCGAGGACGAACTGCACGCGCTGTTCGAGCAGAAGCTCTGGACCGACCACCTGCCCATCGTGCTGCCGACGGAAGCACGGGTCGCCGCCATGCTGCGCGCCACCAGCCGCAAGCCCGACGAGGTGGTTGGCCGCATGCAGCCCACGCCCAACCGCGGGCTGTGGGAATACACGGTGGAGAAGGTCGCCGTCAACGCGGTGATGGCCGGCTGCAAGCCGGAGTACCTGCCGGTCCTGCTGGCGCTGGCGGCCACCGGCATCTCGGCCCGGGGCAGCACGTCCAGCTCCGCCGCCGCGATGACGGTGGTCAACGGCCCGATCCGCACCGAGATCGGCATGAACTGCGGCATCGGCGCGATGGGCCCGTACAACCATGCCAACGCCACCATCGGCCGCGCCTACGGTCTGCTGTCGCAGAACCTGCAGGGCGGCTCCGTCCCCGGCGAGACCTTCATGGGCTCGATCGGCAGCAACTACACCTACAACAGCATCACCTTCGCCGAGAACGAGGAGCGCAGCCCCTGGGAGCCGCTGCACGTGCAGAAGGGCTTCGGCAAGGAGACGAGCACGGTCACGGTTTTCCATGGCTGCCGTTCGACGACGTTTTGCCTGGGCCTGCGCAAGGAGCACTGGCGCGAGCACGTCAAGGACATGCTGCTGGGCACCGACGCGATCACCGCGCCGGTGCTGCTGCTGGACCCGCTGACCGCGCGCCAGTTCGTCGAGCGCGGCGGCTTCGACACCAAGGACAAGCTGATCCAGTGGCTGCACGAGACCGCCGAGATGCCGGCCGGGCGCTACTGGGACCTGCAGCTGGTGCAGAACTACATCTACACGCGCGCCACCTTCGGCGAGTCGCCCAAGGCCAGATACCTCAACGTGCCCGACGACACGCCGGTGCGCATGTTCGAGGCCAAGGACATCAACGTGCTGGTGGTCGGCGGCGAAGCCAACGGCTACTGGCAGATGATGGGCGCGCACCACAAGGCGACGGTGTCGGTGGACGAGTGGCGCTGATGCGGCAAGTCGATCTCGCCATCGTCGGCGCCGGCGTCGCCGGCCTGTCCGCCGCCACCGTCGCCGCCCAGCATGGCCTGAGCGTGCTGGTGATCGAGCGCATGGGCGCCGGCGGCCAGGTGATGAACGTCGAGACCATCCACAACATGCCGGGCTTTCCGAACGGCATCTCCGGCTTCGAGCTGGGACCGCTGCTGCAGGAGCAGGCGGAAGCGGCGGGGGCGCAATTCATGCTGGACACGGTCGCCACCGTCCGGGCTGCGCCGGTCCTTCGACAAGCTCAGGACGATGGTGAGTCGGGCCCTTCGGCAAGCTCGGGGCAAGCGGCATTTGTCGTCGAATGCGAAGGCGAGTCGGTCCAGGCCCGCGCGGTCCTGGTCGCCGCCGGTTCGATCCGCCGCAAGCTGGGCGTGCCGGGAGAAGAGCTGGAGGGCCGCGGCGTCTCGCACTGCGCCTCCTGCGACGGCCCGATGTTCCGCGGCCAGCCGGTATGCGTGGTGGGCGGCGGCGATTCGGCCTTCGGCGAGGCGGCGGTGCTGGCCGGCCAGGCCAGCCGGGTCACGCTGGTGTTCAGCGGACGGCGGCCCCATGCGCAGAAGCTGCTGGTCGACGCCATCGCCGGCCTGCCGCAGGTGCAGCTGGTGGCGGACTCGGAAGTGACGGCCATCACCGCGCAGGACGGCGTCACCGGCTTGCGGATCCGCCAGGACGACGGCACCGTGCGCGAGCTGCCGGCCCGGGGCGTGTTCGTCTATGCCGGCCTGCAGCCGGCCAGCGCATTCCTGGCGGACACGCTCAGGCTCGACGCCGCCGGCCGCATCCTGACCGATGCGCACTTCGGCAGCTCGGTGCCCGGTATCTTCGCGGCCGGCGACATCCGCGCCGGCGCCGCGTGGCTGCTGGCCAGCGCGGCGGGCGAGGGCGCCGCCGCGGCCGTGGCGGCCTGCCGCTACCTGCAGGAGGACAGCGGCAGCTGAGGCCGGCCGGCGGCCCTCTGCCGCGCCGAAACCAGGTCGGCCGCCGCTCGCGCAGGCAAAAGCGGTATCTAATGGGGCAGTGCCTCGCTGCCAGCGAGGCGGTACCAGGGGCAGCCGTGCTGTTTTTCAACGAATGGAGAGTCGCCGCCCGCGCCGCCTCGGCCGCCGAGCGCGCGGTCTCCGAAGCCTTCATGCTGTTCTTCAACGGCAAGGGACCGGCGCCATCGGAGGAGCAGGTGGAGCTGGCCAAGCGCAGCCGGGAACTGGCCGACGACCTGTTCAACGTGGCCTGCCGCGACTGGGGCGACCACCGCGGGCGCCCGCCGACCCGCGACTGAGCGCCGGCGCGGCGTTTGTGCCGGCCGGCCGGGCAGTGTGTAATGCCCGGAACGACCGGAGCCGCCCCGTGCTGTTTTTCAACGAATGGAGAGTCGCTGCCCGCGCCGCTTCGGCCGCGGAACGCGCGGTGACGCACGCCTACATGCTGTACCTCGGCGGCCACGGGGAGCCGCCCACGGCGCAACTGATCGACGCCGCCAAGCGCAAGCGCGCCCTGGCGGACGACCTGTTCAGTGTGGCGCTGGAAAGGTGGCGCGAAGGCGGCCGCGGCCCGCTGCGCGATTGAGCGGGCGCGTTGCCGCGGCCCGCCCCGGCTCAGGCCATGGCCTGGCCGGCCTTCTGCAGCAATGGCAGGGTGATGGTGAACTCGCTGCCCCGGCCCAGGCCTTCGCTGGTGACCGAGATCGAGCCGCCGTGGTCGCGCACCAGCCGGTCCGCCAGGGTGAGGCCGACGCCCAGGCCGGCCTGGTCGTCGGACGAGCGGCTGCGCGCCTGCACGAACATGCCGAACACCTGCGGCAGCATCTCGGCGTCGATGCCGGCGCCGTTGTCCCTGACCGCGATCAGGGCCTTGGTGCCGATGGTGCGCAGCTGCACCTCGATGCGCCCTTCGTCCGGCGTGTACTTGGCGGCGTTCTGCAGCACGTTGCCCACCACCTGCAGCAGCCGCGAGGAGTCGCCGTGCACCCACAGGTCTTCCTGGGTCGGCGTGAAGGCGACGGCGTGATGCCGGGCCTGGATCGCGGCGGCCGTCATCTCCAGCGCGTCCTTGACCAGCGAGTTCAGCTCCACCGGCGAGGCCTGCAGTTCCACCTTGCCCTTGTCGACCCGGGTGACGTCGGTGAGGTCGTCCACCAGCCGCACCAGGTGGGTGATCTGGCGCGCCATCACGTCGCTGCGCTGCACCAGCTCCTCCGGCGAGATGTTGGCCTTGCGGCGCAGGATGGCCAGCGTCATGTTGAGCGTGGCCAGCGGGTTGCGCAGCTCGTGCGCCAGGATCGCGAGGAACTCGTTCTTGCGCAGGTCGGCCTGCTCCAGCACCAGTTGCCGGCGGCGCGTTTCCTCCAGCGCCTCCATCATCTCTCGGTTCTGCTGCTCCAGTTCTTCCATCGCGCTGCGCGGCTTGCGCGTGACCAGCTCCTCCACCCGGGCGTTGACGTCCTGCACCGACAGCAGCCTGGCGCTGCGCGGCAGCGCCATCTCCATGGTGACGACGGTGCCGCCGCCGTCCGGCGTGCGCAGCACCATGTGGTCGACCAGCCGGCGGGCGCCGACGATGCCGGTGACGCCGTTGACGGCCTTGTCGCGCCGGTGCAGCCCCTGCGACACCAGCTGCAGGTTGTGGATGCCCGGGCCCTTGTCGGTGATCTCGGCCACCAGCGCCTGCCCGGCGCAGTGCAGCGACTGGGTGTCGAACAGGAAGGTCAGCGCGCCTTCGCCGGCGTACTGCGCGGTGTTGCGGGCGATCTCGGAGACGGCCGTGACCAGCCGGGTGCGCTGCAGGGTTTCCAGCCCGAACAGCTCGCCGACCTGGCGGGCGCGCTCGCGCGCCAGCGTCAGGCTGTGCGGTCCGATCTTGACTGTGACGAGGCGATGGCGCATCAGCTTCTCCTGGCCACCAGGATGGTGGCGTCGTCGGTGTCGCGGGCATGGTCGCGGAACAGGACCGAGGCGATCAGGCTGGGGTGGCGCGACAGCAGCCCCGGATAGCGGGCCGGGCCCCAGCGGCCCGACAGGCCGTCGGTGTAGAGCACGGCCACCGCGGTCGGCTCCCACGGCACGGTGTGGGTGCGGGTGGCGCGCATGCGGTAGCCGACGGTGCCCTCGATCGACAGCAGGTGCCTGGACTCGGTCCCGAGGTGGACGGCGGCGGCGATGTTGCCGATGCCGCAGTAGTCGGCGGTGTTGGCCTGCCGGTCCAGCGCCAGGATGCCCATCACCGCGCCGCGGGTCTCCTTGAGCTCTTCGTGGGCCTTGGCCATGATCCCGGCCGGCGTGTCGGCCGGCCCCGCCGCCTCGAACACCGAGATCGCCCGGGCCGAGGCGCGCGCCGCCAGCGGGCCGTGGCCCAGGCCGTCGACGATGCACAGCAGCTGGCGGTTGCCGAAGTCGCGCACGCTCCAGGCGTCCCCGCATTCGACCTGCCCCTTCTTGGGCGTTGAGCGAACCGCGAATTCGAAGGGGGCGAGCGCCGCCACCGGTTTGCGCGGCGCCGCATGGGCCACCCGCGCCACCATCGCGGTGCCCTGGCCGGACACGCTGTAGACGTCGAAGAAGGTGGACGAACGCATGATCACGCCCAGCCCGATGCCCAGGCTGCCGGCCGTGGAGTGGCCGTCGCGGGTGGCTGCGACGAAATCGGCGAAGCCCGGGCCGCTGTCCACCGCCAGCAGCTGCACGCCGTGCTGCTTGCCCTCGACATAGCGCGTGAGCGTGACCGCGCCGCCCTTGCCGTACTTGACCAGGTTGCTGGACAGCTCGGTGGCCACCAGCGCCAGCTTGCCGCTCTCCGGCTCGGTCAGGTGTTCGGCGCGCGCCAGTTCCGCCGCGACGCGGCGCACTTCCGCGACCTGGCTGGCCTCGTGGACTTCTATCGTCGTTTCCATTGGCGGATCGTGATGCGCGTGCCCAGCCCGGGCTGGGACGCGATGTCGAATTCATTGACCAGCCGGCGCGAGCCGCCCAGTCCCAGTCCCAGGCTCTTGGCCGAGCTGTAGCCGTCGGTCAGGGCCAGCTCGATGTCCTCGATGCCCGGGCCGGTGTCCTCGAACACCAGCTGCAGGCCGGCGCGCATGTCCTGGCGCAGCTCGCCGATGGTCATGGTGCCGCCCTTGCCGTGCACCAGCATGTTGCGCCCCAGTTCGCTGGCGGCGGTGACCAGCTTGGTCCGCTCCAGCGAGCTGAAGTCCAGCCGCGTGGCCCATTCCAGCACCAGCCGGCGCGCCGCATGCAGCTGCTCCAGCGTGCGGATCGGCACGCCGGCCGTTTTCAGGCCGCTGATGGAGCTTCTCCTGGCTCGTCCAGAGACTCGCGCAGCAGCCGCATTCCCTTGTCCACGTTCAGCGCGGTCTTGATGCCGGCCAGCGTCACGCCCAGCTCCACCAGCGTGATGGCGACGGCGGGGCGCATGCCGGTCAGCACCGTGGTGGCGTCCATCACGCGCGAGATGCCGGCGATCTGCGCCAGCGCGCGGCCGATGAAGGAGTCGACGATCTCCAGCGCCGAGATGTCGATCAGCACCCCGCGGGCGCCGGTCTTGGCCAGCTTGGTGGTCAGGTCGTCCTGCAGCGTCATCGCCAGCTCGTCGTGCAGCTCCACCTGGATGGTGACCAGCAGGAAGTGGCCCAGCTGGAGGATCGGGATCTGTTCCAAGGTCAGCTGCCCATGGCGGCGGGGGCCGGCAGCCTGACGATCGACAGGTTGCTCTTCTTCAGGGCCACCCGCAGCGCGTCGGCCAGGTTCGACTTGGTCGTGACGTCGCCCAGTTCCACGCCGAGGTGGACGATGGTCTGCGCGATCTGCGGGCGGATGCCGGAGATGATGCATTCGGCGCCCATCAGCCGGGCGGCGGCGACGGTCTTGAGCAGATGCTGCGCCACCAGCGTGTCCACGGTCGGCACGCCGGTGATGTCGATGATGGCGACCACCGCTTCGTGTTCGACGATCGCCTCCAGCAGGCTTTCCATCACCACCTGGGTGCGTTCGCTGTCCAGCGTGCCGATCAGCGGCACGGCGACGATGCCTTCCCACAGCTTGATCACCGGGGTGGACAGGTCCAGCAGCTCCTGCTGCTGGCGGTCGATCACCTGCTCGCGGCCCAGCTGGTAGGCCTCGATGGTGACCAGGCCCAGCTTGTCCAGCATGGTGGAGACGCCCCACATGGATTCGTTCAGCGCCTTGGGGTCTTCCTCGTAGGCCTTGCGCAGCGCCGCGAACAGCGGCTGCTTGAGCGAGAACACGAAGGTCGCGGTTTCGGAGGAGGAGAAGCCGGCGATGGCGCGGTTCTTCGACAGGTTGGACAGCAGGGCGCGCACGTCGTCCCAGTGCGGGCCGCTCAGTTCGTCGTCGTAGCCGTGCTTGACCGCCATCGACAGGCCGGACAGGAAGGAGCGCGACTGTTCCTGGACTTCGTTGGCGTCGAGGGTGCGGCGGCCGCTGAGCGTGAGCTGGGAGTCGACCCAGCTGCCAAGAATCGACGATTCCTGGTTCTTGAGGATGGCGGTCAGGCCTTGGGTGTTCACGGAGCGTCCTTCTGTTCAGCACGCCGTTGGCAACGGACAGGTCGGTGAACAGCCGCGATTATGCGCCTCCACCCGCTGAGCTCAGGCCTCAGGGGGGATCGCAAAACGGGATTGCTGCTCAAAGGTGGCCTCAGTTGGACGGAGGGTAGGCGTCCAGCAGTTTCTGCTGCATGAAGTGCAGCCGCGCCAGCTGCCACAGGCCGATCGGCTGGTGGCCGCGCCGGCGGTTGGCCGCCGCGATCCGGAACAGCGTGCGCTGCTTGGCGAAGATGATGCGCAGCGCCCGCACCAGGCCGAAGGCCGGGTCCCAGGCCTCGATCGCTTCCGAGCCGGCGCCGTTGACCTCCATGATGCGCACCCGGCCGGCGCGCAGCGCGTCCAGGCCGTCGAAGCGCACGTCGAAGCGGCCGAAGTGGAACTGCGCCATGTCGCGCGCGATGCCGTCGATGCGCGTGGCCAGGGCCGGCGTGATGCAGGCCGAGCCGTCGCGGTACAGGCCGCCGACTCGGGTGGAACCGATGGTGGCCAGCCGCACCCGCTCGCCGGCCGCCGGCACCCGCGCGCCGTCCAGCGCCAGGCTGTGGCCCGCGTGGCGCACCCGGCCGGCGCGCGGATCGGCCGCGATCAGCGCGTCGATCGAGGAAATGCCGTCGCCCGTGACCTGCGGAAAGTAGCGCAGCGCCAGGCCGATGATGCGGCCCTGGGCGGCGCCCGGATCGCGGGCATAGAAGATGCCGGCCTCGCCTTCCTCGGCGAGGTATTCCTGCAGCACGATCGCCTGCTCCGCCGGAAAGTCGGCGATGTAGCGGGCCAGCTCCGGCTCGCTGTCGATGCGCCGCACGCCGAAGCCGCACATGCCCAGGTCCGGCTTGGCGATCAGCGGATAGCCGATGCCTTCCTGCGCCAGCGCCGCGCGCACCGTCGCGAGCGAGCCGCGTGCCTGCGCGGGCAGGGCGCAGTGGCGGGCCGTGGCCGACATGGCGAGCGCGCCCATGCTGCGGAAGTATTCGAGCTTGGTTTCGCCCACCAGGCCGCCGGAGGTGATCGCGGGGTTGGCCGCCGAGGGCAGCGTCAGGCTGCCGTGGCGCAGCGCCAGCCACAGCCACTGCAGCACCAGCGGCACGCAGATCAGCCACTTGGGCATGCGCTCCAGCGTGCTGCGGGCGCCGCCGGCGCCGCGCTCAGGCAGCGGCGAGGCCACGGCGGTAGCGCGGGGGCAGGTCGGCCAGCCGCACCAGCAGCGGCAGGTCGGCGCTGTTGAAGTGCGGGTCCCAGGCCGGCGGGCCGAGCACCCGCGCGCCCAGGCGCAGGTAGCCCTGGATCAGCGGCGGCGGTTCGGCATCCAGGTGCTGCAGGTCGCGCTCGGCCGGCAGCGGCAGCGGCCGGCGCGGCGCGATGCGCAGCGGCGACGCCGCCATGTGGGTGCGGCGCAGCCGGTTCCAGACACCGGCGGCGGCCGTGCCGCCGGGGCTGAGCGGGATGCTGGCACAGCCGATCATCGTGTCCAGTTTGTTGTGCGCCATGAATTGCGCCAGCGCGCCCCACAGCGCCAGGATGACGGCGCCGCGCCGGTGCTGCGGATGCACGCAGCTGCGTCCCAGCTCCAGCATGCGGGAACGCAGCGGCGCCAGCGGCGCCAGGTCGAACTCGCTGTCGGCGTAGGTGGAGCCGGCGCGCCGGGCCTGCGACGGCGTCAGGGCGCGGTAGGTGCCGATCACTTCGCCGGTTTCCTCGTCGCGCACCAGCAGGTGCTCGCAGAAATCGTCGTAGCGGTCGACGTCGTGGCCCGGCAGCGCGGTCTGCAGCCGCGCCCCCAGTTCCCCGGCGAACACGGCGTGGCGCAGGCGCTGCGCCTGTCTGACTTCATCGCCGTGCCTGGCCCACGCCACCGACAGGCCGCGGGTCGCGACCACTCCCTCGTTGTTCATCGGTTCGAGCATAGGGGCTCGCCGGCCGCGCGGCTGTCGGACGAAACCGTGACTGCCGCGTCCAGCAAGGATGAGGCAGCGGCCTACACGCCGCGGCGGCGGATGCGGCGAATATCGGCCATCTATGACTGTCAATGCGCTGGGAGAGTCCCTGGTCCTGGTCGGCCGCTGGCTGCAGCAATCGGGCTACCGTTTCATCACGCCGACGCCCGCCACCCATGCGCGCGTCAATGCACGTCCCGACGCGCAACTGGGGCGCGATCCGAGGGACGTGTTCGGCTGGAGCCGGCCGTTCCAGCCCGGGCTGCTGCCTGCGCAGGTGCTGGGCTGGCTGGACGCGGGCGGCCTGCTGCAGCGCCAGGACGGCTTGCTGCGCAGCCGGGTGCGCTTCTCGACGCTCGGCGACCGGCTGTACGCCCATTCGGCCTATCCGACCTCCGACGCCGATGCGGTGTTCTTCGGGCCCGACACCTACCGCTTCGCGGCCCTGATCGACGCGCAGTTGCAGCGCGAGCCGCTGCCGGCCGGCGCCACGATCCTGGACGTCGGCTGCGGCGCCGGGCCCGGCGGCATGGTGGCTGCGCTGGCCGGCGCCGCGGCGCGACCGGAGCTGCTGCTGGCCGACATCAATCCGCAGGCGCTGCTGCATGCGCGCGCCAATGCGGCGCTGGCAGGCCTGGAGCGGGTGGGCTTCGTGCAATCGGACCTCTATGCGCAGGCGCCGGGCCGGTTCGACCTGATCGTCGCCAATCCGCCCTACCTGGTGGATGCGTCGGCGCGCACCTACCGCCACGGCGGCGGGCCGCTGGGGGGCGGGCTGTCCGAGCGCATCGTGGCCGAAGGCCTGCCGCGGCTGGCGCCCGGCGGCCGGCTGCTGCTGTACACCGGCGCGGCGATCGTGGACGGGCGCGACCCGCTGGCCGAGGCGCTGATGCCGCTGGTGCAGGCGGCCGGCTGCGAGTGGCGCTACTGGGAGCTGGACCCCGATGTGTTCGGCGAGGAACTGGATGCGCCGGCCTACCGCCAGGCCGAACGGATCGCCGCCGTGGCGCTGGTGGCGCGGAGGCCGCCGGCGTGAGGTTCCTGGGCGTCGGCGACAGCAACGACCTGGCGGCGATGTACCACGGCCTGGCGCAACGCGGGCACGAGGTCAGGGTGTCCGTCGCCGACGAGGCCAGCCGCGACGTCTATGCCGGCATGCTGGACTTCACGGCCGACTGGCGGGCCGAACTGGGCTGGCTGCGCCAGGCCGGCGACGCCGGCGTGGCGCTGTTCGAATCGGCGTCGATGGGCGAGCAGCAGGACGCCTTGCGGCGCGAGGGCTTCCAGGTTGTCGGCGGCAGCGCACTGGGCGACCGGCTGGAAGCCGACCGCGACTACGGCCAGCAGGTGCTGCGCAGCATCGGCCTGCACACGGCGGCCAGCCACCACTTCAACGGCTACGACGCCGCCATCGACTTCCTGCGCGCCAACGGCGGGCGCTTCGTGCTCAAGTTCAACGGCGCGGACAGCCCGCGGACCCGCAACTACGTCGGCGAGCTGGAGGACAGCGCCGACATGCTGGCGCTGCTGCAGATGTACCGCGACCATCCGCCGGCCGGCGCCGCCGCGCCCGACTTCGTGCTGATGGAGCACGTGCAGGGCGTGGAGGTCGGCGTCGGCGCCTATTTCAACGGCGCGCAGTTCCTGCAGCCGGCCTGCATCGACTTCGAGCACAAGCGCTTCTTCGCCGGCGAGCTCGGCGAGCTGACCGGCGAGATGGGCACCATCGTGAGCTACCGCGGCTGGGCGCGGCTGTTCGACGCCGTGCTGGCGCCGCTGGCGCCGCTGCTGGCCGGCGGCGGCTACTGCGGCTACATCAACGTCAACCTGATCGCCAACGACGTGGGCCTGTGGCCGCTGGAGTTCACCAGCCGCTTCGGCTATCCGGGCTTTGCCATCTGCGAGGCCCTGCACCTGGAGCCGTGGGAGCACATCTTCGCCCGCATGCTGCGGCGCGACGGCCTGCAGCTGGCGACCCGCGACGGCTTTTCCTGCGGCGTCGTGCTGACGGTGCCGCCCTTTCCCTACCGGCACGGCTACGAGGAGCTGTCCAAGGGCGAGCCGATCTGCCTGCGGCCCGGCGCCGGCGAGGCCGAGCGCGACGCGCTGCATTTCGCCGAGGTCGCACGGGTGCGCGGCCAGCTTGTCACCAGCGGTTGCACCGGCTATGTGGGTGTGGCCACCGGCGCCGGCCAGACCGTGCAGCAGGCCTGCGACGCGGCGTACCGCGCGGCCCGGCAGGTGGTGGTGCCCAACCTGCGCTACCGCACCGACATCGGCGAACGCGTGCGCACGCACGACCTGGCGCGCCTGCAGCAGCTCGGCTGGCTGGGCTGACAGCACCGTAGGAAGGCTCCCACGGGCAAAGGGGGCAGCGGGCGCTAGCTGCGTGCGCCAATGCACGCCACAGTGGGTCTCTACCAGAAGGACCCAAGCGAACCGATGTACATCGCCGAACACGAATGGTCCGCGCCGCGGACCGCCATCCTGCCGACCGACGCCGAGGCCGGCCGCAACCTGTCGCGCAGCGCTGGCGAGGGGCGCATCCGCGCCCTGTACCGGCGGCTGGCCGAGGGCGATTGGGACGACGCCGGCCGCGCCGAAGCGGCGCAGTTCCTGCGCGAGCAGCTGGCCGCGGCCGGCACGCCGGACGCACTCCCCGAGTCGCCGCAGGACCTGACGGCGTGGATGCAGGCCAATGCGCAAGCCGTGGCCGCCAACTACAGCATCTACCTGGAGCAGCGCGCCGGCGGTGCGCCGCGCCGCTACTTCGGCAACCGCGCCCACGCGCTGCACTTCCTGCGCTCGGTGGCGCCGACCAAGCTGGTCGACGGCGCCTGGCTGTACGGCCTGCTGCCGCACTGGCGCAACGGCCGCTTCGACGACCTGGTGCGCACCTATGTGGAGGAACTGGGCGAGGGCGCGGCCGACAAGAACCACGTGCTGCTCTATCGCAAGCTGCTGGTGCGCTACGGCCTCGATCCGCTGGACGATTTGAGCGACGAGCTGCACGTGCAGGGCCTGGTGCAGCTTGCGCTGGCCTGCAACGCCGAGGACTTCCTGCCCGAGGTGATCGGCTTCAACCTCGGCTACGAGCAGCTGCCGCTGCACCTGTTGATCAGCGCCTACGAGCTCAACGAGCTGGGGCTGGACCCGTATTACTTCACCCTGCACGTGACGGTCGACAACTGCGACAGCGGGCACGCGATGCGCGCCTGCAAGGCGGTGCTGGAGACGCTGCCGCGCATCGGCGACGCTTCGGACTACTGGCGCCGCATCCGCGCCGGCGCCCGGCTGGCGGATGCCGGCGCCGGCACCGGCGCCGTCATCGCGGGCTTCGACATCGAGGCCGAGGTGGTGCGCATCCTGGCCAACAAGAGCGGCGCGGGCCGCGGCGCCCATTCGGACTACTGCCAGGTGGCCGGGCGCAAGGTCAACGACTGGCTGTCGCAGCCGCAGCAGGTGCCGGCCTTCCTGGCGGCGCTGCAGCAGGCCGGCTGGATCAAGCTGGGCGCGCCGGTGGAGCAGAGCCGCTTCTGGGGCCTGCTGCAGGGCGAGCGGGCCGAGATGTTCGGCGTCTTCAGCAGCTACGAGCTGCAGGTGATCCACGACTGGATCCGCGGCGATGCCGCCAGCGACGGCCAGCCCTTTGCCGAGCATGAAGCACCGGCCGGGCGCAGCCGCCGGCCCACCTTCCGCGCCCAGGCCAAACTGGCCGCCGCGCGCGGCCAGGCCGCGCCGGTGGCGGCGGGCGACGACGCCGGGATGCTCGATCCCGACCTGCAGGCGCTGTGCGAGCAGCTGCCGCGGCTGGCGGACGAGCGGCAGATGCAGTTGCTGGTGCAGGCCATGTCGCCGGCCCAGCACTGGACCCCGGCCGGGCTGCATGCCACACGGCTGTTCTGGGAGCGGGTCAGGAGCTGAAGCGGCGGCGGGTGGGACTGTCATGCCGGACTTGATCCGGCAGCCAGACCTTTGCCAGCCGTTCGGATAACGTCAGGCCCGGCTTGTTCCTGATCGACGGTATTGCCGTATACGCCAGCGTCTGGGTCGCGGATCAAGTCCGGACGACAACCAGCTCAATCCACCCGCGCCAGGTTCGACAGCAGCGTCTCCACCGCGCCCATGTCGGCGGGCTTGGTCAGGTGGTGGTCGAAGCCGGCTTCGCTGGAGCGCTCGCGGTCCTCGCGCGCGCCCCAGCCGGTGAGGGCGACCAGGAAGGCGCGGTCCATGCCGGGCAACTCGCGCAGCTTGCGCGCCACCTCGTAGCCGTTCATGCCGGGCAGGCCGATGTCCAGGAACACCACCTGCGGCTGGAACGCCTGCGCCACCTCGATCGCCTGGTAGCCGTCGTTGGCGATGCGCGTGGCATGCCCGCTCATGTCCAGCAGCGCGCCCAGGGTGTCGGCGGCATCGGTGTTGTCGTCCACCACCAGCACCCGCAGTCCGCCCTCGGCATCGTCGGGCGCCAGCGCCGGCGCGGGCGCGGCGACAGCGAACGCGGGAGCGGCCGGTGGCGCCGCGGTCGGCGCCGCCACCGGCTGGCGCGATGGAGCGGGGCCGGGCGCGGCGGCCGGCGTGTCGGGCGCCAGCGGCAGCCGCACGGTGAAGGTGCTGCCGCGGCCGACGCCTTCGCTGCTGGCCTGCACGGTCCCGCCGTGCAGCTCCACCAGCCGCCGCACCAGCGACAGCCCGATGCCCAGCCCGCCCTGGGCCCGCTCCATGTTGCGGCCGACCTGGGTGAACATCTCGAACACGGTGGGCATGGACGAAGGCGGGATGCCGATGCCGGTGTCCGCCACCGCGATCACCACGAAGTCGCCCTCGCGGTGGGCGCTCAGGCCGATGCGTCCCCGCGCCGGCGTGTACTTGGCGGCGTTGTTCAGCAGGTTGCTCACCACCTGCGCCACCCGCGTCAGGTCCACGTCGAGCATCAGCTCCTCGTCCGGCATCTGAACGTGCAGCTCGTGCCGGCCGGCTTCGATCAGCGGCAGGCTGGTCTCCACCGCGCTGGCGATCACGGTCTGCAGGTCCACCCGCTCCTTCTTCAATTCGACCTTGCCGGTGGAGATGCGGGCGATGTCCAGCAGGTCGTCGACCAGGTGGACCATGTGGTTGATCTGGCGCTCCATCATGCTGCGGGTGCGCTCGATCGCGACCGGGTCCGAGGCCGACAGCCGCATCACCTGCAGGCCGCTGGACAGCGGCGCCAGCGGGTTGCGCAGCTCGTGCGCCAGGGTGGCCAGGAATTCCGTCTTGCGGCGGTCCGACTCGGCCAGTTCGGCGGCCAGCCGGCGCAGATCGTCGTCGGCCTGCTTGCGCGCCGTGATGTCGGTGAACAGCACCGCCACGGTGCTGCTGTCGGCGCCGCCGAGGCGGGCCGCGTAGACGTCGAACCAGCGGCCCATCGCCTGGGCCTCGTCGATGAAGCGCACCGGCTGCCCGGTGAGCACCACCTGGCCGTAGACATCGAACCACTTGGACTCGTGGCCGGGCACCAGTTCGGTCACGCGCTTGCCCACCGGATCCTGCAGGCCGGTCTGGTGCGCGAAGGCGGGATTGATTTCCAGGAAGCGGTAGTCGATGGGCCGGCGCTGGGCGTCGAAGATCACGTCGATCAGGCAGAAGCCCTCGTCGATCGCCTCGAATAGCGCGCGGTAGCGCTCTTCGCTCACCCGCAGCCGCTCCTGGAAGCGGTGGCGCTCGGTGATGTCGGCGGCGGTGCCCAGGACGCGCTGCAACACGCCGTCGGTGGCGATCTGGCGGCGGCCCCGGAATTCCAGCCAGCGCACCTCATGGTCCGGATGGCGGAAGAAGCGGCCGACGAACTGGAAGGGCTCACCCCGCTCCATGGTGGCCGCCGCCGCCGCCATGAAGGCATCCCGGTCGTCGGGATGCAGGAACTCGGAGACGAAGCGGGCCGCGTTCAGCGGCTCGGCGTCGCGCGGCAGGCCGAACATGTCGTACAGCCAGTCGTGCTCCCAGACCACGGTGTCGGTCTCGGTTTCCCACAGCCAGACGCCCAGGCCGCCGGCCTCGGTGGCCAGCCGGACCCGCTCCTTGCTGGCGTTGATCAGTTCGGCGGCCGCTTCGGCTTCTTCGCGCCGGCCCTGTTCGCGCACGGCCGCCTCGCGCGCCAGTTCGGCCTCGCGCACCGCCGTGACGTCGTGCATCGACACCACGGCGCCCAGCTTCTGCCCGTCGTCGTCGTACAGCGGCCGGCCGCTGGCGACCACCGTGCGCGGGTTGCCGCCGTGCGGCGCGATCACCATCCGCAGGTCGCTGACGTGCTCGCCGGCCAGCGCGCGCGCCAGCGGGATCTCCGACGTCGGCAGCAGGCTGCCGTCCTCGCGGAACAGGCTGTAATGCGCGGCCCATTGCTCGGGCGGCAGCGCGTCCTGCGGCAGGCCATGGAAGCTGCGGGTCGCGCGGTTGAACAGGGTCAGCTTGCCGTCGGCGTCGCAGGCGACCACGCCGTCTTCGATCGCCTCCAGCACCGCCGCCAGGAAGGCGCGCTCCTGCGAGGCGCGGCGTCCGGCGGCCCGCAGTTCGTCCTTGCCGCGCTGCAGCTCGATGAAGAACGCCACCTTGGCCTTGATGATGACCGGGATCAGGGGCTTGGTCAGGAAGTCCACCGCGCCCATGGAATAGGCTTCCTCCGCCGACAGCTCGGAGCCGTCCGCGGTCACGAAGATGATCGGCGTGGCGCGCGAACGCGGCCGCGACCGGATCAGCTTGGCGGCTTCGAAGCCGTCCATGCCGGGCATCCGCACGTCCATCAGGATCGCCGCGAAGTCCGCGTCCTGCGCCTTGCGCAGGGCATCCTCGCCGGAGACGGCCCGCACCAGGTTGGCCCCCAGCGGCTCCAGCACCACCTCCAGCGCCAGCAGGTTGGCGGGCTCGTCGTCGACGAGCAGAACATTGACTGCGGAATTGCTTTGCACAGTGACGCGGCGGGGGGGTAAACAGGGCAGTTTAAGCGCAACCGCCGGGCTCAGGGGCTGGCCAGCGCCGGGGCGTCAGGCCATGCAGTGCAGCGGCAAGTCGTGCTCGCGGGCGACCCGCTCGATTTCGTCGCGCGTGCGGCCGGCGAAGTACGAGGCGATCGCGGCGCGGGTGGCTGGTGAACGCATGGCCGGGTCCGGCGCCGCCACCCCGGCCACCCGGCACAGCGCCGCGGCAAAGTGCGGCTCCAGCGCGGCCACCGCCACCCGGCCGTCGCTGCACGGATAGACCGCATAGCCGGCGTGCGCGCCGCCGACCGCGCCGTCGGCGGTGGTCAGGCCCCACTGCCGCGGCAGCGAGAGATAGTGCGCGGCATCGGCCAGCGCCACCTCGAACAGCGCGCCCTGCGGATGGTTCTCGCCGCTGCCGCCATAGCGTTCGTTGCGCACCAGCGCCGCCTGCAGCACCGCCTCGCTGGCCAGCAGCGAGCCGCTCATGTCGGCGTAGAGCGTGGCCGGCAGCTCCAGCCCGCCGACCAGGCCGTTGTCGGCCAGGTAGGTCAGGTCGTGGCCCGGCTCTTCGGCGCGCGCGCCGGCGGCGCCGACGATGGCCACCTGCGACAGCTGCGGATAGCGGGTGTGCAGATCCTTCCAGCCCAGCCCCAGCTTGGCCAGCGCCGAGGGGCGAAAGGACGTCAGCAGCACGTCGGTCCTGGCCAGTTCGCGGTGCAGGATGGCCTGGCCGGCCGCGCTCTTGAGGTCGGCCTGGACCACCCTGACGCCTTCGTGCAGCTGTGCGTAAGCGGTTGGGTTGTAGTGGCCCATCGGGTCGCCCGCGGGCGGCTCCAGCTTGGCGCAGGTGGCGCCCATCCTGCGGCAACGCATCAGCGCCGCCGGGCCCGGCAGGTTCAGCGCCAGGCTGAGGACACGGAAACCCTGGAGAACGCGGAGCTGGCTGGGCATGTGGGGAGGGCGCAATCGTTTGTGCAAGACTAGCAGAGATGCCAGTCCAACCGATCGAGGCGATCGCCGCCGCCCTCTTTGCCGCCGCCTTGCTCCACACCTTCGCCACCAGGCTGTTCGCCACGCTGGCGCACCGCCATCCGCGCCATGCCGGCCTGTTCCACCTGCTGGGCGAGGTGGAGGTGGTGTTCGGCTTCTGGGCCATGCTGCTGATCGTGGCGATGGCGCTGGTCTCCGGGGCCGGACCGGCCATCGACTACGCCGAATCGCGCCAGTACGCGGAGCCGCTGTTCGTGTTCGTGATCATGGTGGTGGCGGCGTCGCGCCCGGTGCTGGAGCTGGTGCAGGCGCTGCTGCGCTGGTCGGCCGCGCGGCTGCCGGGCCGCGCGGAGGTCACCGAGATCTGGCTGGGCCTGGCGCTGGTGCCGCTGCTGGGATCGCTCATCACCGAGCCGGCCGCCATGACGCTGGCCGCGCTGATGCTGGCGCCCAGCGTGTTCCGCCCCGGCATGCCGGAATGGAAGAAGTACGCCGCCCTGGGCGTGCTGTTCGTCAACGTGTCGATCGGCGGCACGCTGACCTCCTATGCGGCGCCGCCGGTGCTGATGGTGGCCGCGGCCTGGAACTGGGATTCGGCCTTCATGCTGCGCGAGTTCGGCTGGAAGGCCTTGCTGGCAGTGCTGGTCAACGCCAGCGTGGTGGTGGTGCTGCTGGCACCCGAGGCGCGGCGGCTGGACCCGGCCGGTGCCGACGGCCAGCGCCGGCCGGTGCCGCTGGCGGTGAGCCTGGTCCACCTGGCCTTCCTGGCCGCGGTGGTGGCGACGGCGCACCACCCGGTGATCTTCCTGGGCCTGTTCCTGTTCTTCCTGGGCTTCACCCAGGCCTATGCCCGCCACCAGGATCCGCTGGTGCTCAAGGAAGCCCTGCTGGTGGGCTTCTTCCTGGCCGGGCTGGTGGTGCTGGGCGGCATGCAGCAATGGTGGCTGCAGCCGCTGGTGGCCGGGCTGGCGCCGCTGGCGCTGTTCTTCAGCGCGCTGGGTCTCACGGCCATCACCGACAACGCGGCGCTGACCTACCTCGGCTCGCTGATTCCCAACCTGCCGGCCGACAGCCGCGCCATGCTGGTGGCCGGCGCGGTCGCCGGCGGCGGCCTGACGGTGATCGCCAACGCGCCCAACCCGGCCGGCGTCGCCCTGCTGCGGCGCGGCTTCAACGATGAATCGATCGGCGCCGGCGGCTTGCTGGCTGGCGCGCTGCTGCCCACCGCCACCGCGTGCGCCGCCTTTCTGCTGCTATGAGGAGTTCCCGATGACCGCTGACGACCTGAAGGCCTGGATCGGCCGCACCGAAACCCTGCACGACCAGGTGACGCCGGCGCCGGTGCGCATGCTGCGCGCCACGCTGGACCTGCCGCCCGACCCCGCGCCGGCGGAATTGCCGCCGCTGTGGCACTGGCTGTACTTCCTGCCCTCGGCGCGCCGGAGCGAGCTGGGGCCGGACGGCCATCCCCGGCGCGGCGGCTTCCTGCCGCCGGTGCCGCTGCCGCGCCGCATGTGGGCCGGCGGCCAGCTGGAGTTCTTCCATCCGCTGCGGCTGGGCGACGCCATCGAGCGGGTCTCCACCATCGACGACGTGGCGCTCAAGTCCGGCCGCAGCGGCGCGCTGTGCTTCGTGCGGGTGCGCCACGAGATCCACTCGCCGCGTGGCCTGGCGCTGCGCGAGTTCCACGACATCGTCTACCGGCCCGATCCGGTGCCGGGCGCGGCCGTGGCCGCCGGCGAGCCGGCGCCGCAGGGCCAGTGGAGCGAGCGCGTCGTGCCCGACGACGTGCTGCTGTTCCGCTACTCGGCGCTGACCTTCAACGGCCACCGCATCCATTACGACCGCAAGTACGTGACCGGCGTCGAAGGCTATCCCGGCCTGGTGGTCCACGGCCCCCTGCTGGCGACCCTGCTGGCGGGCCTGGGCGGGCGCCAGTTCGCCGGACGCCAGGCTTCCTCCTTCGTGTTCCGCGCGCTCAAGCCGGTGTTCGACCTGCATCCCTTCGACATCTGCGGCCGGCCCGATGGCCAGGCGGCCGCCGACCTGTGGGTGCGGGACCACGAGGGCCACAAGACCATGGCGGCGCGGCTGGAGTTGCGCGCCTGAAGGCCGCCGACAGTGGGGGAACATACCGATGGCCGCGGCCGCGGGCTGGGCTAGGCTCGGCCATCGTTGTCAATGCTGGAGTCCACCCGATGCAAGTTCGCCGCACCTTCCTCCTGGCCGGCCTGGCCGCACTGTTTGCCGCCGGCGCGTCCGCGCAGACCGCGTGGCCCACCCGGACCATCTCGCTGGTCGTTCCGTTCGCCGCCGGCGGGCCCACCGACGTGGTGGCGCGCTCGCTGGCCGCCTCGATGAGCAAGACCCTGGGCCAGACCGTGCTGGTGGAAAACAAGCTCGGCGCCGGCGGCACGGTGGCGGCTGCCTTCGTCGCCCGCGCGCAACCGGACGGGTACACCTTTTTCATTCACCACAACGGCATGGCGACCTCCACGGCGCTGTACCGCAAGCTGCCCTACAACCCGCTGACGGACTTCGAATACATCAGCCAGGCGGTGGACGTGCCGATGACGCTGCTGGCGCGCAAGGACTTCCCGGCCAACAACCTGCCCGAGCTGATCGCCTACGTCAGGGCCAACGCCAGCAAGATCAACCTGGCCAACGCCGGCCTGGGCGCGGTCTCGCAGCTGTGCGGAATGATGTTCGAGCGCGCCATCGGCGTGAAGCTGACGGCGGTGCCGTTCCAGGGCACGGCGCCGGCGATGAATGCGCTGCTGGGCGGCCAGGTGGACCTGCTGTGCGACCAGACCACCCAGACCATTCCGCAGATCAAGGCCGGCAGCGTCAAGTTCTACGGCGTCACCACCAAGAACCGGATCAAGGCCTTGCCCGATGCGCCGACGCTGGCCGAGCAGGGCCTGAAGGACTTCGAGGTGCTGGTGTGGCACGGCATCTACGCGCCAAAGGGAACGCCCAAGCCGATCCTGGAGAAGATGAACATGGCGGTGCGGGCGGCGCTGCGGGACCCGGACGTGGTCAAGCGCATGGCCGACCTGGGCGCCGAGGTCGCGTCCGACAGCAAGCTCACGCCCGAGGGGCTGCAGACCTGGCTGAAGGCCGAGATCGACAAGTGGGGTCCGATCATCAAGGCCAACGGCGCCTTCGCCGACTGAGGCTGGCCGCGGGCGCCCCGCATCGGCGATCATTGCGCCATGGCAAGCTCGAACACCCGTTATGGCGCAGTGGCCCAGGCCTTCCACTGGCTCACGGCCGCCCTGGTGCTGGCGGCGTTCCTCTACGGTCCCGGCGGCTCCGAGGAGCGGGTCTATTCCGCCGCCCGCGCGGCCGACCGCCAGCTGCATGAAACGCTGGGCCTGTGCGTGCTGGCGCTGGTGGTCCTGCGGCTGCTGTGGCGCCTGGTGGACACCAGAC
Organism: Caenimonas terrae; assembly: GCF_042655405.1. Lineage (NCBI taxonomy): Bacteria > Pseudomonadati > Pseudomonadota > Betaproteobacteria > Burkholderiales > Comamonadaceae > Caenimonas > Caenimonas terrae. The sequence continues at coordinate 32,704 of NZ_JBHSMF010000003.1, read as the reverse complement.
CCGAGCCGGTCGAGGTGGCGCGCTGGATGGGGCTGGCGGCCAGGGCCATGCAGGCGGGGCTCTACCTGCTGCTGTTCGCCGTGCCGCTGACCGCGGTTGCGGGCGCCTGGCTGGAGGGCCATCCGCTGACGCTGCTGGGCGGCCTGGAGATCGGTCCCTGGCTGGCGCCCGCCCATGACACCGGCACGCTGGTGGCCGAGATCCACACCTGGCTGGGCGATGCCATCCTGTGGCTGGCCGGGGCGCACGCGCTGGCGGCGCTGTTCCACCACTTCATGCTGCACGACGGCGTGCTGCTGTCGATGCTGCCGGGGCGCGGGCCGGCCCGCCGCTAGCGCCGCCCGGCGTGCATCCCCGATGGCATCCGACCGCAAGCCCGAGGCCGCGCCGGCCCGCATCCACTTCGACCTGACCACGCTGCGGCTGTTCATCGCCACCGCCGAACTCGGCGGCGTGACCAAGGCGGCCGAGCGCATGCACCTGGCGCCGGCCGCGGCTTCGCGCCGGATCCAGGAGTTCGAGGGCCAGTTCCAGCTGGCGCTGTTCCGGCGGCTGCCGCACGGCATGGCGCTGACCGATGCCGGCCGCGCGCTGCTGGCGCATGCCCGCGCCATGCTGCACACGACGGCCCGGATGCAGGACGATGCCGCCTCCTACCTGCACGGCGAGAAGGGCGTGGTGCGGATCGCCGCCTGCAAGTCGGTGGTGCTGCAGTTCCTGCCGACCGACATCCTGCGCTGTGCCCAGGCCTGCCCCGGCGTGCGGATCGACCTGCAGGAGATGAACAGCCATGGCGTGCTGCAGGCCATGAGCCGCGGCCTGGCCGACGTCGGCATCTACGAAAGCAGCCTGGGGCCGGCCGGCATGCCGACCTCGCCCTACCGCGACGACCGGCTGGTGGTGTTGGCGCCGCGCGGCCATCCGCTGGCGCAGCAGTCCAGCGTCGACATGGCCGACATCCTGGCCTGGGACGTGATCTCGCTGGACGAGGGCTCGGCCATCCTGATCAACCTGGAGCGCCAGGCCTCGGACGCCAGCCGGGTGCTGCGCACCCCGATCCGGGTCGGCAGCTTCGACAGCATGGCGGCCATGATCGCCCAGGGCATCGGCATCGGCGTGATGCCGCAGGCGGTGGCGGAGTCGATCGCCGGCGGCCCGGCGTTCTGCCGGCTGCCGATCGAGGGCGCCTGGGCCAGCCGCCGCTTCGTGCTGTGCCGGCCGGCCGCCGGCGTGCTGCCCTCGGCGGCGCAGAGCGTGGTCAACGTGCTGCTGGCATCGCAATCCGCGAATCCTGCCTAAGGAAAACAACGATTGCCGGCGCCCCGGGGATCGCCCACAGTCGGGCCACGCCGTATTTCAGGCTGCCGCAACAGGAGACAACACATGATTCGACGCAGGACATTCGCCGTCGGCGCCGCCGCCCTGGCGGCCGCCCCCATGCTGAGGGCGCAGGCGCTGCCCAACGGCCCGGTGAAGATCGTGGTGGGCTTCGCGCCCGGCGGCGGCACCGACATCCTGGCCCGGGTCATCGGCCAGAAGCTCGGCGAGATGTGGAAGACCACCATCCTGGTGGAGAACCGCGCCGGCGCCACCGGCGTGATCGCGGCCGACTACGTCGCCCACCAGCCGCCCGACGGCAACACGCTGCTGATGGCGCACATCAACAGCCACGCCATCGCGCCGGCGCTGTTCCCGAAGATGAACTACGACGCCAACCGCGACTTCACGCCGCTGGTGCTGGTGGGCGTCACGCCCAACCTGCTGATCGGCAACGAGCACCAGAAGTCGCGCACCGTGGCGCAGCTGGTCGCCGAATGCAAGGCCAACCCGGGCAAGGTCAGCTTCGGCTCGGCCGGCACCGGCTCGGCCCAGCACCTGGCGCTGGAGATGTTCAAGCTGCAGGCCGGCGTGCAGGCCCTGCACGTCCCGTACAAGGGCTCGGGCCCGATGCTGACCGACCTGATCGGCGGCCAGATCAACTACAGCTTCGACACCATGACGGCCGCCACGCCGCACGTGCAGAGCGGCAAGGCGATCGCCATCGCCCAGACCCGCCAGAAGCGCGCCAAGGGCCATCCCAACGTGCCGACGATGGCCGAGTCGGGCTTCCCCGGCTTCGAAGCCACTACCTGGTACGGCCTGGTCGGTCCCAAGGGCATGCAGCCGGCGATGGCGCGGCGCATGAACGAGGACATCAACAAGGTGCTGGCGATGCCGGACGTGATCGAGAAATTCGACCAGTACGGCGCCGAGGACGGCGGCGGCTCGGCCGAGAAATTCGCGCAGTTCATCCGCGACGAGGGCATCAAGTGGGCCAAGGTGGTCAAGGACGCCAACGTCAGGATGGACGCGTAGCCCGCGACCAGGAATTCAACGTGAGCAACGACAACACGGGCGCCAGCGGCGCCCGCGCGGCACGGCCGTTGCCGCTCGCCGGCGTGAAGGTGCTGGACATCTGCCAGGTGATGGCCGGCCCGTTCGCCTGCATGCTGCTGGGCGACCTGGGCGCCGACGTCATCAAGATCGAACCGCCCAAGGGCGGCGACCAGACCCGCGGCTCCATGGGCTTCAAGATGAAGGGCGACGACAGCCTGGGCTTCCTGAACATGAACCGCAACAAGCGCAGCGTGGCGCTCAACCTCAAGTCCGAGGCCGGGCGCGAGGTGCTGCTGCGGCTGGTGCGGGAGGCGGACATCCTGGTGGAGAACTACCGGCCCGGCGCGATGAAGCGGCTCGGCCTGGGCTACGAGGTGCTCAAGGAGATCAACCCGCGGCTGGTCTACACCAGCATCTCCGGCTTCGGCCAGACCGGCCCCTGGGCCGACCGGCCCGGCTTCGACCTGATGGCGCAGGCCATGTCGGGCGTGATGAGCGTCACCGGCTACCCGGGCGGGCCGCCGGTGAAGGCCGGCGTGCCGGTGGCCGATATCGGCTGCGCGCTGTTCGCGGTCTACGGCACGCTGTCGGCCTACATCGGTGCCAGGGCGACCGGGCAGGGCCAGCACGTGGATGCGGCGCTGTTCGATGCGGCGATGTCGTTCTCGGTCTGGGACATCTGCGACTACTGGGGCACCGGCGTGGAGCCGCAGCCGCTGGGCACCTCCAACAAGATGACGGCGCCGTACCAGGCGATGGCCTGTTCGGACGGCTACTTCGTGATGGGCGCCAACAACCAGAAGCTGTGGGCCAAGCTGTGCATCCTGCTCGGGCGCGAGGAGTTGCTCGACGACCCGCGCTTCACCACCATCTCGCAGCGGCTGGCCAACCGCGCCGCGCTGGAGCAGGAACTGGAGCGCAGCTTCCGCCAGCAGCCCAAGGACTACTGGGTGTCCACGCTGCTGGAGGCAGGCATCCCGGCCGGGCCGATCCTGACCTACCCCGAGGCCTTCGGCAGCGAGCACGCCAAGGCCCGGAACATGCGGATGGAGATCGACCATCCGGTGGAAGGCAAGGTGCCCAACATCGGCTTCCCGGTCAAGCTGTCGGGCACCCCGCAGCAGGTGCGCCGCCATCCGCCGCTCTTGGGCGAGCACAACGAGGAAGTGCTGGCGCAGCTGGGCATCGGCGCTGCCGAGCGCGCCGCGCTGGCGGCCGGCGGAGCGTTCGCGGAATGAGCGCGGCGCAGAACCGCTTCAGGCGATCGAACGCCCCCTCGGGGGGCAGCCCGGCTTCGACGGGCGTGGAGGCCACATGAGCGAAGGCACGGTCCACCTCGAACGCGCGGGCGCGCTGGCCACGGTCACCTTCGACCGGCCGCAGGAGCGCAACGCGATGACCTGGGCCATGTACGGCCAGCTCGGCGTGCTGTGCGAGCAGCTGCGCCAGGACAGCTCGGTGCGCGCGGTGCTGTTCCGCGGCGCCGGCGGCAAGGCCTTCGTGGCCGGCACCGACATCGCGCAGTTCCTGGAATTCAGGGGCGGCGATGCCGGGGTGGCCTACGAGCAGCGCATCGACTCGTGCATCGGCATGCTGGAGGCGCTGCCCATGCCGACCATCGCGCTGGTGGAGGGCTGGGCCGTGGGCGGCGGCGTCGCCATCGCCACCGCCTGCGATTTCAGGATCGCCACGCCGGAATCGAAGTTCGGCGTGCCGATCGCCAGGACGCTGGGCAACTGCCTGTCGATGTCCAACATGGCGCGGCTGGTGCAGGCCCTCGGCGCGCAGCGCGTCAGGCGCATGCTGCTGCTGGCCGAGATGGTCACGGCGGGCGAGGCGCTGGCCTGCGGCTACCTGCACGCCGTCGCCGACGCCGGCGAGCTGCAAGGGCAGGGCGTCGCCCTGGCGCAGCAACTGGCCGCGCTGGCGCCGGTGACGCAGGCGGTGGCCAAGGAGGCGTTGCGGCGGCTGCAGCAGCACCACCTGCCCGATGCCGAAGACCTGATCCGCCGCGCCTACGGCAGCAAGGATTTTCGCGAAGGCGTGCAGGCGTTCACCGCCAAGCGCCCGCCGGTTTGGTCGGGGGAGTGACGCGCAGCGTCATCCCGCGGCGCGCCAGGCGGTGCCCGACGCGGGCTCACACTGCGGCGGTCGGCGCGGCGCGCCGACTTCGCTGCGACATCCGGTCCGGGACCGGCGTCGCACAACTCACAGAGGGCCTAAGGCCCCTCTGTTCGGACAAGTGCGACGAGTCAGACAACGAGGCGCGCTGAGCGCGCTCCGGTCCCGGACCGAATGTCGCAGCCGCCGCAGAGATCGCCCGCGCCGGACACCACCTGCCGCGCAGGGGGAGATGTCGGCACGCGTGCGCCGCCGGATCGTCGACGGCGAGGCCGGGCAGGGTGCGGCGCGTCATGGAATCGGAAAAACACAGGGCAGCCGGGGCGCCGCACCGGCCGCCGTGCCGATGCGCTGCGCCCTGTCCGGCCTCGCCGTCCGCGCGGAGGTCGAACGATGCGCGGGGGCTTGGAGGGCGAGGAAATGGATCCCGGGTCAAAACTGGGATGACAGCCCCTGTGGGGACGACAGCGCTATCAGAGCGGCAAGCCGACGTAGTTCTCCGCGAGGGCCGTGGAGGCCGCGCGCGAGTGGACCAGGTAATCGAGCTCCGCCTCCTGCACCTTCTGGTCGAAGCCGCCGGTGTCGGGGAAGCGGTGCATCAGGCTGGTCAGCCACCAGCTGAAGCGCTCGGCCTTCCAGACCCGCTTGAGGCAGACCTGCGAATAGCTGTCGATGCCCGCCGGACTCTTGTCCTTGAAATGCTCGATGAAGGCGCGCGACAGGTACTTCACGTCCGACGCCGCCAGGTTCAGTCCCTTGGCGCCGGTGGGCGGCACGATGTGCGCGGCGTCGCCGGCCAGGAACAGGCGGCCGAAGCGCATCGGCTCGGCCACGAAGCTGCGCAGCGGGGCGATGCTCTTCTCGATGCTGGGGCCGGTGACGATGCGGCCGGCCAGCTCCGGGTCCAGCCGGCTGCGCAGCTCGTCCCAGAAGCGCTGGTCGCTCCAGTCCTCCACCTTGTCGTCCAGCGGGCACTGCACGTAGTAGCGGCTGCGGGTGAGGCTGCGCATCGAGCAAAGGGAGAAGCCGCGCTCGCTGTTGCCGTAGACGATGGCGTGCGGCGACACCGGCGGCACGTCGGCCAGCACGCCGAGCCAGCCGAACGGATAGACCTTCTCGTACTCGGTGACCTTGTCCTTGACGCTGGCGCGGCTGACGCCGTGGAAGCCGTCGCAGCCGGCGATGAAGTCGCACTCCAGCACATGGCTTTGCCCGTCCTTCTCGTAGCTGACGCGCGGCTTGCTGCCGTCGAAATCGAGCGGCTGGACGTTGGCGGCCTGGTAGATGGTGACCAGGCCGGCTGCCTTGCGCGCCTCCATCAGGTCGTGCGTCACCTCGGTCTGGCCATAGGCCGTGACCACCTTGCCGCCGGTCAGGCCGTGGACGTCGATCGGATGGCGCGCGCCGCCGAACACCAGCTCGATGCTGTGGTGCACCGTGCCGTGCCCGTCGACGCCGGCGCCGACGCCGGCCTCGCGCAGCAGGTCCACCGTCACCTGCTCCAGGATGCCGGCCCGGATCCGGCCCAGCACGTACTCGCCGCTCTGGCGCTCGAGGATCACGTTGTCGATGCCGGCCTTGTGCAGCAGCTGCCCGAGCAGCAGGCCCGAGGGGCCGGCACCGATGATGGCAACCTGGGTTTTCATGGCTTGTCTCCTGTGGAGCAGCGAGCTTAGGCCCGCCGCCCGCGCGGCGCCAGCGGGGCAGGGCGGCCCTTGCGCGATCATCGCCGCGATTGCGCGATCACCGTGCAGAGCCTCGGATGCGGGCATGATGTGGGCATGGCGATCGCGAAGGCGGATTTCATCGAGGGCATGGCCAAGGGCATGGCGGTGCTGGAGAGCTTCGACACCGAGCGCCAGCGGCTGAACGCGACGCTGGCGGCGCAGCGCGCCGGCATCACCCGGGCGGCGGCGCGCCGGCACCTGCTGACGCTGGCCCACCTGGGCTACCTGGAGACCGACGGCAGCTACTTCTGGCTGGCGCCCAAGGTGCTGCGCTTTTCCGGCAGCTACCTGGCGTCGGCGCGGCTGCCGCGCCTGCTGCAGCCCACGCTCAACCGGCTGTCGGCGCTGGCCGGCGAGCCGGTCTCGGCGGTGGTGCTGGATGGCGCCTCGGTGGTGATCGTGGCGCGCAGCGGCTCCAACGCGGTGCTGGCCTACGGGCTGCACCTGGGCGCGCGCCTTCCGGCCCATGCGACCTCGACCGGCCGCGTGCTGCTGGCGGCGAAGACGAAGACGGAGTTCAACGCCTGGATGAAGGGCCGGGAGCTGCCGCGGCTGACGGCGCACACCACCGTGGACCCGAAGGCCCTGCGCGCCATCATCGAGCAGGTGCGGGCCGACGACTTCTGCGTCGCGCAGGAGGAGCACGAGATCGGCGTCCATGCGCTGGCCGTCCCGCTGCGCAACATGCAGGGCCAGACGGTGGCCGCGCTCAACGTCGTGACCTCCGCCCAGCGGCTGGAGCCGCGTACGATGCAGCGCGATTTGCTGCCGCTGCTGCTGGAGGCCGCGCGCGAGTTGCGGCCGCTGCTGTAGCGCCTTTGTCGCCCCGGCCTTGCGCCGGAACCCATGCTTCTGCTTCCCGCGGACGCGCCCTTTACACGCCCAGGTATTGCTCCAGCAACTGCGGCCGCGACCGCAGTTCCTCGGAGCTGCCGGCGAAGACCACTTCGCCCTTGACCAGGATCACGTTGCGGTCCGTGATCTGCGTGACGTGCTTCCAGTTCTTGTCGACGATGACGCTGGAGATGCCGGACGCGCGGATCAGTCCGCAGATCCGCCAGATCTCGCGCGCCACCAGCGGCGCCAGGCCTTCGGTCGCCTCGTCCAGGATCAGCACGTCGGGATTGGTCATCAGCGCGCGGCCGATGGTCAGCATCTGCTGCTCGCCGCCGGACAGCTGCTGGCCACCGTGGCCCAGGCGCTCGCGCAGGCGCGGGAAGGTCTCCAGCACGCGCTCGTAGGTCCAGTCGCGCTGGCCGCGGGTGCCGGCGCGCGCGGCCATCTTCAGGTTCTCCACCACGCTCAGGTTGCCGAAGATGCCGCGGCCCTCGGGCACGTAGGCCACGCCCAGCCGCGCAACCTCGTAGGGCGGGCGGCCGGTCATGTCGCGGCCCATCACCGTCACCGTGCCGGAGCGCGGCCTGACGATGCCCATCAGGCTCTTGAGCAGCGTGCTCTTGCCCATGCCGTTGCGGCCCATCAGGCCGATGGTCTCGCTGCGCGCCACCGAGAAGTCCACGCCGCGCAGGATGTGGCTGGCGTCGTAATAGGTGTTGAGGCCCTTGGCGTCGATAAGGGCTTGGACGGGCTCAGCCCGAACGGGGGATGTCATCCGTGCTCCTCCCCGAGATAGGCCGACTGCACATTGGCATCGGCGCGCACCTGTGCCGGCGTGCCGCTGGCGATCACCTGGCCGTTGACCATCACGGTCAGGCGGTCGGCCAGCGCGAACACCGCGTCCATGTCGTGTTCCACCAGCAGCACCGCGTGGCCGGGCTTGATCCGCTGCAGCAGGCCGACCATGCGCTCGGCTTCGGCCGTGCCCATGCCGGCCAGCGGTTCGTCCAGCAGCAGCACCCGCGGCTCGGTGGCCAGCGTCATCGCGATCTCCAGCTGGCGCTGCTCGCCATGGCTGGCGGTGCCGGCGATGGCGTCGCGCCGGCCCTGCAGCCCCGCCAGTTCCAGCGCGCGTTCGGCCCGGGCGTTGGTGTCGGCGAAACTGCTGGCGCGGCGCAGCCAGCTGGCCGCACGGGGAGCGCGCGACTGCGCCGCCAGCCGCACGTTCTCCCACACCGTGAACGGCAGAAAGATGTTGGTCTTCTGGTAGCTGCGGCCCAGGCCCTGGCGCGAGATCCGCTCGGGCGTCCAGCCGGTGACGTCGGCGCCGCCCAGCACGATGCTGCCGGTGCTGGGCGCCAGGTCGCCCGACAGCAGGTTGGTCAGCGTCGACTTGCCGGCGCCGTTGGGGCCGATGACGGCGTGGATGCGGCCCAGCTCCAGCCGCACCGACACGTCGTTGACGGCGGCCAGGCCGCCGAAGCGCTTGGTCAGCCGGCTGGCCTCGAGCAGCACTTCACTCACGGCGGCCGTCCTTGCGGTGGATGAAGCGCTCCACCAGTCCGATCAGCCCGCGCGGCGCGAACACCACCACCAGCACGATGAACAGGCCCATCCACAGCTGCCAGTGCTTGCCCAGGTTCACCGCGCCGACCGTGGGCAGGTCCTTGAACACCAGCAGCAGGTACTCGAAGGCGAAGGCGCCGGCGATGGCGCCGGCGAAGTTGCCCATGCCGCCCAGGATCACCATCATGATGGCGTGCGCGCTCATCTGGAATCCCATCAGCTCGGGGTTGACGAAGCCGGTGCGCGCGCCCCACAGGTAGCCGGCCAGCCCGGCCAGCGCGCCGGCCAGCGTGAAGGCCGCCAGCTTGTAGCCGAAGGTGCCGTAGCCCATGGCGCGCATCCGGTGCTCGTTGATGCGGATGCCCGCCAGCACCCGCCCGAAGGGGCTGAACAGCAGCCGACGCAGGAAGGCGTAGACCAGCACCAGCAGCGCCAGCGTGAAGTAGTAGAAGACCAGCTTGTGCTCCAGGTCGAACACGACGGCACCCGGCTTGAAGTTGACGTAGATGCCGTCCGAGCCGCCCAGCGCCTTGTTGTCGAAGAACAGGAAGAACACCATCTGGGCGAAGGCCATCGTCACCATGATGAAGTAGATGCCGCGGGTGCGGACCACGAAGAAGCCGATCACCAGCGCCGCCAGCGCCGACGCCGCCATCGCCGCCGGCAGGGTCCACCACAGGCTGGCGCCGGCGTCGGCCGGCGTGAGGAAGGCCAGCGCGTAGCCGGCCAGGCCGAAGTACACGGCGTGGCCCAGCGACACCAGCCCCGTCACGCCCAGCAGCAGATCCAGGCTCATCGCGAAGATGCCCAGGATCATCATCTGCACCACCATGCCGGCGTAGAACTCGCTGCCGACCAAGGGAAAGGCCAGCAGCGCCAGCAGCGCCAGCGCCACCACCGCCTGCAGGCTGCGGGGCAGGACTTCGAGGTTGGCCTTCATTGCTTGAACAGGCCTTCCGGCTTCCACAGCAGCACGGCCGCCATCAGCATGTAGACCAGCATGCCGGCCACCGAGGGCAGCAGCACCTTGCCGAAGGTGTCCACCAGGCCGACCAGCAGCGCCGCGATCAGCGCGCCGCGCACCGAGCCGATGCCGCCGATCACCACCACCACGAAGCACATGATCAGCACCTGCGAGCCCATGTTCGGATAGACGCTGGAGATCGGCGCAGCCACCATGCCGGCGACGCTGGCCAGGGCCACGCCCAGCCCGAACACCACGGCGTAGATCAGCTTGATGTTCACGCCCAGCGCCTCGGCCATCTCGCGGTTGAAGGCGCCGGCGCGGATCTTCATGCCCAGGCGGGTCCTGGAGATCAGCAGGTACAGGCCGGCGGCCAGCGCGATGCAGACGGCGGAGATGAACAGGCGGTACACGGGATACGACAGGTTCTCCGTCAGCGGGATCGACGCCGACAGCAGGTCCGGGATCTTCACGCCGTGCACGTCGTCGCCCCAGAAGATCGAGCGCAGTTCCTCGAAGATGTAGATCAGCCCGAAGGTGAGCAGCACCTGGTCCAGGTGGTCGCGGTGGTAGAAGTGGCGAAACAGCAGCCGCTCCAGCGCCAGCCCGAACACGACCGACAGCACGGCGCCGCCGGCGATGGCCAGCGCCAGGCTGCCGGTCATGCTGGAGAGCCACCACGCCAGGTAGGCACCCAGCATGTAGAAGCTGCCGTGCGCCAGGTTGACGACGCCCATGATGCCGAAGATCAGCGTCAGGCCGGCCGCCAGCATGAACAGCAGCAGGCCGTACTGCACGCTGTTGAGAAGCTGGATCAGGAAATTGGCGAGGTCCATGGGTGCGGGGCGAAAAAAATGGGAGGTTCGCAAACCTCCCATTCTTGCAGGCGGACGGCCTCAGGCCATCTTGCAGCCGGCGCCCGAATCGGCCAGCGCCTTGGCGGCGATGCCGATCACCTTGTTCTCGCGGTTCTCCACCACCCGCAGGTACATGTCCTGTACCGGGTTGTGCGACTTGCTCATGGTCCACTTGCCGCGCGGGCTGTCGATGGTGGCCGACTCCATCGCGGCATAGAGCGCCTTCTTGTTGTTCAGGTCGCCCTTGACCGCGGCCGCGCCCTGCACCAGCAGCTGTCCCGAGTCGTAGCCCTGCACCGCATACACGTCCGGCTGCATGCGGAATTCCTTGGCGTAGGCCAGGCGGAACTGCTTGTTGCGCGGCGTGTCCAGCGAATCGCTGTAATGCATGGTGGTGATGATGCCGTCGGCGGCGGGGCCGGCGGCGTCCAGCACGCCCTCGGTGAGGAAGCCTGAACCGTACAGCGGGATCTTGCCCTTCAGGCCGGCCGCGGCGTAATCCTTGATGAACTTGGCGGCGCCGCCGCCGGCGAAGAAACAGGCCACCGCGTCGGGCTTGAGCGAGGCGATCTCGGTCAGCAGCGCCTGGAATTCCACGTTCGGGAACGGCAGGCCCAGCTCCTTGATGATGGTGCCGCCGGCCTTGGTGTAGCTGTCGCGGAAGCCCTCGAAGGCCTCGTCGCCGGCCGCGTACTTCCACGTGATCCAGACCGCCTTCTTGTGGCCGCGGTCGACCATGGCCTTGCCCAGCGCCAGGGTCGGCTGCGAATTGGTGAACGAGGTGCGGAAGACGTTGGGCGCGCACAGGGCGCGGGTGGCGGCGTGGACGCCGGCGTTCGGGATCAGGCACAGCGTGCCGCTCTCGCGCACCACCTTCTGGATGCCCATCTGCACGCCGGAGTGCACGGTGCCGATCAGCACGTCCACCTTGTCGCGCTGGACCAGGCGGGTGGCGTTTTCCACGCCCTTGGACGGCTCCGATTCGTCGTCCACCTTGAACCACTCGATCTCGCGGCCACCGAGCTTGCCGCCCTTTTCGTTGATCGCCATGCGCACGCCGTTCTCGATGGCGACGCCCAGCTGCGCGAAGGTTCCGGTGTAGGGCAGCATGAAGCCGACGCGCACCTTGTTCGATTGCGCGCGCGCGATCTGCGGCAGCAGCAGGCCGGTCGAGGCGGCGCCGATCACGGCGGCACTGCGGGTGAGGACGAGGCGGCGGGTGGTCATGACGGGGGTCTCCTTCAGCGGTGGTTTATTTAAGCTTCAAGTATTTTTACCCAAGGGGCGCGGCCGTCGCACCATGACTTACCCGGATGGGCCCGCCAGCGGCCGTCAGCGTCCCGCGCGCAGCTTGAAGCGCTGGATCTTGCCGGTGGCGGTCTTGGGCAGCTCGGGCACGAACTCGATCCAGCGCGGGTACTTGTAGGGCGCCAGCTGGTTCTTCACGTGCTGCTGCAGGTCGGCGGCGCTGGCCGCCTGGCCGGGCTTGAGCACCACGAAGGCCTTGGGCTTGACCAGTTCGTCGCTGTCGGCCACGCCGATCACCGCCGCCTCCAGCACCGCGGGATGCGTCATCAGCGAGCCTTCCACCTCGAACGGCGAGACGTAGATGCCCCCGACCTTGAGCATGTCGTCGCTGCGCCCGCCGTAGGTGTAGTAGCCCTCGGCATCGCGCGTGTACTTGTCGCCGCTGCGGGTCCATTCGCCGGCGAAGGTGGACTTGGTCCGGGCCCGGTTGTTCCAGTACATCAGCGCCGACGACGGCCCGCTGATCTGCAGCTCGCCCAGTTCGTCGTCGCCGCATTCGCGGCCGTCGTCATCCACGATGCGCAGCTGGTAGCCCGGCACCGCCTTGCCGGTGGTGCCGTAGCGCACCTGGCCCGGGCGGTTGGACAGGAAGATGTGCAGCATCTCGGTGCTGCCGATGCCGTCCAGGACCTCGCAGCCGTAGTCGGCGGTCCAGCGGCGGCCGATCTCCGCCGGCAGCGCCTCGCCGGCGCTGGTGCAGACGCGCAGGCGCAGCTGCTGCTTGTTCGGCCGGCCGGCGTCGTTCAGCAGTGCGGCGTACAGCGTGGGCACGCCGTAGAAGATGGTCGGCTGGAACTTCTTCAGGATGCCGAACACCGCCTCCGGCGTCGGCCGCGCCGCCAGCAGCACGGTGGTGGCGCCCACGCTCAGCGGAAAGGTCAGGGCATTGCCCAGGCCATAGGCGAAGAACAGCTTGGCCGCGGAATACACCACGTCGTCCTCGCGGATGCCCAGCACGCCGCGGCCATAGAGTTCCGCGGTCTGCACCAGGTGGCTGTGCAGGTGCACCGTGCCCTTGGGGGTGCCGGTGCTGCCGCTGGAGTAGAGCCAGAAGCAGATGTCGTCGCTGCAGGTGTCCGCCACCACCGGCGTCGCCGCCGCTTCCTGCAGCAGTTCGGCGACGGTGGTGCGGGCGGCCTCGCCCTGGGCGCCGGCGACGATCACCGTCTCCAGCGAATCGATGTCGCCGATCACGTCGCGGAAGGCGGGCCACAGCGGCTGCGACACGACCAGGCCCTGGGCCCGCGAGTCGCGCAGCATGAAATCGAAGTCCTTCGCCGTCAGCAGCGTGTTGGCCGCGACCGGCACCACGCCTGCCAGGATGCAGCCCAGGAACACCACCGGCCACTCCAGCGTGTCCAGCATCGCGACCAGCATCCGGCTCTCCGGCGCAAAGCCGTGGCCGCGCAGCGCGTTGGCAAAGCGATGCGCCTGGTCGGCGAGCTCTCCGTAGGTGAGCCGGGCGCCGGTGGCGGCGTCGATGTACGCCACCTTGCCGGGCCGCGACGCGTTGCGTTCGAGCAGGTCGTGCGCGGCGTTGTAGTCGCGCGGAATGGTGACGACCGGCGGATTGGCCCGGAGGTCTGCGCTGCTCAGATGCATGTCTCTCGTCTCCTGTTTCCTGTCGTCCCGGCTCGGCCCGGGACCCATCCGCATCGGCGCGTGGGACCGTCCGGATCCCGGCTCTTTCTTATTCCGTTTGAGCCGGCTGCAGCGCCTGCGCCAGCCACTCGCGGCACCAGGCGGTGCCCTCGGTCTCGGGCATGGTGCCGGCGCTGGCGTCGTGGCACCAGACCTCGCCGATGCGCTGCGCGCCCAGGCCCTGCAGGCGCTCGTCGAACTTCTTGCCGCCGAAGCAGAAGGTCTGCAGGTAGGTGCGGTCGCCCAGCGCGATCACGCCGTAGCGGACGTGGCCCAGGAACCTGGGCTGGGCGTCCAGCGACTCGTACAGGGCGCGGGCGTTGTCGGGCACGTCGCCGGAGCCGTAGGTGGACGAACAAATGAGATATAGTGCATCTTCGTCGAAGACGCTGATGTCCCGGCCGTCCATCAGCAGCACCTCGATCTCCTCGATCAGGTCGGCGCAATCCATCTGGATCGCCTGGGCCACATAGTCAGCGGTGCTGGTCATGGTGGCGACCAGGATCTTGAGTTTCATCGGGGTCTCCGGAACATGCAATAAACTGCTTGACTTGGTATTGGTAGGAAGTATACTGCAATCTTGATTTTTCGCAAATGTTTGTCGAAAAGAACTTGATTCCCATGCACCTGGCCGCCGATTCGGATACCAATGTCACGCTGAGCGAGCTCGGCGGGCGCGTGCGGGCCTGGCGCGCCCGCCGGGGCATGACGCGCAAGCAGCTGGCGCTGGACTCCGGCCTGTCCGAGCGTTTCCTGGCCGACGTCGAAAGCGGCAAGGGCAACGTCTCCATCAATTCGCTGGAAGCGGCGGCCCGGGCATTGAACATCACCATCCTGGAGCTGCTGCAGGACGCGCCGCGTCCGCCGCTGGCGCGGGCCCAGGGCCTGCTGGCCAGGCTGGACGACAACCAGCTGGAACAGGCGCATGCGCTGCTGGCCGCCACCTTCGGCCTGGGCGACGAGCAGGGGCGCGAGCGGCGGATCGCGCTGATCGGGCTGCGCGGCGCCGGCAAGTCGACGCTGGGCGCCCAGCTCGCGGCCCATCGCGGCGTGCCCTTCGTGGAACTGGATCGCGAGATCGAGCGCGAGGCCGGCACCAGCATGAACGAGATCCTGCTGCTGCACGGCCAGGCCGGCTACCGCCGCTACGAGCGCCGGGCGCTGCTGCGCATCGCCGAAGACCATGCCGCTGGCGTCGTCATGACCACCGGTGGCAGCATCGTCAGCGAGCGCGAGACCTTCGACCTGCTGCAAAGCCGCTTCTATTGCGTCTGGCTGAAGGCCAGTCCGGAAGAACACATGAGCCGCGTGGTCGCCCAGGGCGACATGCGGCCCTTCGACACCACGCGCGGCGCCACCAGCGAAGCGATGGACGACCTGCGCCGCATCCTGGCCAGCCGCGAGGCCCTCTACGCGCGGGCCGACGCCGTGGTGGACACGGCGGCCAGGAGCGTCAAGCAATCCCTCAGAGACCTGGAACGAGCCGTTCCGCTGGAGAAGAAACAATGAATGCGATGACCGAACCCCTGCTGTTCAAGCGGGGCGAGCGCGAGCTGGTGAGCTTTGCCACCCAGCCGTCCAACTACCAGCACTGGACGCTGAGCGTGGAAGGCGACGTGGCCCGCCTGAAACTCGATATCAACGAGGACGGCGGCATCAAGCCGGGCTACAAGCTCAAGCTCAATAGCTACGACCTGGGCGTCGACATCGAGCTGCACGACGCGATCAACCGCGTGCGCTTCGAGCACCCGCAGGTCAAGGTGGTGGTGTTCGAGTCCGGCAAGGAGAAGATCTGGTGTTCCGGCGCCAACATCTACATGCTGGGCCTGTCCACCCACGCATGGAAGGTGAACTTCTGCAAGTTCACCAATGAAACGCGCAACGGGCTGGAGGATTCCTCGCGCAACGATGGCTTGAAGAGCATAGCCGCAGTCACCGGCGCCTGCGCCGGGGGCGGCTACGAGCTGGCCCTGGCCTGCGACCGCATCGTGATGGTGGACGACCGTTCCTCCACCGTCAGCCTGCCCGAGGTGCCGCTGCTGGGCGTGCTGCCCGGCACCGGCGGGCTCACGCGCATCACCGACAAGCGCAAGGTGCGGCGCGACCTGGCCGACATCTTCTGCACCACCAGCGAAGGGGTGCGGGCCGACCGCGCGAAGGACTGGAAGCTGGTCGACGCGCTGGCCAAGCCGCAGCAGTTCGCGCAGCTGGTGGAAAGCGAAGTGGCGGCGCTGCGCGCGCAGTCCACGCGCAACGGGACCAAGGGCATCGCGCTGACGCCGCTGCAACCGGCGATCGACGAGCTGGGCTACCACTACACGACGGTGGACGCGCAGGTCAACCGCGAAACGCGCATCGCGACGATCACCGTCAAGGCGCCGGCCGCGGCCATCGAGTCGACGCCGGCAGCGATCGAAGCGGCAGGGGCCGGCTGGTGGCCGCTGAAGCTGGCGCGCGAACTGGACGACCTGATCCTGAACCTGCGCACCAACGAACTGGAAACCGGCACCTGGGTGATCCAGACCCGCGGCGATGCCAACAAGGTGATGGCCGCCGACGCCGTGCTGGAGCAGCACAAGGACCACTGGCTGGTGCGCGAAACCATCGGCGCGCTGCGCCGCACACTGGCCCGGCTGGACGTGACCAGCCGCTCGCTGATCGCGCTGGTGGACGCCGGCTCCTGCTTCGCCGGCACCTTCTACGAACTGGCGCTGGCCTGCGACCGCATCTACATGCTGGACCTGCCGGATTCGCCGGACGCCGCGCCTTCGCTGCAACTGAACGCCGCCAACTTCGGCCGCTACCCGGTGGTCAACGGCCTGACGCGGCTGCAGACCCGCTTCAACGAGGACGGCGCCACCATCGCGCAATTGCAGGGACTGCAGGACGCGCCGCTGCGCGCCGACCAGGCGCTGGCCCTGGGGCTGGTGACGCTGGCGCCGGACGACATCGACTGGGACGACGAGATCCGCATCATGCTGGAGGAGCGCGCGTCCCTGTCGCCCGACGCGCTGACCGGCCTGGAAGCGTCGCTGCGTTTTCCCGGCCGGGAAAGCATGGAGACGCGCATCTTCGCCCGCCTGTCCGCCTGGCAAAACTGGATCTTCATCCGCCCCAACGCCGTCGGCGAGGAGGGCGCCCTCAAGCTGTTCGGCACCGGTAAGAAGGCGAAGTTCGACTGGAAGCGCATCTAGGGGCCGGACAGCCGGACGCAGAACACGCAGAAGTTGCGCAGAAGACGCAGAAGGAATTCAAGTTTTCAAGTCTGCTATCCGGCTGTTCTTTTGCGCCTTCTGCGTTGTTTCTGCGCCTTCTGCGTCCGGATGTCCGCATTCAATGAGTTGAGACAAAGAAAGCACATATGAGCACCATCGACCTGCAATCCCTGATCCCCAACAACGTCCACCTCGGCGAGAACCGGCAACTGCAGCGCGCTCTGGAGCACTGGCAGCCGGCCTTCCTGAACTGGTGGGACGAGATGGGGCCGAGCGACTTCAAGGCGCGCGAGGTGTACCTGCGCACCGCCGTCGGCGTCGATGCCCAGGGCTGGGCCAGCTACGGCTACACGCCGATGCCCGATTACCGGTGGGGCATCTTCCTGGCCGATAAGGAGGAGGGCCGCAAGATCGGCTTCGGCGACCACATGGGCGAGGAGGTGTGGCAGGACGTGCCCGGCGAATACCGCAGCACCTTCCGCCGCCTGATCGTCACGCAGGGCGACACCGAGCCGGCCTCGGTGGAACAGCAGCGTTTGCTTGGCCACACCGCGCCCTCGCTGTACGACCTGCGCAACCTGTTCCAGGTCAACGTGGAGGAGGGCCGCCACCTGTGGGCGATGGTGTACCTGCTGCACGCGCACTTCGGCCGCGACGGCCGCGAGGAGGCGGAGGAACTGCTGATGCGCCACAGCGGCGACGCCGACAAGCCGCGCATCCTGGGCACCTTCAACGAGCCGATGGACAACTGGCTGTCGTTCTTCATGTTCACCTACTTCACCGACCGCGACGGCAAGTTCCAGCTCAAGTCCTTTGCCGAAAGCGCCTTCGATCCGCTGGCCCGCACCACCCGCTTCATGCTGACGGAGGAAGCGCACCACATGTTCGTCGGCGAGACCGGCGTCGGCCGCGTCATCAAGCGCACGCTGGAAGTGATGAAGGAGCTGGACACCGACGACGTCGCCACGCTGCGCGCGGCCGGCGTGATCGACCTGCCGACGGTGCAGAAGTTCATGAACTTCTGGTTCACCAGCTCGCTGGACCTGTTCGGCTCGGAGGCGTCGTCCAACGCCGCCAACTACTTCAGCAACGGCATCAAGGGCCGGCCCGACGAGGCCAAGTTCGCCGACCACGTCGAGCGCGACACCGAGATGCAGATCAACGTCCCGGACGGCAAGGGCGGCGTCCGGAACGAGACGGTTTCCACCCGCAACGGCATGAACGAGATCACCCGCCTGGAGTACGTGAAGGACTGCAACATCGGCGTCACCCGCTGGAACATGGGCATCAAGCGGGCCGGCGTCGACTTCGAGCTGAAACTGCCGGCCACGCGCTTTCGCCGGCAGGTCGGCGTCTGGGCCAACATCCCGACCGATCCGCAGGGCCAGCCGATCTCGCAGGCCGAGTTCGACGCGAAGAAGGACGGCTGGCTGCCCACCCCGGCCGACACCGCCTTCGTCAAGAGCCTGATGCAGCGCGTCACCGAGCCGGGCAAGATGGCCGGCTGGATCGCGCCGCCCGACCGCGGCATCAACGCCAATCCGGTCGACTACGAATACGTGAAGCTCTGATCAGGCCAAGCCCAGCGCCAGCGGCGACCGCGACCCGGCCAGGGGCAGGGCGGCGTCCATCCGGAACACCGACACCGCGCGCACCAGCAGTTCCGCCTGCCGGCTGAGGCTTTCGGCGGCGGCCGCAGCCTCCTCGACCAGGGAGGCATTGCCCTGGGTGACCTGGTCCATCTGCGTCACCGCGTGGCTCACTTCGGCCACGCCCTTGTTCTGTTCCTGCGTGGCGCTGCTGATCTCGGCCAGCAGCGTCGTCATCTCCTGCACCTGGCGCACCACCTGGCCCATGCTGTCGCCGGCGTGGGCGGCCTGCCGCTCGCCGGCGCCCACCTTGTCCACGCTGGCGCCGATCAGGACCTTGATCTCCTTGGCGGCTGCGGCGCTGCGCTGGGCCAGGTTGCGGACTTCCGCCGCGACCACGGCGAAGCCGCGGCCCTGGTCGCCGGCGCGGGCCGCTTCGACGGCGGCGTTCAGCGCCAGGATGTTGGTCTGGAACGCGATGCCGTCGATGACTCCCGTGATTTCCGAAATGCGGCGGCTGGACGCCGTGATCTCCGCCATGGTCGCCACCAGTTCCGACACGGCCTGGCCGCTGAGGCGGGCCGACAGGGTGGTGGCGGTCGCCATCTCGCTGGCCGTGCGCGTCGCCTCGGCGTTGGCCCGGACGGTGGCGTTGATCTGCTCCATCGACGCGGCGGTCTGCTGCAGGTTGCTGGCCTGTTCCTCGGTGCGCTGGCTCAGGTCCTGGTTGCCGCTGGCGATCTGGACGCTGCCGCTGGCGATGCTGTCGCTGCTCTGGCGCACGGTTCCCACCAGCTGCACCAGGTTGTCGTTCATGCGGGCCAGTGCGCCCAGCAACTGCGCCGCCTCGTCGTTGCCCTGCACCTCGATGCGCGAGGTCAGGTCGCCGGTGGCGACCGCTTGCGCCACCTGCAGCGCGCGCACCAGCCGGCGCACGATGTCGCGGCTGATCGACCAGCCCGCCACCAGCAGCAGCAGGCAGGCCAGCACGGTGCCGACGCCCACGACGATGCCGGTGCGCTCGGAGGTGGCGCGGCTCGTGTGCTCCGCCGTGCGGGCGCTCTGCGCGATCAGGCTGCTGATGGCGTCCATGTCGGTGGCGACCGAACCGAACGTCGCCAGGAATTCGCCCAGCTGCGCCTGGGCGGCGGCGTCGTCGCCATCGGCCACCGTGGCCACCGCATTTGCCTGGCGGACGTACGCCTCCAGGGCAGGGCGCATCTTGGCGAGTGCGGCATGGATGGCGGGATTGAGTTCCATCGCCTCGACCTTGCGCGTCGATTCGGCCAGCTGCGTGGCGTGCGCCTGCACCTGGGCGCGCCCGGCCTTCACCGCGTCGGCCCCGGCCCCCCTGCCGGCGAGCACCGCTGCCAGCACATCGCCGCGCAGCACGTCGCGGGCCTGGCCAGCCTCCATGTGCTGCCGCAGCGCCTCCTGCGCCTGCAGCACGTGGTCGGCGCCGACGGTGAGGTAGTGGCGGGCAACCAGCCCCGCGATGCCCGAGCCGGCCAGGGCAAGGATGGCCAGCAGACTCAGCCCGATCAGCTTGCCTTGGATGGTTTGGTGGAACTTCATGGGCGTAAGTAAAGGTGAATACAGGTAACCTAATGTTACCATCTTGGCTGTATGAACCGTGAGATAAATGCAGTCGCCCACTGGACCGGCAGCCTCGAATCGCATCGCCGCCACACCTTTCCCGGGACCGCCCGTGCGCGCAAGGTAAACTCGACGGCTTCGGAGCGTAGCGCAGCCTGGTAGCGCATCTGGTTTGGGACCAGAGGGTCGGAGGTTCGAATCCTCTCGCTCCGACCACAACAAAGACAAGGCCCACTGCGTGGGCCTTTCGTCCATCTGCCCGTAGCTCAGTTGGATAGAGCACTCGCCTTCTAAGCGAGTTGTCGGGGGTTCGATTCCCTCCGGGCAGGCCACTCCTTCATTGCCGCGCCCGGCCGTCAAGGCCCGCCAGCCGACGATGCACTCCTGAAGCAGTGCGAGGTGCTGCATCCTTTAGCTCCAAGCAGCGACGTTCGGTTGAATTGCGCCTTCACCAGCAAGGCGCCATACGCAACCAAGCCGAGAGTCGCAGCAAAAAGATGAACGAGGCGCTTGGCCTCGGCCGTCGAAAGCTGATCGGATTGAGGAAATCGCTGCGGGCCGGTCGCTTCGTTCGGCACCCATTTAGCGATTGTCAGAGTTGACGTGCCTCGCGTTTCCCACCTACTCCTTTGTGATGCACGGTTTATGGCGCATGCCTTTCGTGAACTTCCATCGATCACTTGCCCGATTGGGCCCTTGTTGATATCTTTGACAACGACGCAAGTCGGGGGGTCTCACATGAAGAAGGCAGTGGCAGTCGCATTGGTCGCGCTCGCATCGCATTGCGCATGGAAATGAACCAATGTGGCCACACATACCGCCTGGGCAAAGACATCTTCTTCGCACCGTCTGATACGGATCGCACCGTCGCGGTCATTCCATGGTCGCCGGTTACTCCGACGTTTGAGCTCAATGGGCAATCTGCGCTTCCGACGGCTGGACCCTTCTGCTCCGGCCGACTTGCTCGAGTGGCAATTGGTGTTCCGGGGCACGCCGTCCTTTGTCTATGCAACGCAAGGGCGTTCGCCAACGGATGCAGACGCCGAGCGGATCATGCGCACGATGCCGGTGGGGAGGGCGCAGGAGGACATCTTCGCTTTCGCCATCGAGCTTGGCGGTGTGCTGCGCGGCGGCGCCAGCCTGGAAGGCGTGGTTGATGCGGAGAACGGGCGCTTCGCCGCGCTTTGGGGGCGTCCGGGCTTTCGAGAACTCTATCGCCGAGGGCTTCCGTGGTTAGTGGGCCCTGCAATCGTTGGCGCCAAGGACCTGAGCTCCAACAGGTCCGTGAACACGGACGCCCGAAGTCGCCCCGCAGTTTCGCCGCGCCGTTCATTTGTCGCCGGGCAACTCCGGCTTTAGCCGCCACACCAGACCAAGGGAGTCCGAAATGGCCCAGAACCAAACGTCCATGTCGCTGCTGCAGGGCTCATGCCACTGTGGGGCTGTCCGCCTCACCCTGCCGTCCGCGCCCGAGAAAGCCACGAAGTGCAACTGCTCGATCTGCCGCCGCCTTGGCGGGCTGTGGGCGTACTACGAGTTCGGAACGGTGCAAATCGAGGGCCATCCGGAAAACACAAGCTCGTACGTCTGGGGGGACAAGACGCTCCGCACTGTGCGGTGCAGCACTTGCGGGTGCGCCACGCATTGGGAACCCCTTGCGCCGGGGGCCGGGGCCAAGCACGGCGTCAATCTGAACAACTTCGAACCACGCCTCCAAGAGGGTGTTCAGGTGCGCCGCTTCGACGGCGCAGACACGTGGACATTCACCGACTGAGATACCGAGCGTGCCAACAACTCCAAAGCCGGCTGCTTCCGGGCCATAGCGGTCGTCGGAGGCGCCGCAGATCGGCGCAGAATGCGTTGCATGATCGAGTGCAATCAATCGCATCGCGCGACGACATGAGAAGGCAGGCAGAGCACCGAATACGCCGGGCTGCCTCCCTGGCGCGGCCAGGGTGGATCTGGGCGGCAGCCGTGGTCATGAACGCGCCCGCGGTTGCCGGCACCGCATTCCTTGCCTGGCTTGCATTCACTGCCGATGAGCCGGCGCTGACGACCGTGACGGGCGTGCTCTTCGTGCTGGCCCTCGCCTGGGCTTTCCTGGGTACAGCCGATTCCTGGCAAGTTCTACATCGTTTCGCCCGGCGTTTCGGCCGATAGCGCAATGCAGTCTCCCGGCGCGCCGGCTCCCGATGCCCGGACGCGCGCGATCGCAGCGTCCTACACCACCTGCCGCTCCCGCCCCTCCCAATAGGGCTTGCGCAAATCCTTCTTCAGGATCTTGCCGGTCGGATTGCGGGGCAGGGCGTCGACGACGTCGATGGTCTTGGGGCACTTGAAGGCGGCGATGCGCTCGCGGCACCACGCCAGCGTTTCCTGCGGATCGAAGTCTGCGCCCGGCCGCAGCACCACCACTGCCTTGGGCACCTCGCCCCATCGCTCGTCCGGGACACCGATCACGGCCACATCCTGGATCGCCGGATGCTCGGCCAGCACGCGCTCGATCTCGGCAGGGTAGATGTTCTCGCCGCCGCTGATGATCAGGTCCTTGATGCGGTCGGTGATGTAGATGTAGCCGTCGGCGTCCATGTGCCCGCCGTCGCCGGAACGCAGCCAGCCATCGGGCGTGAACGCCGCGGCGGTCGCCTCCGGCTTGCCCCAGTAGCCGCCCATGCGCTGCTCGCTGCGCACCCAGATCTCGCCAGGCGTGCCGGGCGGCAGGAGTTCACCCGTGGCGGGCTCGTGAATTTCGATCTCCACGCCGGTGATCGGCTTGCCGGCCGAGATCAGCCGGTGGGCGACGGCCGGGTTCGCGTGGTCCTCGGGCCCCAGCAGGCTCACGGCGCCGGACTGCTCCGT
This sequence comes from Caenimonas terrae, assembly GCF_042655405.1. Lineage (NCBI taxonomy): Bacteria > Pseudomonadati > Pseudomonadota > Betaproteobacteria > Burkholderiales > Comamonadaceae > Caenimonas > Caenimonas terrae. Next base: position 10,048 of record NZ_JBHSMF010000003.1, on the reverse strand, counting down.
CATTCCGTACACCTGGTACAGCACGCCGGGAAACAGGGCCAGCGACGCCCGCAGCACGGGCAGCGGCATCGGCGACGCGCCGTAGCAGAGCACTTCCAGGCTGGAATAGTCGCGCGCCGCGGCGCCGGGCACCTGGTTCATGGCGGCCATCAGCGCCGGCACGAAGAACGTGTGCGTGATCTTCTCGGCTTCCAGCATCTGCAGCGCGGCCACCGGGTCCGGCGTGCGCATCAGGATGACGCTGGCCCCGACGGTCAGCGCCACCAGTGCCGTGCTGGTGCCGCCGACGTGGAACAGCGGCATCGCCACCTGCACCCGCGAACTCGTGCGGTAGGACTGGGTGGCGCTCAGGTGGCGCGAATGCGCGAGCATGCCGCGGTGCGTGAGCATGGCCCCCTTGGGAAAGCCGGTGGTACCCGACGTGTACAGCTGCAGGAAGCAGTGGTCGGGGTCCGCCGGATACACGGTCGGATCGGGTTCCTGCGCGGCCAGCCAGCCTTCGTATTCGTCCTGCGGGCCGCCGACCCGGATCACCCGCTCCAGCATGGGAAGCGACGGGCGCAACGCGTCGACCGCGCCGGCAAATTCCGGGCCGACAAACAGGACCCGCGCCTTCGCATCGTTGATCACGTAGGCGATCTCGGGGGGCGCCAGGCGGAAGTTGACCACTGCGTTCGCGGTGCCGGCCTGCGCGCAGGCCAGCGTCAGTTCGAGGCAGGAGGGGTGATTCAGGTCGAGCACCGCGACCCTGTCGCCCGGCACCAGGCCGGCCGCCCGCTGGGCCGCCGCGTTGCGGCGGACTCTCTGCGCGAGTTGCGCCCAGGTTCGGTCGATACCGGCAAAACGCATGGCGATGGCGTCGGGTTGCCGCGCTTCCCAATACGCGGGGATGGCGGCGACGTGGGTGAACTCGGACATGCGGGCTCCTGCGTTGCGGTTGTGGGTGGTCGTCGGGCCGTCCCAGCTGCAAGTTGCGAGCGTCCTGTTGCGATCCCGACCCGGCGCCTGCTCGCGACTTCCGGCGCAGTATAGGTTGGTGCTGCGCGGAGGTGCACGGGGCGAGCAGTTCCAACGACATTGCGGATCGGGCCTGATGCGGCAAAATCCTTCCCAAAGAGGGCCGCCCATCAACAAGAATCTCTGGAAGAACGCGGACTACATGCGCCTGTGGAGCGCGCAGGTCGTTTCGACCTTCGGCTCGTCGGCGTCGTCGGTGATCTACCCGTTGCTGATCCTGGCGCTGACCAATTCGCCGTCGGCGGCCGGCATTGCGTCGGCGCTGCGCATCCTGCCGTACCTGGCGTTTTCGATCCCGGTGGGCGCGCTGGTGGATCGCTGGGACCGCAAGCGCGTGATGGTCGTCTGCGACCTGGGACGCCTGGCAGCTGTTTCCTGCATCCCGATTGCCATCTGGTTCGATGCGCTGGCGCTGTGGCAAATCTATGTCGTGTCCGCCGTCGAAGGCTCATTCTTCGTCCTGTTCAACATCGCCGAAGTGGCCGCGCTGCCTCGTGTCGTGCCCAACGAGCAGCTGCCCGCCGCGACGGCGCAGAACCACGCCGCCTTCAGCGCCGCCGTGGTGGCCGGGCCTTCTGCAGGCACGCTGCTGTACCAGTGGCTGGGACGGGCGGCGCCGTTCGTGTTCGACGCGCTGACGTATCTGGTTTCCGCGCTCTCCGTTTTGGCCATTCGCACGCCATTGCGCAGGGAGGCCCCCGCGACCCAGGGGAATCTGCGCCAGGAGATCGCGCAGGGCCTTCGCTGGCTGTGGGATCGACCCGTGATCCGCACCACGGCCTTCCTCACGGGCGGCGTCAACTTCGTCTACGCGGCCACGCCGCTGATCATGATCGTGCTGGCCAAGCAGATGAACGCCACCGACATGGACATCGGCGTGATGTTCAGTGTGGGCGGCCTGGGCGGCGTGTTCGGCTCCTTGCTGGCCGGCCGGGTGCAACGCCGGTTCACGTTCGGGCAGGTGATCATCGCTATCGTCTGGGCACAGGCGCTCATCTTCCCGCTCTACCTTCTTGCACCCAACGTGCTGCTGCTCGGGGCGGTGTTCGCGGCGATCTATCTCCTGGCGCCGATCTACAACGTCGTGCAGTTCAGTTACCGCATTGCCCAGATCCCCGATGCGCTGCAGGGGCGCGTGAACAGCGTGTTCCGGCTGTTGGCGGTGGGCTTGCAGCCGCTCGGCGCGGCGCTGTGCGGCTTCCTGCTGGAGTACGCCGGCGCGGCGTGGACGGTCGGCCTGTTCGGGCTTTGCTACCTCGCGCTGGCCGTCTGGGCCGCGTGCAGCCGATCGGTGCGCGAGGCGCCGGCGTTCAATGCTGCGGTGGCCGCGTAGCGGGCAGCATTCAACGCCGAGGCAAGGGGGCCATGGCGTCGGGCACTTCCACGTCCGGCCGGACCGCGTGACCGGGCTGGTCCTCCCGGGTCACCAGACCCGCGGAGTCAGACTCGCTCTCCGGAGCGCCAGGCGCGAGCGGCTCAGGAGGAGCGCGCCAGGTTGGTCTTGCGACCCGAGCCGCCGACGGGGCCGGAGGGGACCTTGTTGCGCCCCGAGCCGATCTTCTTGCTTGCGCCAGGGAGCTTGTTGAAGGTGGTCCATGCGCGCGCCTCGGCCTCGGGGGGGCGGACCACGCCTTTTTGCTCGCGGCCCTTTTCGATGGCGCCCGCTTGGCGCTTTTGCTTGTCGATCTTGGCGGACTTGTCCCCTTGCGGCATGTCGGGCTCCTGAAGATGCATGTTCCCGCATTATTTTGCGCCGATCGATCTCGCGGCGTCGGAGAACGGCTCTTTGGAAGAAGGAAATCGCGCTCCTTCGTTCGGTTCTAATGGCAGCCATGAGTACGACCTACCGCATGCCCGGCGCAGTCTTGACCGAACGCGAGCACACGGTTCCCCTTGTTCACGGGGACCCGTCGCGTGGCACGATCGCTGTGTTCACGCGCGAAGTTGCAGCCCCGGATGGCCTGGACCGGCCCTACCTGGTGTTCCTGCAGGGCGGCCCCGGCTTCGAGGCCGCCCGCCCGACGAGCCCGCCGTCAGGGTGGATGGCGCGTGCCCTGGCCGACTTCCGCGTCCTGCTGCTCGACCAGCGAGGCACAGGGCGCTCGACGCCGGTCGGGCCGGTCATCCCGGGGGCCGCGGCCGCCGACCAGGCCGAGTACCTGACGCATTTCCGCGCCGACTCGATCGTGCGCGACCTCGAACTGATTCGCGCCGACCTCGGTGTCGACCGCTGGAGTCTGCTCGGCCAGAGCTTCGGTGGATTCACCTCGCTCACCTACCTGTCGCTTGCGCCGGAGGGACTGCGGGAGGTCCTGATCACCGGCGGCCTCGCGCCAATCAACGCTCTACCTGTCGACGAGGTCTACGCGGCGACATGGGTGCGCGTTCGCGAGGCGAATCAGCGCTATCACGACCGCTACCCGGGAGACCTCGAGCGTTTGCGAACGACCCTGCGCCGGCTCGACGCGGAAGACGTCCGCTTGCCCAATGGCGACCGCCTCACATCGCGCCGGTTCCGGCAGACCGGCATGTGGCTCGGCGACAGCGCGGGATTCGAGCGGCTGCACCACCTGCTCGAACTGCCTTTGGGCTCGGCGGCATTCCTCCTCGATGCGCAGATGGCGTCGAGCTGGGAGCGCAATCCGATCTACGCGACGCTCCATGAGTCCTCGTACGCCGACGGCGGTGCCACCGGCTGGTCGGCCCACCGGCTCGCGCCCGAGGAGGCAATGTCCGGCGACCTGCTCGCTGCCGAGCACGTCTTTCCCTGGATGTGGGATGACTATGCGGGCTTGCGGGCGCACCGCGACGCGGCGCAGCTGCTGGCCCGGCATGCATGGCCGCGCCTGTATGACGCTGACCGCCTCGCGCGCAACGACGTCCCGGTGGCAGCGACCGTGTACGTGGACGATGTCTACGTGGAGCGATCGTTTGCCGAGGAGACGGCCCGCGGCGTGCGCGGGCTGCGGGCCTGGGTGACCAACGAGTACGCCCACAACGGCTTGCGGGCCGATGGCGAGCGCATCCTGGGGCGCCTGCTCGACATGGTGCGTGGCAGGGCGTGAACCCGACCGACGAGACCCTCGTCGAAAATCGCCGCGTTCAGGCCAGCGCCTGTTGGAACGTCGCCAGCAGCCGCGCCCAGGCGCGCTCGGATTGGGCGGCGTCGTAGACCTGGGTGTCGGGCGGACACCAGCCATGGGCGGCCGGATACACCTCCACCTCCCCCGGCAGCTTTGCTGCGTCGAGCGCGGCGCGCAGGGCGACCTTGGCCTGGGGATCCTGCTTGTCGTCGCTTTCGGCCACGGCGATGAGATATCGGGCCTTCGTCTGGGCGATCAGGCGATGCGGGCTGTCCGGCGCGGCTGTCACCATGGCGGCGCCGTGGAAGGTGGCGACAGCGCCCACGCGGCCGGGTGCCACGGTCGCGGTGCGCACGGCGATCGGCCCGCCCATGCAGTACCCGGTGGTCCCGATCTTGCGCGCCTTGTCCACTTCAGGCTGCGTGTCGAGCCAGGCGACGAAGGCCTTGCCATCGGTGAGATGCATGGCCGGCGTCAGGGCCTGCATCAGAGGCATCACCTCGGCGATGGGCGTCTTGCCGCCCTGCGGGGCGGTCGGCGCCTTCTTCTGCCGATAGAAGGGGTTCACCACCAGCACGCTGTAACCCGATTCCGCCAGGCGCCGCCCCATCTGCCTGAAGGCGGGGCGCAGGCCGAAGATGTCGGGCCACACCAGCACCCCGGGTGCCGGGCCGGACGTGGGGGCGACGAAGTACGCGTCGCACGTGCCATCCGGCGTGGTGATGGTCACGTCACGTTCGGCCACTGCAACGGCATCGGCAACGCTGGGCAGAGCCGTGAGCATGCCGGCGGATGCGGCCCACGCGGCGAAATCGCGGCGGGTGTATTTCTTGAGTTCTTCCTGGTCGTTCACATCACACATGGTGGTCACCTCTTGAAGAGCGGGGAGCATAGTATGTCCGCGCGAGATGCAGACAGCAATGCAGGCCGTGGTCGCGTCACGCACCACCGGACTGGTTCATCTTTTCACATCGAGTCTGGTGGCGGGGCGAACGCTCCGCCAGGGCAGGCGGGGGTCGGCCTCGTAGTCGGCGACCACCCAGGTTCGCGTCGCGTGAGCGGCCATGTCGGCCAGGAACTCGCGGATCACGCGGGCCGATGCCGCGTCCAGGGCGACAAAGGGCTGGTCCAGGCAGGTGATGGTGGCGCCGCTCGCCAGCAATCCCACCACGGCCACCTTGCGCCGGCTGCCGGTCGACAGCATGAACAGCTTCTTGTGGAGGTGCGCCGCCAGGTCCAGGGCCGCAGTCAGCTCCTGCTGCAACGTCGGGTTCCAGCGCGGGCAGCGCGGCCGCAAGGCGCTCCAGACCTGGAGCGGAGTCTGGTCCTGGTGCCCCGGCAGCGACAGGTCGAGCCAGAGGCCATCGGGGCAGGGCGCCTGCCCCGGAGCGGGCGCAAGATCGCCGGCCAGGCGGCGCAGCAGGCTGGTCTTGCCCGAGCCTTCGTCGCCGGTGACGGCGACGAGGCCGGGCGGCAGGGGGAGGAGCGCGGCGACAGTGGGCATCTGCGGACTATGCCTGGTGGCAGCGCAACCCGCCGGTTTGTGTCCTCTTGTGGAGTGCCTGGTCCCCACGGACAATCGCAAGTCCGTCTTTGTCGAGGTGATCGTGACCGCAAGTGAAACACGGGCTCACGCCACGCTGGAGAAACTCATTAGACGGACGGTCTCGCCGCGGGCTCTGCCTGCCAATGGTCCGCCGGCCATTTCCATTCGTTAGGCAGCAAGCATGCAGTTGCGCCGGATCGTCATCGTCTTCCTCGCTCATGCGCTGGTGGTAGGGGCGTTCGCGGGTAACGCTGAAATCCCGGTTCCAGCTCCTGGCGAGCCGGAGCGGATCGCGATGCTCGAGGCCTTTGTCTACAAGCCGAATGGCCCCGGGCCGTTTCCAGTCCTGATCCTGAACCACGGCTCGGCCGGGGGGATGCCGCAGGAGTCCATCGCCTGGAAACGGGATGCGGCGTATTGGAGTCAGCGCGGCTACCTCGTCGTAGCACCCATGCGCCGAGGACGCGGCAAGAGTTCCGGCACCTCCCTTGAGTCCGAGGACAAGAACTGCAAGGTCTCGGAGTGGTTCAACACGTTGCCGCAGTCGCTGCAGGATCTCGATGCCGTCATTGAGTTCGCCGAAAAGATTCCCGAAGCCATTGCCGGCGCTGTGACGATGATCGGGGTGTCCCGCGGTGGTTTTCTGTCTGTGGCCTATGCGGCAGAAGGCAGGCACCGGTCGAAGGTTCGGTCGGTGGTCAATCTCGTGGGTGGATGGGTTGCCCAGGCTGAAGACCAATGCGCCCAGGATTTCAATGCGATCGCGTTCGAGCGCTACGGCAGGCAGACAAGGACGCCGATGTTGTGGCTCTACGGGACGGGGGACCTGTTCTATGGAGATGCATCCGTCAGCGAATATGCTGATACGTTCAAGAAGTCCGGCGGCATCGCAGATTTCCGCTTGATCGAAGGTGTTCCGGAGAACGGACACTGGCTGCCCCGATATCCGGCGAAGTGGAGGAAACTGGTCGATGACTTTCTGCACACCACGAATGCAGCCTTACCAAAGCCGTCCCCGGACGTCGCCGCACCGTTCCATGGTCTGCGGTGACATCCGACCTTAGGCCGCATGCACCCCCGCATCCGTCTGGCGCAATCGGGTGACGCCCGCGCCATTTCCGATCTCGTACGGGCAAGCTTCCGGGCCCACATCGCCCCGGATTGGCAGGCCGAGGCGCAAGAAGCCTTTGTCAGCGAAACGACGGCTGAGAAGTTGGCCGGACCGATCGTGGACGCAGCATTCGCAGCCGTCTATGAGGAGGTGGATGGGCCCGTTGTTGGTGTGATCCTGCTGCCTCGCCCCAGCCTCGTGCAGCTATGCTTCGTGGCCACAACGCACTTGCGCCGCGGAATTGGGAGATCCCTTTGGGAAGAGGCGCGAATTTTCCTTGAAACGCAAGTTCCCGACACCAAGACGGTCGAACTCAATGCATCGCCGTATGCGGTCGCGGCGTACACGGCCATGGGCTTCTTTCCGATCTCCAGGCCCTATCGGCGGCAGGGGGCAGTGGCGACGCGCATGGCTTGCTGGCTGCCGGCCAGAGCACTAGAGGGCGCGCCCGATGCGGCCTAAACAGGTCAATCGACGTTCGAGTGCACTGCTGATGCGGGACCTTGCGATCCGAGCAGTCACGGCGAACGACGATCTCGTCGAGCTGACGGAACTGATACACGCCGCCTATGCGCTCCACGCCAAGAGTGGCCTCAGGTTCTGGGGCACGCACCAGAGCGTGCTCGACACTTCCAGGCGGCTCGCTTCGGGTCAGGGTTTGCTGGCCTTGGCGAAGGGGAAGATGGTTGGCACCATCACGGGTCGCCCACCCCAGGACAACTCTCCAGTGCCGCTCTTTCGCATGCCCGACGTGTGGAGCTTCTGCCAGTTCGCCGTCCACCCCGACGTAAGGGGACAGGGCGTTGGCACGGCGCTGCATGAGAGGGCACTGATGCACGCGGCCTCGCAGGGCGCCAGGCGCATGGCTTTGGACACGGCCGCTCCAGCAGCAGGCCTCATTCGAATGTACAAGTCCTGGGGTTACGAAGAGTGCGGCAACTGTGACTGGCGCCCGCACACGAACTACCTGAGCACGCTCATGGTGAGGGCGGTCGATGCGCTTTGACAGGTTCGCCACCGCGGTGCGGGTGACGACGATGCTGCTGGCTGATTCATTGGCGCCAGTGGAGAACGTGGCCGCCACGGCGAGTGGGCATCAGATGACGACTGGTTGGATGATGCGGTTGAGCGGCCATCGCCAAGCCGGTCGAGAACATGGCTCTTGACGTCCCGTCCAGATGCGCGATACGGTCAGTTGATGCCTGCTTCCCACACCATCGCGACGCTTGACCAACTGCAGCAACTCTTCGGCCCTGTCGGGCAAGCGTCGCTGCGCAAGGAAACGTCCTTCGTTCCCCCGGAGTATCGGCGCTGGATCGAGGTTTCACCGTTCGCGGTGCTGGCGACTAGCGGGGCCCGAGGTCTCGATGCGTCGCCACGGGGCGATCCGGCGGGGTTCGTGGTCGTGGAGGACGAAAGGACCCTGCTGCTGCCGGAACGGCGAGGCAACAACCGCATCGACAGCCTGCGCAACATCCTGACAGACCCGCGCGTTGCATTGCTCTTCCTTATTCCTGGCGTCGGAGAGACGCTTCGCGTGAACGGGCGCGCCTCGATCAGCACCGATCCCGAGTTGCTGGATCGCCTGGCGGTGGATGGCAAGCGACCGCAGTGCGTGCTGCGCATCTCGGTTGACGCTGTGTTCTTCCAGTGCGCGCGGGCCATGCAGCGTTCGCGCCTCTGGTCGGACGCCACTGAACGGCCGGCCGGCGTTCCGACCGCGGGCGAGATGCTCCAGGCGCTGACGGCTGGTGGCATCGATGGCCAGCGCTACGACGTGGAACTGCCGGCGCGTCAGCGCGCGACCCTCTACTAACCGGAAGCATTGTGCGGTCCGGCCCCGTGCGCTGCCGCCTTCACGCGCGCGTGTTGAGGTAGGCGCGAATCTTGTCCGGGTCGCCCCCGACCTCGGTGATGATCCGCTTGAGCTCGTGCACGCTCACGCCCAGCCGGTTCGACCACTCCCGCAAATCCTCGGGGTGATCGATGCGGATGCGCTCCGGACCGGGGTTTCCCAAGCGCGACGTCTCTTGCATGTGTGTCTCCGGCAATCAGCTGGCATTGTCCGCTTCCGGGCTACAAGCGGTCATTCGCGCAAGTTGCACCGTATAGAAGGCCTCCTTGTCGGAGCGTTCTGGCCGTTCCAAAGATGACGGCGCACTGCCGAAAGCGCGATCTGGTCGACCGCCGGTGGAGCCCTTCATAATCAAGGCCTGCCCTCCGCTGGTCTGAGATGCCTACCTTTCGTCATGGATAAATTCTTGCTGCAGCAGCAGGTGCTGAAACGGCTCGCCGAAGACTTGCTGCAAGCCGAACAGGCAGTGCGGGCGGCCCATGAAACGGCGACCCACGAAGAAAATGTCGCCGAGAACAAATACGACACATTGGGACTCGAAGCCGCCTACCTGGCCACCGGCCAGGTTCGGCGCGCGCAAGCCATCCGCAAGGCGCTGGCCAATTGGCGCCAATTCCGCCCGCCTCCTTACGACGTCAGAAAAGGGATACAGCTCGGCGCGCTGGTCTGCCTGGTCGATTCCGACGACAAGCAGCAACTCCTCTTTCTCGGCCCGGATGGGGGCAGCATGAAGTTGGTCAGCGGCACTCAGGTCGTTCAGGTCATCAGCAGCGAAGCCCCTTTGGGCAGGGCCATTCTGGGCAAATGCGAGGGTGATGAGGTGTCGATACAGGTCGCTCCGATCCGACAGCAGTTTGAGGTGCTGCGGGTTCATTAAGCCGTGAACGATTCCTGTGGGTCGTAAACAGCCATTGCGTATCATCATTGCACGATGATCAAGTGCGTCTTTTTCGATTACGACGGCGTCCTGACAACCGACCGTACTGGATCCGTCACGACGTGCGGTTTCCTCAGCAAGCGGACCGGCATCCCACTCGAACGCATCCAGGCGGCACTTGTGCCGCACAACAGGGCACTCACGCTGGGCCTGACGACCTATGAGCGGGTTTGGCCTGATTTCTGCGCGACCATCGAGCGCAAGCTACCGGTGACGTTGCTTGTCGAAGCCTTCGACAGCACGCCAGCGAACCCGGCAATGTTCGAACTTGCGCAGGAGCTGCGAACCCAATGCCGACTCGGCATCATCACGGACAACAAGTCAGATCGGATGCGACGCCTACGGCTGCGTCAGAATCTGGATCGTTTGTTCGACCCGATCGTCATCTCGGCGGACCTTGGCTGCTCGAAGGAGTCCGTGGACATTTTCGAGCATGCTCTAGCTGTGAAGCGTCAAGAGGTTCTTTCTTGACGGGCTGAGTCTGGAGATCGGCGGTAGT
>NZ_JBHSMF010000002.1:0-912761 GCF_042655405.1 Caenimonas terrae | reverse complement strand
CTGCCCGTATAGAGATAGCCACCCGCCATCTGCAGCGTCGCCGTCCCCGGCGAGCTGATCGGCTGCGTCCCCTGCAATTGCACCGACGTGCTTCCCAGGTTCACGGTGATTCCGCTAGCAAGCGTCAGGCCGTTCTTGACGTAGAAGGCGCCGGCGGTCGTCAGGTTGGCACCACCCAGCGTGACGGCGTCAAGAGTCGCCCAGTTCAAGCTCACCGGACCACTGCTGGTCAGCGTGCCGTTGCTCAGCGTGCTGCCACCGTTGATGGTGGCGGTGCCGGAGGCGTTGAGTGCGAGGTTGAGGGGAGCGCCTAGACCGCCGCCGACCGAGCTGTTGACGTTGATCGTTGCCGCGCTCAGGGTCAGCGTGGTTGCAGGCGCAGGACTCGGGGCAGGTGCCCTGCTGACCGGCGAGGCGATGGTTATGGTGTTGGTGGCCGCAAGCGTGACGCTCGAGTTGTTCAGCACGCTGGACAACGCCGCGGCGGTGATCTGGCTGTTCTTCCCCGAGTACGTCGCGGGATTGGAGACCTCGTTCGGGTTGGTCGGCGTGATGTCGTCGCCGGGCGCACCATCGCCGTTGATGTCCGCTGTCGGACCGTTCGCTGCGCCGGCAATGACCGTGATGTTCGTGGGATCCAGCAGCAGGTTGCCCTGCTTGCCTCGCCGCGCGCCGAGGTCGGCCGTGCCGAGGAAGTACAGCACGTGCTTGCCGGAGGTCTCGCCCGATCCGCCGTCGCCGCCCTGCTCGCCGCCGCGCGCGCTCAGGCGGCCGGAAAAATGCGTGTCCTGGTCGGCCCAGACGATCACCTTGCCGCCGTCGCCCTGCACCCGTGCATCGGCCGCCAGCGCGACGCCCGCGGCCACCTTCGTCTCCTTCGCGTTCAGCACCTCGGGGTTCTTGCCTTGCAGGTCGCCGCCGACCAGGATGGTTCCGCCACCGGCATCGCCCGAGGCGTCGACAGCGGCGCCGGCATCGAGCTGCACCTGCTGCCCCAGCAGCTGAACGCGGCCGCCGGTGGCGGTTGCAACGACAGGTGCTGGCACAGCCACGGTCAACGGCTGCGCGGGCGACGACGCCAGCAGCGCGCCGGCAACCTGCGCCGTGCCGGCGGCGGCTTCGATGTGGATCGATCCGCCGGCAGCGCCTTCGCCGCCGCTGGCGGAAACCACTGCGCCGCTGCCGATGCCCACATTGCCGGAATCCGAGCCGATCGACACCGAGCCGCCCTGTTGCTGCGGCCCGCCATCGGCCAGCACCTTGGCGCCGGCGCCGATCTCCACGTCTTTCAGTGCCTTGAGCACGACCCGGCCGCCTTCCAGCGTCGCGGTCTGCGCGCTGACCACGCCGCTGTGCCTGAGCGTTCCGGCGAAGATGCCCACCGCATCCCCGGCGAGCGTGCCGAGGTTGACGGCTGCATCGGCCGGTGCCTGCGCCTCCAGGTGGATGCCTTCGAGGCCGCGGCCGGTGATCTCCACCGAGCGGCCGGCGGCCAGGATCACGGCGCCGCCGCGCGACTCCAGCACGCCGCTGCGCCCCACTTCCAGCCTCGGCGCGAGCAGCACCACGTCGCCGCCGCGCGCCAGCACGCTGCCCTGCACGTTCACGGCGCCGGCCGCTCCCTGCTGCTGGAAGCGCTGGCGGCCGGCCAGCGCATCGGCCTCGCTCATGTGCAGCGTCGACGCGGTGAACCCCGCGGTGTCCACGACAGCACCTGCGCCGACGGTGATGCCGGCAGGATTGACCAGCACCAGCCGGCCATTGGAGCCGAGGCTGCCGAGAATGGCGCTCGGGTCCGGCCCGGTCACGCGGTTGATCGAGGTGCTGGTGCTGCCCGGTTGCGCGAACCAGGTGCTGGTGCCGGCCGGCACGCCGAAGCTTTGCCAGTTGATGACGGAGTGATTGGTCCCCGGGCCGTTCTGCGTGGTGACGGTCAGCCGCGACCCGTTCTGCGACAGCGTGGCGCTGCCCAGGATGGCCTGCGCGCCGGCGGGCTGGGCCAGGGCAGAGTGGGCCGCGAAGCAGGCAGCGACGGCGAGCGCGATCGCCAGCGGTCTGTGTCCGGCCACAGCGGGCGCAGCTGCCACCTTGGAGCGTGAGGCAGCCGGAATGGTTGGGACGGACATGCTGGCTCCATCACCGGCGATCCTGCGTCGACGGCCGCAGAGTAGATCGTCGAGTGGAGATTCTCAGGCTCTTGGCCGCGGTTGTCATCCGCTTTCCTAGGTAGAGCGCCCCCCGCCCATGTCGGATCCGGTGGACTGTGCGCGGACAAATATCACGGATGCAGAATCTGACGTTCCCCTGGCCGCGCGGGCGCCGCCATGAGAAAGTACCGCAAGCCGCACCTTTTCCCAAGCCCCATGTCCGTTTTCGTCAGCATCGCCTCCTACTGCGACCCCCTGTTGCACTTCACCCTGGCCCGCGCCGTGGCCACCGCCAGCGACCCGGCCGGCCTGCATTTCGGCGTGGTCGACCAGAGCCCGGACAGCGCGCCGCGCCCGCCTGCGGCAGCCCTCGGTCCGGCCCGCCTGGGCTATGTGCGCATTGCACCGGTGGACGCCCGCGGGCCATGCTGGGCCCGCGCGCTGGCGATGGCCTTCTACGACGGCGAGGACTGGTTCTTCCAGATCGATTCGCACATGGATTTCGACGACGGCTGGGACGCGCGGCTGGTGCAGCAGGCCCAGGCCCTGCTGCCCGGGCGCAAGGGCATCGTGCTGTCGGCCTACCCCAATCCCTTCGTGCTGCAGGGCCAGCAGATCGTGCGCAAGGTCTGCACCGAGGGCGTGCTGGCCCACGTGGTCAAGCCGGGCGGGGTGTTCGAAGCGGACCACCCGGTCCTGTCCTTCGAGGCCCACCCGGTCGATTCGCCGGCGCCGGTGCCGGGCTTCCATCTGGGTGCGGGATGCCTGTTCGGGCCCGGCGCGCTGGCCGAGGAGTTTCCCTACGACCCGAATTTCTACTTCCACGGGGAGGAGCAGGCGCTGGCATTGCGGCTCTTCACCCATGGCTGGGACATCTTCCACATGCCGCAGCTGCCTGTCTATCACCTGTATAACACTGCGGACTCCGGCGCGCCCCGGCGGCCGCTGCATTGGGATGCCGAGCACGACGCGCAGCGCAGCGAAAGCTGGTGGAGCCTGGAGCAGCGATCGCGCCAGCGGCTGGCGGCGCTGGTGAACGGCGAGCTGCGGGGCGTGTTCGGGCTGGGCAGCGAGCGCACGGTGGCCGACTATGCCCGCTTCAGCGGTATCGACTACCAGCGGCGCGAACTGGCGCCGCAGGCATTCCGCCCGCTAGCTGCGTGACGGCACCTGCTGCAGCACTTCCTGCGCCAGGCAGAGATCGGCCCAGGCCTTGGCCTTTTCCGGCAGGTTGCGCAGCAGGTAGGCCGGGTGGTACGTCACCACCACCGGCACGCCGTTGTAGCGGTGGACCTGGCCGCGCAGCTTGCCGATCGGCTCGCCCGACTGCAGCAGCGCCTGCACCGCGAAGCGCCCCATCGCCAGGATGATCCTGGGTTGCAGCAACTCCACCTGGCGGCGCAGGAAGGGTTCGCACTGCGCCACTTCGTCCGCCTCGGGATTGCGGTTGCCGGGCGGGCGGCACTTGAGCACGTTGGCGATGTAGACCTTCTGGCGCCGGTTCAGGCCCAGCGCCTTGAGCATGTTGTCCAGCAACAGCCCGGCCTGGCCGACGAAGGGCTCGCCCTGCAGGTCTTCATTTTCTCCGGGCGCTTCGCCGACGATCAGCCAGTCGGGCTGCCGGTCGCCGCTGCCGAACACGGTGTTGCGCCGGCCATGGCACAGGCCGCAAGCGCGGCACGCCGCCACCGTCTGCGCCAGCGCTTCCCACTCCATCAGTTCGATGCCGCCCGCCGCCGGCGCGAGTGCTGCCGGGGCCGTCCGCGCCGGCTCCTGGACCTGGACCTGGGCCAGCGGCGCCGGCACGGCAGCCGGCCGGCGTTGCGCCCCAGCGGGCGCCTGCTCCGCCTGCTCCACGCGATGCGACAGGGGCGCGTGCAGGCGCAGCCCCATTTCCCCCAGCATCGCGCGTTGCCGCTCGTCGAGCAGCAGGCTCACAGCTTCAGGCTCATCACGACCGCATCCTCGCGCCCGCCGGGGCCGTCGGGGTAATAGGCCTTGCGCTCGCCCACCTTGCGGTAGCCGTGGCGCGTGTAGATCAACTGGGCGCGCTGGTTGCTGGCCCGCACTTCCAGCCACAGCCACTGGGCGCCCTGGCCGCGGGCCCATTGCGCCAGCGCGTCGAGCATCACGCGGCCCCAGCCCTGGCCCTGGCATTCGGGCGCCACGGTGAGATTGAGCAGGTGGACCTCGTCGACGCCCTTCATGGCGACGAAGTAACCGAGCAACTGCTTGCCCGCAACCAGCAGCTGCGCCTGGTAGCCGGCCCGCACCGAGTCGGTGAAATTGCCGCGCGTCCACGGATGGTCGTAGGCCTGTTCCTCGACCGCCAGCACGGCCTCCAGCCGCGCCTCGGACAGCGGCTCGAACTCTGCCTCGACGGGTTGGAAGACTGCATTCATGGACTGGGACGCGCCGCGGCCTTGATGGCCGAACGCTCGTCGGTGGTTTGCGCCACTTTATCGCGAATGTAGAGCGGCAGGGCCTGGTCCGCGGGCACCGCGCAGCCTGCAGCCAACAGTCCCGGCGCCAGCCGCAGCAGCGCCTGCGCGTCGGGCAGGCAGGCGATGCGCGGGCCGGCCGGCAGCCGGTCGCCGTAGGCGGCGAACGCATTGCCGGCCAGGGTCCAGCCCGGCGCCAGTGCGAGCGCCTCGGGCCGGTCGAGACTGAAGGCGCCGCGCCGGGTCCAGCCGCCGGCGTCGAATTGGTACGCGCCCGCATACACCTCGTCCATCCTGGCATCGAGCACGGCGACCACACTGGTGCAGCCGGCCTGCTCGCGCGCCTCGTCCGCCACCGCCATCAGCGTGTCGATGCCCAGCACCGGCACGCCGGCCCCGAAGGCCAGCCCCTGCGCCACCGCGCACGCGGTGCGCAGGCCGGTGAAGGAGCCGGGCCCGTGGCCGAAGGCGATTGCATCGAGCTCGCGCAGACCGAACCCAGCCTGCGCCAGCAGCGCCTGGATCGCCGGAATCAGCGCTGACGACGCCAGCGGGCCGCCCTTGCCCACATGGCGCCAGGACCGCGTGCCGTCGGCCACGCCGACGGACATGGTTTCGGTGCTGGTATCGAAGGCAAGCAGTTTCAATTGGTTCATTGGGCGCAACCCGCCATTATCGCGGCCCGATAATCGGCGGCTATGTTCCTGCCCCTGCGCCCGCTCGCCGCCTTCACCCTGTCGCTGGCCGCGGCCCTTGCAGCGGCCCAGGGCCTGCCTCCTGAGGTCGACGCCGCGCTGGCCCGCGCAAAGGTGCCGCGCGATGCGTTCAGCGTGCTGGTGGTCGATGCCGAAGGCAAGGCGGCGCCGCGCGCCAGCCACCGCCCCGGCGCCGCGATGAACCCGGCCTCGGTGGCCAAGCTGGTGACCACCTATGCGGCGCTGGAGCAGCTCGGCCCGGCGTTCACCTGGTCGACGCCGGTGTTCGTCGACGGCACCGTGCAGGGCGGCACGCTGGCCGGCAACGTCTACATCCAGGGCCAGGGCGATCCCAAGCTGGTGGTGGAGCGGCTCTGGCTGCTGCTGCGTCGGCTGCAGGGACTGGGCATCCGGCAGATCCAGGGCGACATCGTGCTGGACCGGAGCGCCTTCGAGACCGTGGTGCAGGACCCCGGGGCGTTCGACGGCGAGCCGCTGCGGCCCTACAACGCCTCGCCCGACGCCCTGCTGCTGAATTTCAAGTCGGTGGTGATGACCTTCGTGCCGGGCCGCGACGGCCGCGCGCAGGTGCAATACGAACCGCCGCTGGCCGGGGTGCAGACCGCCGCCAGCGTGGCGACCGGCCCGGGCGATTGCGGCGACTGGCGCGCCCGCCTGAAGGCCGACTTCAGCGACCCCAACCGGATCCGCTTCGCCGGCGACTATCCGCTGGCCTGCGGCGAGCGCGCCTGGCCGGTCGCCTACGCCGACCCCGGCAGCTACGCGGCCCGGGCGATCGCCGGCCTGTGGCTGGAGATGGGCGGCAAGCTGTCGGGCCACGTCAGGGACGGCCGGGTGCCGGCCGGCCTGAGCCCCGCCTTCACAGTGCAATCGCCGGCGCTGGCCGAGGTGGTGCGCGACATCAACAAATTCAGCAACAACGTGATGGCGCAGCAGGTCTTCCTCACGCTGAGCCTGCAGCAAAAGGGCGTCGGCACGCAGCAGGGCTCGCGCGAGCTGCTGCGCACCTGGTGGCGCGACCGCATCGGCGGCGAACCCCCTGCCACCGACAACGGCTCGGGCCTGTCGCGCGACGAACGCATCAGCGCGCAGCAGCTGGCGCGCTTGCTGCAACTGGCCTGGGCCTCGCCGCTGATGCCGGAACTGGTGGCGTCACTGCCGCTGGCCGGCAGCGACGGCACCCTCAAGCGGATGCGGGGCCGCAGCGCCGGGCTCGCGCACCTCAAGACCGGCAGCCTGCGCGACGTCGCGGCAGTGGCGGGAATCGTGCACGGGGCCAGCGGACGGCGCTACGTGCTGGTGGCCATCGCCAACCATCCCAATGCCGCCGCCGCCCGGCCGGCGATCGATGCCCTGATCGACTGGACCGCGCGCGACCAGTGAACCTTCCGCCCCCATGCAATACCCGGAACTGATCGGCTACTGCGCCGCTGCCCTGACCACCGTGAGCTTCGCGCCGCAGGCCTGGCTGACCTTCCGCACGCGCGACGTGCGCGGCATCTCGCTGGGCATGTACAGCGTGTTCGCGGTCGGCGTGGCGCTCTGGCTCGCATACGGCCTGCTGCTGGGGGCGTGGCCGATCGTGGCGGCCAACGCGGTCACGCTGGCCCTGGCGCTGGCGATCCTGGCCATGAAGCTGCGCTACCGCTGAGCGCCGGCGGTCGCGCCCGCGACACGCGGACGGTAAAGCCCGCGGGCGCCGCCCATCCGCGGCGGGGCCGCGGCTAGCATTGCCAAGGCCACCAGACCACCCGGTTCAATCCCAAGGAAAACGACATGACGACACCCCATCTCCTCACCGCAGTCGCTGCGGCCGCCCTGCTGGCAGCCTGCGGAGGAGGAGGCGGTGACGGCAATACCGCCCGGGGCGCCCAGATCGACGCCCCGCTCACCGTGGCCACGCTCACTTCGGCCCAGATCGACGCCGGCACCGCCGGCAGCGGGCTGCAGCCGATCGCCGGCAAGGCCAGGTGCGACGTGCGCGTGGTGGCGCTCCATTACGCGACCATCGGCGTGCAGGGGGAGAACGCGAACGCGTCGGGCGTGCTGCTGTTGCCGGCCGGCGCATGCGCCGGCGGCAGCTACCCGCTGTTGGCCTACGCCCGGGGCACGGAGGTGTCGAAGCCCCGCACGCTGGCCGACCCCGCCGACAGAGAAACCCTCCTGCTGGCGGCGATGTACGCGGCCCAGGGCTACGCGGTGGTGGCGACCGACTACCTGGGCTTCGCCAAGTCCAGCTACAGCTTCCACCCCTACCTGCATGCTGACTCGGAGGCCAGCGCGGTCATCGACTCGATCCGCTCGGCCCGCGGCGCCGCCTCCTCGCAGGGCGTCGCCCTGTCCGGCAAGGTCATGCTGACCGGGTACTCGCAGGGCGGCCATGCCTCGATGGCGGCGCAGCGCGCCATCGAGCGCGACAACGCGGGCGAGATCAACGTGGTGGCGGGCGCCCACCTTGCTGGCCCGTACAACCTGTCGGGCTCCTTCAGGGCCACCGACGCGATCGCCGGCTACCAGTTCTTCGTGCCCTACATCGTCACGGCCTGGCAGAAGGCCTACGGCAACGTGTACACCAACGTCACGCAGGCATTCCAGCTGCCGTATTCCAGCTACATCGAGAACCTGCTGCCCAGCCCGACGCTGACCTTCACCTCGCTGGTGACCAGCGGCTCGCTGCCGGCCAGCGCACCGGACGTGGCCCGCGACGCCATGTTCCAGCCGGCGTTTCAGGCCGACATCAGGACCAATCCGGACAACGGCCTGATGGCCGACGCCAAGAAGAACGACCTGCTCGGCTGGAATCCCAAGGCCCGCACCCTGCTGTGCGGGGGCGCGGGCGACCCGACGGTGCCGCCGCCGCTGCATATGGTGGTGGCGCAGGCCGACTTCTCCAGCCGGGGCCTGACCAACGTGACGTCGGTGGACGTGGACCCGTCGATCCGGGCCGCCTTCGGCACCAACGGGCAGGCGCCCACCGACCCGACCAGCCCGGCCCACGCTTCCTATTTCGGCAGCTACCACGGCGTGTTCGAGCCGCCGTTGTGCCAGCAGCAGGCGCGCGCGCTGTTCGACACCCTCAAGTGAGTGCGCCGTCCGCAATGCAAAAGGGCGCCCGCGGGCGCCCTTTTCTCTGTGCGGAAGCGCCGCCTACCAGCGCGAGCGGATCCGCTGGAACGCGTAGTCGCCGAACCGGTTCTGGCCGGCGGGGGTGGGATAGATCTTGTCGGCAAACAGGTAGTTGTTGTAGGTCGCGTTGGCCAGCACCGTCGACGGCGTGCAGAGCGCGGAGTTGACCTGGCCGGAGCCGATGCCGATGCCCGGGCCGGGGTCCACCGACGTGCACACCGGGGTCACCGAATCGGTCATCGAGAAGGACGGCGGGCTCGCCACCATCAAGTTGAACTCCAGCGCCGCGTCCACGTAGAGCACCTTGTCGCCCAGGTCGACCAGCTGGACCAGCATGTCGTCGTTGAAACGCCCGCTGGCGTTTTCCATCGCGCTCGTGATGCTTGCACCGACCGCCCAGGGCGAGCGCCCCAGGTTGTAGGGACCGACCACCACCACGAACCGTGCGCCGGCGTCCACCAGGCGCCTGACCTGGGCGGCGAGGTCGCGCCCGGCCTGGCGGCTGTTGGCCACCGCCTGGTCGGCCGTCTCGGCCCCGGCGGCGACGCGCACGCCCTCGACGATCAGGTCGGAGGTGCCGGCGTTCACGATGTACAGGTCGTTGGCGCCGATCTTGTCGGCGGCCAGGAACTTGTCGATCTGCTCCTTGACCGTCGGCGTCGCGTTGTCGGCGACGTCGTCGGGCTTGGCCACCACGCGCGCATGGCCGGTGGCATAGGAGGTGCCGCCCTTGGAGCTCGGGGTGAGCGACAGGCCGAAGGCCAGCGCGACCTGCTCGGTCCAGTTGTTGACCGTTCCGTCGTTGACCGTGTAGCGGCTGCCCTTCTGGCCCAGGTCGGCAAAGGCGTCGCCGAAGGTGACCACCCGGGTCGGGTTCAGCTGCGATTCGATGGTGCTCGAGCCGCAGGCGGCCAGCAGGAGGGAAGCGGCGCAAGCAGCCAGCAGGACGCCGCGGCGCAACCAGGTTCGTGACATGAAGATCTCCAGGATTGAGTCGGGGTAGTTTAGCGACCGGGCCTGCCGCCCCAGGCTCAGCCGGCCGAAGCCCTTTGCAGGCGGTCGCGCACGCCGTCCCAGTCGGGCGTGGGCGGCGGTGTCTCCACCCAGATCAGGCGCACGCCCTGGGCGTCGAAGTCGCGCAGCACGGCGAACAGCTGGCGGGCGGTCTCGATCGCGTCGTCGGGCATCCGGCGGCGCAGGAGCTGCGCCGAGTTGCTGCGCAGGATCACGCGTGAATAGGTCGCGATCCGCGACGCCTCCGCGCCCAGCAGGTCGAGCGCGGTCTGCAGCGCCTTGGCATCCATCAGGCGGACCTTGGCCCGCGGCGCGTAATGCGACTCCAGCGTGCCGGAGGCGCGGGGCGAGTCGGTCCCCGGCGCCGCCAGCGGCTGGCCGCAGGCCTGCTCGATCTGCGCCGCGGTGAGCACCCCCGGGCGCAGCAGCACCGGCGCGCCGCGCGTGCAGTCGATGATGGTCGACTCGATGCCGACGGCGCAGGGCCCGCCATCGAGCACCAGCAGGGCGTCGCCGAATTCGGAGTGGACGTGCTGCGCCGTCGTCGGGCTGACCCGGCCGAACTTGTTGGCGCTGGGGCCGGCGACCCCGAGCACCGGCGGGCTGGCCTGGCGGCAGGCCAGCAGCAGGGCATGGGCCACCGGATGTGCCGGGCAGCGCAGGCCGATCGACGCCTGGCCGCCGGCGGCGGCGGCGCCGACCTCCGGGCGCCGCGGCAGGATCAGCGTCAGCGGTCCCGGCCAGAAGGCATCCATCAGGCGCCGGGCGAACGGCGGCACGCTGGCCGCGAAGTGCGGCACGCTGGAGGCATCGGCCACATGGACGATCAGCGGGTGGTCGCTCGGCCGGCCCTTGGCGGCGAAGATCCTGGCCACTGCCGCATCCGACCCGGCGTCGGCACCCAGGCCGTACACCGTCTCGGTCGGGAAGGCGACCAGTTCCCCCGCCGCCAGCGTGCGCGCGGCCAGCTCCACCGAGGAAGACAGGGAACCGTCCAGGATCATCGTGCCGGCCGGCTCAGAACGGCTCGATGCCCAGCAGCCGCGCCGCCGCCAGCGCGGTGCCGCGTGCCTGCTGCGCACTGGCGCCGGTCAGGTTCAGGTGGCCCATCTTGCGGCCCGGCCGGGCGCTGAGCTTGCCGTACAGGTGCAAATGGGCGCCGGGAAGCTGCAGCACCGCTTCCCATGGCGGCGTCCGCGGTTTGTCCCCGTCGAACCACAGGTCGCCCAGCAGGTTGAGCATCACCGCGGCGCTGTGCTGGCGCGGCGGTGCCAGCGGCAGGCCGGCGAGCGTGCGCACCTGCAGCTCGAACTGCGACAGGTCGCAGCCGTCCATGCTCCAGTGGCCGCTGTTGTGGGGCCGCGGCGCCATCTCGTTGACCACCAGCGCGCCGTCGGCCAGCACGAAGAACTCCACGCACAGCACGCCGACATAGTCCAGGCCCCGCGCGATCGATTCGGCCGCGGCGATCGCCTGCTGCGCCTGTTCGCGCGGCAGCGCGCCCTCCCAGACCTGCGTCACGGCCAGGATGCCGTCGCGGTGCAGGTTCAGCTGCGGCGGCAGGTGCACCATCGTGCCGTCGGCGCCGCGCGCGACGATCACCGAACATTCCGCTGCCAGCGGCAGCAGCTGCTCCAGCACGCAGGGCACGCGCTGGGCGGCGGCCCAGGCGGCCGCCAGCTGCTCGCGCGTGGCCACCCGCTGCTGGCCCTTGCCGTCGTAGCCCAGCCGCGCGGTCTTCAGGATGCCGGGCAACAGTGCGGCCGGCACCGCATCGAGCTGCTGCTGCGTCTCGATCGCCGCATAAGGCGCACAGGCCACGCCGCAGCGGCTGAAATGGGCCTTTTCGCGGATCCGGTCCTGGGCGATCTCCACCGCGTCGGCACCGGGCGCCACCGGCTTGAGCCGGGCGAGCTTGGCCAGCGCCGGCGCCGGCACGTTCTCGAATTCGGTGGTGATCGCGGCGCTGCAGCCGGCCAGCTCCGCCAGGCCCTTTTCGTCCAGGTAGTCGGCGTGCACGTGGCGGTGGCTGACGCGGCCGGCCGGGCTGTCCGGGTCCGGGTCCAGGACCGCGGTGAAGTAGCCCATGCGCTGGGCCGCGTGCACGAACATGCGGCCCAGCTGGCCGCCGCCCATCACGCCCAGCGTGGCCCCGGGCAGGATTGCCGGGGCGCTCATGCGGCGGGCGGCAGGGTCATGCCGCGGGCGGCTTCGGTCTGCCGGGTCCGGAAGTCCTGCAGTTGCGCCAGCAACGCCGGGTTGTCGCCGGCCAGCATGGCGACGGCGAACAGCGCGGCGTTGGCGGCGCCGGCCTGGCCGATGGCGAAGGTGGCCACCGGAATGCCCTTGGGCATCTGCACGATGCTGTGCAGCGAATCCACGCCCTGCAGGTGCCTGGACGCCACCGGCACGCCCAGCACCGGCACCGTGGTCTTGGCCGCCAGCATGCCGGGAAGGTGGGCAGCGCCGCCGGCGCCGGCGATGATGGCCCGCAGGCCGCGCCCCTGGGCCGCCTCGGCGTAGGCGAACATCTCGTCGGGCATGCGGTGGGCCGAAACGACGCGGGCCTCATGGCCGATGCCGAATTCACGGAGAATCGCCACTGCGTGCTGCATCGTCTCCCAGTCGCTGCTGGAGCCCATCACCACGCCAACTTGTATCGAGCCCATCGCCGCTCCTAAAGGTTGAATTTTAAGGTTTCCAACCGAACTGCCATTTCCAATGATCGACGTCACCCTAGAAAACTTCGAAACCGAGGTCATCGCGGCCTCCATGACCCAGCCCGTGCTGGTGGACTTCTGGGCCCCCTGGTGCGGCCCCTGCAAGGTGATCGGCCCGCTGCTGGAAAAGCTGGAGGTGGCTTACCGCGGCGGCTTCAAGCTGGTCAAGATCGACTCGGACCAGGAGCAGCAGCTGTCGGCCGCGTTCGGCATCAAGAGCATCCCGACCGTGATCCTGCTGATGAACGGCCAGCCGGTGGACGGGTTCATGGGCGCGCTGCCGGAGGGCAAGATCCGGGAATTCCTGGACAAGCACGTCCAGCCCGGCACCGACGCCGAGGACGAAGCGGCCGAGGAGGAAGCGCCGCTGGCGCCGGGCGACGCGATCGAGCGGCTGTCGCAGGCCTGCGCCGCGGCGCCGGACAACGACGACGCCCGCTTCGAATACGTCAGGGCGCTGCTGCTGGCCGGCCGCAACGATGATGCCAAGGTGGCGTTCGCGCCCGCGATCGCCCGCACCGGCCTCGTGCGCCGGCTCGACTCGCTGCAGCGGCTGATGGACGCGATCGATTTCGCCGACAGCGGCAAGGTCACGCTGGCGGATGCCGACGCCAGGATCGCGGCCAACAAGCGCGACTTCGGCGCCCGCTACGACAAGGCACGGCTGCTGATGGCCGGCCAGCGATGGACCCCGGCGATGGACGAGTTGCTGGAGATCCTGATGCGCGACAAGACCTGGAACGAGGACCTGGCGCGCAAGACCTACATCGCCGCCCTCGACATCATGGAGCCGGTCCGGGCCAAGGTGGCGGACGGCCAGATCGCGCCCGACGATCCGACGGTGGCGAGCTACCGGCGCCGGCTGTCCAGCGTGGTCCTGAGCTGACCGGCACACCGGCTTTCGACTCAGGCGCCCCGATCCCGGGGCGTCGCCCGGGATGACCGGGCCCCGCTGGCGCCCGGCTTCGCTCCCGCCTCACCCGCCGGCGGCGACCAGCTGGATGCGCGGCGCGTGGTTGGCTGCTTCCTGGTGGCCGGCCGACCGCGGCGGCGGTTCCACCTTCCAGAAGTCCGGCCGCATCATCCCGGAGGCGGTCGCCTCGAACACGGCTTCGCTCTTGGAGTGGACCCCGAGCTTGGAGTAGACGCTCTTGAGGTGCGACCGCGTGGTGTGGACGCTGACCTGCTGCAGCCGCGCGATCTCGGCGCACGAAAAGCCACGGGCCGCCAGCTCGAGAGCCTCGCATTCGCGCGGCGTGAGCAGCGGCGTGTCGAAGCCCGAGCGTGCCGGATACCGTCGCGGCTCGGGCGGGACCGGTTCGGCCCATTGGGAGCATGCAGTTGACATCGCGATTCCTCGGTGGTTCTTGGTGTGCCGATTCTGGAATGGCGCCGCGGGCCCGGCCATTCGCCTGAAGGCTTGGCCATGGGCCGACGCTCTGAACTTTCGTTTAGCACTTCGGTGGATGGCAAGGCGGCGACGCTGACGTATGCTCGGGCCGGGTTCGTGCCGGCTTCGTCCAATCGAAGGAGACAAGGTTGAAGATCCTGTTGATCGATGACCACGCCTTGTTCCGGCGCGGGGTTCGCCTGATGTTGCGCGAACTCGTCGCCGACGTGGACCTGAGCGAAGCGGACGGCTGCGCCCAGGCCCTGACGATGGCGCACGAAGCCTTCGACCTGATTCTTCTGGACATGAACATGCCGGGCCTGAACGGCATCGAGGCGCTCCAGTGCATCAAGCAGGCCTGGCCGACGGCATTCGTGGTCGTGCTGTCGGGCGAGGAGAACGCCGGCCTGATCCGCAACGTGATCGAGCAGGGCGCCAGCGGCTTCGTCCCCAAGACCTCCACGCCCGAAGTGATGATCCACGCGCTGCAGCTGGTGCTGTCGCGGGGCGTGTACCTGCCGCCGCAGGTGCTCAATGCGTCGCACGCCCCGGGCCCGGACCGGCAGCACGGCTCGGCCGCGCCGGCCATCGCCGGCATGACGCAGCGCCAGGCCGAGGTGCTGCGCATGGCGCTCAAGGGCGCGCCGAACAAGGTCATCGCGCGCGAGCTGAACATCTCCGAGGGCACGGTGAAGTCGCACCTGTCCACCGTGTTCCGGCTGCTCAATGTGCGCAACCGGACGCAGGCGCTTTACAGCGTCGCGCGGCTGGGCCTGAGCATCTGATCGCCTGCCATGCCGGCAACCTCCGCCCACCCCGTCAACGCCGCCGCGGCCGTGCCGCCGCAGGACGTCGACTGGCGCAAGGAGACGCATTTCCTGCACTTCGCCATCACCCAGTCGGTCAACAACACCTACACCGTCTGGCTGATCGCGCTGTTCATCACGTTCCCGACCTGGACCCACGCGCCGTTCTGGATTCCCGCCGGATGGATGCTCGCGGTTGGTCTCGCGTACACATTGCGCGCGCGCAGCCTCGCCCCGGCGCGCCAGCTGGCGGTCGCCCAGGCGGCGCCGGCGGCCTGGCGCAGGCGCCTGAACCAGTGGACCATCGCCGCGGCGGCAGTGGCAGCGGCCGGGCCCTGGCTGCTCTATCCCTGGCTGGAAGACATCGCCCGCATGTACGTGTGCATGCTGTACTGCTGCTGGCTGGCCGGGGCGATGACCTCGCTCGGCGCCCGGCCTCGCCTGTTCGCCGCCTACGCGGTGGTCTTCACCATCGGGCTGTGGCTGGGATGGATGCGCACCGACAGCCCGTTCCTTCGCGAAATCCTGCTGCTGCTGGCGATCTACGCGATCGTGTTGAGCACCTTCGCCCGGAGCTTCGCCAAGCAGGTCAAGGAAAGCGTGGAGATCCGCTTCATGAACGAGCGGCTGGTGGAACAGCTGACGCTTGCGCGCGAGGCGGCCGAAAAGTCCAGCCAGGCCAAGTCGCGCTTCCTGGCCGTCGCCAGCCACGATCTGCGCCAGCCGCTGCATGCGGTGACGCTTCTCAACGGCATGCTGGGACGGCGGCAGCCGCCCGAGCGGGTCGAGGAAATCTCGCGCCAGATGGGACGCTCCCTGGTGACGCTGGAGCGGCTGTTCAACTCCGTGCTCGACTTCTCCAAGATCGAGGCCGACCGGGTCAAGCCCGAATTCGCCTGGCATGCGCTGGCTCCCCTGCTGGAGCAACTGGGCCACGACTACGCCCCGCATGCGGAGCAGAAGGGGCTGGCGCTGGAGATGGACGCGCCGCTGCTGGCGCTGGACACGGACGCGCAACTGCTGGAACGGATCCTGCGCAACCTGCTGGAGAACGCGATCAAGTTCACCGAGCACGGACGGGTCACGCTGCGGGCCGAGCAGCGCCCCGACGCCCTGGTGCTGTCGGTCAGCGACACCGGCCCCGGCATTCCCGCCAACCTGCGCGAGGAGATCTTCAAGGAGTATTACCAGAGCGCGGGCGAAAAGGACTCGGCCGGACTGGGCCTGGGCCTGGCGATCGTGCGGCGGCTGGCGGACCTGCTGGAAATCAAGGTCTCGGTGCACGACGCGCAGCCCCAGGGCGCGCGCTTCGAGCTCGCGCTGGCGCCGCAGCGCGTGCGCGCCGTCGCCCCGGGCGAAGCCGTGCCCGGCGACCCGGAGCAGGAGCAGGTCGACCTGCAGGGCTATTTCGTCGTCTATGTGGAGGACGACGCATCGGCGCGCGATGCACTGCAATTGCTGCTGGCGGACTGGGGCTGCAAGTCGGTGATCGCCGACTCCCTGCCGGCGGCACTGCGCAAGCTGCAGGGGCAGGGGACGCCGGACGTGGTGCTGAGCGATTTCTCGCTGCGCGACGGCCAGACCGGCATCGACGTGATCGAGGAGATGCGCCGCATCTACGGGCCGGTGGCCGGCGCCATCCTGACCGCCGAAAGCCCGGAGATACAGCAGCGCCTGGCCAGGGAGCTCGAATACCCGGTGCTGGGCAAGCCGCTGACGGCGCAGGAGCTGCGCAGCCTGCTGGAGGTGTTCAAGGGAATCGGCTGAAGTCGGGCCGCGGGCAATCGAGGAACAACGATAACGAAGGGATTGCGATGCCACGGCTTTCGGAACATGTGGAATTCCTGGTCGAACGCGAGCTGCTCGATGACGACGGCAAGCCGAAGCTCCATGCGGCAGTGGTCGTCGGGTCGGGCTACGGCGGGGCGGTCAGCGCGCTGCGGCTGGCGCAGGCGCAGGTGGAGGTGCTGGTGCTGGAGCGCGGCAAGGAATACCAGCCCGGCGATTTCCCCAACGACATCGGCGAGGCGTTCGGCCACATCCGGCTGGATCGCGAGCACGCCGACAACGTCAATGGCTACGAGTCCGGCCTGTACGACATGCGCTGGGGCGACGGCATCGGCGCGCTGGTGGGCAATGCGCTTGGCGGCACCAGCCAGATCAACGCCAACGTCGTCCTGCAGCCGGACCCCCGGGTGTTCGCGAAACAGCACGCCGGCCGGCCCGCGTGGCCCAAGGAGCTGGCGGCGCCAGCCGGTGGTGGCGTCGTCCCAGACCTGGCCGCCGCCTACAAGCTCGCGCACGACACGCTGGACCCCGAAGTCTTTCGCGACGAGACGCTGCTGGACCCGGCCCGCGACGCCAACCCCGCATCGTTCGTGCGGCCGCTCAAGCGCATCCGGCTGAAGGAACTTTCCGAAAGCGTTCAGGACGTTGCCAACGGCGCCAGGGTGAGCTTCCAGGGCGCCGACATCACCGTCAACCTCGGGCGCGACGGGCTGCTTCCAGGCATCGCCAGCGAGCCGTGCCGGGGCTGCGGCGAGTGCGTCTCCGGCTGCAACTGGAACTCCAAGAAGACGCTCACGGCCAGCTACCTGCCGCAGGCCAAGCTGGCCGGGGCGCGGATGTTCACCGGCGTCTCGGTGCTTTCGGTGGAACGCTGCGTCGATCCCGGCGAGGACAGGACGCTGGACCACTGGATCGTCCACTTCGTGCGCACCGAAACCCGCAAGCTGCAGCGCGACGGCGTGAATGTGCCGGTGCACCAGCTGCACGCCAGGCACGTCGTGCTCTCGGCCGGCACCTTCGGCAGCACCGAGATCCTGCTGCGCTCCGGCAAGAAGTGGGAGCTCGCGCTGCCGGACGCGATCGGTGAACGCCTGTCGACCAACGGGGATTCGCTGGCGTTCGGCTACCTGTTGAAGGACCGGGTCAACGGCAGCGGCATCGGCAGCGGCGCGGGCAGCTCCGGCGGCTTCGCCGTTGGACCGACCATCACGGCGATGATCCGGGTCGACCACCCGGACGACGTGACGCAGAGCATGCTGATCGAGGACGGCGCCATCCCGAGCCTGCTCGGGGGAATCTTCCACGAACTGGTCACCACCAGCGCCACGCTCGCCCAGCTGGACAACCATCACTTCCGCGACCTGCCGGCGCCCGGGCAGCCCACCGAGCAGGCCACGGACTGGGCGGTGCTCCAGCCGCGCGGCCGCGACCACACGCTCACGCTGCTGGGGATGGGCCATGACCCCAGTGCCGGCACCCTCACGCTGGGCGGCACCGACCGGCTGAGCATGAAGTACCCGACCAAGGAAAGCCAGGCGGTGGCCACCTTGCACACACGGTACCTGCATCAGGTGGAGCAACTCGGCGCCATCTACCTGGCCAACCCGGTGCTGGAGCCGCTGCCACCGGGGGTGTCGAAAGTGCTTTCCAGCCCGCCGATGGACAACGGCACGCTGACGGTGCATCCCCTGGGCGGCTGCTGCATGGGCGACGATGGCAGCGCCGGGGTGGTCAACCATCTCGGCCAGGTGTTCAGCGGCAATGGCACGGAGCTGCACGAGGGCCTTTACGTGCTCGATGGCTCCATCGTGCCGACCTCGCTCGGCGCCAATCCGCTGTTCACGATCACCGCGCTGGCCGAGCGCGCGATGGTCAAGCTGGTCCCCCTGATCGCCCAAACCAGCCGGTCCAGCCGCGCCGCGGCGCCGCTGCAGCCGGAACCGTACACCGGCATCCCGCTGCTCAATCCTTACGCACGCGAGGTCAACGTCAATTTCACCGAGGCGATGCGGGCGACCGGCGGGGCCTTGCGCTGGCGCAACGAAGACTGCGACGCGCACCTGCTGCTGCAAATGCCGATCAGCGACCTGGAGCTGTTCGGCACCGACGGCCGCCACCTGATCGTCATCCCCAACCAGCTTGGCGCCGCCCGGGGCGACAAGGAGCAGTTGCAGCCGCACATGAGCATCGACCGGTACCAGCCGTCGCAGACGGCCGCGCCCGCCGACAAGGTCCGCGCCCGGCTGCTGGTCGAATCCGGCTGGGTCTCCATCCTCCCGGTGCCGGTGCGGCGCCGCTTCGCGTGGGACTTCGCCTGGCTGCGCACGGCACTGACCTGGTGGATCGATCGCGGACGCGACGAGGTGTTGCAGGCGGCCCAGCAAGCCCTGCAACGCTTCGGGCAGATGCTCCGGAGGCGCAAACCCGTCCCCGATCCGTCGCAGGTCGGCTTCTTGGAGCGCCTGTCCAGCCTGATCAAGCTGGCCCGCCACGCCAGCGAGAACCGGACGATGGAATACCACCTGCGCCTGCGCGACGCCGAGCCGCTCAACGGCGGCTCGATCGGAAGCTACACGCTGCACGGCACCAAGCGCGTCGGCTATGCCGCCAGCTGGGGTGCGATTGGGCGCTACTTCCTGCACATCACGCGGCCGCTGGATCGCGTCAACGTGTGGAAGGCGTTCGGCCTGCTGCAGGTCGTGATCCGGGATGAGGACGGGCAGGTCGCCGGCTCCGGGGCGCTGGAACTGGACATGCTGGACATGACCCGCATGCACGCGCCGCAGCTCGGCCCCCAGCGCGACACCCCCAACGCCCTGCTGGGCCTGGCCGGCTACCCGATGTGGTTCGCACGGCTGATGATGAAGACGCGGCTGTGGGACTTCCGGCTGCCCGACTACCCCGGGTTCGTGCCGGACGAGCTCATTCCCGCGGTCCAGCCCCGTCCCGTGCCGGTTCCGCCGAACACGAAGGAAACCGACACGCCGTGGCCCGACTTTCCGCCGCTGCGCCTGCTCGATGGCCGCAAGATCCCGCCTTGTCCCAGCGAGGAATTGCCGGTGCGGCGCCGGAAGGCCCGACCGGGCGACGCGCTCCTGAAGCTCACCCGTTACCGCCAGCCGCAGATCGAGCACGCCACCACCGTCGACGGGCTGGTCCAGGCCAAGGTGATGCTGCTGCTCAACGGCTTTGCCCAGTCCACGCTCGGCTTCGTTCCGCAGGAGCACGTGCGCAAGCGCAACGGCGACGGCCCCGCGCGCGACGACGAACCGGGGCTGGCGGAATTCTTCTACGAGCAGGGCTACGACGTCTGGCTGTTCGACTACCGCACCAGCGCCATCCTCGACGAGTCCAAGCAGCCCTGCACGATGGACGAAATCGCCCAGTTCGACATTCCCGCGGCCGTTGACCGGGCGCGCGCGACGGTGGCCGGCGAGTTGAATCTCGACCCGCAGCGGGTCCGCATCTTCGCCTTCGCCCATTGCGTGGGCGCGGCATCGATGGCGATGTCGCTGCTCGGCGGCTCGCTGCAGGATCGGCTGGCCGGCGTCACCTTCTCGCAGATGCAGGCATTCCTGATCGGCAGCCGGACGGCGCAGATGCGCTTGCGCGTCGGCGGCATCCTGCGCGACACGCTGGGCATCCAGTACCTGCGCCTGTCCGCCGCGGAGCGGGAGCCCACCGTGCTCGAATCGGTGCTGGACCGCCTGTTCGCCAGCCTGCCGGTCGATCCCGGCGAATACTGCCCGCACGAACACAACCGGCTCACGCCCCGGCCGGCCATCTGCACCTGCAAGCGCATGAGCGGGACCATCTCCCGGCTGCTCAAGCACGACCGCATCAAGCCGCAGACCCACGACAGGCTGCCGGTGTATTTCGGCCGCGCCAACACCAGCCTGCTGGTGCACGGCGGCCGCTGCGTCGACAACGAGCGGCTGGTCAACGCCGACGGCCAGAACGTCTACGTGACCGACGAGAACATTACGGCCCATTTGAACCTGCCGGTGGCGATCCTGCATGGAGCGCACAACGCACTGTTCGACGTGGAGTCGGCGCACCGCACGCACGACCAGATCCGGCGTGTCCACCCGGAGCTGGATGCTGCCGGTGTCTGCACCAAGATCATCGCGCCCGACTACGGCCATTTCGACTGCACGATCGGCTACGGCTGCGACATGCAACAACAGATCCTGGGTCCGCTCAGGGACTTCTACGCCCGGGCCTGGAAGCACCGGCTGCAGGACAGCAAGGTGGTGGTGCCCCAGCGCGAGCGGCGGTCGGTGGCGAAGGCGCCGCTGTCGGGACCTGTGCTCGGGTGGAGCCGCCTCGAACAGCGGGGCGATCGTCTGGTGCGCTTGCAGCGCCTGTGGATCGAGGTGGACGAGAGCGAGTCGCTCAAGGCCAGCTACGTGGCGACGCACACCATCCGCGTCAAGCCCAAGGACGGGCCTGGCCTGCCGGATGACAACCGAGCCGCCCGCGTCCAGCTCTGGCCGGTCCAGCGCCTGACGCTCGATGGCGCGATCCTCGCGCCGCCCGATGCCGGCGGCCCGGCGAATCGTCCGCCCTACATCGCCATCGGCCTGGCCGACCTGGAGTTCGACGCCACCGAGGGCGGGGACTTCCGCGTCTTCATGTTCAGCGTGCACCCTGCGCTGATCGAACCGGCAGTTGCCAGGCCCCCGCAAGCCAGCGCGCCGGCAGGCCCACCGCCGCTGATCCCCGAGCCGCTGACCCCCGAGGAAATCGAGCAGGCGGACCAGGACGGCCGCTTGCCCAGACTCATGTCGCCGCCGCGCGACGGCTTCGTTCCCGATGACTTCATCGGGACGCTGCCGGACGGCGACGGTGCCGACGGCAAGACGATCCAGAGCAAAGGCGAGTTGCCGGCGGCCCAGGGCCGGACGCTGTGGCGGGGCCTGATGCAGCAACAGCGCAAGGCCTGCGAGGTGGCGCAACGGGCCGACCCGGGCACCTTGTCGCGCAAGCGCCGCCAGCTGACCCTCCCCACCCGCCAGCCCAGGGGCGTCGCTTCGCTGGGGCAGGACATCCTGCGTGCGCCGCCGGCCGGCGCCGGCGTGGTGTTCGTCGCGGCCTGCTGCCGCTACCCGGGGCTTGCGTTCGAGGACCGGCGTTCGGACCTGAGCTTCGAGCGCATCTCGCGGCACATCGCGCGGACTGCAGTCAAGCCCGCCTTCGTGATGATGCTGGGGGACCAGATCTACGCGGACGCGACGGCGGGCCTGATGGACAACCCGTCGGCCGTCGAGAAGGTGGTCATGAGCCACCAGCGCGCCTTCGGCACGCCGGGCTTCGTCGACCTGACCTCGTCGCTGCCGACCTACATGGTGATGGACGACCACGAGATCAGCGACAACTGGTCGCGCGACCTCGTCGAGGACACCTTGCCGCGCGGTTCCGACGACGCAGGGCAGTGCAGCCTGCCGGAGATGGAGCGCCGCGCGGATGCCCAAACCCTGTTTGCCACCGCGAAGGCCGCCTTTTCCGCCTACCAGTGGGCGCACGGTCCGCGCAACGGCAACGTGGCCCCCGACGGCAACCTGATGAAGCCGCCGCTCCTGTGCTTCGACGCCCATTTCACCAGCGGTGATTGCCCGTTCTTCGTGCTCGACACCCGCACGAGCCGCAAGCGCTTTAGCGTGCCGCAACAGGTTTGCGACGAGCGGCAACTGGCCGCGCTGGACCTTTGGCTGGACCGTTGTCGGGACCAGTTTGGCCGCGACGACAAGCGGCCCAAGTTCATCGTGTCGGGGTCGGTGTTCGCGCCGGGGCTGCGCACCGCCATGGTCGGGGAACCGACGGTCGCCGGCCTGTCGGACCTGATGGTCGACAGCTGGCAGATGGCGCAGCCACAGCGGGCGCGCGTGCTGCAGGCCATCATCGACCGCGGCGTGCGCAACGTGGTGTTCCTGTCCGGCGACTACCACTGCGCTGCCACCGCGACGATCAAGCTGGGCGACCGGCTCTCTGCCTACGCAATCGTCACGCCGCCGTTCTATGCGCCATTGCCGGGCGCCAATCTCAAGCGCTGGCAGATCGCGGACGAGGACATGCAGCTGCCTGACGGAACGCTGGTGAAGATCGATGCGCACACCAGCGACGGCGACGGCTTCGTCGAGATCCGCGCGCTGCCCTTGCCCGATGGGCGCTGGCAACTCGAACTGCGCTACGACCAGACGAACTCGGCCAGCAAGGCGGACGACGACGAAGGGCACTCCCGCACCTTCGTCCTGGGTTGACCGGGATCAGGCGGTGAGCCGTTGCAGCGCCTCGCGGTACTTCGCCGCGGTCTTGTCCACCACGTCCTGCGGCAGGCGCGGCGCCGGCGGCGTCTTGTCCCAGGGCTTGCCGTTGATGCGCACCTGCTCCAGCCAGTCGCGCACGAACTGCTTGTCGTAGCTGGGCGGGTTGCTGCCGGCGCGGAACGCCGCCTCATAGCCTTCCACCGGCCAGTAGCGCGACGAGTCGGGGGTCAGCACTTCGTCCATCAGCACCAGCTTGCCAGCGGGATCGAGGCCGAACTCGAACTTGGTGTCGGCGATGATCAGGCCCTTGGCCAGCGCGATGGCAGCCGCTTCCTTGTAGATGGCGATGCTGAGGTCGCGGATCTGTTGCGCCAGCGCCGGCCCGACGATCTCCACCACTTTCTCGTAGCTGATGTTTTCGTCGTGCTCGCCCATCTCCGCCTTGGCGGCCGGCGTGAAGATGGGCTCGGGCAGCTGGCTGGCGTTCTTCAGGCCGGGCGGCAGCGGCACGCCGCACACGGACTGGCTGGCCTGGTATTCCTGCCAGCCGCTGCCGGCCAGGTAGCCGCGCACCACCGCCTCGACCGGAATCGGCTTGAGCCGCTGCACCAGCATCGAGCGGCCGCGCACCTGCGGCGCTTCTTCCGGCGTCACCACGCTCAGCGGATCCTCGCCGGTCAGGTGGTTCGGGCAGATGTGGCCCAGCTTGCCGAACCAGAACAGCGCCATCTGCGTCAGCAGCTCGCCCTTGCCCGGGATCGGCTCGCCCATGATGACGTCGAAGGCCGACAGCCGGTCGCTGGCGACCATCAGGATGCGGTCCTCGCCGACCGCGTAGTTGTCGCGGACCTTGCCGCGCGCCAGCAGCGGCAGCGAGGTCAGCGCCGACGTGTGCAGTGCAGTGGCCATCAGTGGACGACTTGGGACAGCTCGCCCTTGGCGTACTGGGAGGCGACGACCTGCAGGCTGTGCGCCTTGATCTTGCCGGCCTGGCCCTCGCAGCCGAACTGGATGTAGCGCTGCTTGCAGATCTGCTTGGCCGCCTCGCGCGCCGGCTTGAGCCACTCGCGGGCGTCGAACTTGTCCGGGTTCTCGGCCAGGAACTTGCGCACCGCCGCCGTCATGGCCAGCCGGATGTCGGTGTCGATGTTGATCTTGCGCACGCCGTGCTTGATCGCTTCCTGGATTTCCTCCACCGGCACGCCGTAGGTTTCCTTCATGTCGCCGCCGTACTGGCGGATCGCCGCCAGCAGCTCCTGCGGCACCGACGATGAGCCGTGCATCACCAGGTGGGTGTTGGGAATGCGCTGGTGGATCTGCTTGACCCGGTCGATCGCCAGGATGTCGCCGGTGGGCTTGCGGGTGAACTTGTAGGCGCCGTGGCTGGTGCCGATGGCGATCGCCAGCGCATCGAGCTGGGTGCGCTTGACGAAGTCGGCGGCCTGCTCCGGATCGGTCAGCAGCTGCTCGCGCGTCATCGTCGAATCGGTGCCGTGGCCGTCTTCCTTGTCGCCCTTCATCGTTTCCAGGCTGCCCAGGCAGCCGAGCTCGCCTTCGACGGTGACGCCCACCTTGTGCGCCATGTCGACCACCTTGCGGGTGACGTCCACGTTGTACTCGTAGCTGGCGATGGTCTTGCCGTCGGCCTCCAGCGAGCCGTCCATCATCACCGAGGAGAAGCCCAGGTCGATCGCGCCCCGGCAGACGTCCGGGTTCTGGCCGTGGTCCTGGTGCATCACCAGCGGGATGTCGGGGTAGGCCTCGATCGCGGCCAGGATCAGGTGCTTGATGAAGGGCTCGCCGGCGTACTTGCGGGCGCCGGCGCTGGCCTGCAGGATCACCGGCGCGCCGGTTTCCTTCGCCGCTTCCATCACGGCCTGAACCTGTTCGAGGTTGTTGACGTTGAAGGCCGGGATGCCATAGCCGTTGGCGGCGGCATGGTCCAGCAGTTCGCGCATGGAAACGAGTGGCATGGTGGGAATCCGGTGAGGAATGATGAAAAAGCTGGGGGCGCGAAGGCGCACCGGCCTCCCGATTTTAGCTGCTGGCCCAGCGGCGCCGGGGCCGCCAGTGCGTCAGGCCGGCGTCGGCAGGCCCAGGAACGCCACCACCTCGGCCCGCACCGGCGCCAGCCAGCGCAGCGGCTGCGCCAGCGACGCGAGCAGCGTCACGTGGCTCACGCGCGGATACAGCTCGACCCGCGTCGGCACGCCCGCCGTCTGCAGCGCCCGGCCCAGGCCCACGGTGCTGCGCTGCGGATCGACCAGGCTGTCATTGACGGCGGCCAGCAGCAGGGTGCGCGGCGCCTGGCCGCTGACGTGGTTGATCGGCTGGGTGTCCGGCGCCGTTGCCGGCCAGCGGAATGCCACCTGCGTCGCCCGGTCTCCGATCGGCAGGAAATCGTAGGGACCGGCCAGCCCGATCCAGCCGGCCAGCTGGCGCTGCGGCGCCAGCCCGGCACCCTGCAGCCAGCGCCGGTCCAGCGCCACCATCGCCGCGTTGTAGCCGCCGGCGCTGTGGCCCATCACGACGATGTCGTCCGGGCTGCCGCCGAGGTCGCCCGCGTGGTCGAAGGCCCACTTCACCGCGGCCGCGCTGTCCCGCACGAAGTCCGGGTAGCGCACGCCCGGGCTGAGCCGGTAATCGGGGATGACCACGATCGCGCCGGCAGAGGCCAGCGCCTCGCCGACGAAACCGTAGTCGGCGCGCTCGCCCTTGCTCCAGCTGCCGCCATAGAAGAACACCACGATCGGCGCTACCGCCGGGCG
Organism: Caenimonas terrae; assembly: GCF_042655405.1. Taxonomy (NCBI): domain Bacteria; kingdom Pseudomonadati; phylum Pseudomonadota; class Betaproteobacteria; order Burkholderiales; family Comamonadaceae; genus Caenimonas; species Caenimonas terrae. The sequence continues at coordinate 887,579 of NZ_JBHSMF010000002.1, read as the reverse complement.
CTGCTGCGCGGCGGGCCGGTACACGTCGAGCCGCTGGCGCGGGTCCGGGCCGTAGGCGATGTCGCGCCGGCCCTGGTGGCTGCTGCCGGCCACGGCGTTGAGCACGCCCGCGCCGGAACAGCCGCTGAGCAGGGCGGCCGCGCCCGCCAGCAGGCCGCCGCGGCGCGTCATGCGAAAGATGTCTTCGGACCGGAGTGGGTGCTCATGCCTGCCTTTGTTCACCAAGGCAGTACGCGGCCGCGGCGCAAACGGATTCAGCCGGCGCGGCAGATCTTGAGCATGTTGGTGCCGCCGGGTGCGCCCATCGGCTCGCCGCAGGTGATGGCATAGATGTCGCCCTGGGCAACGATGCCCCGGCTCTTGAGGTGGGCCTCGGCATCGAGCAGCGCGGTGTCGCGCTCGACGCTCTGGTCCATCAGCAGCGGCCGTACGTTGCGGTACAGCGCCATGCGGCGCTGGGTGGCCAGCTTGGGCGTGAGCGCATAGATCGGGATGTGGATGCGGTGGCGGCTCATCCACAGGGGCGTCGAGCCCGAATCGGTGAGCGCCACGATCGCCTTGCAGCCCAGGTGGTAGGCGGTGAAGATCGCGCCCATCGCGATCGACTGGTCGATGCGGGCGAAGGTCATGCCGGTGAAATCGGCATCCAGCTTCACGTCCTCGGCCTTTTCCGCCTCGGCGCAGATGTTGGCCATCTCGACGATCGTCTCCAGGGGATAGCGGCCGGCGGCGGTTTCGGCCGACGTCATCACGGCGTCGGTGCCATCCAGCACGGCGTTGGCGACGTCGCTCACCTCGGCGCGGGTGGGCACCGGGTTGTTGATCATCGACTCCATCATGTGGGTGGCCGTGATCACCAGCTTGTCCAGGTCGCGCGCCATCTTGATCATGCGCTTTTGCAGCGCCGGCACGGCCGCATTGCCGACCTCGATGGCGAGGTCGCCGCGGGCGACCATGATGCCGTCGCTGGCCCGGCAGATCGACTCCAGGTTGGGGATGGCCTCGGCCCGCTCGATCTTGGCGATCAGGCCGGGCTTGTGGCGCCACTCCGCGCCCGCCACGTTGCACAACTGGCGCGCCATCTCCATGTCGCTGGCGTTCTGCGGGAAGCTCACCGCCACGTAATCGGCCTGGAAGCTCATCGCGGTGCGGATGTCCTCCATGTCCTTGGCGGTCAGCGCCGGCGCCGTCAGGCCGCCGCCCTGCTTGTTGATGCCCTTGTTGTTGGACAGCACGCCGCCCACCTTGACCGTGGTGTGGACCTGCTCGCCGCGCACCGCATCCACCGTCATCACGATCAGGCCGTCATTGAGCAGCAGGGTGTCGCCGGACTTGACGTCCCGCGGCAGCTCCTTGTAGTCCAGGCCCACGCCCTGCAGGTCGCCGAGCTCGGTGCGCGAGGCGTCGAGCACGAACTTCATGCCGGTCTCCAGCTGCACCTTGCCCTCGGCGAACTTGCCGACGCGGATCTTCGGTCCCTGCAGGTCGGCCATGATCGCGACCTCGCGGCCGGCGCGCTGGGACGCCGAACGAACCAGGGCGGCGCGGTCGATGTGGTCCTGCGCCTTGCCGTGGCTGAAGTTCAGCCGCACCACGTTGACGCCGGCGCGGATCATCTGTTCGAGCAGGTCGGGATCGCTCGATGCGGGACCCAGGGTGGCAACGATCTTGGTGGCGCGGTGGGCGGGGGGGCTCATGGAATCTCCGGTGGCTCTGGCGGCGATTCTCACACGGAAGGGCTAGGCCGCGACCGCGACCGGCAGCGCTCGCATCCGCTCCAGGCCGAACAGCCGGCACAAGCCCCGGTAGAGCGGCTTCTCGACGCAGTAGTGCAGGCCCGCGCAGAGCGCGAGGAACGCCAGCACGAAGGCCCAGAAACCGGCCTCCGCCAGCAAGGGACCCGCATCGGCGAGGTGCTGCCGCAACCCCGTGCCATTGAACAGGGAGACGAAGGGCAGGTGCAGCAGATACACCGAATAGGATGCGTCGCCCAGCACCGAGGCCAGCCTGCCGGCACGCAGCACCCCTGTCTGCTCCAGCGTGACGAACAGGCACAGCAGGAAGAACGCGCCGGCGCCGAAGGTGCGGATCCGCACGAATTCGTTGGTCGCCTGGTAGCGCACGCCGAGCCAGAACAGCACCACCGACGCGACCGCATAAAGCGCCAGCAGCGGCCGGTGGGCCAGCTTGTCCTTGTAGACGTAGAACAGCGCGCCGGCCAGGAATTCCAGGATCGACGGCGTGGTGACGAAAGACAGCAGCGTGCCCTCCCGGTAGGGAACCAAGGCCGACCACAGCACCAGCAGCACCAGTGCGGCCCAGAGCCCGGCCTTGAGCGTGCGCCCGAGGAAGAACCAGCCGAGGGCGATCGCCAGGTAGAAATACAGCTCATACGACAGCGACCAGGAGATCGGCAGGGCCAGCCGGTGCATCACCACGCTGGTCAGGGTCGCGGAGCCCAGCAGGTCCACGTCGGCGAAGGCGCCCGGGTCGTAGCTGGCCATGATCGCCAGGCCGAACGCCATGCAGGGCAGGTACCAGCCGTAGATGCGCAGGAACCGCCGGCCGAGGAAATCGCGCACGTTCTCCGGGTCCGCCTGGCGGCCGTGGATCACGTGCATCATGATGAAGCCGCTGATGGCGAAAAAGATGTCGACGCCGACGAAGCCGTAGGGCATCACCGCCTTGAGCAGGGCGTTGGCCCCGCCCATCGCCAGGTAGTTGAGGCGGTAGTGATGCAGCAGCACGAGCACCGCACCCCATGCCCTCAACAGCTGGATGTTGCGAAACATGGGCTGGCTCGGACCTGGGGGTCAGCCGGCCGCGCGCTGCTGCAGGATCTCGAAGGCCGGCAGGGTCTTGCCTTCCAGCACTTCCAGGAAGGCGCCGCCGCCGGTGGAGATGTAGCCGATCTGCCCTTCGATGCCGTACTTGGCGATCGCGGCCAGCGTGTCGCCGCCGCCGGCGATGCTGAAGGCCGGCGAGTCGGCGATCGCCCGGGCGATCGTTTCCGTCCCATGGGCGAAGGCGTCGAACTCGAACACGCCCACCGGCCCGTTCCAGACGATGGTGCCGGCGGCCTTGAGCTGGTCGGCCAGCCGGCGCGCCGTCTGCGGCCCGATGTCCAGGATCAGGTCGTCGGCGGCGACGTCGGCCGCCTGCTTGGTCGTGGCAGGGGCATCGGCGGCAAAGGTCTTGGCGGTGACCACGTCGGTTGGAATCGGCACCTCGGCGCCGCGCGCCTTCATGGCGGCGATCACGGCGCGGGCGTCGTCCAGCAGCGCCGGCTCGGCCAGCGACTTGCCGATCGGCAGGCCGGCCGCCAGCATGAAGGTGTTGGCGATGCCGCCACCGACGATCAGCTGGTCGACCTTGGACGCCAGCGACTGCAGGATCGACAGCTTGGTCGAGACCTTGGAGCCGGCGACGATCGCCACCAGCGGGCGCCTGGGATGGGCCAGCGCCTTGGTGATGGCGTCGATCTCCGCTGCCAGCAGTGGCCCGGCGCAAGCCACCGGGGCGAACTGCGCGATGCCGTAGGTCGAGGCTTCGGCCCGGTGCGCCGTGCCGAAGGCGTCGTGCACGAAGATGTCGCACAGCGCCGCCATCTTGCGGGCCAGCTCGGGATCGTTCTTCTTTTCGCCGTTGTTGACGCGACAGTTTTCCAGCAGCACCACGTCGCCGCGCTTGACGTCGACGCCGCCGACCCAGTCCTGCTTCAGCGGCACCGGCCGCCCCAGCAGCTCGGCCAGCCGCGCGGCCACCGGCGCCAGCGAATCCTCCGGCCGCAGCTGGCCCTCGGTCGGGCGGCCCAGGTGCGAGGTGACCATCACGGCGGCGCCGGCGTCCAGCGCCATCCGGATGCACGGAACGGAGGCGCGGATCCGCGTGTCCTCCGTGATGCGGCCGGCAGCGTCCTGCGGCACGTTGAGGTCAGCGCGGATGAAGACGCGCTTGCCGGCCACACGGCCCTGGGCGCAAAGATCGGAAAAACGCAGGATGTTCATGGCAGGAAGTGATCAGGAACCGCGGCCGTGCGGCTGGTGCGCCATTGTAAGAAAGACGAGCTGACTACCAGCCCATCCGCAAATGCAATGGGAGGAATACCGCCATTCCCAGCACCAGCGTCAGCAGCACGCTGCGGCGCCAGAAATAGACGATGGCGCCGGCCAGGGCCGCAAACAGGCGCGCGTCCTGCCAGCTCGTCACCAGGTGGCCGTCGGCCATCACCACCTCGGGAACGACCACGCCGGCCAGCGCGGCCACCGGCGCGTAGTTCAGGGCCCGGTGCGCCCAGTCAGGCAGCGACCAGGGCCGGTCCAGGATGAAGAAGAAGCAGCGTGAGAGCACCGTCATCGCCGCCAGCCCGGCGATCGCCAGCAGCGTCCAGGCGTCGGTCTCGCCCGGCATCATCGCGCGGCCCCCGGCAGCTTCTTTTCCAGCAGGTAGCAGGCGGCGACCGCGATCGCGATGGCGCCCACGATGTTCAGCTTGAGCGGCAGCGAGTACAGCGCGACCGCCGACGCGCCGGCGAGCAGCGCCGACAGCATCCGCAGCCGGGTGTTGGCCAGCGAACACAGGATGCCCAGCAGGCACAGCACGCCGGCGAAGCCCAGTCCCCAGGCGGCCGGAATCAGGTTGGCCAGGGCGATGCCGATGACGCTCAGCCCCATCCAGCTGCTCCAGGTGACGAAGTAGTTGCCCGCGAGATAGGCCTCCTGCGCGCGCTGCCCCGCCGCGTCGGCCGCCGGCTGCGCAAACTGCCTGGTGAAGAGGGCATAGCTCAGGTCAGCGGTGAGGTAGCCGTTGACCAGCCGGCGCCAGCGCGGCATGTGCATCAGGTAAGGCCGCAGGTGCAGGCTGAACACCACGAAACGCAGGTTCACGCAAAAGCCGGTGGCCAGGATCACCCCGATGGGCGCGCCGGCCACGATCAGCGGGATCGAGGCCAGCTGCGAACTGCCCGCATAGACGAAGAAGGTCATCGCCAGCGCCTCGGCCACGCTCATGCCTGACTTCACCATCGCCACGCCGGTCATCAGTCCCCAGGCCCCGATCCCGGGCGCCAGCGACGCCATGTCGCGGGCGCCGCGGCGGAATTGCGGATGGCGATGGACCGACGGCAGGAAGAACATCAGGCCCGGCCGACCACCATCCCGGGCGCCAGGGCGAAGCCGCGCAGGAATTGCGCGACCGGCAGCCGCTTGCCACCGGCCCGCTGCAGCTGGGTGAGGCACAGCACGCCGACGCCGCAAGCCACCGCGACGCCGCGGTCGCTCACCGCCAGCACCGTGCCGGGCGCCGCTGCCGGCGCATCGGCATCGGCGTCGACGTGGGCCGCCCAGAGCTTGAGCGCTTCGCCGCCGATGGTGGCGGTGGCGCCGGGGAACGGATCGAAGGCGCGGATCTTTCGTTCCAGCACTGCCGCCGGCTGGCTCCAGTCCAGTGCGGCTTCGGCTTTCTCGATCTTGTGCGCGTAAGTAACGCCTTCGGCCGGCTGCGCCACCGGTTGCAGCGCGCCGCTGGCGGCCTGCTCCAGCGCCGCCACGATCATGCGGGCACCGAGCGCCGCCAGCTTGTCGTGCAGCGTCCCGGTGGTGTCGGCCGGCCCGATCGGCAGCCGCTGCACCTGCAGCATGGCGCCGGTGTCCAGGCCGGCGTCCATCTGCATGATGGTGACGCCGGTCTCCGCATCGCCGGCCTCGATCGCGCGATGGATGGGCGCGGCGCCGCGCCAGCGGGGCAACAGCGATGCATGGATGTTCAAGCAGCCCAGGCGCGGCTGGTCCAGCACCCATTGCGGCAGGATCAGCCCGTAGGCGGCGACGACCATCGCGTCGGCCCTTGCCGCTTCGATCGCGGACCGGGCTGCGGCGGCCTCCTCGGGAAATTTTCCGTCCAGGCGCAGGCTGCGCGGCTGCGCCACGGCAATGCCGTGCAGCTGCGCGAACTGCTTGACGGCGGACGCCTGCAGCTTCATGCCGCGGCCGGCCGGCCGGTCCGGCTGGGTCAGGACCAGCGGGATCTCGGCGCCGGACCCGTGCAGGGCCTCCAGCGCCGCGCGGGCGAATTCGGGCGTACCCGCAAAGATGAGACGCATGGCGGGACGCTCAGTCGCGATCGGGCAGCACGCTCAGGCCCGGACGGTGTCCCGGCGGGCCTTGAGCATCTTGGTCTTGATGCGGTTGCGCTTGAGCGGCGAGAGGTATTCGACGAAGACCTTGCCCAGCAGGTGGTCCATTTCGTGCTGGATGCAGACCGCCAGCAGCCCCTCGGCCTCGACGGTGCGCAGCTTGCCGTCGCCGTCCAGGGCCTGCACCTTGACGGCGGAGGCGCGTTCGACGCCGTCGTAGATGCCGGGCACGGACAGGCAGCCTTCGTCGTTGACCTGCTTTTCCTCGCTGGCCCAGGTGATTTCGGGATTGATCAGGACGAGCGGCGCATTGCGCTCGCCCGAGACGTCGATCACGATCAGCCGCTCGTGGACGTCCACCTGCGTCGCGGCCAGGCCGATGCCGTCCGCGTCATACATGGTCTGGAGCATGTCGGCGATCAGCGCCTTGACGCGGCCGTCCACGGCCTGGACCGGCCGGGCCACGGTATGGAGCTTGGGATCGGGGTAGCAAAGAATTGGTAACAGGGCCATGAGAACTCGCCAGAGGTGTCGCTATTTTCGCCACTTTTGCCTTTCAGGGCGTGGCCAGCGGGCTATAAACGTTGCCCAATCAAGGGCTTGAGCGCAGAATCGCCAGTGATTTGTCAAGACTTTCGGCGGTTGGAGGGCCCCTGCGCAAGCCGCCCGCCGAGACCAAAAACTCAGGAAGAAACCAATCATGGCGCAAAACAAGGCAGCATCCGGACTTACCTCGCAAGCCTTGCGCGCCTGGACGGCGGTCGCGGTGGCGGCGGGTGGGTTCTACGCGCTGCCGGCCTGGGCCCAGAACTTCCCGATCACCCAGGGCCAGCGGGCCACGGCCCAGCAGGTCGCCCGCGCCGGCGTCCCGCTGAGCGAGCTGGCACCCAACGCCCCCGAGGAATACACCGTCAAGCGCGGCGACACCCTGTGGGCCATCTCCGGGATGTTCCTCCTGCATCCCTGGCGCTGGCCGGAGCTGTGGGGCATGAACCTCGACCAGATCCGCAACCCGCACCGCATCTACCCCGGCCAGCACCTGGTACTGGAAAAGGTCGATGGCATGGCGCTGCTGCGCCTGCGCCCGGACGGCAGCGGCGGCGGCGGCGCTGGCGGCATCCCCACCGACACGGTCCGCGTCTCCCCGCGGATCCGCTACGAAGCCCTGGCGGACGCAGCCATTCCCACCCTGCAGCCCCAGGTGATCGAGCCCTTCCTGTCCCAGGCCATGATCGTGGACGAGCTCACGCTGGAGCGGGCGCCGCGCATCGTCGGCACCCAGGACGGCCGGGTCCTGCTCACCCGCGGCGACCGAGCCTATGCGCGCGGCGCCAACGGCTCTCCCTTCACCGAGCAGGATCCCACCAAGAGCGAGCAATTCCGGGTGTTCCGCAACGCCAAGCCGCTGCGCGACCCGGTCACCAAGGCCATCCTCGGTTACGAGGCCGCGTACCTGGGCAAGGCCTCGCTGATGCGAAGCGAGACGGTGCGCGACATCCAGACAGCCAGCGGCGCGGTGCAGAACACGGTAGTTCCCGCCACGATCGACATCATTGCAGCCAAGGAAGAGATGCGGGTCGGCGACCGGCTGGTCCCGGAGCCGCCGCGCGAACTGGTGAGCTACGTGCCGCGTGCGCCCGAGCGGCCGGTCGACGCCACCATCGTGTCCGTGTACGGCGACGCCGTCTCCATCGTCGGCCAGAACCAGGTGGTGGTCATCAGCCGCGGCACCCAGGATGGCGTCGAGACCGGCCACGTGCTCGCCATCCAGAAGGCCGGTGCGGTGATCCTGGACCGCTCGCAACCCGGCGAGCGCGCCACCCTGAAGCTGCCGGACGAACGGGCCGGCCTGCTGATGGTGTTCCGCGCCTTCGACCGGCTGTCCTATGCGCTGGTGCTGGAAATCACCGACACCATCCAGGTCGGCGACAAGGTCGTGAACCCGCGTTGACCGCGGTCCGGGGCGATGGAGCGCGAGGAACTTGGCTCCTGGCTCCGGCTGGCCCTGACGCCGGGGGCCGGTAACGCGGCGGCGCGCAAGCTGATGGCCGCCTTCGGCCCGCCCTGCGACGTCTTCTCCGCTCCCGCCGCCGCCCTGCGCGAATTCGCCGGCCCGACGCTGGCCGCTGCCCTGGCCCAGGAGCCGGCGGAACTGCCGGCCCAGCTGCGCGCCACGCTCGAGTGGCTGGACGCGGAACAGCCCGGCGTGCCCCGCCGCGTGCTCAACCTGTCCGACGTCGACTACCCGCAGGCCCTGCTGGACACGGAAGATCCGCCGCCGATCCTCTACGTCATGGGGCACGTCCAGATGCCCTGGCCGCGAGCGATCGCCGTGGTCGGCAGCCGCAATCCGACGCCGCAGGGGCAGGCCAACGCCCGCCAGTTCGGCCGCAGCCTGGCACAGGCCGGACTGACCGTGGTGTCGGGGCTGGCGCTGGGAATCGATGGCGCCGCGCACGAGGGAGCACTGGAGGGCGCCGGGCCGCAGCAGCTGGCAACCATCGCGGTGGTCGGCACCGGGCTGGACAGCGTCTACCCGCGCCAGCACGAAGCGCTGGCCGGGCGGATCGCGCAGCGCGGCCTGATCGTCAGCGAATATCCGCTCGGGACCGCGCCGCTGCCCGCCAACTTCCCGCGCCGCAACCGCATCATCGCGGGGCTGAGCCAGGGCACGCTGGTGGTGGAGGCCGCCGTGCGATCGGGCTCGCTCATCACCGCGCGCATGGCGATCGAGCAGGGCAAGGATGTGTTCGCGATCCCGGGCTCGATCCATTCGCCGCAATCGCGTGGCTGCCATGAGCTGCTGCGCCAGGGCGCCAAGCTGGTGGAGTCGGCGCAGGACGTGCTGGAAGAATTGCACCCCGGCGTCGCAGCGAGGGCAGAGACGGCAGGCACGGCACCCGCGCCTGCAACCGGCGCGCCGGCCAGGCTGCTGCAAGCGCTGGGCTTCGATCCGGTCAGCCTCGACGCGCTGGTGGCGCGCACCGGAACCAGCGCCGCCGAACTGCAGGCATTGCTGCTCGAGCTGGAGTTGTCGGGCCACGTTTCCCGGCTGCCGGGCGGTCTGTTCCAGCGCAGCGCGGCCGTCTGAGATTTGCCACACATCGCGGCGCCGTGAGCCCGAACGCAGCGTCGTTCTAGGCTATATTGGGGCATGTTTGAAGTGCTCGTGTTCGTGTACGAAAACTACTGGCGCGGCGATGCGTGCCCCGAGCTGGAGCAGCTGGGCCGAAAGCTGAGCGCCCACGGCTTCGAAGCCGAAGAAATCAACGAGGCACTGGTCTGGCTCGATGGCCTGAACCTGGCAGCCCAGAACACCCAGCTCACGCCCGATCTGTCGCCGCATCCCGCCGTCGGCCGCGCGCAGGCCAGCACCAGCATGCGCGTGTACTCGGTCGCGGAACAGGACCACCTCGGCGCGCAGTGCCTGGGCTTCGTGAGCTTCCTGGAATCCGCCGGCGTGCTGCCGGCGCCGATGCGCGAAATCGTGATCGACCGCGCCATGGCCGCCAGCGGCGCCCCGGTGTCGCTGGACGACCTGAAGATCATCGTGCTGATGGTGTACTGGAGCTTCGGCGAAGAGCCCGATGCCCTGGTGCTGGACGAACTCTGGGACGACGCCGAGTTCCGCCTGCCGCACTGACCGCCTTCTACCCCAGCAGCCGCTCCGGATTAGCGTCCAGCTTGGCCAGCGCGTCGCGCGTCGCGCGGACCGTGAGCGCTTCCTCTTCGTTGGGCAAGAGCAGGCCGGCCTGCAGGTAAGACGCCATGCGGCGGGCCTGCAACAGGTAGCTGCGGCCTTCGGGCGACGCGAACAGGTGCAGCTGCTTGCGGTCGCTGCGCCACACGTACTGCACCTGCGCGGTGATGCCGTTGTGGTCCAGCGTGAACCAGTTGCCCAGCTGCAGCTCCTGGGCCCAGGCCACCATCGCGATCGACGGCCGCGAGCCGCCGTCGGCGATCACCTCGATCATCGAGGCGTCGATGCCCAGCATCAGCTCGATGCTCTCGGCATCCAGCGGCAGGTCGGTGTTCGGGTCGTCGCCGACGAAGTCTTCCAGGTTGGCCAGCCGCTGCGCCATCGCTTCGATGCGCGCCTGCGGGATCGCCGCGGTCTTGGACAGGAAGGCATCGGCCAGCGTGTCGCCGATGATCTTGATGTGGCCTTCCTGCTCGGAGCCGGTGATCGCCATCAGCTCCATGCCCTGGCGCAGCTTGAGCAGCAGCGCCGGCAGGTCCTGGATCACGCGGGCGCGGTCGTTGCGATTGGGCTTGGCGCTGGCGGCCCAGACCAGGTCGGTGGCCGCCTTTTTCAGCGCCAGCGTCTCTTCGTGCTGCGGGCCGTTCTTGACGGCCGACACGGCCAGCACCTCGGCCCACACCTTGAACAGGAATTCGCGGATCTCGTCGCGCACCGGCATGTCGTTGAGCATCCGGCGCATCTCGATGGTGTACTGGATCGCCATCGTCTCCTTCTGCTCGACCTGCTGCGCCACGCTCACCAGCCGCTGGGTCGGCCCCTTTTCCGTGAGGAAACGGGACAGGAACTTCTGGAATTCGTCGTACACCAGCTGGAACACGCGCCGCCCCGTCTCCGGGTACTGCTCGATCACCTGCACCACGCGCTTGATTTCGGTTTCCAGCGCGCTGCCGCCGATGCTGCTGGCGTCGAAGCCCATCACGCAGGAGCCCATGCGGTCGATCAGCTGGCGTGCCGGGTGCGAGAGCGAGCCGAAGAACTCGGGCTCCGCGATCGCGACCCGCAGCACCGGCATCTGCAACCGCGCAAACCAGACCCGCACTGCCGGCGGAATCCGCTCCTCGGCCAGGATGCTCTGGAACATCAGGGCCACGATCTCGATCGTCGCCTTTTCGGTCGAGGTGACGGCCTTCTTCTTGAGTTCGCCGGTGCGCTGCCGCAGCTCGGTGGCGACCTGCTCGACCCGGGCGTTGTCGTAAACCACGATCTCGTCGCCGCTGGCCGTCGTTCCGGCCGAGCCACCGGCCTGCGGCCCGCCACCCAGGGCGCCGGCGACCGTGTTCTGGACCGCGGTCTGCTGGATCGACAGCGCCTCGTCGAGCGCCGGCGAAGGCCGGGTCTCATGGTTGATGTCGAAGCCCGCCACGCGATCGGTCAACAGGCGCCGCAACTGGCCCAGCACGCCGTTGGCGCGCTGGCGCGCGCGCGCCAGCGGCGTCCCGCTGGTCATCATCCGTGTTTCTTCGCTGACGTTGCCGGGGCCGCGCGAGGCCTCGCCCGAGCCGCCCCTGCCGCCGCCGGCCGGCGCCGCGCCGGAGCGGCTTCCCAGCTGCGCGGCGTTGGCCGGGACGGAATCGGCATAGCCGCCGCTCCCGCCTCGCCCGCCGCCCTGGGCGCCACCACCGCCGCCACCGGCCGCGGCGCTGCCCGGGGCGCCGTAATTCGAGTCGCCGCCGCCGTAGCCGCCGCCGCCTGGACCGCCGCCACCGCCGCCGCCCGGGCCGCCGCCCATGCCTTCGTCGCCATAGTCGGTCGACGGGGCCTGGCCGGCCTGGCTGCCCGCGCCCCGGCGGGCACTGGGCGCCGGGGCGCCGCGCTTGACCTTCTTGGCCAGGTCAATGTCGGGCAGCACGCCGTGGTCCACCAGGAACTTGTTGGTGCGCTTGTATCCCTCCAGCAGCCGTTCGACCATGTGCTGCTGGATCACGTCCTTGACCAGGCTCCAGCTCTGGCGGTTCAGTTCCGAGCCCGTCCATTGCTCGATCAACACCTGCGACACCGCCTCCGGCTGCAGGATGTCGTGGCTGGCCAGGTCGTCGGTGCCTTCGAGGTGCTGCATCCGCACCTTCAGGTCGTTGAGTTCCCAGCTGGCCTTCTCGCGCACGGCCAGCGCCAGGCGGGACGACAGGATCTTCTTCTCGACGACGTCGTCGCCGATCAGTTCCAGGTTCACCGCCCCGAGCCGGACCCGCGTCGTTGTGGTCGGCGGAATCACGGCGTCGTGCCAGGCCTTGGCCGTGGCCTGCACCCAGCGGGCCCGCTGCCGCTCGAAGTCCAGCATGGCGTCGCGCCGGTCCTGCATGTCGCGGGTGCTGGTGCCGGTGTCCACAAGCTCGATCAGCTTGAGGCGGATCGCATCCGACAGCGGCGTCAGCACGCCTTCGACATAGGCCACGAACTGCTCACGCGCCTGCCGCGCGAGCGGCACGGGGGAAGCTGGTGGCAATTGCTCCGACATTGGATGGCGGCTAGACGGTGGCGCCCGCGTTCGGGTCGTTTGGATCCTCGCCCTTGCGGCCGGACGACTTGACCAGGTCTTCGCGCTTGACGCCCAGCCACATGGCGATGGCGGCGGCGACGAACACCGACGAATAGATGCCGAACAGGATGCCGATGGTCAGCGCCAGGGCGAAGTAGTGCAGCGTCGCACCGCCGAACAGCAGCATGGACAGCACCATGATCTGGGTGGAACCGTGGGTGATGATGGTGCGGCTGATGGTGGACGTGATCGCATTGTCAATGATCTCGACCGTGTTCATCTTGCGATAGCGCCGGAAGTTCTCACGGATCCGGTCGAAGATCACGACCGACTCGTTGACCGAGTAGCCCAGCACGGCCAGCACCGCCGCCAGCACCGCCAGCGAGAACTCCCACTGGAAGAAGGCGAAGAAGCCCAGGATGATGATGACGTCGTGCAGGTTGGCGATGATGGCCGCGACCGCGAACTTCCACTCGAAGCGGAAGGCCAGGTAGACCATGATGCCCACCACCACCATCGCCAGCGCCTTCAGCCCGTCGGTGGCCAGCTCCTCGCCGACCTGCGGACCGACGAACTCGGTGCGGCGCAGCACGACGGCCGGATCCTGCGCCTTCAGGGCGGACAGGACTTTCTCGCTTTGTTGCGCGGAGCTGACATTTTTCTGGGCCGGCAGCCGGATCATGACGTCGCGCGAGGTGCCGAAGTTCTGGACCTGGACGTCCGAAAAGCCCAGGCCGGCGACGGTGCTGCGGATCTTTTCCACGTCCACCGTCTGCGTGTAGGCCACCTCCATCACGGTGCCGCCGGTGAACTCCACCGACAGGTGCAGCCCCCGGTGGAAGAGGAAAAACACGGCGGCGGCGAACGTCAGGAAGGAGATCACGTTGAACACCAACGCGTTCTTCATGAACGGGATGTCCCGCCGAATCTTGAAAAACTCCATATTTCTTGTACTTCCTCACTCGGCTTTGGTTATAACGCCTTCGCCCGACGGGCGCCAGACGGTTCCGATCGAAACCGTCTTGAGCTTCTTCTTGCGGCCGTACCAGAGGTTCACCAGCCCGCGCGAGAAGAACACCGCGCTGAACATGGAGGTCAGGATGCCGATGCAATGGACCACCGCGAAGCCCCGCACCGGTCCCGAGCCGAAGGCCAGCAGCGCCAGGCCGGCGATCAGGGTGGTGATGTTCGAGTCCAGGATGGTGGCCCAGGCCCGGTCGTAGCCGGACTGGATCGCCGCCTGGGGCGAGGCGCCGCTGCGCAGCTCCTCCCGCACCCGTTCGTTGATCAGCACGTTGGAATCGATGGCCATGCCAAGCGCCAGCGCCATCGCCGCCATGCCGGGCAGGGTGAGCGTGGCCTGCAGCATCGACAGCACCGCCACCAGCAGCAGCAGGTTCACCGCCAGCGCGATCCCCGAGAACACGCCGAACAGCATGTAGTAGATCGCCATGAAGGCGCAGATCACCGCGAAGCCCCAGGCCACGCTGTGGAAGCCCTTGGTGATGTTCTCGGCGCCCAGCGTGGGGCCGATGGTCAGTTCCTCGATGATTTCCATCGGCGCGGCCAGCGAGCCGGCGCGCAGCAGCAGCGCCGTGTCGTTGGCTTCCACGGTGGACATCCGGCCGCTGATCTGCACCCGGCCGCCGCCGATCTCGCTGCGGATCACCGGCGCCGTCACCACTTCGCCCTTGCCCTTTTCGAACAGCAGGATCGCCATCCGCTTGCCGACGTTCTCCCGGGTCACGTCCTTGAAGATGCGCGAGCCCTTGGCGTCCAGCGTCAGGTTCACCGTCGGTTCCTGGGTCTGGCTATCGAAGCCGGGCTGGGCGTCGGTCAGGTTCTCGCCGGTCAGCAGCACCTGCTTCTTGACGATCACCGGCTGGCCGCTGCGCTCGAGGAAGCGCTCGTCGCCGAACGGCACGGCGCCGCTGCCGGCCTCCGCCGCCCGCGCCTCGGCGCTCTCGTCCACCAGCCGCACTTCCAGGGTGGCGGTGCGGCCCAGCAACTCCTTGGCCTTGGCCGTGTCCTGCACGCCGGGCAGCTGCACCACGATCCGGTCCAGGCCCTGCTGCTGGATCACCGGCTCGGCCACGCCCAGCTCGTTGATCCGGTTGTGCAGCGTCACCATGTTCTGCTTGAGCGCCTGCTCCTGCACCCGGCGCGCCGCCTCCGGCTTGATGGTGCCCGTCAGCTTGTAGTCGGTGCCTTCCATCGTCTCGGCGACCACCAGGTCGGGAAACTGGTCGGCGATGACGCCCTTGGCCGCGGCCAGCGTTTCCGAGTCGCGGAACCGCACTTCGATGGCCTGGCCGTTGCGGCTGATGCCGGCGTGGCGGACGTTCTTTTCGCGCAGGATGCTGCGCAGGTCGCCGGCGAAGGATTCCGCCTTCTTGGTCAGCGCCGCCTGCATGTCCACCTGCAGCATGAAGTGCACGCCGCCGCGCAGGTCCAGCCCCAGGTACATCGGCGCGGCGCGCAGGGCCGACAGCCACTTGGGCGACGCGGACAGCAGGTTCAGCGCCACCACGTACGACGGATCGGACGGATCGGGCACCAGCGCCTTCTGGACCGCGTCCTTGGCCTTGAGCTGGGTGTCGCCGTTCTCCAGCCGCACCTTGACCGAGTTCGGGTCGAGCGTGATCGCCACCGGCGTGATGCCCGCCGCCGCCAGCGCCTGCTGCACCCGCACCTGGGTCGTGCCGTCCACCTTGACCGTGGCCTTGGCGGAGGAAACCTGCACGGCCGGCGCTTCGCCGAAGAAATTGGGAAGCGTGTAGATCGCCCCCACCAACAGCGCGATCACGATGATCGCGTACTTCCAGACCGGATATCGGTTCATGTGCTTGTCAAACCTTCAAAGACGCGCGGTGCGCAGCACCAGCGTTCTTATTTAATGGTGCCCTTGGGCAGGACCTGGACCACGGCGCTGCGCTGCACCGTCACCTCGGTGCCGGGCGCGATCTCCACGCTCAGGTAGACGTCGCCCAGCTTGGTCACCTTGCCCAGCAGCCCGCCGGCGGTGGCGATCTCGTCGCCCCGGGCCAGCGCCTCCACCATGGTGCGGTGCTCCTTCTGGCGCTTCATCTGCGGCCGGATCATCACGAAATAGAGCACCACGAACATGAGCACCAGCGGCAGCATGCTCATGAGCGACGACTGCATGTCGCTGCCTCCGGCGGCTGCGGGTGCGGTCTGGGCGAAAGCGGAAGAAATGAACACGGAAACTCCAGGACGGGTCGGTTATCGGTTGCCCGCTCGCAGGCGGGCACGCCCGGGCGTGCCACGGGCGGGACTTGCGATTGTAGGTGCACGCCCGGACGGCGTGCGTCACGCGTGGCTTCAGGCGGCCTGGCGGGCGCTTTCGGGATCGTTCCACTGCTGCTGCAGGCGCGCCCACTGGAGGCGGGCCGCCGCCAGGTTGCGCTCCTTGACGTGGCCGAAGCCCTTGATCTGCTCCGGAATCCGCGCGATCTCCACCGCCAGGGCGTGGTTGCCCGCATCCAGCGAGTCCAGCACCCGACCGATACTTTCGCGGTACTGCCCGATCAGGGCCCGCTCGCTCCGGCGTTCGTGGGTGCGCCCGAACGGGTCGAGCGCCGTGCCGCGCAGTCCCTTGAGCCGGGCCAGCAGCTTGAAGCCGGTGAGCATGGCGGGGCCGAACTTCGACTTCTGCAGCTCGCCCTTGTCGTTGCGCTTGGCCGTCAGCGGCGGCGCCAGGTGGAAGTTGATCTTGTAGTCGCCTTCGAACATGGCGGCCACCTTCTGCTGGAAGCCGGTTTCGGCATGCAAACGGGCCACCTCGTATTCGTCCTTGTAAGCCATCAGCTTGAACAGGGAGCGGGCGACGGCCTCGGTCAGCGTCGTCTTGCCCAGCGGCGCCTCGGCGGCGCGGACCTTTTCCACGAAGGCCCGGTACTGGCCGGCATAGGCCGCGTTCTGGTAATCCGTCAGGAACTCGACCCGCCGCCCGATCACGTGCTCCAGCGTCTCGCGCTTCTTGAACTCCACCACCTGCGCCGGTGCCAGCAGCTTCTCCACCGAGGCCCAGTCGTGGGCGGCCCGGCGGCCCCATTCGAAGGCGGCCTTGTTGTTGTCCACCGCCACCGCGTTCAGTTCGATGGCCCGGATCATGGATTCGCGGCTGAGCGGAATCCAGCCCTTCTGCCAGGCGTAGCCCAGCATCATCGGGTTGGTGTAGATGCTGTCGCCCATCAGGCGGGTCGACGCGGCATCGGCATCGAAGGCGGACACGCCGTCCGGCCCGACCGCATGGACGATCTCGGCGGCGCAGGCGTCGGCCGGGTTGTGCCAGTTGGCGTTCTTGACGAAGGCCGCGGTCGGCGTGCTGTGGGAGTTGAGCGCCACGTGGGTGCGGCCCGGCCGCATGCGCAGCACCGTTTCCTTGCCGGCGGTAACGATCGGATCGCAGCCGATGATCAGGTCCGCGCCGGCCATGCCGACGCGGGTGGTGCGGATGTCCTCGGCGCGCTCGCCGATCAGCACGTGGCTCCAGGTGGCGCCGCCCTTTTGCGCCAGGCCGGCCGCGTCCTGCGTCACGATGCCCTTGCCCTCGATGTGGCCCGCCATCCCCAGCAGCTGGCCGACGGTGATGACGCCGGTGCCGCCGACGCCTGCCACCACGATGCCGAACGCGCCGTCGATCGACGGCAGCTGCGGCTCTGGCAGTGCGCCCAGCGAGAACGGCGACACCGCCTTGTCCTTGGCCTTTTTCTTGAGCTGTCCGCCTTCCACCGTGACGAAGCTGGGGCAGAAGCCCTTCAGGCAGCTGGTGTCCTTGTTGCAAGTGCTCTGGTTGATGGTGCGCTTGCGGCCGAATTCGGTTTCCAGCGGCTCCACCGACAGGCAGTTGCTCTTCACGCTGCAGTCGCCGCAGCCTTCGCAGACCAGGTCGTTGATGACCACCCGCACGGCTGGATCGACCATCGTGCCCCGCTTGCGCCGGCGCCTCTTTTCCGTGGCGCAGGTCTGGTCATAGATGATGACCGTCGTTCCCTTGATCTCGCGGAACTCGCGCTGGATCTTGTCCAGGTGGTCGCGGTGCTGGATGGCGATGCCGTCCGGCAGGCCCTTCACCTCATCGTATTTTTCCGGCTCGTCGGTGACGATGGTGATCTTCTGCGCGCCCTCGGCCCGCATGCTCTGCGCGATCTGCACCACCGAATGGCCCTCGGGCCGCTCGCCGACCTGCTGGCCGCCGGTCATGGCCACCGCGTCGTTGTAGAGGATCTTGTAGGTGATGTTGACGCCGGCGGCGATCGACTGGCGGATTGCCAGGATGCCGCTGTGGAAGTAGGTGCCGTCGCCCAGGTTGGCGAACACGTGGTTCTCGGTGCTGAACGGCTGCTGGCCGACCCACGGCACACCCTCGCCGCCCATCTGGGTGAAGCCGATGGTGGCGCGGTCCATCCAGGTGGCCATGAAGTGGCAGCCGATGCCGGCCATCGCGCGCGAGCCTTCCGGCACCACGGTGGAGGTGTTGTGCGGGCAGCCGGAACAGAACCAAGGCTGGCGGTCGCCCTTGACCTCCAGCACCTGCATCGAACGCTCCTTCGCCTCGAGGATTGCCAGCTGCGATTCGATGCGCGCCGCCATGTCGCCGTCGATGCCCTGCTTCTTGAGGCGGTGGGCGATGGCGCGGGCGATCAGCGCCGGCGACAGGTCGGCGTTGGCGCGCAGCAGCGTGTGGCCGGTCGGATTGGGACGCGACCACTCGCCGCCGGAAAAATCGCCTTCCTCGTCGTTGAACTTGCCGACCACGTTGGGCCGCACGTCGGGCCGCCAGTTGTAGAGCTCCTCTTTCACCTGGTACTCGATGACCTGGCGCTTTTCCTCCACCACCAGGATCTCGCGCAGCCCGGTCGCGAATTCACGCGTGCCTTGCGCCTCCAGCGGCCAGACCACGCCCACCTTGTGCAGCCGGATGCCGAGCTGGCGGCAGGCCGCGTCGTCCAGGCCCAGGTCGATCAGGGCCTGGCGGGTGTCGTTGTAGGCCTTGCCGCTGGCGATGATGCCGAAGCGGTCGTTGGGCCCTTCGATGACGTTGTAGTTCAGCCGGTTGGCGCGGATGTACGCCAGCGCCGCGTACCACTTGTAGTCGAACAGGCGCGCCTCCTGCTCCAGCGCGGTGTCGGGCCAGCGGATGTGGAGGCCGCCCGGCGGCATCTGGAAGTCGGGGACCACGATCTGCACCCGCTCCGGGTCGATCATCGCGGTGGCGCTGGATTCGACGATCTCCTGGATCGTCTTCATGCCGGCCCAGACGCCGGAGAAACGGCTCAGTGCGAAGGCGTGGATGCCCAGGTCCAGGATCTCCTGCACCGAGGCCGGGAAGAACACCGGCAGCCCGCAGGCCTTGAAGATGTGGTCACTCTGGTGCGCCGCCGTCGAGCTCTTGGCGACGTGGTCGTCGCCGGCCACCGCGATCACGCCGCCCCATGGCGTGGTGCCGGCCATGTTGGCGTGCTTGAAGACGTCGCCGCTGCGGTCCACGCCCGGGCCCTTGCCGTACCAGATGCCGAACACGCCGTCGAACTTCTGGGTGCCGGCCGGCGCGAACCCGAGCTGCTGCGTGCCCCACAGCGCGGTGGCCGCCAGCTCCTCGTTGACGCCGGGCTGGAACACGATGTTCTGCGCCTTGAGGAATTTCTCCGCCTTCCACAGCGCCTGGTCGTAGCCGCCGAGCGGCGAGCCGCGGTAGCCGCTGATGAAGCCGGCGGTGTTCTTGCCGGCCTGCGCATCGCGCAAGCGCTGCAGCATCGGCAGCTTGACCAGGGCCTGCACCCCGCTCATGAAGGCACGGCCGTAGTCGAGCGAATACTTGTCGTCGAGCGTGACGGTTTCCAGGGCCTTGCGGATGTGTTCGGGCAGCGGTGCGTTCATGAAGCTGTTGTCTCCGGAATCGTTCGGCAAAGTGTATGCCCGATGCCCGGATCAGTCATTGCTTTGTGTGCCCGGAGATTGGCAAGCCGCGAAAGGATCTTGCTTAAACTCCAGCGATATGGGAACACTCGACAAGTTTGACGTGAAGATCCTGCAGCAATTGCAGGCCGACGCCCGGCTCACCAATGCCGAACTGGCGCAGCGGGTCGGCCTGTCGGCCGCGCCGTGCTGGCGGCGCGTGCGGGCGCTGGAGGAGGCCGGCTACATCAAGGGTTACCACGCCGAGATCGACCGCCACAAGATCGGCATGGGCGTGCTGGCCTTCGTGCGGCTGGACGCCAACCGCAACACCGGCGAACTCACGCGCGAGATGGAGGAAGCGATCCGCAAGATCCCGGAGATCGTGTCCTGCCACTACATCAGCGGCGCCGGCACCTTCGAGCTGCAGGTGGTCGCCCGCGACCTGGACAGCTTCTCGCAGTTCGCCCGCAAGGTGCTGATCAACCTGCCGAACGTGAAGGACCTGCACACCAGCTTTTCGCTGGGCGAGGTCAAGTCCAGCAGCAGCGTGCCCCTGAACCATCTGCCCGTTTGACGGGCGGTCGCACCGACCGGGAGTGACGGCAGGGGGCGCTAGTCGACAGCCTTCAGGTCGTCCAGCAGGTACGTGAAGTAAGCGTCGCGCCAGACCGAGTCCGGACATTCCATCAGCAGCCCGCCGCACTTCTTGCGCGCGAGCACGTTGGCGCCCAGCCAGTCGTCCAGCGGCACGCCGGCCCGTTGCGCCAGCAAGCCGGGGAGAAAGACGATGTCGGTCACGGTCGCAGGCCCCCGGGTCAGCGGCGTGCCCATGTTGGTGGAGATGTTGTACCAGGTGATGAGCTTGTCAGGAACCTGGGGCTGCGCCGGTGCGGCCTTGATCGATTCGCGCAGCACCGGCGCCCCGGCCAAAGGTGGCTGGTGGTCGCCAAACCACGCGAGGACCGCCGGCTTGGTGTAGTTCATCTGCGACACGTCTGCGACGAGATAGCCGGTCGCGGCCCCGGCCTCTCCCTGTCAGGTGGCCCCTGTCAGCGCGGTGACGCGCCGATCGCAGCATCGTGTCCGCGCCTCAGCGCGGCCACAGCACCCACAGCCGCAACGGCTGCTTGAGCCGCCCGGCCAGCTCGCCGGCCTCCGGCCCCCAGCCGGCGAAGTAGTCGGCGCGCACGGCGCCGTTGATGGCGCTGCCGGTGTCCTGCGCCAGCACCAGCCGCTGCAGCTTCAGCAGCGGCCCGCTGGAGGCCAGCCAGACCGGCGTGCCGTAGGGAATGCTGTCCTTGTCCACGGCGATCGAGCGGCCGGGCGTGAGCGCGACGCCTTGCGCGCCGCGCGGGCCGAAGGCCGCATCGAGCTCCGACATCGCTTCCTCGCGGAAGAACACGGTGCGCGGATTGCTCCACATCAATTCGTTCAGGCGCTGCGGGTTCTGGGCGACCCAGGCCTTGATGCCGGGCCAGGAGGCATCGCGCACCGCGCCCTGCTGCAGCAACCAGCCGCCGACGCTGCGATAGGGCTGGTCGTTGGTGGCCGCATACGCCAGCCGCACGACGCGCTGGCTGCCGTCGCGCTCGACGATGCGCAGCCGCCCCGAGCCCTGGATCTGCAGCATCAGCGCATCCAGCGGATCGGCGACGTAGGCGATCTCGCGCCCGCGCAGCGCCGAGCGCGCGGCCGGCAGCGTGTCGATTTCTTGCCGGCTGTACCAGGGCCTTCTCTGGCCGATGCCGGCCGGCGGCGCGTACAGCGGGATCTCGTAGCCCGGCCCCGGCTGGCGCGAGGCCTGGATGACCGGCTCGTAATAGCCGGTGAGCAAGCCTTCGGACGGACCGAAGAGCGGCTCCACGCGGTACGGCTGCAGCCGCTGCACCATCCAGGCGCGCTGCTCCTCGCCGCTGGCGATCGACAGCCGCCGCACCTCGGGGCACAGCGCCGCGAAGGTCGGGCCCGGCCGTTCGCAGCTCTTGATCCATGCATTCCATGCTTCGTGCAGTGCGTCCTCGGCGAAGCCGGGCAGCTCGGACCAGCGCACCGCGATCCAGCGCGAGCGTCCCTGCAGCATCGGAGGCGGCAGCGGCGCGTTGTCGGCCGGCAGGTTGGCGGCGCCCGTGTCCGCCGGCGCCGCGACCGCGGGGCGGTCCAGCGGCGGCTGGGGCGGCAGGGGCACCGAGCCGCAACCGGCCAGCATTCCTACAATGGCACCCAACCTGAGGAAACGGTTCATGCTGCTGATTCTGCTCGAAGCCCTGCTGGCCGGGGTGCTGTTCATCGTCATCGTCTGGTGGACGATGTTCTCCGGCCGCAAGGGCGGCGAGCCGCCGCGCGACGACCATCCTCCCGAGGAGCGCTGAGCAAGCTCACAGGTTGCGCAGGAGGTTGGCCAGCTCCACCGCGGACTTCACTTCCATCTTGTCGAACACCCGGGCCCGGTGCACTTCCACCGTCCGCACGCTGATATCGAGCTGGTCGGCGATCAGCTTGTTCGGCAGGCCCTCCACCACCAGGCCCATCACGTCGCGCTCGCGGTCCGTCAGCTCCTGCAGCCGCGCCTTGAGCTGCTGGCGCGCCTGCTGCGCCGCCAGCACCCGCGCCGATTGCGTGATCGCCTGCTCGATCCGGTCCACCAGCGCGTTGTCGGAAAACGGCTTCTCGCAGAAGTCGAAGGCGCCGCGCTTGACCATGTGCACCGCTGTGGGCACGTCGGCGTGGCCGGTGAGGAAGATCACCGGCATCACCTCCACCAGCGCCCGGCCGGCCAGCAGGTCGAACACCTCCAGCCCCGACAGCCCCGGCATGCGGACGTCCAGCAGCAGGCAGCAGGGCTGGGCCGGAACGAAGCCAGCCTCCAGCATGGCGACGAAATCCTCGCCGCTGCCGAAGGTCTCCGACAGCAGCCGGCGCGAGCGCAGCAGCCAGGCCAGCGCATCGCGCACGCTGGCGTCGTCATCGACGATGAAGACGGTGGCGTCGAGTGCGGGCTGCATCAGGCGGGGGAAGGTGAAGCGCCCGGATCGACGGGCAGGGTGAAGCGGAAAATCGTACCTTGGGGGCGGTTGGCCTCGAATCCGAGGAATCCCCCATGTTGCTCCACCACCGTGCGGCACAGGCTCAGGCCCAGCCCCATGCCTTCGGCCTTGGTGGTGTAGAACGGCGTGAACAACTGCTGCGCGACCGGCTCGGGGATGCCGGGGCCGCAGTCCGCCACCGAGAACTCCACCCACCCCTTGGGGCCGGTGTGGCGCTCGCCGCCGCCGGCGCGCCGCACCTGGATCACCAGCGACGGCTCGCCGGCCTCGGCCTGGTCCATCGCCTGCATCGCGTTGCGCGCCAGATTGAGCAGCACCTGTTCGACCATGGTGCGGTCGCACAGCACCCGCGGCAGCCCGCCCTGCAGCTTGAGCTGCACCCGCACACCGAGCTTGCGGGCCTGCAGGTGCACCAGCGGCATGATCGCGTCCAGCAGCGCCTGCGGCGCGACCGGCTCGCGCTCGTTGTCGCGGCGGCGCACGAAGTCGTGCACGCTCTTGATCACCTTGCCGGCGCGCTCGGCCTGTTCGGCGATCCGCCGCATCGCCAGCTCCAGGTCCGCCACCGCATGCGGCCCGTCGCGCAGCAGGTTCAGCGAACCGTTGGCGTAGCTGGAGATCGCCGCCAGCGGCTGGTTCAGCTCGTGGCTCAGGAGCGACGCCATCTCGCCCACCGTGGCCAGCCGCGCGGTGGCCTGCAGCCGTTCCTGGCTGGCGCGCGACATCTCCTCGATCCGGCGCTGCTCGCTGATGTCCAGGAACGCGCTCATCCAGCCGGTCTGCACGCCGACCGCGTTGATCAGCGGCGCCTCGATGATCAGCACCGGAAAGCGCGAGCGGTCCTTGCGCATGAACACCGACTCGTAGCCCTCGCGCGGCGGCGCGTGCTGGCCGGACAGCCGGATCTCCTGCCGCTTCTGGTATTCGTCCGCCAGTTCCGGCGGCCAGTAGGGCGCCGGCGTGCCGTGCCCGAGCAGTTCTTCCGGCGCGAAGCCCACCATCGCGCAGAAGGCCGGATTGACATAGGTGATCCGGCCCTGCAGGTCGCGCGCCCGCAGGCCGGTCACCAGCGAATCCTCCATCGCCTTGCGGAACGCGAGCGCGTCGGCCAGGTCGTGCTCGGCCCGCAGCCGCCGCCGCATGTCCTTGCCCAGCATCACCAGCACCGTGACCAGCGCGATCGACATCGCCGTCACCAGCGCCGTCAGCACGTTCGGGAACAGGTCGGGCGCGCCGCGCCAGCTGTCCATCCGCAGCACCATGGTGTTGCCGGTCAGGTCCAGCAGCTGCTGCGAGGTGAACACGCGGCTGCCGCGGCGCGCCGAGCCGTGCATGGCCAGCCGGGTGCCGTCGGCCTCGGTGAAGGAGATCTCCTGGCTGCGGGTGAGCTGCGAGCCGACCAGGCCGCCCAGGATCTCGGACAGCGAATAGGTCGCCACCGCATAGCCGGTGAGCTGGCCGCCGTCGACCAGCGGCAGGCACAGCTCCATCACCTCGATGCCCAGGCCGTCGGCCTGCGGCACGAAATAGCTGCTCGAATAGGCCGGGCCGCTGACCCGGCGGGCGTTGGCGCAGGCCAGCGCCACGTCGGCCTGCGCGGTGGGCCGGCCCAGGCGCGAGAACACGGCCGGCCGGTACGGCGTGTCCACCGCCTCGCGCGTGACCAGCGAGCGGTCGCGCCACTCCAGGCGCATCCATTCGCGGTGCTCGCGCAGCAGCGCATGCGCGGCCGGCCTCCAGGCCTGCGGCCGCGGGCTGCCGGCATGCAGCGCCTGCAGGCTCTGCACGTTGCGCGTGAGGGCCGAGCGGATGTCGCCGAGCGCGTCGGCGGTGTCGCGATCGAGCTTGCTCTGGACCTGGCTGGCCTCGTAGCGGCCCGCCAGCCAGACCAGCGTCACCAGCAGCGCCGCCACCAGCGCGCTGAGCAGGATCCACAGCGACCAGCGCAGGTAGGCCGACGACCGCCGCGAACCCGGCAGGCGGGGCAGGGGCAGGGCGCTCACAGCACGCGGTGCTCGAGCGCGGGCAGCTGCTGGCGCACCTGGGCCAGCCGCCCGCGCTCCAGCGCGGCGGCCACCACGCCGGCGCCCTCGTCGCGCTGGGCCAGCACCTCGCCCCACGGATCGACCACCATCGAATGGCCCCAGGTGCGGCGGCCGTTCTCGTGCAGCCCGCCCTGCGCCGGCGCCACCACATAGGCCAGGTTCTCGATCGCGCGGGCCCGCAGCAGCGTCTCCCAATGGGCCTGGCCGGTGGTGTGGGTGAAGGCGCTGGGCACCAGCAGCACGTCGGCATTGAGCCGTCGATACAGCTCGGGAAAGCGCAGGTCGTAGCAGACCGACAGCCCGATGCGCCAGGCCTGGCCGTCGCGTGCGGCCAGCTCGAAGGCAACCGGCTCGCTGCCCGCCTCGATCACCCTGGCCTCGTCGTACTGCTCGCGGCCGTTGTCGTAGCGGAACAGATGGATCTTGTCGTAGCGCGCCGCGCAGTTGCCGTCCGGCCGGTACACCATCGTCGTGTTGCGCACGTGGCCGTCGTCGGCCGCTTCCATCGGCAGCGTGCCGCCGACCAGCCACAGCTTCAGTTCCTTCGCGCTGTCCGCCAGGAACTGCTGGATCCGCCCCTCGCCGGCGTGCTCGCGCAGCGCCAGCTTGTCGGTGTCCTTGCGCCCGAGCAGGCAGAAGTATTCGGGCAGCACCGCCAGTTCGCAGCCGGCCGCGGCGGCCTGCTGCAGCAACTCGCGCGCGGCCTGCAGGTTGCCCTCCAGCGCCAGGCCGGACACCATCTGGATTGCAGCGGCCTTGATCAATTGCTTGCTCCCGAGGTGGATTGCTGGGATGCGCCGGTGCGCAGTTCCACCGGGGCGATGGTGTGCGGCACCTTGGCGATCTTGGGGTCGGCCCAGGTGCCGTTGATGTGGAACTCCTGCGTGTTGGCCCTGATCAGCGGCTGGCGCAGGAACATCTGGGCCAGGAAGGTGCCCAGCCCGATCGCCGGGTTGATCACCGTCGCCACCAGCGAGGCCGTACCGGCGTTGATCTCCGGGATGACCACCACCTTGAGGTCCTGCGTCTCCTGCGCCAGGTCGGCCCGGCCTTCCATCAGCACGGCGGCGTTCACGCCCTTCATCTGCAGGTTGTTGGTGGCGGCCAGGCCCTGCTGGATGGTGATGTCGCCGCGCACGAAATCGAAGGCGAAGCCCTCGGTGAAGACATCGCGGAAGTCCAGCGTCAGTCGGCGCGGCAGCGACTGCAGGCTGAGCACGCCCAGCAGCTTGGCCAGCCCGGGGTCGGCCTTGAGGAACTGGCCGGCCTCCATGTTGACGTTGAAGGCGCCGTTCATCGACGGGTAGTCCAGCGACAGCGGCGAGCCGACCCAGGCCACCTGGCCCTCCATCCGGCCCTTGCCGCGCCGCACCACGTCCTTCATGCCGAAGCGCGCCAGCAGCTGGCCCGAATCGGCGATGTCGAAGCGGAAGTTCATCACCATCCGGCGCCGGTCGGCCGGCCGGGCGCCGGCACGCGCGGCCGGTGCCTGCGCGTTGAGCGCCACCCAGTTGCCATTGGCCATGAAGGCCGCTTCCGGCATCGTCAGGTTCAGCTTGTTCAGGCGCCACTCGCGCACGCCCTGCGCGGCCACGCGGTTGACCGCATCGACCTCCAGCTTTCCCAGCTTCTTGCCGCGCAGCTCGAAATCGTCCACCACGATGTCCAGCGCCGGCACGTTGGTGGGCTGCTCTTCCAGCAAGGCCTCCACTTCGCTGGCGGCGGCGGCCGCGATGTTCAGCCGCGCCAGCCGCGCCGCCACCAGGCCGCCGCTGCTGGCGGTCGGCTGGCGGTATTCGACATAGCCGTTGAGTTCCGCGGCGTCGACGTTGGCGCGCCAGACGGTGCCGTCGCGCGAGCCGCCCACCACCACGTTGTGCAGCTTGCGGCCTTCCATGGTCAGCTCGCGGGCGCGCACGGCCAGCACCGTCGGCAGGTAGCCCAGCGAAGCCGCCGCGCCGCCGGCGCCGGGACGCAGCGAAGGCGCCCCCGGGCCGGCCGCCGCTTCCAGCACCCGGCTCCACGCATCGACGTCCACGTTGGCCAGGTTGATGTTGGCGGCCACGCCCTGCTCGGGCATCGGCGCCGCCTCCCCGGCGGCCAGTCCGGCGCCGATGGCGCCGCGGATCACGCGCGGCTCCGCGCCCGACAGGTCACGCACGTACGCAATCGACAGCACCCGGCCCAGGTCCAGCGTGAGCTGGTCCTGCAGCCGCGGCGGGTTGGTGCCGAGCGAATCGCGCAGCAGGCTGTTCTCGAAACGCAGCGGCAGCACCTGCTCCGCGCTCTTGTTCAGCGGCGGCGGCAGGCTGGTCGCCAGCCCCTGCAGCGTGCTGGTGACGCCGATCTCGAACACGCCGCGGCGCAGTGCAAGCACTGCGTTGTAGGCGGCGCTGCCGCTGGTGTCCCTGGCCAGCCGCGACAGGAAACCCAGCTCGCGCGCCTGCCGCAGGCCGTCGGCGCTGGCCGTGCCCTGCACGCGCAGGCTCAGGCTCGGCTCGTTGCTGCCGGCAGCCAGGCTCTGGCTGCCGCCGTCCAGCCGCAGGTCGCCGCCGAGCGCGCGCGCCTGGACGCCCGCGATGTTGAAACCCGCCTCGCTGAAATTGACGACGCCACGTGCGCGCGCCAGCATCGGCGTCTCGGGCGAGATCTGCACGTCGTTGCCCGCCAGCGTGACGCTGCCCTTGACCCGCGATTTGTCGATGTGCGCGATCGGCAGTTCCAGCTGCAGCCGCACGTCGGCGTTGCCGTTGGTGCTGGCCTTGGCCAGCGCGTTGCCCATCAGCGGCGAGACCGGCGAGCCGTTGACGATGGCCAGCGATTCGGCCAGCGGCCCGTGCACCTCGCCCTTGACCAGCACCGTGGATGCCTTCAGGTCCGGGATCTGCGCCTCGGCCTTGAACTGCAGCCCGGCCGAGCCGGTGAAGCGGCCTTGCGCGCCCTTGATCTGCATGCTGTTGCGGTCGAACACGAGCTCACCCGCCAGCTGCGTCAGGGCCGGCCAGCTGCCGCCCGGATGCGCCCGGCTGGCCGGCACATAGGCATAGGTGGCGTTGCGCACGTCGGCGCTGACGCGGAACTCGCCCGCCCGCCCCTCGCTGAAGGGGAAGTCGTGCAGGTCGCCCTTGATCCGGAACTTCACCGCGCTGGCAGTGCCCACCGTCACGGACTCGCGCACGTAATCGCGGGTGGGCTTGGCAATGGTCTGCGGCAGGTAGCGGTAGACCCGCGTGCCGTCGGCCCGGCTCATGCTGGCCTGCAGGTCGAGCACGCCGGGAAAGCGCGAGCGCGTCGCCACCCGCGCCGGATCGCTGGTGTGCCAGCTGCCCTGGCCCTCGCCCTGCGCGTCCGCGTTGGCGAACTTCAGGTTGGCGACCGACACCGAGATGTCCTCGCCCTTTAGCCTCCACTGCAGGTCCGCGGCCAGCTCGTCGAGCAGGATCACCGGTTCCTCGAACACGCCCGGAAAGTCCAGCGCACCGCGCAGGATCGCCAGTCGGGCCTTGCCGCCGGCCTGGTTCAGGTCGAAGTCGACCGCCGCGCCGCGCACGCCCGGCGTGCCGACCGGCGGCCGGTTGGGTACCGGCGTGCGGGCCACGCCGGGCTGCGACGCCAGCTCCAGCCGCGAGGCCCGCCCCTTGGCTTGGTACTTGAGCGGCGCGTCCAGCGGACCGACCCAGCTGGCCTGCACCGCATCGACCATGCCCTTGGGTGCATAAGCCTGGATCCGGGCGTGCGTGACCGGCCCCAGCGGCAGCCGGCTGGCAATCTGGCTCAGGGCATCCAGGTCCAGCTTGTCGGCGCGCAGTTCGCCCTGCGCCGGCGCGCTGCCTTGCTCCTGGGTCCAGCCGACGAACACGTTGCCGCCCGGCCAGCGCTGGCCTTCGCGGGTTTCGAACTGCAGCCCGGTGGTCTGGAACTCGAAGCCGCCTTCGCGCCGCTTGCCGCCCAGCCGGCCCGACGCGGAACGCAGGGCCAGCGGCGTGAG
This sequence comes from Caenimonas terrae, assembly GCF_042655405.1. Classification (NCBI taxonomy): domain Bacteria; kingdom Pseudomonadati; phylum Pseudomonadota; class Betaproteobacteria; order Burkholderiales; family Comamonadaceae; genus Caenimonas; species Caenimonas terrae. Next base: position 859,206 of record NZ_JBHSMF010000002.1, on the reverse strand, counting down.
GTTGCGCCCCAGCGTGGCCTCCACGTCGGCCAGCACGATGTCGGCGGTTGCACCGACCAGCCGGCCCTTGGCGACGTCCACCCAGGCGCGCAGCGCCCCGCGGCCTTGCGTCACCTCGACCCCCAGGCTGGCGTAGCGGCGCAGCTGCGAGACGTCGACCCGCGCGAAATCGGCGAACAGCTGGCCATCCCATTCCTGCCAGGCGGCCCGGCGCGCCAGCAGCGGCTGGCGGAACTGGCCGCGCAGGCTGAAGCGGTCGCCCCAGTCCGGCGGCGGCGTGGCGTCCAGCCGGATCGCATGGCGGCGAGTCGAGTTGCGCAGGGTGAAGTCGACGTCGCGCAGCGCCAGCGGCGGAGCGGCCCGCATGTCGTCGGTCCAGCGCACCGTGCCCTGGCGCACCAGCACCTCGGTCTGGCCGAAGAACCAGTCGGCGGCGCGGCCGTCGCCGCTGCCGGCCTTGGAGAAATCGAGGCCGGCCACATGGATGCGGCCGTCGGCCGAACGCCGGATGTCGACCTCGGGGCGGTCGATCACCAGCTGCTCGAAGCCGAGGTTCCACAGCGACTCCGGCGTCAGCGCCGCCAGCACGTGCGGCAGCCGCACCGCTTCGCGGCCCTGCGCGTCCAGCAGCACCACGTCGGTGAACTCGAAGGAGGGGATCAGCCCTTCGCTCTTGGCGCTGATGCCGCCGATCCGCACCGGCACGCCCAGCACCCTGGATGCCTCGATTTCCAGGTCGGGGCGAAGCTCTCCGATTCGGGGCACAATCCAGCCATGCAGCGCTCCCCACGTGAGGGCCAGCAGCAGCCAAGCGGCCGCCAGAAGCCACAAGATCCACTGCGCGATGCTGGCGGATGCCTTCAACAGACGTGAGGGAGACGGCGTCGACTCGTTCATGAATACTTGGATGTGGCAGGAATTATGACCCTCGGCGGTCCATCGGGTTCAGCAGTCGCGCCACCGCCGATGTCGGACGACAGCGCGTTTCCGGTCGCCGCCAGCCAGCCTCCCCTTTCCGGTTTTTCCCGCTTCTGCCAGCGGCTGCGCCGCCGCTACGGCGCCGAGCTGCAGCTGCTCGCACCGGGCACGCCGGACCGCGCGAGCATGCAGCAGACCTACCTGGCGCTGCGCGCGCGCGGCGACGACACCGGCACCGCCTTGCGGATCCTGCGCCAGGTCGTGATGGAGCGGCTGATGCGGCTGGACTGCGACCAGCAGGCGCCGCTGGCGCTGGTGTGCGCCGTGGTGACCGAGCTGGCCGAGTTCGCGCTGGACACCGCCTGCACGCAGGCGCGTGGCGACCTCGACGCCGCCCATGGAGCGCCGCTCGGCCCCGAGGGCGCGCCCACCGCGCTGTGGGTGGTGGGCATGGGCAAGCTGGGCGCGCGCGAGCTGAACGTCTCCAGCGACATCGACCTCGTGTACGTGTACGACCAGGACGGCGAGACCGCCGGCAACGCCGACGGCCGCGGCCGCATTTCCAACCACGAGTATTTCGCGCGGATGGTCAAGGCCATCTACGCACTGATCGGCGACACCACCGAGCACGGCTTCGTGTTCCGGGTCGACCTGATGCTGCGCCCGAACGGCAACTCGGGCCCGGCGGCGGTGTCGCTGGGCGCCCTGGAGGAATATTTCCAGGTGCAGGGCCGCGAATGGGAGCGCTTCGCCTGGCTCAAGAGCCGGATCGTGGCGCCGACCGCCGCGGTAAAGGACGGCTCGGCCGCCGCGCTGCGCAGCGCGGTGCTGCCGTTCGTGTTCCGCCGCTATCTCGATTACAGCGTGTTCGATTCGCTGCGCACGCTGCACAAGCAGATCCGCGAGCACGCGGCGCGCCGCAGCGCCGGCCGGCCCGAGCGCGCCAACGACGTCAAGCTGTCGCGCGGCGGCATCCGCGAGATCGAGTTCATCGTGCAGCTGCTGCAGGTGGTGCGCGGCGGCCAGTTCCCCGAGCTGCGCACGCGCCCGACGCTGCAGGCGCTGCAGCGGGTGGCCAAGGCCGGCCTGATGTCGCAGGCCACCGCCGACGCGCTGGCCGCGGCCTACCAATTCCTGCGCCGGGTCGAGCACCGCATCCAGTACCTCGACGACCAGCAGACCCACGTGCTGACCTCCAGCGACGAGGACCTGGCCTGGATCGCCAGGACCATGGGCTATGCGGACTGCTGCCCGTTCCTGCACGAGCTGGACACGCACCGCGAATTCGTGGCGCAGGAGTTCGACACGCTGCTGGGCGGCGGGGCGGCCGAGTGCAAGAACTGCAACGGACCGCGCGGCGCCCGCGCCGCGCCGCCGGACATGGACACCCTGCTGACCCAGTTGCCGCCGCAGTTGCGCGAGCGCGTGGCGCGCTGGCGCGAGCACCCGCGGGTGCTGGCCCTGCGCGAAGATGCGCGCGCCCGGCTGGTGCGGCTGGTGGCGCGCACGGCCGGCTGGCTGCAGGAAGGGCGCGTCAGCGAGGAGGCGGCGCTGCGCATGACCGACTGGATCGAGCCGCTGCTGCGCCGCGAAAGCTACCTGGCCCTGCTGGTGGAGCGCCCCGGCGTGCACGAACGGCTGCTGCGCTTGCTGGGCGCCGCGCGCTGGCCGGCGCGCTACCTGCTGCAGCATCCGGGCGTGATCGACGAGCTGGCCAGCGACGCGCTGCTGTCGGACCGCTTCATCGCCGAGGAGTTCGACCGCGAGCTGGAGCACCGGCGCAAGTCGCTGCAGATCACCGGCGAGGACGACGACGAGGCGATGCTCAACCTGCTGCGCCGCGCCCACCACGCCGAGATGTTCCGCACGCTGGCGCGCGACGTGGAGGGCCAGATGACCGTGGAGCAGGTGGCGGACGACCTGAGCGCGCTGGCCGACGCCACCTTGCGCATCACCGCGCGCTGGTGCTGGCAGCGGCTGAAGAACGCGCACCGCGAGCAGCCGCGCTTTGCCATCATCGGCTACGGCAAGCTGGGCGGCAAGGAGCTGGGCTACGGCAGCGACCTGGACATCGTGTTCGTCTACGAGGACGAGGACGAACGGGCGCCCGAAGCGTACGCCGCCTTCGTGCGCAAGCTGATCAACTGGATGACGGTCAAGACCGCGGAAGGCGACCTGTTCGAGATCGACACCGCGCTGCGCCCCAACGGCAGCTCGGGGCTGCTGATCACCACCTTCGAGGCCTACGCCAACTACCAGCAGCGCCGCGGCAGCAACACCGCGTGGACCTGGGAGCACCAGGCCATGACGCGGGCCCGCTTCGTGCTGGGCGAGGAGTCGCTGCGGCCGCGTTTCGACGCCGTGCGCGAGGCCGTCATCACCGCGGCGCGCGACGTGGAAGCGTTGAAGCAGGAAATCGTGAGCATGCGTGACAAGGTGCGCGCCGCCCACCCGGTCAAGGCCGACCGCTTCGACGTCAAGCACAGCCGCGGCGGGATGGTGGACGCCGAATTCGCGGTGCAGTTCCTGGTGCTGGCGCAGGCGCACCGGCATCCCGAACTGATCCCCAACGTGGGCAACATCGCCCTGCTGCAGCGGGCGGAGGCCTGCGGCCTGCTGCCCGCGGGCGTGGGGCAGGCGGCCGCCAACGCCTATCGCGAACTGCGGCGGGTCCAGCACCGCGCCCGGCTGAACGAGGAGCCCACCCACGTCGCGCCCGACGTGCTGGCGGCCGAGCGCGACGCCGTGCTGGCCTTGTGGCAGGCGGCCTTCGGTTGAGCCTGCGACGCGCACCCCGGCCGGCTGGCCGATGGTAGGCTTGCGCCGATGAAAATGTTCCCCCTGCTCGCAGCGGTGGCGGCATCGCTGTGGCTGGCCGGCTGCGCGACGCCACCGCCACCGCCGGCGCTGGCGGCCGCCGCACCGCCGCAGTGGTACGCACCGCTGCCGCACCAAGGCACGCTGACCGACCTGACGCAATGGTGGCAACAGCTGGACGACCCGCTGCTGGTGCGGCTGATCGAGTCGGCCCAGGCCGCCAGCCCCACGGTGGCCAGCGCCCGCTCCCGCATCGAACAGGCGCGGGCCACCCGCACCTCGGCCCAGGCGGGGCTGTTGCCGACGCTGGACGCGCAGGCCAGCCTGCAACGCGGCAACACCCAGCCGCCGGTGCCGCTGGCGACCACGCTGCAGGCGGGCGTGCAGGCCGGCTGGGAGATCGACCTGTTCGGCGGCAACACGCAGGCGCTGCGGGCCGCGCAGTCGCGGCTGGAAGCGGCGCAGGCCGGCTGGCACGACGCCCGCGTCTCGGTGGCGGCGGAAACGGCGACCAGCTATGTGAACCTGCGCACCTGCCGGCGGCAGCTCGATGTGACGGCCAACGACGCCGGCTCGCGCGCCGAAACCGCGCGCCTCACCGATCTCACGGCCAGGGCGGGCTTCACCGCGCCGGCCACCGCCGCACTGGCGCGCGCCAGCGCGGCCGAGGCCGCGGTGCGATCGACCCAGCAGGCGGCGCAGTGCGAGCTGGAGCTCAAGGTGCTCGTCGCCCTGAGCGCGCTGCCGGAGCCGCAGCTGCGCGAGCAATTGCAGCAGCCCTGGCAGGAACCGGAGCGGCCGCTGCCGCTGCCCATCCTGGCGCTGCCGGCGCAGCTGCTGGAGCAGCGCCCCGACGTCTACCAGGCCGAGCGCGATGTCGCGGCCGCCGCCGCCGAGATCGGCAGCGCCCAGTCCCAGCGCTATCCGCGGCTGACCCTCAACGGCTCCATCGCCGCCGGCCTGGTGCGCATCGGCGGCGCAACGCAGGACGCGCAGACCTGGTCGATCGGACCGCTGGCGGTGTCGCTGCCGCTGTTCGATGGCGGCCGCCGCGCCGCCAACGTGGAGGCGGCCAAGGCCCGTTACCAGGAGGCGGTGGCGCTGTACACGGGGCGGGTGCGGCAGGCCGTGCGCGAGGTGGAACAGGCGCTGGTCAACCTGGAAAGCGCGCGCCGCGCGACCCAGGATGCGCGCATCGCGAGCGACAACTACCGCGCCTCGTTCGTCGCCACCGAGGCCCGCTACCGCAGCGGCCTGGGGACGCTGGTGGAACTGGAAGACGCGCGCCGCACGCTGCTGGCCGCGCAGACGACGCTCGTGACCCTGCAGCACGACCGCCTGGCCGCCTGGATCGCCCTGTACCGGGCGGTCGGCGGCGGCTGGACCCGGCCGGACATGCCGTCCGCCTGACACGATGGAACCGACAACAATGAACGACAACAGCCGATTCAATCCCGCCGTGCTGGCGGCCGCGCTGGGCCTGGCCGTCGCCGTGCTGGGGCTGCAGGCCGGCAGGTCGGGCGCCGCCGAGGAGAACAAGACCGTCAGGCCGGCGCTCACCGTCACCACCGCGCTGCCGCAGCGCGTCAGCCTGCCGGTCCGGCTGGCGGCCAACGGCAACATCGCCGCCTGGCAGGAGGCCAGCGTGGGCGCGGAGGCCGGCGGCCAGCGGCTGACCGAGGTGCGCGCCAATGTCGGCGACCGGGTCGCCAAGGGCCAGGTGCTGGCCACCTTCGCCGCCGACACGCTCGGCGCGGAAGCGGCGCAGGCCCGCGCCAGCCTGGGCGAAGCGCAGGCCAATGCGGCCAATGCCGCGGCCGATGCCGAGCGCGCGCGCAGCCTGCAGGCCACCGGCGCGCTCAGCGCGTCGCAGATCAACCAGTACCTGACGGCGGAGAAGACCGCGCAGGCCCGGGTGGAAGCGGCACGGGCGCTGTTCAATGCGCAGCAGGTGCGCCTGGGCCAGACCCAGGTGCGCGCGCCCGACAGCGGCATCATCTCCGCCCGCTTCGCCACCGTCGGCGCGGTGGTCGGCACCGGCGCCGAGCTGTTCCGGCTGATCCGCCAGGGCCGGCTGGAATGGCGCGCCGAAGTGACGGCGACCGAACTGGGGCGCATCACCACCGGCACCACCGCGCTGATCACTGCGGCCAGCGGTGCCCGGCTGGCCGGCCGGGTGCGCGTCATCGGCCCGACCGTGGACCCGCAGACCCGGGCGGCACTGGTCTACGTGGACCTGACGCCGCTGCCGGGCCCGGCCAGCGGCAGCGCCCGGGCCGGCATGTTCGCGCGCGGCGAATTCGACCTCGGCGCGGTGCCCGCGCTGACGGTGCCGCAATCGGCGATCGTGGTGCGCGAAGGCTTCAACTATGTCTACCGGGTCAACGCCGACAACCACGTCGCGCAGCTCAAGGTGCAGACCGGCCGCTTCGACGGCGGGCGGGTGGAGATCGTCACGGGCCTGCCGCCCGATGCGCGCATCGTCGCCAGCGGCGCCGGCTTCCTCAACGACGGCGACCTGGTGCGGGTCGCCGATGCGCCGGCCCGGCCGGCACCGGCCCCGGCGGCCACGAAGTAAGGCCACGCCATGATGAATGTGTCGTCCTGGTCGATCCGCAACCCGATTCCGGCGGTGATGCTGTTCGTGCTGCTGTCGTTCGCCGGCTTCCTGTCCTTCAACGCGATGAAGGTGCAGAACTTCCCCGACATCGACCTGCCCACGGTGATGATCAGCGCGGCGCTGCCGGGGGCGGCCCCGGCGCAGCTGGAGACCGACGTCGCGCGCAAGATCGAGAACGCGATCGCCACCCTGCAGGGGCTCAAGCACATCTACACCAAGGTGCAGGACGGCGCCGTCACCATCACGGCCGAATTCCGGCTGGAAAAGCCGGTGCAGGAAGCGGTAGACGACGTGCGTTCCGCCGTCGCCCGGGTGCGCAGCGACCTGCCGGGCGACCTGCGCGAACCGGTCGTCACCAAGATGGACCTGGCGAGCCAGCCGGTGCTGGCCTTCACCGTGAAATCGGCCAGGATGGACGAGGAGGCGCTGTCCTGGTTCGTGGACAACGAGATCTCGCGCCGGCTGCTGGCCGTGCGCGGGGTGGGCGCGGTCAACCGCGTCGGCGGCGTGACGCGCGAGATCCGCGTGGCCCTCGATCCCTCGCGGCTGCAGGCGCTGGGCGTCTCGGCGGCCGAGATCTCGCACCAGTTGCGCCAGGTCCAGACCGAGAGCGCGGGCGGGCGCACCGACCTGGGCGGCGCCGAGCAGCCGGTGCGCACGCTGGCCACCGTCACGACGGCGCGCGAGCTCGGCGAGATCGAGCTGCCGATCGCCGGCGCGGGCAGCGGCGCCGCTGCCGCCGGCCGCAGCCTCAAGCTCGCCGACGTGGCGACGGTCAGCGACACCACCGCCGAACCCAGGGCCGCGGCGCTGCTCAATGGCAAGCCGGTGGTCGGCTTCGAGGTCTCGCGCAGCCGCGGCGAGTCGGAAGTGGCGGTCGGCGCCGCGGTGCAGAAGGCACTGGCCGAACTGAAGCTGCAGCACCCGGACCTCGAGCTGACCCAGGCCTTCGACTTCGTCACCCCGGTGGAAGAGGAATACCACGGCTCGCTGCACCTGCTCTATGAAGGCGCGATCCTGGCCGTGCTGGTGGTCTGGCTGTTCCTGCGCGACTGGCGCGCCACCTTCGTCTCGGCGGTCGCCCTGCCGATGTCGGTGATTCCGGCATTCATCGGCATGCACCTGCTGGGCTTCTCGGTCAACGTGGTGACGCTGCTGGCGCTGTCGCTGGTGATTGGCATCCTGGTGGACGACGCCATCGTGGAAGTGGAGAACATCGTGCGCCACCTGCGCATGGGCAAGACGCCGTACCAGGCGGCGATGGAGGCGGCCGACGAGATCGGGCTGGCGGTGATCGCCACCACCTTCACGCTGATCGCGGTGTTCCTGCCCACCGCCTTCATGAGCGGCATCGCCGGCAAGTTCTTCAAGCAGTTCGGCTGGACGGCGTCGCTGGCGGTGTTCGCTTCGCTGGTGGTGGCGCGGGTGCTGACGCCGATGATGGCGGCCTACATCCTCAAGCCGATCGTCACGGCGCACCAGGAGCCGCGCTGGATGACGATCTACCTGCGCATGGTCAACTGGAGCATGCGGCACCGGGTGGTGACCATGGTGCTGTCGACGCTGTTCTTCATCGGCTCCGTCGCCCTGATCCCGCTGCTGCCCACCGGCTTCATCCCGCCGGACGACAACTCGCAGACGCAGGTCTACATCGAGCTGGCACCCGGCTCCACGCTGGAGCAGACCAAGGCGGTGGCGGAACAGGCCCGGCTGATGGTGGCCGGGGTGGACCACGTCAAGAGCGTCTACACCACGATCGGCGGCGGCGCCGCGGGAACCGACCCGTTCGCCAACGTCGGGGCGGCCGAGGCGCGCAAGGCCACGCTCACCATCCTGCTGGCCGACCGCGGCCAGCGGCCGCGCAAGCAGGTGATCGAGAACAAGCTGCGCGCCGCGCTGGAGCCGCTGCCCGGGGTGCGCACCAAGGTCGGCCTCGGCGGCTCGGGCGAGAAGTACGTGCTGGTGCTGACCGGCGAGGAGCCGCAGGCGCTGCAGAGCGCGGCGCAGGCGGTGGAGCGCGACCTGCGCACCATCCCCGGCCTGGGCAGCGTGGCATCGACCGCCAGCCTGATCCGCCCGGAGATCGTGGTGAAGCCGGATTTCGCGGCCGCGGCCGACCTGGGCGTGACCAGCGCGTCGATCGGCGAGACGCTGCGGATCGCGACCGCCGGCGATTACGACATCGCCCTGCCCAAGCTCAATCTGGCGCAGCGCCAGGTGCCGATCGTGGTGAAACTGGACGACAAGGCGCGCCAGGACCTGAGCGTGCTGGAGCGGCTGACCGTGCCGGGCACGCGCGGGCCGGTCATGCTGCGGCAGGTGGCGAGCCTGGAGCTGAGCGGCGGGCCGGCGGTGATCGACCGCTACGACCGTTCGCGCAACGTCAACTTCGAGGTGGAGCTGTCCGGCCTGCCGCTGGGCGACGTCAAGGCCAAGGTGCAGGAGCTGCCGTCGATCAGGAACCTGCCGCCGGGCGTGCGGGTGGTCGAGATCGGCGACGCCGAGGTGATGGGCGAGCTGTTCGCCAGCTTCGGGCTGGCGATGCTGACCGGCGTGCTGTGCATCTACATCGTGCTGGTGCTGCTGTTCAAGGACTTCCTGCACCCGGTGACCATCCTGTGCGCGTTGCCGCTGTCGCTGGGCGGCGCCTTCGTCGGCCTGCTGGTCGCGCAGAAGAGTTTCTCGATGCCGTCGCTGATCGGGCTGATCATGCTGATGGGGATCGCGACCAAGAACTCGATCCTGCTGGTGGAGTACGCGATCGTCGCGCGCCGCGACCACGGCCTGTCGCGGTTCGACGCCCTGCTGGATGCCTGCCACAAGCGGGCCCGCCCGATCATCATGACCACCATCGCGATGGGCGCCGGCATGCTGCCGATCGCCATCGGCTTCGGCGCCGCCGATCCGAGCTTCCGCTCGCCGATGTCGATCGCGGTGATCGGCGGCTTGATCACGTCGACGGTCCTCAGCCTGCTGGTGGTGCCGGTCGTCTTCACCTACATGGACGACCTGGAGCACTTCATCAAGCGCAGCGCGGGCCGGCTGCGGCGCAAACCGCCGGCGGCGACGGTCGTTGCAGCAGCCACGGAGTAACGTCTCGTTTCATCTCTCGCCGCCTGTCCGCGCTTGATGAACATTCGTCAGTAGGTGTGATGAAGTTGTCGACGGCTCCATCCTGATCAGCTATACCCTCTCATCAACGCGACGAACGCCACCGCTTTGCTCCAATTCCTCATCTACTTCCTCGGCCTGGTCGCGATCGGCCTGGCCGGCTGGGTCAACCGCACCTTCGGCGACCCCACCATCGACCAGATCCTGTTCCACCTGCGGTTTTCCGACGGTGCGGCGGTGGAGATGAGCACCATCTTCCTCTTCACCTTCGTCGTCGAAGTCATCGCGTTCCCCCTGCTGCTGGCAATCGCCGCGGCACTGCTGCACCACGTGGTCGCCCAGGTCCGGCCCCAATGGCGCAAGCACGTGCTGCGCGCCCTGCCGCACGTTGCGCTGCTGGTCGGCGTCGCCGCGCTGCTGATGCAGTTCTCGGTGTTTTCTTACGCGGCGGCGCAGCTGGAGGGGGACCGCTTCGCGCAGGCGTATGTCAACCCGGCGGCGGTGCGGCTGACGGACGGCAAGCCGCGCAACCTGATCCTGATCTATGCCGAGAGCATGGAAGACACTTACGGTGAGAAGGCGCTGTTCGGGAACGACTTGCTGGCGCCTCTGCGCAAGCTGGGCGGCACCAGCTTCGACAGCTACCAGGAGGCGGTCGGTGCCAACTGGACGATGGCGGCGATCGTCGCGACCCAGTGCGGCGTGCCCCTGACCGTCTACAGCGAATACGACATCAAGCGCCGCGACGGGGGCAGGGTGTTCCTGCCCGGAGCCACCTGCCTCGGAGACCTGCTGCAGGCGCGCGGCTATCGCAATGTGTTCATGGGCGGCGCGCCGCTGTCGTTCTCAGGCAAGGGCACGTTCCTGCGCGACCACGGATACCAGGAAGCCTATGGTCGCACCCAGTGGAAGGAGCAGGGAGTCAAGGCGACCGAATTGAATGTCTGGGGGCTTTACGACAGCGCACTGTTCGAGCGGGCCCGCAACAAGCTCGATGCGCTGCATGCCTCGGGCCAGCCTTTCAACCTCACGCTCCTGACCCTGGACACCCACAATCCGCGCGGCTTCCTGTCGCCAAGCTGCGCCAGCCGCGGGGCCAAGGACTTCGAGGGCATCGTCGCCTGCAGCAGCAGCGCACTGGCGGACTTCGTGACCTTCGCGCGGGCCAAGGGCTACCTGAAGGACACCGACGTGGTCATCCTGGGCGACCACCTGGCCAAGCCGAACTCGGCATTCGACAAGCTGCAGCAGGAAGGCCAGCGCCGCATCTTCAATCTGTTCATCGCGCCGACCCGGATGCAGCCCAACGCCCGGGAGCTGGTTGCATTCGACATCTTCCCGACCGTGGTCGAGATGCTGGGCACGCACGTCGATGGCGACCGCCTGGGGCTGGGCTTTTCGGCCCTGGCCGGAAGCAGCGACTCGCTGGGCATCGGCAGGGCAAGCCGGTCCGATTTCGCGTCGCTCAGGGGATCGGGGGTCTACCGCGCCCTGTGGAGCCCGCAGCACCTGCCTGCTGCGGTGCATACCAAGCTCGCTGCCGCCATCGCGGCCAAGTGACTCAAAGCCCCGCCTGGATCCGCCGGACCAGCGCGGTGGTGGAATAGCCGTCCACGAAGGGGATGGCCTGCGCCCGGCCGCCATAGCTTTGCACCAGCTGCGTTTCCGCCAGCTTGCTCATGTCGTAGTCGCCGCCCTTGACCAGCAGCGCGGGGCGCAGTTCGCCGATCAACTCCAGCGGCGTGTCCTCGTCGAACCAGGTGACCAGGTCGACCGACCCGAGTGCGGCGATCACCTCCGCGCGATCCTGCTGCGAATTGAGCGGCCGGTCGGTGCCCTTGTTCAGGCGCCGCGCCGACGCGTCGGTGTTGAGGGCGACCACCAGGCTGGCGCCCAGCGACCGCGCCTGCGCCAGATAGGTGACGTGGCCGCGGTGCAGGACGTCGAACACGCCGTTGGTGAGGACCACCGGCTGCGGCAAGGCGGCGGCCCGACTCGCGGCCAGGGCGCGGGGGACGATCTTGTCCAGGAATGCCGGCGCGGTCACGGCCTCAGGCGGCGCCCGGGACCAGGCCGGCCTTGGCCGCGTTCAGCGATGCCGTCACTTCCTTGCGGTAGCGATTGAGCTCCTGCACGGTCTTGAAGCTGCGGTCCATCAGCAGGCTCATGTTGTGGAGGATGCGCTCCACCACCTTGCTTTCCCAGACGGCGTCGAAGTTGATCTGCTTGTCCAGCCAGTGCTCCAGCCATTCCGGGTCGGGCAGCCGGCTCTGGATGGTGTCGTTGGGGAACAGCGCCTTGTTGACGTGCAGGTTGGTGGGGTGCAGCGCCTGGGCCGTGCGGCGGGCGCTGGCCATCAGCACGCCGACCTTGGTGAACGCCGCCTTGGCCTCGTTGCCGAAGTTGTTGATGGCGCGCTTCATGTAGCGCAGGTAGGCGCCGCCGTGGCGCGCTTCGTCCTGGCTCAGCGTGGTGTAGATATGCTTGATGACCGGCTCGGTGTGCCATTCGGCCGCGCGGCGATACCAGTGGTTGAGGCGGATCTCGCCGCAGAAGTGCAGCATCAGCGTTTCCAGCGCCGGCGCCGGCTCGAACTCGAAGCGCACCTCGTGCAGCTCCTTCTCGGTGGGCGCCAGGTCGGGACGGAAGCGCTTGAGGTATTCCATCAGCACCAGGGAATGCTTCTGCTCCTCGAAGAACCAGATCGACATGAAGGCCGAAAAGTCGCTGTCGTCCTTGTTGTCTCGCAGGAACATCTCGGTGGCCGGCAGCGCCGACCACTCGGTGATCGCGTTCATCTTGATCGTCTGGGCCTGTTCGTCCGACAGTTGGCCAGGGTCGAACGCGGCCCAAGGAATATCCTTGTCCATGTCCCAGCGGACGGATTCCAGTTGCTTGAACAGTTCGGGGTAGAGCATCACGTTCCTTCTAGAGCGGCCGATTTTACGCGGCCGTGTTAAAAGTGCTTGACAAGAGTGCACAAACTTTTTACGGCGCGCGCGCCGGACAGGAGCCGACATGATCAATACACTGCGCCTGCTGGCCCTGCCGCTGGCCATCGCCGCTTCGCTGCCGGCGCACGCTGCCGACGAGGCCGGCTGCCCGAAGACGCTGCAGCACACCTTCCCGCGGCTGCAGGACGAGAAGCCGCAGTCGCTTTGCCAGTACAGCGGCAAGGTGGCCCTGGTGGTGAACACCGCCAGTTATTGCGGCTTCACGCCCCAATACAAGGGGCTGGAAGCCCTGTACGCGAAATACAAGGACCAGGGGCTGGTGGTCCTGGGCTTCCCGTCCAACGACTTCGCGCAGGAGAAATCCTCCAACAAGGAAATCGCCGATTTCTGCGAAAGCACCTTCGGCGTCAAGTTTCCGATGTTCGGCAAGAGCAGCGTGCGCGGGCGGGACGCCAACCCGCTGTTTCGCCAGCTGGCCGACCAGACCGGGCGCGCGCCGCTGTGGAACTTCCACAAATACCTGATCGGCCGGGATGGATCGATCGTCGCCAGCTACACCAGCCTGACGACCCCCACGGACAAGGCGTTGCTGCGCGACATCGAGAAGCAGCTCGCCGTGCACTAGTACCTTGCGCCATTAAAACTCATTGGTCATAATACGACTGATGAGTTTTCAGCGGTCGCAATCTCCGGGCGTGTTCACAAAAATTTACCTGCCGACAGGGGCGTCGGCGGGGAACTGCGCGGGTGCTGCACTCCTCTACTACTGGCATGCGGGACAAGTCCCGTCTAGATTCCAGTTATTGTTGCGAAGCCGGCCGGGAGCAGTTAGCCTGGCTGCAATCCCGGGGCGACTCTTCTCCTCCTCCCTCCCTCCCTCCTTCGTCCAGGGGCGCTTCGCAGCATTTTTCTTTCCCGCCGGCCGGCACAGGTGCCCGGCATGAGGGTCGCCATCGTCGGCTCCGGCATCGCCGGCCTGGCGGCCGCCCACACGCTGGCCGGCCATGCCCGGGTCACGCTGTACGAGGCGGGCCCCTGGTTCGGCGGCCACACCCACACGGTCGATGTCACCCTGCCCACGGCGCAGGGCCCCGTCACCCATGGCGTGGACACCGGCTTCCTGGTCTTCAACGAACGCACCTATCCGCGCCTGATCGAGCTGTTCGCGCAGCTCGGAGTGCCGACCGTCAAGTCGGACATGTCGTTTTCGGTGCAGGTCCCCGACGCTTTCCGCAGCGGTCCGCTGGAGTGGAGCGGCTCCAGCCTCAACACCGTCTTCGCCCAGCGCGCCAACCTCGGCCGGCCGCGGTTCCTGCGCATGCTGCGCGACCTGCTGCGGTTCAACCGGCTGGCCACCGCCTGCGCCCGCTCCGGCCAGGAGGCGCAGTTGCTGCAGCCGCTGGGCGAGTTTCTGGCCGACCACCGCTTCAGCGATGAGTTCCGCGACTGGTACCTGCTGCCGATGATCGGCTGCATCTGGAGCTGCCCGACGGACCAGATGCTGCGCTTCCCGGTCGCGACCCTGGTGCGCTTTTGCCATAACCACGGCCTGTTGCAGGTGACGGACCGGCCCCAGTGGTGGACGGTGGCCGGCGGGGCGCGCGGCTACGTCGACAAGATCCTGGCCGGCATCGGCGACCAGCGCCTGAACACGCCGGTGCGCAAGGTGATCCGCAGCGCCGGCGGCGCCACTGTCGTCACGGACGGCGGCAGCGAGCGCTTCGACCATGTGGTGATGGCCACGCATCCGGACCAGGCGCTGGCCGTGCTGGCCGACGTCAGCGCCGCGGAGTCCGAGCTGCTGGGCGCCATCCGCTACCAGCGCAACCGCGCTGTGCTGCATACGGACGCCTCGGCGCTGCCGCGCCGCCGCAGCGCCTGGGCCGCGTGGAACTACGAGAGCGGCCCGGCAGGCGGCGGGCAGGTGTGCCTGCACTACTGGCTCAACCGCTTGCAACCGCTGCCGTGGCCGCAGCCGGTGCTGGTCTCGCTGAATCCGCTGCGCGAGATCGCGCGTAACAAGATCATGGGCGAATACGAGTATGAACATCCCGTGTTCGATCGCGCGGCGATCGCCGCGCAGGCCGGCGTCACGCAGCTGCAGGGGCAGCGCCGGACCTGGTTCTGCGGCGCCTGGACCGGCTACGGCTTCCACGAAGACGGCCTGAAGGCCGGCCAGCGGGTCGGCCGCGCGCTGCGCGATGGCGCCAATCCGCTGCCCGCAACCGGCGTGCGTGTCCCTTCCGAGGCATCGACGTGAACGTGCCGCTGATCGGCTTCGGCCAGGTCCGCCACACGCGCGTGCGGCCGGTTCGCAACGCGTTTGCGTACCCTACCTACTTCCTGATGCTGCCGCTGCGGGCCATGCACCGCGACGGCAGCGGCGTGCTGGCGCACAACCGGCCCGGCGCGATCAGCTTCTTCGACCGCGACCACGGGGACGGCGGCGACAACGCACTGGCCTGGCTGGACGCGCTGCTGCGCGCCGAGGGCATCACCAACGCCACCGGCGAGGCCTGGCTGCACTGCTACCCCCGGGTGCTGGGCTACACCTTCAAGCCGGTGAGCTTCTGGTACTGCCACCGCGACGACGGATCGCTGCGCGCGATCGTGGTGGAAGTGAACAACACCTTCGGCGAGCGCCACTGCTACCTGCTGGACCAGCCGGCCTACGGCGTCGAGCTGCGCGCCGACAAGGCGTTCCATGTGTCGCCCTTCTGCGCGGTCGAAGGCGGCTACCGCTTCCGCTTCCTGGTCGATCCGCGACGCACGCACACCGTGGCCCGGATCGACTACGACGACGCCGAGGGCCTGCTGCTGCAGACCAGCGTCAGCGGCCAGCTCGAACCCATCACCCGCGCCGCGCTGCGCCGGGCACTTTGGCGCCATCCGGCGATGACGCTGGCCGTGATCGGCCGCATCCACTGGCAGGCGCTCAAGCTCTGGAGCAAGCGCGTGCGGTTCCTGCGCAAGCCGCCTGCGCCAGACACCTTCCTGACGCGGTAACCAGCCATGAACACGACGACTGCATCCCCGGCCTTCCCCGTTCCCGCCAGCGCCCCGGCCGCCGCCCGCCAGGTGCTCGGCCTGCTGCGCAAGCTTGTGCACGGTTCGCTGACGCTGCAATTGCCCGACGGCAGCAGCCTGCGCTTCGGCAACGGCCAGTCGCCGCACGCCGCCATCGCGCTGCGCAACTGGAACGTCTGCGCCGCGGCGCTGCGCTCGGGCGACATCGGCTTCGCCGAAAGCTATGCCGCCGGCGACTGGACCACGCCCAACCTGACCGACCTGCTCACGCTGTTCATCGCCAACCGGCGCGTGATCGACGACGTGGTGTACGGCAGCTGGGCCGGCCGGCTGTACCACCGGCTGCGCCACCTGCTCAATCGGAACACGCGCGGCAACAGCCAGAAGAACATCCACGCCCATTACGACCTGGGCAACCGCTTCTACGAGCTCTGGCTGGACGAGACGATGAACTACTCGTCGGCCTGGTTCCAGGGCGACCGCAGCCAGCCGATGGCGGCGGCGCAGGACGCCAAGGTGCGGCGCGCGCTGCGCATGGCGGGCGTGCGGGCCGGCGACCGGCTGCTGGAACTGGGCTGCGGCTGGGGCGCGCTGGCCGAGACCGGCGCCGGCGAGTTCGGCGCCCAGGTGACCGGGGTGACGCTGTCCGGCGAGCAGCTCGCGTTCGGGCGCAAGCGCATCGCCGACCGGCAGCTGGCCCAGCGCGTGGACCTGCGGCTGCAGGATTACCGCGACATCGCGGACGCGCCCTTCGATGCGGTCTGCTCGATCGAGATGGTGGAAGCGGTCGGCCGCGAGTACTGGCCCCAATACTTCAAGACCGTGCACCGGCTGCTCAAGCCAGGCGGGCGCGCCTGCATCCAGAGCATCGTGATCGACGACGCCCTGTGGGACCGCTACATCCACTCGACCGACTTCATCCAGCAATACATCTTCCCGGGCGGCTGCCTGCCGTGCCCGCGCGAGTTCCGGCGCGAGGCGCAGGCTGCCGGCTTCCGGGTGATCGACGAGATGGCCTTCGGTGCCGACTACGCGGAGACGTTGCGGCGCTGGCGCGACAGCTTCCATGCCCAGCGCAGCCAGGTCCTGCAGCTGGGATTCGACGAGCGGTTCATCCGCATCTGGGAGTTCTATCTGGCCTATTGCGAAGCGGCCTTCGACCAGGCCAACATCGACGTCGTCCAGTACACGCTGCTCCGGTGCTAGCCGCCCAGTTGCTGGCCGCGGCCGCCCTGGCCCTCGGCGCCCCCTGCGCGCTGCGCGCCCAGCCCGCGCCGGGCGTGGGGCAGTTCGTGCCCTCGGCTCAGGCGGCAGGCAGCGCCCGGCTGCGCTTCTGGGGCCTGGAGGTCTACGACGCCAGCCTGTGGGTGGCGCCGGGGTTCCGTCCGGCCGATTTCTCCAGCCACCGCTTTGCCCTGGAGCTGCGCTACCTGCGCGGCTTCAGTGGCGCCGACATCGCGCAGCGCTCGCTCGACGAGATGCGGCGCGTCGGCGGCTTCTCCGCCGCGCAGGCGGCACAGTGGCAGTCGGCACTGGCGCGGCTGCTGCCCAACGTCGCCGCCGGCGACAGCATCACCGGCATCAACCGTCCCGGCAGCGGGGTGCTGTTCCTGTCCAACGGCCGGCCGCTCGGCGAGATCGGCGACGCGCACTTCGCGCGGCTGTTCTTCGGCATCTGGCTGGCCCCCTCCACCTCCGAGCCGGCGCTGCGCACCGCGCTGCTGGCAGGCAGCCAGCGATGACGCCGCAAGCGCCCTTCTCCAGCATGGACGGCCTGCGCTACGGCCTGCTCGGCCTGCCGCTGGCCTTCGTCGCCTTGCCGCTCTACGTGATCCTGCCGAATCACTACGCCCGCGAGTTCGGCGTGCCCCTGGCCGCGCTCGGCGCCGTCCTGCTGGCCGCGCGCCTGTTCGACGCGGTGATCGATCCCTGGATCGGACGGCTGAACGATCGACTGTTCGCGCGCTCACCCGCTTCGGTGCTGGGGCTGGGCGCACTCGCGGCCCTGCTGCTGGTGGCCGGCTTCGCGCTGCTGTTCTTTCCATTGGCGCGGCAGCCCGGCGCGTTGCTGGCGTGGGCTGGCGCGGCGCTGGTGCTCACCTACGCCGGTTACAGCATGCTGTCGGTGGCGCACCAGTCCTGGGGCGCGCGGCTGGGCGGCGACGAAGCGCAACGCGGGCGCATCGTGGCCTGGCGCGAAGGCCTGGGACTGGCCGGCGTGCTGCTGGCGTCCGTGCTGTCGGTGGCCGGCGGCCCCGCGGTCGCGACCGCGGCCTTGGCCGTGGCCCTGATCGCAGGCTGGTTGGCGTGGGCGCGCAGCCGCCAGCCATCGCCTTCGCCGCCGGCGGCCGCGGCCTTCAGCCTCTGGCTGCCGCTGGTGCGCCCGAAATTCCGCCGCCTGCTGGCGGTGTTCCTGCTCAACGGCATCGCTTCCGCGATCCCCGCGACGCTGGTCCTGTTCTACGTGCAGGACCGGCTGCAGGCGCCGGCGGCGCTGCAACCGGCGTTCCTGGGCTGCTACTTCCTGTGCGCCGCGCTGGCCATGCCGCTGTGGCTGGCCGCCGTGCGCCGCATCGGCCTGGCGCGCAGCTGGCTGTGCGGGATGGCGCTGTCGATCGCCGTGTTCGCGTGGGCGGCGCTGCTGGGTGCCGGCGACAGCGCTTCCTTCCTCGCCGTCTGCGCCCTCTCGGGGGCGGCGCTGGGCGCCGACCTGGCGCTGCCCGGCGCGCTGCTGGCCGGGCTGATCGCCGACGCCGGCGAGCGCGGCCGCGCCGAGGGCGCGTACTTCGGCTGGTGGAACTTCGCCACCAAGCTGAACCTGGCGCTGGCGGCCGGCCTGGCCCTGCCGCTGCTGGCGCTGGCCGGCTACAGCCCGGGCGCCCGCGACGGCGGCGCATTGGGTGCACTGGTGTTCGCCTACTGCGTCCTGCCTTGCGTGTTGAAGCTGCTGGCCGCGGCCACGCTGTACCTGGGCCTGATCCGCCCCGAAAGGAACCGATGAAACGCCGCCTTCTCCTCGTCTCCACCGGCGCCGGCCTGCTGGCAGGCTGCGCCGGGCCGCAGCTGGCGGACTTCACCGGCGCCACCCCACGGCTGGACCTGCGCAGCTATTTCGACGGCAAGGTCGATGCCTGGGGCATCTTCACCGACCGGGGCGGCAAGGTGGTCAAGCGCTTCACGGTGGCGATGGAGTGCCGCTGGCAAGGCGACCAGGGCGTGCTCGACGAGGCATTCCTGTATTCCGACGGCACCCGCCAGCGGCGCGTCTGGCGGCTGACGCAGCTGGCGGACGGCCGCTACAGCGGGCGCGCCGACGACGTGGTCGGCGAGGCGCTCGGCCGCCAGTCGGGCAATGCCTTCCAGTGGCGCTACACGCTGGCGCTGCCGGTGGACGGCCGGGTGATCGAGGTGCAGATGGACGACTGGATGTACCTGATGTCCGAGCGCGTCCTGTTGAACAAGGCGGCGATGAGCAAGTTCGGCGTGCAGCTGGGTGAAGTGACGCTGTCCTTCACCAAGCGCTGATGGCCACCTGGTTCGGCCCGCTCAATCCGCCGCAGCGCGAGTGGCGCGGGCGCACGGTCTGGGTCGTCGGCGCTTCCAGCGGCATCGGCCGGGCCACCGCCGCGGCGCTGCATGACGCCGGCGCCCGGGTGATCGTCTCGGCCCGCAACGAACGGGCGCTGCTCGACTTCGCGAGGCAGCATCCGGGCGCGCTGGCGGTGCCGATGGACGCGGGCGACCGCGCCTCGGTGCAGCAGGCCGCGCAATCCATCCTGGCGGTGTCCGCGCTGGACACGGTGCTCTACTGCGCCGGCCATTACCGCGAGCAGCGGGCCAGCGAGTACGACCTGGGCGAGATGCTGCTGCACCAGCAGGTCAATTACGTCGGCGCGCTGAACTTGCTGGACGCCGTGCTGCCGCATTTCCTGGCGCGGGGCCGCGGCCACATCAGCCTGGTCAGCAGCGTCGCCGGCTACCGCGGCCTGCCCAAGAGCCTGGCCTACGGGCCGACCAAGGCCGCACTGATCAACCTGGCCGAGACGCTGTACCTGGACTTGCGCGACCGGCGCATCGGCGTGAGCCTGATCTGCCCGGGTTTCGTCGCCACGCGGCTGACGGCGCAGAACGAATTCGAGATGCCGGCGCTGATCACGCCGGAGCAATCGGCGCAGGCCATCCTGCACGGGTGGGCGAAGGGGCGCTTCGAGATCCACTTCCCGCGCCGCTTCACGCTGGCGATGAAGCTGCTGCGGCTGCTGCCCTTGCGGCTTTACCGCAACGTGGTGCGCCGCACCACCGGCCTGTGATCAGGCCGGCTTGCTGTCGATGAAACTCTGGCGCTGCATCAGCTTTTCCTGCAGCTTGGCCAGGTTGGGGTAGCCGGGGCGCCAGTCGATTTCCGGGAAGCGGAAATCCACATAGCCCAGCGCGCAGCCCACCGCGATGTCGGCCAGGCTGAGATAAATGCCGGCGCAAAAGGGCTTGTCACCCAGTCCCTGGCTCATGGCCTTGAGGCTGGCGTGCACCTTGGACAGCTGCCGGTCGATCCAGGGCTGGCAACGCTGCGCCTTCGGCCGGCCGGCCCAGTTGTTTTCCAGCCGGGCCAGCAGCAGCGCGTCCAGCACGCCGTCGGCCAGCGCTTCCCAGGTCTTGACCTCGGCGCGCTCGCGTCCCATTGCCGGGATCAGCTTGCCCACCGGCGACAGCGTGTCCAGGTATTCGACGATCACGCGCGAATCGAACAGCGCCTCGCCGCCTTCCATCACCAGGCAGGGCACCTTGCCCAGCGGATTGGAATGGCCGATCGACGTGTCGGCGGCCCAGACGTCCTCGATCACGAACTGGTAGTCCAGCTTCTTTTCCGCCATGACGATGCGCACCTTGCGCACGTAGGGGCTGCTGTCGGATCCAATCAGTTTCATGAAGGCTCTCTGCGTCTGTTCGAGTTGTCGGGGAAGGCTTGCATTTTAGGGGAAGCTGCACTTCCCCCTGTGGTTCCCCGGCGACATGATGACAGCGACCTACAATCCACGCATGACGCTTTCGACCATTTCAGCGCTGTCGCCGCTCGACGGCCGCTATGCCGCCCGGCTGGCGCCGCTGCGTCCGCTGATGAGCGAGCAGGGCTACATGCACCGCCGCGTCCAGGTGGAAATCTGCTGGTTCATCGCACTGAGCGATGCGGGCTTTCGCGAGTTCAAACCCCTGACGCCCGGAGCGCGCACTTACTTGCTCGGGCTGGCCAAGAACTTTTCGGAAAGCGACGCCTTGGCGATCAAGGAGATCGAGAAGACCACCAACCACGACGTGAAGGCGGTGGAGTACTGGATCAAGTCCAAGTTCGAGGCCCGGCCCGAGCTGAAGGCGGCCAGCGAGTTCGTCCACTTCGCCTGCACCAGCGAGGACATCAACAACACCAGCCATGCGCTGCAGCTCAAGGCCGGGCGCGACCAGGTCATCCTGCCCGCGCTCGACGCAGTGATCGCCAGGCTGCGCGAGCTGGCCCACGCCCATGCGGCGGTGCCCATGCTCAGTCGCACCCACGGCCAGACGGCCAGCCCGACCACCGTCGGCAAGGAAATCGCCAACGTCGTGGTGCGGCTGGCGGCGGCACGCGAGCGCATCGCCGCGGTCAAGCTGCTGGGCAAGATGAACGGCGCCGTCGGCAACTACAACGCCCACCTGGCCGCCTGGCCCGACTTCGACTGGGAGGCGTTCAGCCGCAAGGTGGTGGAAACCCCCGAGCCGCTGGGCCTGGGGCTGACCTTCCAGCCGTACAGCATCCAGATCGAGCCGCACGATTACATGGCGGAGCTGTTCGACGCGATCGCCCGCGCCAACACCATCCTGATCGACTGGTCGCGCGACATCTGGGGCTACATCAGCCTGGGCTACTTCAAGCAGCGGCTCAAGGAGGGCGAGATCGGCTCGTCCACGATGCCGCACAAGGTCAACCCGATCGACTTCGAGAATGCCGAAGGCAACCTCGGGCTGGCCAACGCGCTGCTGCGCCACCTGTCGGAGAAGCTGCCGGTCAGCCGCTGGCAGCGCGACCTGACCGACAGCACGGTGCTGCGCAACATGGGCGTGGCGCTGGGCTACGCGGCGCTGGCCTATCACTCGACCATCATCGGCCTGGGCAAGCTGGAACTCAACGAGGAGGCGCTGGCCGCCGACCTGGACCGCGCCTGGGAGGTGCTGGCGGAGCCGATCCAGACCGTGATGCGGCGCTTCGGCCTGCACGGCGCCTATGAACAGCTCAAGGAAGTGACGCGCGGCAAGAGCGTGCGGCCGGAAGACCTGCACGGCCTGGTCCGCTCGCTGGACATTCCGCAGGAAGAGAAAGACCGGCTGCTGGCGATGACGCCGGCCAGCTACATCGGCAAGGCGGCCGAGCTCGCCCGCAGGGCATAGGCGCTTTGGCCCTCAAGTCCACCATCTTCAAGGCGAACGTCCAGGTTGCGGACATCGACCACGGCTACTACGCCG
Source organism: Caenimonas terrae (assembly GCF_042655405.1). Taxonomy (NCBI): domain Bacteria; kingdom Pseudomonadati; phylum Pseudomonadota; class Betaproteobacteria; order Burkholderiales; family Comamonadaceae; genus Caenimonas; species Caenimonas terrae. The sequence goes on along the minus strand of NZ_JBHSMF010000002.1, from coordinate 837,267 downwards.
ACCACCAGCTGACGCTGGCCCGCCATCCCAGCGAGACCGACGAACGCATGATGGTGCGGCTGGTGGCGCTGGCCCGCAACGCCCACATGCTGCAGACCGTGCTGAACGGGGACGGCACGCTGTCCTTCGGTGCCGGCCTGTCCAATCCCGACGAGCCCGACGTCTGGCTGCGCGATTACACCGGCCGCACCCGCCTGTGGATCGAGGTCGGCCAGCCCGAGGACAAGCCGCTCACCCGCGCCTGCAGCAAGGCCGACCATGTGCAGGTCTACTGCTTCAGCCATGCCGCCGAGATCTGGTGGCGCGGGATCGAGAACAAGGTCGCGCGGCTGCAGAACCTGAGCGTGTTCCGGGTGCCCACCGAGCCCTCGCTGGCGCTGGCCAAGCTGGCGCAGCGCAGCATGCAGCTGCAGGCGACGATCCAGGAAGGCACCCTGATGCTCGGCGACGGCGCCACCACCGTGGACATCGAGCCGCAGCGCTGGAAATAGCGCTCAGTCCGGCATCGGCCGGCCGCAGTTCCAGCACGATTCGAAGCCGCCCTCCACCAGCTCGCCGCAGGCGCAGGTCCAGCGCCGCTGCCGCACGTTCTGCAGCGCATGCAGCAGCTCGCGGGCCTGCCCTTCCTGGGCGTCGTCGCTGATCCAGACTTCGGGCAGGCACTGGTCGGGCGGCAGTTCGCCGGCGACGGCGCCGAGGTAATAGCGCTGCATCGACGCCTGGATTCCCGCATGCAGCAGCGCGTCCACCCACAGCGCGGCGATCGCGATGTTGGGAGCACGCGTCAGGCGCCGCATCGGCCCTTCAGGTTGGCGCCGGGGTCGGCGTCGGCTGCGGGCCCTCGGCGGCGCGCTCGGCGTACTTGTTGAAGCGCCAGGCGTCGCTTTCCAGCGTGATCCGGCGCCAGGTCTGGCGCTTCTCGGCCGGCGTCATCTCGGGCCAGCGCTGCACCTCCTCGAAGCTGCGGCCGCAGCCCTTGCAGCTGTCGTCGCCCTGGCTGGTGGAGCAGATGGCGATGCAGGGCGTGTCCGGCGTGCTGTCGTACCAGGCCTTCCACGCCGCGTAAGCCTTGGGCGGGAAGCCGCGCTCCTCGGCCTGGTCCTCATGGTAGAAAACCATGAGCGCGTACACCTCCGCCAGCGCCCGCAACTCGGGTGCCAGCGTGACCCCGTCGGGGGAGGGGCTGCGGTCGCGCCAGTAGTTGATGGCGGCCTCGATGTCGGTGATGTGGATTCCGGCCATTTGCTTGCGGGTAGGGGAGCGCGATGATAGCGCCCCAGCATGCACCGGATTGCATGCCTGTGCTGTAATCGGGTCACGAAGGGGAGTAGCTCCCGCTCGTTGCGGCACAGGGAGGTGGCGGGAACAACCGGCATCGCTGCAGCGGGTATCAGCAAAGTCGTCAATACGAAGTGAAAACTTCCGGCTTGCTGGGCACAGATCTGCATGACACCATGCCGAGCAAGACCTTCGACTGGAACCCGGGACGGGTTCGGTCGAAGCGCGCTTGTGGTTCACGGCAGCCACCAGTTCCACCGGCCGGACGCGTCCCGGGTTGTTGATCGATTTCTTCAACCTGGAGTGTCTCGTCATGGAATTTCTATCCGCACCCTGGTGGTCCGCGCTGCTGGCCATCATCCTCATCGACCTGGTGCTGGCGGGCGACAACGCGATCGTGATCGCGCTGGCCGCCCGCAGCCTGCCCAAACACCTGCAGAAAAAGGCCATCGTCTGGGGCACCGTCGGCGCCATCGTCGTGCGCTCGGCGATGACCGTGGCCGTGGTCTGGCTGCTCAAGATCCCCGGCCTGATGCTGGTCGGCGGGCTGGGCCTGGTCTGGATCGCCTACAAGCTGCTGGCCGACCAGGGCGACAGCGGCCACCACGGTCCGCCGGCCAACAGCTTCTGGGGCGCGATGCGCACCATCGTGGTCGCCGACGCGCTGATGGGCATCGACAACGTGCTGGGCGTCGCAGGCGCGGCGCACGGCGCGTTCGACCTGGTGCTGATCGGACTGCTGGTCAGCGTGCCGATCGTGGTGTTCGGCAGCACCGTGGTGCTCGGGCTGGTGCAGCGCTTCCCGCTGATCATCCACGCCGGCGCCGCGGTGCTGGCGCTGACCGCCGCCAGGATGATCGTCAGCGAACCCCTGCTCGATCCGCTGTTCGACCCGCCGCAGCTGGCCAACACGGTCGCCCGCTACGGCACCTATGTGGTCGCAGTGGCCGGCGTGCTGCTGGCCGGCTGGTGGGTCAGCCGCCGGCAAGCCGAGGCCGCAGCCAAGTCCGGCGACGGCCACGCCGCCTGAGCGATTGCCGCCACCCCTTCAAACCTTGCAGGAGATCATCATGGAAACCATCATCGTGTACCTCGACGACGCCGCCCACGCCCAGCAGCAGCTCGCCCCGATGGCAGTCGCCGGTGCGCCGGCCGCCCATTGGGTGCTGGTGGCCTGCGCTCCGCGCATGACCCGGCACGTCAGCAAGTTCGTGACGCACAGCGCCCGCCAGAACTGGCGCGCCAAGTGGGCCGACAAACTGTTCCGCCAGGTCGTGCCCCACCTGGCGGCGCGCGGCGACGCAGTGACGGCAGTGCTGGCCAACGGGCCGCTGCCCGAGCTCACCCGCCAGCTCGCGGCCCGGCATGGCGCCGCGAGGGTGCTGGACGCCCGCAGGCCCCGGTTCGGCCAGGACCTGCAGCCGGTCACGCCGGAGCAGCCGACGGCGACGCAGGAACGCTGGTCGGTTCCCGGCGCCGTGCTGGGAATGGGCGCCGTGCTGCTGCTGGCTGCCGAATAGCGGCGCGCGCGCCGGCAATGCGGTGCTATCCTGCGCCCATGAAGCTCCTTGTCAAATGGCTGCTGAGCGCAGCCGCATTGCTGCTGGTCGCGTATCTGTATCAGGGCGTCGAGGTGCGCAGCTTCACCGCCGCCCTGATCGCAGCCTTCGTGATCGGCCTGCTCAACGCCGTGGTGCGGCCGGTGCTGGTGCTCCTGACCTTGCCGGTGACGGTGCTGACGCTCGGCCTGTTCCTGTTCGTCATCAACGCCCTGATGTTCTGGGCCGCGGCCTCGCTGCTGGACGGCTTCGCGGTGCGCGGCTTCGTCGCCGCCCTGATCGGCTCGCTGATCTACTCGGTGATCGGCATGGTGATCGAATCAGCGCTCGAGCGCCTGTTCCCGAAGCATTGACTGGACCTCCCGGGCGCGGGTGTCCACGATCGACGCCTCGATGTGGTCGCTGCCGGCGCCGCCGCGCACCACCAGTTCCTGCGCCGCCCTGAAGCGGTCGACCGCCGCTGCGTAATCCAGGTGCGCAACCTGCGCCTCCGCCTCGGCGCGGATCGAGCGCAGCGTCTGTCCCTGGGCGGTATAGGCACTCGCCAGCAGCTGCCACGCCGTGGCATCGCGCGGATGAAGCGCCACCCACGTCTGCAGGCGCGAGGACACCTCCGGCGCCCGGCCCGATCGCACGCGGGCCTGCGACCCCAGCAGCACTTCCGGCCGGCCGGGTGCAGCGAGGTCGACCAGGGCGGCGGCGCGGGCCGCGTTGCCTTCGCCCAAGGCGATCTCGGCCTCCAGCAGGCGCGTCAGGCGCGCTGCACCCGCGTCGCCCCGGGTCACGGCGGCGAGCCGCGCCAGCCACTGCGCCGCGCCGGCGCCATCGCGCAAGCGCGAGCTGGCGAAGGCGGCCGCGTACAGCACGCCGGCCTGGCGCGCGGGGGCCAGCCTGGCCGGGTCCATGCCCTGGGCCTCGGTGACCAGGGCCCGCAGCCCGTCGACGCCCGGATAGGAAAACACCTTGGCCCGGGCGGCCATCATGCTGTGCTCGAAGGTCGGCGCCGGCGGCGTCGCCGCGCGGCCCATCGGCTGGCGTGCCTGCATTTCGGCGATCCGCTCGGTGTTCATCGGGTGGGTGCGCAGGTACGGGAAACTGCCGTTGTCGTTCAGCCGCGATGCCTGCTGCAGCTTCTCGAACATGGTGACGAAACCCTGGGGGTCGTAGCCGGCCTGGGTCAGCACGCCGAAGCCGATGCGGTCGGCCTCGCGCTCCATGTCGCGGGAAAAGTTCAGCTGGCTCTGCACCGCCACCGCCTGGCTGCCGGCGATCATCGCGTTGGCGGCGTCGGGGCTCTTGCTGGCGGCCAGCGCACCGAGGATCATCGCAGCCAGCATCAGCGGGCCCTTGCGGTTCTCTTCGGCCATGATGCGCGAGATGTGGCGCTGGGTGACGTGACTGAGCTCGTGGGCCAGCACCGAAGCCAGTTCGTCCTGGCTGGTCGTGACGCTCAGCAGGCCCAGGTTCAGCCCCATCCAACCGCCCGGCAGGGCAAACGCGTTGATCGCCCGGTCCTTGCCGATCAGGACCTCCCAGGCGAAGCGATCATCGAGTTCCGCCGTCAGTTCGCCGCGCTGGCGGGCCGCGGTGAGCAGGCGCTGCCAGATGCCCTGGACGTACTCGGACAGCACCGGGTCATCGAGGTAGTCGGGATCGCGGTACAGCTCGCGCGCGATCCGCTCTCCCAGCTTGCGCTCGGCGCTGACGTTCAGGTCGCCGGCGTCGCCCAGGGTGGGCAGTTGCGCCCGGGCCGCGGGTTGCACCAGCGCGAGGCACGCCAGCAGGGCCGCGGCCGCCCGCCGGGCACCGGACAGCGTCCGCTTGGGGTTGGCAGTCGGGTTCAAAACGAATCCAGTGCGAGGAAAGCCACCACATCGGTGCTGGCCGGATCGACGAAGGCGGTCCAGAACGTCTTGCGTCCGGCCAGCGGAAGATACAGCGTGGTTGCCGGCTGGCACCCGGCCCGCGCCAGGGCGGCATCGATCTCCGCCGCCCGGGCCGGGAAGCGCGACTTGAGCTGGTCCACCGGCCTGGCCGCCTGCAGCACCTGTGCCCGTGCGTCCGCGTACGGCTGCCAGAAGTCGGGCCGCGTCCCGATCGGGATCCCCTGCAGCGCGACGATGGTCGCCTCGGCCTCCTCGTTGCGGCTGCGAAACGGCCGGACCGCCAGCATGGTGGGCCCCCGCAGCGGAAACGGGTCGATCCCCGCGGGCATCCGGTTCAACAGCTCCGGCGGCACGTCGACCGCGTGCACCACGCGATAGCGATCGATCTCGAACACCAGATGGACCGGGCGGGCCACGAACACCGTCCACAGGCCATAGCCCAATGCCAGCAGCTGGATCAGCACCACCACCGCCAGGTCGCGGCGCAGTTCGCGCCGCGGCTTGGCGCGATTGAAGATCGCCAGGGTGATCAGCGGCCCGAGCAGCACATCCACCGTGACCAGGATCAGGAACAGCTCCCGGCCGCCGGAAATCTCGCCGTATGGCGCCGGATACCAGACGACGAACACCAGCATCGCCGCCAGCAGCGCGACCGCAAGGCTGATTCCAAGATGGATGGCGGCGGCCCTGACCCGGACTTTCCAGTGAAGCATGGCCGTATGATGCTTGAGAAGCTGCAACGTTCCGGGCAGCGCTTTCCCCGAGCACCCGCATGAGCCCCTTGACCCACTTCGATGCCGACGGCCAGGCCCACATGGTGGACGTCGGCGCCAAGCCCGGCACCCACCGCGTGGCGGTCGCAGCCGGCCGCATCGAGATGCAGCCTGCCACGCTGGCGCTGATCCAGGCCGGCAACGCGAAAAAGGGCGACGTGATCGGGATCGCCCGCATCGCCGGCATCCAAGGCGCCAAGCGCACCAGCGAGCTGATCCCGCTATGCCATCCCCTGGCGCTGACGCGGGTGGCAGTGGAGTTCACCGTCGATCCGCAGGCCTGCTGCGTCCACTGCCAGGCGACCGCCGAAACCGTCGGACCGACCGGCGTCGAGATGGAAGCGCTGACGGCGGTCCAGGTGGCGCTGCTGACGATCTACGACATGTGCAAGGCGGTGGACCGCGGCATGACCATCACCGGCGTGCGGCTGCTGGAAAAGAAGGGCGGCAAGTCGGGCCACTTCGTGGCGGATCCCCCGCTCACTTCGTGACCTGGCTGGCCGGCCGGCTTGCCTGGCCCACCGCCGCCGCGGCAGCAGCCGCTTCGGCCGGAAAGGCCGCCCGATAGCGCTGCAGCAGCCAGAGCGCCTGGTCTTCGCGCCGCAGCACCATGGCGCTCTCGATCGCGACATCGATCACCCGGGGTTCCGGCGAATAGTGCAGCAACTCCATGGCCGCCGCATTCATCCTGGCCGCGTTGGCGCGCGTCAATGGCGTGATCGACAGAACGGCAAAACCGACCTGGTCGCGGTACAGCCAGGAGTCGCCGACTTGCGGCAACGGCAGGCGGCGAAACAGCGCAGTGCGGTTTTCCGCCGGGATGTAGATCTGGCTGATCCTCAGATAGTCCCAGGCGCTGAACAGCAACGCCATCGACAGCAGCCCCGCAACGGCCAGCCGGCCGCCGGCGCCGACCATGGCGGGAGTGGTTGGGCGCGGCTCGCGCACCAGCAGCCCGAGGGCTAAGCCGAAGGCCATCTGGAACGGCCCGTACCACAGGGGATACTCCAGCAGGCTGTGCAACAGGATCACCGCGATCACCGCCCAGGCCATCCGGCGGATGGGATCGGTCTCGCGCCAGGGCCGGCGCCAGGCCAGCCATGCAATGAAGCCGGCGCAGGCCAGCAACGCCACCGGCACGCCGAGCTCCACGGCCAGGTGCAGCGGCAGGTTGTGGGCGTTGTCCAGGATGTCGCAGAAGCGGGGGCCGGGATAGAGGGTGGCGAAGTGCGCGAAGTCCAGTTCGCCCCAGCCCCACCCGAACCACGGCTTCTGCGCGATCAGGTGCAGCACGTTGCCCCACAACACGGTGCGGCTGGCGCAGCCGTCGGCCGAGACCAGCCGGCCGAATGCATTGGGCGCGTCGACCTCCAGCAGCGCATGCAGCAACAGCGGAAAACAGAACGCCGCCGCGGCATAGGCCAGTGCCGCAGCGGCGCAAACGGCGGCCACGGCGCGGTGCATCGGACGTACCCACCACGCGGCCAGGCCGATCACCAGTACCACCTGCAAGGCGCCGGTGCGGGACGCGGAGGCGGCGTTGGCAGCCGCCAGCAGGACGGCGGCCGGCACAGCCCAGTGCAGCCGCACGCCCTGCTGCACGCGCCACAGCAACGCCACCAGCCCGATCGACGTGAGGGTGGCAAACTGGTTGCGCTGCCGCAGGTTGGCGAAGGCCTCGCCCGGCGAGGTCGGATTCACCAGCGGCGCCAGGTCGGCGCCCAGGCCGAAGTACTGGGCAATGGCGAAGGCGCTGCTGGCCAGGGCAGCCACCAGCCACGCGGTTGCCACCAGCGACGCCGCGCCCTCGCGCCGGAGCGCTGCGCCGACGGCGGCGCTGATGGCGATCACGATCAAGCCGCCGACCGCGAGCAGCACGGGCGGAGCCGCATGGCCCAGGCCGACCAGCGCGGCACCCACCGCCACGCTGGCGCCCAGCTGCATGCGCGTCACTTCCGGCGCCACCAGCACCCACAGCATCAAGGTGCATGCCGCCGCCACCAGCCACGGCTGGATCACGGCCGACGGGCCGCCGGCCAGCGGATTGAGCCAGGGCAGGACGGCGCAGGCCAGGAACAGCGCAACCGCGCCGCGGCCGGCCAGGCGCGCGCCGGACGAGCCGGCCTGGATCTTCCAATCGGCGGGCCTGCCCGCGGTGACGTCAGGGTCCATCTGCAAGCGCGGGCTCCAGTTCCAGCGGCGAGCGGCGCCACAGATCCCAGGCCCGTTCGATCACGTCGGCGAATTCCCGCAGGAAGCGCTCCTCGCTGAAGGTTTCGGCCCACTGGCGGCAACGATGCGGATCGAACACCGCGCCGGCCGCCTCGAACTCATCGACCGCGGCGGCCAGCGACTCGGGCGTCTGCTGCGCAAAGAACAGGCCGGTCGGCTCCGGCCCGTCGTGCAGGCCCCGCACCGTCTCGCACGCACCGCCGACGCCATAGGCGATCACGGGCGTGCCGCAGGCCTGCGCCTCCACCGGCGAAATGCCGAAATCCTCGTGCGCCGCAAACACGAAGGCCCTGGCGCGCCCCATGTAGTCCTGGACCACCTCGTCCGGCTGCCATCCCATCAGCTCCACGTTCTGCGGGCAGCGCGCGCGCAAGGCGTCGAGGTCGGGGCCGCTGCCGATGACCACCAGCTTGCGCTGCGGCATCGCCCGGAAGGCGTCCACGATCAGGTCCACCCGCTTGTACGACACCAGCCGCGAGACGGTGACGTAGAAGTCCTCTTTCACCGGCTGCAGCGTGAACGACGAGGTGCGCACCGGCGGGTAGAGGACCCGGGAGCGGCGCCGGTAGGTGCGCCAGATGCGCTGCTGCACATGGCGCGAATTGGCCAGGAACAGGTCGACGTTGTTGGCGGTCTGCCGGTCCCAGATCCGCAGGCGATGGAACATCCAGCGGGCCAGCCAGCCTTTCGCGCCGGAGTCGAGCTTGTAGTCGGCGAGATACTGATGGTGCAGGTCCCAGGCGTAGCGCATCGGGGAGTGGACGTAGCTGACGTGCAATTGCTCGGCCGTCGTCAGCACGCCCTTGGCAAAGGCATGGGAACTCGAAACGATCAGGTCGTGGTCGCGCAGGTCGTGGGTCTCGACCGCCAGCCCGGTGAGCGGCAGGTAGTTCCAGAAGGACCGGCGCACGAAGGGCGCGCGCTGCAGGAACGTTGTCGTGATGGACGGTACCGGAAGCATCGCCCTGTTCTTGGGGGAAAGGAAATCAATGGTGGCGTAGAGCCGCGAGCCGGGAAAGCAGTCCAGGATGCAGCGTGTCACGCTCTCGGAGCCGCCCCATTCCGTCAGCCATTCGTGCACGACGCCGACGCGCCGGGGACCGCCGAGTGGCTCTGCTTGTGTGGTCTGTGCGGACATTGCTTGTGGTGCCGTGGTAATCAAGGCCGGGCGACGGAACGCGGATGCAGCATCAACTTCATGACCAGGCCCGCGCGCGCCCATTCGCCGTGGATGACCCGGTCGGCGACCAGCAGGAGCAGGCTGAGCCAAACGACCGGAAGCAGGTGCGGAGAGAACTTGCGGGTGTATCTGAGGCGATTGAGGACGCCGTAATATTCCGACAGCATCGACTTGCGCCTGACCCCGCCGGTAGATCCCGTGCTGGCACCTTCCTTGTGTCGAACCCGGCTCTGGAGCGCGACGGCCGGCCGGAAGCCCTGGGCGCGGCCGCGCTCGCACCAATCCAGTTCCTCGTAGTACAGGAAATAGCCGTCGTCCATCGGGCCGACACGCTGCAGGTACTCTTCGGTGACGTAGAGGGACGCACCGACCGGATAGTCGATGTCGAAAAGAACGGACTGCGCCTGGGCGCCCGCCGGAACCGCCTTGGTATGCCATCCCACGGCAAGGTACTTGCGGAACACGCCTGCGATGGCCTGCACCCGCAGCGGCTCCTCCCATTCGAGCAGCACGGAGCCGCAAAGGCCCATGTCGGGATATCGCTGCGTTGCTGCCACCAGGTGGGCCAGGGCATCAGGCTCGACCTTCACGTCGTTGTTCAGGAGCCAGAACCCCCTGGCGTGCAGCTGTTGCCGGCCCCATTCGATGCCCTTGTTCAATGCGCCGGCGTAGCCGAGATTGGATGGGATCGGCATCAGGTACAGATCCTGCGGTGCCCCGCCGCCCTTCTGCGCGCAGCGCCCCAGCCTCATCACTTGCCCCTGCACGTCGCCCGGCGCAGCCGCGTCGACGGCGCCGCCGTCCGCTCGCAGGGCCTGGACGAGGTGCTCGATCGAGCCGTCGCTCGATCCGTTGTCACAGACCAGCACGGCCAGCCTGGGCTCCGTCATCGCGCAGAGACTGCGGATGCATTCGAGCGTGTCCTGCCATCCGTTCCAGTTGACCACCACGGCCAGGATCTCGGCGGGACGCAGCGGTCCGTTCGATGCGTCTGTCATGTCGGATCCCGCGGCGGCGCCAGGGCAGCGTCAGGCCTTTTCGAACAGGATGCCATCGTCCCCTTGGTCTTTGTCGAACATGTCCGCCAGCAGGGGCAGAAAGCCCGCAGCACCCACCGTCTCGCCTCGGGACGGAACCGTCAACTTGCTGAAATAGGGCGCCACGACGGACAGGAACTGCGCGACGGTAACACCGCTCACGTTCCTCAGATGATGGGGCAGGAACTCGACTGCCAGCAGCTTGGTGCCGGAGAGGATCTCCCGCATCCCGCGCAGCGCAAAATATTCCGACCCCTCGATGTCCATGATGACGACATCGAAGGCCTTGTCGTCCAGGTACTGGTCGAGACTGAATGCCGGCACGGTGATTTCTTCGGGACGATCGTAGTAGTAGGCGTGCGTCTTGTTGATCGGAGTACGCTTGCTTCCTCCTGAATTCACCTTGTTGAGCAGGAACTTGATGCTCTCTTCCTTGTCGCTCGCTGCGATATTGATCGCCTGGCAGTTGGAGATCGCATTCAGCGCGATATTCTGCGTCAGCAGCTTGTAGGTGGCGGGATTGGCTTCGATGGCGACGACTTCGCGGCATTTCCTCGCCAGCGGGATGGCCAAGGTCCCGATATGGGCGCCGACCACCAGCACCCTGCTGCCGGGCGTGATGCGCGAACCCAGTCTTTCGATCTCCTCGGTGCCGTACTCGCCGTTCATCCTCAGCTGCCGGCCGACCGCAAAATCCTCCGAGTCGATGGCGAAGAAGCCATTGCTGGTGTCCACGATCAATCCCGACACGTGGCGGCCGTTGATCTTCCTGGTCAAGGATCCGACCAGCGACCGGACGAACAGTTCGAGGCGTTGCAGCATGGTCAGGCTTTCGTTGGCCGCATGATATTTTCGATGGACATTTTCCGGAAGAACTGGCGCTCCGGAACCTCTCCGTACAGCTCGTAGCGGTCGTCGTAGAGGTCCTGGTCGGTCCACACCCAGCCGGCGCCCGGCGGGCACTTCCGGCCCGGGTGGGTGGGGCCGAAGATCGCTGTCAGGTTGGGGTTGAGGGCGCCGGCCATGTGCATCAGGCCCGTGTCGGTGCTGAAGACCGATTGCGCGTGTCTGAGCAGGTCCCACGCCTCGCGCAGACTGGTCCTGCCGCAGAGATTGACTGTGCGCTCGCCGGCGAATCTGTCGTAATACCGGGCTTCGTCCTTTCCGCCGAGAAAGACGACCTTGCCTCTGGCGCGGCAGGCGCTGACCAGGTCGGAGAACAGCGATTCGGGCATGCGGCGGACGGTCGATTGCTCGTTGGCGTTGGCGCCGCCTCCGTTGACCAGCACGGTATAGGGCTGCTCCATCGGGCAGGGGTCGGATGGCGGCAGCTCCATCGCAACGTCGGCACCGTCGATGGGCAGGCCCAGAGCTTCTCCAAGCGCCAGGTAGTAGGCGATCTCGTGTTTCACCGGGCCGTAGGGGACCGTGCGGGTGAGGAACATGGCGTCCAGCGGCCTGCGGGCAAAGCCGATGCGCACCGGGACCCCGGCCAGGCGCGCCAGCAACGCGAAGATCCAGTGCTTGTCGAGGACAAGGATGGCGTCATAGCCGCGCAGCAGGCGCACCAGGGAGCCCAGCCTCGCGATTTTGCGCCGGTACAGAATGCTCTCGTCGAAGCGGACGAGCCGGCTGATGTGCGGGTTCCCCTCCAGGATGGCGCCGCTGGCCTGCCCGACCAGGTAGTCGATGCTGGTCTGCGGAAGCGCCCGCCGCAGCTGCCGCACCAGCGGTGTCGTCATCAGCACGTCGCCCAGTGCCCCGATCTTCAGGAGCGCGATCTTCTTCACCGCGCGGCACCGGCGACGGCGGCGGGGAAGCAATCCGGCCCCAGGGCGCACACCTCGGCCGGCGCGGTTCTCATATCTCGCGGTCCCACGGCATTCCGGTGCGGCCGCGGATGTTCCTGCAGTCGACCACATCCTTGCCCGCCAGGACCCCCTCGACCGTGCCGATCGGCGCCGGGTTCAATGCCCGCCAGAATTTGTACATCACGGTTCCGTCGTCGAGCACATAGATCTTCATGTCGGACTCGGAATACTGGCGGACGGCGCCACCGTTGATGCGCATCGTCTTGGAGTTTCCGGGCGGGAAAAACCGCGGGCAGTCGTGCTCGATCCGGTTGAATACCAGCTCGACCCTGGGTGAAACCGGCTGCTCGGGCGCCTGCGTGGCGGCGACCGGGTAGCGCAGGGGGCAGACCCAGAACCCAACGCCCTCCGTTGCCGGGCCTTCCGGCTTGCGCCTGATGGTGATGGCTTCGATGCCGCGGGAGCGAAACAGCTTGCAGGTATCTCCCTCCAGCGCCAGGCGCTGCGAACGCAGCAGCTGGTCCAGCGCATCGCGCACCTTGGGTTTCGCCTTCCCATCCGGGGCGACCTCGCCCTGGATCGACGGCGCGACCAGCATGATCGGGCCCGGCGCCGCTTTCAGGAAGTCCTGCGCCCAATCGGCATCGCGCCCGACCGCACCGACGTTGGAGACGTTGATCCAGCGCGAGGCGGCGGGAAACTGCGGTGCGATCAGCGAATACGAAATGGAGCTCAAGGTCACATAGGTCGTCGGCGGCCCCGCTGCCAGGGACGCCGGGACGTCGATATGGAAGTACGGCGCCTCCTTCCACGGCAACCAGGCCCAGGAATCCCAGGGGGGAGTCATCGCGACGACGAAGGTCTGGACCGCCAGCACTGCAATGGCCAGAAAAGTCCGGAACCACCTGGTGAGCGGAAGCAGGTAGACCAAGCCCACGGTCAGCGGACCGGCGCACAGCAGCATGGGCAGGTAATAGCGGCCGTTGCCCGAACTCATCAGCCACGGCGGCACGGACACCACCAGCAGCAGCAGCATCACGAGTGCAGGGCGAGGGTTGGCGCTCAATCGCTTGCGAAAGGCGAAGACGGCAATGGCGAGGAAGACGATCGCGGCGAATCTGATGTCGGGAGCGGCGATTTCCACGTAGACATTGGCCTCCGGGGCCGCCATCGCGAAGAAGCGCAGCAGGCCGTCGCTGATCGTGTCCGGCTCGAAGCGAATCATCGCTTCCACCCGGTCGCGAGCCGCAACGGCTCCAGCCAGGGATCGAAGAAGGGGTAGAACGGATTGCCGTAATTGGTCCAGAGCAGCCAGCCCCAGTAGCCGTAAGTGACAGCCAGTGCCACGGTCGCGGCGAGCCCGCCAAGCAGCACGTTGAGCAACCTGCCGGACGGGCTTGCGCCGCGCCAGGCCCACAGCAGCGGCAACAGGATGGCGATCGGAACGTTGCTCAATTTGAAGCCCACCGAAACGCCCGCCAGCAGTCCCGACAGCACGACCGCCCTGCGAAAGCCGGTTTGCGCCGGCGAGGCCAGCGCCTCGATCATCAAGGCGATCGCCCAGACCAGCGGGATTGCGGCGAGCAGGTCGTTGCTCGTGCTGTCGAGCATTGACAGCACGACACCGCCCATGAATGCGAGCGCCACGGCAAGTGCGCGCATGCCGACCTCGAACCACTCGCGGCCCGGGATGCAGGCATGGGCGAGCTTCCACAGCGCCGGCGCCACCGTCAGGTGCAGCAGCGTCAGGACGATGCCGGCAACCACTCCGCTCGCCCCGAGCATGGCCAGCATGTACACCGGCCAATAGAGGTAGGGAAACTGGTAGGACTGGTAGGAAGCAGCGAGATAGTCCCGATCGAATCGCGGATGGTCCGCCGTCCACCCCAGGTAGATGTGGTGGTTCAGCGCATCCCAGCTCAGGCCGGTGTGCCCCAATGCGACCGGCACCGAACAGAGCGCCAGGACGCATCCCACAAAGACGATGAGGGGTTCCCACCGAATGAGCCAGTCGGGGGCCAGGAACCGCGTGTCATCCATTGCGTTTGCGATCCACCGTACGCCAGCAGATCTCGGCGGAACCGGCAAAGAGGGCGCCGGCAACCGCCTGCATGCCGACGATCATCAGGGTCACCGCGGGGATGACGACCCGCATGCCCTCTGCAGGATTGAGCGCGCCAAAGCCCGAAGACCCCCATCCGTACAGGATTCCGATCGACCACAGCACGCCGATCAGGAACAGCACGCCGCCGAACAGCAGGCCCGTCTCGACGGTGCGCAGGGGTTTGGTCCGCATCAGCCAGGGTGGCTCCGGAACGATGCCCGAGACGACGCCGAGCCACTTGGTGAGCAGTGCCAGCTGCACTGCCTGCACGCCGATCACGATGGCGGCCGCCATGTACAGCAGCGTGTGCACCCGGCTGCCCATGGAGAAGGCGAGCCCGAACAAGGGCTGCAACGCGAGAAATCCGAGCATCCCCACCGACGCCAGCAGCAGCCCGGGGTACAGGAACAACCAGCGGGGACAAAAGAGCAGCAGGAATCGCAAGTGCCGCCAGCCGTCGCGCCAGGTCCGCAGGTGCGGAGGGCGATCGCGCCTGTCGGGGCGAAGAACAGTAGGGACTTCCTCGATCCTGGCCCCCGCCAGGGCGAACTTCGCCACCATTTCCGACGCAAATTCCATCCCGGTACTGACCAGCCCCAGCCGCAGCACGGCATCGCGCGAAAAGCCTCTGAGGCCGCAGTGAAAGTCGCCAATCGACGTGCGGAAGAACAGGCGGCCGATGAAGCTCAGGACCGGATTGCCGAGATAGCGGTGGAGAAAGGGCATGGCGCCGGGCTCGATGCCGCCGCGGAAGCGATTGCCCATGACCAGCTCGGCGCCGGCGCGCAGGCGCTCGACGTACGCCTGGAGCTGCGAAAAATCGTAGCTGCAGTCGGCGTCTCCCATGATGATGAAGCGGCCCTTGGCCTCGTGGATTCCCGCCTGCAGCGCAGCTCCGTAGCCGCGGCGCGGCGCATGGACCACGCGGGCGCCCGCCGCTTGCGCGAGTTCGACCGATCCGTCGGTCGAACCGTTGTCCGACACCAGAACCTCGCCGTCGACCCCGGCGGTCGCGAGGTACTTGAGCGCGTCCGCAATGCAGGCTTGCACCGTCCGTGCCTCGTTGAGGCAGGGCATGAGCACCGTCAACTCGCACGACCGGATCATTGTTGAATGATGCATGACTTCGCAGTCGAGGCTAGCACGATCATGATGGATGTCCGTGTGGCCGACAGGACTTCCCGCGGGACAAAAAAAATGAGCGGCCGAAGCCGCCCATTTGACGTGTCAAGAATTAACCGCGGCAAGAGCCCGGCAGGTACTTGGCCAGGATCGGGCTGGTGGCGCCAGGGCCGCACTTCCAGCCGCCGACAACCGTGCCTTGCGAGTAGGCGGTGATGGCGGTGCCACCGGACGTGGTCGGGACCAGGTCAAGCGTCTTGTCGTCGATGTTGGCATCGCCGAAGCCCGTCGCCATGACGGTGATCTTGCCGGCGGTGTCGGTGTGGATCGACTTCACGTACTTGGAGGACTGGCCGGTCGACTCGCAACCCCAGGCGTCGGCAGCAACCGTCGACAGGGAACCGGTCTGATACACCTCGGAAATCGTCGTACGGCAAGCAGAAGCGGCCAGAACGACCTCAGACAGCTTGGCGCGCTTGGTGTAGTCCTGATAGGCGGGCAGAGCCACCGCAGCAAGAATACCGATGATCGCGACCACGATCATCAATTCGATCAGGGTGAAACCCTGTTGGACGGAACGCTTCATAAATCAACTCCTCAAGTGGTTTGGGTCTTGTTGGTCAGCAGGTTCTGTGCCAACCGGTTTTCGCGCTCTGGGCGGGGGCTGAATGTGAGAAAGTGCGGTTTCGGCGGCCTGGAGGGCCATTTTTGGCATTCGAAGTGACAAAAATGTTTCCCCTTACTTGATGCAGACCGACCTGACCTGCTTCAGGTCAGTCAGTCCCAGCATGATCTTCTCCATGCCGTCCATCTTCAGGGTCCGCATTCCGGTTTCGACCGCGGTGGCGAAGATCTCCGCCACCCGGGCCCGCTCCTGGACCAGGCGCTTGATGCTGTCATCGGCGATCAGGAGCTCGTGCAGGCCGATCCGGCCCTTGTAGCCCGACTTGTTGCACTTTTCGCAGCCCACCGCCCGGTAGAACTTCAAATTGCCGTCCTGGCCGTACAGCTCGACCCAGCTTTCATACAGGAGCTGTGCCTCGCCGCCCGGATCCGCCTTCCACTTCTGCGTGTGTTGCAGCTCCTGGGCGTATTCGGCAATGAAGGTCCGCAGTTCGTCCGAGCTCGGCGTGTACGACTCCTTGCAGTCGCACAGCTTCTTGGCCAGCCGCTGCGCCAGGATGCCGAGCAGCGCGTCGGCGAAGTTGAACGGGTCCATCCCCATGTCCAGCAGGCGCGTGATCGACTCGGGCGCGGAGTTGGTATGGAGCGTGGAGAACACCAGGTGGCCGGTGAGGGACGCCTCGACGCCCATCGCCACCGTTTCCTTGTCGCGCGACTCGCCCACCATGATGATGTCCGGATCGGCCCGCAGGAAAGCGCGCATCACGAGCGCGAAATCGATGCCCGCCTTCCGGTTGACCTGGACCTGCCGCAGGCCCTTCTGCGTGATTTCGACCGGGTCTTCCGCGGTCCAGATCTTGGTGTCGGGCTTGTTGAGGAACTTCAGCACCGAGTGCAGCGTGGTCGTCTTGCCCGACCCTGTGGGGCCGCAGACGTAGAAGAGGCCGTAGGGCTTGCTGACGGTTCTTTCCAGCCGCTCCCGGTTGTGGTCCGTCAATCCCAGCTTCTCCAGCGGGATCGGTTCGCCGGCCGCCAGGATCCGCATCACCACGTCCTCGACGCCGCCGGCCGACGGAATGGTGGCGACCCGCAGCTCGATGTCCAGCGGGCCGAACTTCTTGAACTTGATCTTGCCGTCCTGGGGCTTGCGCTTTTCCGAGATGTCCAGGTCGCACATGATCTTCAGGCGCGTCACGAGCGGCTGGCGGAAATGCGCCGGCACCTCCACGTAAGGCTGCAGGCTTCCGTCGATCCGGAACCGGATGCCGGTCTTGGCCTTGCCGGGAAGCGGCTCGATGTGAATGTCCGATACGCGCTGGTGGTACGCGTCGATGATCACCTTGTTGACGAACTTCACCAGTTCGTTGTCCGCAGCGGCCGATTCGAGGGTCGATTCGTCGCCGCTCTCGTCGTCGATCGGCGAGCTCAGGTCGGCCAGCAGTTCGTCGATGGAAGCGCCTTCGCCGTCCCCGTACAGCTGCCCCAGGGTCTGGTCGAATTCGGTCTTGGTAGTGACGCGATAGACGTACTTGCCGAAGCGGGGAAACACCTGGGGCACCACGCGGGAGCCGCGCACTGCCTCCGGGTCGAGGCACATCACCACCAGCCCTTCGGGGCTTTCTTCCAGCGGCAGCCAGCCCTGCTCATCGATGAACTCGCGCTTGAGCGGGCCCTGCAATGCCTCGATGCGGATTCTGCCGGCGTTGAACGGCTCGTACGGCACGCCGAAGAACTTCGCAAACGAAGCCCCGATCTGCGTCGGCAGGATGCGGTAGTCCGAGATCAGGGTCGCCTCGACCGAGCGGCCGTCGTCGCGCGCCTTTTGCACGCAGCGCTGGAGCTCCTCGGACGTCAGCACGCCGTCTGCGATCAGGCCGTCGTACTTGGTCGCCTTGCGCCGCTGCGCGTCCTCGGCCTTCTGCATGCGCTGGCGGATTGCGGTCGCCAGGGTGCGGCACAACTGGGTTGCGCCTTCGATCTCGAGATCGCCGAACGGCTGGTCGCTCTTGTTGTTGATCACCTGCAGCACGCCGTGCAGCGTGTCTCCGTCCAGGATCGGCACCACCAGCATCTGCTTGGTGCGGTAGCCCGAGCGCTTGTCCACCTGCTTGAGGAAAGTCAGGGTGGGGTGGACACGCTTGAGCGCTTCCTCGTCGTAGACGTCCGCGATGTTCACCATCTGCCTGCTGTACGCCGCATAGCCGGCGATGCTCTGCGCGCTGATCGGCAGCTTCAGGTCGCTGGTGGTGTTCAGGCCAGTCTTGACCTTGGAGATGATGGACGTGCGGTCGTCGCTGATCGCATACAGCGTCAGGCGGTCAGCGTTGAACAGCTTGCAGATGTCCTGGCTCGCCTCGAGCATGATCTGGTCGATGTTCTCGGTGTCGTGGATCCGGGTCGATACCTGCTGCAGCTGCCGATAGAACAGCACCTCGAACGTGACGCCGCGCTTTTCCGGCGGCAGCATCTGCGAATCGTAGAAAGCCTGCTCGGAGTCCCTGACAGGCCTGAGCACGGCGCTCACAGGTTGAACTCCTGTCCGGCGCGCAGCCAGCGGATGTCGTGGACCACGTTCACCCCGAAAGGCTGGGTCTGGTCGAACTTCTGGATCTCGCTCATGATCAGCTCGGTTTCGGCCGGCTTGGTGTGGGTGATGTAGATCGGGAAGGACTTGCCCTTGTCGATGCAGTCGAGTTCTTCCGCCAGCGCCAGCGGGGAAAGATGCAGGCTGCGCCGCGCGAGCTCCTTCTCGCGGTTGCTGAAGGCGGTTTCGATGACCAGCGCGGCGACGTCCATCTGGTTGATGCGGGCCCAGAAGGCCGGGTTGCGCTCGGTGTCGCCCGAAAAGACCCAGCAACCACGGCCGCTGCTCACGGCATAACCGACGGCGGGGACGGTGTGCACCGCCGGCAGCACTTCGATCCGCTTGCCCGTGATCTCCAGCGTCTGGCCGATCTCGATTTCGTGGAAGGTGATGAAGGGCGCGTCCACCGTCGGGATCCGGCTGAAGTCGGGCCAGATCACGTTGTTGAAGATGTGCGCCTTGATGGCGGCGATGGTGCCGGCCAGCGCATGGATGCGGACCGGGCTGGAGCGCTGCGCGGCGATCGCATCGATCATCAACGGCAGGGCGGCGATGTGATCGAGATGCGAATGCGTCAGCAGGACGTGGTCGATGCCGCGCATTTCGTCCAGGGTCAGGTCGCCGACCCCCGTCCCGGCGTCCACCAGCATGTCCGCGTCGACCAGGAAGGACGTGGTCCGGCAGTCCTTGGCGATGGCGCCAGAACAGCCGAGCACGCGCACCTTCATGATCGGATCCTTACTTGGTTTCGAAATTGGTGGCGCCGTCCCAGGCCGGGTCGAACGGAAGCAACCTCATCGAGGCTACACGGTCCGAATATAGTTCGTAAAGGTATTTTTTGGCATTCATCCTCTGCAGGTTGAGGAGCATCAGGTCGCATTGCTCCCAATCCTGCGCGCGATAGGCCTTGACCAGTCCGGCCCAGGTTTTCACTTCGTCGGTTTGCGCCTTTGGAAGCTCCTGCAGCAGCCCCAGCGGGTAAAAGATCCCGACGGCCTGCTCCTTGCCCTTGACCCGCACCTTGTCCAGTTCCTGCCAGCCGAATTCGGGCGCCAGCCTGCGCGTGCTCTCGCTGACCACGATGTCGACGCCGTAGACCTTGGACAGCCCCTCGAGCCGGGAGCCCAGGTTGACGGCATCGCCGATCACCGTGTAGCTGCGCCTGATGTCCGAGCCCATGTCGCCGACGCACATCGTGCCGGTGTTCAGGCCGATGCCGATGCCGATCTCGGGAATGCCCGAGGCCCGGTGCTCCTCGTTGATCTTCCTGACGGCGGCGGACATCTCGAGCGCGGTCTTGACGGCGAGGTGCGCGTGATTCGGCGTTTCCACCGGCGCGCCCCAGAACGCCATGACGCAGTCCCCCATGTACTTGTCGATGGTTCCCCGGTTGGCCTGGATCACGTCCGTCAGCCGGCTGAAGACCGCGTTCAGCAGCTCCTGCAGCCTGGTGGGCTCCATCGACTCGGACATCTTGGTGAAGCCCCGCATGTCGCAGAACATGACGGTCAGCTCCTTGTTGGTGGCCTTCATGCTGTAGCTCAGAGGATCCTTCACCATCTCGTCGACCAGCTCCGGCTGCACGTAGGTCCCGAACAGGTTGGCCAGCTCGCGCTTGGAGCGGCTCTCCACGAAATAGCCGTAACTCATGTTCAGCGCGAACGCGGTGATGGCGACGGTGAGCGCAGAAGCCAGCGGCAGCACCAGCCCGCCGCCCAGGTACAGCCAGACGTTCACCCCGATCAGCAGGGCCACCATCGCGGCGCTCACCATGACGGCCCTGGTGGCGGACAGCAGCGGCAGCGAAAACGCCAGCGCCAGGCCGGACAGGATCAGGATCACCACCTCGTATCCCACCGCGTAGTCGGGCTTGACGAAGATCTTGCCGTCCAGGAGTCCGGAAATGACGTTGGCATGCGCCTCGACCCCGGGGTAGGTTTCCGCGACCGGCGTGACCCGCACGTCCTGCAATCCGGGGGCGGTGGTGCCGACCAGCACGATCTTTCCCCTGAGGGTTTCCGGGGCCACCCGCTTTGCCAGCAGGTCGCTGGCCGAGACGTACCTGAACGAGCCCGCGCCCGGCCCGCCCGGGCCGCGGAACGGAACCAGCGTCGCCACGCGGGCGTCCACCGGGATCGCCAGGGTCTTGTCGCCCTGGCGCAGGACGATGCTCTCCAGCCCCTGGTAGTTGCGCGACACCAGCCGGTCCCGCGGAAAGCCCGGCTCCACCGCAGGCAGGCCATTGAGCAGCCGGAACATCGCCAGGGCCAGCGACTCGTAGTACTGGCCCTTGTACTCGGCGACCAGGGGAATCGAACGCACGACGCCGTCGGCATCGGTGATGGAGTTGAAGTACCCGGCCAGCGGCGCGGCGCCGGCGATCCGTGCGATGTTCGAGCCGTAGCCAGACCAGGTGGTGAAAGCGATCGGGCGGCCCTGCAGGCTTTCCCGCCCCATCACCGGCGCCGGCAGGACGCCTGAGGTGCGGCCGTCGCGATCGCTGGTCAGGTAGTAGCCGAGCACCACCCGACGCCGCTCCAGCGATTTTGCGAACAGCCCGTCGTAGTCCAGCGAGGGCTGCAGTTGCGCCAGCTTGTCGGCGAACCCTGGCTGATCGCGCAAGTCGGTTTGCGCCAGTTGCTGCAAGTGCTTCAGGCCCGAGCTTTCGTCGGGCTCGGCGAACACGATGTCGAACCCGAGCAGCGCGATCTTCTGCTGGCCGTACAGCTCGTCGACCAGGTCCGCAACGCGGCTGCGGGCCCAGGGCCAGTGTCCGACTTCGGCCAGGCTCTTTTCGTCGATGTCGACGATGACGATCCGTTCGTCCAGGGTGCGCGGCATGGTGGCCCGCAACCTGGCGTCGTAGATGATGTCGTCCAGACGCTGCACCACCCCGATCGGGAGTATCCCCGTGGCATGCAGCAGACCGAAAACCAGCGGAATCAGCGTGACGGCGATCCGGGACCAGTGTTTGGAGAGCAAGCCCATAAGCCCCCGACCTCGCTAGCGTGGGATGTTCGCCGGCCGACGGCAGGCGCTCAAACCTGCACGAACTGCATCTGCGTTCCGGCCAGCTCCAGCAAATCGCCGTTCTTCAGGGTGACCGGCTCGGCGCCGATGGCCGCTCCGTTGAGCGTCGGCTTGTTGGCGCCCTCCACGTGCGCCACCACGAAGCCGTGCGGGCGCTTGGTGATCGCGGCCACGGCAACGCCCGGCTTGCCGATGGTCGTCACTACCTTGACCAG
The DNA here is from genome assembly GCF_042655405.1 of Caenimonas terrae. Lineage (NCBI taxonomy): Bacteria > Pseudomonadati > Pseudomonadota > Betaproteobacteria > Burkholderiales > Comamonadaceae > Caenimonas > Caenimonas terrae. Next base: position 815,832 of record NZ_JBHSMF010000002.1, on the reverse strand, counting down.
TGGCACCTCGCGGCCGGCCGCCGCACCCGACAGGACCTTGATGGCCGCCGCCAGGCTGGCCAGTTCGGAGGCAGCGACGGTGCCGCCCTCGGCACGGGCGGCCGCCGACGCGGTCACCGGGGCGGGCGGAATCGAGCCCGCCTTGATGATCATCGTCTTCTCGTAACCGGGGTTGGCGGCCTCGTTGATGTACTTGATCTTGTACTTCCCGATCTCCACCGTGTCGTTGTTTTGCAACAACTGCTTCTTCACGGCCTTGCCATTGACGTAGGTGCCGTTGGTGCTGTTGAGGTCTTCGAGATAGACGTCGTTTGCCATCATCTGCAGGACGGCATGCTCGCCGCTCACCGCGAGATTGTCGATCACGATGTCGTTGTAGGGGCGTCGCCCCAGTGTCGTGCGGTCCTTCGTCAACTGCACTTCCTTGATGACAACACCGTCGATCGAAACGATCATTTTCGGCATGGTCGGCTCCTGTTTCTGAACTCGTTATCTGAGACTAACATCAAGTCCTATTTTCCCAGCAATCTGGAAATGAAGCCGCGTTTTTCGGATCCGGTCTTGGCGTAGGCGAGCAGAACCGAGATATTGTCCCGGCCTCCGTTGGCATTCGCGGCTTCGATCAACTGCTGCGATTTCTGCTCCAGTGTCGCCTCGCCCACCAGAATCTGCGAAATCGCATCGTCATCGAGCATGTCGGACAGGCCATCAGAACACATCAGGTACAGATCGCCGGCTTCGACGCGATGCTCGTTGACCTCCAGCAACACCGCGTCCTCGACCCCGAGCGCGCGGGTGACCAGGTTCTTGTTGGTGGACACGGCCGCCTGCTCCGGCGTGATCAGGCCGGCATCCATCTGCTCCTGCAGCAGGGAATGGTCCTTGGTGATCTGGGCGAACTCGGCACCGCGCAGCCGATAGCAGCGCGAATCGCCGATGTGGCCCAGCATCAGGCGTGAGTCCTGGAAGACGCCTAGCACCAGCGTCGTGCCCATCCCGCTGTATTGCGGGTTGGAGTTGGCGGCGTTGAAGATCGAGCGATTGGCATTGTCGACGCAGATTTCCATCGCGCGGCGCACTTCCCTGCTGTTGGCATGCCGTCCGGCCTGCGACAGCCAGCGCCCCAGCTCCGACTTGATGAAGGTGGTGGCCATCCCGCTGGCGATCTCGCCGGCGTTGTAGCCGCCCATGCCGTCGGCCAGGATCCCGAGCCGGGTCGGTTCATCGATCGCAACTGAGTCTTCGTTGTTCTCTCGGGCGAGACCCGGGTCGGTGCGGATGCAGAACTCGTAAATCATAGATGCCCGGTTGTCGTGTCGTCCCGATCGGACTTGCCGTCGCCAGCGGAAGGTACGTCCGGTTCGTCCGGCCTGGGGAAGGCGGCCGTCCTGACAAAAACCTCGCCCGCTGCTGCCTCCGGTCGCTGGGCGGAATCATAGCCGGGCGCGCCGGACGTCATGACGGTGGTCTTCTCCGGCACGGCAGGAACCTCGTTGTCGGGCCGCATCAAGGGCCCGGGGTGTGGCTTTTCTGTCGCAGACGGCTGCACTGCGGGGGCCGCCATCACCGCCCGGAGATCGGCGGCGAACGCGTCGCCGTCCTGGTAACGCAGGTCGGGACGCTTGGTGAGCGAGCGCGCAACCACGCCGGCGAGCTGCGGCGAGATCTCCTGGCGAACGGCGCGGATGTCCGGCGCCTCCTCGTTGGCGATCTTGTACATCAGTTCGGCCATCGAATCGCCCCGGAACGGCAGCACGCCGGTCAGCATCTGGTACAGCATCACGCCCAGCGAATACAGGTCGGAGCGGCCGTCCACCTTCTTGCCCGCGATCTGTTCGGGGGACATGAAGCTGGGGGTGCCCAGCACCAGGCCCGTCTTGGTCTTGCTCGAGTCCGTGATCCGGGCGATGCCGAAGTCGGTGACCTTGACCGTGTCGCTGTCGACCTCGTACATGATGTTGGCCGGCTTGATGTCGCGGTGGACGACGTTCTGCCGGTGCGCATAGGCCAGCGCCTCCGCCACCCGGGCCACGATCGACAGGACCTTGGGGATCGGCAACAACGCGCCGCCCTTGCAGAACTCCACCAGGTCGCGGCCCTTGAGGAATTCCATGGCGATATACGCCAGGTCATGCTCCTCGCCGGCGTCGAAGATCGTGACGATGTTCTGGTGCTGCAGCCGGCCGGCGGTTTCGGCTTCGCGGAAGAAGCGTTCCCGCGCGTCGGTGAGCTCCTCGCCCTCGAATTCCTGGCTCAGTGCCATCGTCTTGATGGCCACCACCCGGCCGATCTTCGGGTCCCTGCCCAGGTACACGACGCCCATCGCGCCCTTGCCCAGTTCCTTTTCCACCTGGTAGCGCCCCAGCATCGGCTTTTCGACGGCACCGCCATCGAGCAGCATGGTGCCGCCCGGGTGGGACCCGCCGCCGCCCAGGATCACCGTTTCCGACAGGTTCCTGGCGCGATTGAGCTTGGACTGCAGATCCTTGTAGTCCTTCTTCCACGCCGCCATGTGTTCGTAGATGGCCTGGGCCTTGTTGAACTGGCGCTTGCGTTCGAAGTCGAGGGCGAGGTTGTACAGGTTGTCCATCAGCGGCTCGCTCATGGGCACGCGCCGGAAGCGGTCGAACGAGGCGTCCAGCTGCCCCTGGCCCTGCAAGGCCAGGCCCATCATCCGGTTCGTCTCGGCCGACTCTTCGTCCGACTTGAGCTTGCCGGCCTCGGTCATGAGGAAGCGCTTGGTCGTCACGGCCAGATGGCCGATGACCAGCAGCGTGGCCGGCAGCATTAGCTTCAGCCACAGCGCCGCCCCGGCAAGCAGCCCGAATTCGGCGCCCAGCAAGGCGACGAAGAGGGCCGCCGTGATGGCGCCCGCCATTCCCGCCGACAGCCGCGGCAAGGCGGCAATCAGGTACGCCGCCACCAGCAGGAAGATGCCCAGGGCCGCGACCACCCCCCAACTGGGCTCCACGATGAAGTGCTCGCTGAGGATGCTGGAGGTGGTGTGCGCCAGCATCTCGGCCGGCGTCATGTTCGGATTGCCGGGCGCCGGAAACTGCGTGCCCACGCCTGCCGCCGTCGCGCCGATCAGGACGATCTTGTCCGTGTACTTGGACGCGGGGATCTTTCCTGACAGGACGTCGTAGAACGAATCGATCGCGAACGGCGGCTTGCCGTCGCGTGCCTTGTAGAACTGCGGCAGCATGCGCGCGATCTCGTTGGTCTTGATCCGCAGCTTTCCGATCTGCACCGACTCGCCCGGATTGAGCCTGATGTCGGACGGGCCAAGGTTCAGGCTGTTGCCGGCCGCGAGCAGCGCGAGCGATGGGATCGCCTTACCGTAATAGTTCACGAGCAGGGGCTGCTGCCGCACTGCGCCGTCCACGTCGTTGAGGAAGTTGAGGTGGCCTACCCCCGCGGCCGCATTGCCGATGCTGTCGATCGGTTGCTGCCCGCTGACTGCCGGCTCGGAAAAACCGTTGTTCTCGTCGATCGCGCTCTTCAGGGCAAAGGGCGGCAGCGGTTTGTCGGGCTTGCCCAGCGGCTCGGCCAGCGCGAACACCGACGGGATCAGGACGTTGCCTGCCTTCGCCATGCTCGCGGCGAGCTTGGAATCGGTGTCCAGCGACGATTCGGCATCCGCGATCACCTTGCCGAGTTGCTCCGTGAGGGGGCCCTGTTCGGCCCGGCCAAGTGCCTCCTTCATCTTGCGGATGTAGACCAGCCCGCGATCGGTCTGCGGCTCGAAGAAGAAGACGGTGTGGACGATGGTCTTGGCCTTCGCCGCCGCCAGCATGTCGATCAGCTGGGCGTGGACGTCGCGTGGCCACGGCCAGCGGCCGATGTTGCGCACGCTGGTGTCGTCGATCGCGATGATGGCGATCCGGTCGGAAGGCTGGCGGCCGCTGCTGGTGCTGGCGAAGTCGTAGAAGCGCCGCTCCAGTGTTTCCACCACGTCGGTGGAGCGGTCCAGGATGACCACCGCCAGCACGATGAGCACGGCCACGAACCAGTCCCTGCGCCAGAACTGCCCGCGTCTCTCGGATGAGGATGTGCTCACTGACCCCGCCTTTGAACAGATAGCTGGCCGCCTGTGTTTCCATCCACAGGCGCGCGCGCCGCACGCCTAGGATGGGTGCAGCTCTCCCTGCGGCACGTTAACAGAGGGCTCCACAGCGGACAAGCGACAATCGCCGGTCCCCGCTACGTTTTGTAGCAATTGTGCACAGATGCTGATGAGCAGGCTTTGCTTCAGGTCGCAGCCGGCTTCCGGCTGCGGGCGCTGATCAGCTTTCCGAGGGCGATCACCAGCGCAGCGCCGCCGGCGGCCGCGACGTAATGCGCCCACCCGTTGGCGGCGAAGAAGTCCTTGAACACGAAGTCGCTGGCGATGGTTTCGCCGCCCACCCAGCCGATCAACGCGGCACCGAGCACGACGATGATCGGGAACCGCTCCATCAGCTTGATCATCAAGGTGCTGCCGAAGATCACCAGCGGAATGCTGATCGCGAGGCCCAGGATCAGCAGCAGCATGCTGCCCTTGGCGGCGGCCGCGACGGCGATCACGTTGTCCAGGCTCATCACCAGGTCGGCGATCAGGATCGTCCGCACGGCCGCCATCAGCGTTCCGTGCTCCTTGGCCTCCCCTTCGCCCTCGTCCTCGTCGCCCAGCAACTGCACGCCGATCCACAACAGCAGCAGGCCCCCGACGATCTGCAGGTAGGGCAGGGCAAGCAGCTTGGCTGCAACCACGGTCAGCAGGATCCGCAGGACCACCGCCGCACCCGAGCCGAAGAAGACCGCCTTGCGCTGCTGGGTCGGCGGCAAGGTCCGCGCGGCCAGCGCGATCACCACCGCGTTGTCTCCCGACAGGATGATGTTGATCCAGATGATCTTCAGCAGGCCGATCCAGAAGTCGGCGCCTTGCAGCATTTCCATGCGGTGGTCCCCAGAGATATGAATGCGAAAAGCGCCCAAAACCGGAGTTCCGAGCGCTTTCTTTTCTAGACCGCAGTGTACCGGTCAGTTGCCGGTCAGCTCGTTGGTGATTCTGCTTACAGCAGCGCCTTCAGCAGCTTGGCCATCTCGGAAGGGTTGCGCGTGACCTTGAAGCCGCACTCTTCCATGATGGCAAGCTTGGCGTCGGCCGTGTCCGCGCCGCCGGAGATCAGCGCGCCGGCGTGCCCCATGCGCTTGCCGGCAGGCGCCGTCACGCCGGCGATGAAGCCCACGATCGGCTTCTTCATGTTGGCCTTGCACCAGCGCGCCGCTTCCGCTTCGTCCGGGCCGCCGATCTCGCCGATCATGATGACCGCGTCGGTTTCCGGATCGTCGTTGAAGGCGCTCATCACGTCGATGTGCTTGAGCCCGTTGATCGGGTCGCCGCCGATGCCGACCGCCGTCGACTGGCCCAGGCCGATCTCGGTGAGTTGGGCGACCGCCTCATAGGTCAGCGTGCCCGAGCGGCTGACGACGCCGATGCGGCCCTTGCGGTGGATGTGGCCCGGCATGATGCCGATCTTGATTTCGTCCGGCGTGATCAGGCCGGGGCAATTGGGGCCGAGCAGCAGCGTCTTCTTGCCGCCGGCGGCTTCCTTGGCCTTCATGCGGTTGCGCACTTCCAGCATGTCGCGCACCGGAATGCCTTCGGTGATGCAGATGGTCATGTCCAGGTCGGCCTCGACGGCTTCCCAGATCGCGGCGGCAGCGCCGGCCGGTGGAACGTAGATCACCGAGACGGTGGCGCCGGTCTGCTTGGCCGCTTCCTTCACCGAGGCGTAGATCGGGATGTTGAAGATCGACTCGCCGGCCTTCTTCGGGTTCACGCCGGCGACGAAGCAGTTCTTGCCGTTGGCGTATTCCTGGCACTTCTCGGTGTGGAACTGGCCGGTCTTGCCGGTGATGCCCTGGGTGATGACCTTGGTGTCTTTGTTGATGTAGATCGACATGGATTTGTTCCTAATCAGTTGAGGACAGAGCTGAAGATCTGTCCCCAAGGTCACTTGAGAGCGGCAACGACTTTCTGGGCGGCCTCGGCCATGGTGTCGGCGCTGATGATCGGCAGGCCGGACTCGGCGAGCATCTTCTTGCCCAGCTCCTCGTTCGTTCCCTTCATGCGCACGACCAGCGGCACACTCAGATTGACGGCCTTGCAGGCGGTGATCACGCCGGTGGCGATGGTGTCGCACTTCATGATGCCGCCGAAGATGTTGACCAGGATGGCCTTGACCTTCTTGTTCTTGAGCATGATCTTGAAGGCCTCGGTGACCTTCTCCGGCGTCGCGCCGCCGCCCACGTCCAGGAAGTTGGCCGGCTCGGCGCCGAACAGCTTGATGGTGTCCATGGTGGCCATCGCCAGGCCGGCGCCGTTGACCAGGCAGCCGATGTTGCCGTCCAGGCTGATGTAGGCCAGGTCGAACTTGCTGGCTTCCACCTCCGCCGGGTCTTCCTCGTCGAGGTCGCGCAGGGCGACGATCTCGGGGTGGCGGAACAGCGCGTTCGGGTCGAAGTTGAACTTCGCGTCCAGCGCCTTGATGCCGCCGTTGCCTTCCAGGATCAGCGGGTTGATCTCCACCAGGCTGGCGTCGGTCTCCATGTAGACCTTGTAGAGCTTCTTGAGCACGTCCACGGCCTGCGCGGTGGAACCGGCGGGAACGCCGATGCCGTTGGCCAGCTCGCGGGCCTGGTCGTCGGTCAGGCCGGCGATCGGGTCGGCCAACACCTTGATGATCTTCTCGGGCGTGGCGTGGGCCACTTCCTCGATGTCCATGCCGCCTTCGCTGGAGGCCATGAAGGCCACCTTCTGCGAGGCGCGGTCGGTCACGGCCGACACGTAATATTCCTTCTTGATGTCGGCGCCGTCCTCGATGAGGAGGCGGCGCACCTTCTGGCCCTCGGGGCCGGTCTGGTGGGTCTTGAGCTGCATGCCCAGGATCTCGCCGGCCAGCTTCTTCACCTCGTTGATCGAACGCGCCAGCTTGACGCCGCCGCCCTTGCCGCGGCCGCCCGCATGGATCTGCGCCTTCACCACCCACACCGGGCCACCGAGCTTCTGGGCGGCTTCCACCGCTTCCTGGACCGTGAAAGCCGGGATGCCGCGCGGCACGGGCACGCCGAAGTTGCGCAAGATTTCCTTGCCTTGGTACTCGTGAATCTTCATGAGGGTTCTCTGGAGGATCGAATGAATTTGAGGGCCGGAGGCTGGGCGCAGGCCCCCGGCAGAGGCTGCAAGGTGCAGCCGTGAACTGTATCATGGTGCGATGCACAAACTGGGTGCGCGGCGCTGCGTCAGCGCCGGCACTTACGACAGGAGAAGCGATGCCAAGGGTGTTCATTGACGGTGAGGCCGGCACGACCGGATTGCAGATTCGCGAGCGGCTCCAAAAGATGCCGCAGATCGAGCTGGTGAGCATCGCGCCGGAACGACGCAAGGACCCGCAGGCCAAGCGCGAACTGATGGCGGGCGTGGACCTGGTCATCCTGTGCCTGCACGACGACGCGGCGCGCGAGTCGGCCGCCATGGTCGCCGACATCGAGAAGACTTCCGGCAAGCCTGGCCCGAAACTGATCGATGCTTCCACCGCGCATCGCACCGCCGAAGGCTGGGTGTACGGCTTTCCCGAACTGGCGCCGGGCCAGCGCAACGCGGTGGCGAAGGCACGCCGGGTCAGCAACCCCGGCTGCTATTCGACCGGGGCGATCGCCCTGCTGCGGCCGCTGGTCGATGCCGGCTTGCTGCCCAAGGACTACCCGGTGGTGCTGCCCTCGGTCAGCGGCTATTCGGGCGGCGGCCGCACGATGATCGAAGCCTTCGAAGGCGGCAAGGCTCCCGCGTACGAGGTGTACGGCCTGGGCCTGAAGCACAAGCACCTGCCGGAGATCGTCAGGTACAGCGGGCTCGCCCGGCGGCCGATCTTCATTCCGGCCGTCGGCAATTTCCGCCAGGGCATGCTGGTCGAACTGCCGCTGCACCTGGACATGCTGCCGCGCCAGCCGACGATGGCCGACCTGCACGCCGCGCTGGCGAAGCATTACGAGGGCAGCGAATGGGTCGCGGTGGTCGCGCCGACCGAGGACGGCAAGCTCGAGCCGGAGGCGCTGAACGACACCAACAGGATGGAGCTGCGCGTTTACGGCAACGACGACCTGCGCCAGGCCATCCTCGTTGCCCGGCTGGACAACCTGGGCAAGGGCGCCAGCGGCGCCGCGGTGCAGAACCTCAAGCTGATGCTGGGGCTGTAGCCCGGGCGGCGAGCTCGCGCCGCACCCGCTCCAGCACTTTCGCCCAGTCGCGGCTCTCATCCTGCCGGAACAGGCGGGCGCCGGGGTACCAGGGGCTGTCCTCGCGCTGCAGCAGCCAGCGCCAGTCGGGGCTGAACGGCAGCAGCAGCCACAGCGGGCGCCCCAGGGCCCCGGCCAGGTGGGCCGCGCTGGTGTCCACCGACACCACCAGGTCCATCGCGGCCACCAGCCCGGCGGTCGCCGCCAGGTCCTGCAGTTCGGCGCCGACGTGGGGCACTCCGGCGGCCTCCAGCAATTGCGCTTCGCCGTCACGCAACTCCTTTTGCAGGCTCACCAGTTGCACGCCGGGCGTGGCCAGTTGCAGCATGGCCTTCAGCGCAATGGAGCGGTTGTGATCGTTGACGTGCGCCGGGTTGCCCGACCAGACGATGCCCACCTTCAGGCCGGCGCCGACCAGGCGCTCGCGCCATGCGCGCGCGGCGGCCGGATCGGCGGACAGGTAGGGAATGGCCGCCGGGACCGTCTCCGGCGTCGTGCCGAAAGCCAGCGGCAGGCTGGGCAGCGGACAATGGACATCGAAGCGCGGCAGGGGCTCGCCGTCCACCAGCAGCCTGTCCACACCGGCCAGCCGGCCCAGCAGGCGCCGGAGCGTCGGCGGCACGGCGAGCAGCACCGTGGCACCCCTGTCCTGCACCGCTTGCGCATAGCGGCAGAACTGCAATGTGTCGCCCAAGCCTTGCTCCGCATGCAGCAGCATGGTCTTGCCCCGCAGTGACGCCGCGCCGTCCCATTGGGGCTGCGAATAGCTGGCCGCCCCCTGCGCCAGCGTCAGCGCTTTGGCCTGTCGACGCCATTCGTGGCCACGCCAGCCCGCCTCCCAGTTGCCCGTCACCAGATGGCAGAGCGCCTTGTTCCAGTGGATGTTCGCATCCTCCGGCGCCAGCGCCAGGGCCTGTTCGTAGGCGGCCAGCGCCTGGTCGAATGCGTTCTGCTCCTGCAGGACGCTGCCCAGGTTGATCAAGGCCGGGAGATAACGCGGGTCGAGTTGAAGCACGGCGCGGTAAGACTGTTCGGCCTCGGCGAAACGCCCCATGCGCAGGAGCGCGTTGCCGCGATTGACCAGCGTGTCCGGCTGCCGCGGCTGCAACTCCAGCACCTTGTCGTAGGCCGCCAGCGCCTCGACCAGGCGGCCCCGCGCCAGCATGGCGTTGCCCCGTGCCGCATGGACGGGGGCGGCCTTCGGTGCCAGCTGCGCGGCGCGATCGAACCACTGAAGCGCTTCGTCATGCTGCTGCTGGCGCAGCAGAGAACGCGCCAGGCCGAAGGCGCCGGCGGCGGACGAAGCGTCCAGGGCCAGCAGGCGACGGTAGCACGCGACCGCCTGCTCCTGGAGGTCCTGGCTGCGGCTCAGGTCGGCGACCTCGAGCAGCAATGCGGGGCTCTCCGGCTGCAGCGCCAGCGCCGCTTCCAGGCTCCTGCGTGCCGCCTCCGGCCGGCCGCCCGCCTTGTGCAACGCAGCCAGGCGGACATGGGCATCCACGTCCTCGGGATTTGCCGCCACCAGGCCGGCAAAGATCTCGCCGGCCCGGCCGTGCTCGCCCCGCTCCAGCGCCAGCATGCCCGCGACGTGCAGCAGCTCCGGCGCGCCCGGACAGGCTGCCAGCCCCTGGTCGACCGCCAATTGCGCTTCCTGCGGCCGGCCCATCCCCGCCAGCAGGCTTGCCAGATCGCGCCAAGCCACGTCAAAGGCGCTCTTGCAGGCCAGCGCCGCGCGGTAGCTCGCCAGGGCCTGCTCATGGTGTCCCTGCTGCTGCAGCGCACCGGCCAGCAGATAGCGGGCGTCGGCCGAGCCCGCGTCCAGTGCCGCCGCCTGCTCCAGGCTGTGCTGCGCCGGCCCGAACGCCTGCAGCTGCAGCAAGGCAAAGCCCAGGTTGACGTGCGCGGCCGCACTGCGCGGATCGTGTTCCACGGCTTTGCGGTAGCAGGCGGCGGCGCCCTCGAGGTCGCCGGCGGCCAGCTTGCCGTTGCCTGCCTGCAACCAGTCGTCCTCGGGCCCGGCCGCAGCCTGGGCCGGCGGCGCAGCGCGCGACCACAGCTTCCTGAGGCCGCTCAGCATCGCGCCTCCCGCTGCGGCTCGGCGCCTTCCAGCTCGGCGCGCACCCGCGCCAGCACCGGCGCCCATTGGGCGTCCGCGCCCTGGCGGAACAGGCGGGCGGACGCGTACCACGGACTGTCCTGGCGCTCCAGCAGCCAGCGCCAGTCGGGCACCGCGGGCAACAACAGCAGCAGTCGCTTGCCCAGCGCCCCCGCGAGATGGGCGACGCTGGTGTCGACGCTGACCACCAGGTCCACGCAATCGATCAGCGCTGCCGTGTCGTCGAAGCCCTGCAGGGCGGCACCGGCGTGGAACATGCCGCTGGCCTGCAACACACCCGCATCGCCGGGCCGAACTTCCTTCTGCAGGCTGACCGGCGTGCAGTGCGCCGGCACCGCCCGCAGCAACGCCTCCAGCGGCATGGAGCGATTGGCGTCGTTCTTGTGCTGGGTGCCGCCGGACCAGACCAGGCCGACGCGCGGGCCGCGGCGCGGCCCCAGGGCCTGCTCCCAATGAGCGCGCTTGGCTGCATCGCTGCGCAGATAGCCGCCGGCCGCGGGGATGCTGTCCAGCGTGGTGCGGAAGGCGAGCGGCAGGCTCATGAGCGGGCAGTGGAAATCGAGGTGCGGCAGCGGTGCGTCTTGCGCCAGTAGCGTGCAAGCCGGGCTCAGTCCCGCGCACAGTGCGTGCAACGCCGGCGGCACGCGCAACACGATCCGCGCTCCCGCGGCCGCCAGCAGCGGGACATAGCGCACGAACTGGATGCTGTCGCCCAGCCCCTGCTCGGCATGGAGCAGCAGGGTCTTGCCCGCCAGCGGCTCGCCGGCCCACTGCGGATGGCTCTCGGTAAACGGCGCGCGCGCATGCCGCAGCACTGTCGCGCCCCAGCGCCATTCGTGCTCCGGCCAGCCCTGCGCCAGGTCGCCCAGCGTCAGCAGGGCCAGGCCGCGGTTCCAGTGCATGGCCGCATCCCGCGGTTGTTGCGCCAGTCCGCGGTCGAACCATGCCAGCGCATCCTGCAGCCGGCCCATGCGCATGCACGCGACCCCTGCATTGCCCATGGCATCGGCGAAGCCGGGATGCTGCGCCAGCACCTGCGCGCTGGCGTCCAGCGCGCCTTGGTGGTCCCCCAGTTCCAGCAGGATATTGGCCTTGCCATGCAGCGCGTCGGCATCGCCGGGCTGCTGCGCCAGGAGCTGGTCGATGCACGCCAGCGCTTCGGCATTGCAGCCCAGGCCATGCAAGGCGCGGGCACGCTGCTGCCTCAGGGGCATGGCCTGGCCGGCGCCCTGCGCATCGATCTGCGCCAGCGCCTCCTGCCAGCGTTGCAGGTCCAGCAGCAGGTCGATGCGCCCCAGCGCCGCGGCCGACAGCGCCGGGTCCAGCGCCAGCGCCCGGTCGTAGCAGGCCAGGGCTTGCGGCAGCAGGCCGCGCCGGGCATCGCTCTGGCCCAGCAGGAAGTGGGCATCGGCCAGGTTGCTGTCGATGCTCAGGGCGCGACGCAGGCAATCGCCGGCGGCATCGGCTTGCCCGGCCTGGAGCAAGGCGTAGCCCTGGTTCAACCAGGCCAGCGCGTCTTCGGGTGCGCTCTCGCAGGCGCGCCGGTAGCAGGCGATGGCCTCGGCGAGCGAACCTTGCTCCAGCAAGGCGTTGCCGCGCTGGCGCAGCGCTGCCGCCTCATCTTCCTTGTTGGCGTCAGGCGCCTGGCCGGCGCGCAGTTCGGGTGCGGAGTTGCGGCCGCCGCGCGCCGCCGACCAGATGCGCCCCAGGATGTCCATCCCCATGTCCTTGCCGCCCGTGACTTGTGCGGGGCATTATTCCATGGCGTGGTTTGCGCTATGCCGCTGTCATTGCCGCGGGGAGCGGCTCAGCACCTTGCCGATCACTTCCCCGTCGAAGCCCCGCGCCGCCAGGAAGCGCGCCTGCTTGCCGCGCTCCGCCGCATCGGACGGTGGCGCGTCGAACTTGCGGCGCCACACCTCGCGCGCCCGTTCCAGCTCGCCCGCCTTGAGCCCCGCCAGGGCGGCCTGCACCTTCTCGCTGTCCAGGCCCTTGGACTGCAGCTCCTGGCGGATCCGCAGCGCGCCGAGCTTGCCGGCGCGGCGGTGGACGACGGAATCGACCACCCGCTGCTCGTTGATGAAATCCTTGGCCTGCAATTCGTCGAGGACGCGGGCCAGCTGGCCCGGCTCCTCTTCATGCGGGGCGAGCTTTCTTTCCAGCTCGGCCCTTGAGTGCTCGCGGCCGCTCAGCAGCCGCAGGGCCCGGCCCTTCAGGGACAGTGTCGGCCGGGGCAATGGCATCGCGGGCTCGCCGATTGAGTCAGGCTTCCTCGACGTCTGCCGGCAGCAGCGGGATCTCCAGCGATTCGCGCACCTTGTTCTCGATCTCGCGCGCCAGCGCCGGGTTCTCGCGCAGGAATTCGCGGGCGTTGTCGCGGCCCTGGCCGATCTTCTCGCCGTTGTACGCATACCAGGCGCCCGACTTTTCCAGCACGCGGGCGTTGACGCCCATGTCGATGATCTCGCCGTGGCGGCTGATGCCCTCGCCGAACAGGATGTCGAATTCCGCCGTCTTGAACGGGGGCGCCACCTTGTTCTTCACCACCTTGACCTTGGTCTCGTTGCCGATCGCCTCTTCGCCCTTCTTGATGGTGCCGGTGCGGCGGATGTCCAGGCGCACCGACGCGTAGAACTTCAGCGCGTTGCCGCCGGTGGTCGTTTCCGGGCTGCCGAACATCACGCCGATCTTCATGCGGATCTGGTTGATGAAGATGACCATGCAGTTGGTCTTCTTGATCGAGGCGGTCAGCTTGCGCAGGGCCTGGCTCATGAGGCGGGCCTGCAGGCCGGGCAGCGAATCGCCCATTTCGCCTTCGATTTCGGCCTTGGGCGTGAGCGCGGCGACCGAGTCCACCACGATCAGGTCCACCGCGCCGGAACGCACCAGGCTGTCGACGATTTCCAGCGCCTGCTCGCCGGTGTCAGGCTGGCTGATCAGCAGGTCCGACAGGTTGACGCCCAGCTTCTGCGCGTATTGCACGTCCAGCGCGTGTTCGGCATCGACGAAGGCGCAGGTGCCGGCCTGGCGCTGCATCTCGGCGATGACCTGCAGCGTGAGCGTGGTCTTGCCCGACGATTCCGGGCCGTAGATCTCGATCACCCGGCCGCGCGGCAGGCCGCCGACGCCCAGCGCGATGTCCAGTCCGAGCGAGCCGGTGGAGACCACCTGGATGTCCTCGAGCTTCTCGCCCTCGCCCAGCCGCATGATCGTGCCCTTGCCGAACTGCTTGTCGATCTGCGCCAGTGCGGCCGCCAGGGCCTTGGCCTTGTCGCTGTCCGGGGCGCCGATCCGCGTTCCTTTGACTTGTGCATCCATGGGTTTCTCCTTGTGAATCAATGACTTGGGTTGATCGATCCAGTTGTTTTTATTCACAGGCTGGATGCTTGACCAGTAATGTAACGCGTCAGCTTGCGGAAGGTAAACCCGTTTTTTCGTCAGTTTGCCTTACCATCTTCCGATGATGCTGGAAGCGCTTTCCGAAACCCGCCGCCCGGTCCACCTGGGGCGCCTGCTGGGGCACGCGATGCGGCGCTTCGACGAACGTGTGCTGCACCTGATGGCCCACAACGTCGACGTGCCGCTGGCCCTGTCCAACCTGGCCGCGCGCGGCCAGGTCAGCGCGGCGCACATCCACATCACCCGCCATCTCGCGATCGACGGCGCGCGCCTGACCGACCTGGCCCGAAGCGCCGGCATGAGCAAGCAGGCGATGGGCGACCTGGTCGACCAGTGCGAAGCCTGGGGGCTGGTGCTGCGGGAAAAGGACAGCCGCGATGCCCGGGCCCGCCTGGTCCGCTTCACCGACAGCGGGCTGGCCTGGCTGCAGGCATTCAAGGAAGCGGTGGCCCAGGCGGAAGCGGAGTTCCGCGCCGAAGTCGGCGACGAGATCGCCGCCGTGGTCGCGCTGGGCCTGGAGGCTTACGCCGGCGGCAGCGCCTAGAATTTAAGCAGCGACCGGAGCCGGAGGCCGCGCCACAACGGGAGACAGGCCATGCGGATACTGATTGCCGAAGACGACCAGGTGCTGGCAGACGGCCTGCTGCGGACGCTGCGGGCATCGGGTGCGGCAGTGGACCACGTGGCCAGCGGCAGCGAGGCCGACGCCGCGCTGATGACCAACAACGAGTTCGACCTGCTGATCCTCGATCTGGGGCTGCCGAAGATGCACGGGCTCGAGGTGCTGCGCAAGCTGCGCGGCCGGGGCTCGTCGATGCCGGTGCTGATCCTGACCGCGGCCGACAGCGTCGAGGAGCGCGTCAAGGGCCTGGACTATGGCGCCGACGATTACATGGCCAAGCCCTTCAGCCTGCAGGAGCTGGAGGCGCGCGTGCGCGCGCTGACCCGCCGCGGCATGGGGGGCACCAGCAGCACGATCAAGCACGGCCCGCTGGTGTACGACCAGGCCGGCCGGGTGGCGACCATCGACGGCAAGATGGTGGAACTCTCCGCCCGCGAGCTCGGGCTGCTGGAAGTGCTGCTGCAGCGCGCCGGCCGGCTGGTGAGCAAGGACCAGCTGGTCGAGCGCCTGTGCGAATGGGGCGAGGAAGTGAGCAACAACGCGATCGAGGTCTACATCCACCGGCTGCGCAAGAAGATCGAGAAGGGCCCGATCCGCATCGCCACCGTCCGCGGCCTGGGCTACTGCCTGGAAAAAATCCCTCAATGAGCCCCCACGCTGGTCACTTCTTGGACTGCGCTGCCCCCCGAGGGGGCGTTCGCGCCGTGGGGCAGCCCGGCGGCGCTCAGTGAAGATCTTCCAGCGCGAACAGCGCTCGCTGTTCGGCGAGATCCTCGACTGGATGCTCACGCCGCTGCTGCTGCTGTGGCCCGTGAGCCTGGCGCTGACCTGGCTGGTGGCGCAAAGCATCGCCGGCAAGCCGTTCGACCGCGCGCTGGAATACAACGTGCAGGCCCTCGCGCAGCTGGTGACGGTGCAGAACCAGCGCGTGGTGTTCAACCTGCCGCAGCCGGCCCGCGAGCTGCTGCGCGCCGACGACTCGGACCTCGTCTACTACCAGGTGCTCGGCGCCAGGGGCGAGGTGCTCAGCGGCGACAAGGACCTGCCGGCCCCGCGCGAGGAAGACCGGCCGCTGGCCGGCGAAGTGCGCCTGCGCGACGACGAAATGCGCGGCCTGGACGTGCGCATTGCCTACACCTGGGTCAAGCTCGACCTGCCGGACTCGCAGCCCGCGCTGGTGCAGGTGGCCGAGACGCGCGAGAAGCGCTCGGTGCTCGCCACCGAGATCATCAAGGGCGTGATGCTGCCGCAGTTCGTGATCCTGCCGCTGGCGGTGCTGCTGGTCTGGCTGGCGCTGGTGCGCGGCATCAAGCCGCTGTCCCAGCTGGAAGAGCGGATCCGCCAGCGCAAGCCCGACGACCTCAGCCCGCTCGACGACAAGGCCGTGCCGCTGGAAGTGGCCCCGCTGGTGTCCTCGATCAACGACCTGCTGACCCGGCTGAAGGATTCGATCGCCACCCAGAAGCGGTTCCTGGCCGATGCCGCGCACCAGCTCAAGACGCCGCTGGCGGGGCTGCGGATGCAGGCCGATCTGGCGCAGCGCGAGGGCTCCAACGCCGAGGAACTGAAGCAGTCGCTCAAGCAGATCGGCCGCTCCAGCGTGCGCGCCACGCACACCGTCAACCAGCTGCTGGCGCTGGCGCGGGCCGAAAGCAGCGGCCAGCACACCATCGCGCGGCAGCCCTGCGACCTGGCGCAGCTGACGATGGAGGCGGTGCAGGACTCATTGCCCCGCACGATGGACAAGCGCTTCGACCTGGGCTATGACGGCGCCCGCCCCGGCGCGCCCGGCGTCACCCTGCCGGGCAACCCGACGCTGCTCAAGGAAATGATCCGCAACCTGCTGGACAACGCGATCAGCTACACGCCCTCCAGCGCCGACCATCCGGGCGTCATCACGGCGCGCGTGCTGGCCGATCCCTTCGGCCATGTGCTGGTGCTGCAGGTGGAGGATTCGGGCCCGGGCATCCCCGCGGCGGAGCGCGAGCTGGTGTTCCAGCCGTTCTACCGGGCGCTGGGCACCAACGTCGACGGTTCGGGGCTGGGCCTGCCGATCGTGCTGGAGATCGCGCGCCAGCACGACGCCAGCGTCACGCTGGAAGATGCCCATCCGGGCCAGGTTCCGCCCGGCACGCGGGTGACGGTGCGCTTCGTGGTCGGCGAGCCGAAGCCCGCCTAGGCAGGCTTGAACAGGTTCAGCTGCAGGCGCTCACGCTCGATCGCGCGCGCCACCGGCGGCAGCGCGGCGATCCGCTGCACGAAGGCCCATGTGGCCGCAAACGCGGTCGGGTCGATGCCGGCGATGCCGCCCCAGCGCGCCAGCGTCAGCGCGTAGGCGTCGAGCGGGCCGAAGTTGTCGCCTGCCAGGTAGGGCTTGCCCTGCGCCTGGGCCCTTGCCACCAGTGCGTCGAGTTCCGCCAGGTGGCCGCGGTACAGCCTGGTGTTGAAGGCCTTGAGTTCGGCTTTGGCGGCGTCGCTGTCCGCGAACTTCTGCGGCATGAAGATGTGGGTGAAGGTCGGATGCACCGTGTTGTTCATCCACGCCAGCGTCTCCAGCATGCGGGTGCGCGCGAGCGGGTCGCGCGGAATGAACCCGCACTGCGGGAAGCGGTCGGCCAGGTGGCCGACGATGGCCACGATCTGCGTGATCACCTGGTCGCCATCCACCAGCACCGGCACCTGGCTGCGCGGATTGATGGCCTTGTATTCCGGGCTGAAGTTCTCGCCCTTGTGCAGCTTGACCAGCACCGGCTCGAACGGCTCGCCGGCCGTCTCCAACAGCGTGTGCGGGACGAAGGAACAGGCGCCCGGCGAAAAATACAGCTTCATGCGACCTCCTGTGCAGGTTCAGCGGCAGGACCGCAGCGGCTTGCCGGCCAGCACGGTCTTGAGTTCGTCCAGCCGCGGGCGCAGCGCGTCGTCGACGGCCGGGAATTTCAGCTGCTGGCCGCGCACCTCGGGCCGCTCCACCACCACGCGGGCGGTGTGGACGCCGCGCTGCGACAGCTGGGCCAGCTGCTGGTTGGCTTCTTCCTCGGTGCGAAAGCCCCCCAGCGACAGGCCGAACTCCAGCGCCGGGTTGAGCAGCGACTGGAACGACACGCCGAGCTGGCGCAGCTCGCCCTTTTTCTTGTTCACCGCTTCGATGCTGGGGTACTTGCCCATGTAGACGATCCAGCGGGCCGGCTCCACGGTCTGCTCCAGCGTCCAGGAGCCGGTCGGCCAGGACGCCAGGCTGGCGCGCAGCGGCGCGGCCTGGGCTTCCTCGAACGGGCCGGCCAGCAGGCATTCCGCCGGCTTGGGTGCGGCCGCCGCGACCTCGACCTTCTTGGCTTCATCGGCCGGCAGGATCTTCAGCGCCTCGGGCCGGATCTGCTGCGCCAGCCGCTGCGGTTCGGACTGCTGCGCCGGCGCCACGCCCCAGTCGGCCAGCAGGCCGCGGGCCCAGGCGAAATAGGCGCCGTTGGCCAGCAGCAGCAGAAGGACGATCAGGCGCAGCAAGGTGGGTTAGGCGGAGGGCCGCACGCTGACTTCGGAGCTGGTGACGGCGTGCATGCCGTGCGCAGTATGCACCAGCAGTGCGCCGGTCTCGCTCACGCCGTGGGCCGTGCCGGCCGTGCCGTCGCTCAGGACCACGGCCCGCTCGCACAGCACGTCGCGCGCGTTGAAGCGGGCCTGGAAGGGCGCGAAGCCGAAGGTCTCGAAGGCCTGCAGCGTGCGCACCAGCGGCTCGGCAACGGCCAGCAGCGCCGCCGGCGCGTCGGCTGCGGGCAGCAGTTCGCGCAGGGCGGCGGGCGGGGTGGACAGGCCCGCCGCCGGTTGCTGCGCCAGGTTGATGCCGACCCCCACCACCGCATAGCGGGCCGCCGCGCCCGGGTCGGCGCCCGGGGAACTGGCGGTCTCGATCAGGATCCCACCCAGCTTGCGATCGGCCAGCCACAAATCGTTGGGCCACTTGAGCCGGACCTCCGGATGCAGGGCCTCGGCCAGGCAGACGCCCACCGCCAGCGACAGCCCGGCCCAGTCGGACGGGCGCAGCAGCAGCCCCAGCGAGAAGGTGAGCGAATCGCCCGGCCGGCTTTGCCACTGCCGTCCCAGCCGGCCGCGGCCGGCGCTCTGGTGCCCGGCCACCAGCAGCACCGGCTCGGTCTGGCCGAGGCGGGCACGCCGCATCAGCTCGCTGTTGGTGGAATCGACCTGCGGCAGCACTTCGACCGTGAAGCCGGGAAGGATCGGCGCCACCGCCTGCCAGATCAGTTCCGCGGCCCGGTGCATGGCCGCGTCACTTGCGGCGCTTGGGCGCCAGCAGGGTGCCGCGGCAGTTCTTGGCGCCGCACCAGCACGGATATTCGGCCTTGAGCTTGGGGGTATACCGCTCGTCGATGATCAGGCCGTAGTCGTAATTGAGCTCTTCGCCGGCCTTGATGTTGCGCAGGGCCTTGATGAAGATCCGGCCCTCCTCCTCGTCGGCCTCGCAGTTGGGGTTGCAGGAGTGGTTGATCCAGCGCGAGGAATTGCCGCCGACCTTGGCGTCGATGACCCTCTTTTCGTCCACGTGGAAGTAAAAGGTATGGTTCGGGTCTTTCGGGTCATGCGGATGGCGGCGCTGGGCCTCCTTCCACGTGATCACCTGGCCCACGTACTCGATGATCTTTTCGCCTTCGGCGATGTCCTGGACTGCGAAGACTCCCTTGCCATGGACGCCGGAGAGCCGGGTCTGGATCCGGCGGTTGTCGCCGGTTACTGCTTTTGCGGGCATTGCCGAAAACCTGTTAAGTTGAATATGCACACACGCGCGTGCATGCGCGAGAAAGCCGAGATTGTAAGGAGGCCGGGCGGTCTCCTATATAAAGCGGCCTAATGACGATTGGCAAAGACTGAAATGACGAAGACCCTGGTGATTGCGGAAAAGCCGTCGGTGGCGCAGGACATCGTGCGTGCGCTCACGCCCGATGCCGGCAAGTTCGAGAAGCACGACGAGTACTTCGAGAGCGACAAGTTCATCGTGACCAGCGCGGTGGGCCACCTGGTGGAGATCCAGGCGCCGGAGGAATTCGACGTCAAGCGCGGCAAGTGGAGCTTCGCCCACCTGCCGGTGATCCCGCCGTATTTCGACCTCAAGCCGGTCGACAAGACCAAGACCCGCCTGAACGCGGTGATCAAGCAGGCCAAGCGCAAGGACGTCTCCGACATCGTCAACGCCTGCGACGCCGGCCGCGAGGGCGAGCTGATCTTCCGCCTGATCGAGCAGTACGCCGGAGGCAACAAGGGCGGCAAGTTCGTGCCGCTGGGCAAGCCGGTCAAGCGGCTCTGGCTGCAGTCCATGACCCCGCAGGCGATCCGCGACGGCTTCGCCCAGTTGCGCACCGACAAGCAGATGCTGGGCCTGGCCGACGCCGCCCGCTCGCGCTCGGAGGCGGACTGGCTGGTCGGCATCAACGGCACCCGGGCCATGACGGCCTTCAACTCGCGCGACGGCGGCTTCTTCCTGACCACGGTGGGCCGGGTGCAGACGCCGACGCTGGCGGTGGTGGTGGAGCGCGAGGAGCAGATCCGCAAGTTCGTCAGCCGCGACTACTGGGAAATCCACGCCACCTTCCTGGCCGAAGCCGGCCAGTACCAGGCCAAGTGGATCGATCCCAAGTGGAAGAAGAATCCGGACGACGCCGAACTGAAGGCGGACCGGGTCTGGACCGAGCGCGAGGCGATGGCGATCGCCGACGCGGTGCGCGGCAAGGCCGCCACGGTCACCGAGGAATCGACGCCCACCACGCAAGCCTCGCCGGCGCTGTTCGACCTGACATCCTTGCAGCGCGAGGCCAACGGCCGCTTCGGCTATTCGGCCAAGACCACGCTGGCGCTGGCCCAGAGCCTGTACGAGCGGCACAAGGCGCTGACCTATCCGCGGACCGATTCGCGCCATCTGCCGGAAGACTATGTGGCGGTGGTGAAGAACACCATGGGCATGCTGGCCGACAGCGGCATGAAGCACCTGGCGCCGTTCGCCAAGCAGGCGATCGACGGCGGCTACGTCAAGCCGATGAAGCGCATCTTCGACAACGCCAAGGTCAGCGACCACTTCGCCATCATCCCCACGCTGCAGGCCCCCAGCGGCCTGTCGGACGCCGAGCAGAAGCTGTACGACCTGGTGGTCAAGCGCTTCCTCTCTGTGTTCTTCCCGAGCGCCGAATTCCTGGTGACCACCCGCATCTCGCAGGCCGTCGGCCACAGCTTCCGCACCGTCGGCAAGGTGCTGGTCAAGCCGGGCTGGCTGGCGATCTGGGGCAAGGAAGTGGCCGAGGAAGGCGACGAGAACGACAAGACGCTGGTGGCGGTCAAGCCTGGCGAGATGGTCCGCGCCGAGGTGGTCGAGCCCAAGCCGCTGAAGACCCGGCCGCCGGCGCGCTACTCCGAGGCGACGCTGCTGGGCGCCATGGAAGGCGCCGGCAAGATGGTGGAAGACGACGAACTGCGCGAGGCCATGCAGGAGAAGGGCCTGGGCACGCCGGCCACCCGCGCCGCCACCATCGAAGGCCTGATCAACGAGAAGTACATGTTCCGCGACGGCCGCGAGCTGATCCCGACGGCCAAGGCGTTCCAGCTGATGACGCTGCTGCGCGGGCTGGGCATCGAGGAGCTGTCCAAGCCCGAACTGACCGGCGAATGGGAATACAAGCTGGCGCAGATGGAGCACGGCAAGCTGTCGCGCGACGCCTTCATGCTGGAAATCGCCGAGATGACGAAGCACATCGTCAAGAAGGCCAAGGAATACGACAGGGACACCGTTCCCGGCGACTACGCCACGCTGTCCACGCCCTGCCCGAACTGCGGCGGCGTGGTCAAGGAGAACTACCGCCGCTACACCTGCGTCGGCAAGAGCGGCACCGGCGAGGACGCCTGCGGCTTCTCCTTCGGCAAGACGCCGGCCGGCCGCACCTTCGAGCCGGCCGAGGTGGAGGAATTCCTGCGCGAGAAGAAGATCGGGCCGCTGGAGGGCTTCCGCTCCAAGGCGGGCTGGCCGTTCACCGCGGAGATCGTGCTCAAGTTCAGCGAGGAAGACAAGAACTGGAAGCTGGAGTTCGACTTCGGCAACGAGAGCAATCCGGCCGAGACCGGCGAGGTGATCGACTTCAGCGGCCAGGAGTCGCTCGGCCCCTGTCCGAAGTGCGGCGCCCGCGTGTTCGAGTGGGGCAAGAACTACCTGTGCGAGAAGTCGGTGCCGACCGCCGAACAGACGGTGCCCAGCTGCGACTTCAAGACCGGCCAGATCATCCTGCAGCAGCCCGTCTCGCGCGAGCAGATGCAGAAGCTGCTGGCCACCGGCAAGACCGACCTGCTGGACAAGTTCGTGTCGATGCGCACCCGCCGCGCCTTCAAGGCCTTCCTGGCCTTCGACAAGGAAGCCGGCAAGGTGAACTTCGAGTTCGAGCCGCGCACCAGCAAGTTCCCGCCGCGCAAGACCGCCGGCGGCAAGGAGCCCGCCGGCAAGTTCACGCCGGTGGCGAAGGCGGCGAAGACCGCGGCCAAGACCGCCGCCAAGAAGGCGCCGGCGAAGAAGGCGCCGGCCGCCAAGAAGGCCGCAGCGCCCAAGGCGCCGCGCAAGCCCGGCGCGGGCCTCAAGCCCAGCGCCGACCTGGCTGCGGTGATCGGCGTGGAACCGGTGGCCCGCACCGAGGTGATCAAGAAGCTGTGGGACTACATCAAGGCCAATGGCCTGCAGGACGCCGCCAACAAGCGGGCCATCAACGCCGACGCCAAGCTGCTGGCAGTGTTCGGCAAGCCGCAAGTGACGATGTTCGAACTGGCCGGCATCGTCGGCAAGCACCTGAGCGCGCCATGAAAGACCTGATCTTCTATACCAACCCGATGTCGCGCGGGCGCATCGTCCGCTGGATGCTGGAGGAAGTGGGCGAGCCCTACGACACCGTGCTGCTGGACTTCGCCAGCACGATGAAGGATGCGAGCTACCTGGCGATCAATCCCATGGGCAAGGTGCCGGTGATCCGGCACCACGACACGGTGGTCAGCGAGGCCGCCGCCATCTGCGCCTACCTGGCCGACGCCTTCCCGAAGAAAAATCTGGCGCCGCCGCTGGACGAGCGCGGCCCCTACTACCGCTGGATGTTCTTCGCCGCCGGTCCGCTGGAGGCGGCAGTGACGGCCAAGGCGCTGGGTCTGCTGGCGCCCCCGGAAAAGCGCGCGATGGCGGGCTACGGCACATTCGAAACGACGATGGACACACTGGAAGCCGCCGTGGCCGGCCGCGAATACGTCGCCGCCGATCACTTCACGGCGGCGGACGTGTATGTCGGCTCGCAGATCGGCTGGGGCCTGATGTTCGGCACCATCGACAAGCGGCCCGCCTTCACCGCGTACGTGGAGCGGCTGCGCGCCCGTCCGGCGTCGCTGCGCGCAACCGCGCTGGACGACGCCGCGCTGCCGAAGAAAAGCTAGGGCCGCCCGGCCCGGCCCGTCACCGGGCCGCAGGCATGTGCTGCTCGATCTTGTCGAGCACTTCTTCCGGTTCGTCGGCGTCCTGCGGCGTCTCGTTGTTCAACACCTGCTGCAGCCGCACCGTGTCCAGGTCGCCGGTCCACTTGGCCACCACCACGGTGGCGACGCCGTTGCCCACCAGGTTGGTGAGCGCCCGTGCCTCGGACATGAAGCGGTCGATGCCCAGGATCAGGGCCAGGCCCGCGACCGGCACGTGGCCCACGGCCGACAGCGTCGCCGCCAGCACGATGAAGCCGCTGCCCGTCACGCCGGCGGCGCCCTTGGAGGTCAGCAGCAGCACCAGCAGCAGCGTGACCTGCTGGCCGATCGACATCGGCGTGTTGGTGGCCTGGGCGATGAACACCGCCGCCATCGTCAGGTAGATCGAGGTGCCGTCCAGGTTGAAGGAATAGCCGGTCGGGATCACCAGGCCGACCACCGACTTGCGCGCGCCCAGGTTCTCCATCTTGGTCATCATCCGCGGCAGCACCGATTCCGACGAGGACGTGCCCAGCACGATCAGCAGCTCCTCCTTGATGTACTTGATGAACTTCCAGATCGAGAAGCCGTGGTACCGGGCGATCAGTCCGAGCACGCCGAAGATGAACACCAGGCAGGTGAGGTAGAAGGTGGCCATCAGATAGCCCAGCTGCAGCAGCGAGCCCAGGCCGTACTTGCCGATGGTGAAGGCCATCGCGCCGAAGGCGCCGATCGGCGCCACCCGCATGATGTAGCCGACGATGGAAAACAGGACGTGGGAGAACTTCTCGATGAAGTCGAACACCAGCGTGCCGCGGCCGCCGAACTTGTGCAGCGCGAAGCCGAACAGCACGGCGAACAGCAGCACCTGCAGGATCTCGCCCTTGGCGAAGGCGTCGACCACCGTGTTGGGGATGATGTTCAGCAGGAAGTCGGTAGTGCTCGTCATCTGCCCCGGCTTCGTATAGGCGGCGATGCCCTTGGTGTCGAGGGAGGCGGCGTCGATGTTCATCCCGGCGCCGGGCTGCACCACGTTGATGATCACCAGGCCCACCAGCAGCGCGATCGAGCTGACGATCTCGAAGTACAGCAGCGCCAGGCCGCCGGTCTTGCCGACCTTCTTCATGTCCTCCATGCCGGCGATGCCGACCACCACCGTGCAGAAGATGATCGGCGCGATGATCATCTTGATCAGCTTGATGAAGCCGTCGCCCAGCGGCTTCATCGCCTCGCCGGCCTGGGGCGCCACATAGCCGAGCACCACCCCGATGACGATGGCCGTGATGACCTGGACATACAGCGACTTGTAGAGCGGCCTGCGCGCCTGGTCGTGGTCCATGCTGCCTCCTGGGCTGGTGAAGGCTGCCAGCCTAGCACCGGGCAGCCGGCCCGTGTGGCAAACGAGCCTCAGGTCGCCGGCAGCGGCAGGCGGCGCAGCCCGGCCAGGCTGGAGGCGAAGATGATCCAGGCCTGCAGGCCGAAGCCGGCCAGCGCCAGCCACAGGCAGGCCGCCTCGCCGAACTGCGCGCCCACCAGGCCGCCCAGGGCCGCGCCGACCGGCCGCGATCCGGCATTGACGGTGAGGAACACCGAGGACACCCGGCCCAGCATCGCGCCCGGCGTGACGCTCTGGCGCAGCGTGGTGGAGGTGATGGTCCAGATGATCGGCCCGGCGCCGAACAGGAAGAACGCCAGCCCGGCCAGCCAGCCCGACGGCAGCGCCAGCGTCGCCACCATCGTGGCAGCCGCCAGCACCGACACCGCCGGCCCGAGCTGGATGGCGCGCCCGAACGCCATCGCCGTCACCACCCGCGAGGCCAGCAGCGCGCCCACCACCATCCCGCCGCCGTAGCAGGCCAGCGTGATGCCGACCGCCTGCGTGCTCAGGCCCAGCACGCGCACGGCGTACGGGACGTAGGCGGCCTGCAGCACAAACCACGAGATGTTCCAGGCCACGCCGGTCAGCAGCATCGGCCGCAGGAACGGCTGGCGCCACACCATCTGTGCGCCGTCGCGGATCTCCAGCAGCGGATGGCGCGGCGGCGAGGCGGGGCGCGCCGGCTCATGCAGCTTCCAGAGCAGGGCGACGGCGGCGGCCGAGAGCATGGCGGCCAGCACGAATGCGGACGGCGCGCCTGCCCATGCCACCAGCGCCCCGGCCAGCGCCGGGCCGCCCGCGAAGGCCGCGCTGCGCGCCAGCTCCAGCCGGCCGTTGGCCTTGCCCAGCTGTTCGCGCGGCACCAGCGCCGGCACCAGCGCCGGCGCCGCCACGCTGAAGGCCACGGTGCCGACCGCGCCGAGGAAGCCCAGTACTGCCAGCCAGGGGATCGACAGCCGTCCGGACAGCACCATCGCCAGCAGCGCCAGCAGGGAAGCCGAACGCAGCACCTCGGCCGCGATCATCAGCCGCCGCCGCGAGATGCGGTCGGCAAGCAGTCCCAGCGGGATCGACAGCAGCAGGAAGGGCAGGGTTGAGACCGCCGCCAGCGTGCCGATCTCGCCCGGCCCGGCGCCCAGCGCCAGCACCGCCACCAGCGGCACGGCCGCCAGGCTCAGTTGCTCGGCCGACTGGGCCGCCAGGTTGGCGCCGGCCAGGGCGGTGAAGGAGCGCGGCAGTGGGGAGGCGGTGGACATGGAATCGAGTCTCGCCGAAAAGCGGACCGGCACTGGCCGTTTACGGACACGCGATTGCGCAGCATCATTGGCGTCCCGACATCCCACCACCAGGAGAGACGCATGTTCCAACGCACCCTGCTCGCCGCCGCCCTGCTCGGCGCCGCCACCCTGGCCAGCGCGGCCGGCTTCACGCTGAGCAGCCCCGACATCAAGGCCAACGGCATGATCGACAAGAAGTTCGAGTTCAAGGGCTTCGGCTGCGACGGCGAGAACAAGTCGCCCGCCCTCAAGTGGAGCGGCGCCCCCAAGGGCACCAAGAGCTTCGCCCTGAGCGTCTACGACCCCGACGCGCCCACCGGCTCGGGCTGGTGGCACTGGTACGTGGTGAACCTGCCGGCCGACACGACCGAGCTGAAGGCCGATGCGGGTGCCGTCGGCGGCGCCAACCTGCCCAAGGGTGCGACGCAGGTCAAGACCGATTTCGGCGCGGCCGGCTTCGGCGGCGTCTGCCCGCCGCAGGGGGACAAGCCGCACCGCTACATCTTCACGGTGCATGCGCTCAAGACCGACAAGCTCGACATCCCCGCCGACGCGTCGCCCGCGCTGGCCGGCTTCATGGTCAACGCCGACACGATCGCCAAGGCCAGCTTCACTGCCCGCTACGGCCGGGCGAAGAAGTAAGCAAGGAGACGGACATGAGCTTCACTCTCAACAGCCCCGACATCCCGGCCGGCGGCACCATCGACAGGCGTTTCGAATTCGAGGGTTTCGGCTGCTCGGGCGAGAACAAGTCGCCGGCCCTGAAGTGGAGCG
Source organism: Caenimonas terrae (assembly GCF_042655405.1). Classification (NCBI taxonomy): domain Bacteria; kingdom Pseudomonadati; phylum Pseudomonadota; class Betaproteobacteria; order Burkholderiales; family Comamonadaceae; genus Caenimonas; species Caenimonas terrae. The sequence goes on along the minus strand of NZ_JBHSMF010000002.1, from coordinate 789,514 downwards.
GCGCACCAGCCGGCACCAAGAGCTTCGCCGTCACCGTCTACGACCCCGACGCGCCGACCGGCTCGGGCTGGTGGCACTGGTTCGTCGTCAACATCCCGGCCAGCGTGACCGAGTTGAAGGCCGATGCCGGCGCCGTCGGCGGCAACAACCTGCCCAAGGGCGCGAGCCATGTGCGCATCGACTACGGTGTGGCCGGCTTCGGCGGCGTCTGCCCGCCCGAAGGCGATCCACCGCACCGCTACATCTTCGCCGTGCATGCGCTGGGCGTGGAGAAGCTCGACATCCCGGCCGATGCGACTGCGGCGTTGGCCGGGTTCATGGTGAACGGCAATTCGATCGGGAAGGCGAGCTTCGAGGCGAAATACGGGCGCGGCAAGGCGCGTTAGCGCGCGACGCGAGCGTGGTTTGCCTGTATGGTCCGCGACGTGGCGCTTCGCCCACCCCCAGGAGACATTCGTGACCGTTCCAGCTTCCTTTCGCCTCGCAGCCGCACTGGCCGCCGGCGCCACGGCCTTGCTGACAGCCTGCAGCAGCTTCACGCCCGTCGCCACCGCTCCCCTCGGTTGCGACGACAACATCAAGAGCGCGTTCAAGCCGGATGCCAATACGACGGTCGTCGCCGTCAGGCAGGTCAGGAAGGGCGAGGCGCTCGTCGCCGTCGATTCGGCTTCGCCCATCACCGCCGCCACCGACATGTGCCTGGTGAAGCTGCTGGTCGGCCCCGGCGCAACCACAGAAAAAGACCGGACGGCGCGCTCCTGGTCGGAGGGCATCGGCATCGAGGTCTGGTTGCCCGCGCCTGCGAGCTGGAACGAGCGGATCCGCAATTACGGCGGCGGCGGCTGGGTCGGCGGCGGGCACCGCTATGCAGGCCAGATCGGCAGCAAGGTGCCGGCCATCGTCAACGCGAACATGGGCTATGCGTCGGGCACGACGGACGCCGGCCAACCCTGGTACCAGGACGCGTCGTTCGCATTCCTGTCGAATGGCAAGGTCAACGAGGAGTCGCTGCGCGACTTCATGTCGCGGGCGATGGTGGAGCAGGCCGTCAAGACGCGCGCACTGGTCAGGCTCTATTACGGCAGGCCGCAGAAGTACGCCTACTATGACGGTCACTCGCAAGGCGGGCGCCAGGGCCTGAAGGTGGCGCAGGAGTATCCGGACCTGTACGACGGCTACATGATCGGCCAGCCGGCGATCAACGCGCCCCGCTTCGGGACCACCGCCATGTATGCCCAGATCGTGCTCAAGACCGAGCTCGGATTCACAGCCGCGGACAAGGCCCGGGCTTCGGCCTTTGCAAAGAAGGTGGAGGCTGCGAACGCCCGCGCCGTCGCCAGCTGCGACAAGGAACGGCTGGGCTTCCTGCTCGATCCCTTCAGCTGCAGCTATGACCCGGCCGGGGATCCCGCCGCGCTTTGCGCCGGCGTCGCGGGCAAGGGAGTCACCGGCAGCAACACAGAAACCGCGACATGCATGACTGCCCGTGAGGCCGAGGCGCTCGGCAAGATCTGGTACGGCGCGACCACCGACGGCAGCTACAACGCCAGCCAGTCGGCCGATGCCCGCAGCGGCAAGTCGCTGGAGCCCAAGCAGCTATGGTGGACGTTCACCCGCGGCACGGCGATCGGCGGCCTCATCACGAGCGCCGGCACGGACAACCTGGCTCTGGCGCTGCAGGACGTCCGCTATGCTGCCGACGCGACGACGACATCGGCGCCGCCGATCCTGAATGCCTCGACTCCGGTGCGCAACAAATGGATGGAGCTGGGCTACGCGGATCTGGCGAACGCGCTCGACAAGGGCCTGGCGCAACCCGTCATCCGCAGCTACATGACCGACAACCCGGACCTGCGCAAGCTGCGTGACCTGGGCCGCAAGGTCATCGTCTGGAACGGGCTGGCCGACGACGCAATTCCGCCGGCCGGCGCGGTCAACTACTACAACCGCGTCGCCGCCGGCATGGGCGGGGATGCGGAAGTGCAGAAATTCCTGCGCATGTACATGCTTCCCGGCGTGGCCCACAGCTCGCAAGGCCGCGCCTACACCGTCACCGGCAACAACAACACGGTGCCGTTGCCGAAGCTTCCGGGCAATGCCAACCAGACGCCGCCCCGCGACCAGGACCAGCTGTTCAGCGCGCTGGTCGACTGGGTCGAACGGGGAACCGCGCCGGGCGAGATCACTCTTGTTTCCAGGGACAACAGCGTCAGCCTGCCGATCTGCGTGTATCCCAAGAAGACGACGTGGAACGGGACGGGGTCGGCTAAGGTGGCGGCGAACTACGGTTGCCGATAGACGACCGCGCTGCCGCGCCAGATGCTTCGCTCGACAATGTCCGGCGAGCGGCTGGCGACCACCCATCAGAAAGTTCGGATAAACGGCCCATCCAGACCGAAACCGCACCAAACAGGGCCGGTCGGCGCGACACTGGGGATCTCTCTCCTGCAGTGGAAGGAGGTGGCTGTGCCAGGCGCCGGACCCGATCCCCGCCCTTCGCTCGTCTTCATCGTCGACGAGGATGAAGCGGTGCGCCAGACCCTCACCAGCCTGCTGGGCCAGGAGGGACGGCAGGCGATTGCCTTCGGTTCCGGCCAGGAATTCCTGGCGGCCGAGCGGCCGCCGCAGCCGGCCTGCCTGGTGACCGAGGCCAGGCTCCCCGACAAGGACGGCCTCGAGTTGCAGTACGCCCTGTCGGACCGGGGCGACCCCATCCCGATCATCTTCATCGCCCGCGACGGCGACGTGCGCACCAGCGTGCGCGCGATGAAGGCGGGCGCGATCGACTTCCTCACCAAGCCGGTGGACGAACCGGAGCTGCTGGCCGCCGTGCGGCTGGCGCTCCAGCGCGACGAGGTACAGCGGCGCGAGCGCGAGCGGCTCGGCGAGCTGCGGCGGCGGATCGCTTCGCTGTCGCCGCGCGAGCGCGAAGTGATGCGCCGGGTGGTGCGGGGCGTGCTGAACAAGAAGATCGCCATCGAACTGGGCATCGCCGAGATCACGGTGAAGGTGCACCGGCGCCACATGATGGACAAGATGGGCGCGCAGTCGCTGGCCCACTTGGTGCGGATGGTGGACCGGGCCGAGCCCGAGCCGGACTGACCGCGCCCGGCGCCTTCAGGGCTGGCGCAGGTGCCAGGCCCGCGGCCGGGTGAAGGCCTGGATGCCATAGGTGGACAGCGTCAGGCCGATGCCCGAATCGCCGTAGCCGCTCCAGGGCAGGCGCGGGCTGACGCGGTCGCAGCAGTTCCAGTAGACGCTGCCGGCGTTCACCTGCGACAGCAGGCGGCGCGCCCGCGCTTCGTCCGGCGTGTAGACGCCGGCCGTGAGCCCGTAGCGCGTGTCGTTCATCAGGCGCACCGCTTCCTCGTCGCCGGCCACCTTCTGGATGCCGATCAGCGGGCCGAAGCTCTCCTCGCGCATCAGCGCCATCCGGTGGTCGACATTGGTCATCACCGTGGGCGCATACCAGTTGCCGGGGCCCGGCAGGCGCTTGCCGCCGGTGTGCAGCCTGGCGCCCTGCGCCAGCGCATCGCTCACCTGCGCATCCAGCACGTCCAGCTGCGGCGCTCGGGTGATCGCGCCGATGTAGGTGTCCTCGCCCATCGGATCGCCGGCCTTCATGCCTTCGACCGCGCGCACGAAGGCATCGACGAAGGCATCGTGGATCTTCTCGTGCACGTAGATGCGCTCCACCGAGCAGCAGCTTTGCCCCGTGTTGTACATCGCGCCGTCGGCCAGCGACGCGGCAGCGGCCTTCGGATCCGCATCCTCGCAGACGTAGGTCGGGTCCTTGCCGCCGAGCTCCAGCTGCAGCTTCACCAGCTTGCCGGCCAGCGCTTGCGCGATGCGGGCGCCGGTGGCGTGCGAGCCGGTGAAAAACAGGCCGTCGATCTTCTGCGCCAGCAGCGCCGCGCCGACCGCGCCTTCGCCGACCAGCGCGATGAACACGTCCTTCGGCACGCCGGCCTCGTGCAGCAGGCGCGCGATCTCCAGGCCGGTGAGCGTGGCGTATTCGGACGGCTTGTAGAGCACGGCGTTGCCGGTCAGCAGCGCCGGCACGATCACGTTGCAGCCGACGAACCACGGGTAGTTCCAGGCCGAGATGTTGGCCACCACGCCCAGCGCCACATGCTCGATCTGCTCGCGCATGCCGGCTTCGTCGAACACGGTCTCGGTCGCCGTCGCCGGCCGGGTCTGCTGCAGGAAGAAATCCAGCCGCGGCAGCAGGCCGTTGAGCTCGTTGCGCGACATGCTGATCGGCTTGCCGGTTTCGCGCGTCATGGTGGCGGCCAGCGATTGCAGGTCGCGCACCACACCGGCGCGGAAACGCTCGATGCAGGCCTGGCGCTCGGCCAGCGGCGTGGCGGCCCAGGCCGGCTGCGCCGCGCGGGCCCGGGCGGCCTTGGCGGCCACCGACGCCGCGTCGTCGGCCGGGACGACGGCGATGCGCTCACCGGTGGCGGGGTTGTGGATGGCAAGCTCGGTCATGCGGTCCTGCCGCGGGCCGCGGCGGCGGCCTCCAGAAAATCGTTGAGCAAGGCCGAATCGTCCAGCGTGCGCGACTCGGGAAGGTGGAACTCGGGATGCCACTGGACGGCGGCCAGGTAGGGCCGGCTGCCGTCGGCGCAGCGGATGGCTTCCACCAGGCCGTCCTCGTTGCTGACCGCTTCCACCCGGAAGCCGGGCGCCAGCTGCTTGATCGCCTGGTGGTGGATGCTGTTGACGGTGACACGGCCGGCATCCGGATAGAGCGCGGCCAGCCGCGAGCCGGGTTGGATGTCGATCGTGTGGAAGTTCTGGTCGTAGACCTTGGCGTCGCGGTGCACCAGCGAATCGGGCACCTGGGTGGCGATGTCCTGGTACAGCGTGCCGCCGTAGGCCACGTTCATCAGCTGCAGGCCGCGGCAGACGCCGAACACCGGCTTGCCCCGGCGCTCGAACGCCGCCACCAGCGCGATCTCGTACTCGTCGCGCACCTTGTCGCCGGCCCACTTCTCCTGCAGCGGCTGCTCGCCATAGCTCAGGGGCGACACATCGGCGCCGCCGTGCAGCACCAGGGCGTCCAGCCACTGCGCGAAGTGGTCCAGGGTGACGTCGCCGCGCTGGGTGGCGCCGGTGGGGCTGGGCACCATCACCGCCAGCGCGCCGGTGGACATGACCCAGTGGGCGATCGACTGCTCCACGTATTGCAGCGTCTTGCCGGTGAAGAGGGCGCGCGCCGGGTCGGCGTGCATGAAGCAGGCCGAGATGCCGATCTTCAGGCGCGCGCCGGCATCCATCCTTACATGGCCTCTTCGAACAGGCGGCGGAAATCGGCCGCCGCCACCGGCCGCGGGTTGGTCTTGTGGCAGATGTCGGCCACCGCAATCTCGACCAGCCGCGGCAGCTGCTCCGGCTTGACGCCGTGGTCGGCCAGCCGGCTCGTGATCCCGACGCGCGCCTTGAGCTGGCGCAGCCATTGCACGAAGGCCGGGCCGCCGCCCGCCACGCCGCAGACGTGGGCGAGCTCGGCGAATTTTTCCGGCGCCGCCTCGTAGTTCCAGGCCAGCACCGTGTCGATCATCAGCGCGTTGGCCAGGCCGTGGTGCAGGTCGCACACCGCGCCCAGCGCGTGGGCGCAGGAATGGACGGCGCCCAGGTCCTTCTGGAATGCGATTGCGCCCATCATCGAGGCCATCATCATGTCGCCGCGCGCCTGCAGGTTCTGCGGCTGCGCCACCGCCTTCACCAGCGCCCGCGCCGCGATCCGCGTGCCCTCCAGCGCGATGCCGTCGCACAGCGGGTGGTAGGCCGGCGACAGGTAGCTCTCGATGTTGTGGGTGAGCGCGTCCATGCCCGTGGCCGCCGTCACGTGGGGCGGCAGCCCCAGCGTCAGTTCCGGGTCCGCGAACACCACGCGGGCCAGCACCCTGGCATTGAAGATGATGCGCTTGAGGTGCGTCTGGTCCTCGCTGATCACCGCCGAGCGCCCGACTTCCGAGCCGGTGCCGGAGGTGGTGGGCAGGGCGACGAAGTAGGGCAGCTCCTTGTCGATCCGCCTGGCCTGCGGATGGTCCCAGGCGTATTCGATGATGTGGCCGCCGTGGGTGGCGGGGATGCCGACTACCTTGGCCACGTCCAGCGCGGCGCCGCCGCCGAAGCCGATCACGCAGTCCGCGCCATGGGCCTGGAAGGCCTGCGCCCCGTCCATCACCTGCTGCGCCGTCGGGTTGCCGTGCACGCCGGAATAGACCGAGACCTGCAGGCCGTCCAGGTGGCGCTTGAACTCGGCCAGCACCGGCAGCATGGCAATGGCCTTGTCGGTCACGATCAGCGGTCGCTTGAAGCCGCGCCCGATCAGGTGGGCGGCCACCTCCTTGCGGGCGCCGGGGCCGAACTTGATCGCCGTCGGGAAGGAAAAGCTGTTGATGCTCATGTCGGTTTCAGTTCGATGTACATGTGGCGCTTGGCGAAGCTGCGGCCGTCGACCCGGATCGCGTCCGGCTCGACCCCGAAGGAATGGAAGCCGGCGCGCTGGTAGAGCGTCGTCGCCGGCTTGTTGCCGTCGGTGACGGTGAGCACCAGCAGCTCGACGCCGCCCAGCCGCGCCTCCGCCACCAGCCGGTCGAGCAGCGCCCGGCCGATGCCGCGGCCGGCGTCCTCGGGTGCGACGTACATGCCCACCACCTTGGCCTTGTGCCGGGTCTTGCTGCGCTGCTCGCGCTCCAGCCCCACCATGCCGCACAGGCGCTGGCCGTCGAAGGCGCCCCAGAAGCGGCTGCCTTCGCCGGGCAGCAGCCGCTTTTCGGTGTGGGCCAGCGGCAGCAGCGCGTCGTCCTGGTGGCTGGACGAAAACGCCTCGGCGTGTTCGCGCAATGCGCGCAGGCGCAGCGCCCGGTAGGCCGGGGCGTCGCTGGGGGTGAGCTGGCGGATGTCCATGGGTGCTCAGATGATCTCGAAGTAGCGCTTCAATTCCCAGTCGGTCACGCCATCCAGCCACTGGCGCCATTCCCACTCGCGGGTGGCGGCGAAGTGCTCGACGAAGGTGTCGCCCAGCATCTCGCGCGCGATCGTGGAGTTGCGGAAGATCCTGGTGGTTTCGTTCAGCGAGCGCGGTGCGCGGGGAATGTCCTCGGCGCCCTGGTTGGTGCCGGTGATCGGCGGCGCCGTGAGCTTCATGCCCTTCTCGACGCCGTACAGGCCGGCAGCGATCACGGCCGCCATCGCCAGGTAGGGATTGACGTCGGAACCGGGGCAGCGCGTTTCCAGCCGCGTGCTCTTGACCCCGCCGGTGATCACCCGGAAGCTCGCGGTGCGGTTGTCGATGCCCCAGGTCGGCTTGACCGGCGCCCAGAAGCCGTCGACCAGCCGCTTGTAGCTGTTGATGGTGGGCCAGAACATCGGCGCGAATTCCATCAGGCAGGCCACCTGGCCGGCCAGGTAGCTCTCGAACAGCGGGCTCATCTTGCGCGGGCTGTCGGCGCCGTAGAACTGGTTGGCCTTGCCGTCCGACAGGCTCTGGTGGATGTGGCCGGAGCAGCCGGGCAGCTGCGCGTTCCACTTGGCCATGAAGCTGGGCATGATGCCGAAGCGCGCGCCGATCTCCTTGGCGCCGGTCTTGAACAGGATGGCCCGGTCGGCCTGCTCCAGCGCCTCGGAAAAGCCCAGCGCTGCCTCGTAGACGCCGGGCCCGGTCTCGGTGTGCAGGCCCTCGATCGGCACCCGGAACGCCTGCATCTCGTCCATGATGGCGTTGAAGAACTCGCGGTTCTGGTTCACCCGCAGCAGCGAGTAGCCGAACATCCCGGGCGTCAGCGTCTCCGGCCCGACCCCCTTCTTCGCGGCCCAGGACTGCGGCGTCTCGACGAAGTTGAACCACTCGAACTCCATCCCGGTCATCACCTGGAACCCCAGCTTGTGGGCCCGCGCCAGCACGCGCTTGAGCGTCTGGCGCGGGCACACGGCATAGGGCGTGCCGTCGGTGTTGATGAATTCGCCAAGGAAGAAATCGATGCCGCCGTCCCACGGCACGTTACGGTGCGTGTCCAGGTCCAGCCGCGCCAGCGCGTCCGGGAAGCCGTGCTGCCAGCCGGTGACGGCGGCGTTGTCGTACGGGCTGTCGCCCATGTCCCAGCCGAACACCACGTCGCAGAAGCCGAAGCCGTCGTCGGTCGCGCCCTCGAACTTGTCCTTGTGCAGGTACTTGCCGCGCAGCACGCCGTCGATGTCGCTGCAGGCCACCTTGACCTTCTGGACGCCTGACTTGCGCACTGCGGCCAGGGCGGGATGGACACTCGGGTTGGCCATGCTGGGGGGACCTCTCGTGAAGACGTTGCCCCGGATCGGGACAGGACAGCCTACGCGAAAAGCGGCGCGCCGTGGGCGCTAGCCGGCCCGGTCGTGCTGCGGCGGATTGCCGTGGGAGTCGAAGGAGCTGTCTTCGCCGTGCGCCGAGCTCGACGCCGAGCCCGAGGCTTCCATCTGCTGCTGGAGCAGCTTGCGCTGGATCGTGCGGCCCAGCTCCTTGGTGTAGTAAGCCACTTCGTATTCGCGGCGCGGCTTGCGCTCTTTTGCTTTGTCTGGTTCCATGGGGTGCAAGCGTAGCGAGCAGGCACTCACGTGGTGTAGGACAAGCGCCATCGCATTGCGGGAATCCGTCCGGCACAGCCGGTTTCACGGCGCGGCGTTTTCCCAGTTCCAAGGCGCCGCGGTCCGGCTTACCATGGGCCCCTGTTTCCACCGGAGACGTCCATGCCCATGCCCGACATCGCCGCGCTGCGGACCCTGGCCCTGGTGGGCCCAGCCACGGCGGGCAAGACCAGCCTGGTGGAGGCCCTGCTGTGGAAGGCCGGCGCCATCGGAGCGCCGGGCAGCGTGGAACGCGGCACCACCGTCTCCGACCACGACCCGCTGGAGCGCAAGGCGCTGCACTCGCTCAATTCGTCGCTGGCGCATTTCCGCATCGGCGACGTGCAGACCCACCTGATCGACACGCCCGGCGCGCCCGAGTGCCTGGGCCAGTCGCTGCCGGCGCTGGAAGCGGTGGAGACCGCCGCCGTCGTGATCAGCGCCACCGCCGGCGTCGAGCCGATGGCGCGCAAGATGATGGAGTGGGCGGCGCAGCGCGGGCGAGACCGGCTGATCGTCGTCAACAAGATCGACGCCCAGGGCGTCAATCCGCAGGCGCTGCTGCAGCAGATCCAGGCCGAGTTCGGCCGCGAATGCCTGCCGGTCAACCTGCCGGCCGGCCGCGGCGCCCGGGTGGTGGACTGTTTCTACAACAAGGCCGATGCCGGCACCGCCACCGATTTCTCCTCGGTGGAGCAGGCCCATCGGGCGCTGGTGGAGCAGGTGGTGGAGGTGGACGCCGCCTTTGTGGAGCGCTACCTCAACGACGGCGACGTCGACCCGGCCGAGCTGCACGCGCCGCTGGAACAGGCGCTGCGCGAAGGACACCTGATCCCCGTGTGTTTCGTGTCGGCGCGCACCGGCGCCGGCGTGCCGGAACTGCTGGAAGTGATCGCGCGGCTGCTGCCCAACCCCGGTGAGGGCAATCCGCCGGAATTCCTCAGGGGCGAAGGCGCCCAGGCCAAGCCGATCGAGGCAGTGCCGGACCCCGCGAAGCACGTACTGGCCCATGTGTTCAAGATCACGCAGGACCCCTACGTCGGCAAGATGGGGATCATCCGGGTGCACCAGGGCACGATCACGCGCGACAGCCAGCTGTTCGTCGGCGACGGCCGCCGCCCGTTCAAGGTCGGCCACCTGTTCATGCTGCAGGGCAAGGAATTCGCCGAGGTGCCGCGCGCGCTGCCGGGCGACCTGTGCGCCATCGCCAAGGTGGAGGAGCTGCACTTCGACGCGGTGCTGCACGACGCCGCCGAGGACGACCACATCCACTTGAAGCCCCTGGAGTTCCCGGTGCCGGTGCACGGCCTGGCGATCGAGCCCAAGCGCCGCGGCGACGAGCAGCGGCTGCACGAGATCCTGCAGAAGCTGGTGAGCGAAGACCCCTGCCTGCGGGTGGAGCACGTGCCGGCCACCAACGAGAGCGTGGTTTACGGCCTGGGCGAGCTGCACCTGCGCACGGTGCTGGAGCGCCTGACCGAGGTCCACAAGTGCGAAGTGAACACCCGGCCGCCCCGCATCGCCTACCGCGAGACCATCACCGCCCCGGCCGAGGGCCACTTCCGCCACAAGAAGCAGACCGGCGGCGCCGGCCAGTTCGGCGAGGTGTTCCTGAAGGTGGAGCCGCTGCCGCGCGGCTCCGGCTTCGAGTTCGTCGACCAGGTCAAGGGCGGCGCGATCCCGTACAACTTCATCCCCGCGGTGGAGAAGGGCGTGCGCCAGGCGCTGGAGCAGGGCGTGATCGCCGGCTATCCGGTGGTGGACCTGCGGGTGGTGGTCTACGACGGCAAGCACCACAGCGTCGACAGCAAGGAGATCGCCTTCATCACCGCCGGCCGCAAGGCGGTGATCGCCGCCGTCCAGGCGGCGGCGCCGAACGTGCTGGAGCCGATCGTCAACATGGAGATCGCGGCGCCGGAAGCCAACATCGGCGACATCACCGGCGACCTGTCCTCGCGGCGCGGCCAGGTCAACGGCACGCAGTCCGGCGGCAACGGGGCGCTGACGGTGGTCGGGCAGGCACCGCTGTCGGAGCTGGCCAGCTACCAGTCGCGCCTGAACGCGCTGACCGGCGGCCAGGGCAGCTTCCGGCTGGAATTCAGCCACTACGAGCCGGTGCCGCCCACGGTGCAGCGGCAGCTCGTGTCCCAGTACAAGGTGCGGGACGAGGCGTGACGGCGTGGCGCTGCTGCCGCATGGGCCGCTGGCGCTGACGCTGTTCAGCCGGCTGGCTTGAAAGACAATCTCCAGGCCCTCACCTGGGTGTTTTGGAGTGTCCATGCCAACCACGACCGCGTCTGCCGTCCTCGGCGTTAAGCCGCTGGGCTTCCCCTGGGAAACATCCGATCCCTTCCTGTTCTGCGCCTACCACGACGACGCTTATCCCAAGTCCAACGGCAAGCTGGGCGTGCTGCCGGCGGCGCTGGCCGGCCGCGAGATCGGCCAGGACTTCAGCCGCAAGGACGGCTGGAGCATGTACCACGGCGACAGCGTGCCCGGCTTTCCAGCCCATCCGCATCGCGGCTTCGAGACCGTGACCATCGTGCGCAAGGGCCTGATCGACCATTCGGATTCGCTGGGCGCGACCGCGCGCTTCGGCCAGGGCGACGTGCAGTGGCTGACGGCCGGCCAGGGGGTCGTGCACTCCGAAATGTTCCCGCTGCTCGACGCCAATCAGGACAACCCGCTGGAGCTGTTCCAGATCTGGCTGAACCTGCCGGCCCGCAGCAAGATGGCGCCGCCGCACTTCACCATGCTCTGGTCGGGCCAGATTCCGCGCAAGGTGGACACCGACGCGGCGGGGAGGAAGACCGAGGTCGCCGTGATCGCCGGGGCACTGGAGGGCGCCGGCAAGCCGTTGGCCCCGCCGCCCGATTCCTGGGCCGCGCAGCCGCAATCCGACGTCGCGATCTGGACCGTCACGATGGAGCCGGGCGCGCGCTGGACCCTGCCCGCCGCCGGCGGCGACGGCACGCAGCGGCGCCTGTATTTCTTCAAGGGCGCGTCAGTGCAGGTCGCCGGCCGCGACGTCCAGCCGGCGTCGGTGATCGAGCTGCAGGCCGATGCGCAGGTGGAACTGGTCAACGGCGACGGCATCGGCGAGTTCCTGCTGCTGCAGGGCAAGCCGGTCGGCGAACCGGTGGTGCAATACGGGCCGTTCGTGATGAACACCCAGGCCGAGATCATGCAGACCATGCAGGACTACCGCCGCACCCAGTTCGGCGGCTGGCCCTGGCCCGACAGCGCACCGGTGCACGGCACCGATCCGGCGCGCTTTGCCAGGCACCCGGGCGGGCGCGAGGAGAGGCCGGACCCGGTGTCCGGCAAAATCGCGGCATGAAAATCGCAAAAGACACCGTGGTCACCCTGCAATACAGGGTGGCCGATGCCCAGGGCAAGCTGGTCGAGGCCAGCGACAAGCCGATGACCTACCTGCACGGCGGCTACGAGAACACGCTGCCGAAGATCGAGCAGGCGCTGGACGGCAAGGAGGCCGGCCACCAGGTGACGCTGGCGCTCGACGCCAAGGATGCGTTCGGCGAGCGCGACGAAGGGCTGGCCAAGACCATCTCGCGCGCGGACTTCCCGCCCGGCGTGAAGGTGGGCGGCCAGCTCGAGGGCTACACCGACGACGGCCGCAAGCAGGTGTTCAACGTGGTGAAGATCAAGGGCCAGCAGGTGCTGCTGGACGCCAACCATCCGCTGGCCGGCAAGGCGCTGAAATTCACGCTCAAGGTCACCGGCGTGCGCGCCGCCAGCGAGGAAGAGATCGGCCACCGCCACGTGCACGGCGAACACGGACACCAGCACTGAGCATGGACATCCGACGCATCGCCGGCGCGCTGGGCGCCGAACTCTCCGGGGTGAATCTCGCGGACGGCGTGTCACCGGCGCTCGCCGCCGACCTGCGCCGGGCCTTCCTGGAGCACCAAGTGATCTTCCTGCGCAACCAGAACCTGACGCCGCAGCAATTCCTCGATTTCGCCAGGGCGATGGGCGAGCCGGTGGAGTACCCCTTCGTCAAGGGCATCGAGGGCTTCCCGCACATCATCGAGGTCAAGAAGCTGGAGCACGAGAAGAGCAACTTCGGCGGCATCTGGCATTCGGACACGACCTATCTGGACCAGCCGCCGATGGGCTCGATGCTGCTGTCGCGCGAGGTGCCGCCGTACGGGGGCGACACGCTGTTCGCCAGCCAGTACGCGGCCTACGATGCGCTGTCGGACACGATGAAGGGATTGCTGGCCAACCTCAAGGGCATCAGCAGTTCGGCCAAGGCCGACGTCAGCAAGACGCGCGAGGACCGGATCAAGGAGGGCGGCAAGCAGGAAGCGCCCAAGCAATACCTGGCCGAGCATCCAATCGTGCGCACGCATCCGGAGACGGGGCGCAAGGCCCTGTACGTGAACGTGGCGCACACGGCCGGCATCAAGGGCATGACCGACGAGGAAAGCGCACCCCTGCTGCGCTTCCTGTTCGAGCACCAGGTCAAGCCGGAATTCACCTGCCGCTTCGTCTGGGAGCCCAACGCGATCGCGTTCTGGGACAACCGCTGCGTGCAGCACAACCCGGTCAACGACTACCACGGCTTCCGGCGCGTGATGCACCGCATCACGCTGCAGGGCGATACGCCGGCGTAAGCCGCGTCATGCAGCCCGGTGGTTGTCATGCCGGGCCTGACCCGGCATCCAGACTGGGGCGGGCCAAAAAATACCGTCGATCAGGAAAGAAGCTCCAGCCTCCCTTCTTGATGACGGTATTTGCTTTCGGACCTCTGGATCCCGGGTCGAGCCCTGGATGACGCCGCTACGCTTGCGTCACTTGGCGACGACGCGCACCATCTCCAGGCACTTGTTCGAGTAGCCCCATTCGTTGTCGTACCAGGACACCAGCTTGACGAAGGTGCCGTCCAGCGCGATCGAGGCGTCGGCGTCGAAGATCGAGGTGCGGGGATCGCCGCGGAAATCGGTGGCGACCACCTTGTCCTCGGTGTAGCCCAGGATGCCCTTGAGCGCGCCTTCGCTCTGCGCCTTCATCTCGGCGCAGATCTCCTTGAGCGTCGCTTCCTTGACCAGCTCGCAGGTCAGGTCCACCACCGAGACGTCGGAGGTCGGCACCCGGAAGCTCATGCCGGTGAGCTTCTTGTTCAACTCGGGGATCACCACGCCGACCGCCTTGGCCGCGCCGGTGGACGACGGGATGATGTTCTCCAGGATGCCGCGGCCGCCGCGCCAGTCCTTGTTGCTCGGGCCGTCCACCGTCTTCTGCGTCGCGGTGGCCGCGTGCACGGTGGTCATCAGGCCGCGCTTGATGCCCCACTTGTCGTTGACCACCTTGGCCAGCGGCGCCAGGCAGTTGGTGGTGCACGAGGCGTTGGAGATGATGGCCTCGCCCTGGTAGCTGTTGTGGTTGACGCCGAACACGAACATCGGCGTGTCGTCCTTGCTGGGCGCCGAGATGATCACCTTCCTGGCGCCGGCGGCCAGGTGCTTGCCGGCGCCGGCCTTGTCCAGGAACAGCCCGGTCGACTCCAGCACGATGTCGGCGCCGATCTCGCCCCACTTGAGGTTGGCCGGGTCGCGCTCCTGCGTCAGGCGGATCTTCTTCCCGTTGACGATCAGCGTGCTGCCGTCCACCTTGACCTCGCCCTGGAAGCGGCCGTGCACGCTGTCGTACTGCAGCATGTAGGCCAGGTAGTCGGGCTCCAGCAGGTCGTTGATGCCGACGATCTCGATGTCGCTGAAGTTCTGCACTGCGCTGCGCAGCACGTTGCGGCCGATGCGCCCGAAGCCGTTGATGCCGATCTTGATGGTCATGAAAGCACTCCTGAGATGAAAGCCAAGATCCGTTCGACCTGAGCTTGTCGAAGGCTTCGACAGGCTCAGCCCGAACGGTGTTTAGTTGCCCGACAGCACCTTGCGCACGGTGTCGGCGACGTTTTCCGGCGTGAAGCCGAAGTGCTTGAACAGCACGCTGGCCGGGGCCGACTCGCCATAGGTGTCGAGGCCGACCACCGCGGCGCAGCCGTATTTCCACCAGCCGTCGGTGGCGCCCATTTCCACCGCAATGCGCGGAATGCCGGCCGGCAGCACGGAGACCTTGTAAGCCGCGCTCTGGCGGTCGAAGGCGGTGGTGCTGGGCATCGAGACGACGCGCACCGCGATATTGCGCTGCGCCAGTTGCTCCTGCGCCTTGAGCGCGAGCTGCACTTCGGAGCCGGTGGCGATGATCACGGCCTGCGCCTTCTTGGCCAGTCCCACCTCGGCCGGCTCGGCCAGCACGTAGGCGCCCTTGCTGATGTCTTCCAGCCCCGCCTTCGGCGCGTAGGGCAGGTTCTGCCGCGACAGCAGCAGCGCGGTCGGCCGGTTCATGTTCTGCAGGGCGACGGTCCAGGCCACGGCGGTCTCGGCCGTGTCGCAGGGGCGCCAGACGTCCACGTTGGGGATCAGGCGCAGGCTGGCGGCGTGCTCGATCGACTGGTGGGTGGGGCCGTCTTCGCCCAGGCCGATGGAATCGTGGGTGAACACGTGCACGACCCTGCGCTTCATCAGCGCCGCCATCCGGATCGCGTTGCGGCTGTAGTCGCTGAAGGTCAGGAAGGTGCCGCCGTAGGGGATGTAGCCGCCATGCAGCGCGATGCCGTTCATGATCGCGGCCATGCCGAATTCGCGCACGCCGTAGTTGATGTGGCGACCGATCTTGCCGTCCTCCGACAGCTTGACGTTGCCCGCCAGGTCGAAGCGCAGGGGCGGCGTGCTCTTGGTGTTGGTGAGGTTGGAGCCGGTGAGGTCGGCCGAGCCGCCCAGCATCTCCGGCAGCGCCGCGGTGAAGGCTTCCAGCGCCAGCTGCGAGGCCTTGCGCGAGGCCACCGTCTCCGCCTTGACGTGCGCGCTGACGGCGGCATCCACCGCCACCTGCGCGAAGTTGCGCGGCAGCTCGCCCTTCATGCGCCGGCCGAATTCGGCGGCCAGCTCGGGATGGGCCTGGCGGTAGGCGGCAAAGCGCGCCGTCCACTCGGCTTCGGCGGCCTTGCCCTTGGCCTTGGCGTCCCAGTCGTCGTAGGCGGCCTGCGGCAGCTGGAACGGCTCATGCGCCCAGCCGAGCGCGGTCCGGGTGAGGGCGATCTCGTCGGCGCCCAGCGGTTCGCCATGGGCCTTGGCGGTGTTGGCGCGGTTGGGCGAACCCTTGCCGATGTGGGTCTTGGCGACGATCAGCGTCGGGCCGGTGCTGCCGTTGCTGGCGCTGCGGCGGGCATCGGCGATGGCGCGGTCCACCGCCTCCACGTCGTGGCCGTCGACCGGGCCGATCACGTTCCAGCCGTAGGCCTTGAAGCGGGCCGGCGTGTCGTCGACGAACCAGGGCGTCACCTGGCCGTCGATCGAGATGCCGTTGTCGTCGTAGATGGCGACCAGCTTGTTCAGCTTCCAGGCGCCGGCCAGGGCGCACGCCTCGTGGCTGATGCCTTCCATCAGGCAGCCGTCGCCCATGAACACGTAGGTGTGGTGGTCGACGACGGCGTGGCCGGCGCGATTGAAGTCGGCCGCCAGCAGCTTTTCCGCCAGCGCCATGCCGACGGCGTTGGTCAGTCCCTGGCCCAGCGGGCCGGTGGTGGTTTCCACGCCGGGGGTGACGTCCACTTCCGGATGGCCGGGCGTCTTGCTGTGCAGCTGGCGGAAATTGCGCAGCTCCCGCACCGGCAGCTGGTAGCCGCTGAGGTGCAGCAGCGAATACAGCAGCATCGACGCGTGGCCGTTGGACAGCACGAAGCGGTCGCGGTCGAACCAGTGCGGATTGCCGGGGTTGTGCTTCAGGTGCCGGCCCCACAGCGCGGTGGCGATTTCGGCCATGCCCATGGGGGCGCCGGGATGTCCCGAATTGGCTTGTTGTACGGCGTCCATGGCGAGCGCGCGGATCGCATTCGCCATCAGGGAGGTGTTGGCCATCGGGGAGAACTCCGGGGGGAAGGGTCGGGAAAACCCGGGATTTTACCTGCTGCTCCTTCGCGGCCCGGGCGGGCCCGGCGCCGCCGGCCGCATCGTCTACAGTGGGGTGCATGCAAGGACTCCACCTCACCGCCGACCTGTACCGGTGCCGTTGCGACGGCGCCTGGTTGACGGATGCGCAGCGCCTGGGCGACTGGTGCGTGGAGGCGGTGGCAGCCGCCGGATTGCAGCCGGTGGACCAGTTGTTCCACACCTTTCCCGCGACCGCCGCCGGCGCCGGCGGCGTGACGGCGACGGTGCTGCTGGCCGAATCCCATGTCTGCCTGCACACCTGGCCGGAGCAGCGCTCGGTGACGGCCGACGTGTATGTCTGCAATTTCAGCGCCGACCATTCGGCCAAGGCGCGCCAGCTGATGGACGCGCTGGTGAACCGCTTCCAGCCGGAATGGACCGAGCAGCGCTCGCTCGATCGCGGGGACGGCCAGTGAGCGGTGCGCAGGCGATGGTGCTGGCGGCCGGCCGCGGCGAGCGCATGCGGCCGCTGACCGACAGCTGCCCCAAACCGCTGCTGCCGGTGCGCGGCAAGCCGCTGATCGAGTGGCATCTGGAGGCATTGGCTCGAGCCGGCATCGGCAGCGTCGTGATCAACACGGCCTGGCAGGAAGAACGGCTGATCGCGTCCCTGGGGGACGGTTCGCGCTGGGGATTGCGCATCCACTACTCGCGCGAAGGCCGCGACCACGGCGGCGCGCTGGAGACCGCCGGCGGGATTGCCAAGGCGTTGCCGCTGCTGGCGGAGAGTTTCTGGCTGGTCTCGGGCGACATCCACGCGCCCGCCTTCGACTTCGACCCCGCGGCGGCGGCTCGATTCGCCACCAGTGAACTGCTTGCCCACCTCTGGCTGGTGCCGAATCCGCCGTTCCACGCGCAGGGCGATTTCGGCATCGACGCCGATGGCTTCGGCCTGGCCGACGGCCCCGGGCCCGACGGCCAACGATGGACCTACAGCAACATCGCGCTGGTGCGGGCCGGGCTTTGCTCGCACATTCCTGTCGGCCGCAAGGTGCCGTTGGGGCCGCTCCTGTTCGAAGGCATGCGAGAGCGCCGCATTCGCGTCGCGCCGTACCTTGGCGAGTGGCACAACGTGGGAACCCCGCAGCAGCTCGAACAGTTGGCACAATCCAACGCACCAGCGTGAGAACACCATCTATGTCCGAAATCAACACCACCTACGCCCAGCGCCGCGCCCGCGTCGCCGCCCAGATCGGCGCCGAGGGCATCGCCATCATCCCGACCTCGCTGGAGCGGCCGCGCAACCGGGACAGCGATTTCCTGTACCGGCACGACAGCTACTTCTACTACCTCACCGGCTTCACCGAGCCGAACGCCTGGCTGGTCATCACCGGCGACGGCAAGAGCACGCTGTTCTGCGCGCCGAAGGACCTGGAACGCGAGATCTGGGACGGCTTCCGGCTCGGGCCGGACGCGGCGCCGGCGGCGCTGGGCGTGGACAACGCGATGGCCGTGGCGCAGCTGGACGAGCAGATGCCCAAGCTGCTGGAGAACCGCGACGCCGTTTGGTTTCCGTTCGCGATCCACGAGGGCCTGGAAGCGCGGGTCGGCGGCTGGCTGAACAAGGTGCGGGCACGGGTGCGCTACGGGGCGCTGTGCCCCGAGCAGCAGCGCGACCTGTGCGCCATCCTCGACGAGATGCGACTGGTGAAGGACGCGGCGGAGCAGGACACGATGCGCCGCGCCGCCCAGATCAGCGCCCGCGCCCACATCCGCGCCATGCAGCTGTCCGCGAAGATGCTGCGCGAAGGCAAGGACGTGCGCGAGTACCACCTGGATGCCGAACTGCTGCATGAATTCCGCCTCGGCGGCTCGCAGTACCCGGCCTATGGCTCGATCGTCGCCGCCGGCGCCAATGCCTGCGTGCTGCATTACCGCGCCGACGTGGCGCCGGTGCGCAAGGGCGAGCTGGTGCTGATCGACGCCGGCTGCGAACTGGACGGCTACGCCAGCGACATCACCCGCACCTTCCCGGCCGACGGCAAGTACAGCGGGCCGCAGCGCGCGCTGTACGACCTGGTGCTGGCCAGCCAGCAGGCCGCGGTCGATGCGACCCGGGCCGGCGCGCGCTTCACCGACCCGCACGACGCCACGGTGAAGGTGCTGGCGCAGGGCATGCTCGACGTCGGCCTGCTCGATCGCAACAAGGTCGGCAGCGCCCAGGACGTGATCGACAACCGCAGCTACTTCCAGTTCTACATGCACCGCACCGGCCACTGGCTGGGCATGGACGTGCACGACTGCGGCAGCTACGTCGAGCCGTCGCAGGTCGGCGAGGTGAACGAGCGCAAGGACCCGCTGTCGGGCGAGATCATCAAGAACCGTCCCAGCCGCATCCTCAAGCCCGGCATGGTGCTGACCATCGAGCCGGGCCTGTACGTGCGCCCGGGCGAGGGCGTGCCCGAGAAGTTCCACAACATCGGCATCCGCATCGAGGACGACGCCATCGTCACCGAGACCGGCTGCGAGCTGATCTCGCGCGGCGTGCCGGTCATGGCCGACGAGATCGAAGCGCTGATGCGCGCCTGAGCGCGCCGGGTTGGACGGGTCAGGCGCGGCGGCCCGCCTCGTGCCCGGCCGCCATCGCTTCCTCGAACACCGAGTAGCCCGACCAGTCGCTGTGCGCGAACAGCAGCCGGTCGCTGCGCAGGGCCGCGCGTCCGGCCCAGGCCCGCAGCGTGCCGGGCTGCGGCATCGCCATCGCATGGCCGTAGCGGGTCACCTCGACCCGGCTGGCCTTGGCCGCCATGTCGGGATGCGGCACCGACAGTTCGGCCAGCATCTGGTCGCGCCACGCCGTCCAGGGCTGGTCGAGCAGGCGCTGGCGGGCGCCCGGCTCGTCACCCAGCGGCCGGTACCAGCTCAGCACGGTCGGGCCCGGTGTCGGGTCCAGGCTCTGGTGCCGGGCGTCGACATAGCCCAGGCCCTTCGTTCCGTACAGCACGTTGTCCCAGGCCGGCGCCGGGCCGCGCCGGTCCGCCAGCGGCTCGCGCAGGTGCAGGTTCGCCACCACCCAGGGCGCATGGCGGATGCGCGCGGCCGCCTGCTGCAGCAGGGCCGGCGGGCTTTCGACCACGCGCGCGGCGACGAACACCGGCAGCGCCACGATGCAGCGCTCGGCCTGCCAGCGCTCGGCCACGCCGGTCGCGACGTTGACCGCATCCACTTCCACCTCATGGCGCAGCGATTCGATCCGCGTCACCACGCGGCCGGTGCGCAGGCGCTCGCCCAGCGGCCAGGCCATGCGTTCGCTGAGCCAGGCGTTGCCTTGCGGCCAGGTCAGGACGGCGTCGCGATCGGGTCCGTCGCCCGGCACGTGAAAGCCGTGCCGGCTCGCGAAGTAATGGATGCCGGCCCAGGCTGAAACCGACGCCAGGCCGGCCCCATAGTCGTCGCGGCAGCAGTAGTCCAGGTACCAGCGCAGGTGCGGATCGGTGAACTGTTCGCGCTGCAGCCACGCGTCGAATGTCTGGGCATCGAGCGCAAGCTGCGGCGCGGATGCCGGCGCGTCCGCCAGCGGGACCGAGTAGCGGGCGGCCTTGCGCGCATCCTCCACCCGCTGCGACAGGCGCCGGTATTGCGCGAGCGTGCCCGCGCCCACGCCTTGCAGCGGCAGCAGGCCGTCCTGCCACCGGCCCTCGAAGAACAGCCGCTCCTGCGGGCTGTGGCACAGGTGGCGCTCGTCGTACTGCCAGCGGCCGGCGACCCGGCGCCGCAGGCCCAGCTCCTCCAGCAGGTTCTGCACCTGGGGCGCATCGTCGCCCGGCAGCGGCAGGTAATGCGCGCCGAGCGGACACGCGATGCCGCCGACCATGCCGCCGCGGCTGTTGCCGCCGGCGCTGTCCTCCAGCTCCAGCAGCACGACGTCGTCGATGCCGCGCAGCCGCAGCGCGCGCGCCGCGGCCAGCCCCGCGATGCCGGCGCCGGCAATCAGCACCCGCGTGCGCCGCGTGGTCGAGGGAGGCGCCACGCCGGAGCGGTTGCGCAGCAGGTGGCCGCGCTCGTGGCCGATGCCGTTGAACCCGCCGGGAATTTCCGGCGCGCCGCTGCAGGCGAGCAAGGGCGTCGCGGCAGCCATCAGCAGCGCGCGGCGCGTCAGCGCGTCCGGCCCCGGGCCCGAAGGCAGCGTCACTGGGTCACCTTGCCCCATTCGCGCTCGTAGGTCGTCACCAGCACCTGGTTGGACAGGCGGTTGACCTCGGCCGGCACCCGCGCCATGTCGCGCGGAAAATCGAACAGCTGCGGCAGGCTCTCCAGCGTCAGGAAGCGCAGTCCGGCCGGCAGCTCCTGCGGCATCCGGAACGGCCGCCGGCTGGCGATGACGTAGCCCCACTCGCCGAAGCTGGGCACGTTGGCGTGATAGGGCGCTGCGCGCAGCCCGACCGATTCCAGCGTCGTCACCACCGTCCAGAAACTCTGGCGGGCCACCAGGGGCGAGGTGGTCTGGACCACGGCGTAGCCGCTGGCCGCGAGCCGCTGCTCCAGCAACGCGTAGAAGGACTGCGTGTAGAGCTTGCCGATCGAGAAGTTGGTCGGATCGGGAAAGTCGACCACGATCACGTCGAAGGTCTCGCGCGACTCCTGCAGCCACTTGAAGGCGTCGGCATTGACGATCTTCACCTTGGGCGACGCCAGCGATCCGCCGTTCAGGCGCGACAGTGCCGGGTGGCTCGAGAACAGCTGCGTCATGTTGGGGTCCAGTTCGACCAGCGTCACGCTCTCCACGCCCGGATAGCGCAGGATCTCGCGCACCGCCAGGCCGTCGCCGCCGCCCAGCACCGCCACCTTGCGCGCAGCGCCGTGCGCGGCCATCGCCGGATGGACCAGCGCCTCGTGGTAACGGTATTCGTCACGCTCGGAGAACTGCAGGTTGCCGTTGAGGAACAGCCGGTAGCCGGCCCGGCCGTGGGTGACGACGATGCGCTGCCATGGCGAGGTGGCGCTGAACACGATGCTGTCCTGGTAGAAGCGGTCTTCCGACAGCGTGGTGATCTGCGCCGCGCCGGCGAAGGCGGCCGCCAGCGCCGCCACCGTGAGCGCGCAGGCCAGGACATGGGCGCGCAACCGGCGCAGCTCGTGCCGGAACAGCCACAACGCCCACAGCGCCACCGCGGCGTTCATCAGGCCGAACAGCACGCCGGTGCGGATCAGCCCCAGCTGCGGCACCAGCAGCAGCGGGAAGGCGACGGACACGGCCAGGGCACCGAGGTAGTCGAAGGTGAGCACCTGCGACACCAGCTCCCGGAGCACCACGTTGCGGCGCAGGATCCGCATCACCAGCGGGATCTCCAGCCCCACCAGTGTTCCCACCGCCAGCACCAGGGCGTACAGCAGGAAGCGGAAGGCGGATGGCGCGTAGGCGTTGGCCAGGAACAGGGTGGCGGGCATGAGGCCGCCCACCAGCGCCACCAGCAGTTCGATGCGCAGGAAATGGGCCGGCAACTGGCGCTCGAAAAAGCGCGACAGCCAGGAGCCCACGCCCATCGCGAACAGGTAGCTGCCGATGACGGTCGAGAACTGCAGCACCGAGTCGCCCAGCACGTACGACGCGAGCGCGCCGGCCGCCAGTTCGTACACCAGCCCGCAGGCGGCGACCACGAACACCGAGGCCAGCAGCGCGACCTCCAGCGGTCGCGGCGCCGGAGCGTCCGGGCGGACGGCGGTGGTGCTCACCCGTGGATGGCGGCGGCCACGATGATCGAGATGCCCAGCGCCATCGAGGCCACCACCAGCGCCAGCGCGCGGTTCTGCTTCTCGACGATCTCCTCCCACAGCTTGTAGGGGGTGAGCAGGTCGATGACGATGAAGCCCAGCCAGAACACGACGACGCCGACCAGCGCGTAGACGATGGAGCCGAAGAAGGCGGCCGGTTTGAGCCATTCGATGTCCATGGGGTTCTCCTTGTGAAATCTTGAAAGCTACTTGTGGCCGCCGCCGCCGGAATAGCCGCCGAACGAGCCGCCGCCGCTGCGGAAGCTGCCGCCGCCGCCGGGCGCCTGGTCCGAGCAGGCGCGGATCAGCACCAGCAGGATCAGCAGCACGATGACCAGCAGGATGATCGTGCCGCAACCGATGCCGCCGATGCCTGCGCTGCTGGTCGGTCCGGCGTCGCTGCGCTTGAGCAACTGCTTCTTGTCCTGGACGCCGAAGGCCTTGGCCACCGTGTCGCTGTCGATGGTGCTGCCGCTGGACCAGGTGATCTCGCGCGGCGTCTGCTCCATCGACAACAGGCTGGCGCCGCTGGCGAAGTCGCGGTTGAAGCTGGTCTGGCCGCGCGCCACCGGCCAGTAGAACTCGCCCGCCACGAAGGAGGTGGTCGCCTGGTAGCTGTACTTGAGTTGATAGCTGGTGCCCAGGTAGCTGGCGAAGGCCGCGCCGTCGGCGTACTTGGGCGCGCCGGTGGTGGGCTTGACGACGCTCCAGCCTTCCTCGGTATCGACCAGGAAGATGAAGCCGCGCTGGCGGTTGTACAGCAGGTACTCGTCCCAGCCGAACTGCTCGTCCTCACCGGGCTCGTGGCCCATCCGGTGCTGGAACCCCACCACCTGCCAGGTTGCGCCCTGCAGCTGGCCGGTGCTGCCCAGCGGGATCAGCGGTTCGATGCTCTCCTCCTGGCGCACGTGCGACAGCTGGGCGCCGATGCCGCGGCTCAGATCGATCACGCTGTTGCAGGAGCGGCAGGTGACACTCTTGCTTTGCTCCAGCTGCACTTCCACCGGGGCGCCGCAGTTGGGGCAGGAGAACTGCCGCGCCTTTTCCTCCTTGACGCTGTCCTCGCGCAGGCCGCTGAGTTGCAGCTCCTCCAGCAGCACGGCGCGGCCGCGGGTGACGGCCGGCGGCACCGAGCCGTAGTCGATGCTCAGCACCTCGCCGTCGGCGCTGCGCAGCTCCACCATCGGGAACGGCTGGCCCAGCGGCGGCAGCTTGGGCAGCTCGCCCTGCGCCGAGGCCAGCATCACCGCCTCGTTCGACGCGATGTTGTAGGTCTTGCCGTCGATGGCGGTGGCGGCGCCGACCCGGAACCGCTCCGCCGGCGGCAGCTCGCGGTTGGCGGCCGCCGGCAAAGCCATGACGTAGGCGCCGTTGTCCTCGGCCAGCGTTGCGCCGCTGCCGTCGTCGAACAGCACGTTCCATTCGGCCCAGTTGCCGCTCGGGCCCTTGTATTGCAGCCGGCCGACCAGGGTGAAGGGTCGGGCCTGCCAGCGGCCCGACGCCATCAGCTGCAGCGGGCTGTGGTCGTCGAACACCTCGGCCATCTTGCCGATGCGCGACAGCGTCTCGCCGTCGCGCACGACGGTGCTGTGGCAGAAGCTGCAGACGGCGTAGGTCGACTGGGCGCTGCGGAATTCGACCGGTGCCCCGCAGCCGGGGCAGGGTGCGCGGTAGACGCGTTGCGGCGTCACACCAGCTTCTTGAGCAGCTCCGCCTTCTTGGCGTCGAATTCCTCTTGCGTCAGGATGCCCTTGGCCTTGAGCTCACCGAGCTTTTCCAGCGTGGCCATGACGTCGTCGGCTTTCACCGGGACGGCTGCCGCGGCCGCGGCAGCCTGCGAGGCGGCTCCGCCCTGCAGGCCTTCCTGCAGGTTCTTGGCCAGCACCTGCCCCATGGCGATGCCGGCGCCCAGGCCCATGGCGTCGCCGGCAATCCCGCCGCCGCCGCCGGACCCCACGCCCTTGGCCATCTCGGGAATGGCCTGCGCGGTCTGGTACTGCATGAACTTGCCCATGTCGTTGCCGACCATGCCCATGCCGATGCGCTGGTCCAGGAGCTTCTGCAGCTCCTCGGGCAGCGACAGGTTCTGCACCGTCATGCCTTCCAGCTTCAGGCCGATGGCCTCGAAGGCCGGCGCCAGCTCGGTGGCCAGGGCCCGGGCGAACTCGGTCTGGTTGGACGCCAGGTCCAGGAAGGGCAGGCCGCTGCTGGCGATGGCATCCGAGATGTGCTGCAGCACCATCCCGCGCAACTGGCCGTCGAGGTCGCCGACGGTGTACAGGTCGCGGGTGCCGGAGATCTGGGTGTGGAACAGCTTGGGGTCGCCGATCCGGTAGTTGTAATTGCCGAAGGCCCGCAGCCGCACGGCGCCGAAGTCCTTGTCCCGGATGGTGATCGGCTGCGGCGTGCCCCAGCGCTGGTCGACCTGCTGGCGGGTGCTGAAGAAATAGACGTCGGTCTTGAAGGGCGACTTGAACAGCTTGTCCCAGTTCTTCAGGTAGGTCAGCACGGGCAGCGTCTGGGTGGTCAGCTTGTACATGCCGGGGCCGAAGACGTCGGCGACCTTGCCCTCGTTGACGAACACCGCCATCTGCGATTCGCGCACCGTCAGCGAGGCGCCGTTCTGGATCTCCATGTCCTGCATCGGGAAGCGCCATGCCAGCGTGCCGTCGCGGTCCTCGGTCCACTGGATGATGTCGATGAACTGTTTCTTGATGAAATCCATCAGTGCCATGGCCGCTCCTCGTTGGGTGGAATGTCGGCGGATGATACTGCCGCGCCAAATGGGGGCTATCCATCGTTTAGCCAGAAGCAATTGGCATTTGATATAGCCAATGCCTACCATCTCAAATGTGCCGATCGATTCCCTCAATCGGCTTTGACCAAGGAGATCCCATGGCTGCCCTGCAACGCCCCGACATCAAGACCTTCGCCAACCTGGAAGCCGCCTTCGCCGGCGAGTCCATGGCGCACATCAAGTACCGCTACTTCGCCAGGCTGGCGCGCGAGGCCGGCGACGAGGAAACCGCGCGCACCTTCGAGGAGACCGCCAACCAGGAAGTGGCGCACGCATTCGGCCACCTCGACCTGCTGTATCCGAAGGCCGACATGACGCCGGCGAAGGCGCTGCAGATCGCCATCGACGGCGAGACCTACGAGTACAGCGAGATGTACCCCGGCTTTCGCAACACCGCCGAGGCCGAAGGCAACGCCGCCGCCGCGGCGGAAATGAACCAGCAGATCGAGGAGTCGAAGGTCCATGCCGCGCAGTTCCGCGCCACGCTGGAAAAAGCGCAGAAGCGCTTCGCCGCCCTGGCCAGGGTGGAAGAGCGGCACGCCGCCAACTACCAGGCGCAGCTCGACAAGCTGCGCGTTGCCGCCTGAGCCACCCGCCACCAGTCACCAGTCACCAGTCACTACCCGAATCATGAAAACCTATCTGTGCATCGTTTGCGGCTTCATCTACGACGAGGCCGCCGGCCGGCCCGAGGACGGCCTGGCGCCCGGCACCCGCTGGGCCGACATTCCCGACAGCTGGGCCTGCCCGGACTGCGGCGTGGCCAAGTCCGATTTCGAGGTCGTCGAGATCTGACGTGGGCGGCCTGCATGCGGCGCTGCGTCCCTGCCCGACGCCATGTGCGCGTCGGTTGCGCAGCAGCGGATCAGGCTGTTTTCGGCACGGCTGTCGTGACCGGTGCGGGCCGGAGCCGGGACTACAATCCCCCTCCCTCAGAAGCCAAACAGCGTCGCTGCGATGGCTTAAGCTGTGCTCCAGGAGACGACAACCATGCCAGACAACCAGCAGGCGACCGACATCGAGAAGCGCGCCGAACTGCGCCGCGCCGCCCTCGAATACCACGAGTTTCCGATCCCCGGCAAGATTGCGATCGCCGCCACCAAGCAGCTGATCAACCAGCACGACCTGTCGCTGGCCTACACGCCCGGCGTCGCGGCGCCTTGCGAGGAAATCGTCAAGGACCCGAACAACGCATTCAAGTACACAGCGCGCGGCAACCTGGTGGCAGTCATCACCAACGGCACTGCGGTGCTGGGGCTGGGCGACATCGGCCCGCTGGCATCCAAGCCGGTGATGGAAGGCAAGGCGGTCCTGTTCAAGAAGTTCGCCGGCATCGACGTGTTCGACATCGAGGTCAACGAGAAGAACGACCTGGACAAGCTGGTGGACATCATCGCCTCGCTGGAGCCGACCTTCGGCGGCATCAACCTGGAAGACATCAAGGCACCGGACTGCTTCTACGTTGAGCGCAAGCTGCGCGAGCGCATGAAGATCCCGGTCTTCCACGACGACCAGCACGGCACGGCGATCACGGTGGCCGCGGCCATCATCAACGGCCTGAAGGTCGCGGGCAAGGACATCAAGAGCGTCAAGCTGGTGACATCCGGCGCCGGCGCAGCGGCGCTGGCCTGCCTCTCGCTGCTGGTGAAGCTGGGGCTGCCGCGCGAGAACATCTACGCCACCGACCTGGCAGGCGTGGTGTACGAAGGCCGCAAGGAGCTGATGGACGAGGACAAGATCCAGTTCGCGCAGAAGACCTCGGCCCGCACGCTGGGCGAGATCATCGAGGGCGCGGACATCTTCCTGGGCCTGTCGGCCGGCGGCGTGCTCAAGCCGGAGATGGTCCGCAAGATGGGGCCCAAGCCGATCATCATGGCCCTGGCCAATCCCAATCCCGAGATCACGCCGGACGACGCCAAGTCGGTGCGCGACGACGTGATCATGGCCACCGGCCGCACCGACTACCCGAACCAGGTCAACAACGTCCTGTGCTTCCCCTACATCTTCCGCGGGGCGCTCGATTCCGGCGCGACCACGATCACGGCGGAGATGGAGATCGCCGCCGTGTACGCGATCGCCGAACTGGCGCAGGCCGAGCAGAGCGAGGTGGTGGCCGCCGCGTACGCGGGCCAGCAGCTGGCCTTCGGACCGGAATACCTCATTCCCAAGCCCTTCGACCCGCGGTTGATGATGAAGATCGCGCCCGCCGTGGCGCAGGCGGCCGCCGACAGCGGCGTCGCGCTGCGCCCGGTCAAGGACATGGACGCCTACCGCGAGAAGCTGCAGAGCTTCGTGTATGCCTCGGGCACCACGATGAAGCCGATCTTCCAGATGGCGCGCCAGGCGCTCAAGAAGCGCGTGGCTTTCTGCGAAGGCGAGGAAGAGCGGGTGCTGCGGGCCGCCCAGATCGTGGTGGACGAGGGGATTGCCCGCCCGACGTTCATCGGCCGGCCGGCCATCATCGCCCAGCGGATCGAGAAGTTCGGCCTGCGGCTCAAGGAAGGCGCGGACTACGACATCGTCAACGTCGAACACGACCACCGTTACCGCGACTTCTGGCAGACCTACCACCGGATGACCGAGCGCAAGGGCGTGACGGTCCAGATGGCGAAGATCGAGATGCGGCGCCGGCTGTCGCTGATCGGCTCGATGCTGCTGTACAAGGGCGAGGTGGACGGGATGATCGTGGGCACCTGGGGCCACACCTCCACCCACCTGCCGTACATCGACCAGGTGATCGGGCGGCGCGAAGGCGTCTGCACGTATGCCTGCATGAACGGGCTGCTGTTGCCCAACCGGCAGGTGTTCCTGGTGGACACCCACATCAATTACGACCCGACGGCGATCCAGCTGACCGAGATCACGATCATGGCGGCCGAGGAGATGATGCGCTTCGGCATCAAGCCCAAGGCCGCCTTGCTGAGCCATTCGAACTTCGGCAGCAGCAACCAGCCCAGCGCCGTCAAGATGCGCGAAACGCTGGCCATGCTGCGCGACCGTGCGCCCTGGCTGGAAGTGGACGGCGAGATGCACGGCGACGTGGCCCTGGACGGCGCCACGCGGGACGCGATCATGCCGCACAGCACCCTGTCCGGCGACGCCAACCTGCTGGTCTGCCCGAACATCGATGCGGCCAACATCTCCTACAACCTGCTGAAAACCGCGGCCGGCGGCAACATCGCCATCGGCCCGGTGCTGCTGGGCGCCGCCAAGCCGGTCCACATCCTCACGGCGAGCACGACCGTCCGCCGGATCGTCAACATGACAGCCCTGACCGTGGCGGACGCCAACGCCGCTCGCTAAGGCCATTCCCGACAGCAGGCGCTCACTCGCCTGCTGTCCGCCGGGCCATCAAAGGCCCCTGCGGCTGCCCAATTTTTGTGCATCCGCTTGCGTTTTCGTGGCAGATACGTCACACTAGCGCCTTGAAATTTCCGGGTTTACCCGAGGACCGTGATGGGTCCCGGGCGTCTGGAAATGGCGTCTCCCCCGAAGGTCACCCCCAAGAAGGTCCGTTCATGTCGCGCGCCGCGGCTATCAAGTTTGCACTTACTAGCTTCTTGTTGGCAGCGTCGTTGGCTGGTCCCACGTCGGTCCAGGCCAGGCAGCCCTCGTGGGAACGATCGGTCGGAAGCAAGTTGGCAGTCATCTCGACTGCCGAGCTGCCGCCGGCAGGCCGGGTGACTTACGAATTGATCCGCGCTGGCGGGCCTTTCCCCTTCGACAAGGATGGCGTGGTGTTCGGCAACCGGGAGCGACAGCTGCCGACCGATAGGCGCGGTTTTTACCGCGAGTACACCGTGCCGACGCCAGGATCGCGCGACCGGGGAGCCCGGCGCATCGTGTGCGGAGGGCCGGTCCGGGCGCCGCATGCCTGTTATTACACCGCCGACCACTACGCCAGTTTTCGCATGATCGTGGAGAACCCCCAATGAGTCGGGACCTGTTTTTGACTATGGAAAGAGACGCGGAGATGGATACACCACTTCGTCAGGAAGCCGGCGAGGCGCCCCTGAAGGGCGTCCGCAGCAACATCGTGCAGTCGATCCGCGCCTTCCGGGTGCAGGACCTGCAGGACGCTGCCATTTCGCTCGGGCAGCACTTCCTGTATGCGAACCTCGCCCCGGCGCAGAGCAAGCAGGACGTGCTCGACCTGATCGCCCAGCAGTTCACGTTCCCGTCGCACTTCGGCAAGAACTTCGACGCGCTGTACGACTGCATGACGGACCCGCTGCACAAATCGGGTCCCCAGCCCGGCTTCATCGTGGTGCTCGAGCAGATCCCGGCCAACGGCAAGTTCGACAAGGAGGCGCGCGAGCAGCTGCTGGATATCTTCCGCGATACGGCAGATTACTGGGCAGACCGGAAGATACCGTTCCGCTGTTTCTATTCTTTTCTGTAGCCCGTTCTGCACACACCAGCCAAGCAGAACGGGCGAACGAGGCTCAAGGGACCGAAGCGGCGGACGCTGTCGCACCGGTCACCGACAACGGCGAGAAAATGCCCACCGACCTGCTGGTCGACATTTCTCCCCTGGCGCTGCGAATGAGCAGCCCCTTCAACGCGGGATATTGGCTCGCGGCGGCCTGACTCTCCGCATCTTGAAAACGGCCCGTCCTTCGCGACGGGCTTTTTCTTGGCTGCGCACGATCGCCGCGCCGGCCAGGCTGGCCGCAGCCCCGCTAATCGAGGCCCTGGTCTTCAGGGCTGTGGCGAAACGGCGCGGGCGATGGCGAGGTATTCCGTCACCGGCACCTCCTCGGCGCGCCGCTGGACGTCGAACTCGCCGGCGAAGCCCTTCTGCTCCAGCCATTTGCCCAGCGTGTTGCGCAGGATCTTGCGGCGCTGGCTGAACGCCACCTGGACCAGCTCCGACAGCAGCTTCTCATCCACCGCGGCCGGCGCCGGCCGCGGCACCATGCGCACCACGGCACTGTCCACGCGCGGCGGCGGGTCGAAGGATTCGGGCGGCACGAACAGCACGTTCTCCATCTCGTAGCGCCACTGCAGCATCACGGACAGGCGGCCATAGTCGCTGGTGCAGGGCTGCGCCACCATGCGGTCGATCACTTCCTTCTGCAGCATGAAGTGCTGGTCCTGCACGCTGCCGACGAAGCCCAGCAGGTGGAACAGGATCGGCGTGGAGATGTTGTACGGCAGGTTGCCGACGACGCGGATCCGGGGCTGTCCCATCGAGGCCGCCAGCGCGGCAAAGTCCACCTTGAGCACGTCGGATTCGATGACCTCGAGCTGGCCGTGGCTGCGCAGGCGCGCCGCCAGGTCCCGGTCCAGTTCGATCACGGTGAGGCGGCCGAGCCGCTCCACCAGCGGCTGGGTCAGCGCCGCCAGCCCCGGCCCGATCTCCACCATCGCCTCGCCCGGCCGCGGATCGATGGCGCGCACGATCGCATCGACGATGCCAGCGTCGGCCAGGAAGTGCTGGCCGAAGCGCTTGCGCGGGATGTGCTTCATTGCGGCGGGTCGCGGTACTCCACGTAAGCCCGGCCGCGCACGTCCTGGGCCCAGCTGGCGTAGGCTTCGTCGAGCTTCTTCTCGCGCAGCAGGTTGCGGGCCAGGTCGCGCTGTTCGCGCTGGCTGAGCGCGGTTTCGCGCCGCTCCAGCAGCTGGATCAGGTGGACGCCGAAGCGCGACACCAGCGGCTCGGAGATCTGGCCGGGCGACAGGGCGTTGACCGTGTCCTCGAATTCCGGCACGAACAGGCCGGGATTGGCCCATCCCAGGTCGCCGCCCTTGGCGGCGCTGGCGTCCTGCGAATTTTCCTTGGCAAGCTGCGCGAAGTCGGCCTGGCCGGCCTCGATCCGCTTCTTGAACTCGGCCAACTTGGCCTTGGCCGCGGCTTCGCTCAACTGGGCGCTGGGCCGCAACAGGATGTGGCGCGCGTGGTTCTGGATCACGTGGGCGCCGGGCAGGCCGCCATGGCGCTTTTCGATCACCTTGATGATGTGGAAACCGGCGCCCGATCGCACCACCTTGCTCACCCCGCCTTCGCGCAGCGACTGGGTCGCCTCGACGAACAGCGGCGGATAGCGGTCCGCCGTGCGCAGGCCGACGACACCGCCGGTGGCCGCGGCGCCGGGGGCTTCGGAAAACTCGCGCACCAGCTTGCTGAAGTCCTCGCCGGCGGCGGCGCGCTCCTGCACGCGCTGCGCCTTGGTCTGCAGCGCGGACACCTGCTGGACGCTGGCGCCCTCCGGAATGGCGATCAGGATGTGGGCCAGGTTGAGTTCCACCGCCGACGTGTCGGTCAACCCCTGCTGCTCGCGGATGAACTGGTCCAGCTCCAGGTCCGAGACCTTGACGCGGCTTTCCAGTTCGCGATCGCGCAGGCGCGTCAGCAGCAGCTGGTTGCGCAGCTCCTCGCGGAACTGCGACGGCTCCATGCCGTCCGCGGCGATCCGGCGCCTGAATTCGGCCACGTCGACCTGGTTCTGGCGCGCCACGTTCTGCTCGGCCTGGTCCAGCATCGCGTCGTCGATCTTCAGCCCGGTCTCCTTGGCCAGCTGCAGCTGGGCCTTCTCGCTGATCAGGCGTTCCAGCACCTGGCGGGCCAGCTCCGGCCGCGCCGGCAGGGCCACGCCCTGCTGCGTGAGCTGCTGCTCGAAGCGGACCATCCGCGAGCGCACCTCGTTGTTGGTGATCGGTTCGGAGTTGACCACGGCGACGATGTAGTCGGCCGCACGCGGCCCGGTGTCCCCGGGGCGGGGGACGGGCCGGTTGGCGCCCAGCTGGGGCGACACCCGCAGGCCCTGGGCCTGCGCTGCGGGAAGCAGGGCCACGGCCTGCGCCGTGAAGGCCAAGCCCAAGACGAAGGCGCGTAGTTTGATCATGCTGTGCTTGGAATTCAATCGTAGTTGCTGAAGCGGCTGGGCGTGGTGACCTTCTCGCGCAGGTACTGATAGCGGGGAATGTTGTCCTTGAGCGACTGCAGCGCGCTCGAGCCCAGGCGGGTGAAGCCGACGAACTCGAGCTGGAACAGGATCCGCTTGTTGGAGGAGGTCGTGCTGCTTTGCAGCCGCTCGACCACCACCCGTCCCAGCCAGCAGCCGGCATCGTACTCCAGCCCGACCACGGCATCGACCAGCTTCTTGTCCATCAGGCTGTAGTTGAGCCGGCCGACGCTGTACCACCGGCCTTCGCCTTCGCCCATGCCGGGCCCGAGGTTCTGGCCCTTGTCGCCCCACAGGTCGTTGATCGGCCACTGCCAGCCGACGTCGAGCTGTTCGCTCGAATCGCGCTGCAGCCGGTAGGCGGCGCTCACCACCCGGTAGTTGCCGGGGCTGTAGCGCGCGCCGATGGTGGAGCGGATCGACCGGCCGGTCTTGGGGTTGTATTGCACGGTCGCATCGGTGCTCCACTGCGGCGCCCAGTTGATCGTCGCGCCGAACAGCACGTCCGACAGGCGCTCGCTGACCGGCGCGCCGCCCGGCAAGGTGACCAGCTGGTCCTTGAAGCGCAGCCGCTGGGCGACGCCGAAGCGCGCCGCCTCGGCGCCGGTGTCCGGGTCCAGCAGCCGGGTGGTGGCGCCCAGCGTCAGCAGGTTGTTGTCCGAGATGCGGTCGTTGCCGCCGAACGCATTCTCGGTGTAGATGGTCGCGAAATTGAAATCGGTGGCCGCCGAATCGTAGTTGGGCAGCTGGTTCTGGTCGCGAAACGGCGTGTGCACGTAGAAGGCGCGCGGCTCCAGCGTCTGGCGGAACGCGCGACCGAAGAAGCTCGCGTCCCGTTCGAACACCAGCCCGCCGTCCAGGCTCAGCGTCGGCACCACACGGCTGGCGGTGGTGGCGCCTGTGACCAGCGGCGCATCGAACTGGTAGCTGGTGGCGTGAAGCTGCAGTTTCGGCGTGAAGAACCAGCCCGGCGCCTGCCACGGCCGCGTGATCTGCGCCAGCGTGTAGGCGCGCTTGGCGTTGGGCTGGAGCGTGAGCGTGCGGTCCGAATGGAACTGCGTGTAGTCCCCCTCCACCGAGGCGTCCAGCCCGCCGGGCAGGCTGGTGCGCGAGTAACGCGCGACGATCTGCGGCAGGCGATCGTACGGCGGCACGATCGGCGAGCTCACGTCCTGCAGGGTCTGCCAGGTCAGCGAGCGCGCCAGCAGGGAGAAGTTGCCGCGCGCCCATGTCAGGGAGCCGTCACTTGCCAGCAGGCGCTGGGTCAGCGAGCTGCCGGAACGCGCGAAGTCGCGCCAGTAATTGTCGTCGCTGACATGGTTGAGGTTCAGGTTCAGGCCCACCGACCCGAGGCCGGCCAAGCCGGTGGTGATCGTGCCGGAGTGGATCAGCGAATAGCCCCAGCGATCGCGATCCCGCAGCGTGTCGGTCGGCATGTAATTCGCCCGCAGCGTGCCCTGGTAGTCGCGCTCCAGGTAGCGGAATTCGCCGCCCAGGTCGACGCCGCGCTTGGTCATCAGGGCGGGGAAGAACGTCGCATCGCGGTTCGGCGCGATGTCCCAGTAATAGGGGACCGTGAGCTCGACGCCGTTGAGGTTGTCCAGCCCGAAGGTGGGCGGCAGCAGGCCGGACTTGCGCTTGTCGCTCAGCGGAAAACTCAGCTCGGGCACGGGCAGGATCGGCACCTGGAAGAAGCTCAGCACCGCGCCGCTGGCGTGCCCCACCTCCTCTTCGTTGTCAATCCGGATGCTGGCCGCGCGGATGATCCAGTCGGGCAGCCAGCTCGGACCGGGCCGGCGCTGGCAGGTGGTGTAAGTCGCGTTCTTGATAACGGCGCGCTGGTCGTCCAGGAAGTCGACGCGCTCGGCCTCGCCGTAGGCATTGTTCTGCAGGAAACGGTAGCGTGGCGCCAGGAAGAAGCCCTCGAAGGCATCGATCTTGAGCTCCAGCGTCGGCCCGTCGAAGGTGTTGCCGGCCCGGTTGATGTGGACATTGCCGCTCGCCTTGGCCAGGTCGTCGGGCTGGTGATACTCGAGCCGGTCGGCGCGGATGATGGTGTCACCCCGGCGCAGCTGAGCGTCTCCCTCGATCACCGTTTCCAGGTCGGTGCGGCCGGAGGCCCGCTCCCCCGACAGGAAGGTGGGCAGGCCGGGCCGCACCGTGGCCGGAATGTCCTCGCGCAGGCGCGGGCTGGCCTTGAGCACCGGCTGCCCGACGTCCAGCGGGGGCGCAGCCGGATCGACGGCCTGCGCATGCACCGGGGCTTGGACCAGGGCGCACGCCACCAGAGCCACCGGGGTCAGGGCAAAGCAATGGCGAAACGCCTTCGTCGGGTGGTGCATTCGTGGACTGGGTGGGTTCCGGCCGCGAGCTGCCGGACTGGATTTGTAGAATGGATTATCCATGAGCAATCCACCGTCTCCGACCGCCGCACCTGCCTGCACCCCCCCTTGCGTCGAGTGGACCGACCCGGTCCGCGAAGCAGCCTTCCGCGGCTGGCTGGACCGCGTGGGCCCCGCCCATCGCCTGCGCCCCTTGAGCCTGCGGCCGGCCTCCGCCGACGCCAGCTTCCGGCGCTACCTGCGCATCGACGACGACCAGGGCAGCCGGATCATCATGGATGCGCCCCCCGAGCAGGAGAACTGCGAACCCTTCGTCAAGGTGGCGGCGCTGATGGCAGAGGCGGGCCTGCATGTGCCGCAGGTGCTGGAGTGGGACCAGGCCAACGGCTTCATGCTGCTGCAGGACCTGGGCACCCAAACCATGATCGACGTGGTGGACCGCGAGGTGGCCGGCGCCAACAAGGACCTGTACCTGCGCGCCGTCGACGCCCTGGTCGCCTGGCAAGCCGCTTCCCGGCCCGGCGTGCTGCCGGCCTATGACAAGCCCCTGCTGGCGCGCGAACTCGATCTGTTTCCGCAGTGGTACCTGGCCCGGCACAAGGGCATCACGCTCGAAGGCCGGGTCGGCGAGACGCTGGACGCCATGTTTTCGCTCATCATCGAGCGCAACCTGGCGTCGCCGTCGGTCTTCGTGCACCGCGACTTCATGCCGCGCAACCTCATGATGCCCGCCGATCCGGCCGAGCCGCGGCTGGGCGTGCTCGATTTCCAGGACGCGGTCTACGGCCCGATCACCTACGACATCGCCAGCCTGATGCGCGACGCCTTCCTCAGCTGGGACGAGGAGTTCGTGCTGGACATCACGGTGCGCTACTGGCAGCGGGCGCAGAAGGCCGGCCTGCCGGTGGACAGCGACTTCGGCGAGTTCTACAAGGCGGTCGAATGGATGGGGCTGCAGCGGCACCTCAAGGTGGCCGGCATCTTTGCCAGGCTGACGCTGCGCGACGGCAAGCCCCGTTACCTGGCCGACACGCCCCGCTTCCTCGGCTACATCCGCGCCACCGCCAACCGCTACCGCGAGCTGGCGCCCCTGTTGCGGCTGGTCGACGAAGTCGAGGGCACGCAGCAGGCCGCGGCCTTCATGTTCGGCCGGGCCTGACGCGGCCGCCCGAGTTCCGCCTCTTCGTCCTCGTCTTCATGCCACGGATCCATTGCCCGATGCCGCTGGCCAGCGGCGACACGCTGGCGCTGCCGCCGCCGGCGGCCCGCCACGTGCAGGTGCTGCGGATGCAGCCCGGGGACAGCCTGACGCTGTTCAACGGCGAAGGCGGCGAGTTCGAGGCGCAGGTCGAACGCATGGGCCGCAGCGACGTGAGCGTGATCGTCGGCGCCCACCATGCGGTCGAACGGGAAGCGCCGCGGGCGATCCATCTGGTGGTGGGGATGCCGGCCAACGAGCGGATGGACTGGCTGGTGGAAAAGGCTGCGGAACTCGGTGCCGCGAGCATCCAGCCGGTGCTGGCGCAGCGCAGCGTGCTCAGGTTGCAAGGGGAACGCGCCGAAAAGAAGCAGGCGCACTGGCAGGCGATCGCCATCGCCGCCTGCGAGCAAAGCGGCCGCAACCGGGTTCCCCAGGTGCACGCGGTGGCCGCGCTCGCGGCATGGCTGGGGGCGCTGGCGCCAACGCCGGGCGAATCGCGGCTGCTGCTGTCGTTGTCGGCGCAGGCCCGGCCGGTCCGCGTCGCCGCAGGGGACCAAGGCCCGGTCTGGCTGCTGTCCGGACCGGAAGGCGGGCTGGCACCGCAGGAGGAGGCGCTTGCCACCGGCGCCGGCTTCCAATACGCGACGCTCGGACCGCGGGTGCTGCGCTCGGAAACCGCTCCGCTGGCCGCGCTGGTGGCTCTTACACTTCAGGAATGAATCGCAACCTCTGGCTGCTGGCGGTCTGCCAGGGGCTGTTCCTCACCAACAACGTCACCTTCATCGCCATCAACGGCCTGGTCGGACTGTCGCTGGCGCCCCTGGGCTGGATGGCGACGCTGCCGGTGATGGGCTATGTGGTCGGCGGCGCGCTCTCGACCGGCCTGGTGGCGCGGACCCAGCGCCTGGTCGGGCGCAAGCGCTCGTTCCAGCTCGGGCTGGCGGTGGCGCTGCTGTCGGCACTCCTGTGCACCTACGCCGCCGCGAGCCGCAACTTCTGGCTGCTGTGCTTCGCCACCGTGGTGGCCGGCTACTACAACGCCAACGCCGGCCTGTACCGGTTCGCCGCGGCCGAACTGGCGGCGCCGGCAGCACGCGAGAAAGCCGTGTCGCTGGTGATGGCCGGCGGTCTGCTGGGCGCGGTGCTGGGGCCCAACCTGGCGGCGCGCACGCGCGACCTGTTCGACGTTCCATTCGCCGGGGCCTACATCTCGCTGGCGGCGGTGGCGCTGCTGGCCATGCTGCTGCTGTCGTTCATCGAGTTCGCGCCGCCCCCGCCCAAGGGCGGCAGCACCGGCGGCCGCCCGCTCTCGGCGATCATGGCGCAGCCGGTGTTCATCGTGTCGGCCGCCGCCGGCGCGCTCAGCTATGGCGTGATGAACCTATTGATGGCGGCGACGCCGATCGCCATGCAGCAGTGCCGGCTGCCCTTCAGCGACGCCGCGCTGGTGCTCGAATGGCACGTGATCGGCATGTTTGCCCCGGGCTTCTTCACCGGCCACCTGATCAGGCGTTTCGGCGCGCTGCCGATCATGGGCATCGGCGTGGCGCTCAACCTCGCCTGCGTCCTGATCGCGCTGTCCGGCGTGGAACTGCAGCAGTTCCTGCTGGCGCTGTTCATGCTGGGCGTGGGATGGAACTTCCTCTTCACCGGCAGCACGACGCTGTCGCTGGCGGCCTATGGTCCGCAGGAGCGCGACCGGGCGCAGGGCGCCTTGAATTTCTTCGTGTTCGCGACGCTCGCGATCAGCTCCTTGTCGTCCGGCGTGCTGGTCACCACGCAGGGCTGGACGCTGCTCAATTACGGCTCGCTGCTGCCGCTCGGCCTCACGGCCGGCGCGTTGGTCTGGCTGGGTCTGCGAAACGCTCGTCCAGCCACCGCTTGAGCACCTGGTAGACCGGCTCCGGGTCGGCCTCGTTGAACAGCTCGTGGTAGAGCCCTTCGAAGCCCTTGGTGCGCACCACGCCCGGCGGCGCCGCAGCGGCGAAGGCGCGGCTGCCGGCCGGGTTGACGACGCGGTCGTCGCCGGCGAACAGCAGCAGGGTGGGAACGGTCCAGGTCCGGGCGCTCGCCACCGTGGCGGCCGACGCGTCGGCGATGAAGCGTCCCATCCGGCCGGACACCCTGTCGTGCACCCGGGGATCGCGCCGGTAGGCAGCCACCACCTCCGGGTCGTGCGACAGGAAAGTGGGATCGATGCCGTTGCCCACGGCGAGGTTCGGCGCGATGCGCGGCAGCGTCGCCAGCAGCAGCTTCTGCAGCGGGCTCAGGCCTGGATCCAGCGCAGGTGAGGACATGACCAGCCCCTGGACCGGGCGCAGGTTCAGCGAAACGAAGCGGCCCGCCACCAGCCCGCCCAGGCTGTGTCCCAGCAGGATCAGCGGCGTGCCGGCCGGCAAGCGCAGGCGGGTGCTGTCGATGATGTCGCCCAGGTCGTCCAGCAGCCGCATCGGCGTGGGCAAGCGTCCGCGGCCGCCGCCCGATTCGCCATGCCCGTACTGGTCGTACCCGCGCACGGCAAAGCCCCAGCTGTTGAGGCGATTGGCCAGTGCGTCATGGCGTCCCGCGTGCTCCCCCAGCCCGTGCACCACGATCACCATGCCGCGCAGCGCCACGTCGTCCGGCAGCGCCCAGTCCTGCAAGGCAATGTTGTCGCCGTCGCTGGCGGTGTAAGTGGACAGCGTGGAGTCCGTGACGGGGCTTGTCATGGCTGGAATGATTGTCCTGCGCCGGCGCTGCCGCAATCCGCAGCGGACCGGCGGCAAGCGCGGCGGGACCAGCGCAACCGAAGCTGCGGGTGGTGCGCGCGATCGTGAATTAGTTGCGGCAGGCCGGGCACGCAGCCAGGCGTCATGGCAGCTGCGCGATCACTTCGGCCACGGCCGCGGTGAGCTTTTTCGCGTAGGGAACGTGCAGGAACTCGTTGGGGCCATGCGCATTGCTCTTCGGGCCCAGCACGCCGCAGACCATCATCTGGGCCTTCGGGAATCCCTGGCTCAGCATGTTCATCAGCGGAATCGTGCCGCCCTGTCCGATGTAGCCGCAGGAGGTGCCGAAGTGCGCCTGCGACGCGCGGTTGAGCGCCTGCTCGAACCAGGGCGCCGTGTCCGGCGCGTTCCATCCGGTGGCGCCGCCATTGCTCTCGAAAGTGACCTTGGCCTGGTAAGGCGCGTTGTCTTCCAGCAGCCGCTTGAGTTCCTGCACCGCCTGCCCGGCATCGATCAACGGCGGCAGCCGCAACGACAGCTTGAACGCGGTATAGGGACGCAGCACGTTGCCGGCGTCCTTGAGCGCCGGGAAGCCCTCGGCGCCGGTGACAGACAGCGTCGGCGTCCAGGTGCGGTTGATCAGAGCCTGCACCGGCTCGGTGGTGGTGGGCAGCGCGAACATCGTGGAGCCGCCGCAGTCGTAGTGCGCCCAGGGGAAGCGCTTGTACACCTCGTCGCCCAGGATGGCGGCCGTGGCCTTGGCCTGCGCCAGCCGCTCGGCCGGCATTTCGCAGTGGAAGCTTTGCGGCAGCAGGCGGCCGGTCTTGCTGTCCTCCAGCCGGTCCAGCACCTGCCGCATGATGCGAAAGCTGGAAGGCACCAGGCCGGAGGCGTCGCCCGAGTGCACGCCT
Organism: Caenimonas terrae; assembly: GCF_042655405.1. NCBI lineage: Bacteria > Pseudomonadati > Pseudomonadota > Betaproteobacteria > Burkholderiales > Comamonadaceae > Caenimonas > Caenimonas terrae. Next base: position 750,310 of record NZ_JBHSMF010000002.1, on the reverse strand, counting down.
TCGGTCAGGATCTCCACCTTCAGCGTGCCGCTGGCCATGCCGCGCAGCGACGTCGTCAGCCACAGCTGGTCGTAGTTGCCGGCGCCGGAATCCAGGCAGATCACCAGCGAGACGTCGCCCAGCCGCGTGCGCAGCGCGTCGATGTAAGGCAGCAGGTCGTATGAACCCGATTCCTCGCAGGTCTCGATCAAACCGACGATGCGCGGATGCGGCGCGTTCTGCGCCTTCAATGCCTGCACCGCGGCAATGCTGGCGTAGACGGCATAGCCGTCGTCCGCGCCGCCCCGGCCGTACAGCTTGCCGTCCTCGTACTTCGGCGTCCAGGGACCGAGGTCGCTGCGCCAGCCGGTGAATTCCGGCTGCTTGTCCAGGTGGCCGTACATCAGCACCGTCTGGGCCGACATCGGCTTGGTGGCGGCGATCTCGAAGAACAGCACCGGCGTGCGGCCCGGCAGGCGGACGATTTCCAGCGTGAGCCCCTCGACCTTCTGCGCTTCCACCCAGGCGGCTGCATTGCGCAGCACGGTCTCGATGTAGCCATGCTCGGCCCAGTCCTTGTCGAAGCCGGGCGACTTGGCCGGAATCTGGATGTAGTCGGTGATCTGGCGGACGATGTCGCGGTCCCACTGCTGGCTGGCATGGGCCAGCGCGGCGGTAGCGTCGAGCATGCCGGCCGGCATTTCGTGTTGGATCGGTTTGTTCATGTGCTTTGTTCCGGAACGGGTCGAACCCATCACTTTACGCCTGCCGCGCGGGCCGCGCCGGCCGGGCTACCATGTCCGCCGGCGGCCGGTGGGATCGCGCCGCGAAAGGAAACGACATGCAAGAAGATCAGCGCATTCGCGTCGGCGTCGGCGGCTGGACCTACGAGCCCTGGCGCAACAACTTCTATCCGCAGGGCCTGTCGCAGAGCAAGGAACTGCAATACGCCAGCAGCAAGCTGACGGCGATCGAGGTCAACGGCACCTACTACAGCACCTTCAAGCCGCCGACCTTCGCCAAATGGCGCGACGAAACGCCCGACGGCTTCATGTTCTCCCTGAAGGCCAACCGCTTCGCCACCACCCGCAAGCTGCTGGCAACGGCCGGCGAGTCGATCGAACGCTTCGTCGGCAGCGGCATCTCGGAACTGGGCGACAAGCTCGGCCCGATCGTCTGGCAGTTCATGCCGACCAAGCAGTTCGACCCTGCGGATTTCGAAGCCTTCCTCGCCCTGCTGCCGCGCGCGGTCGACGGCCGCAGGCTGCGCCACGTGCTCGACGTGCGCCACCAGAGCTTCGATACACCGGAATTCCTGGCCTTGGCTGGCAGATACGGCTGCGTCGTGGTCCACACCGATTCGGAAAAGTTCCCCGCCATCGCCGATGCGAAGGCGCCGTTTGCGTACATCCGCCTGATGCGCAGCGAGGCGGCGCTTCCCACCGGCTATCCGCCGGAAACGCTCGACCAATGGGCCGCGGGTGCGCGCGCCTGGGCCGGCGACTCGCAGCGCGATGCCTTCATCTATTTCATCAATGGCGCCAAGGAACGCGCGCCGGCAGCGGCAATGGCCCTGATCGAGCGGCTCGGCCCGACGTGAGCCCTGGGCTTTCACCGGTAGGAGCGGGCTTACACCTTGTTTCGGTCTCAACGGGCAACAAGGTTTACACGGCGGGTGCCAAATCTCGCCAAGGCAGTCGAACAAAAGGGAGATGACGCCATGGCATACGTATTCGAGAGCGTGCCTGCGCAACGCAGTCGCATCGACATGAGCAATCCGTCGGAAGTGATGTACTGGGCCAAGCAATTCGGTTGCAGCCAGGAGCAGCTGCGACAGGCGGTGGCCCAGGTCGGGGACTCGTCCGCCATGGTGGAACAGCTGCTCGACGGCAAGGACTTGCTGGCGCTCTGACGGCGCTCAGAGATCGTAGGTCACGGGAGTCTCGTCGAGCATCGACAGGTCCAGCGGACGCACCGCCCCCATCCACATCGCGCGATCCCGGTGGTCCACCAGGTCGTTGCCGGTGAGCGGGTGGACGAACACCACCAGCCCGTCGCGATTGAGCATCAGCCAGGGCACGACCTGCGCGAACAATTCCGCCCGGAAGGCCAGCTGGCAACTCCAGTCCGGATGCGGGCCGACCGGACGCTCGTGCACCCGGCCCATCTTGAGCGGAAACGCCGCGGCGGCGCGCTCGCACAGGGCGCGCGCACGCCCGGCACTGCCGGCGTCGAAATAGACATGGGCGTGATAGCCCTGGATCGCCGGCGTCATGCCCTGGCCTGCCGCTTCCATGCCTTCATCCAGCCCAGCCCCGCCGACGTGCCGCCCGGCGCGCTGCCGCGCGCGGGCCGGTATTCGCAGCCGACCCAGCCCTGCCAGCCGCACTGCGCCGACACCTCGTCGATCACGCCGAACAGATAGGGATAGTGCAGTTCGCCCAGGTCCGGTTCGTGGCGCTGCGGCACGCCGGCGATCTGGAAGTGGCCGACGTGCCCGGTCGGCAGGTAATGGCGGATCTTGCTCGCCACGTCGCCATCGACCACCTGGCAGTGGTACAGGTCGAACTGCACCTTGACGTTGCTGGCGCCGATCTCTTCCACCAGCCGGTGCGCATCGTCCTGCCGGTTGAGGAAGAAGCCGGGAATGTCGCGCGTGTTGATCGGCTCCAGCAGCAGGTCCACGCCCTGTTTGGCGGCGACCGCGGCGGCCTTGCGCAGGTTGTCGACGTAGGTGGCACGCACCGATTCCCGCGTGCTGCCGGCCGGCACCAGTCCGGCCATCGCGTGGATGCGTGGGCACTCCAGCGCCTGCGCGTAGGCCAGCGCCTGCTCGACCGCGCTGGCGAATTGGGCCTCGCGCCCCGGGATGCAGGCCAGGCCGCGCTCGCCGCCTTCCCAGTTGCCAGGCGCGGTGTTGAACAGCACCTGCTGCAGGCCGTTGGCCTTCAGGCGCGCCGCGATCTCGCGCGGCTCCCAGGCATAGGGGAACAGGTATTCGACGCCTTCGAAGCCATCCTTCGCGGCGGCCTCGAAGCGGTCCAGGAAGTCCAGCTCCGGATAGAGCATCGACAGGTTGGCGGCGAACCGTGGCATGGCCTTTTTCCTTCAGCGCACGGGCAGCTTGACGGCGCCCGGGTTCTCCCGGATGTAGTCCCGCACCACGCTCTCGAAGTCCTTGTCCGGCAGCAGCCCGAGCTTGCTGGCACGCACGGAGGCGACGTTGCCCGGCCAGGTGTTGACCAGCTTCAGGATCGCAGGGTCCGGCGTCCAGTCCAGCAAGGCGGTGGCGGCCTTGCCGCCGACCCGCTCGAGCGCGTCCGCCATGTCGCCCACAGTGGTGCGCAGGGAGGGCAGGTTCATGCCGGTGAGCGGTCCCCATTGTTCCTGCGTGGCCTCGGCCGCGCGGATGATGCCCTCGACCGTCCTCGCGGGAGATGCCAGCGCCACCAGGGTCTCGCGCGGCACCGGGCAGGCGCCCTTGAGCCCTGCGAGCGGTTCGCGGATCATCCCGCTGAGGAAGCCCGAGGCGGCGCCGTTGGGCTGGCCCGGCCGCACGCTCACCGTCATCAGGCGCACGCTGCGCCCGCGGATGAAGCCCTTGCGGGTGTAGTCCGCGACCAGTTGCTCGCTGATGTACTTCTGGATGCCATAGCTGCTTTGCGGCGTCGGCAGCGTGTCGTCCTCGATCAGCTCCGGCAGCGCTGTGCCGGGCGCGTTGCCGAACACCGCCAGCGAACTGGCGAACACGAAGGTCGGCTTGCTGCCCAGGGCGCGGCTGGCTTCGAGCAAGGCCCGCGTGGTGTCCAGGTTGCTGCGCATGCCGAGGTCGAAATCGGCCTCGCATTCGCCGCTCACGGCGGCTGCCAGGTGGAACACCAGGTCGGTGCCGGCTGCCGGCAGCTTGCGGCCCTGCGCCAGCTCCAGCAAGTCGCCCTGGACGAGCGCCACGCGCGGGTCGGCCGCCAGGTCGGGAGGCGCAGGCACCCGATCGGTCAGGGTCAGCCGCTCGATCCGCCGCGCCGGTTCGCCGGCCAGCGACAGAGCGCCTTGTTTCAGGAGGGTGCGCGCCAGCCGCGCGCCAAGGAAGCCGCAGCCGCCGGTGATCAGGATATTCATGGGCCTTCGTCTTTCAGCAAGAGAAACAAGCGCAAAGGATAACGCCGGTCGCCGCCCTCCGGCCTCAGGCCTCAGGCCGGGCCCGCCGGCCGCGGCGAGGCAGGGTTCCAGCCGTGGCTGTCGCCCTGCGACCATTTGCACCAGGCGTAAAGGGCGTCATACATCGGAAGCGCGGCAGCGAGCATCGCGTGGTCGTCGTCATGCAGCCGCGACAGGCCCAGCGACAGTGCCAACAGGCCGGCCGACTGGGGCGCCAGCTCCAGGCGCGCGGTATCGGCGCCGCGGACGATGGTTGCCAGCGTGGCAAGGCCCGGATCGTGCAGCCCGAACGCCTGCTTCAACGCATCGAAGCTGCACAGCTCGCCTTCGTGCGTGATCGGCGCGCCAGGAATGTCGTAGGCGACGGCGTCCAGCCGGGCGGCTTCGGCCATGACCTTGTCGGTCGGGACGTAGATGAATTGCGCCTGCGGGTCGATGAAGCGCAGCACCAGCCAGGGACAGGCGATGCGGTCGATCTTGGGCCGCTCCCGGGTGATCCAGCGCGACGGGCGGCGGAACTGCTCGAGGGAAAAGGAATGGGAATGGGAATGCATTGCGGTGTCCATGGATCGCTCCAGCTGCGTTGCCAGCGCTTGGACGGGACACCGTCTTGGGATGCCGGGAGGCTGGAATCCCGACGCCGCAATCCTACATCAGCCGCGCTTTTCCGGCACGCTTTCGCCGGTGGGCAGGCCGCGCAGGAAGTCGAAATCGCAGCCCTGGTCGGCCTGCGTCACAGCCGTCAGGAACAGCTTGCGGTAGCCCCGCGTCGCCGGGTCGGTCGCCCCGGCCGGCGCGGCGGCCGCGCGGGCCGCGAGTTCCTGCGGACTGACCAGCAGGGACAGGGTTCGGGAGGCGACGCTCAGCCGGATCCGGTCGCCGCTGCGCACCAGCCCGAGCGGGCCGCCCTTGGCCGTCTCCGGCGTCACGTGCACGACGATCGTGCCGCCGGCGGTGCCGCTGATCCGCCCGTCCGAGATCCGCACCATGTCCTTGACGCCCAGCCGCCCGAGCTTCTTGGGGATCGGGATGTAGCCGGCCTCGGGCATGCCGGGCGCGCCGACCGGGCCGATGCCCTTGAGCACCAGGATGTCGTCGGCCGCCACGTCCAGCGCTTCGTCGTCGATGCGTTGAGCCAGGTCCTGCATGTTCTCGAACACCACGGCGCGCCCTTCGTGCTCCATCAGCGCCGCGGTGGCGGCGGACTGCTTGATGATGGCGCCGCCCGGAGCGATGTTGCCGCGCAGCACGGCGATGCCGCCCTCGCGGTAGATCGGCCTGGCCATCGGCCGGACCACGTCCTGCGCGAAACCCTGGCCGGCAGCGTCGATCTCCTCGCCCAGCGTGCGCCCGGTGACGGTCAGAGCGTCCAGGTGCAGCAGCGGCCGCAGCTCGCGCAGCACCGTGACCAGGCCGCCTGCATGGTGGAAATCCTCCATGTAGTAGCGACCCGAGGGCTTGAGGTCGACCAGCACCGGCGTGTCGCGGCTCATCGCGTCGAGCCGCTCCAGGTCGATGGCGATGCCCAGCCGGCCGGCGATCGCCGTGAGGTGGATGATGGCGTTGGTCGATCCGCCGATCGCCAGCAGCACGCGCAGCGCGTTCTCGATCGACCTGCCGGTGAGGATGCGGTCCGGCGTCAGGCGCTGCTCGATCATCTTCATGGCCTGGGCGCCGCTGCGCTCGGCGATGCGGATCCGGTCGGCGGTGACGGCAGGCGGCGAAGCGGCGCCGGGCAGCGACATGCCGAGCGCTTCGGCGATGCAGGCCATCGTGCTGGCGGTGCCCATCACCGAGCAGGTGCCGACGCTGGCCACCAGCTGGTTGTTCACTGCGGCGATCTCCTGCGCGTCGATCTGGTCGCCCCGAAAGCTGGCCCAGAAGCGCCGGCAGTCGGTGCAGGCGCCGACCCGCTCGCCCTTGTTGGAGCCGGTCAGCATCGAGCCGGTCACCAGCTGGATCGCCGGGACGTTGGCCGAGATCGCCCCCATCAGCTCCGCCGGCACCGTCTTGTCGCAGCCGCCGATCAGCACCACCGCGTCCATCGGCTGGGCGAGCACCATCTCCTCGACGTCCATCGCCATCAGGTTGCGCAGGTACATGCTGGTCGGGTAGGCGAAGCTCTCGTGGATCGAGATGGTCGGAAAGTCGATCGGGATGCCGCCGGCCAGCATCACGCCGCGCTTGACCGCCTCGATCAGCTGCGGCGCATTGCCATGGCAGGGGTTGAAGCCGCTGCCGGTGTTGACGATGCCCACCACCTTGCGCTGCAGCGCGTCGTCGGTGTAGCCCGCGCCCTTGATGAAGGCCTTGCGCAGGAACAGCGAGAACTCGATGTCGCCGTAGTTGGTCAGGCCCTTATTCAGGCCGCCGCGTTCGTCGGTGGGATTCGTCATGCCCGCAATGGTAGTGCCGCGGGCGCGGTGCGTTCGCGCCTAGCCGCGCTCGAACTTGAACACCGCCGTGCCGGCCCTGGCGTTGGGCAGCAGGCGGACTTCGCGCCCCTCCTGCAGGCCGAAGGCGTCCAGGATGGTCAGCCGGTTCTTGGTGGCGAGCACCTCGAAGTCCTTGAAGGTGCCGACCCGGATGTTCGGCGTGTCATACCACTGGTAGGGCAGGCGCTTGGTCACCGGCATGCGGCCGCGGGCGATCGAGAGCCGGTTGGGCCAGTGCGCGAAATTGGGGAAGGCGACGATGCCGACCCGGCCCACGCGCGCCGTTTCCACCAGCATGGTTTCGGCATTGCGCAGATGCTGCAGCGTGTCGATCTGCAGCACCACGTCGAACGAGCTGTCGTCGAACATCGCCAGCCCCTCGTCGAGGTTCAGCTGGATCACGTTGACTCCGCGCTTGACGCAGGCCAGCACGTTGGCGTCGGCGATCTCGATGCCGTAGCCGTGGCAGCCGCGCTCGCGCTGCAGGTAATCGAGCAGGGCGCCGTCGCCGCAGCCCAGGTCCAGAACACGGGAGCCGTGCGGCACCAGGCGGGCGATCGATTCCATGGTCAGGCGGTCGCTCATCGCACAGCCTCCGCGGCGATCCGCTCGAAGTAGGAGCGCACGGTGCCGAGATAGCGCGGGTCTTCCAGCAGGAAGGCGTCGTGGCCGTGCGGCGCGTCGATCTCCGCGTAGCTGACGTCGCGGCGGTTGTCCAGCAGCGCCTTGACCAGTTCGCGGCTGCGGCGCGGCGCGAACCGCCAGTCGGTGGTGAAGCTCACCAGCAGGAAGCGGGCGCTGGCCCGGGCGAGGGCCCTGGCCAGGCTGCCGTCGTAGTCGAGCGCGGGGTCGAAGTAATCCAGCGCGCGGGTGATCAGCAGATAGGTGTTGGCGTCGAAATACTCGCTGAACTTGTCGCCCTGGTAGCGCAGGTAGCTCTCGATCTGGAACTCGATCTCCTGCGTGCTGTACTTCGGCGCGATGCCGTCCCGCAGCTGCCGGCCGAACTTCTCGTTCATCACGTCGTCGGACAGGTAGGTGATGTGGCCGATCATGCGGGCGATGCGCAGGCCGCGCTTGGGCACCACGCCGTGCTCGTAGAAGTGGCCGCCGTGGAAGTCCGGGTCGGTGACGATGGCGCGGCGCGCCACTTCGTTGAAGGCGATGTTTTCGGCCGTGAGGTTCGGCGCGCTGGCGATCACCACCCCGTGGCGGACCCGCTGCGGATACTGCAGCGTCCACGACAGCGCCTGCATGCCGCCCAGGCTGCCGCCCATCACGGCGGCGAGCGTCCCGATGCCGAGTCCGTCCAGCAGGCGGGCCTGGGCGTCGACCCAGTCCTCCACCGTCATCACCGGGAAGTCGGCGCCGTAGACCTTGCCTGTGTCCGGGTTCACGTGCATCGGCCCTGTCGAGCCGAAGCAGGACCCCAGGTTGTTGACGCCGATCACGAAGAAGCGGTCGGTGTCCACCGGCTTTCCGGGCCCGATCATCGTGTCCCACCAGCCCTGGGAATCGGGCTTGCCGGCGTAGACGCCGGCCACATGGTGCGAGGCGTTCAGCGCATGGCAGACCAGGACGGCATTGCTCCTGTCTGCATTGAGCGTGCCGTAGGTTTCGTAGGCCAGCGCGTAGTCGCGGATCGACGCACCGCTGCGCAGTGCGAGCGGGCGGCTGAACGACATGGACTGGGGCGAAACGATCATGGCAAAACAAAACCCGGCATCGCTAAGGAAACGAGGCCGGGTTCGGGCTGTCGGTCTTTAGCTGAATTTATTGAGCGCCCGCAAGCTGGAGCAAATCGGCGCTGCGGAAAGTATAAGCCAGCGTTTGCGAAGGGCAGCCCTGACGGGTGGTCTGCGGCGGCCGCACGCTTCTGGCGCAAATTTTGCTTGGTTATGGTGCGAGAGGCGCATCGAGCCCTCTCACGCACCAATAACACTCACATTTCATCGCAGAGGTTCTCATGGAAGCACTAAAACAGGGCGTCGACGCCCTGTTCATCCTGCTGGGCGGCGTCATGGTGCTCGCCATGCACGCCGGCTTTGCCTTTCTCGAACTGGGGACGGTCCGCCAGAAGAACCAGGTCAACGCCCTGGTCAAGATCCTCGTGGACTTTTCCGTCTCCACTGTCATGTACTTCCTGGTGGGATACACGGTCGCCTACGGAACCAGCTTCTTTGTCGGCGCCGAACAGCTGGCGGCGCGCAATGGCTACGAGCTGGTGCGGTTCTTCTTCCTGCTGACGTTCGCAGCAGCCATCCCCGCGATCATTTCGGGCGGCATCGCCGAGCGGGCACGGTTCGGTCCGCAACTGATGGCCACCGCCGTCATCGTGGGGCTGGTCTATCCGCTGTTCGAAGGCGTGGTCTGGAACCACCACTTCGGCATCCAGGACTGGATCAGGCGGGCGACCGGCGAGGAGTTTCACGATTTCGCCGGTTCGGTGGTGGTCCACGCCATGGGCGGCTGGCTGGCGCTGCCGGCGGTGGTGTTGCTCGGTGCCCGGCGCAATCGGTACCGCAAGGACGGCGCGGTCTCGGCCCACCCGCCGTCGAACATCCCCTTCCTGGCGCTGGGCGCCTGGATACTGACGGTGGGCTGGTTCGGTTTCAACGTGATGAGTGCCCAGACCATCGACAAGATCTCCGGGCTGGTGGCGGTGAATTCGCTGATGGCCATGGTGGGCGGCACGCTGGCGGCGCTGGCGCTCGGGCGCAACGACCCTGGCTTCGTGCACAACGGCCCGCTGGCAGGGCTGGTCGCGATCTGCGCCGGTTCTGACCTGATGCATCCGCTGGGGGCGCTGGTGGTTGGAGGCGTCGCCGGCGCGGTGTTCGTCGTCATGTTCACGCTGACCCAGAACCGGTGGAAGATCGACGACGTCCTGGGCGTCTGGCCGCTGCACGGCCTGTGCGGCGCCTGGGGCGGGATCGCCGCCGGCATTTTCGGCAGCAAGTTGCTGGGCGGCCTGGGCGGCGTCAACATCTGGGCCCAGGTCATCGGCACCGCCATGGGCGTCGGCTGGGCCCTGCTGGGCGGCGTCGTCGTCTACGGCCTGATCAAGTCGGTCACCGGATTGCGGCTGACGCAGGAGGAGGAATACGAGGGCGCGGACATCTCGATTCACCGCATCGGGTCGACGCCGGACCGCGAAGTGAACTGGTGAAGCGGGCAAACGAGCAACGCCGCAATGGGGTCTCTGCGTTTTTTTACCAAAGTCTCAGGATTTAGCCCATAATGGCCCGGTGCCGTGGTCCTAGACCCGGCGCAAGGTCTGCGGTGAATGGTCAGTTTCGCGTCTTCGAAGTGAAGTTTTTCGGTTTGTGATTGCGTGTCGGACTCCCCATCGCTTCGTGCGTATTTTTTTTAGATGATGGAGTCCAACGATGGGCAACAAACTTTACGTGGGGAACCTTCCCTACTCTTACCGTGACAGCGACATGGAACAGGCTTTCAGCCAGTACGGTACCGTGTCCAGCGCCAAGGTCATGATGGAACGTGACACCGGCCGCTCCAAGGGTTTCGGCTTTGTCGAAATGTCCAACGATGCCGAGGCGCAAGCCGCAATCGCTGGCATGAACGGCCAGCAAATCGGCGGCCGCGGTCTCGTGGTCAACGAAGCCCGTCCGATGGAAGCTCGCGCTCCTCGTAGCGGCGGCTTCGGCGGCGGCGGTGGTGGCGGCGGCTACGGTGGTGGCGGCGGCGGTGGCGGTTACGGCGGCGGTGGTGGCGGCGGTGGCCGTTCCGGCGGCGGCGGCGGCTACGGCGGCGGCGGCGGTGGCCGCAGCAGCTACTAAGACCTTCCTGTCAGCAGGAAGCAACAAAGGGACCTTCGGGTCCCTTTTTCATTGGCAAATCGCCTCTTTTCCACGCTTGAGCGCGACCGTTGCACTTGCCTCAGATCCAGACACCTGCGCCATAATGGAATTGCGTGAAGGCATTCTTCACGCAGGATTGCGGTGATCAGGTCACTTTCGCGTCACTGGCTCGGTTGAATGCGTTTTCGGGACTCCATCGCTCACGTCAATGTTTTTATAGGAGTCCCAGTCATGGGCAACAAACTGTACGTCGGCAATCTGCCGTATTCGGTGCGCGATAGCGATCTCGAACAGGCCTTCGGCCAGTTCGGTGCCGTCACCAGCGCAAAGGTCATGATGGAGCGTGAAACCGGGCGCTCCAAAGGCTTCGGATTCGTGGAGATGGGCAGCGATGCGGAGGCGCAAGCTGCAATCAACGGCATGAACGGCCAGCCACTGGGCGGACGCAGCGTCGTGGTCAACGAGGCCCGTCCCATGGAATCGCGTCCCCCGCGCAGCGGCGGTTACGGTGGTGGCGGCGGCGGTGGTTATGGCGGCGGTGGCGGAAGCGGCGGCGGTGGCGGCGGCTACGGTGGTGGCGGCGGCACGGGCGGAGGCGGCGGCGGCGGCCGCAGCGGTGGCGGCGGAGGCTACGGTGGTGCTGGCGGCGGCGGCCGCGATGGCGGGTTCCGCAGTCCCTACGGCTCCGGCCCGCGCGGCGGCGGTCGTGACGGCGGCGGCGGCGGCGGCCGCGGCGGCTACTGAAGCCAGCCGATCCCAGCAAAAAGGGCTCCGGTGGGAGCCTTTTCGCTGTCGGAGCATCTATTGCTCGTTGTGGCGCTGCTTGCGGGCCCGCCCGGCCAGCAGCTTGTCGAACAGCGGATTGGGCAGAAGGCGCAGCAGCTTGGCGACGATGCCCATCTGCCAGGGAATGACGCAGTAGCTCGCGCCACGGTCGATCACCGCGCTCGCGCGCGCAGCGAAGTCCGTTGCCGTCATCAGGAACGGCATCGCGTAGCGGTTGCTGCGCGTCAGCGGGGTGTCCACGTAGCCCGGGCAGATGGTCACTACCCGCACGCCGCTGGAGCGCAGCTCTCCGCGCAGGCTCTCGCAGTACGCAACGACGGCGGCCTTGCTGGCGCAATAGGCTCCGTGCCCCGGCAGCCCGCGGATGGCCGCGACGCTGGCGATGCCGACCAGCCTGCCGCTGCCGCGGCGGACCATGGGGGCCACAAAGGGCTGGAAGGTCGCCGCCAATCCGACGTTGTTCACTGCGAAGGTCCGCGCCAGGACATCCAGGTCCGCCCGGATGGCGGTGTCGACGCCGGCGCTGATGCCCGCGTTGGCGACCACCACGTCAGGCAGTCCCTGGCCCGCAATGCAGGCGAGGCCGGCCGCGACGATGCTGTCGATGTCGGCGACGTCGGCGCCGTAGATGGCATACCTTCCACGATCCAGCCGCTGCCCGTCGGCCCAGCGCTGGATCTCGTCGGCGCGGCGGGCCACCAGCGCCAGTCGCCAGCCGGCCTGGTAATAGCGCCAGGCCAGAGCCTGGCCGATGCCGCTGGAGGCACCGGTGATGAAGACGAGCTTGTCCATCGTGTGCGGTGGACGGCGCTCAGGGCTTGCGGGCCGGGGTCAGCGTCCCGCGCACCCGCCCCTGCAGGAGCACGACCCGGCTGACGTTGTCGAAGTCCAGGCTGTCGGCCGTGAACTTGTCGGTGCCGCGGATCAGGGTCACCGGCTTGTGCGACTTGACCCGTTCGGTGGTCACGAAGGCGTCCAGGAAGTCGCCGCGGAACTCGAGCGGTGGCGTGGCACGCCCGTCCGGACCCTTGGTGGGCTGGCGCTTGACGACCGCATCGCCGATCAGCTGCACCTCGGAGCCATCGGCATTGGACAGGGCCCGGGTCGCGGTCGCCTCGGTGAGTTCGTCGTGCTCGTTGTAGGCGCGGATGCGGGGCTTGTCGATTTCCAGCGTATCGGTGTCCGGAAAGTGGCGCGCCTCGGTGCCGAACACTTCGCTCTTGAGCCGGCCGGTGGCATCGAAGGTTTTGACGGAAAACCCGCGCATGTAGTAGTCGGGCTCATGCCGGGCGGGCCGCACGGGCTCGGGCAGGCTGAACATGGGCGTGTTGCGGGCCAGCCAGTAGGTGCCCAGCGCCATCAGCCCCATCAGGATGATCGGCAGGTAGATCGACAGCTGGTCCCAGGCGTCGCGGGCCAGGGCCTGGCCGGTGCGCGCCGCGGGCGCCGGAGCCGGAAGCACCGCGCTCAAGCGTACGACTCCAGCAGGCCTGCATAGCGCCCGCTGGCCACCAGCAGCAGGTCGCAGAACTCGCGCGCCGCTCCATGGCCGCCCGCGGCTGCCGTCACATGATGGGCGAGCGCCTTGACCTCTGCATGCGCGTTGGCCGGCGCCGCCGCCAGTGCGCAGCGCCTGAGCACCGGCAGGTCGGGCCAGTCATCGCCGATGGCTGCCGCCTGGGCCCAGTCCACGCCCAGCGTGGCGAGCGTCTTCGCGGCCGCCGGCGCCTTGTCCTCGGTGCCGTAATGCACGTGGTCCACGCCCAGCGCAGCCAGCCGGGCGCGCAGCGGACCGGAGTCGCGGCCGGTGATCACGGCCGGCGTGATGCCGGCCCGCTGCAGCAGCTTCAGGCCGAGGCCGTCGAGGATGTGGAAGCGCTTGAGGCTTTCGCCCTGGTCGGACAGATACAGGCCGCCATCGGTCAGCACGCCATCGACGTCGAAGAAGGCGACCCGGATTCCCTGGGCCCGGAGCAGCAGTTCGGGCGGAAAGTTCACTGCGGCCACTAGATCACCTTGGCGCGCATCAGGTCGTTGCTGTTGACGGCGCCGCACAGCCGTCCCTGCGCATCGACCACCAGCACGCTGGTGATGCGGTGCTTCTCCATCAGTTCGGCCGCCTCCACCGCGAGCGCGTCGTCGCGGATCGTGCGCGGCTGCGGGAACATCACCTCGCGGGCGGTGACGGCGCGCAGGTCCACGCCCTTTTCCACCAGCCGGCGCAGGTCGCCATCGGTGAAGATGCCCAGCACGCGGTTGTCGTCGTCGACGATCGCGGACGCCCCCAGCCCCTTGGCGCTCATTTCCCGCATCAGGGCGGTGAACGGCGTGTCAGGTCCGACGCGCGGAATCGCGTCGCCGGCGCGCATCACGTCGCTCAGGTGCGTGAGCAGCTTGCGCCCGAGCGCGCCGCCCGGATGGGAGCGCGCGAAGTCCTCGGTGCGAAAGCCACGCGCGTCCAGCAGCGCCACCGCCAGGGCGTCGCCCATCGCCAGTTGCGCCGTGGTGCTCGCCGTCGGCGCCAGGTTGAGCGGACAGGCCTCTTTCTCCACGCCGCTGTCCAGTGCGACGTCGGCGTGCAGCGCGAGCGTCGATGCCGCACTGCCGGTCATGGCGATCATCGGCACGCCCAGCCGCTTGAGAACCGGCAGGATGACCGTGATCTCCTCGCTCTCGCCACCGTTGGAGATCGCCAGCACCAGGTCCACCGGCTTGATCATCCCCAGGTCGCCGTGGCTGGCTTCGGCCGGATGCACGAACATCGCCGGCGTGCCGGTGGAGGCCAGCGTCGCCGCCACCTTGCGTCCGATGTGGCCGCTCTTTCCCATCCCCATGACGACCACCCGGCCGCGCACGTCGAGCATCATCCGGACCGCCCGGCCGAAGGCCTCGCCGGTGCGCGCCTTCAGGCCCAGGACCGCCGCCGCCTCGATCTCGAAGGTCTCATGGGCCAGGCGCAGGGCCCGGGCTGCATCGAAAGTCATCCGGCGATTCTATGGCCCGCCCAGGGGGCACGCTAGCATCGGGGCATGTCCGGCCTCGAACTCACGCTGCTCTACCTGCTGGCCGCCGTGATCGGCGTGGTGGCCAGCCGCTCGCTCAAGCTGCCGCCGATGCTGGGATACCTGGTGGTGGGCGTGATCATCGGCCCCAACGCACTGGCTGTGGGCCACAACGCGGACGGCGTGCGCCACCTCGGCGAATTCGGCGTCGTGTTCCTGATGTTCGTCATCGGGCTGGAGTTCAACCTGCCCAAGCTGCGCGCGATGCGCCGGCATGTCTTCGGGCTGGGGCTGATGCAGGTCATGCTCACGATCCTGCTGGCGACCATCGGCTCGCTGTTGCTGGCGGCGCTGGCGCCGACCCTCTGGAAGATGAGCTGGCAGACGGCGCTGACGCTGTCCGGGGCGCTGGCAATGAGCAGCACCGCGATCGTGATCAAGCTGATGGCCGAGCGGCTCGAACTGGAGAGCGAACATGGCAAGCGCGTGATGGGCGTGCTGCTGTTCCAGGACCTGGCGGTGGTGCCGCTGCTGGTCCTGATCCCGGCCCTGAGCAGCCCGCCGGAGACATTGCTGATCGCGCTGGGCGTCGCGACGCTGAAGGCCGCCGTTCTCATCACGCTGCTGCTGGTCGGCGGCCAGCGCATCATGCGCTGGTGGCTGACGATCGTCGCGCGGCGCAAGAGCGAAGAGCTGTTCGTGCTGAACCTGCTGCTGGTGACGCTGGGGCTGGCGTGGCTGACGCAGCTGGCCGGCCTGTCGCTGGCCCTGGGCGCCTTCATCGCCGGCATGCTGATTTCGGAGACCGAATTCAAGCACCAGGTGGAGACCGACATCCGGCCCTTCCACGACGTGCTGCTCGGACTGTTCTTCATCAGCATCGGCATGTTGCTGGACTGGCGGATGGTGGCGGACCGCTGGGGCCTCGTGCTGCTGCTGGTGACCGTGCCGGTGTTGTTCAAGCTGCTGCTGGTCACGCTGCCGGCGCGGCGCCTGGGCGCCTCGTGGGGCGTCTCGCTTCGCACCGGCCTTTACCTCGCGCAGGCCGGCGAGTTCGGCTTCGTGCTCCTGACGCTGGGGCAGCAGAACGGGCTGGTGCCGGCACGGCTGCTCAATCCCGTGCTGGCCAGCATGGTGCTGTCGATGCTGGCGACGCCGTTCATCATCATGTACAGCAACCGGATCGTTCTCAAGCTGGTGGCCGGCGAGTGGCTGCAGCAGTCGCTGCAGATGACCTCGATCGCGCGCAAGTCGATCAACGCCAACAGGCACGTGATCATCTGCGGCTACGGCCGCTGCGGCCAGAACCTGGCGCGCATGCTCGAACGCGAAGGCATTCCTTACCTGGCGCTGGACCTCGATCCCGACCGCGTGCGCCAGGCCGCCGCGGCCGGCGATTCGGTGGTGTACGGCGACGCCGCAAGGTTGCAGGCGCTGATGGCCGCCGGGCTTGCGCGCGCCAGCGCGGTCGTCGTCACCTACCTGGACGTCAACAGCGCGTTCAAGGTGCTCGCCCACAGCCGCAGCCACGCGCCGCACGTGCCGGTGATCGTGCGGACGCTCGACGACAGCAACCTGGAGAGGCTGCAGAAGGCGGGGGCGACCGAGGTCGTGCCGGAAACGCTGGAGGCCTCGATGATGCTTGCCAGCCACGCGCTCGCGCTGGTGGGGGTGCCGATGCGCCGCGTGATCCGCATCGTGCAGGACCAGCGCGATGCGCGCTACAGCCTGCTGCGGGGCTACTTCCACGGCGCCGACGACGACACCGTGGCGGAGCGCGAGCAGGAGCGGCTGTCGACCGTCACGCTGCCGCCGGACGCCAAGGCGATCGGCCATCCGCTGTCGACCTTCGCCTTCAATGCAATGGGAGTGCGCATCGCCAGCCTGCGCCGCGCCAACGGCCAGGCCGTGGCACTGGAAGGCCAGCCGCTGTTGCTGGACGGCGACGCGCTGGTGCTGTCCGGCGTGCCCGAGTCGCTGGCGCTGGCGGAAGAAAAGCTGCTTCGCGGCTGAAAGAGCAACCCATGGACCAATTCCCGAGCGTCAACGACTACCTGCGCCACCACATCCGCACCGTGCCCGACTGGCCGGCGCCCGGCGTGCAGTTTCGCGACATCACGCCGCTGCTGCAGAACCCGAAGGTGTTCCGCGTGCTGATCGACGCCTTCGTGCACCGCTACATGGACCGGCGGCCCGACGTGGTGGCCGGCCTGGATGCGCGCGGCTTCATCCTGGGCGCTGTGGTGGCGTACGAGCTCAACGTGGGCTTCGTGCCGATCCGCAAGAAGGGCAAGCTGCCCTTCACCACGGTGGAAGAAACCTATGAGCTCGAATACGGCAGTGCCACGGTGGAATTGCACACCGACGCCGTCCGGGCGGGCGACCGGGTGCTGTTGATCGACGACCTGATCGCCACCGGCGGCACCATGATGGCGGGCAAGAAGCTGCTGGAGAAACTGGGCGCCGTCGTGATCGAAGGCGCGGCGATCGTCGACCTGCCGGAACTGGGCGGCTCGGCCAGACTACGTGCCAGCGGACTGCCGCTGTTCACGCTGGTGGACTACGCCGGGCACTAGCGCAATTCGCCGTACTGCGTGCCGCTGAGCAACTGGGTCTTCTGCTCGGCATCCGGCATTTCGGTGTCTTCGAAGCCGGTCAGCAGGGTATAGCTGCGCGGGCCATGGTGGCCCTTGCCGTCCGGTCCCTGGGCGCTGGCGGAGCCGGGCGCTGG
This sequence comes from Caenimonas terrae, assembly GCF_042655405.1. Lineage (NCBI taxonomy): Bacteria > Pseudomonadati > Pseudomonadota > Betaproteobacteria > Burkholderiales > Comamonadaceae > Caenimonas > Caenimonas terrae. The sequence goes on along the minus strand of NZ_JBHSMF010000002.1, from coordinate 733,398 downwards.
CGTCAACGCAGCGGGACGGGACCCAGCCACCAGCGCGCGCTTGAAGGCCTCCACTTCCTCGGCCTCGATCGGCTCGTACGCCGCACCCCTGGGCGCGGAGGCGACGATCGGCGCAGGCACGGAATGCAGGTCCGCCGGCTGCGAGTCGGCCTGCGGGTGCGAGTCTGCGGCGCGCTGGCGGCGCCGGACGTCCGCACGGCCGACGGCGACATGATCATTGACTCGCCAGTAGACGGCCGTCACCACGATGTCGTGGCGCGCCTTGGCCGACTGGGCGATCAGCGCCTCGATCTCGGCGAGGTTGGCCGCGTCTCCACCCATGCCGTGCGCGAGATCGACCATGATCAGGAACTGGCGGCCCTCCGCATCCAGGGACAGCACCTTGAACTTGTAGCTGGCCGACAGGACGCCGGCGCGAACCATCGCTTCACGCACCACCGCGTACAGCAACTCGCGCCGTGCCGCCCGCTCGGTCCTGCGCTTGGCGGAACTGGTGGCGGGCGCGGCTTCGCGCGACGACTTGCGTTGGACGCCCCCCGTGATCGTCGATGCGGGCGGGGCTTTCGAGCGCTTCTTGCTGGGGAAAAGCCAGCTCATGAGGGACATCAGTGGTCCTTTGTCATTTTTGGGAATTGTGGCTTGGGGCGCCGCAAAAGAGGAGGGCCGCGCTGCACTCGTGGGCGCGCGGAACGCAGCCGGCTTCAGGTGACTGCGACCCGGCGCGGCTTGTTCATCAGCCGCCGCGATACCAGCGAACCCAGCCCCATCGCAACCTCGAGCGCGACGGCGGGTTGGCGATTGGTGAGTTCGGTGAAGCGGATCGGCGTCAGGCACCAGATCTTGGCTGCGGTGGCGGCCTGGACCGTCGCGTTGCGGGGCAACCGGGAAAAGAACGCGCCCTCGCCGACAGCAGAACCCGGCTCCACCATGGCCAGGCGCACACGGCCCTTGTCGTCTTCGTAATGAACGCTGAGCGTGCCCGCTTCCACCAGGTACAGCGTACGGTCCAGCGCGCCTTGTTCGATCAGCTTCTGGCCCTGCGTCAGGGCAAAGGGCTGCAGGTAGCCTGCCAGCAGGTCCCACTGCTGCGGCGTCAGATGCGGGGTGAACGCGTCGGAGGACTCGCTCTGTTTAATGACCTTGATCAGGGCCTGGATGTCGAACTTGACGGGCGATCGCAGTGGGGCGTTCATGGTGGCTGAACAGTAACCAGCCGCAGCGGGCCCCACAAGGCCTTTAACCTGCCCTTACACCTGAAACGGAAGTTACAGCCACAGTGTTGCTACTTGCCGATGCAAAAGCTCGAGAAGATCACACCCAGCAGGTCGTCGGAGTTGAATTCCCCGGTGATTTCGTTCAGGCAATTCTGCGCCAGCCGCAATTCCTCGGCCATCAGGTCCAGCGCCTGCGCCCTCTGCGCCAGCAGAGCGCCCGCTTCCATCAGATGCGATTCCACCCGGCGCAAGGCGTGGACGTGGCGCTCGCGCGCCATGTAGACCCCCTCCGGCGCTGACTGCCAGCCGGCCACGTCCAGCAACTTCTGGCGCAGGGCGCCCAGTCCGGCCCCGGTCTTGGCCGACAGCGTGATGCTGTCGTGTCCGGCAACCCGCGCAACGTGGGCCGAGGGCGCTGCATCCAGTTTGTTCCAGACGTCGATCACCGGTACGGCTCTCGGCAGACGCGTGGCCAGCGCGTGCGCGACGGCAACGTCCCCGCAGAGATAGTCGGGCGAAGACTGGCGGGTCAGGTCGTGCAGGAACAGCACCGCATCGGCCGTTTCGATCTGGCCCCAGGCCCGCTCGATGCCGATCTTCTCCACCGCGTCCTGGCTGTCGCGCAGGCCGGCGGTGTCGATCACGTGCAGGGGCACGCCTTCGATCTGAATGGTCTGGCTGACCACGTCGCGGGTGGTGCCGGCGACCGGCGTCACGATTGCCAGCTCCGCGCCCGCCAGTGCGTTGAGCAGCGAACTCTTGCCCGCATTGGGCTGGCCGGCGATCACCACCTTGATGCCTTCGCGCAGCAGCGCGCCTTGGCGGGCGCGCAGCATGACGCGCGCCAGCGTCTGTTGCAGCCGCTCGAGCTGGCCCTTGGCATCCGCCTGCTGCAGGAAATCGATCTCTTCTTCGGGGAAGTCCAGCGTCGCCTCCACCAGCATGCGCAGGTGGATCAGCGCATCGCGCAACGCATGGATCTCGCCGGAGAACTCGCCGGCCAGCGAGCGGCTCGCGCTGCGGGCTGCCGCTTCGGTGCTGGCGTCGATCAGGTCGGCGATGGCTTCGGCCTGCGCCAGGTCGATCTTGTCGTTGAGGAAGGCCCGTTCGGTGAACTCGCCGGGCTCTGCCACCCGCATGCCGTTTGCCTTGCCGGCTTCCAGGCAGCGCGCCAGCAGCAGTTGCAGCACCACCGGGCCGCCATGCGCCTGCAGCTCGAGCACGTCTTCGCCGGTATAGGAATGCGGCGCCGGGAAGTGGATCGCCAGGCCCTGGTCGATGGCGCTGCCGTCGGCAGCGCGGAAGGGCAGGTAGGTGGCCTCGCGCGGCTTCAAGGCCCGGCCGCACACCGCCTCGATCACCGCCGCCACGGATGCGCCCGACACCCGCACGATGCCCACCGCGCCGCGCCCCGGGGCAGTGGCGATGGCGGCGATCGGGTCGTTGTGTCGCGCTAGCACCTTCAAGGACAAGGCGGCCCGCGGGCCGCCCTGCTTCTCCTCTATCTGAACTTGGGCAGGTTGAACTGCGGCGGCACGCCCATCCGCTTGTTGATCAACCATTGCTGTGCGATCGACAGCACGTTGTTGGTGATCCAGTACAGCACCAGGCCGGACGGGAAGAAGAAGAACATCACGCTGAAGGCCAGCGGCATGATCCACATCATCTTGGCCTGCATCGGGTCCGGCGGCGCCGGGTTGAGCGCGGTCTGCAGCATCGTGGTCATGGTCATCACCACCGGCAGGATGTAGAAGGGATCGGGAGCGGACAGGTCATGGATCCAGCCGATCCACGGCGCGCCGCGCATCTCGACGCTGGACAGCAGCACCCAGTACAGCGCGATGAACACCGGGATCTGCACCATGATCGGAAGGCAGCCACCCATCGGGTTGACCTTCTCCTCGCGGTAGATCTTCATCATCTCCTGCTGCATCTGCTGCGGGTTGTCCTTGAAGCGTTCCCGCATGGCCGTGACCTTGGGATTGATGGCCTTCATCTTGGCCATGCTCTCGTAGCCCTTGGCCTGCAGCCAGTAGAAGGCGATCTTGATCAGCAGCACCAGGCCCATGATCGACCAGCCCCAGTTGCCGACCACGCTGTGGATCTTGTCCAGCAGCCAGTACAGCGGCTTGGCCAGGATGGTGAGCCAGCCGTAATCCTTGACCAGTTCCAGCCCGGGGGTGATCTTCTCCAGCACTTTCTCCAGCTGCGGGCCGGCGAAGAACTTGGCGTCAACCGACCTGGCGCTGCCCGGGGCAATGGCGTCCAGCGGCGCGATCATTCCGACTGCGTACAGGTTGTTGTCGACCTTGCGCACGAACAGCTCGCGCTTGACGCCCTCCGGCAGGATCCAGGCGCTGGCGAAGTAGTGCTGCACCATGGCGACGTAGCCGCCGGTCGACTCCTTGTCGATGTCGGCCTTGTTGTTCTCGATGTCCTTGAACTCCACCTTGTGGTACTTCTTGGCATCGGTGTAGACCGCCGGCCCGGTGAAGGTCGAATAGAACGACGACTCGCCCGGCAGCTTGTTGCCGTCGCGCACCAGCTGCATGTACAGCTGCGGCGACACCGGGGCCGTGCCGGTGTTGATCACCTCGTGCTTGACGGCCACCTCGTAGGCGCCGCGGTTGAGCGTATAGGTCTTCACCAGCTTGACGCCGTTGACGTCGGGCGACTCGAACTTGATGGTCAGGGTGTTGGCGCCATCCCTGAGCTCGCGGGCGCCGCTCACCGTCATCGGCGTCTTGTGGTTCGGGAAGGTACCGCCGATCAGGCCGCTCTGCGCCACATAGACGCGGTCCGGTCCCTGGTCGAGCAGGACGAAGGTGCCGGTCTTGCCGCTGCCGGCCTGCTTGAGGAATTCGGACTTGACGATGGTGCCGCCTTCGGTGTCGAAGGTCAGGCGCAGCAGGTCGGTGGTGGCAGTGACGCGCTCGTGCGGGATGGCGGCGCTGTCGGTCGCGGGCGGCGGCGTGCCCGGCACCGACGAAGGCGCCGTGGCGGCCGCGGTCGAGGGGACCGCCGCCGACGGCACGGCGCCGCCAGCCGGCACGCTCGATGCGGCCGGAGCGGCGACCGGCGCCGGAGCGCTGACCGAGGCCTTGGTCCCGAGCAGGAAGGTGCCCTTCTGCCCGTTATGGATCTGCCACTTGTCCCACAGCAACACCATGGAGAAACCAAAAATCACCCACAGGATGGTGCGGCGAATGTCGTTCATGAAGACTTCTTATCTGAAAAGGGTGAAAGCAGGTGGGACAGGAAGCGCGGCGTTTCAAGCTGCTCCGGCACGGGATCGGACCCGCCCTGGCACCACGGGTGGCAGCGACCGAGGCGCGCCAGCGTGAGATAGGTTCCGCCCGCGGCGCCATGCCGTTCGAGCGCCTGCAGCGAATAGACCGAGCAGGTGGGTGTGAAGCGGCAGGCCGATCCCAGCCAGGGCGACAGCAGCAGCCGGTAGCCCTTGACCAGCCCGATGAGCGCGGCGCGGATCATTTCGCGGCCCGGGCAAACAGCTGCTGCAGCTCGCTGCGCACCGCCTGCTTGAGCGCTTCGGAGCTGGCGCTGGGAAATTTGGCGCGATCGAACGCGCTGCGCAGGCGCACGACGTGGGCGGCCGGCGTCAATCCGGGTTCGAGAGCGCTGCTCACGGCGTAGATCTGGCGCTTGATCGCGTTGCGCGTCACAGCCCGCTTGGCCCAGCGCTTGGGAATCAGGGCCCCGACCCAGGGCTCCATCACGGCAAACAGGGCCTGAGACGTCATGGACTCAGGCCCTGGATTTGCGGGTTGGAGCTGCGTGTCGAGGCCGGTCCGGTGCAAGGCGAAGTGCGCGGTTCTGGAGATCGTGGCGCCTGCCAGGACAGCCTGGAACTGCGCCCGGGTCTTGAGCCGCTGCACTGGACAACCGCGTGGCTGCGGCAGCGGCTTCAGACAGCCAGGCGCTTGCGGCCCTTGGCGCGGCGTGCATTGATGACGGCACGGCCGCCGCGGGTCTTCATGCGGACCAGGAAGCCGTGGGTGCGTGCGCGGCGCACTTTGGAGGGTTGGTATGTGCGTTTCATGTTGGCTCTCAGGGAAACCCATGATTATCGCGGAATTCTTCAATCGCGGCAAGGACATAGCGGTGCCCGAGGGGATTTGCCCCGGCCCTGGGCGGCCGGATCGGGGGCGGCCGGCGGGGCGGGGCGCGATTGTGGATAAGGCTTTGATAAATTAGAATGGCCGGTTTCGCGCAATGAACAATATCCACAGAGGCGTCAGCCAAGAATGAGCGAGGGGCAGCACAAGATCGTGGCCACCAATCTGGCCCTGAGTGCGGGCGAGAGCCTGTGGCAAGCATGCATCGAGCAGCTGGCGCAGGAGCTCCCGGAGCAGCAATTCAACACCTGGATCAAGCCCCTGCTGGCCCAGGTGTCGGACGATTTCACGCGCGTGACGTTGTTCGTCGCCAACAGATTCAAGCTGGACTGGGTGCGTGCACAGTACTCGCATCGCATCGCCGTGATGCTGGAAAAGCTGTATGGACAGCCTGTCCACCTTGAGTTAGCGCTTGCTCCGAGAGAAGCGCAAGCACGTTCTTACGCCACGCCGGCCTCTGCCGACATGGGCGCGGTCGCGGAGCCGGCTGAGCTGGCCGACGACAGCGCGTCGGCCGCTTTCAAGAACCGCCTCAACACCGCGCTGACGTTTGATACTTTAGTAGAAGGTACCGCCAACCGGATGGCGCGCGCCGCCGCCATGCACGTGTCGGGCATGCCGGGGCAGCTCTACAACCCGCTATTCATCTACGGCGGGGTTGGCCTGGGGAAAACCCACCTGATGCACGCCGTCGGCAACAAGCTGCTGGCGGACAAACCGGGCAGCAAGGTGCTCTACATCCACGCCGAACAATTCGTCTCGGATGTGGTCAAGGCCTACCAGCGCAAGACCTTCGACGAGTTCAAGGACAGGTATCACTCGCTGGACCTGCTGCTGATCGACGATGTCCAGTTCTTCGCCAACAAGGACCGCACCCAGGAGGAGTTCTTCAACGCCTTCGAGGCCCTGCTGGCCAAGAAGTCGCACATCGTGATGACGTCGGACACCTACCCCAAGGGCCTGGCCGACATCCACGAGCGCCTCGTTTCGCGCTTCGATTCCGGCCTGACGGTGGCCATCGAGCCGCCCGAGCTGGAGATGCGGGTCGCCATCCTGATCAACAAGGCCCGCGCCGAAAGCGCCGAGATGCCGGAGGAAGTGGCCTTCTTCGTGGCCAAGAACGTGCGCTCCAACGTGCGCGAGCTCGAAGGGGCGCTGCGCAAGATCCTGGCCTATTCGCGCTTCAACCAGAAGGAGATCTCCATCATGCTGGCGCGCGAGGCGCTGCGCGACCTGCTGTCGATCCAGAACCGGCAGATCTCGGTGGAGAACATCCAGAAGACGGTGGCGGACTATTACAAGATCAAGGTCGCCGACATGTATTCCAAGAAGCGGCCGGCCTCGATCGCGCGGCCGCGCCAGATCGCGATGTACCTGGCCAAGGAACTGACCCAGAAGAGCCTGCCCGAGATCGGGGAACTGTTCGGCGGGCGCGACCACACGACGGTGCTGCACGCGGTGCGCAAGATCTCCGGCGAGCGCCAGCAGCTGACCGAGTTGAACCAGCAGCTGCACGTGCTGGAACAGACCCTGAAAGGGTGAAAATGCTGTCTGTTGTGCCTGAAACGAAGAAATCAAACCACAAAGAGGAGTCCGCATGATCGTCCTGAAGGCAACTCAAGACAAGGTGCTCGCGGTGCTGCAGTCAGTCGCCGGCATCGTCGAGCGCAGGCACACGTTGCCGATCCTGGCCAATGTGCTGATCCGCAAGACCGGCAGCTCGCTCCAGCTGACGACCAGCGACCTGGAGATCCAGATCCGCACGACGGCCGAACTCGATGGCGACAACGGCAACTTCACCACCACGGTCGGCGCGCGCAAGCTGATCGACATCCTGCGCACCATGCCGGCGGATCAGACGGTCAGCCTGGAAAGCAACCAGAACAAGCTGATCCTCAAGGGCGGCAAGAGCAAGTTCACGTTGCAGACGCTGCCGGCCGAGGACTTCCCGCTGGTGCAGGAGGCAGCCAGCTTCGGCCCGGTGTTCAGCGTGCCGCAGAAAACGCTCAAGGACCTGCTCAATCAGGTCTCCTTCGCGATGGCGGTGCACGACATCCGTTACTACCTCAATGGCATCCTGTTCGTCGCCGAAGGCAAGCAGCTGTCCTTGGTGGCAACCGACGGCCACCGCCTGGCTTTCGCCAATGCAACCCTGGATGTCGAAGTGCCGCGCCAGGAAGTGATCCTGCCGCGCAAGACGGTGCTGGAGATGCAGCGCCTGCTGTCGGACGCCGAAGGCGCGATCGAGATGCAGTTCGCCAGCAACCAGGCCAAGTTCAGTTTCGGCGGCATGGAGTTCGTCACCAAGCTGGTGGAGGGCAAGTTCCCCGACTACAACCGCGTGATCCCCAAGAACCACAAGAACTCCGTGACGCTGGGCCGGGCGCCGCTGCTGGCCAGCCTGCAGCGCACCGCGATCCTGACCAGCGAGAAGTTCAAGGGCGTGCGCCTGAACATCGAGCCGGGCACGCTGCGGGTGGCCAGCAACAACGCCGAACAGGAAGAAGCGGTGGACGAACTGGACATCGATTACGGCGGCGACGCCATCGAGATCGGCTTCAACGTCACCTACCTGATCGACGCGCTGGCCAACATGGACCAGGAGATGGTGAAGATGGAGCTGGCCGACGCCAACAGCTCGGCGCTGCTGACCATTCCGGACAACGCGACCTTCAAGTACGTGGTGATGCCGATGAGGATCTGAGGCCGTTCGGGCTGAGCCTGTCGAAGCCCGAGAACGGATGAAGGACCCGCCCACAAGGCGGGTTCCGTGTTTCAAGAGTTTGAGAGAAGTTGTCTATGTCTGAAGAAAACAAGCCCGATGAGTCCGTCCATGTGGGCGCCGGTGAGGAAGGAAGCTCCAATTTCCAGCCCCTGATCGACACCAACCAGGCCGGCGCGAGCGCGGCCTATGGCGAGGGCTCGATCCAGATCCTGGAAGGCCTGGAAGCGGTGCGCAAGCGGCCCGGCATGTACATCGGGGACACGTCGGACGGCACCGGCCTGCACCACCTGGTGTTCGAGGTGGTGGACAACTCCATCGACGAAGCACTGGCCGGCCACTGTGACGACATCATGGTGACCATCCACACGGACAACTCGATCAGCGTCACGGACAACGGCCGCGGCATCCCCACCGGCATCAAGATGGACGACAAGCACGAGCCCAAGCGCTCGGCCGCCGAGATCGCGCTGACGGAACTGCACGCCGGCGGCAAGTTCAACCAGAACAGCTACAAGGTCTCGGGCGGCCTGCACGGCGTCGGCGTGAGCTGCGTCAACGCGCTGTCGAAGATGCTGCGCCTGACGGTGCGGCGCGAAGGCAAGGTCCACGTGCTGGAGTTCAGCCGCGGCTTCGTGCAGAACCGCATCATCGAGAACATCAACGGTGTCGAAGTTTCTCCGATGCAGATCCTGGGCGACACCGACAAGCGGGGCACCGAGGTGCACTTCCTGCCGGACAACACCGAGATCTTCAAGGAGAACAACGATTTCCATTACGAGATCCTCTCCAAGCGCCTGCGCGAGCTGAGCTTCCTGAACAACGGCGTCCGCATCCGGCTGCTGGACGAGCGCACCGGCAAGGAAGACGACTTTTCCGGCGCCGGCGGCGTCAAGGGCTTCGTGGCCTTCATCAACAAGGGCAAGCAGGTGCTGCACCCCAACGTGTTCCACGCGATGGGCGACCGCCAGAGCGACCAGAACACCAACATCGGCGTCGAAGTGGCGATGCAGTGGAACAGCGGCTACAACGAGCAGGTGCTGTGCTTCACCAACAACATCCCGCAGCGCGACGGCGGCACCCACCTGACCGGCCTGCGCGCGGCGATGACGCGCGTGATCAACAAGTACATCGAAGAAAGCGAGCTGGCCAAGAAGGCCAAGGTGGAAGTGACCGGCGACGACATGCGCGAGGGCCTGACCTGCGTGCTGAGCGTGAAGGTGCCGGAGCCGAAGTTCTCCAGCCAGACCAAGGACAAGCTGGTGTCCAGCGAGGTACGGGGGCCGGTGGAAGACGTTGTCGCGCGCACGCTCGGCGACTACCTGCAGGAGCGGCCCAACGACGCCAAGATCATCGTCGGCAAGATCATCGAGGCGGCCCGCGCCCGCGAGGCGGCGCGCAAGGCGCGCGAGATGACGCGGCGCAAGGGCGTGCTGGACGGCATGGGCCTGCCGGGCAAGCTGGCGGACTGCCAGGAGAAGGACCCGGCGATGTGCGAGATCTACATCGTCGAGGGAGACTCCGCCGGCGGCTCCGCCAAGCAGGGCCGCGACCGGAAGTTCCAGGCCATCCTGCCGCTGCGCGGCAAGATCCTGAACGTGGAGAAGGCCCGCTACGAGAAGCTGCTGACCAGCAATGAAATCCTGACGCTGATCACGGCGCTGGGCACCGGCATCGGCAAGGCCGGCGGCAACATGAACGCGAACGGCCAGACGGCCACCGGCGCCGACGACTTCAACGTCGCCAAGCTGCGCTACCACCGCATCATCATCATGACCGACGCCGACGTCGACGGCGCCCACATCCGCACCCTGCTGCTGACGTTCTTCTACCGCCAGATGCCCGAGCTGGTGGAGCGCGGCCACATCTACATCGCGCAGCCGCCGCTGTACAAGGTGAAGGCCGGCAAGGAGGAGTTGTACCTGCAGGGCCAGTCCGACCTGGACGGCTTCCTGCTGCGCATCGCCCTGAACGGGGCGGCGGTGCACACCGGCGGCGGGAACAGCAGCACCATCACCGGCGAGACCCTGGCGGAATTGGCGCGCAAGCACCAGGTGGCGCAATCGGTGATCAACCGGCTGTCCGGCTTCATGGATGCGGAAGCATTGCGGGCCATTGCCGACGGCGTGGGCCTGAACCTGGACACGGTGCCCGATGCCGAGGCGTCCGCCATCGCGCTGCAGGCGCGCCTGCAGGAGATGGATGGCGCCACCAGCGCCAGCCCGGCCGAAGTGGCGGGCGAATTCGACGTGCGCACCGACAAGCCGATCCTGCGCATCAGCCGCCGGCACCACGGCAACATCAAGAGCAGCGTTATCACTCAGGACTTCGTCCACGGCGCCGACTACGCGGCGCTGGCCGAGGCCGCCAATACCTTCCGCGGCCTGCTAAGCGACGGCGCCAGGGTGACGCGCGGCGAAGGCGAGCGGATGAAGGAAGAAAAGGTGGGCGACTTCCGCCAGGCCATGCAGTGGCTGATCGCCGAAGCCGAGCGTGCCACCAGCCGCCAGCGCTACAAGGGCCTGGGCGAGATGAACCCGCAACAGCTCTGGGAAACCACCATGGACCCGACGATCCGCCGCCTGCTGCGCGTGCAGATCGACGACGCGATCGAAGCGGACCGCGTGTTCACCATGCTGATGGGCGACGAGGTCGAGCCGCGCCGCGAGTTCATCGAGACGAACGCGCTCCGGGCGGCAAATATCGACGTTTGACCCAGCGCGCCGGCGCAAGAAAAAAGGGAGCCGAGGCTCCCTTTTTTCTTGCGGTCGGGGCGATTCCCGCCCTGGCTAAGCCTTGCGGCCGGTGACCAGTTGGAAAATGATGATGATCACTGCGATCACGAGCAGGGCATGCACGAGGCCGCCCGCGGTGAACGAAGTGACGAGGCCCAGGGCCCACAGAATCAGCAGAACGATGGCGATGGTGTAAAGCATGGGAAGCTCCTTGCGGGGACATGCGGCATGACATGGCCGCAAGCATGATCGAAGGTGTTCCAGCTGCCAGCCATCGCTGAGGTGGCTGCTTGACCTGTCGACGGGTCAAACATAGCCAAGCGCGGCTGGCTCGTGTGTAGGTGACACGACCGAGCGCTTGTAGGTGGCTCAGCCATTCCACCCTCGGGAAGACCCTAGCCCCCCGACCACGCTGCCAGCAATTCCCCCTCCACCTCTGCCTCCCTCCCGCGATACCGCGGCGAAAAATGAAAGGGCACAACCGACTTCGCGCCCAGCTCCCGTGCGATGCAGCCCGCCTGGCGCGCCGTCAGATGGTTCTTGCGCAGGCCGTGCTCACTGTCGGCGTCCAGGAAGACACTCTCGATGAACAACTGGTCGACGCCGGCCAGCAACTGGCCCAGGGCGCGCCGGTTGGCGTCGGTGAAGCGCAGGTCGGTCACGTAGCCGACGCGGCGGCCGGGGGCGACATCGATCAACACCGGCGCCAGTTCGCCCACGCTGCGCGTCATCTCGTGCTGGCCCAGCTGGTCGCGCCACTCCACCCGGATCGGTGTCTCCGCCGGCGCGCCCGACAGCACGGCCAGCTTCAGCTCGCGCAGCCATGGCCCGGTAGTCACCCCCAAGGCGGCAAGCCGGTCCTTGGCGACCCGGCCGCGCGCCTTCTCCTCCAGGGCGAACGCCAGGCAAGGCATCTCGTGGTCGACGAACCGGCCGCGCACGCGAAACAGCGCTTCGTCGTGCAGCACGTCGCCCTCGCATCGGAACGAAGCACCGTCCTCCCGCGCAAAGCCGGTGCGGCTGGAAAAGCGCGCGCCCCGGCCGCGGCCGTCGACGCCGACCTCGCGCACCGCCAGCACCAGTTCGACGGCGTAGCGGTGCACCACGTTCCACGTGTAAGCGCGCAGCTTGTGCTCCACCTGCGCGACGAAGCCCGGGCCGCCCACCAGCACGATGCAGTCCTTGCGCCCCAGCACCACCCGCAGCAGCTGGTCGAAACCGGCAAAGTGGTCCATGTGGGTGTGGCTGACGAACACGTGTGAAACCCGCACCAGCTTGCGCGGCGGCAGCGCACTGACGCCCCCCAGGTCGAACAGCAGCGCCCGGTGCTCGTCGTTGAAATCGACGTGCAGGCCGGGGTCGCCGAAGGCGTCGTTGACCAGGTGGGGCTCGAACAGGTGCCGCATTGGGTGGAGCTGCGATCCGCACGCAGCTTAGCGCGTGGCGATGGCAGCCGGGTCCCGCGGGGATGCCGGGCTCATGCGCGGCCTCAGGGCCTGTCAGTGAAGCGAAGAGGCGTTGGCCGTGGCGTCGGCGATGGCCAGTTCCTGGCCCTCAGCCATCATCTCGACCGCCGCCACGTAGGTCGGCTTCATCTCGCCGGCCAGCAGCGGCCGCAGGCCCTTGCCGGGCTGCGGATCGATCACCGTGCCGCCCAGGATCCGCACGTTCCCGCGCCGGGACTTCTCGTACGTCAGGCTCACCAGCACCACGGCATGCTGCATGGCGCCGAGCAACAAGGGGTTTCCATCGGCGAGCTCGGCGACGACCTTGTGCTCGCTGACCTGGAACCGGTTCGCGTATGCATCGGTGGCCACCGCGTGGCCCTGGAACGGCCGGTGCCTGCCATCCACCCAGGCCTTGGAGAGCGCCCTGGTCATCGCCTGGCCCGAGGGCGCCGGCATGTCGACAACCGCACCGTAACCGTCCTTGACGATGTCTTCCTGCCGCACGGCGTAGCCGTGGTGCGCGAAGATCATCGAGATGGCAGCCGCCCAGCACCATTGCGGCTGCTCCTGCGCGACGACCAGCCGCTCCGCGCTGCCGGCCGGCAGGCCGGCGCTGCAGATGGACACGCCGTCGCCGTTGGGGGTGCCGCAAACCTCTTCGGCCTGGCCTGGAAGTGCCAGCGCAGCCAATGCCAGAGCCGCCAGGAATGAGCGGAAGGTTGGCGGGGACAGGCGGCGAAACATGATTTGTCATCGTGAACTTGTTGGCGGGTCGCGAGTGTTACCAATGGCTAACCAGGGGGTAGGGATTTGACTTGCTCCTGGCGGAGTAGCCGGCGCCGACCGACGTCCGGGCGCTGCGGCAAACCCTGGGGACAGATCCGGCACAACTGTAGAGTTATCCACAGCAAACGCCCGGCCGGCCGAGTTGTTCATTGCGGCACGACAGCACGGACGCAGGGGTGCCCACAGCCGCGGCCCCGCGGCAAGTCGTTGATGCTGCTCGGGAAAGAGCGCTTGTCCACAGCGCAGGCCAGACCTTATCTACTACTACTAGTTTGAATAACAAGATAAAGAAGAAGACAGGCGCAGCGCTGCCCGGTGCGGCGGGGCCCTGGTCCGCGGCCCGACGTGGCTCGAGAATCGGCGGCCGAACCCCTGCGCACCGGCGCGATCCGGCAACGCAAAAATATTCTTTCCCACTGTTCGTGCACAGTGTCCGGCTCTGGTGTCAACAAGCTTGTCCGGCATGAACAGCGTTGCCGGGAAAGGAGAAAGCCAGGTTGTCCACAGGTGGATCGAACAACCTGAGATCGCTGGATAATTGGCGTTTGGACGGGGCCGACCGGCCAGCCGCACTCGCCGGCGGCCTGTTCGCAGCCCATAATCGCGCCTCCACAAACCGGAGGAGTGCCCGATGGCCGTCCTGATCCTGGGTCTCGTCCTCTTCCTGGGCGTTCATTCCGTGCGCATCGCTGCCGACGGCTGGCGCACGGCGACGATTGCCCGCATCGGCGAGAAGCCGTGGAAAGGGCTGTTCGCGCTGGCCTCGCTGGCCGGTTTCGTCCTGATCGTGCTGGGTTTCGGGCTGGCGCGGCGCAACCCGGTGTACCTGTGGGAAGCGCCGATGGGCATGCGCCACCTGGCCGGCCTGCTGATGCTGTTTGCGTTCGTCCTGCTGGCCGCCGCCTACGTTCCGCGCAATTCGATCAAGGCCAGGCTGCACCATCCGATGGTGCTGTCGGTCAAGGTCTGGGCCGTCGCCCACTTGCTGGCCAACGGCAACCTGGTGGACGTGGTGCTGTTCGGGGCGTTCCTGGTCTGGGCGGTGTTCGACTTTCGCGCTGCCCGGCGCCGCGATCGGGCGGCCGGCACCGTGTATCCCGCCGGCACCGCGGCCGGCACGGCCATCACTGTGGTGGTGGGCGTCGCCGTCTGGGCGCTGTTCGCGTTCTGGGCCCACGGCCTGCTGTTCGGCGTGCGGCCGTTCGGCTGATCGCAGCCGATGCAAGTCCACGTGCTGCGCCTGCAACCGGGCGACGACCTGCGGCTGTCGCTGGAGGCGGCCTTTGCGGAACTGGCGAAGTCCAAGGGCATTGCCGCCGCCTGCATCGTCTCCGCCGTCGGCAGCCTGTCGCGCGCCGTGCTGCGCTATGCCGACAAGCCCTCGGGCAGCGACATCAACGCTGCGCTGGAGTTGCTGATGCTGTCGGGCACGCTCAGTCCCGACGGCGCCCATCTGCACGCCAGCGTGGCGGATGAACAGGGCGAGGTGCGGGGCGGCCATCTGCTGCCCGGTTGCATCGTGCGCACCACGGCGGAAGTGGTGATCGCGCTGCTGCCAGGCTGGGAGTTCCGGCGCGAGCTGGATGCGGCCACCGGCTTCAACGAGCTGCAGCCGCGGCCGCGATAAGCTTGGTGCCTTGACCACCGTCGCCGTCATCGACTTCGAGACCACCGGACTGTCGCCCGCCATGGGCGACCGCGCCACCGAGATCGCCATCGTGATCCTGGAGGGCGAGCAGGTGGTGGACCGCTACCAGAGCCTGATGAATGCCGGCGTGCGGATCTCGTCGTTCATCGAGGCCTACACCGGCATCAGCAACGAGATGATCGCCGCCGCGCCGCAGGCGAGGCAGGTGATGGACGAGGCCAGCCGCTTCGTCGCCGGCCGGCCGATGGCGGCGCACAACGCCTCCTTCGACCGGCGCTTCTGGGCCGCGGAACTGGAGCGCATCGACCGGCCGGCCCCGGAGCCGTTCTGCTGCACGCTGCTGCTGTCGCGGCGGCTCTATCCGCACGCGCCCAACTACCGGCTGGGCTCGCTGGCGGCCTTCCACGCGCTGCCCACGTCGGGGCGCGCGCACCGGGCGATGGCGGATGCGGAAGTGGCCGCGGCCCTGCTGGGGCGCATCCGCGACGACCTGCGGATCCAGTTCAAGGTGCCGGAGCCCCGGCACGAACTGCTGATGAAGTTGCAGGCCTGCAGCCGCAAGGCGGTGCCCAAGGCAATCGAGAAGCACCTGGCCGGGGAGTCAAGCCAAGCCGAAGGGTGTCACCCCGGGGCAAGCCCGGGATGACAGCCTTTTACTGCGCGTTGGTCTGCGGCTGGCCGGCCAGCGTGGTGCCGGCGTTGCGGACGCGGTACTGCGCCAGGTAGGCCGAGCCGCTGTCTTCGCTGTTCAGCGCGGCGACCTGGTCGCGCGAGTTCACGTATTGGGCGGTGACTTCGGCGCGGGTGGTGCCGCTCTTGAAGCTGCGCAGCGGGTTGTACTGGATCGACCAGGGGCTGGTGCCGGACTGCTTGAACTGGCCCAGGTCGGCCTGCACTTCGGCGCGGGTCCTGGCGGAAACGAAGGGTGTGGTGTCGACCGTGATGTCGTCGGCGAAGGCATTGCCGGCAACGGCGGTGGCGGCAAGGACGAGGGCGGTAGCGAATTTGCGGGAAATCATGATGAGACCTTTCAGTGGCAGTGAGTGAACCGTTTGTGTTCCGGTGCATTCAATGTAGGTCTGCGCTCTTAGGCCACAGTGACGGCTTCGTTAGGCGGGAATTAGCTACAGTCGGACCATGACACGCTACCTCCTGGCCTATGCGGGCACCTTCGTTGCACTGGCTGCGCTCGACTTCCTCTGGCTCGGCGTGCTGGCCAGGAGCTTCTACCGCGAGGGCATCGGCCACCTGATGGCGCCGGCGCCCAACCTGGTCGCCGCGGCCGCCTTCTACCTGCTGTATCCGGTCGGCCTGGTGGTGTTCGCGGTGCTGCCCGCCGGCGGGGACTGGCCGCGCACGCTGGCGCTGGGCGCGCTGTTCGGGGCGTTCTGCTACGGCACCTACGACCTCACCAGCCTGGCCATCCTGAAGGACTGGCCGCTGCCGGTGACGCTGGTGGATATCGCTTGGGGGGCGGTGGTGAGCGCGGCCGGGGCATCCGCCGGGGCCTGGGTGCTGCGCTGGCTGGTGCGCTAGGACAGCACGCCGATGCGGCGCGTGAACAGTTCCTTGTCCAGCGTTGCCAGCATCTTGATCCAGCCGTTGCGCGTCTGCTCTTCGAACTGGTGTGCATAGCGGCTGTCGCCCATGTCGTGCGTCAGCCTCAGTTCGCAGGAGCCGATCCCCTGCGGCGCGATCTCGATGGTGACGCGGGTCGGGTCGTCGGTGTAGGGCGGAACGCTGAAATCGAACACCAGCCGGCGCGGCCGGTCGATTTCCACGTAGGTGCCGCGGTGCTCGGCGTCGAACACGCTCTCGTCGCCGTCCGAATGGGGCCGCCGGTCCGTCACCGTGAAGCCGCCGCCGACTTCGGGCTCGATCTCGCAGCGCAGGATGTTGCCGGTGCGGGTGGCGAAGAAGAAGCGGCTGGCCAGCGACGGCGTCAGCCAGGCATCGAACACACGCTCCGCCGGGACGTTGAACCGGTGCGTGACCTGGACCAGGAGGGGAGCTGCGCTCATTGGGCTGTTATCCCCGGCCTGCCCGCCGCTGTCAAGGCCCGGGCCGCTACTTGGCATCCGGAAGCTCGATTTTGACCTCCAGCACCTCCAGGTTGTCCTGGCGCTCCAGGTGCACCTTGATGTCGTTCGGGTTGATCTTGATGTAGCGCGAAATGACTGCCACCAGGTCGCGCTGTAGCGCCGGCAGGTAGTCCGGCTCGGCCGCGTTGCGGCCGCTGCGCTCGTGCGCCAGGATGATCTGCAGCCGCTCCTTGGCGACGCTGGCGGTCTTCTTCTTCTCGCCCAGCAGGAAGGACAGGAAAGAGCCCACGTCAGCGCCCCCCGAAGATGCGCTTGAGGAAGCCCTGCTTCTGGGCGTCGACGAAGCGCATCGGCTTGTCCGCGCCCAGGAAGCGCGCCACCACGTCCTTGTACGCTTCCGAGACGTCGCTGCCCTTCATGTGGACCGCCGGCGTGCCCTGGTTGGAGGCCTGCAGCACCGATTCGCTTTCCGGGATCACGCCGATCAGCGGGATGCGCAGGATGTCCTGGATGTCCTCCAGCGACAGCATCTGGCCCTGGTCGACCCGGCTGGGGTTGTAGCGGGTGATCAGCAGGTGCTCCTTGATCGCTTCCTTGCCCTCGATCGCGCGCTTGGTCTTGCTCGACAGCATGCCCAGGATGCGGTCCGAGTCGCGCACGCTGGAGACTTCCGGGTTGGTGACCACCAGTGCCTCGTCGGCGAAGTGCATCGCCATCAGGGCGCCGGTCTCGATGCCGGCCGGCGAGTCGCAGACGATGTACTCGAAGCCCATGGCGGCCAGGTCGCCCAGCACCTTCTCCACGCCGTCCTTGGTCAGGGCATCCTTGTCGCGGGTCTGGGAGGCGGCCAGCACGAACAGGTTGTCGCACTGCTTGTCCTTGATCAGCGCCTGGTTCAGGTTGGCCTCGCCCTGGATCACGTTGATCAGGTCGTACACCACGCGCCGCTCGCAGCCCATGATCAGGTCCAGGTTGCGCAGGCCGACGTCGAAATCGATCACCGCGGTCTTGTGGCCGGCCAGCGCCAGCCCGGATGCGAAGCTGGCGCTGGTGGTGGTCTTGCCGACCCCGCCCTTGCCGGAGGTGACGACGATGATTCTTGCCATGGGGAAGGGGTCCTTGGGGTTAGGTCTTGATCGGGTCCATCACCAGCTTGCCTTCGGCGCCGCCGACCAGGCGCACCTGGGTCGGCCGCGACAGCACGTCGGCCGGCAGCGGCACTTCGCTGGTCCGGTACACGCCGGCGATGGAAATGAGTTCGGGGTCCAGGCACAGCGAAAAGATGCGGGCCTGCGTGTCGCCGCGGGCGCCGGCGATGGCCTTGCCCCGCAGCGGCGCATAGACGTGGATGTTGCCGTCGGCGATCACCTCGGCGCCGGCGTTGACCATGGCCATCACCACCAGGTCGCGGCCGCGGGCATAGACCTGCTGGCCGGAGCGCAAGGGCTTGTCGATGACCATCGCGCCGCTGGGCACCGGCTCCGGCGCCGGCTCCTCGGCGCGTTCGGCCGGCGCCTGGCGCAGCCCCGCCAGCACGGCCTCGGGCGCGGCGGCCAGTCCTGCCGCCTGCGCCGCCTGCATCTGGGCCGCGCCGCCCCCTTTCACGGCCAGCGGCAGCAGCCGGTATTGGCGCAGCAGGGGCAGCAAGCGCGCGAAATCCGGCACTGCGCCGTCCGGCAGCGGCGCCAGGTCGATCACCAGCGGGTCGTGGTCGAAGAAGTCGGGGATGTCGCCGAAACGGACCGCCAGTTCGCGGGTCAGTTCGGCCAGGTCGGCGGATTTGAGCAGCAGGGCCACCAGGGGCAGGGTCGCGCTCTTGATCTCGAACGTGGCAGGCGTGCGGCCTGCGATGGCAACGGTCATTGAAGGGTACTGCGGCAGCCGGGGAACGAGAGGGAAAACGCGGCGAATCTTAACAGCCGGGCAGTTGAGCCGGCCCTGTCCTACACATTCTGTTGCCCATTGACGCTAGGGCATTTCCTGCGCAAGCTCACACTGACTGAGCATTCGCATCACCTGGAGAACTGCCATGCGCTTCAACCATCGTTCCCCGTATCACTGGCTGGTCGTCGCGATCGTCGCCCTGGTCGCGCTTCTGACCTTCGGCCGTGCCCACGGCCAGGGCACCGGCGCCGCGGCCGCCTTCGAGGGCCGGCCATCGCTGGCCGGTGCCCAGGGCGGCCTCGGGGCCCAGGCCGGCATGCCGCAGGGCGGCATCGGCGTGCAGGGCAACGAGGCGGCGCAGCGGCAACTGAAACTGCGCAAGCCCAGCGGCCTGGACAGCACGCCCGCCACCCCCGGCGCCGCGCCGCCGGTCGCCGCGCGCTCGGACGTGACCCTGGTGCCCAGCAAGGACCAAGTCGCGCGCGAGGTGCGCAGCCCCACCCGCACCATCAAGCGGGCGGCCAAGCGCACGCTGCAGCGTTCACGCACCGGGGTGGGGGGCATCGACGCCGCCGGCAACGCTTCCAAGTGAATGGGACTACAGTCACCCATGCAAGACACAAAACCCACTGACGCCGCCCTGAGCGACGTCGTTCGTGCCTATTTCGGCGCGTACGAAAGCGAAAACCGCGACGCCGCCGAACTGCTGCTGGCCGAGGGGTTCACCTTCACCAGTCCCAACGACGACGCGATCGACCGCGCCACCTACTTCGAACGCTGCTGGCCGCAGGGCGACGCCGCCCGCGACCAGACCATCGAGAAGATCGTGGTGGAAGGCGACAAGGCCTTCGTGACCTACAACTGCGCCACCGGCAACGGCAAGAGCTTCCGCAACACGGAGTTCTTCACCTTCACCGGCGAGCAGATCGCCAGCGTCGACGTCTATTTCGGCCCCGCCTACCAGGACGGCGTCATCGTCTAGAGCAGCTTCTTCGCCTGCGCCAGGTCGCGGGCGAACTGGGCGAAAGCCTGGTCGCGGTCCCCCGGCGGCACCCGCAGCAGCGCCGACGGATGCAGCGTCACCAGCACCTGCAGGCCGTCCTCGCGCGCCAGCCAGCGGCCGCGCTCGGCCATCACCGGCACCGGGCGCCCGAGCAGGGAGCGGGCTGCGGTGGATCCCAGCGCCACCAGCGCCAGCGGCTTGACCAGCGCGATTTCATCTTCCAGCCAGTGCAGGCAGGCCGCGGCCTCGCGCTGCGTCGGGCTCTTGTGGATGCGGCGCTTGCCGCGCAACTCGAACTTGAAGTGCTTGACCGCGTTGGTGACGAACACGCGGTCCCGGGCGATGCCGATCTGCTCCAGCGCCCGATCCAGCAGCCCGCCGGCCGGACCGACGAAGGGGTGGCCTGCCAGGTCCTCCTTGTCGCCGGGCTGTTCGCCCACCAGCATCAGCGGCGCCTGTTTCGGGCCTTCGCCGACCACCGACTGGGTGGCGAATTCGCCGATCGGGCATTCGCGGCAGCGCATGGTCCGCACCTTGAGCTGCGCCAGCGTGCTGATGCCATCCGGGCCCGGCACCGGTCGGCTCCTCAGGTGCTGTCGCGGCCGCCGAAGATGCCGCTGTAGCCGGCCAGCAGGAAGGCATCGTCCGGATGCGGGACGTGCGCCGGCGCCCCAGCCACGCCCGGCCCGAACTCCAGCCGCTCGCTGGCCGGCGTCCAGCGCACGCTGCGCTCGGGCGTGAGGATGGCCCAGCGCTGCTGGGCGAAGCGGCGCACGAACCAGGGCGCCGCCGCCTCCAGGATATGGTGCGACGGCTCGAACCAGCCCAGGTGCAGGGGCGAGTCGCCGTTGTTGTCCTCCAGCGGCTTGAAGCGCAGGAAGGCCTTCATCTTGTGCAGGTCGCGCCGCACCGCCTGGCCCATCTGCTGCGCCGCCAGCATGTCGGGGTCGATCGGGTCGCTGCGCAGCCCCGGCTCGTGAACCAGCCGCCACAGCAGCCGGTAGAGCAGCGCGAAGCGGTCCGGGTCGCGGTGCAGCACGACGATCTCGCACAGCCGCAGGAACGACGCCGGGACGATGGCCATCGCTGCCCGCGGCACGTGCTTCGAGCCCCTGGCGTCGGCCGGCACCACTTCGGCGAACTGGTCGGCGTTGTCGGCCGTGCGCCAGTCCACCTGGTCGGGCGGCACCTGGTGCGCCAGCAGCGAGCGCGCCTCTTCGCGGAAGCCCGCCAAGTCGGTTTCGCTGGCCAGGCGGGCTTCCATCTCAGGCCGCCGCTTTCGCGTCGCCGGTGCGCAGCGTGCCGCGTTTGGCCCGCAGCTCGAACACCAGGTACATCGCCGCGGCGACCAGCGTCGGCACGATGTAGTAGAGCGCCCGGTAACCCAGCAGCGCGGCCAGCAGCCGGCTCTCGGGAACCACGTGCGACAGCAGCGCGACGAACACGAACTCGAACACGCCCAGCCCCGCCGGCACGTGGGCCACGACGCCGGCGATGGCCCCGACCAGCAGCACGGTGAGCACGTCGGTGTACGCCACCTTCTGCTGCAGCAGCACGTAGACGATGCCGGCCATCAGCATCCAGTTGATGCAGGAGACCGCCATCTGCACCAGGGCCATGCGCCAGGGCGGCAGGTAGATCTCGTGGCCGCGCACGGTCCAGCGGTGGTCGCCCATGCGCACGCAGGCCACGATGTAGGCGCCGGAGATCGCGACCAGCAGCACGCCGACCCACTGCAGTCCGTGGTTGCCCATGTGCCAGGCCGGCGGCAGCACCAGCGGATGGAAGATGAACAGCAGGCCGGCCAGCAGCTTGTAGCCCAGCCAGTTGGTCAGCATGCTCATCGAGACGATGCGGGTGATCACGCCCTTGGCCAGGCCGGCCTGCGAATACAGCCGGTAGCGGAAGCCCACGCCGCCCACCAGCGAGCCGATGGTGAGGTTGAAGGCGTAGCTGATGAAGTTGATCGTCATCACGATCGGGGTCGGCAGGTTGTGGCCGGTGTAGCGCCGCCCGAGCAGGTCGAAGCAGCTGTAAAGCAGATGGCTGGCCACCGCCAGCGCGATCGCCGCCAGCAGCGCCGGGCGTGGCGTGTCCTTGATCGAGCTCCAGACGTCCTGCCAGTCCACGTGCTGGGCGTAGCGCCACAACAGCGCGGCGACGGCGCCGAAGAACAGCAGCGTCGTCGCCCGCTTGGCCCAGGGCCACCAGCGGCGGTCGGACAGGCGGGCCCGCTTGCGCCGCTCCGGGTTGCCGGCCGCCAGGTGCGGGTTGCTCAGGGCCTGGGCATTCATTGCGCCTGCCTGGCCCGTGGCTGCGGGGTGGTTGCCGCCGCGAT
Source organism: Caenimonas terrae (assembly GCF_042655405.1). NCBI lineage: Bacteria > Pseudomonadati > Pseudomonadota > Betaproteobacteria > Burkholderiales > Comamonadaceae > Caenimonas > Caenimonas terrae. Next base: position 711,442 of record NZ_JBHSMF010000002.1, on the reverse strand, counting down.
GTCGTCGATCATGGCGGGGTGCAGCCGCGGCACGTGGCGCGGCAGCCACCTCGCCCAGCGGTGGTAGCGCCGGATCATGTGGAACGCCAGGTAGCTGCGCAACAGCTTCCAGCCGCTCAGGTCGCCTTCGTGCTGGATCTGGGTGCAGCTGTTCGACATCAGGTCCTGCAACCGCTGGGTGAGCCGCTGGTTGAACGCGCCGTCGCGGATCACGACGTTGGCCTCGAGGTTCAGCGACAGGCTCAGCGGATCGAGGTTGCTGGAGCCGACCGTTGCCCATTCGTCGTCGGCCACCGCCACCTTGCCGTGCAGCGGCCGGTCGGTGTATTCGTAGACCTTGACGCCGCCCTTGGTGAGGTAGCCGTACAGCATGCTGGCCGCGGTCTTGACGATCTTCATGTCCGGCATGCCCTGCAGGATCAGGTTGACCTCGACGCCGCGCCGAACCGCCTTGCGCATCTCCTTGATCAGCCGGTAGCCCGGGAAGAAATAGGCGTTGGCGATGATGACCCGCTTGCGCGCCGCCCGGATCGCGATGCGGTAGTGGCGCTCGATGTCGTTGAGGTGGTCGCCGTTGTCGCGGGTGACGAAGATGCACTCGGCGCTGCCGGCCGGCGGCAATTCCTCCGGGGTGCTGCGCAGCTGCTTGCGGCGGCGCCACCACTGGCGCTGGCGCTGGTGGCGCATGCCGGCGGCCAGGGCGCCATGGGTGAAGCGGTGGATCTCGGCCACCAGCGGGCCGCGGATCTCCACCGAGAAATCCTGCTTGGCCTCAGGACCGAAGTCGCCCAGGTGGTCGGCCGAATAGTTGATGCCGCCGACGAAGGCCACCTCGTTGTCCACCACCACGATCTTGCGGTGCAGGCGGCGCAGCAGGCTCACCCGGGCGCCGAGCACGGTCTTGCCCGGCTCGAAGATGTGCAGCCGGACGCCGGCCTGGCACAGCGAGGAGATGAACTCGGTGGACAGGTCGGGCGAGCCGAAGCCGTCCACCGTCACGTCCACCTGCACGCCGCGGTTGGCCGCCGCCAGCAGCGCTTCATGCAGCTGCAGGCCGACCTTGTCCTCGAACAGGATGAAGGTTTCCAGCACCACCTCGCGCCTGGCGCCGGCGATGCGCTCGAACACGGCGGGGAAGAATTCCTCGCCGTTTTCCAGCAGCCGGATGGCGTTGCCCTCGATCCACTTGCCGCTCATGGTCCGGCCTTCAGAGGTGGATCTCGGCCACCAGCGGCGCGTGGTCCGACAGGTGCGACCAGGGCTTGCGCGGCAGCACCACCGGCAGGTGCACCGAGGCGTTGCGCACGAAGATGCGGTCCAGCGAGAGGATGGGAAAGCGCGCCGGGAAGGTGCGGGCCGATTCGCCGTAAGCCGCCACGAACACCTCGCGCAGGCCCACTTCGCGCTCCAGCACGGCGGCGGCACGGCGCCGCCAGTCGTTGAAGTCGCCGGCGACGATCAACGGCGCGTCGTCCGGCACCTCGCTGCGCACCATCTGGCACAGCAGGTCCAGTTGCTGCTCGCGGTGGCTTTCCGCCAGGCCCAGGTGCACGCAGATGGCGTGGACCTCGCTGGCCTGGCCTGGCACCGCGATCACGCAATGCAGCAGGCCGCGCTTTTCCGGCCCGGCGATCGACACGTCGTGGTTCTGGTAATGGACGATCGGGAACTTGGACATCACGGCGTTGCCGTGGTGGCCCTTGGGATAGACCATGTTGCGGCCGTAGGCGAACTGGGGCCAGATCTCGTCGGCCATGAACTCGGCGTGGGGCGTGTCGGGGTGGTCGTGGCCGGTGCGGCCCTTGGTCTCGATCGTGCCCATCACCTCCTGCAGGAACACCAGATCCGCGCCCACCTTGCGCACGGCGTCGCGCAGTTCGGGCAGGATGAACTTGCGGTTGAAGGTGGTGAACCCCTTGTGGATGTTCACCGTCATCACGGTCAGCGGCGGTGTGGCCACGGTCTCGGTCATGTTGTCTTGGGCTCGTTTTCGGGGGAGACTTTTTTTACGTCCGGGGTCTGCGGGGGGGTGTAGGACGCGGCGCAGAGTTCTTGTCTGTCGTGATGCGGACAGATCGCGCAGCTGCCCTGGTGCACGCCTCCTGTAGGACGCCATCCATTTCTCCTTGACTGGCCCATCGGCATGTACCCAAACGCAGGTTCATTGCGCACACTCCGCGCGATGCAATCCAGACACATCCATCTCCGGTCGCTGGCGCTTGCCGCCGCCGCGCTCGCCATCGCCCTGCCCGCTGCCGCCGACGGTTGGCGGCCGGCCGGCTATTACGTGCAGGCCGGGATCGGCGACAAGAGCACCTGGGACGCCAGCGTCGGCCTGACCTGGCCCTGGGCCTGGAAGGGCAGCCTGCTGGGGACGCAAGTGGGCGGCCTCACCGAGGCCTACGTCGCACACTGGGATGCACCGGGCGCCGACGGCGGGCGGCGCGGCTTCGTCCAGGTCGGTTTGGTGCCGATGTTCCGTTTCCGCTTCGCCCAGGGCGGCTCGCCGTGGTTCGCCGAAGCGGGGATCGGCATCTCGACGATGAACCGGCACTTCGAAACGCCGGAAAAGCGCTTCACCACCGCCTTCAACTTCGTCGACGTGCTCGGCATCGGCCGCAGTTTCGGCAATGGCCAGGAGATCGGCGTGCGGGCGCAGCACGTCTCCAACGCCGGCATCCGCAGTCCCAACCCGGGCCAGAACTTCCTGCAGCTGCGCTACGGCGCGGCGTTCTGAGCGGCGCGGCTCATTTCGGGCGCGGCGCCGCCAGGTCGGCGCCCGGGTCTTGCAGGGCGCCGGCGCGCAGCAGGCCCACCGCCGCGGCCACCGAGCGCGCCACGTTGCGCACTTCCTCCTGCACCGCGGTATCGGCGTCGAGCGCCTCGTGGCTGCTGGCATAGGGCGCGTAGTAGCCGATGTAGCGGTCCAGCCGGGCCTTCGCGCCGGCATCGACCAGACCCATCCAGTCCAGCCAGTCGCACAGCGCGCGGCGCGAGCCTTCGATGCCGGCCACGTCGCCGTGCACCACCACGCCATAGGTGCGGCCGGCCAGGTGCTTGGGGTAGTCCCAGCCCTTGAGCTCCAGCGCCTTGGCCTCCTCGGGCTTCTTGCCGTGCGTGGTGGTCGGGTCCGGGTTGCCGCCGTCGGCGCATACCAGCCGGTCGATCATCAGCTTGAGCGGGCTGGCGACCTGGTACCAGTACACCGGCGTCATCAGGATCACGCCGTGGGCCGAGACCCAGCGTTCGTAGATGTCGGCCATCCAGTCGCCGGTCTGGCGCTCGGCGTGGTTGGGATAGCAGCTGCAGGGCCAGTGGCACAGCGGCATGGCGGTGGACACGCAGCCCTTGCAGGGATGGATGTGCAGGTCGTAGCTGGAGGTGACGAGGCTCAGGTCGAGGACGTCGACCTCGATCGCCGCCGCCTCCAGCACCTGCCTGGCCAGCTGCACCAGCCGGAAGGTCTTGGAGATCTCCCCCGGACAGGTGCCGTCGTTGCGCGAGGAGCCGCACACCAGCAGCACCCGCGACGGCGAGGCCGGCTCGCCCCAGCGTTGCTGCGCGGCGATCAGCTTGTCGCGGGTGGCGCGCCATTCGATCGACAGGTCGTAGTCCGGGTCGGCGAAGCCGGGCCCGGCCTTGGCGGTGCGCGGCGCCTTGCGTCCCTGCTGGTAGGCCTGGAAGGCGATCTCCTCCAGCCGGCCCAGCGCCGCCGATTCGGCCTGGTAGGCCGGGTCGTAGAACGACTGCATGAAGCGCAGGTGGAACTCGTTGCGCGCGAGGGGGGCCGGCGCCTGGCCTTTGCGGACGGTGCTCATGCGTCCAGTTTAGGAGCCGCGTGCGTGCCGTGCGGGCGCCGGGCCAGCTCGCGCCGGCGTCCTACAAGGGGCCCGGCGGCCGTCCGATAACGCGCCCTCTGCCGGCGTCTAGATTGGGTCATCGGCTGTCACACCGGGGGGAACGCAAATGGGTCATCAGGGATTCGCTGTCATGCTGCTGCTGTCTGCCGGCCTGTGGGCCGGTGCAGCGCAAGCGCAAGCTCAGGTACCGGCGGCCGACGCGCTTGCCGCCGCCAACGCCACCTCCAACGTGCCCCCGCGTTCCGGCGAGGCCAGCACCATGACCAACGGCGTGCCCAACCTGCTGACTTCCAACGTGCAGCCGGGCGAACTGGGCATCCAGAGCCGGCTCACGGTGCGCAAGAAGGCGGCCCCGGCGTATGCGGGCGACCCGGCGCTGAAGCTGATGGGTGCTTCCGGTCCGATGCGGCCGGTGCTGATTGCGCCTCCGCGCACCGAGCCCTGAGCCGGCGCGTAGGGGCAGGTCCTACAGCCCTGCCCGGGCTCGTCCGATAGTTCGGCGCCGCCGCCGCACCTAAGGTTGCGCCAAGCCCCGACTCCCGGGGTCCTCGATCTCAAAGGAATTTGAATATGAAGAAGCTTGCATTGACCTCCATCGCACTGGCCGGCCTGATGGCGCTGGGCGCGGCAAACGCCCAGACCGCAGCCGGCACCTCCAACACGCCGCTGCAGGCCGGCGAGGCAAGCACCGTCACGCAAGGCGCGCCGAACGCGGTGACCACCAACAGCACCGTGTCGGAAGCGCCGACGCTGAGCAAGAGCGAGATCCGCGAAGACGCGCAGGGTCGCAGCAAGGCCAGCGCCTCCACCCGTTCGCCGGGCCGCGCCGGTGAGGCCACCACCATGGTCAAGGGCAACCCGAACGCCAACCCCGACTCGCCCATGCTGACCAAGAGCAAGTCCGAACGCCGGATGGAAAAGGAAATGAAGAAGGCCGAGCGCCGGCAGGCCCGCGAGATTGCCGTGATGGGCCAGAAGGGTGCCCAGGCCGGAGCCGAAGCGGGCACGCCGCCGAACTCGCCGGCCGGCAACCCGTCGGTGTTCAAGGGCGGCACGCCCCAGTAAAACCGGCGTCGCCACGAAAAAGGCCTGCGCTTGACGGCGCAGGCCTTTTTTTCTGCTTCGGGCAGGGCTGCGGGTCAGCGGCCCCAGCCGTGGCGCTCGCCGCGGCCGCCTTCACGCTCGCCGCGGCCACCATGGCCGTGGCGCGTGGTCACCACGTCGAACACGCGCTTCTGGGTCGGGTTCAGGGTGGCGTAGAAGGCCTTGGTGGCGTCGGCGCGCCGGTCCGCCATCGCGTTGCGTTCGGCGCGCAGTGCCCGCATGCGGTCGATCCGCTCGGGCGTCGACAGGTGCTCGAGCTCGGCGCGGTCCGGCCGCTTCCAGTTGGCCGGCGGCTGCATCGCCGCGGTCCAGGCGGACCAGGCGCCTTCCTGCGCCGCGGTGATCTGCAGCGTGTCCTTCAGCTTGGCCATGCGCTGGGCGTGGCGCTGCTGCCGGAACTGCTGCATTTGGGCAGGGTCGGGGCGCTCCATCCGCTCCATCCGGCCAGGGCCGCCGGGCGGCGGGCCGGGCGGCATCTGGGCGACGGCGGCGAAACCGAGGCCGGCCAGCATCAGGGCGGCGATCAATTGCTTGGGAGAATGTGTCATGGTTTCCTTCCTTGGAGACAACGGGCCCGGGTCGGGGAACAGGCTCAGGCTGGAGGCAAGTTTGGGCAGCGCATGTATCGCCGCCATGGCTCTGCGGTAGCGATTGTGTAAAGCCTTTGGGCCCGCCGCGGGCTCAGCCGTTGCCGGCCCGTGCGTCCCTTCCTACAGCCGTTTGCCCCCTCGGGCCACAAGCCTTGCGCGGGGGCCCGGTCACCATCGCGCCAACATCAAGGAGACTTCCATGGGGATCCGATCGCTTGCTCCGCCGGCCCTGGCGGCCGCCGCGTTGCTGGGGGCGGCCGCTGCGATGGCCCAGACGGCAGCCCCGCGCGTGACCGACGTCGGGCCGCCGCCGGCCGAAGAGCGTGACAGCGCCGGCGCGGTGCTGCTGGAAAAGTCGCCGGTGCCGGCGCAGCGCAAGGCCTTTGCCGAGTCGGCCGCCCGCACCGGGGTGGTGTCGGTCGGCCGCGGCGTGATGCGCGCCACCACGCGGGCCCGGACGGCGGCGGCGCTGGCCAGTGCGCGCCAGGCCGAGGCGGCCGAATTCAGGCGCCGCGGCGCCGGCGCACTGACCGGGGACTGAGCGCGCTCAGCTCAGGAGCCGGGCCAGCAGGTCGGGGTGCAGCTTCCAGCCGGCAAGCCCGGCCAGGCCCATCACGGTGCCGAAAGCGGCCGGCACCATCGACAGGCCGAACAGCCACCAGATCTGCGTCAGCGAGGCGATGGCGAGCAGCGCGATGGCGATCGCGATGGCCGCATCCGACAGGTCGAACTGGTCGTCGCGGTAATTGAGCGTGTCGTAGGTCTGCTGGTCGGCCTGGGCCGACTGGCGCAACTCCTCCTTCTTGGCCGCCTGGTCGGCGGCGATCTTCTCGTACTGCGCGATCGCGGCGTCCACCTGCGGGCGCAGCGCCGGGGTGCTGGCGGCCGCCTGCAGGCGCAGCTGCACCAGGGTGCCCTTGGCCACTTCCTCGCGCAGGTTGCGCGCCTGGTAGAACGACCAGTGATCGAGCTTGTCGGCCTGCGCCTGCTGCATGGCCTGCACGATGTTGTCGTCCTTGACCTTGCACACGCCCATCAGCGTGCTGAGCAGGGCCACGGAGATGGCGACGGCGGTATTGAGCCTGGACGGGCTGCTGCTGGTTTCGACTGGGTCCACGGTACGCTCCAAGAGTGCTGGCATCATGCCTGCCCAGGCTGAGCGGCGCCTGAGGGATTCTGAACACCGCCTGACCACGCGGCTAGGTAGAAGCCACTGTGGTTTTCGCCGGGCGGCGCCCCAGAATCGTCGTTCCCGCAGTTGCATCGAGGAGGCAGGCGTGCAGATCAAAAGCCACAAGGATTTCTTCTCGGGCCTGCTGTTCATCGGCATCGGGATCGCGTTCGCGTGGGGCGCGACCACCTACAACGTGGGCGAGGGCGCGCGCATGGGCCCGGGCTACTTTCCGCTGATGCTGGGGATCGTGCTGGCGCTGATCGGCGCGGTGGTGCTGTTCACCTCGCTGGTGGTGGAAGTCGAAGGCGGCGACGCGGTCGGCCAGTGGGCCTGGCGGCCGCTGTTCTTCATCATCGCGGCCAACCTCGCGTTCGGCGTGCTGCTGGGCGGCCTGCCGTCGGTGGGCGTGCCGGCGATGGGGCTGATCGCCGCCATCTATGGGCTGACCGTCATCGCCAGCATGGCCGACGGCCGCTTCCACGGCCGCCACACGCTGATCCTGGCCACCGTGCTGGCGGTGGGCAGCTACCTGGCCTTCATCGTGCTGCTCAAGCTGCAGATCCAGGTCTGGCCGTCCTTCATCACCGGCTGAGGAGGACACGCGATGGACCTGCTTTCCAACCTGGCGCTCGGTTTCGGCGTCGCCTTCACGCCGATCAACCTGCTGTACGCCTTCATCGGCTGCATGCTGGGCACGCTGATCGGGGTGCTGCCCGGCATCGGCCCGGTGGCGACCATCGCGATGCTGCTGCCGGCCACCTATGCGCTGCCGCCGGTGTCGGCCCTCATCATGCTGGCCGGCATCTATTACGGCGCGCAGTACGGCGGCTCCACCACCGCCATCCTGGTGAACCTGCCGGGCGAATCGTCCTCGGTGGTCACCTGCATCGATGGCTACCAGATGGCGCGGCAGGGCCGCGCGGGACCGGCGCTGGCCGCGGCCGGCCTGGGATCGTTCTTTGCCGGCTCGGTCGGCACGCTGATCCTGGCGGCGTTCGCGCCGCCGCTGACGGAGCTGGCCTTCAAGTTCGGCCCGGCCGAGTACTTCTCGCTGATGATCCTGGGCCTGATCGGCGCGGTGGTGCTGGCATCCGGTTCGCTGCTCAAGGCGATCGGCATGATCGTGCTGGGCCTGCTGCTGGGACTGGTGGGGACCGACGTCAATTCGGGCGTGGCGCGCTACAGCTTCGACATCCCGGAGCTGACGGACGGCATCGGCTTCGTGGTGATCGCCATGGGCGTGTTCGGCTACGGCGAGATCATCAGCAACCTCTCCACCCACGAGGACGACCGCGAGGTGTTCACCTCCAAGGTGACCGGCCTGTGGCCGACCAAGGCGGACTTCAAGCACATGACGCCGGCCGTCCTGCGCGGCACGGCGCTGGGCTCCGCGCTCGGCATCCTGCCCGGCGGCGGCGCCTTGCTGGCGGCCTTCGCGGCGTACGCGCTGGAAAAGAAGATCAGGATGAAGCCGGGCGAGATCGCCTTCGGCAAGGGCAACATCCGCGGCGTGGCCTCGCCGGAATCGGCCAACAACGCCGGCGCCCAGACCTCCTTCATCCCGCTGCTGACGCTAGGCATTCCGCCCAACGCGGTGATGGCGCTGATGGTGGGCGCGATGACCATCCACAACATCCAGCCCGGCCCGCAGGTGATGACCAGCAACCCGCAGCTGTTCTGGGGCCTGATCGCCTCGATGTGGATCGGCAACGCGATGCTGGTGATCCTGAACTTGCCGCTGATCGGCATGTGGATCAAGCTGCTGACGGTGCCCTACCGCTTCCTGTTCCCGGCCATCGTGCTGTTCTGCGCCGTCGGGGTCTATTCGACCAACAACAACACCTTCGACGTCTGGATGGTCGGCGCCTTCGGCTTCATCGGCTACCTGTTCGTCAAGCTCGGATGCGAGCCGGCGCCGCTGCTGCTCGGCTTCATCCTCGGCCCGATGATGGAGGAGAACCTGCGGCGGGCGCTGCTGCTGTCGCGCGGCGACTGGAGCGTATTCGTCACCCGCGGCCTGTCGGCCGGGCTGCTGGCGGCCGCCGCCCTGCTGCTGGTGATCGTGCTGTTGCCGGCGGTCAAGAGCAAGCGCGCGGAAGCGTTCGTCGAGGAATGATGCTGCCGCCCCAACCCCTTGTCCCGGGCCGGCGCCGGCCGATGCTGGCCCGCGCCCGTCACCAGCCTGCCTGAAGGACCGGAGCCATGCGCATCCTGCTGGTCGAAGACGATGACGTGCTGCGGGACACCGTGTCGCGCAGCCTGCGCGACCGCGGCCACACCGTCGACGTCGCCGCCTCCATCGCGGCGGCCCGCCAGGCCTGGCGCGGCAAGAAGCTCGACGCCATCCTGCTGGACCTGCGGCTGCCCCGGACCGCGGCGCAGCGCAGCGGGCTGGGCAGCGGACTGAAGCTGCTGCAGGAAATGCGCGGCGCCGGCGACCGCACCCCGGTGCTGGTGCTGACGGCGCACGACCGCACCGAAGACCGCATCGCGGGCCTGAACGCCGGCGCCGACGACTACCTGGGCAAGCCCTTCGACCTGGACGAAGTGGAGGCGCGGCTGCGCTCGCTGCGGCGCCGGGTGCAGGCCGCCGACGAGCGCACCACGCTGGGCGCCCTGACGCTGGACCGGCTGGGGCGGCGCTTTTCCTATTGCGGCCAGTCGCTGGACCTGCCGGCGCGTGAATTCGAGGTGCTGTGGGAGCTGATGACGCCGCCCGGCCGGGTGGTCAGCAAGCGCGAACTGGCGCAGCGACTGTCGCAGCCCGAGGAGCCGCTGGCCGACAATGCGCTGGAGGTGTTCGTCTCCAAGCTGCGCAAGCGGCTGGCGCCCGGCGACGTCTCGATCCGCACCCTGCGCGGGCTGGGTTACTCGGTGGAGGAAATCCCGTCGCTGCGGGCCAAGGGCTGACGTATGCTCGGCAGCTGTTCCACCCTGTGACGGCTTGAACTCATGCGAATCCTGCTGGTAGAAGACGACGAGGTGCTGCGGGCACTGATGCTGCGCAGCCTGCTCGATGCCGGCCACCGGATCGATGTGGCGACCACCATCGAGGAGGCCCGCCACTGGTGGCAGGTGCAACCCTACGACGCGGTGCTGCTGGACCTGAACCTGCCCCATTCCGCCAGCGAACGCAGCGGCATGGGCAACGGGCTGGCGGTGCTGCGCGAGGCCCGCGCGCGCGGCGACCGCACGCCGGTGCTGGTGCTGACGGCGCGCGACCGCACCGAAGAGCGCATCGCCGGCCTGGACGGCGGCGCCGACGATTACCTGGGCAAGCCCTTCGACCTGGCGGAAGTGGAGGCGCGGCTGCGGGCGCTGGTACGGCGCGCGCACGGCACCGACGACCGAGTGGACGTCGGCCAGCTGGCGCTGGACCGGCGCGCCCGCCGCTTCTTCCTGGCCGGCCAGCCCTGGGACCTGCCGGCACGCGAGTTCGAGGTGCTGTGGGAGCTGATGACGCCGCCCGGGCGGGTGGTGAGCAAGCGCGACCTGTCGGGCAAGCTGTCGGAGGCCGACGGGGCGCTGGGCGACAACGCGCTGGAAGCCTTCATCTCCCGCCTGCGCAAGAAGATGGGTGCCAGCGGCGTCGCGATCCGCACCCTGCGCGGCCTGGGCTACGTGCTCGAGGAAGAACAGTGAGCGCGGACAGCGCGACGCTGTCCAAGCCAACCCTGCAGGCGCGGCTGGCGCGCCGCGTGATGCTGCCGCTGGTGCTGACCTGGGCGGTCGGCACCGCAGTGGCCATGGCGGTGGCCAACAATTTCGCCGGCCAGGCCTTCGACCGCGCGCTGCTGGACGACGCCTATGCGCTGGCCGCCAGCATGCGGGCGTCGCCCGAAGGGGCGTCGCTGGTGCTGACGCCCGCCGAGCTGACGGCCCTGATGTTCGACCGCAGCGAATCCAACTACTTCGCGGTCTACACGCCGCAGGGCAGGCTGGTGGGCGCCCATGGCGACCTCTCGCTGCCCTTCCTGCCGGCCGGCGGCGGCCACCAGTTCGCCACTGTGTCGCTGTCGGGGCGCGAGCTGCGCACCGTGGCGCTGTACCGCGACCAGCCGGCCGAGTTCACCGTGGTGCTGGCCCAGACCACGGCCAGCCGCAGCCGCCTGTTGCGCCGCATGCTGGCCTATTCGGCGGTGCCGCAGGTGCTGCTGCTGCTGTTCCTGGCGTGGCAGCTGCGCCGGGTGATCCAGCGCGACCTGGAGCCGCTGGCGCAGCTGCAGCAGGCGGTCGACCAGCGCGACGCCAGCGACCTGACGCCGGTGCCCGAGGCGATCACGCGCGACGCCAGCACGGTGGACGTGGAGCGGCTGGGCACGGCGCTCAATTCGATGCTGTCGCGGCTGGCGCAGAGCATCGCGGCGCAGCGCGAGTTCGCCGGCAACGTGGCCCATGAACTGCGCACGCCGCTGGCCGGCATCCGGGCCCAGGCCGGCTATGCGCTGGCGCAGAACGACCCGGCGGTGTGGCGCGAACAGCTGCTGGGCATCGCGCAGGGCGAGCAGCGGGCCAGCCACCTGGTCAACCAGCTGCTGGCGCTGGCCCGCGCCGACGAAGGCGCGCCGACCCTGCCGCTGCAGCAGATCGACCTGAGCCAGCTGGTGCGGGCGGTGCTGCTGCGCTTCCTGCCCAAGGCCGACGCCAAGGGGGTGGACCTGGGCGGCGAGGGGCTGGAGCATCCGGTGCTGGTGCGCGGCGACGCCGCCCTGCTGGAAGGCATCCTGAACAACCTGCTGGACAACGCGCTGCGTTACGGCACCAGCGACCAGCCGCGGGTGACGGTGGCGATCGGCCAGGAGGGCGAGCAGGTGCTGCTCAGCGTCTCGGACAACGGCCCGGGGCTGGCGCCGCAGGACGCCGAGCAGCTCGGCCAGCGCTGGGCCCAGGGCCCGGCCGGCCAGAAGCTGGGCGAGGGCGCCGGCCTGGGGCTGGCGATCGTCGGCCGCTATGCCGAGCTGCTGGGCGCCAGCTTCACGCTCGAAGCCGCGCCCGGCGGCGGCCTGCGGGCAGTGCTGCGGCTGCCGGCGCCGCCGGCTCAGGCCAGCGTCGGGTAGTCGGTGTAGCCCTTGGCGCCGCCGCCATAGAAGGTGGCCTTGTCCGGCGCGTTCAGCGGCGCGTCCTGGCGCAGCCGCTGCACCAGGTCGGGATTGGCGATGTACGGACGGCCGAACGCGACCAGGTCGGCGCCGTCGTCCAGCGCCTGCTGCGCCAGCCTGGCGTCGTAGCCGTTGTTCACCATCCAGGCCGCCTTGCCGCCGGCGGTGCGGTAGGCCTGGCGCAGCGCCTTGTAGTCGAAGGGCCGGTCGGCGATCTCGCGCGGGCCGCCGGTGGCGCCCTCGATCACGTGGATGTAGGCCAGGTGCAGCGGTGCCAGTTCGCGCATCAGGTACTCGAACAAGGCCTGCGGGTTGTCGTCGCTCACGTCGTTGGCCGGCGTGACCGGCGAGATACGCAGCCCGGTGCGGCCGCCGCCCACCTCCTCGGCCACCGCGCGCACCACTTCCAGCAGCAGCCGGGCGCGGTTCTCGATCGAGCCGCCGTAATCGTCGGTGCGCTTGTTGGCGCCGGTCTTGAGGAACTGGTCCAGCAGGTAGCCGTTGGCGCCGTGGATCTCGACGCCGTCGAAACCGGCGGTGGTGACGGCATGGCGGGCCGCGTGGCGGAAGTCGTGCACGATGCCCGGCAGCTCGGAGGCGTCGAGCGCGCGCGGCTCGGAGGTCTCGGCGAAGCTGCCGACGCCGTCCTTGATCAGGTAGGTCTTGGTCTTGGCCGTGATGGCCGACGGCGCCACCGGCTTCTGGCCATCGGGCTGCAGGTCCACGTGCGAGACGCGGCCCACATGCCACAGCTGCACCACGATGCGGCCCTTGTGCGCATGCACGGCGTCGGTGACGCGCTTCCAGCCATCGAGCTGCTCGGTGCCGTACAGGCCGGGCACGTCGGCATAGCCCTGGCCCTGCGCGCTGATGGCGGTGGCCTCGGTGATCAGCAGGCCGGCGCTGGCGCGCTGCGCGTAATACTCGGCCATCAGCGGCGTCGGGATGGCGCCGGGCGCGCGGTTGCGGGTCAGCGGCGCCATGACGATGCGGTTGGGAAGGTGCAGGTCGCCGGCGCGGGCGTGGTCGAACAGGGTAGGCATGTGAAGCTTGCTTTTGTGTTTGTGTAGTCCACAGGGTAATGCGCCTGCAAAAGCCTTGCCGCGACGGGCCGCCGGTTTTTGTGCCATGGCCGACAATCGCAGCGATGAGCCAACCTCCGGTCCGGTCGCAAGCGCAGGTGCTGCTGCTGGCCGCCGTGCTGTCGCTGGCGACGGCGATTTCGCTGGGCATCACGCGCTTCGCCTACGCGCTGCTGCTGCCGCCGATGCGCGCCGACCTGCAGTGGTCGTACGCGCTGGCCGGTGCGATGAACACCGCCAATGCGGTGGGCTACCTCGTCGGTGCGCTGCTCACGCCGGCGCTGCTGCGGCGCCTGGGGCCGTCGGCGCTGCTGCTGTGGGGCGCTGCGCTGGCCAGCGTGTTCATGGGCCTGAGCGGTTTCTTCGCCGCCGCCGGTGCGCTGCTGCTGCAGCGGCTGCTGGCAGGGGTGGCCAGCGCCTTCGTGCTGGTCTCGGGCAGCCTGCTGGCGGTGCGGCTGGGCGCGCTGCATCCCGGCCGCGGCGGCCTGCTGATCGGCTTGTACTACGGCGGCACCGGCGTCGGCATCGTGCTGTCGGCGCTGCTGGTGCCGGCCCTGCTGGAGGTGGCGGCCGGCCACCCGCACGGCTGGGCGTGGTCTTGGTGGGGGCTGGCGCTGGCGTGCGCGGGTGCGACCGCGGCGCTGGCATGGCCGGCGCGCGTGCTCGGGGGGCGGGCGGCCCCCGCGTCCGCGACGGGCGACGGCATTGCCGCGGCGATCGCGTTCCGCTGGCGCGACTTCGCGCCCTCGCTGGCGGCGTATTGCCTGTTCGGCGTCGGCTACATCGGCTACATGACCTTCGTGATCGCGCTGCTGCGCGAGCAGGGCGTGGGCCCGGGCCGCTTGACGTTGTTCTATGCGTTGCTCGGCGTCGCCGTGCTGGCGTCCCCGCGCATCTGGGCCGGCCTGCTTGATCGCTTCGACGGCGGCCAGCCCTTGGCCATCCTCAGCGCGCTGCTGGGCGCCGCGATCCTGGTGCCGGCGCTGACGGCGCAATGGGCGGCGGTGCTGGCCTCGGGCCTGCTGTTCGGCGCGGTGTTCCTGTCGGTGGTGGCCTCGACCACGGCGCTGGTGCGGCACAACCTGGCGCCCTCGCAGTGGACCGCCGGCATCAGCGCCTTCACCATCATGTTTGCCGCCGGCCAGATCGTCGGACCGACGGTGGTGGGCTGGATCGCGGACGGCGCGGGCGGACTGGCGCGCGGCCTGCTGTTCTCCGCCGGCGCGCTCTGGCTGGGCGCGGCGATCGCCTGGCGCCAGCGGCCGCTGGCCGCCAGGCGCGCCGCCGTGCTTACTTGAGCAGGCCTTCGGCCTTCATCGCTTCCTGCACCGCCGGCCGGGCGGCAACCCGCTCGCGGTAGGCCGTCAGGTTGGGATAGGCGGCCAGGTCGATGTTCATCGGCTTGGCCCAGTTGGTGACGGTGAACAGGTAGCCGTCGGCGACGCTGAAGTTGTCGCCCATCAGGTACTGCTTGTCCTTGAGCTCGCCGTCGATCCACTGGAAGCGCTGCGCCAGCTTGTCGCGCTGCATCTTCTTGACCTCTTCGGGCATCGCGGGATTGAACAGCGGCGAGAACTGCTTGTGGACTTCGGTGCCGATGAAGGTCAGCCATTCCTGCAGCCGGTAGCGCGGCAGCGTGCCGTTGGCCGGCGCCAGGTTCTTGGTCGGCACCTGGTCGGCGATGTATTGCACGATGGCCGGGCCTTCGCGCAGGCGGGTGCCGTCGTCCAGTTCCAGCATCGGCACGTAACCGAGCGGGTTGATCGCATAGTAATCGGTTCCATCCTGCAGCTTGTGGCTCTTGGTGCTGGCCAGCACCGGTTCGAAGGCCAGGCCGGCCTCGCGCAGGGCGATGTGGGGCGACAGCGAGCAGGCGCCGGGAGAGTAATAGAGCTTCATGGGGTTTCCTTCGCGCGATGGGTGAAATGGAGGCGCCCGCAATGCTAGCCGGTGGCGCCGATTCCTGCTGCCGGCGGCGCCGGTCGATTGGCGACAATGGGGCATGTCGCGCTGGATCAGGATCGTCTCGCTGCTGTTCGGGCTGGCCGTGCTGCTGCTGCTGGCCGTGGTGCTGTCGCTGCAGTACTGGGTCGGCACCGGCGACTTCAGGGGCCGCATCGAACGCGAGGCGTCCCTCGCGCTGGGGCTGCCGGTGCGCCTGCGGGCGGTGGCGGTCGACATCTTTCCGCTGCCCTCGGTGGCGCTGGACGGGTTGTCGATCGGCAGCCAGCCGCCGGTGACGCTGGAGCGGATCGAGGCGCGGCCGGTGTGGGCGGCGCTGCTGCGCGGCCGGCTGCAGGTGGCGACGCTGGTGGTGCGCGACGCGGTGATTCCCGGGCGCGGGGTGGCGGCGGTCGCCGCGGCCATGATGAAGCGCGCCCCCGGCGCCGCTGCGCCCGGGCCGGCGGCCAGCGCGCCGGGGCAGCCGTGGTGGCCCAGGCGGGCGCGCTTCGACCGGCTCAGCTGGACGGACGCGCGCGGAAGCACCACCACGGTCGACGCGCAACTCTCGATGGACGAGGACGGCCTGCCGTCGACTGCGTCGGTGAAGGTGCTGCGTGGGCGCGTGGCGGGCGCGACGGCCGACCTCACGCGCAAGGGCACCGCGTGGCTGCTCAAGGCCGGCGTCGGCGGCGGCACGGTCGACGGCACGCTGGCGCTGCAGGCCGCCGGCGGCAGGCCGGCCGGCACGCTGCAGGGCAATTTCCGGATTGCAAACGTGGAACTGGCGGCGCTGACGGCGCCGAGCCGCACCCTCGCCGGGCGGCTCGACGGCAGCACCACGCTGCGCGCGCCCCTGCAGGACCTGGGCAGGCTGGGCGAGACGCTGCAGACCCAAAGCCAGTTCACGGTGCGCAACGCGGTGGTGCATGGCATCGACCTGCGCCAGGCCGTGCGCACCGTGGGCCTGAACCGCGGCGGCGACACGCCGCTGGACATGCTGGCCGGCCGGCTGGCGACGCAGGGTGGCGCGATGCAGCTCACGGAGCTGGTGGCCAGCGCCGGCAACCTGTCGGCGACCGGCCAGGTGGCGATGGCCACCGACAAGAGCCTGAGCGGAACCGTCGACGTCAGCCTGGCCGGCGCCGCGGCCGGCAACGCGCTCAGCGTGCCGCTGCAGGTCGGCGGCACGCTCGACAACCCCAGCGTGACCCTGAGCCGCGGCGCCTTGATCGGCGCAGCCATCGGCACCGCGGTGATGCCCGGCGTCGGCACCGGCGCCGGCGCCAAGCTCGGCGACCGGCTGGGCCGCAGCCTGCGCGGCCTGTTCGGCAAATAGGACGCTCCTCGGCCGTGGGGCTGGTCCTACAGCAGCCGGCGGCCGCTGCCGATGACCTGGGGCCGGCGGATTCCCTATGCTGTGGCATCGCTTTCCGAGATTGATCCAGTGCACCTGTCCACCGTCGAAACCGTTCTCGAGTACGAGATCCTCGCGCCCACGCATTTCTGCTTCAACATCGAGGCGGCCCACTGGCCCACCCAGAACATCGTGAGCGAGCGGCTCGCCGTCTCCTCCGGGGTGTCGGTGCACAGCTTCACCGACCCGGGCAGCGGCAACCGCTTCTTCCGCTTCGACGCCTCGCCCGGCCCGCTGCTGGTCGACTACAAGGCCGAGGTCGAGGTGTTCACCGAGCACATCGACGAGCATCTGGCGGAAACGCCGGTCAGCCAGGTGCCCGACCAGATCCTGCATTACCTGATGCCGACCCGCTACTGCGAATCGGACCTGCTGGGCGCCGAGGCGCAGAGCCTGTTCGGCAACGAGGCGCCCGGCATCTCGCGCATCCGCAGCCTGATCCGCTGGATCCACGACAACATCGACTACCGGCCGGGCAGCACCACCTCGACGACGACGGCGCAGGAAGTGTTCACCCAGCGCTCGGGCGTCTGCCGCGACTTTGCGCACCTGGGCATCACCTTCTGCCGCGCCCTGAACATCCCGGCCCGGCTGGTGGTGGGCTACGTGTGGTTCGACGAGCCGCCGCAGGATTTCCATGCGATCTTCGAAGCCTGGATCGGCGGCCGCTGGGTGCTGTTCGACCCGACCGGCATGGCGCCGGTCGACCGGGTGGTGCGCATCGGCACCGGCCGCGATGCCAAGGACGTGGCCTTCAGCACCATCTTCGGCAGCCTGCGCATGACGCGCAAGGAAGTGAACGTGCTGGAGCACGACCCGCGCGGGCGCGCGGCCAGCGGAGCGGAGGCGCTACAGCTGGCGGCCTGCGCCCCGGCGGCGCCGCTGGCGGCCGCCTAGTCCTTGTAGCTGTCGTCGACCCGGTCCAGCCGGCGCAGCAGCGACGGCCACACGAACGCCCCGCCCAGGCCGCCGGTCTGCACCTTCATCGCCTGCGCTACGCCCTGGACGATCAGCGGGTTGACCTCGACCAGCTCGCCGCCGGCCTGGGCGTCGATCTGGATGCGGCAGGCATTCTCGAAGGTGTACATCGACAGGAAGGCGTCGGCGATGCTCTTGCCGACGGTCAGCAGCCCGTGGTTGCGCAGCACCAGGAAGCTGGCGGTGCCGAGGTCGGCCTGCAGCCGCGGCTTCTCCTCGTCGCGGAAGGCCACGCCCTCGTAGTCGTGGTACGCCAGCGAGGCCAGGATGAAGGTGGACTGCTGCGAGATCGGCAGGATGCCGCGCTTTTGCGCGCTCACGGCGACGCCGGCGCGCGTGTGGGTGTGCAGCACGCAGGTGATGTCCTCGCGCGCCTCGTGCACCGCGCTGTGGATCACGAAGCCGGCCGGGTTCACCGGGAACGGCGAGTCGATGATCTTGTTGCATTGCTGGTCGACCTTCACCAGCGACGAAGCGGTGATCTCGTCGAACATCAGGCCGTAGGGATTGATCAGGAAGTGGTGCTCCGGCCCGGGGATGCGCGCCGTGATGTGGGTGAAGACGAGGTCGCTCCATCCGTACATCGCGACCAGCCGGTAGGCCGCCGCCAGGTCGACCCGCAGCTGCCATTCCTGCGCGCTGACCACATGCTTGAGGGATGCGATTTCCATGGCGACTCCTGGGGACGTTAGCGGGATGCCTGCGGGCGCAGGCGGAATTCGCTGGGGCTCATGCCGATGTGGTCGCGGAACACCCGGCTGAAGTGCGACAGGTTCGAAAAGCCCCAGGACAGCGCGATCTCGGTGATCGGGCGGCCACCGGGCGCGTGCTCGCGCAGGTCGCGCACGCAGGCCTCGAGCCGCTGGCGCTGGATGTAGCCGGCCAGCGTGACATCGTCGCCGGCGAAGGCATTGAACAGGTGGCGCTTGCTGCAATTGAGCGCCCGGGCGATGCTGTCGATCGACAGCTGCGGGTCGCGCAGGTGGCTCGCGACGTGGTCGCGGATCCGGTCCTTCAGCGCCTCGCGCTGGGTGACCGCCGTTTCCTGGCCGGACAGCTCCAGCAGCGACAGCCGCACCAGCTGCATGATCAGCTCGCCGGCGCCGCGGGCCGCCGCCTCGCTCATGTTGGGCAGTTCCTGGTAGGTGCTGCGCATGGTGTCCAGCGCGATCCGCGAGATGCCGTTGGCGCCGCCCACGTGGCGCGCCATCAGGTCGCCCAGGCGCACGCCGCGCTCGGCCATCTGGTCCTTGGGCAGCATCACGATCAGGTGCTCGGCGCGCTCCGGGTTGGCGATGGAATAGCTGCCGGTGGTGTCGTAGATCACCCAGCCGCCGTAGCGGGCGGTGGCCGTGCGCCCCTGCTGCTCCACCTGCGCGCTGCCGCGCCAGGGGGCGACGATCTTCAGGTAGCCGGCGCTGCTGCCGCGCGCCATCTGCGGGGTGCGCACGACGCGGTGGCGGTTGGCATCGAGCCGGGTGAGGATGACGTCGCCGGCGTGCGAGGCCGCCATCCGGCCGTCGAACTCGGTATCGCCGTACAGGTCGGAATCGAGGCCGCCGAAGTGGCGGTAGATCCATTCGCGCCACAGCCCGGCCCGCTCCGCAGGAGCGACGTCGTCGGTGCTCATCACCGTTGTCGCAGTCATCGTGTGTGGGGGGCTTTGCTGGCTGGGGATGAAGCATTATGGTTGTGGTAACCGGGACGGCCGCCGCTGGCTGCTCGGGGTAAACCCCAGCGGCCATGCACGCCCAGGCAAGCGGTTTGTGCGCCCTGAGCAAAGCCCGGGCCGCCGCTCCTGCTTACGATTCGATTCCAGCCCAGCCGGGCGACAAGGAGACATCATGGTTCAGCAGACACGACGCCAATTGATCAAGGGTGCAGCCGCCGCGGTGGGCGCAATGTCGGTGGCGCCCGGCCTGCTGGCGCAGGGCGCGCCGGTGCGCATCGGCTACGCCATCGCCCGCACCGGTCCCTGGACCGGCGGCGCCCAGGTCAGCCAGGAGCCCAACTACCTGCTGTGGACCGAACAGGTCAATGCGGCCGGCGGCCTGAGCGTGAAAGGCGGCGCCCGGCGCCGGATCGAGTTGATCAGCTCGGACGACCGCTCGGACATGGAAACCTGCGTGCGCTCGTACGAAAAGCTGATGGGCAGCGACAAGGTCGACCTGATCCTGCCGCCCTGGGGCAGCAACGCCAACTTCGGCATCGCGCCCCTGGCCAACAGGCACGGCTACCCCATGCTGGCGCCGACGGCGCTGTCGCGCAAGCTGATCGACATGAACCTGCCGTACTTCTTCTCGCTGCTGCAGCAGCCCGACCGGATGATGGGCGCGCTGGTGGACATGCTGGTGGCCAACAACGTCAAGAACGTCGCCATCGTCTACATGGACGACCTGTTCGGGCTGGAGAATTTCGCGGCACTCAACAACGCGCTCAAGAAGACCAGCATCCACGTGCTCGAGCGCAAGAGCTACCCGCTGGGCGTCAAGGACCTGTCGCCGGTGCTGCGCGACATGAAGGCGATGAACCCCGACGCCTTCATCGGCATCACCTATCCGCCCGACACCATCCTGGCCAGCAAGCAGTCCAAGGAAATCGGATTCAACCCGAAGTTCTTCTACGCCTCGGTGGGGACTGCATTCCAGCTGTACAAGGAGGTGATGACGCCGGCCGGCGCCGAGGGCGTGACCGGCATGGGCTCGTGGAACACCAAGACCAGCCCCGGCGCCAAGGCGTACTTCGAGGCGCACACCAAGAGATTCGGCAAGGAGCCGGACCGCTGGGCCAGCGGCCATTGCTGGGCCGGGCTGGAGATCATGCAGGCCGCGGTGGCCAAGGTCGGCCTGGACCGCAAGGCGATCCGCGATTACGTGGCCAACACCAACCACAAGACCATCGTCGGCGACATCAAGTTCACCGGCAGCGAAAACACCAGCACGCCCGGCACGGTGAGCCAGTGGCAGAAGGGCGAGTTCGAGGTGGTCTGGCCGCAGAGCGTCGCCACCGCCAAGCTCAACCCGTCCAAGCCGGCCTGGTAAGACATCGATTCCGTTCGGGCTGAGTCCTGTCGAAGCGGCGCGAGCGCTTCGACGGGCACGGTGCGAACGGATGGATTGCGTTGTCCCATGCCCCTGTTTTCCTGGCTTGAACTGATCGCCTCCGGTCTCATCACCGGCGGCATCTATGCGCTCGTCGCGCTCGGGCTGAACCTGCAATACGGCCTGATGCGGATCCTGAACATCGCGCACGGCGAGTTCCTGATGCTGGGCGCCTACCTGACCTGGATGGCGTCCACCACGCTGGGCGTGTCGCCGCTGGCGATGGTCCCGGTGTCGTTCCTGGTGATGATGGCGCTGGGGATCGTCATCCACCGCCTGTGCTTCCGCCGGCTGGCCGCCACCTCGCCCAACCTCGACGTGTTCGAGGCCCGCGGCCTGATGGTGGCGTTCGGCCTGATGTTCGTGGTGCAGAACTTCGCCTCCTGGGTCTGGGGTGGCGACCTGCGCGGCTACGACTACCTGGCGGCGCCGGTGTCGATCGGCGGGGCCCAGTTCGCCGGCAACAAGCTGCTGGTGTTCGGGCTGGCGCTGCTGTTCTCGGGCGCGCTGATCGTGCTGCTGCGCATCACGCTGCTGGGCAAGGGCGTGCGGGCGCTGATGCAGTCGCCGGTCGGCGCGCAGCTGGTGGGCATCGACACGGCGCGGCTGCATCCGCTGATGTTCGGCGTCGGCCTGGGCCTGTCGGGCATGGCCGGCGCGCTGCTGTCGATGGCCTACACCATCAGTCCGGCAATGGGAGAGCCTTACACCGTGACGGCGCTGATCGTCATCACGCTCGGCGGCTTCGGCAGCATGAGCGGCGCGCTGCTGGGCGGCCTGCTGCTCGGCGTGATCGAGGCGCTGGGCATGCACTTCACCAACCCGTCGCTGAAGGCGCTGCTGTCATACACCGTGTTCATCGCCGTGCTGTTGCTGCGCCCGCGCGGGCTGTTCTCCAAATGAGGCCGCCCTCGCTGCCCCGGCGCGACCTGCTGGTCCTCGCGGTGCTGGGCCTGGCGTCGCTGGCCGTGCCCTTCGTCGCCAGCGAATTCCTGATGTCGCTGGCCCTGAGCTGCCTGATGTACGCGGCGCTGTCCTCCAGCTGGGCGCTGTTTTGCGGCAGCACCCGCTACCTGTCGCTGGCGACCTCCGCCTTCTTCGGCCTGGGCGCCTACGCCAGCGCGCTGGTGCTGGGACAGCTGCCGTGGCTGGTTGCGATCGGCCTGGGCGCGCTGCTGGCGGCAGCGGTGGCGGCGGTGATGGGCGCGGCCGTGCTGCACTTGCGCGGCACCTATTTCGCGGTGCTGACCTTCGGCATGACGGAGTTGATCCACCACGCGGTCACCTATTTCGAAAAGCAGGTGACGGGCACCGTCGGCCGCGTGCTGACCACGGTGCCGGAGCCGAACACCGTGTACTTCACGATGCTGGGACTGGCAGTGGCGGCGGTGGCGGTGTCGATCGCGGTGCGCCGCAGCCGCTTCGGGCTGGCGCTGGCGGGCATCGGCGCCGACGAGCAGCGCGCCCAGACCCTGGGCGTCAACACGCGGCGGGTGAAGATCGTCGGCTTCACGCTGACGGCCGCATTTGCCGGCGCGGTGGGCGCGGCGATGGCGGTGCGCTGGACCTACATCGATCCGGTGACCGTGTTCAATCCCTTCATCGGTTTCCAGACCGTGCTGATCGCCCTGATCGGCGGCGCCGCGACGCTGTGGGGGCCGCTGATCGCCGCGGTGGTGTTCAGCCTGCTGGCCGAGACGCTGCGGCTGCAGCTGCCGCAGATCTACATGATGACGCTGGGTGTCCTGCTGATCCTGTGCGTGCTGTACCTGCCCGGCGGGCTGGCGTCGCTGCGCTGGGGCATGTGGAAGCGCCGTGTGCCGGCCCCGGGCGAGGAGGGCGGCCATGGCTGATGCGCTGCTGCAGGCGCGCGACCTCACGGTGCGGTTCGGCGGCCTCACGGCGGTGGACGCGGTGAACGCGTCGTTGCGCCCCGGCGAGCTGGTGGGCATCATCGGGCCGAACGGCGCCGGCAAGACCACCTTCTTCAACGCCATCTCCGGCGTGATCGCGCCGACCTCCGGCGCGCTGCTAGTGGACGGCCAGGACCTGGCCGGCCAGGGGCCGCACCGCTACGCCGCGCACGGCATCGCCCGGACCTTCCAGACCCCGCGCGTCTTTGCCGACATGACGGCAGCGGCCAACATCGATTTCGGCCTGCAGTTCGCCGGCCGGCTGCGCCCGGCGCCGGCGCTGCTGCCGGACGCGGACGCGATCCTGGCGCTGATCGGGCTGTCGCGGCAGGCCCTGTATCCGGCGGCTGCCATCACGCCGTCGCAACAGCGGCTGCTGGAGATCGGCATGGCGCTGGCGACACGGCCGCGCATCCTGCTGCTCGATGAAGTGGCGGCCGGCCTGACCGAAGCCGAGGTGGAGGCGATGGCGCGGCTGATCCGCCGCCTGCGCGACGAGATGGGGCTGGCGGTGGTGTGGATCGAGCACGCGGTCACCACGCTGCTGCGCCATGTGGAGCGCGTGATCGTGCTGCACCAGGGCCGCAAGATCGCCGACGGCACGCCGGCCGAGGTGGTTCGCAACGCCGAGGTGGTCGAGGCCTACCTGGGAGACGAAATGAACGAGGAGACGGCATGAGCCCGGCCCACCTCCGCGTCCAGGGCCTGGCCGCCGGCTATGGCGGCTTCCTGGTGCTGCGCGACCTCAGCCTGGAAGCGGCGCCGGGGCTGACGGTGATCCTGGGCCCGAACGGCGCCGGCAAGACCACGCTGCTCAAGGCGCTGGCCGGCCTGATTGCGCGCACCGGCGACGTGCTGCTCGACGGCGAGCCGCTGCCACCCCTCAATGCAAGCGCCGCAGTGCGCCGGGGCCTGAGCCTGGTGCCCGAGGGGCGCCAGCTCTTTGCGCAGATGACGGTCAGCGAGAACCTGGAGCTGGGCGGCTGGCTCAGTACCAAGGCCGAGCGCACCGAGCGCCTGCAACAGGCCTTTGCCGATTTTCCCAAGCTGCGCGAGCGGGCCCAGCAACTGGCCGGCACCATGAGCGGCGGCGAGCAGCAGATGGTGGCGGTGGCCCGCGCCATGATGAGCGCGCCGCGGCTGCTGCTGCTGGACGAACCCTCGCTCGGCCTGGCGCCCCGGATGGTCGACGAGCTCTTGGCGATCGCCCGCCGGATCGCCGACGCCGGCACCACCGTGCTGATGGTGGAGCAGAACGTGCGCAAGGCGCTGGCCGTGGCCGACCGCGGCTACGTGCTGGAGCGCGGCGCGCTGGTCGCCAGCGGCCCGGCCGCCGAGCTGGCGCGCTCTTCCGCCGTGCGTGAGGCCTATCTCGGCCCGCAGGCCGCGGCCAATCCCTGATGTCGTTCCACAAGGAGTTTCCATGTCCGACCTGTCCATGCTAATCAACGGCCTGAAGCTGCCGGCCGAGAACAACGCGACCTTCGAGCGCTGCAATCCGCTCGACGGCACCGTGGCGACGCGCGCCGCCGCGGCCTCGCCGGCCGATGCGGTGCGCGCCGTCGAGGCCGCCGCGCAGGCCTTCAAGACCTGGGGCGACAGCGGGCCGGGCGAGCGCCGCGCGCTGCTGCTCAAGGCCGCCGAGATGCTCGAAGCCAGGCTGCCGCAGTTCATCGAGGCGATGGCGGCCGAGACCGGCGCCACCGGCATGTGGGCCGGGTTCAACGTGATGCTGGCCGCCGGCATCGTGCGCGAGGCGGCGGCGCTCACGACCATGGTCAGCGGCGAGGTGATCCCTTCCGACGTGCCGGGCTCGCTGGCCATGGGGATCCGCCAGCCGGCCGGCGTGGTGCTGGGCATCGCGCCGTGGAACGCGCCCATCATCCTCGGCGTGCGCGCCATCGCCACGCCGCTGGCCTGCGGCAACACCGTGGTGTTCAAGAGCTCGGAGAACTGCCCGCGCACCCACCAGCTGATCGTCGAGGCCTTCGTCGACGCGGGCTTTCCGCCCGGCGTGGTCAACTCGATCAGCAACGCGCCCGCCGACGCCGGTGCGGTGGTGGAGGCCATGGTGGCCCACCCGGCGGTGCGGCGGGTTAACTTCACCGGCTCCACCCGGGTCGGCCGGATCATCGCTCAGACCTGCGCCAGGTACCTGAAGCCGGTGGTGCTGGAACTGGGCGGCAAGGCGCCGCTGGTGCTGCTGGACGACGCCGACATCGACGATGCGGTGAACGCCGCGGCCTTCGGCAGCTTCGCCAACAGCGGCCAGATCTGCATGTCGACCGAGCGCATCATCGTCGACCGCAAGATCGCCGACGAGTTCGTCCGCAAGTTCGCAGCCAAGGCCGGCGCGCTGCCGCTGGGCGACCCGCGCAAGCCCGAGCCGGTGGTGCTGGGCAGCGTGATCGGCATGGCGACCGTGCATCACTGCAACGCGCTGATCGAGGATGCGCTGGCGCAGGGCGCGACGCTGGTGTGCGGCGGCAAGGCCGGCAGCACGCTGATGCCCGCGACGGTGCTGGACCACGTGACGCCCAAGATGCGGATCTACCACGAGGAGACCTTCGGCCCGGTGAAGTGCGTGGTGCGGGTGAACGGCACGCAGGAGGCGATCGCCTGCGCCAACGACAACGAGTACGGCCTGGCGGCGGCGGTGTTCGGCCGCGACATCGCGCGGGCCTTCAACGTGGCGCGCAAGATCGAGTCGGGCATCTGCCACGTCAACGCGCCCACGGTGCACGACGAGGCGCAGATGCCCTTCGGCGGCGTCAAGGGCAGCGGCATGGGCCGCTTCGGCGGCAAGGCCGGCATCGCCGAGTTCACCGACCTGCGCTGGATCACCATCCAGACCACGCCGCGGCATTACCCGTTCTGAACCGACCCGCTCGGCCGGCCGGGCGAGGTGAGTATTTCGAGCCGCGCCAGGAACAGCATCGCGTGCTCGCGGTCCGGGCCGCACATCTCCTGCGACGGCATCAGCTGCGCGCAGACGGCGGGACGTTCGACGCGGCCGAAGATCCTGCAGCCGTGGTCCGCATCGAGCTGGATGCAGCGCACGCCGGCCGGCTTGCCGTGCGGCATGCCGGGAATGGCGGAGCTGATGGAGGGCGCGGTGCAGCAGGCGCCGCAGCCGGGACGGCAGTTCATGCTATTGAATTAGAAGCATCAAATCAAGTCTGCAAGCGGCCCGCGGCCCAGACGACCTGGTCGATGACGGCCTGGACATGGCGCCTGGCAGGCTCGTTGACCAGCGCGCCGTCGGCGTCGAAGGCATCGGCGGCGTGCGCCAGCGCGAAGTTCAGCGGCGCCAGCCAGCATTGCAGGTTCAGCAGCAGCGGCGCCAGGTGGCTTTGCGAGCGCAGTCCGCCCAGCGCGCCCGGCGAGGCGCTGAGCATGCCCACCACCTTGCCGCGGGTGGAGCGGAAGCCGTCGTTCCAGGTGGCGTGGCCCTGCACCGGGCTGGAGACCCAGTCCAGCGTGTTCTTCACCAGTGCCGGATAGCTGGCGTTGTATTCCGGCGTGCAGATGATCCAGGCCGGATGGGCGTGCATGATTTCCTTGAGCCGCAGCACGTCGGCCGGCGTGCCGCGGGCTTCCAGGTCGGCGTTGTACATCGGGATGTCGAAGTCGCCCAGCTCGAGGTGGGTGACCTCGGGGCCGCTGGCCGAGGCCATGGCGGCCGTGGCGCGGGCCAGCTGGCGGTTGAAGGATTTCAGCCGCGTGCTGCCGGCAAAGACGAGGAGTTTCATGGCCCGATTGCAGCACAAGGGCGCGCAATATTCCTGCGAAGGGGGAGCAGCCGCCGGGCCGGGCAGGAATTGGCACCCGCCGGTAAAATCATGTCCCTTTCCCTCCGGGGCGCCGGCCCCACCGCGCAGAGGCGCAACTCCATGCTGTATCCAGAAGAATTCGACGTGATCGTGGTCGGCGGCGGCCATGCCGGCACCGAGGCTGCGCTGGCGGCCGCGCGCATGGGCTGCAAGACACTGCTGCTGAGCCACAACATCGAGACGCTCGGCCAGATGAGCTGCAACCCCTCGATCGGCGGCATCGGCAAGGGCCACCTGGTCAAGGAGGTGGACGCGCTCGGCGGTGCCATGGCCATCGCCACCGACGAGGGCGGCATCCAGTTCCGGATCCTCAATTCCAGCAAGGGCCCGGCGGTGCGCGCCACCCGCGCGCAGGCCGACCGCATCCTGTACAAGGCGGCGATCCGCCGGCGGCTGGAAAACCAGCCCAATCTCACGCTGTTCCAGCAGGCGGTGGACGACCTGATGGTGGAGGGCGACCGGGTGGTCGGCGCAGTCACCCAGGTCGGGATCCGCTTCCGCTCACGCACGGTGGTGCTGACGGCCGGCACCTTCCTGGACGGCAAGATCCATGTCGGGCTGAACAACTACGCGGCCGGCCGGGCCGGCGACCCGCCGGCGATTTCCCTGTCGGCACGCCTGAAGGAACTGAAGCTGCCGCAGGCCCGCCTCAAGACCGGTACGCCGCCGCGGCTGGACGGCCGCACCATCGATTTCTCCAGGTGCGAAGAGCAGCCTGGCGACCTCGACCCAGTGCCCGTGTTCAGCTTCATGGGCAATGCCGCCATGCACCCGGCGCAGGTGCCGTGCTGGATCACCCACACCAACGAGCGAACCCACGAGATCATCCGCTCCGGCTTCGACCGCAGCCCGATGTTCACCGGCAAGATCGAGGGCGTCGGCCCGCGCTACTGCCCGAGCGTGGAGGACAAGGTCAACCGCTTCGCTGACAAGGACAGCCACCAGATCTTCCTGGAACCGGAAGGGCTGACCACCAACGAGATCTACCCCAACGGCATCTCCACCAGCCTGCCGTTCGACATCCAGTACCAGCTGGTGCGCTCGATGGCCGGGCTGGAGAACGCCCATATCCTGCGGCCCGGCTATGCGATCGAATACGATTACTTCGACCCGCGCTCGCTCAAGTCCAGCTTCGAGACCCGCTCGATCGGCGGCCTGTTCTTCGCCGGCCAGATCAACGGCACCACCGGTTATGAGGAGGCGGCGGCCCAGGGCCTGTTCGCCGGCGTCAACGCCGCGCTGCAATGCCAGGGCAAGTCGTCGTGGTTGCCCGGCCGGGACGAGGCTTACCTGGGCGTGCTGGTGGACGACCTGATCACCAAGGGCGTCACCGAGCCGTACCGGATGTTCACCAGCCGGGCCGAGTTCCGGCTGCAGCTGCGGGAGGACAACGCCGACATGCGGTTGACCGAGCAGGGGCGGACGCTGGGCCTGGTGGACGACGCCCGCTGGGAGTCCTTCAACCGCAAGCGCGACGCTGTTTCACGTGAAACAGAGCGGCTGAAGTCGACCTGGGTCAATCCGCGCAACCTGCCGGCGGCCGAATCGGAGCGGGTGCTGGGCAAGGCGATCGACCACGAGTACAGCCTCGGCGACCTGTTGCGCCGGCCCGATGTGAGGTACGCCGGCCTGATGTCGCTGGACGCGGGCCGGTATGCCAGCGCCGATGTTTCACGTGAAACCCTGGCCGAGCTGTGGCAGCCGGTGGTCGAACAGATCGAGATCGCCGCCAAGTATTCCGGCTACATCGACCGGCAGAAGGACGAAATCCTGCGTGCCGCCCAGTACGAGCACCTGAAGCTGCCGCTGGATTTCGACTACCTGGGCGTGCCGGCCCTGTCGTTCGAGGTGCGGCAGAAGCTGAACAAGCACAAGCCGGAAACCCTGGGGCTGGCCTCCCGGATTTCAGGCGTCACGCCGGCCGCCATTTCCCTGCTGCTGGTCCACCTGAAGAAAAGCCGGGCCAGGGGCTTCGCCGCAGCGGCGAAGTCCGAGGACGAAGCGGCGGCATGAGCCATCCGCTGGAGCCAGGCCTGCGGCAGGGCCTGTCCGCGCTCGGGCTGGCGCTGGACGACAGGCAGGTCGGCCAATTGCTGGCCTACCTCGACCTGCTGCAGAAGTGGAACAGGGTCTACAACCTGACCTCGGTTCGCAGCCCCGCCGAGATGTTGACCGTCCACCTGCTCGACAGCCTGTCGGTGGTCGCTCCGCTGCGCCGGCAGCTGGGCGAGCGCCCGGTCAGCCTGCTGGATGTCGGCTCCGGCGGCGGCCTGCCCGGTGTCGTGATCGCGGTCTGCTGCCCGCAGGTGCAGGTGGATTGCGTCGACACCGTCGCCAAGAAGGCTGCCTTTATCCAGCAGGTTGCCGCCACGCTGCAACTGCCGAACCTGCGCGGGCTGCACGCCCGGGTAGAAACCTTGCATGGCCCCTACGACGTCATCGCCTCGCGCGCCTTCGCGTCCTTGCCCGATTTCGTCAGCTGGTCCGATGGCGCCTTGGCGCAGCAGGGCGTCTGGATGGCGATGAAGGGCAAGCGGCCGGAACAGGAGCTGGAGCGATTGCCCAAGGCCATCGACGTGTTTCACGTGGAACAGCTCCAGGTTCCGGGCCTGGATGCCGAACGCTGCCTGATCTGGCTGCGCCGGGCCGCCGACGTAACGTAAACTCAGCCTTCAGAATTCGGCGTCCAGCTCGGGGGAAACATGTTCGGCGTAGCAGACTACGGCGCTTTCGTCGCCGCCATCATCATCTTTCTCGCGATCCCCGGACCCGGCAACCTGGCCGTCATCACGTCCACCGGCAAGGGCGGAATCCGCGGCGGGCTGGCGGCGACGCTGGGCATCATGGTGGCCGACCAGCTGCTGATGTGGCTGGCCCTGGCCGGCGTCGCGGCGCTGCTGGCGACCTATCCGGCCGCCTTCCACATGGTGCAATGGGCGGGCGCCGCCTACCTCGGCTGGCTCGGCCTGCGGATGCTGCTGGCCAAGCCCGGCAGCAAGCCCGTGCTGAACATCCAGCCGCGCCACTACTTCAAGCAGGCCGGCCTGATCACCCTGCTCAACCCGAAGGCGATCGTCTTCTACATGGCGTTCTTTCCCCTGTTCGTCGATCCGGCCCATCACCGCGGCCTGCTGACCTTCGCGGTGATGGCCGGAACCACGGCCGTGCTGACCTTTGCCTACGGGCTGGGGGTGGTGCTGCTGACCCACCACCTGGCCGAGCGGATGCGCGCCAATCCCCTGATCGGGCGGGTGCTGGAAAAGCTGGCGGGCGTGTTCCTGCTGGGCTTCGGCGTCAAACTGGCGATCAGCAAGTGAGCGCCGCCGCGGCCGTATCGGCAACCACCGGTGCCAAGGTCTTCTGTGTCGCCAACCAGAAGGGCGGGGTCGGCAAGACCACCACCACCGTCAACCTGGCCGCCGGCCTGGCCAAGGTCGGCCAGCGCGTGCTGATGATCGACCTGGATCCGCAGGGCAATGCCACCATGGGCTCGGGCGTGGACAAGCGCAAGCTCAAGCTCACGGTGTACGACGTGCTGCTGGAATCGGCCTCGATCGCGGAAGCGAAGATCCGCAGCGAGAAGTGCGGCTACGACGTGCTGGGCGCCAACCGCGAACTGGCCGGCGCCGAGGTGGAGCTGGTGGAGCTGGAGCACCGCGACCAGCGGCTCAAGCAGGCCATCGCCGCCGTTGCGGCCGGCTACGACTTCGTCCTGATCGACTGTCCGCCCTCGCTGTCGATGCTCACGCTCAACGGCCTGTGCTCGGCCCATGGCGTGATCGTGCCGATGCAGTGCGAGTACTTCGCGCTGGAGGGGCTGACGGACCTGGTCAACACCATCAAGCAGGTCCACGCCAACCTGAACAAGGACCTGCAGATCATCGGGCTGCTGCGGGTGATGTTCGACCCGCGCATCACCTTGCAGCAGCAGGTCTCGGACCAGCTCAAGGCGCACTTCGCCGACAAGGTGTTCAACACCGTCATCCCGCGCAACGTGCGGCTGGCCGAAGCCCCCAGCTACGGCCTGCCGGGCGTGGTGTTCGATCCGGCGGCGCGCGGCAGCCAGGCCTATGTCGAATTCGCCCAGGAGATGGTGGAGCGCATCCGCAAGATGTGATTGCCATCACGATGCCCCGCAGACCGCGCCAATCCTGCAATCTATGCTATTGAAACAAGAGCAATGAAGCCCTCCAACGTGCTCCTGCTGCCCGGCTGGGAAAACAGCGGCCCGCAGCACTGGCAAAGCCTGTGGCAGGCCCGGCACGGCTATGTGCGGGTGGAGCAGCACGAGTGGATGAAGCCCCTGCGCGGCGACTGGGTGGCGCGGCTGGAGGAGGTGATCCTCACCTGCGACGAGCCGGCGGTGCTGGTGGCGCACAGCCTGGGTTGCGTGCTCACCGCGGCGTGGGCCGCGCACTCGCGCAACACCCACCGGGTGAAGGCGGCGCTGCTGGTGGCGCCGGGCGACGTCGAGCGGCCCGAGATCCGCGAGCAGCTCCCCAGCTGGTCGCCGATCGAATTGCGGGCGCTGCCTTTTCCCAGCGTGCTGCTGGCCAGCCGCGACGACCCGTACTGCGAGTTCGAGCGGGCGCGCCTGTTCGGCTATGCCTGGAATTCGCAGTTCATGGATTACGGACCCTGCGGCCACATCAACGGCGACTCGGGCCTGGCCAGCTGGCCCGAGGGCCATGTGCTGCTGCAGGATTTGATGAAGGATTGAGGTAACAAGAACATGGCCACCAAGAAACCCAAGGGACTGGGCCGCGGCCTGGAAGCGCTGCTCGGCCCGACCGCGCACGAGGGCGGCGAGGGCGAGCATGGCGCCACGCCGGGCTCGCCGTCTTCCCTGCCGCTGGGCGAGATGGTGCCGGGCATGTACCAGCCCCGCACCCGGATGGACGAGGGCGCGCTCTACGAGCTGGCCGAGTCGATCAAGGCGCAGGGCATCATGCAGCCGATCCTGGTGCGCCGGCTGGTCGACGGCGCCAACGGCGGCAAGTACGAGATCATCGCCGGCGAGCGGCGCTTCCGGGCCGCGAAGCTGGCCGGCCTGGACAGCGTGCCGGTGCTGGTGCGCGACGTTCCGGACGAGTCGGCGGCAGCGATGTCGCTGATCGAGAACATCCAGCGCGAGGACCTCAATCCGCTGGAAGAGGCGCACGGCCTGCAGCGGCTGGTCAAGGAGTTCGGCCTGACGCACGAACAGGCGGCCCAGGCCGTCGGCCGCTCGCGCAGCGCGGCGACCAACCTGCTGCGGCTGCTCAATCTCACCGACCCGGTGCAGACCATGCTGATGGCGGGCGACATCGACATGGGCCACGCGCGCGCGCTGCTGGGTCTGGAACGCGCGTCCCAGATCACGGCCGCCAACCAGATCGCCGCCAAGAAGATGTCGGTGCGCGAGGCGGAGGCGCTGGTCAAGAAGCTGGGAGCCGAGTTCAATCTGGTGTCGGCCAAGCCGAAGAAGGAAAAGTCGCGCGACCTGCGCCGGGTCGAGGAGGAGCTGTCCGACCTGCTGACCGCGCAGGTGGACGTCCGCGTCAAGAAGCGCGTCAAACGCCATGGCCGGCTCGAGGAGATGGGCGAGCTGGCGATCCAGTTCGGCTCGCTGGACGAACTGAACGGCCTGATCGACCGGCTGCGCGCCTAGCTCCGTCCCCATGACAGCGTCGAGGATCGTGCTGGTGGACGGCGACGCCCATACCGCCGCCGTGCTGGCGGCCGAACTGGAGCGGCGCGGTTTCGGTGCCGTGACGGTCGTTCCTGCCGCGGCATCCTTGCCGCTCGCCCTGGCGCAGGGCGCGCCCGATGTGCTGGTCGTCAATCACCGCTATGGCGATGAAAGCGCATTGGCGGCCTGCCGCCTCGCCCGGCAGCACGCGCCCGAATGCGCCACTGTCGTGGTCACTGCGCCGGGTCCCGCGCTGGCGGCCGTGCACGAGTGGGCGCGCCAGTTGCCCGGCATCGACGTGATCGCCGAGAAGCCCTTCGTTGATGACCGCTTCTACTGGACCCTCACCGAGTTGCTGGCCGCGAAGGCCGCGGTGCGCGAGAGCCGGCGCCGGGCCGAGCGGCTGGCGCAGCTGCTGCCCGAGGGCGCGGTGTCGTCGGCCGGGGAGGATGCGCAAAAGCGCGCCGAGCTGTTCGAGGCGGCCGTGTTGTTCACCGACATCCGCGATTCGTCGCGGCTGGCCAACCAGATGGCGCCGCGCGAATTCTTCGACGTCCTGAACCTGTCCCTGAGCGAGCAGACCTCCCGCATCCGCCTGTGGCAGGGCTCGGTCGTCAAGTACACGGGCGATGGCGTCATGGCCGTGTTCCGCGGGATGGGCCGCTCCTACCTGGCCCTGCGCTGCGGGCTGGAGCTGGCCGCGATGAGTTCAGGGCAACGCCTGCCTTACGGCGTCGGCATCGCCCAGGGGCTGGTGCTGGGCGGCCTGATCGGCGACGCCGGCCGCACCGGGCAACTGCGCCAGTTCGACGTGATCGGCGCCACCGCCCACCTGGCGGCCCGCCTGTGCGCGCTGGCCGATCCGGGGCAGCTGGTGGCGACCAACGGCGTCAATGCCGTGGCCCAGGTGCGGACGCCGCAGCCGCGGCCGATCGCGCAGGTGTCGATCCGGGGCTTCGCCGCGCCGGTCGACTGCGTCAAGTTTTCCTTCGAGGCCGCATGAAACAACACTTCGACCCTTCGCAGATCAGCAGGATCATCGACCAGTCGCTGACGTACCAGTGTGCCTGCCCGGCGCAGGTCGGCCGGGCGATCTTCGAACTGCGCGAGCTGCACCGCTACCAGATGGAGTGCCTGAACGACACGGACAACGACGTGCTGGTCCATCGGGCGATCGCGCAGGCGACCGAGCGCTCGCATGCGCTGATGGAGGAGTGCCTGCTGCGCGTGCTGCAGGTCGAGGGCTGGGACCTGCAGACCCTGGCGATGCCGCCGCAACTCAAGGCCAGGCAGCTGAAGTCGCTCTGAGCCGCCGGCGGTTCGGGGTCCACGCGCCGACGGTACTTGGATTCGGTCGGTCTGGACGCCGGGTCGAGCCCGGCATGACACGCGGCATCAGAGCGAGAAGATCTTCCCCGGGTTCATGATGTTCTTGGGGTCGAGCGCGCGCTTGATGGTGCGCATCATCTCCACCGCGCCGGCACCGGCTTCGGTCACCAGGAAGTCCATCTTGTGCAGGCCCACGCCGTGCTCGCCGGTGCAGGTGCCTTCCAGCGCGAGCGCGCGGGACACCAGCTGGTGGTTGAGCTTTTCGGCGGTGATGCGTTCCTGCGGCAGCTCGGGGTCCAGCAGGTAGCCGAAGTGGAAGTTGCCGTCGCCCACGTGGCCGACCAGGAAGTACGGGATGCCGCTCTCGTCGGCTTCCTTCACCGAGTCGAGCAGGCAGTCCGCCAGGTTGGAGATCGGCACGCAGGTGTCGGTGGAGATTACGCGGCAGCCTGGCTTGGACTGCACGGCGGCGAAGTAGGCGTTGTGGCGAGCGGTCCACAGGCGGGTGCGCTCTTCCGGCGTGCTGGCCCATTCGAAGGCATTGCCGCCGTGCTCCGAGGCGATCTCCTGCACCAGTTCCGCCTGTTCCTTCACGCCGGTCGGCGAGCCGTGGAATTCCATCAGCAGCATCGGTTCCTCGCGCAGCTTGAGCTTGCTGTGCGCGTTGACCATGCGCACCGTGTTGTGGTCGATCAGTTCCACCCGCGCGATCGGCACGCCCAGCTGGATCACCTGGATGGTGGTGCGCACGGCCGCTTCGATGCTGGGAAAGGAGCAGACCGCCGCGGAGATCGCTTCGGGCAGCGGATAGAGCTTGACGGTCACCTCGGTGATCACGCCCAGCGTGCCTTCGCTGCCGACCATCAGCCGGGTCAGGTCGTAGCCGGCGCTGGACTTCCTGGCGCGGGTGCCGGTGCGGATGACGTCGCCGCTGGCGGTGACCACTTCCAGGCCCAGCACGTTCTCGCGCATGGTGCCGTAGCGGACCGCGTTGGTTCCGCTGGCGCGGGTGGCGCTCATCCCGCCGATCGAGGCGTCGGCGCCCGGGTCGATCGGGAAGAACAGCCCGGTGCTCTTGACCGCTTCATTGAGCTGCTTGCGCGTGACGCCTGGCTGCACCGTGACGGTCAGGTCGTCGGCATCGATGGCCAGCACCTGGTTCATGCGGCTGACGTCGATGCTAATGCCACCCTGCACGGCCAGCAGGTGGCCTTCCAGCGAGGAGCCCACGCCGAACGGAATCACAGGGACGCTGTATTGGGATGCCAAGCGGACGGCGGCGGAGACGTCGTCGGTGCTTTCGGCAAACACCACGGCGGCCGGCGGCGGCGCCTGGAACGAAGACTCGTCGCGGCCATGCTGCTCGCGCACCACCAGCGCGGTGGAACACCGTTCGCCAAAGCGCGCCTTCAGGGCGTCGATCAGCGCGGACGGGACCTCGCGCTGGTTGATTTCGGGAACGAGGTGCGTCAGATCGGTGGGGGCGTTCATGCGGGTCTCCGTCGGGGATCCGCCAGTTTACGCCGGGCGGCGTGGCGGCGATCAGCGGCTGGCGTCCTCGTACTCGGAGCGCGTCACCACGCCGTTGTGGTCGCGGTCCATCTCGTCGAACGAGGCCGGCGCGATCGTCAGGTGCTGGAACTCGGCGCGGGTGAGCTCGCCGTCGCGGTTGGCATCGGCCCGCAGGAAGGACTCGGACAGCTGCAACGCCGTGTATGGGCCGGGCCCCGAAGGGACCAGCTGCGGCGCATTCGGGCCGCCTCCAGCGCCCATCACTGCCGTCGGATTGCTGACGGCGTTGTTGACGGCGTTGTTGACGGCGGTGCCGGTGCTGCCGATGGCGCTGGCCGGCATCAGCACGGTGCCGTCCAGGGGCGGCGTCACGGTGGCGGTGGCCGGCGTGGTCGCGGCCGAGGGCGTGGTTCCCGCAATGCTCGGCGCCGTCACCGTCGGCAGCGATGGGATGCCGGCCGGGAAAGGCGAGGGCGAGGGCAGGCCGGCTGCGCTGGGCAGCGCAGGGCCCGGCGTGATGGGCGTGCCCGCAGGCGGCGCGGCGCGCGGCGGCACCTGCACCACCGAGCGGTTGGCCTGCGCATGGGCGGTCCCCGCCAGCAGCAAGATGGCGACGGCCAGCAGATGGGAATGTGGACGGACGTTCATCGGCTTCTCCTGCACCTCCCGCCCGGGCGGAAGGACTTCAGAAAAATGTTGCGCTTGGCCCATCCCGGCGCGCCCCCGCCAACGCCGCCAGAAGCTGTAGGACGCGCCGCACGGGCCGGCGCGTCCGCAGAGCTAGCGGGCCGCGCGCTCGAACTCTGCCATTGACAGCGTGCCGTCGTGGTTGCTGTCCAGGGCGTCGAAGTTGCGGGCCACGGAGCCGCCGGCGGCGCCGGCCTCCTTGCGCGAAATGCCGCCGCTGCGGTCGGTGTCGAGCTTGTGGAACAGCTCGGCGCCCTTGGCGGGCTGCGCCTTGGTGGATGGGGAGGAAGGCGCGGCCGGGCCGACGGTGAACTGGGCCGCCGCCAGCCCGCTGCCGACGGCCAGCGAGGCGAACAGCGCGAGGCTGCGGCGATGGAAGGAAAAGCGGCTGAATCGTTTCATGTGCATGGGTTGCCCTGAGTGAAGAAGCCGCCATTCCATCGCAGCCGCGCCGCCCCGGCCAGCACACTTGCTTGCTGTTGCGTCCCTGACATCCGCAAGCGTCCGGTAACGGGAACTCGGGCGCCGCCGGCTGCTCCGGCCACAATGGAGGCTCCAGTGGTTCTTCGAGAGGCTCCCATGGGCAAGCGCCTGACACAGATCGCAACCCGCACCGGCGACGACGGCAGCACAGGGCTGGGCGACAACACCCGCGTCTCCAAGGACAACCAGCGCGTCCACGCGATGGGCGACGTCGACGAGCTCAACTCGCACATCGGCGTGCTGCTGTGCGAGCACATGCCCAACGACGTGCGGGCGCTGCTGGTGGAGATCCAGCACCAGCTGTTCAACCTGGGCGGCGAGCTGTCGATTCCCGGCTTCGAGCTGCTCAAGGCCGACGCGCTGCTGGCGCTGGACCAGGCGCTGGAGCACTACAACGGCGCGCTGCCCAAGCTGCAGGAATTCATCCTGCCGGCCGGCAACCGCGCCGCGTCCCAAGCGCATGTGTGCCGCACGGTGGCGCGGCGGGCCGAGCGGGCGGTGGTGGCGCTGGGCGCGGTGGAAGCCGTCAAGGACACGCCGCGCCAATACCTCAATCGCCTGTCCGACCTGCTGTTCGTGCTGGCGCGGGTGCTCAACCGCATGAACGGAGGCGACGACGTCTACTGGAAGAGCGAGCGCCTGGCCCGCAACGACGACCCCGGCGTCGCCTAGGCTCAGCGCGGGGCGAGGATCGCCAGCGTCAGCCGCGAGACGCAGGTCAGCTCGCCGGCGTCGTTGCGCATGTCGATCTGCCAGACCTGCGTGGTGCGGCCGATGTGCACCGGCCGCGTGATGCCCGTCACCCAGCCCGAGGTGGCGCCCTTGATGTGGTTGGCGTTGATGTCCAGCCCCACCGGCCGGTGGCCTTCCGGGCAGGCATAGGCCGCGCCGCACGAGCCCAGCGTTTCCGCCAGCACCACCGACACGCCGCCGTGCAGCAGGCCGTAGGGCTGCTTGGTGCGCTTGTCCACGGGGATGCGGGCCCGGATGAAGTCGTCGCCGACCTCCAGGAACTCCATCCCCAGGTGCTCGGGGGCGGTGTCCTTGTGGATGGCGTGCAGTTCCCCGACCGAGACCGGCTTCTTCCAGATGCGCATGGCGGCTCCTTTGCTGCGCGATTCTAGGGGCCGGGCAGCGGCGTGGTGGACGGCCGGCCGCGGCTCAGCAGCGCGTACAGCAGGATCGCACCGAAGGTTGCGGTGCCGATGCCGCCCAGCGCAAAGCCGCCGAACTTCAGCGTGAAGTCGCCGGTGCCCAGCACCAGCGTGATCGCGGCGACCAGCAGGTTGCGGTTGTCGGAGAAATCGACGCGGTTGTCGACCCAGATCTTGGCGCCGGCGGTGGCGATCAGGCCGAACACCACGATGCTCACCCCGCCCATCACCGGCAGCGGGATCGCCTGGATCACCGCGCCGAACTTCGGCGAGAAGCCCAGGATGACCGCGATCGCCGCCGCCACCACGAACACGGCGGTGGAGTAGATCTTGGTGGCCGCCATCACGCCGATGTTCTCGGCATAGGTGGTCACGCCGGTGCCGCCGGAGGCGCCGCTGATGACGGTGGCCACGCCGTCGCCGATGAAGGCGCGGCCGATGTACTGGTCCAGGTTGCGTCCGGTCATCGCGGTGACGGCCTTGATGTGGCCCAGGTTCTCGGCCACCAGGATGATGGCGACCGGCGCGATCAGCAGCATCGCGCTGCCGTCGAACACCGGCGAGGCGAAGCCCGGGGCGCCGACCCAGGCGGCAGCGGCGATCCCCGAGAAGTCCATCGGCTTGCCCAGGCCCATGCCGTTGGTGAGCACGGCGTAGACGATGGACGCGACGATCAGGCCGACCAGGATCAGCAGGCGCTGCACCATGCCTCGGGTGAACACGGCCACCATCGCCACGCTGACGAAGGTGACGGCCTGCATCCACGAATCGAAGTTGCTGGCCGCCATGTTCTTGATCGGGATGCTGGCCAGGTTCAGGCCGATCACGGCCACCACCGCGCCGGTGACCACCGGCGGCATCACCTTTTCGATCCAGGCCGTGCCGACCGCCTGCACGATGGCGCCGATGGCGACGTAGACCACGCCGCACGCGATGATGCCGCCCAGGGCCAGGCCGATGCTGGCGTTCGGCCCCTTGCCCGCATAGGAGGTGGCGGCGATCACCACGCCGATGAAGGCGAAGCTCGAGCCCAGGTAGCTGGGCACCTTGCCGCCGGTGATGAGGAAGAAGATCAGCGTGCCGATGCCGCTCATCAGGATGGCGACGTTGGGGTCGAACCCCATCAGGATCGGCGCCAGCACGGTGGCGCCGAACATCGCAATCACGTGCTGCACGCCCATCGCCGCCGTCTGCGGCCAGGGCAGGCGCTCGTCGGGTGCGATCACGCCGCCTTGATGCAGCACGTCGGCGGACTTCTCGGCCCAGTCGAACATTCCCATCTCTCGCTCCTCGTTGTTGGTTGTGCAGCGATGCTATGAGCATTGGCTGGGCGCGGCAAGGCACGCCGTAGCATTGCCGCCGGCCGCCTGCCCGCCAGGCCCTCCCTGTCATGCCGGGCTCGATCCGGCATCCAGACGCACCGAGTCCAGATACCGTCGATCAGCAGGAAGCAGCCCTTCCCTTCATTGATCCACGGTATTCGAGGCGCGGCGTCTCGGTCCCGGGTCAAGCCCGGGACGACATCACTGGAGAAACAGCGTCACCCGGCCCAGCACGGCGGCGTCCTTCAGGATCCGCCGGTGTCCCAGTCCATCCGTTGCCAGCAGGTCGGCGCCGCGCACGGCATGGGCGAAGGCCTGGCCGTCGGCGAAGCGGTTGATGCGGTCGTCGCGGTCGTGCACCACCAGCGTCGGAAGGCGGATGCGCGGGCCGACCGCGTCGGGCTCGAACTGCCGCATCAGCACGCCTTCGCGCGCTTCGATGCGGCCCTGCATCGCGGCGCGCGTGGCTTCCGACAGGCCGAACGCTTGGCCGAACAGGCGGGTGTAGTCGCGCGGCGAGGCCGGCGGCGCCAGCAGCACCAGGCGCTGGGCCGGCAGGCCGCGGCCGGCGGCAAAAGCGGCGGCGTTGGCGGCCAGCGAATGCGCCACCACGGCGCGCAGGCCATGGCCCTGCTGCAGCAGGCGCGCCGCCACGTACTCGATGGCGCGCGCGAACTGCGGCAGGTTGCTCACCGAGCCGCTGCTGCGTCCGTGCGCCGGCATCTCCACCAGCACCGGCCGCAGCCCGTGGCCGGCGAGCGCCTGCGCCAGCGGCAGCATCTGCCCGGCATGGCCGCCCCAGCCATGCAGCAGCAACACCACCGGCCCGTGCGGCGCCGCGCCCTGCGCATAGACGGTCAGGCTGGCGTCCTCGAACGGCCAGCGTTCCACCTTCCAGTCCGGCTCCCAGGCCCGGCGGCGGCGCAGCCAGCGTGGCGGCAGCGGCGTGCCGAACAGGCGGCCGGCGGCGCGCACGGCCAGCGCCGGCCACAGGCGCTGCGAGGCTGCCAGCGCGAGGCGCAACAGGCGCACGCCCGGCCCGGTCTGGTAGAAGTCCGATGCGGCTTCGAGGCTGCTGGGATGCATGGCGCGCTCCATCAGAACAGGACCATGTCTTCGTTGCAGCGCGGCAGGCCGTGCAGCGACGCCAGGGCGGCTGCGACGGCGTACCAGCCGCCCGCGAGCACGGTGAGGATCAGCAGGAGAGTCATGATCTTTCCTTTCTTCGCACAACCGTGCGAAATATCGGCGAACGACGGGGCGGTGGCATGGCGTGGCGGCCTAGGCGCGGTAGGTTTGCAGCAGCCGGGCCCAGGTGGCCTGGGCCCGCTCGGCCGCCTTCGGGTCGCGCAGGAAGCGGATGTCGTGGATCAGCCCCAGCGCCAGCGCCGACATCTCGCTGACCATCTGGTCCGGGTCGGTGACTGGCTTGAGCTCGCCGGTTTCCACCGCCTGCAGCACCGTGCGGCGCAGCGCGGCGCGCCAGCGCGTCACCTCGCCCAGCAGCAGGTCGCGCAACGGGCCTTCCCGGTCGTCCAGCTCAAAGGCGCCGGCGCTGTAGATGCAGCCGTGCTGGGCCTCGACGTCGCGCATCCGGATGATCCAGCGCCGCACGATCTCGTTCAGCCGCGCCAGGCCCTTGGGCAGCTGCATGGCCGGCACGAACACGTCGGCCAGGAAGCGGCGGCCGAATTCCTCGATCACCGCCTTCTGCAGCGCCTCGCGCGAGCCGATGCGCGAGAACACGCCGCTCTTGGACAGGCCGATGCGGTCGGCCACCGCCTGCAGCGTGATCGCCTCCAGTCCCTCAGCCGAGGCGAGGTCGATCCCGGCGCCGACGATGGCGGCGCGGGTGAGTTCGCTTTTCTGGGTGCGGGCATCCATGCGGCGGATATTAGCACGATCGTGCGAAATAGCAATCGGGCCCTCAGCCCGCCGCCTGCAGCGCGTCGTCGAAGATGGCGACGGCGCGGGTCCAGCCGGCCGAGGCGCCGCGGATCTTGTGCGGAAAGCAGCTGATGAAGAAGCCGTCGGCCGGCAGCGCCTCCAGGTTGTGCAGCTTCTCGATGTGGCAGTAGCCGATGTCGCGGCCGGCCTTGTGGCCCTCCCAGATCAGCGAGGCGTCGTGGGTCTCGCCGTACTTCCTGGCGGTGTGGACGAAGGGCGCGTCCCAGCTCCAGGCGTCGGTGCCGGTCAGCCGCACGCCGCGCTCCAGCAGGAACATGGTCGCCTCGTAGCCCATCCCGCAGCCGGAGGCGACATAGTCGGAGTGGCCGTAGCGCGAGCCGGCGCGCGTGTTGACGACCACGATCTCCAGCGGCGCCAGCGCGTGGCCGATGCGCCGCAGTTCGGCCTCGACGTCGGCCGCCGTCACCACGTAGCCATCCGGAAAGTGGCGGAAGTCCAGCTTCACGCCGGGCTGGAAACACCATTCCAGCGGCACGTCGTGGATCGCGATCGAGGGCTTCTTCTGCCCCAGTGCCTGGTCCATGGTGCTGTGGAAGTGGTAGGGCGCGTCCAGGTGCGTGCCGTTGTGGGTGGACAGCGTGACCACCTCCACCGCCCAGCCTTCGCCGTCGGGCAGGTCCTCCTTCTTCAGCCCCGGAAAGAAGGGCTCGATCTGCTCGAAGGTGTTCTGGTGCGTGAAGTACTGGATGCGCGGCGCGAAGGCGGGCGGATCGGACACCACGTCGTTTTCCAGGAAGATCGACAGGTCGACGAATCTGCGGGGCATGGAATCTCCTTTTCGCCGCGGCGTCACGTCGACTGGCGGCAGTTGCGCAATTCTGCCGCCAGCGGCAACGGGCAGCAGGGGCGGGCGGGCATCGACCGCATGGCAGGGATTCCAGGGGCTCCATTGCGCCCGCGCGGCCGTTAAGCTTTTGCCCATGAAAGCTCCCTTCGTCCCCCAGATCCGCCGCTACCAGGACTGGTTGCGCCAGCAGCGCGGCCTGGCCTTCGACAGTTACCAGGACCTGTGGCAATGGTCGGTGAGCGACCTGCCGGCGTTCTGGCAAAGCATCTGGGACTATTACGGGCTGCATTCGCCCACGCCGCATACGTCGGTGCTGTCCGGGCGGCAGATGCCGGGCACGCGCTGGTTCGAGGGCGCGCAGTTCAACTACGTCCACCAGGTGTTCCGGCACGTGGACAAGGCGCACGCCGCCGGCTTTCCGGCGCTGGTCAGCCGCAACGAGAGCGGCCGGCAACAAGAGCTCGGCTGGCCCGAGCTGCGCCGGCAGGTGGCGTCGCTGGCGCTGCACCTGCGCGAGCAGGGCCTGCAGCCGGGCGACCGCGTGGCGGCCTACCTGCCCAACATCCCGGAGGCGATCGTCGCCTTCCTGGCGGTGGTGAGCATCGGCGGCGTGTGGAGCATCTGCGCGCCCGACATGGGGACCAACGCCGTGCTGGACCGCTTCCGGCAGATCGAGCCCAAGGTGCTGATCGCCTGCGACGGCGTGCGCTACGGCGGCCGCGACTTCGACCGCATCGACGTGGTCGCCGAGCTGCGCGAGGCGCTGCCCACCGTGCGCCACCTGATCGTGCACCGCAACCTCGGCGTGGGGCAGGAGGCAAGCGAGCGGCTGGCGCCGTTCACCCCCTTCGGCCAGACCACGGCCCGCGACGACGCCGCCACCGCGGCATTCGAACCGCTGTGGCTGCCCTTCGACCACCCG
Organism: Caenimonas terrae; assembly: GCF_042655405.1. Classification (NCBI taxonomy): domain Bacteria; kingdom Pseudomonadati; phylum Pseudomonadota; class Betaproteobacteria; order Burkholderiales; family Comamonadaceae; genus Caenimonas; species Caenimonas terrae. Next base: position 669,515 of record NZ_JBHSMF010000002.1, on the reverse strand, counting down.
CTGTGGATCGTCTATTCGAGCGGCACGACCGGCTTGCCCAAGCCCATCGTGCACGGCCATGGCGGCACGGTGATCGTCGCGCTGCAGATGGCCAACCTGCACAACGACGTCGGCTGCAGCTACGAGGACAACAGCCTGGGCGAGCGCTTCCACTGGTACAGCTCCACCGGCTGGGTGATGTGGAATGCGCAGGCCGCCGGGCTGCTGCTGGGCACCACCTGCTGCATCTACGACGGCAATCCGGGCGGCTCCCGCGACAAGCCGGACTGGGGCACGCTCTGGCGTTTCGCCTCCGAGCTGGGCGTCACCTTCTTCGGCGCCGGTGCCGCCTTCTTCGCCAACTGCATGAAGGCCGGCGTGGACCTGGCGCATTGCGGCGACCTGAGCGCGGTGCGTGCGCTCGGCACCACCGGCTCGCCGCTGTCGCCCGAAGTGCAGACCTGGGGCACCGAGCAGTTCGCGCGCATCGGCACGCCCGCCATCTGGTGGTGCAACATCTCCGGCGGCACCGACTTCGCCGGCGCCTTCATCGGCGGCAACCGCGAGCTGCCGCAGGTGCCGGGGGAGATGCAATGCCGGCTGCTCGGATGCGCCGTGCAGGCCTGGAACGAGCAGGGCCAGCCGGTGATCGGCGAAGTGGGCGAACTGGTGTGCACGGAGCCGATCCCGTCGATGCCGCTCCATTTCTGGGGCGATGACGGAAACAAGCGCTACCTCTCCTCCTACTTCGACATGTACCCCGGCGTGTGGCGGCACGGCGACTGGCTGAAGATCACGCCGGCCGGCGGCTGCATCATCTACGGCCGCAGCGACGCCACCATCAACCGGCACGGCCTGCGCATGGGCACCAGCGAGTTGTACAGCGCCGTGGAAGCGCTGCCCGAGGTGCTGGATGCGCTGGTGGTCGACCTCGAGTTCCTGGGCCGCGACAGCTACATGCCGCTGTTCGTGGTGCTGCGGCCCGGCGTGCCGCTGGACGCGGCGATGAAGGCGAAGATCGGCGGCGCGATCAAGACCGCGCTGTCGCCGCGCTTCGTCCCCGACGAGATCCTGCAGGTGGCCGAGGTCCCGCGCACGCTCTCGGGCAAGAAGCAGGAGCTGCCGATCAAGAAGCTGCTGCTCGGCCAGCCGATCGAGAAGGTGATCAACAAGGAAGCGATGGCCAACCCGGGGTGCCTGGACTGGTACGTGGCGTTCGCCAACTCGCGTCCGCACTAGTTGTCAGGCCCACTTGTCATGCCGGGCCTGACCCGGCAGCCGGACCGCCGCAACAAATACCGTCACCGGGGAGCAGAAGCGCTTCTCACTGATCGACGGTATTGGCATTCGGAAGGTTCGCGTCCGCTTCCAGCGCATCCAGGAACGCCCGCACCTTCGCCGGCACCAGCCGGCGCCCGGGCAGCATCGCGTAGATCTTCAGCGGCGCGCACGCGTGGTCGGCCAGCAGCGGGACCAGCCGCCCCTGCGCCACCGCAGCGGCGCAGAACGTCGAGGTGATGCGGGCCACGCCCAGCCCGGCCAGGGCCGCTTCCAGCCGCACGCTGGCATTGCCGCTGCGCAGGCGCGGATTGCGCACTTCCAGCTTGGCGGTCGCGCCGCCGGGGAGCGTGAACTCCCATTCGGTGTCGTCGGCGCCGGCCAGCAGCGGCAGCGCATGCAGGTCCTCGGGCGCTGCCAGCGGCGCATGCCGCGCCACCAGCGCCGGCGCCGCATACAGGCCGCGCGCCAGCGAGAACACGCGCCGCACCACCACGGTCGAGGGCGCGAAGGCATGCTCGATGGCCGAGAACACGATGTCGTAGTTGCGGTCGAACAGCGCCACCCGCGCATGCTCCACGTCCAGGTGCACCTTGAGCTGCGGATGCTGCGCCATCACCGTGCAGGCGACCTTCGCCAGGTGGTGGGCGCCGAACTCATAGGGCGCGGCGATGTGCAGCGTGCCCTGCACGCGCGCGCCCTTGGCCAGCGTGTCGCTTGCCACCTCGCGCAATTGCGCCAGCGGCCGCGCGACATCGCGGTAGAGCGATTCGCCGGCGTCGGTCAGGCGCAGGCTGCGGGTGGTGCGTTCCAGCAGCCGGTTGCCCAGCTGCTCCTCCAGCCGGGCCACCGACACGCTCAGGCTGGACTTCGGCCGGTCCAGCGCGCGCGCCGCGGCCGTGAAGCCTCCGTGCTCCACCACCTGGCAGAAAGCCTCGACGTCGTCCCAGTTCATTGTTCAGTTTTCGGAACAGAGTAGTCAGCGCTGCGCATTGCCGCGGCGCCAGCATGTCCTTAGGATTCTCCCACCGCCCCCAAGGAGAGCTCCGTGTTCCTGAAAAACTGCTGGTACGTGGCCGCCTGGGACCACGAACTGATCGACGGCAAGCTGCTGCCCCGCACCCTGCTGGGCGAGCGCGTGCTGATGTACAAGGGCGAGAGCGGCAAGGTGGTGGCGCTGATCGACCGCTGCTGCCACCGCGGCGCGCCGCTGTCGCTGGGCCGGCGCGAAGGCGACTGCATCCGCTGCATGTACCACGGCCTGAAGTTCGACGCCACCGGCAAGTGCATCCAGATCCCGGGCCAGGACAAGATCCCCGACAAGCTGGGCGTGCGCAGCTACCCGGTGGTGGAGCGCGACCACCTGATCTGGATCTGGATGGGCGACGCCGACAAGGCCAACCCCGACGACATCATCGACTTCCCCTACCTGCGCGACCCGCAGTGGAAGGGCATCCCGGGCTACCTGCACTACGACGCCAACTACCTGCTGATCGTCGACAACCTGAGCGACTTCGCCCACCTGGCCTTCGTCCACACCAAGACGCTGGGCGGCTCGGAGGAATACGCCTACGTCACCAAGCCGCTGGTGATGGAGCGCCAGGAAAGGGGCTTCCGCGTCGAGCGCTGGCACATGAACGCGGCGCCGCCGCCCTTCCACAAGAAGGTGATCCCGGCCGCGGAGAAGGAGGCGAAGGTCGATCGCCGCAACATCGGCCAGATGCACATCCCGGGCACCTTCTTCCTGGACACGCTGTTCTCGCCGGCCGGCACCGGCGCCGAGAAGGGCAACCTGGAAGGCGCGCGCCAGTACCGCAACTGCCAGTTCATGACGCCGGAGACCGAGAAGACCACGCACCACTTCTGGATCTACCTGAACGACTACGAGGCCGAGGACCACAACATCTCGCGCTCGCTGCACCTGAGCCTGATCGAGGGCTTCATGGAAGACAAGCACATCATCGAGGCGCAGCAGCGGGCGATGGACGAGGACCCGGAGTTCAAGCTGCTCGCCGTGGTCGCCGACGCGCCGCTGGCCCACTTCCGCCGCACGCTCGACACCCTGATCGCCAAGGAGCAGGCGCTGAAGATCACGGCGCAGGCGGCGGGTCCGGTCAGCGTGCCGGCCGCCGGTTGACCAGCACGATCCCGACCGCGACGCCGCACAGCGCCAGCATCAGCTGCGGCGTCAGCGGCTCGTCCAGCAGCAGCACGCCCAGCACCAGCGCGAACACCGGCGTCAGGAAGGTGAATGAGGACATCTGCGTGGCCGGGTAGTGCCGCAGCAGCCACATCCAGGCCAGGTAGCTGGCAAAGGCGCCGATCGCGGTCTGCAGCCCGATCGAGCCCCAGGCCTGGGCCGAATACGAGAGCGACCAATGCTCGCCCAGCAGCAGCGAGAGCACCGGCGCCGCCAGGGCCGTGACGCCCACCTGGTAGAACAGCGTCTTCTCGGCGCTGGCCGTCGCCAGGGCGCTGGCGCGGATCACCAGCGTCGTCAGTCCCCACAGCGTGCCGGCCGCCAGGGCCAGCGCGTCGCCACGCAGCTGGCGCGGACCGGCGTGGCCCGAGAAGAAGCCTTCGGCGAAGGCCAGCGCGACCGCGCCGAAGGCGATCAGCAGCCCGGCCCACTGCAGGCCGCGCAGCTTCTCGGCGGCAACGAGCCGCGGCAGCAGCAGCGCCACCACGAACGGCGAGGTGTACAGGAACACCGTGAGCCGAGACGCGGTGGTGTCGCGCAGGCCGAGGTAGATGCAGGCGAACTCGCCGGCGAACAGCGCGCCGGCCAGCAGGCCCGGGCGCAGGGTGCCGTCGGGCCCGGACAGCTTGACGCCGCGCACCGCGCACCACAGGCCCAGCAGCACGGACGCGCCGGCGAACCGGATCGACGCCTGCCACAGCGGCGGCACTTCCACCACCGTTGCCTTGATCAGGATCTGCTGGAAGCCCCAGAACAGGCAGCACGCCAGCAGCAGCGAGACGGCCAGCGTATCGAGATGTTGTTTTCGTTGCGTCATGCTTGCCGATGGTAGCGGGGCTACACGGCGCGGCCGCCCGGTGCGACACTTGCCGCATGAAAACCAAAGCTGCCGTCGCCTGGAAAGCAGGCGAGCCCCTGACCATCGAAACCGTGGACCTGGAAGGCCCGCGCGCGGGCGAAGTGCTGGTGGAAATCAAGGCCACCGGCATCTGCCACACCGACTACTACACGCTGTCCGGCGCCGACCCGGAAGGCATCTTCCCCGCCATCCTGGGCCATGAGGGCGCGGGCATCGTGGTGGACGTCGGGCCCGGCGTCACCTCGCTGAAGAAGGGCGACCACGTCATCCCGCTGTACACGCCGGAATGCCGGCAGTGCAAGTTCTGCCTGTCGCGCAAGACCAACCTGTGCCAGGCCATCCGCGGCACCCAGGGCAAGGGCCTGATGCCCGACGGCAGCAGCCGCTTCAGCCTGGACGGCCAGCCGCTGTTCCACTACATGGGCACCAGCACCTTCAGCAACTACACGGTGGCGCCGGAGATCTCGATGGCGAAGATCCGGGAGGACGCGCCCTTCGACAAGGTCTGCTACATCGGCTGCGGCGTCACGACCGGCATCGGCGCCGTGATCTTCACGGCCAAGGTGGAGGCGGGCGCCAACGTGGTGGTGTTCGGGCTCGGCGGGATCGGCCTGAACGTGATCCAGGGCGCGAAGATGGTCGGCGCCGACAAGATCATCGGCGTGGACATCAACCCGGCGCGCGAGGCGATGGCGCGCAAGTTCGGCATGACGCACTTCCTCAACCCGAAGGAGCACGAGAACATCGTCGACGCGATCGTGCAGCTCACCGACGGCGGCGCCGACTACAGCTTCGAGTGCATCGGCAACACCAAGGTGATGCGGCAGGCGCTGGAGTGCACGCACAAGGGCTGGGGCCGCAGCATCATCATCGGCGTGGCCGAAGCCGGCGCCGAGATCAGCACCCGCCCGTTCCAGCTGGTCACCGGCCGGCACTGGGAGGGCTCGGCCTTCGGCGGCGCCCGCGGCCGCACCGACGTGCCCAAGATCGTGGACTGGTACATGGACGGCAAGATCAACATCGACGACCTGATCACGCACACCATGCCGCTGGAGCGGATCAACGAGGGCTTCGACCTGATGAAGCGCGGCGAGTCGATCCGCGGCGTGGTGATCTACTGATGGCCGGGTTCGAACTGGTCAGCGAGCACGCCTGCTTCGGCGGGCGCCAGCTGTTCTGCAGCCACGAGTCGGTGGAAGTGGCGCTGCCGATGAAGTTCTCGGTGTACCTGCCGCCGCAGGCGCAGGCGGGCGCCAAGCTGCCGGCCGTGCTGTACCTGGCGGGCCTGACCTGCAGCGAGGAGACCTTCCCGATGAAGGCCGGCGCGCAGCGGATCGCGGCGGAACTGGGGCTGGTGCTGGTGGCGCCGGACACCAGTCCGCGCGGCGCCAAGCTCAAGGCCGAGGCCGACAGCTGGGACTTCGGCGTCGGCGCCGGCTTCTACCTGGACGCGACCCAGCCGCCGTGGTCGGCCTACTGGCGGATGGAGAGCTGGCTGCTGCGGGAATTGCTGCCGCTGCTGGTGCGCGAGCTGCCGGTGGACAGCCAGCGGATCGGCATCTTCGGCCACTCGATGGGCGGCCATGGCGCGCTGACGCTGGCGCTGCGCCATCCCGGGCGCTTTCGCACGCTGTCGGCGCTGGCGCCGATCTGCGCGCCCAGCCGCTGCCCCTGGGGCGAGAAGGCCTTCACCGGCTACCTCGGCGCGGACCGCACGGCGTGGGCCGGCCACGACGCGACCGAGCTGATGGCGGAGCAGGACGTGGCGCCGTACCCGGGCGGCATCCTGATCGACCAGGGCCTGGCCGACAAATTCCTGCAGGAGCAGCTGCATCCCCACCTGTTCGAGGCGGCCTGCCGGGCCGTCGGCCAGCCGCTCACGCTGCGGCGACACGCGGACTACGACCACGGCTACTATTTCGTCTCCAGCTTCGTCGAGGACCACCTGCGCTTCCACGCGCAGGGCCTGGCCGGCGCCCACGCGTCGCCGGGCCTGCCTCAGGCGTGAGCGCCTTGGGTGAGCTTGTGCAGCAGCTTGCGCAGGGCCGCCTTTTCCGAGGCGCCCAGCGAGCGCAGCAGCTTCGCCTCGTGGTCGCGCGCCTTGTCCACCAGCGGCCTGACCAGCCGGCGGCCCGCCGGTGTCACGCAGACCAGCGTGCGGCGCTGGTCTGCCGGATCGCCGCGCAGTTCCAGCCAGCCCTGCTCGCCCATGCGCCGCACCAGCTTGGTCACGGTGGGCTGCTTGGACAGCACTTCATGCGCCAGCTGGCTCACCGTCAGCGGCTCGCCGTCGTGCAGCGTGGCCAGCACCCGCCATTCGATCGAGCTCAGGCCGGCGGCGCGCACGTGGCTGTCGAACTCCTTGTACAGCGCGTGGTTGGCCTGACCCAGCAGGTAGCCGAGGTAGCCGTCGACAAAGCGCTCCGCGCCCATGGCTACAGCGGGTGTTCAGTATAGAAGCGGCCGCCGTGGAACAGCAGCGGCGGCACCCCGGGCCGATGCGTGCAGCGCTCCACCTCGCCGACGAAGATGACGTGGTCGCCTTCCTCGTAGCGGCTGCGGTTGAAGCATTCGAAGGTGGCGGCCGAGCCGTGCAGCACCGGGGCGCCGCCGCTGCCTTCGGTAAAGCCCACGTCCTTCCAGCGGTCGACGCCGCTGAGCGCGAAGCGTTCGGCCAGCGGCTTCTGGTCGGCCGCCAGCACGTTGATCGCGTAGTGCGAGCCCTTGCTGAACGCCGCCAGCGAGGCGGCGGCCCGCGACAGGCTCCACAGCACCAGCGGCGGATCCAGCGACACCGAGTTGAATGAATTGGCGGTCAGCCCGATCACGCCGCCCTGCGGCGTGCGGGCCGTCACGATGGTCACGCCGGTGGCGAACATGCCGAGCGCGGCACGGAACTCCTGCGTGGAGAAACTCGGCGGCTGGGCCTTGCGCGGCGGGCTCATGGACTTGTCGATTGCATGAATATTCATGAATAATACAAGCTTGGGGCAAGACCTTCGCCGGCGTCCCCGCATTTTCAAGACATGCTGCAGGAAATCACCGAGCCCGCCTGGATCCAGGCCTTCGAATCCGTGCTGCGCCGCTGCGCGCTGCAGCGCGGCGACGCGGTGGCCGTCCTGTGCGAAAGCCAGAGCCGGCCGATCCTGGCCGAGCTGGCGCGCCAGGCGGCCGCGCGCATCGGCTGCCGGGTGTTCACCATCAGCGTGCCCAGCGCGTTCAGCGCGGGCCGGCCCGGCACCCGCTCCACCGGCGCCTCGGACGCGATCCGGCACCTCACGCCGGTGGTCGCCGCGCTGGCCTGCAGCACGCTGGTGGTGGACTGCACGGTGGAGGGCCTGATGCACGCACCCGAGCTGCCGGCCATCCTCAAGGGCGGCGCCCGCGTGCTCTACGTCAGCAACGAGCATCCCGAGGCGCTGGTGCGGCTGGTGCCGGACGACGCGCTGGAGCCGCTGGTCAAGGACCACGTCAAGCGCCTGCGCGCCGCCCGCCAGCTCACCGTCACCTCCGCCGCCGGCACCGAACTGAGCGTGTCGCTGGCGGGCGCCGTCTGCGGCGGCAACTGGGGCTACACGGCCCGGCCCGGCACCATGACGCACTGGCCCGGCGGTCTGGTGCTGGCCTTTCCGGCCGCCGGCACCGTCAACGGCACGCTGGTGCTGGCCGAGGGCGACGTCAACCTCACCTTCAAGCGCTACCTGGACAAGCCGGTGCGGCTGACCATCGCCAACGACCACGTGGTCGACATCGAGGGCAGCGGCGTGGATGCGGAGCTGATGCGCAGCAACTGGGCCGCGTGGGGCGAGCAGGCGGCCTACGCGGTCAGCCACGTGGGCTGGGGCCTGAACGCGGCGGCGCGCTGGGACAGCATGGCGCTGTACGACAAGCGCGATTTCAACGGCACGGAGTTGCGCGCCTTTGCCGGCAACTTCCTCTACAGCACCGGCGCCAACGAGGTGGCGGGCCGGCACACGGCCGGCCACTTCGACCTGCCGATGCGCAACTGCACGGTGGCGCTGGACGGCGTCAAGGTGGTCGAGCAGGGGCGGGTCCTCGCATGATCGTGCCGACCTTCTCCACGCTGGGCGGCGGGCCGACGGTGCTGATGCTGCACGGCATCGGCGGCGGCCACCTGGCGTTCGCGCCGCAGGTGGAAACGCTGGCCTCCAGCGGCTACCGCGCCGTCGCCTGGGACATGCCCGGCTACGGCCACAGCGCGCCGATCGAGCCCTACACCTTCAAGGGCCTGGCGGCGAGCTGCATCGCGCTGATCGAGAGCCTCAAGTGCGGCGATGTCACGCTGATCGGCCACAGCATGGGCGGGATGGTGGCGCAGGAGGTGGTGGCGCGCCGGCCCGAGCTGGTGAGCAAGCTGGTGCTGGCCGGCACCTCGCCCTCGTTCGGCAAGCCCGACGGCGACTGGCAGCGCAACTTCGTGGCCGAACGCACTGCGCCGCTGGATGCGGGCTTGAGCATGGGCGAGCTGGCGGCGCAGCTGGTGCCGGCGATGGTGGGCCCGCGGGCGCTGCCCGAGGGCCTGAAGCTGGCGACGCACTGCATGGGGATGGTCAACCCGTCCACCTACCGGCGCGCGCTGGAGGCGCTGGTCACCTTCGACCGCCGCGCCAACCTGCCCCGCATCGCGGTGCCGACTCTCCTCATCGCCGGCGAGCAGGACCGCAATGCGCCGCCCGCCGTGATGAAGAAGATGGCCGGGTCGATCGCCGGCAGCACCTACATCGAGCTGGCCGGCGTCGGCCACCTGCAGAACCTGGAAGCGCCGGACGACTTCGACGGCCTGCTGCTGAACTTCCTGGCGCTGCCGCGCACGCTGCACTGAGCGGGCACCAGAGCGTCGAACGAGTTGAGAGGAACGACATGGACGCCGCCCCCGCGCTCTCCTTCACCCCCGCCGTCGGCGACATGGCCCTCAGCGCGCAGCAGCGCTCGCTGCTGTCGCTGGCCAACGAGCTGGGGCGCACCAAATTCGCGCCGAGGGCCCACCTGTGGGACGAGGCGGCCAGCTTTCCGATGGCCAACTTCGACGACCTGCGCGACGCCGGCCTGCTGGCCCTGTGCGTGCCGCAGGCCGATGGCGGCGGCGGCGCCGATTACGCTACCTACATGATGGTGGCGGCCGAGATCGGCCGCTTCTGCGGGGCCACGGCGCTGACCTGGAACATGCACATCTCGTCCACCATGTGGACCGGCGTGCTGGCCGACGGCATCCCGATGACCGATGCCCAGCGCAGCGAGCATGCCCGCAGACGCACGCTCCATTTCGCCCGGGTGGTGAAGGACGGCGCGATCTACGCCCAGCCCTTTTCCGAGGGCAGCGCCGCCGCCGCCGGCCGCGCGCCCTTCGGCACCACGGCGCGCAAGGTGGAGGGTGGCTGGCTGGTCAACGGCCGCAAAATCTTCGCCTCGCTGTCGGGGGCGGCGGACTATTACGGAATCCTGTGCACCGAGGACAAGGGGGACGCGCACCCGGATGCGCGCGACACGCTGTATCTCGCGGTGCCGGCGAACGCGCCGGGCGTGGCCGTCAGCGGCGACTGGAATCCGCTGGGCATGCGCGGCACCGTGAGCCGCAACCTCAGCTTCAAGGACGTGTTCGTCAGCGACGACGAGCAGCTGATGCCGCGCGGCGTCTACTACAAGGGCGCCCAGACCTGGCCGGCGATGTTCTTCACGCTGGCGCCGACCTACCTGGGCATCGCGAACGCGGCGTACGACTTCACGGTGGCATACCTGCGCGGCGAGATCGCGGGCGAGCCGCCGGTCAAGCGCCGGATGTACCCAACCAAGCAGATCGCGGTGGCGCAGATGCGCATCCAGCTGGAGAACCTCAAGAGCATCTTCGTGCGCTCGATCCAGGAGGCGCGGCCGCAGCCGTCGGCGGACGAGCGGATGCGCCTGTATGCCGCGCAGTACACCGTGATGGAGGGCGCCAACGACATCGCGCGGCTGGCGATCCGCACCTGCGGCGGCCAGAGCATGATGAAGCACCTGCCGCTGGAGCGGCTGTACCGCGACAGCCGCTGCGGCTCGCTGATGCTGCCCTGGACGGCGGAACTGGTGCTCGATCGCATGGGCCGCGAGACGCTCTACCGCCCCGGCGAAAAGGACGAGTGATCCGCCCGGGCGCAGCGCAAGTCCGCAGTGTGGATCGCTTATCCTGTTGCCACCGCCGCTTCCCATGCCGTCCCTGCTGACCTTCATCCGCTCCGTGTTGCCGCTGGCCATGGCGACGCTGGCGTGGGGCGCGCCGCCCGGCCCGGCCGTGCCGGCGGCCACGGCCACGGCCGATCCCTGCGGGACGCTGATGCGGCGCCTGCCCAACGTCAGCCGCCACCTGTGCGTGGACGCCGGCCTGAGTGCCGGCAGCGGCCGCTCGGTCATGGGCGTGCCCCTGTACTGGCGCGACGTCAAGCCGCAGGGCGCGCGGCTGCGGGTCCTGGTGATGGGCGGGATCCACGGCGACGAGCTGTCCTCGGGCTCGCTGGCCCTGCACTGGATCGCGCTGGCGCAGCAGCCGATGCAGTTGCCCAGCCCGGTCCACTGGCGTTTCATTCCGGTGCTCAACCCCGACGGCGTGATGGCCCAGCCGCCGCGCCGGGTCAATGCCCACGGCGTCGACCTGAACCGCAACTTTCCCACTCCCGGCTGGGACCGCGACGCCGCGGTCTACTGGGAGCAGCGCACCCGCAAGGACCCGCGCCGCTGGCCGGGCAACCACTCCCTGTCCGAGCCGGAGACGCGCTACCTGTTCGAGCAGATGCAAAGCTTCAAGCCGAACCTGATCGTGGCGATCCATGCGCCCTATGGCGTGCTGGATTTCGACGGTCCGTCGGTGCCGCCGTCCAAACTCGGCCGCCTTTACCTGGACCAGGTCGGCATCTTCCCGGGCTCGCTGGGCAACTATGGCGGCGTCCACAAGGGCGTCCCGGTGGTGACCATCGAGCTGCCCAATGCGATGCGCACGCCGCTGGACGCCGAGATGCGCCAGATGTGGCTGGACCTGCTGCGCTGGATGGGCGAGAAGTCGCTCGGAGCCCTGGGCAACGCCAACCGCTGAGGCGGTGTCATGGCGGGCTCGGCCCGGCATCCAGGCGCTGGAGACCAGGCCCGTCGACGTGGCAATGCGCGACCGCTGCACGCCGCGGCAAAATCCGCGAGACTTGAGGGATGAACATGAACGCCAGCACGCTTCCCACCGACATCGCCCCGCGCTTCGGCAGCGGCCACGCCGTCAAGCGCATCGAGGACGAGGGCCTGCTCAAGGGCATCGGCCAGTTCACCGACGACCTGGCGCCGGCCGGCGTGCTGCACGCCTGCTTCGTGCGCTCGCCCTACCCGCACGCGAAAATCGTTTCCATCGACGCCGCAGCCGCCAGGGCGCTGCCCGGCGTGGCCGGCGTGTACACCGGCGCCGAGCTGGCGGCAGCCGGCGTCAACCCGATTCCCGGCAGCAAGGACTTCAGGCGCGCCGGCGGTGCCCCCGGCGCGACGCCGGCGCGGCGTGCGCTGGCGCATGAGCGGGTGCGCTTCGTCGGCGAGCCGGTGGCGCTGGTGGTCGCGCAAACCATGCAGCAGGCGCGCGATGCGGCCGAAGCGGTGGCCGTGGACTACGAGGAGCTGCCCAGCGTCGTCGACGCGGCGCAGGCGCTGGGCGGGCAGGGCGCCGTGCTGTGCGAGGAAGCGCCCGACAACGTCGCCGCCGAGATGCGGCACGGCAAGCCGGCCGCCGTCGCCGAGGCCTTCGCGCAGGCCGCGCATGTGGTGAAGCTGTCGGTGGTCAACCAGCGCGTGGTCGCCTTTACGCTGGAGCCGCGCTCGGTGCTGGCGTGGATCGCCGACGACGGGCGCCTGACCATCCGCATGAGCACGCAGATGCCCTCGGGCGTGAAGAACGCGCTGTGCAACGACATCCTGGGGCTGGCGCCGGACAAGGTGCGCGTGACGGTCGGCGACGTCGGCGGCGGCTTCGGCATGAAGACCGGCATCTATCCGGAAGACGCGGCCGTGGCCTGGAGCGCCCTGCAGCTGAAGCAGCCGGTCAAGTGGATCGCCGAGCGCAGCGAGGAATTCCTGGCCACCGCCCATGGCCGCGACGTGCGCACGGATGCGGAACTGGCGCTGGCCGCCGACGGCAGGATCCTCGCGCTGCGCCTGCACGGGCTGGCCAATGTCGGGGCCTATGCCACCGGCACCGGGCTGGCGATCCAGCTGCTGATCGGCCCCTGGGTGCAGACCAGCGTCTACGACATCCCGGTGATCGACTTCCACTTCCAGGGCGTGCTGACCAACTGCGCGCCGACCGGCGCCTACCGCGGTGCCGGCCGGCCGGAAGCGATCTTCATCATGGAGCGCCTGATGGACGAGGCGGCCCGCCAGACCGGCATCGACCGCATCGCCTTGCGGCGGCGCAATTTCATCCGGCCCGAGCAGATGCCCTACACCAACCCGATGGGCCAGGTGTACGACGTCGGCCGCTTCGAGCACGTGATGGACCAGGCGCTGGCGCAGGCCGACTGGAACGGTTTCGCCGGCCGCGCCGCGCAGAGCAAGGCGCGCGGCCTGGTGCGCGGGCAAGGCATCGCGACCTTCCTGGAGTGGACCGGCGGCAACGTGCTGCAGGAACGCGTCACGGTGGCGGTGCGCGGCGACGGCATGATCGAGGTGTTCTCCGCGGTCAATGCCATGGGCCAGGGCATCGCCACCACGCTGGCGCAGCTGATGGTCGACGTGTTCGACGTTCCGCTGGAAAAAGTCAAGGTGGTGCTGGGCGACACCGACCGCGGCGACGGCTTCGGCAGCGCCGGCTCCCGCTCGCTCTTCACCGGCGGCTCGGCGCTCACCGTCGGCGCCGGCAAGGTCATGGACGAGGCGCGCCAGCTGGCGGCCGGCGAGCTGGAGGCGGCGGCCGAGGACCTGGCCTATGCGGGCGGCCGCTTCGTGGTGCGCGGCACCGACCTGGGCGTCGGCCTGTTCGAGCTGGCGCAGAAGCAGCCGCAGAACCGCATCTATGTGGAGAGCACGTCCTCGGTCTCCGGGCCGAGCTGGCCCAACGGCTGCCACATCAGCGAGGTGGAGCTGGACCCCGCCACCGGCGAGCTGCAGGTGGTGGCGTACAGCAGCGTCAACGACATCGGACGGGTGGTCAACCCGATGATCGTGCGCGGCCAGCTCGATGGCGGAGCAGTGCAAGGCATCGGGCAGGCGCTGTGCGAGCAGATGTCCTATGACGCCGAGACCGGCCAGCCGATCACCGGCAGCCTGATGGATTACAGCGCGCCGCGCGCCGACATCGTGGCCTGCGAGTTCGTCACCAGCATGGACCAGTCGACGCCGTGCAAGAACAATCCGCTGGGGGTCAAGGGCGTGGGCGAGCTGGGCACCATCGGCGCCGCGCCCAGCGTGGTCAATGCGGTGGCCGATGCAGTGGCGCGGGCCGGACGCCCCGAGCGCGCGCCGCTGCTGCAGATGCCGCTGACGCCGGTCAGGCTCTGGGAAGCCTTGCAGTAAGCGGGGCGCTCAGAACGAAGCGGCCGAGGCCTGCGCCAGCGTCTGGCGCAAGGCCTGGCCCTTTTCCTCGCTGTATTCGCCTTCCGCCCGGGCCAGGACCTGGCCATCGCGGCCGATCACCAGCACCCACGCGTGGTCCGCGCTGGACAGGCCGGCGGCGCGGATGAAGGCCTCGCGGTTGGTGAAGACCGGCACCAGGCGGGACTGGTCCACCAGCGCGCTGTGGCGCGCGAGGATGCGACGCTCGATGTCGATGCGGGCGCTTTCGCTGCCGGGGTCGTCCAGGACCGGGATCTTCAGCCACTCGATGGGACCGTTGTCGCGCAAGTCCATGCCCTTGATCCAGCTTTCGATCTCGCCGCGGTGGCCGCGCTCGAATGCGACCAGTGCCAGCGTGCGGCCGGCCGGCAGCCCCTGCGGAAGGACGATCGGCTGCTGGTTCAGGCGTTTGGCGCTCAGCGCCGGCAGGCGTCCCATCAGCGCCGATTCGTTGGGCGCGGCCAATGCCAGCAGCAGCGCAACGGTGACTGCGCCAAGCCAGGCCACGGTTTGGATCCAGACGGTTTTCATGGGGCGCCTCCGCGCGACTCACACCCACCAGCAGGATGGGCAACGTCAGTGTTTCACGCTGCAGGAATAGGCGTTGAGCAGCCCTTGTAAAGTAGCTCGCGCAAATGTTGTGAGACGTAACTCGCCTAAAATTGCCGCATGACCATTGCCGTTGGCGCCAAGCCGTCTTTCAAGGAGCAGATGCTCCAGGCGCGCGAGGAGGCGATCGTGCAGACGGTCAACCGCCTGCTGGCCGAGAAGGGCTTCGACGCCATGACGGTGGACGAAGTGGCCGCCTCGGTCGGCATCGCCAAGGCCAGCCTGTACAAGCATTTCCCCAGCAAGGAAGACCTGGCTGCCGCCGCGATGGTGCGCGTGATGCGCAGCGCGCGCGAGTTCCTGGACACCATCGCGCCGGCGCTGGCGCCGGTGGACAAGCTCAAGGCGGTGGTGCGCTGGACGCTGCAGGTGCAGCTCGCCGGCCAGATGCCTTCGCTTCCCAGCCAGAATTCCAGCCTGCGCGCAGCGCTCACCAGCAGCAAGGAATACGTCGACCAGCTGCTGGAAATCAGCGACACCCTGGGCGGGTGGATCGAGGCGGCGCAGGCCGGTGGCGCCCTGAACGCCAAGCTGCCGCCGATCGCGGTGCTCTACACGCTGTACGCGCGCGCCTGCGACCCGGTCCTCGAGTTCCTGCGCGGCGGCGGCCAGCACAGCGACGAAGAGATCGTGGAACTGGTGCTCAGCACCTGCTTCGACGGCCTGAACGCCCGCTGAGCCTCAGCCGGCCGGCGCCGGGACGTCCAGCAGCCACTGCGGGCGGAAGCCCTCCTGCTCCCCCTTGGCGGCATAGCCCAGCGTGTTGGCGACCACCCGGCAGCCGCCTTCCAGATAGTCCTGCTGGCAGTGCAGATGGCCATGGATCCACAGCTGCGCCTGCGGCAGCAGCTCGTCCAGCGCATTGCAGAAGCCCGCGGTGCCGGGCGTCAGGCCGTAGCGCGGATCGGCGCTGCGCAGGCTGGGCGCGAAGTGGGTCACGGCGACCGTGCTGCCGTCAAAGGGTTCGGCCAGGGCCTGCCTGAGCCATTGCTGGCACACCAGTGCCTGCTCGCGCCAGCCTTCGGCCAGCCAGGGCTGGCCGCCGCGCATGGCGCCGGTCTTCTGCAGGTAGAAGTTGGCGGCCCGGAAGGCCTTGGCCCGGGCGCGCAGCACCTGGGTCAGGTCGGCATCCGGTGGCGACAGGGCATCGAAATCGGACCACAGGGTGGTGCCGATGAAACGCACGCCGTCGATCACCAGCGTCTCGCGCTCCAGCCAGGCGATGCCCAGGCGGTCGCAGGTCTCGCGCAGCCGCGCGTGGGTCTCGTCGAAATCGAGGTTGTCGTATTCGTGGTTGCCCGGCACGTACAGCACCGGCACCGGCCAGCCCCGGGCCGGCGCGAAGCGGCCCAGGCCGAAGTCGTCTTCGGCCAGCAGCGAGCCGGCCTGGTAGGAGCCGATGTCGCCGGCCAGCACCAGCAGGTCGGCCTGCGGCGCCGGGCCGACCTGCAGTTGCGGATGGACTTCGAGATGCAGGTCGGAGATCAGCTGGAGTTTCACCCCGCCGATTCTGACCGACCTGCGCGTTCGCCGAATGCCTCCCGGGCGGCGGCCAGCACCGCCAGCCGCAGCCATGCGTGGTCGCTGCGCTGGGCCTGGCGCCGGTGCCAGAGCGAGTCGACGTGCACCGGCGGCACGTCGAACGGCAGCTCGCGCAGCGTCAGCTCGCTGGCCATGCCGGTCACTTTCACGAAATGCCTTGGCAGCACGGTCAGCAGGTCCGACTCGGACACCACGCGGCCGGCGGTGAAGAACTGGTTGACCGTCAGCACCACCCGGCGCTCCCGGCCGCGCGAGGCCAGCGCCTCGTCGACGAAGCCGAACGGCCGGCCGGAAAAGCTCACCAGCAGGTGCCGGGCCGCGCAGTAGCGGTCCAGCGTCAGCTTGCCGCGGCTGAGCGGGTGGCCCTGGCGCATCACGCACACGTAGACGCCGTCATAGAGCCGCTGGTGGTCGAACGCCGCCATGCCGCCGGATTGCGCCTGCGCCGTCAGGTCGGCCAGCACCGCAGGGAAATAGCCGACGGCCAGGTCCACCTGGCCTTCATCGAGCAGGCGCCGGGGATCGCGGGTGACCAGCGGCACCACCCGCATCGACACGCCCGGTGCGTCGCGCTCGATGATCTTGACCAGGCCCGGCATCAGCGTGCTGGCGGTGGCGTCGGCCATCGCCAGCACGAAGGTGTGCTTGGCCTCCGCCGCCGTGAAGTCGCCGGGGGCGAACGACGATTCGAGCTGGCGCAGCGCGTCCGCCACCGCCGGCCACAACACCAGCGCCCGCGGCGTCGGCTCGACGCCGTAGCCGCTGCGGCTGACCAGCTGGTCGCCCACCGCCTCGCGCAGCCTGGCCAGCGCGTTGCTCACCGCCGGCTGGGTCATGGACAGGTTGCGGGCGGCGCGGGTCAGGTTGCGCTCGGCCATCACCTGGTCGAACACCCGCAGCAGGTTCAGGTCGAGCGTCCGGAAATTGGGGTATTTCATACGATTGGTGAATGATAGCCATCACCAATCTAAATTTGCCATATATCAGTGAAAACCCTAAGATTCGGTCCACGCAAAGGCAATTCCGTCCCGAGCGCTAGAGAAGGATTCCCCATGACCAGCTTTGTCCATGTCGCCCAGCCCAGTGAGCACCCGGGCATCGCGCGCGCCGATCACGCCGTCGAGTCGATCACCAAGGGCGTCCGCCACGCGATGAGCGCCCGCGGCACCGCCAGCCTGCTGCTGGCCGCCATTGTGTCGGCGCTGCTCGTCGCCGCCAACCAGGTGATCGACACCTGGACCGAAGGGCACCTGCTGGTGGCCTGGATCGCCCTGTGGACCATCGGCTTCGCCGGCCTGGCCCTGGCCGCCGGCCCGGTCCGCGCCGCCGTCAACCAGACGCGCGCTTCCGCCCGTGGCTGGGCCACTGCCCGCCGGGCCGCCGCGCAGGACGAAGCACTGTGGCAAGTGGCGCTGAGCGACGCCCGCGTGATGGCCGACATCAGCCGCGCGATGAGCCACGAAGCCGCCAGCGACGTGCTGGGCCGGCCGACGGTGACGCCGGCGCCGACCGCAACCGCGGCTGCTTCCCGCTACGAGTGGGGCCGCGGCCTGTGAAGCTGGCGCAGCAGCGGCTGTTGCCGCAACTGCTGCGGCTGCTGCCGCGGCGCTTGCTGGCGGCGCTGGACGAGTGGTCTTACCGGGTGGCCCGGGGCCGCGCCGAGAAGCGCCGCCGGCTGAACCGCTGACCCGTCCGCGCACAAAAAAGCCATCCTGCGGGGTGGCTTTTTCTTTGGGGCCGGCGTCCTACAGCAACTCGCTCCGCTGCCCACACGGCGCCGGCACTGCGGCTCTTAAGGTTGTGCTTCTTTCATTCCTCAAGGACAGCGCAATGCCTCAATCGACCAAAGACTCCAAGGGCGGCAAGACGAGTTCGACCAAGAACACCCACTCCAAGGGCCAGGCATCCGAGGCCGCCGCCAAGCAGAACGCCGGCCGGTCCGCCAACTCCCCGACCGGGCCGCAAAAGCACGGCGAAAAGAAGACCACGCCCTGAGCCTGCGACGGCCGGGGCCAAGCCCCGGCGCGGCCGGCCGTCAGGCGGCCAGCCGCTGCTCGATCCGGGCCTTGGTCTCGGTCAGCTCGCGCGGCAGGTGGTAGGCGAGTTGCTTGAACAGCTCGCTGTGCAGGTCCATCTCCCTGCGCCAGGCCGCGACGTCGATGCCGGTCGCCGCGTCAAACTGCGCCGGCGTGAAGGCCAGGCCGTTCCAGGTCACTTCGTCATAGGCCGGCACCAGGCCGAAGGCGTGCTGGACGCCCTTCGCCTTGCCTTCGATGCGGTCGATCATCCACTTGAGCACGCGCATGTTCTCGCCGTAACCCGGCCAGACGAACTTTCCGTCCTCGCCCTTGCGGAACCAGTTGGTGGTGTAGATCTTCGGCAGCTTGGCGCCGGAGGCGGCCAGCTTCGCGCCCAGGTCCAGCCAGTGCTGGAAATAGTCGGACATGTTGTAGCCGGTGAACGGCAGCATCGCGAACGGATCGCGCCGCACGACGCCGACCTGGCCGACGATCGCGGCCGTCGTCTCCGAGCCCATGGTTGCGGCCATGTAGACGCCTTCGACCCAGTCGCGGGCCTCGGTCACCAGCGGCACGGTGGTGGAGCGGCGGCCGCCGAAAATGAACGCGTCGATCGGCACGCCCTCGGGATCGTCCCAGGCCGGATCCAGCGCCGGATTGTTGGTGGCGGCCACGGTGAAGCGCGAGTTGGGATGGGCGGCCTTGGCGCCGGTGTCCTTGGCGATCTCCGGCGTCCAGTCCTTGCCCTGCCAGTCGATGGCGTGCTTCGGCGCCGGGCCCATGCCTTCCCACCACACGTCGCCGTCGTCGGTGAGGGCGACGTTGGTGAAGATCACGTCCCGGCCCAGGCTGGCCATGCAGTTGGGGTTGGTGTCGGTGTTGGTGCCGGGCGCCACACCGAAGTAACCCGCCTCGGGGTTGATCGCATACATGCGGCCGTCCGCATGGGGCTTGATCCAGGCGATGTCGTCGCCGATGGTGGTCACATGCCAGCCGGCCAGGCCCTTGGGCGGGACCAGCATGGCGAAATTGGTCTTGCCGCAGGCCGACGGGAAGGCGGCGGCGACGTGGTACTTCCTGTTCTCCGGCGTGGTCACGCCCAGGATCAGCATGTGCTCGGCCAGCCAGCCCTGGTCGCGGCCCATCGTCGACGCGATGCGCAGCGCGAAGCACTTCTTGCCCAGCAGCGCATTGCCGCCGTAGCCGGAGCCGTACGACCAGATCTCGCGGGTCTCGGGATAGTGGACGATGTACTTGGTCTTGTTGCAGGGCCAGACCACGTCCTGCTGGCCCGGCTCCAGCGGCGCGCCGACGGTGTGGACGCAGGGCACGAAGTCGCCGTCGACGCCCAGCACGTCGTACACGGCCTTGCCCATGCGGGTCATGAGCTTCTGGTTGACGACCACATAGGCGCTGTCGGACAGCTCGATGCCGATGTGGGAGATGTGCGAGCCCAGCGGGCCCATCGAGAACGGCACCACGTACATGGTCCGTCCGCGCATGCAGCCGTCGAACAGGGGCTGCAGCGTCCGGCGCATCTCGGCCGGATCGGTCCAGTTGTTGGTCGGGCCGGCGTCTTCCTTCTTCTGCGAGCAGATGAAGGTGCGGTCTTCCACCCGCGCCACGTCGGACGGGTCGGAGCGCGACAGGAACGAATGCGGCCGCTTGACCGGATCGAGCTTGATGAAAGTGCCCGCGTCCACCAACTGCTGCGCCAGCCGGTCGTATTCCTCGTCGCTGCCGTCGCACCAGTAGACCTGGTCCGGCTTGCACAGCGCCACCATGTCGGCCACCCAGGCGATCAGCCTGGCGTTCTTCACATGGGCTGGCGCGTTGAGATTCAGCCCCTGCATCACCGGTGAGTTCATGAAAAGCTCCTGAGTATGAAAAAACGTCTTTTCAAAGGAGCTCGCGGGGCGATGCCTGAGAGCAGCCTTTGAAAAAACGGCTTCGCGTCTCAGTCGGCGGGCGGCGTCGCGGGATGGGCAACAGCAGGGTGTGAAGGGTGCTTCACGGTCCGCGGGTCGGCTGGGATGACAATTTTATGAACGCCGGCCGTATCTTGGCCGCAGGGATCGCCCTAAGTCATGCAAAACTTGCATAGGGTTATGCAAGCCGGCCTCGAGCCGGCAGCCATCCCGGGGCATGGGCGGATCGCAAGGGAAGGAAGGCGCCGGCCCGTGGGCCCCGCCTCAGGCCATGTAGACGGCAATGAAGGCCAGCAGGAACATCAACACGCCGCCCACCAGCGGCAGCACGATCGGGATCGCATGGATGATGTTCTCGACCGGGTCGTGGGGGACTTGTTCTTCGCCTTGGGTCTGGCGGGGTGCGGGGTTGGACATTTGGTTCCTGGCGGATTCGGGTAGTCCGCAATTTTAGCCGCCGGCCGGCGCCATCCCAACGGCAGGGCCCGGCCGGCCGCGGCCGGTCACTTCTGTTCCTCGGCGGTGAAGCCGGCGTCGTGCAGCGCGTCGAGCACGGCGGCGATGTGGTCGCGGCCGCGGGTCTGCAGCACCAGTTCGATTTCCACGTTCTGCGCCGCCAGCGTGGTGAAGGCGCGCTGGTGGTGGACCTCGTCGATGTTGCCGCCGGCCTCGGCCACCGTGGCGGTGATCTTCGCCAGCGAACCGGGCACGTCGCGCGCACTGACCCGGATCCGGGCCAGCCGTCCGGCCCGCACCATGCCGCGCTCGATGATGGCGGCCAGCAGCAGCGGATCGATGTTGCCCCCGCCCAGCACCAGCCCCACCTTGCGGCCGCGAAAGCGCTCCGGCGCCTTGAGCATCGCCGCCAGGCCGGCGGCGCCGGCGCCCTCCACCAGCGTCTTCTCGATTTCCAGCAGCATCACGATCGCCTGCTCGATGTCGCCCTCGTCGACCAGCACGATGTCGTCGACCAGCCGTTCGATGATGGCCTGCGGCAGCTTGCCGGGCCGGCCGACCGCGATGCCCTCGGCGATGGTGCTGGTGCCCTGCGGCAGCTGCTCGTGCTTGACGGCGTTGAACATGCTCGGGAAGCGCAGCGTCTGCACGCCGATCACCTCGATCGAGGGCTTGAGCGCCTTGGCCGCCACCGCGATGCCGGCGATCAGCCCGCCGCCGCCGATCGCCACCAGCAGCGTGTCCAGCTCCGGAACGGCGGCCAGCATCTCCAGCCCCACCGTTCCCTGGCCCGCCACCACGTCCGGGTCGTCGTAGGGGTGGATGAAGGTGAGCTTCTGCTCCTGCGCAAGGCGCAGCGCGTGGCTGCGGGCTTCATCCAAAGTATCGCCGTGCAGCACGATCTCGGCGCCGAAGCTGCGCGTCCCCTCCACCTTGACGCTGGGCGTGAAGCGCGGCATCACGATCACCGCCCGCAGCCCGAGCCGCTGCGCGTGATACGCCACGCCCTGGGCGTGGTTGCCCGCGCTCATGGCGATCACGCCGCGCGCGCGTTCCTCGGGCGTGAGCTGGACCAGCTTGTTGCAGGCGCCGCGCTCCTTGAAGGAGGCGGTGAACTGCAGGTTCTCGAACTTCAGGAACACCTGGGCGCCGGTGATCCGCGACAGCGTGCGCGATTCGACGCAGGGCGTTTCCAGCACCTGGCCGCGCAGGCGGCCCTGGGCCTGGCGGATGTCGGCGAGCTCGATCATGATGCCGGCATTGTGGGGGGTAAAGGCAAAGCAATGGTTGAGCAGGCCCCACGGCCGGCGTCTTCCATGTAGCATCAGGGCGCGTTATTGTCAGCAGGCTCCTGTCGGGGCTGGAGGCTTTGATGGTCAAGCGGTCGGTCGATGTGCAGGTTCTCCCCTCACCGGGACTCAAAGACGCGCCGGTGCTGGACCTGATGTGTTCGCATTTCGTGTTGACGCTGGCCGCCAAGCAGGGCGGCAAGTTCAACGTGCGGCGTGACCTCAACGGCCTGCTGTCGCTGGCCGGGCGCCACCTGGTGTGGCCGACGCCGGCGCTGGGCCGGCTGCGCGAGTTCCTCGGCCGCCGCTGCAAGGACAACGATTTCTGGCGCGGCCACGAACAGCTGGAGACGCAGGAATTCCTGGAGCGGCACGGCGTCTGGCGCGGGCCCTACGAAGAGGGCACGCTGTTCTTCTATCTGGACGAATACGCCAAGGACCAGCCCAAGGACCTGCTGTCGGTGCTGGCCGTCACCGGCGAGTGGCTCACCCATGCGCTCAAGAAGCATTCCACGCTGGTGGAAAAGAACATCGACGCGCTCTCCGGCCTGCTGCAGTTGAACAAGGCCGAGCGCGCGCTGCTGCTGTATGGCACGCTGGCGCGCTACCAGCGTGACCTGCGCAGCATCCTGGTGGAGTTCAAGGTCAACAACGCGCCGGAGGCGTATGCCGCGATCGCCGAGATCGCCGGCGTCAACGCCACCGAGGTCGGGGAGGCATTGCGGGCCGGCTCGCGCCTGGAGCGCATCGGCCTGGTGGAGAACCTGATCTCCGAGCACAACATCACCGACCTGGCCGACCTGATGAAGGTCAGCGAGAAGCTGCCGCCGGTGCTGATGCGCGAATACCGCGACCAGAACGAGCTGATGGCGGTGTTCACGCGCCCCTGCGCCAAGAGCGGGCTGGGCCTGAGCGACTTCAGCTTCGTGGAAGAAGACGCACAGGTGCTTTGTTCGCTCCTGAGCAACGCGGTCGCGCGCAAGGAGCCGGGCGTCAACGTGCTGCTGTACGGCCCGCCCGGCACCGGCAAGACCGAACTGGCCAAGGTGGTGGCGCAGGCCAGCGGGCTGGAGCTGTTCGAGGTGGAATATGCGGACCGCGACGGCAACTCGCTCAGCGGCCGCGACCGCTACCGCTCGCTGCAGATCGCCCAGGTGTTCCTCAAGGGCAGCGCCCAGGCGGCATTGCTGTTCGACGAAGTGGAAGACGTGTTCCCGCCGATCTCCAGCGAGGCGGCGCAGTTGATGGCGCGGGCCGAGCAGGTGGTCGCGCCGGCCAGCAACAGCGTCAGCGGCAAGGCCTGGGTCAACCAGATCCTGGAGTCGAATGCCGTGCCCACCATCTGGGTCACCAACCGCATCGAGCAGATCGATCCGGCGTTCCGGCGTCGCTTCGCCTATCACCTGGAACTGAAGTCGCCGCCGCCGGGCGCGCGCGAGGGGCTGGTGCGCAAGACGCTGGAAGGCGCGCCGGTGTCGGACGCCTTCATCGCCAAGCTCACCGAGCGCAAGGGCCTGACGCCGGCGCAGATCCGCACCGCGGTGCGCTTCGCCGGCCTCGCCAGCTCGGGCCAGGCCGGCATGGAAAGCCTGATCGAGCGCCAGCTGAAGAACTCCGACCAGGCGCTGGGCAACCAGCCGCAGGACGGCCGCGCGCGCCGCAGCGTCACCACCTACGACCTGGAGATGCTCAATGTGGAGAGCCGGTTCGAGCTGCCGCGCATCGTCCAGGCGCTGAAGGCGCGCGGGCACGGCACGCTGTGCTTCTACGGCGCGCCGGGCACCGGCAAGACGGCGCTGGCCGAACACATTGCCAGGAACCTGGAAAAGCCGCTGCTGGTCAAGCAGGCCAGCGACCTCATGAGCAAGTTCGTCGGCGAAACCGAACAGAACATGGCCGCGATGTTCCGCGAGGCCGAGAACGAGAAGGCGGTGCTGCTGCTCGATGAGGCGGACAGCTTCCTGCAGGACCGGCGCGGCGCCCAGCGCACCTACGAAGTGACCGAGGTCAACGAGATGCTGCAGGGCATGGAGCGCTTCGCCGGCATCTTCGTGTGCACCACCAACCTGCTGGATCGCATCGACCAGGCGGCGCTGCGCCGCTTCACCTTCAAGATCAAGTTCCGCCCGCTGACCGCGCTGCAGCGCGAGAAGATGTTCGTCACCGAGGCGCTGGCCGGCGACGCCTCGTTGCTGACGCCGGAGGTCGGCGCCCGGCTGGCGCGGCTGGAGCAGCTGTGTCCGGGCGACTTCGCCGCGGTCAAGCGCCAGGTCGACATCCTGGCCGCCGAATTCAGCGCCGCCGAATTCCTCGACCAGCTGGAAGCGGAACATCGCATCAAGCCCGAAGTGCGGGAAGCGCGCAATATCGGCTTTTTGCAGTAGCCCGAAGTGCCACGTGTTGTGCCGGCGCCGCAGGCGGCACCGCGGCGCCTGCCCCCACCCCTATACTCGCCGTGACCAGTTCATCAGGCGAGGTGCTATGGCGTACGGCGACCGGAACAGAGCAGCGCCATGCGGCGCGCGCGGCGGCTTTCTGCTCAGGGGCGCAGCGATTGGCGCCCTCACGGCCCTGCTGCTGGCCGGTTGCGGCGGAGGCGGCGGATCGAGCGGCCTGAACACGCAACCGTCGGCGTCCGGCCAGGGCAGCACCGGCACGACGGCGGCCCCCGCGGACATCATCCAGGCCTCCCAGCTGTCCGCCAATCTCTGCTCGGCGCCGCGCACCGGCACCGATCCTTCCACCGGCCAGCCTTACCCGGACAGGCAGGGCACCTACACCGACGAGAAGAACTGGGTGCGGGCCTGGATCGACGAAACCTATCTCTGGTACGACGAGATCCCGTCCTCGGTCCGCACCATCAACTACGCGACGCCGCAGGCCCTGTTCAAGGACCTGCGCACCACGGCGCTGACGCCCTCGGGCAAGCCCAAGGACCAGTTCCACTTCATCTACGACACGGCCACCTGGCAGGCGCTCACCAATTCCGGCATCGAGGCCGGATACGGCTTCGAGGTGGCGATCGTCAAGGCCACGCCGCCGCGCGAGGTGCGGGTCGCCTATACCGAACCGAACACGCCGGCGGCAGCCGCAGGGATCGCCCGCGGCGCCCGCATCGTGTTCGTCGACGGCGTCGACGTGGTCACCGGCACCAGCGTCGATGCGCTGAACGCCGCGCTCTTTCCCTCCGCCGCCGGGCAACCCCACTCGTTCCGGGTGCAAGACCTGGACGGCACGCTGCGCACCGTCACGCTCACCTCCGCCCAGATCACCAAGACTCCGGTGCAGGACGTGGAAACGCTGGACACCGCCACCGGCAAGGTCGGCTACCTGCTGTTCAACGACCACGTCGCCACCTCCGAGGCGCTGCTGGTCAGCGCGTTCAACCAGTTCCAGGCCGCGGGCGTGCAGGACCTGGTGCTGGACATGCGCTACAACGGCGGCGGCATCCTGGCCGTCGCCAGCGAGCTGGCCTACATGGTCGCCGGCGGCGCCGCCACCAAGGACAAGGTGTTCGAGCGCCTGCAGTTCAACCGCAAGAACCCGTTCAACCTGTCGGACGCGGACACGGTGACGCCGTTCCTGTCCACCAGCCTGGGGCTGTCGCTGCCGGCCGGCCAGCCCCTGCCGCAGCTGGGACTGTCGCGGGTGACGGTGCTGACCGGCTCGGACACCTGCTCGGCCAGCGAGTCCGTCATCAACGGGCTGCGCGGCGTCGGCGTCCAGGTCAACGTGGTCGGCACCACCACCTGCGGCAAGCCGTATGGCTTCATTCCCCAGGACAACTGCGGCACCACCTACTTCGCGATCCAGTTCAAGGGCGTGAACAACCTGGGCGACGGCGACTACGCCGACGGCATCGCGCCGACCTGCTCCGTGGGCGACGACTTCGGCCACGGGCTGGGCGACCCGGCGGAGGGCCGGCTGGCTGCGGCACTGAGCCTGCGCAGCACGGGCAGTTGCCCGGCCGCGACGATGGCCGGCGTGCTGCAGTCCGAGCCGTTCGGCCGCGGCGAGCCGCTGATGTCGGGCAAGTCGCCGGGACGCACCGGGCGCTTCCTGCGCCCCGGCGCGCTCACTGCACACTGACCACGCGCAGCACGTCTTCGCCGTATTTTTCGAGCTTGCTCGCGCCCAGGCCGCTGACGCCCTGCAACTCGCGCAGGGTGCTGGGCGCCAGCGCCGCGATGGCCGCCAGCGTGGCGTCGTGGAAGATCACGTAGGCCGGCAGGTTGTGGGCCCGCGCCACCTCCGCGCGCCAGGCCTTGAGCGCCGCGAACCGCACCTGCGCATCCGAGGTCAGCGCCGCCGCCGCCGCTGAGGGCGCGCCGCTGCGGCCGCCGCTGCGCGTGCTGCGCCGGCGCTCCGTCGGCATCGACACCGATTCGCGCAGCATCACCTGGGTCTCGCCCTTGAGCACGCCGCGCGACCCCTCGGTCAGCTGCAGCGTGTTGAAGGCCTGCGCATCGACGGCCAGCGCCCCGGTGGCGATCAGCTGGCGCAGCACCCCGCGCAGCTGCGCCTCGCTGAATTCCGCGCCCAGGCCGAAGGTGGTGACCTTCTGGTGGCCGAACTGGGTCACCTTCTCGGTGGCCTTGCCGCGCAGGATGTCCATCATGTGGGCGGCGCCGAAGCTGATGCCGCTCATCTGCTGGACCCGGTAGACGGTGGAGAGCAGCTTGCGCGCGGCGTCGGTGCCGTCCCAGATCTGCGGCGGCGTCAGGCAGTTGTCGCAGTTGCCGCACGAGTATGTGGCCCCCACGCTCGCCACTTCGTGTGCTCGCTGCCCCCCGAGGGGGCCGTGGTCGCCTTGGGGCGGCCCGGCGGCGACCAAGGTCTCGCCGAAGTATTTCAGCAGCCGCACCCGCCGGCAGTCGGTGGCCTCGGCCAGCGCCAGCAACGCATCGAGCTTGCCGCGCATCACCTGCTTGAACTCCTCGCCGGCCGGGCTCTCGTCGATCATGCGGCGCTGGTTCACCACGTCCTGCAGGCCGTAGGCCATCCACGCGGCCGCCGGCAGGCCGTCGCGGCCGGCGCGGCCGGTCTCCTGGTAGTAGCCCTCGATGTTCTTGGGCATGTCCAGGTGGGCGACGAAGCGCACGTCCGGCTTGTCGATGCCCATGCCGAAGGCGATGGTCGCCGCCATCACGATGCCGTCCTCGCGCAGGAAGCGGTCCTGGTTGCGCTGCCGCACCTCCTGGTCCAGCCCCGCGTGGTACGGCAGGGCGGTGATGCCCTGGCCGCTCAGCGTCTGCGCGATCTCCTCCACGCGCTTGCGCGACTGGCAGTAGACGATGCCGGCCTCGCCGGCGTGGTCGCGCTCGATGAAGCGCAGCAGCTGCGCGGTCGCTTCCTTCTTTTCGACGATCGTGTAGCTGATGTTGGGGCGGTCGAAGCTGCTGATGAACTGGCGCGCCTGCTGCAGCTGCAGCCGCTCGACGATGTCGGCACGCGTGATGTCGTCGGCGGTGGCGGTCAGCGCCACCCGCGGCACGGTGCCATAGCGCTCGTGCAGCACGGTGAGCGCGCGGTACTCCGGCCGGAAGTCGTGGCCCCACTGGCTGACGCAGTGCGCCTCGTCGATCGCGAACAGGCTGACCTGGCCGCGCTCGTACATCTGGTCCAGCAGCGCGAGGAAGCGCGGCGTGGTGACGCGCTCGGGCGCCGCGTACAGCAGCGTGATCTCGCCGCGCAGCATGCGCTTTTCCACGGCGTTGGCCTGCTCCCCGGTCAGTGTGGAATTGAGGAAGTCGGCTTCCACGCCGGCCTCGTGCAGCGCGCCGACCTGGTCGTGCATCAGCGCGATCAGCGGCGACACCACGATGGCCACGCCGTGGCCGGCCCGCTGGCGGGCGATGGCGGGAATCTGGTAGCACAGCGACTTGCCGCCGCCGGTGGGCATCAGCACCAGGGCGTCGCCGCCCGCCACCACGTGATCGACGATGGCTGCCTGCGGGCCGCGGAACTGCTCGTAGCCGAAGATCTCGTGCAGGATGGTCTGGGGGGCGGGGGAGGAGGTCAGCAAGATGGGCCTATTGTCCCGGAACGGCGCGGCGCGGGCCCGCGTCACTAAAATGGCCTCACCATGAAACCCATCACATACACCCGCGGAAAAGCCCTGCCCGAGCTGCTGGCCAAGCGCATCCTGGTCCTGGACGGGGCGATGGGAACCATGATCCAGCGCTTCAAGCTGACCGAGGCGGATTTCCGCGGCGAACGCTTCAAGGACCATCCCAAGGACCTGAAGAACAACGGCGAGCTGCTCAGCCTGACCCGGCCGGACGTGATCCGCGACATCCACGAGGGCTATCTCGCGGCCGGCGCCGACATCATCGAGACCAACACCTTCGGCGCGACCAGCATCGCGCAGGACGACTACCAGCTCGGTTTCCTGGCCCGGGAGATGAACCTGGAATCGGCCAGGATCGCGCGCGCCGCCGCCGACAAGTTCTCCACGCCGGACAAGCCGCGCTTCGTCGCCGGCGCGCTCGGCCCCACGCCCAAGACCGCCAGCATCAGCCCCGACGTCAACGACCCGGGCGCGCGCAACGTGGACTTCGAGACCCTGCGCGCGTCGTATTACGAGCAGGTGGAAGCGCTGGTGGAAGGCGGCAGCGACCTGCTGCTGGTGGAAACGATCTTCGACACGCTCAACGCCAAGGCGGCGCTGTTCGCGATCGACGAGTATTTCGAGAAGTCCGGCCAGCGCCTGCCGCTGATCATCAGCGGCACCGTCACCGATGCGTCCGGCCGCATCCTCAGCGGCCAGACCGTCACCGCCTTCTGGTACAGCGTGCGCCACGCGCAGCCGCTGGCCGTCGGCCTGAACTGCGCGCTGGGCGCTGCGCTGATGCGCCCCTATATCCAGGAGCTGCACCGGGTTGCCGGCGACACCTTCATCAGCTGCTACCCGAACGCCGGCCTGCCCAATCCGATGAGCGAGACCGGCTTCGACGAAACGCCCGAGGTCACCTCGCGGCTGCTGCGCGAGTTCGCGGCCGAAGGCCTGGTGAACCTGGTGGGCGGCTGCTGCGGCACCACGCCCGAGCACATCGGGGCGATCCGCGAGGCGGTGCAGCCGCTGGCGGCCAGGTCGCTCAAGCGCGACTTCTTCTACAAGGAAGCGGCTTAGCCTGATCACCGAAGCGGCCTCTGCGGCCGATGGACATTCGGTCAGCCGTGGTTGGCTGGCCAGGCCGGCCAGCGGGCGGGTAGCCCGCTGGCGCCTTGTCATCCGGAGCGCGCCGGTAAGCGCCTCCCTCATGTCCAAAGTATCGGCCGCGAGGCACGGAAAGTCTTGCCGGATTTTCCTTGCCGACGGTCTTTGACAGAATTTCGTTCTGCCAGGGTCTGGCCGGCAGATAATCCGCCTGCATGGATGCATTTGACCGAAAAATCCTCAAGGTGCTGCAGGCCGACGCCCGGGCCAGCCTGCAGCAGATCGGCCAGGCCGTGGGCCTGAGCGCCTCGCCGTGCTGGGAGCGGATCAGGAAGATGGAACTGGCCGGCGTGATCGAGGGCTACACCGTACGGCTCAACGCCCAGGCGCTGGACCTGGGCGACACGGTGCTGGTGCAGGTGACGCTGGACAGCCATTCGGACAACACGCTGGAGAAGTTCGGCGAGACGCTGGCGGCGATCCCGGAAGTGATCGAGGCCTACCTGGTGTCGGGCGAATACGACTACCTGCTGCGGGTGGCGGTGCGGGACACGCGCGACTACGAGCGGCTGCTGCGCGAGCGGCTCTACAAGATCAAGGGCATCCGCCACAGCAAGTCCAGCTTCGTGCTGCGGACGCTGAAAAAGGCCGATCTCCCCTTGTAAGCGCGCCGAGGCCGGGCAGGGGACAATGCGGGATGAAAGCACCCCCGCGCCTGCAGTCCCTGATCGACGAAGGCCTGATCGACACCGTGGTCCGCCAGCTGATGAGCGGCAAGGAGGCGATGGTGTACGTGGTGCGGCGCGGCGAGGAAACGCTGTGCGCCAAGATCTACAAGGAGGCGACGCAGCGCAGCTTCCGCCAGGCCGTGGATTACACCGAGAACCGCAAGGTGAAGAACTCGCGCCAGGCGCGCGCCATGGCCAAGGGCACCAAGTTCGGCCGGCAGGCGGCGGAGGCCGCCTGGCAGAGCGCCGAGGTCGACGCGCTGTACCGGCTGGCCGCGGCCGGGGTGCGGGTGCCCAAGCCGCACAACTTCTGGGACGGCGTGCTGCTGATGGAGCTGGTGACGGATGCCCTGGGCGACGCCGCGCCGCGGCTCAACGACGTGGGCTTCACGCCGGAGGAGGCGCGGGCCCACCACGGGTCGCTGCTCAAGGAAGTGGTGCGCATGCTGTGCGCCGGCGTGGTCCACGGCGACCTGTCGGAGTTCAACATCCTGCTGGCGGCCGACGGCCCGGTGATCATCGACCTGCCGCAGGCGATCGACGCCGCCGGCAACAACCACGCGCCGCGCATGCTGCTGCGCGACGTCGCCAACCTGCGCGATTTCTTCGGCCAGTTCGCGCCCGAGCTGCTCGCCACCCAGTACGGCCCGGAGCTGTGGCAGCTCTACCAGGCCGGCCTGCTCGATACCGACACGGTCCTCACCGGCCGCTTCCAGCGGCAGCAGGGCAGCGTGGACCTCAGCGGCGTGATGCGCGAGATTGACGCCGCCCGCGACGAGGAAGTCGCGCGGCGGGTGCGGATGCAGGCCTGACGCGTCATGCCGGGCATCGACCCGGCATCGGGACCTTTCGCCGCGGCTCAAATACCGTCAACAGGGAAGCAGCATCGAAGCTTCTTCCTGATCGACGGTATTTCCGTGCCAGACGGCGCCGGCTAGGGCGCCGGCACGTTCTCCACACCCTCGCAAACGCCGTCGGTGAACAGCAGCGCGACGTGGAATCCCACCCGCCGCCACTCCAGCACCTCGCGGTGGGTGTCCAGCCGGCCGCGGTGCGACGGCTGGCCGGCGAACTTGACGATCTCGTCGAGGCCGCGGCCGCGCAGCGGGCCGAGCCGCTTGAACCGGTTCTGCAGCCGCAGCGACTTCAGGGTGTAGATGAAGGCCAGCAGGATGGTGGCGGCCAGGACATACAGCAGGATGGTCAGGAAAGTGCTCACGCCGCCATTGTCCCCCGCTGCATTAAAATCGGGGCAACCCAAGGAGCGCTGCAGCGACCGGCCGCCAGGCCCGGCCCGTCAGGCTTGGGGGATGCAACCGCGCTCACCTCGTCGTCAACCCGGCCACGGCCGGACGAAACCCAGGTGAGCCCATGCCGGATGTACCAGTTCCCTCCATGAAACTCTCGGGCCTCGAGCCTGTCAACATCGCCGCGGGCAGCCTGTTCGTGAACATCGGCGAGCGCACCAATGTGACGGGCTCCAAGGCCTTCGCCCGCATGATCCTCAACGGCCAGTTCGAGGAAGCGCTGGCCGTCGCCCGGCAGCAGGTGGAAAACGGCGCCCAGGTGATCGACATCAACATGGACGAAGCCATGCTGGACAGCAAGGCGGCCATGGTGCGCTTCCTCAACCTGATCGCCAGCGAGCCCGACATCGCGCGGGTGCCGATCATGGTGGACTCCTCCAAGTGGGAAGTGATCGAGGCCGGCCTGCGCTGCATCCAGGGCAAGGGCATCGTCAACTCGATCTCGATGAAGGAGGGGGTGGCGGAGTTCAAGCGCCAGGCCGGCCTGGTCAAGCGCTATGGCGCGGCCGCCGTGGTGATGGCCTTCGACGAGAAGGGCCAGGCCGACACCTACCAGCGCAAGGTCGAGATCTGCGAACGGGCCTACCGCATCCTGGTGGACGAGGTGGACTTCCCGCCCGAGGACATCATCTTCGACCCCAACATCTTCGCCATCGCCACCGGCATCGAGGAGCACAACAACTACGCGGTGGACTTCATCAACGCCACCCGCTGGATCAAGGCCAACCTGCCCGGCGCCAAGGTCTCGGGCGGCGTGTCCAACGTGAGCTTCTCGTTCCGCGGCAACGACCCGGTGCGCGAAGCGATCCACACCGTGTTCCTGTATCACGCAATCCAGGCTGGCATGGACATGGGCATCGTCAACGCCGGCATGGTCGGCGTCTACGACGAACTGGAGCCGGAGCTGCGCGAGCGGGTCGAGGACGTGGTGCTGAACCGCCGCCCCGACGCCGGCGAGCGGCTGGTGGAGATTGCCGAGACCGCCAAGAGCGGCGCCAAGGACGAATCGAAGAAGAACGAATGGCGCGCCGGCACGGTGGAACAGCGCCTGTCGCACGCGCTCGTCTCCGGCATCACCGACTTCATCGTCGAGGACACCGAGGAGGCCTACCAGGCCGTCCTGGCCAGGGGCGGGCGGCCGCTGCACGTGATCGAAGGCCCGCTGATGGCAGGCATGAACATCGTCGGCGACCTGTTCGGCCAGGGCAAGATGTTCCTGCCGCAGGTGGTCAAGTCGGCGCGCGTGATGAAGCAGGCCGTGGCCCACCTGATTCCCTACATCGAGGAAGAAAAGAAGCTGCAGGCCGCCGCCGGCGAGGACGTGAAGGCCAAGGGCAAGATCGTCATCGCCACCGTCAAGGGCGACGTCCACGACATCGGCAAGAACATCGTCACCGTCGTGCTCCAGTGCAACAACTTCGAAGTGGTCAACATGGGCGTGATGGTGCCCTGCCACGAGATCCTGGCCCGCGCGAAGGTGGAGGGTGCGGACATCGTCGGCCTGTCGGGCCTGATCACGCCCTCGCTGGAGGAGATGCAGTACGTCGCTGCCGAGATGCAGAAGGACGACCACTTCCGCATCAGGAAGATCCCGCTGCTGATCGGCGGCGCCACGACCAGCCGGGTCCACACCGCCGTCAAGATCGCGCCGCACTACGAGGGCCCGGTGGTCTACGTGCCGGACGCGTCGCGCAGCGTCGGCGTCGCCCAGGCGCTGCTGTCCGACCAGGCCAGCAAGTACATCGCCGAGATCAATGCGGACTACGACAAGGTGCGCTTCCAGCACGCCAACAAGAAGCAGGTGCCGCTCTGGCCGCTGGAGAAGGCGCGGGCCAACAAGACGCCGATCGACTGGTCCGCCTACACGCCGCCGAAACCCAAGTTCATCGGCCGCCGCCTGTTCAAGAACTTCGACCTCGCCGAACTGGCGAAGTCGATCGACTGGGGCCCGTTCTTCCAGACCTGGGACCTGGCCGGGCCCTTTCCCAAGATCCTGAAGGACGAAGTGGTCGGCACCGAGGCCGTGCGCGTCTACGCCGACGGCCAGCGCATGCTCAAGCGCCTGATCGAGGGCCGCTGGCTCACCGCCAACGCGGTGCTGGGCTTCTGGCCGGCCAACAGCGTCAACGACGACGACATCGCGCTCTACACCGACGAGACGCGCAGCGACCTCGCGATGACCTGGTACGGACTGCGCCAGCAGACGGTCAAGGACGCGGTCGACGGCAAGATGCGCCCCAGCCGCGCGCTGGCCGACTTCATCGCCCCGCGCGGCGTGCGGGACGACTACATCGGTGTGTTCGCCGTCACGGCCGGCCTGGGCGTGGACAAGAAGGAGAAGTACTTCCTGGACGACCACGACGACTATTCCGCCATCATGCTCAAGGCGCTGGCCGACCGGCTGGCCGAAGCCTTCGCCGAAGCGCTGCACGAGCGCGTGCGCAGGGACCTGTGGGGCTACGCGCCGCGGGAGGAGCTGTCGATCGAGGACGAGATCGCCGAGAAGTACCAGGGCATCCGGCCCGCCCCCGGCTATCCGGCCTGCCCCGACCACAGCGTCAAGGCCGACATGTTCCGCCTGCTGCAGGCGCAGGACATCGGGATGGAGCTGACCGAGAGCATGGCGATGCTGCCGGCCGCCAGCGTCAGCGGCTTCTACTTCAGCCATCCCGAGAGCACCTACTTCAGCGTCGGCAAGATCGGCGAGGACCAGGTGCAGGACCAGGCGCGCCGCCGCGGCGCCGACGTCGCGCTGCTGCAGCGGCTGCTGGCGCCGAACCTCTAGGCCGGCGCCGGCGCCAGCGCCCGCCGCTGCGCCAGCAGCAATGCGACGACCGCCAGCACGCTCGCGGCCAGCAGCACGGCCAGGCCGTTGCGATAGCCCGCTTCGCGCGTCCACAACACGCCCAGCAGCCAGGGCGCCACAGCGCGCGCCAGCGCCGTGGGCAGGCCGAGCGCGCCATTGAGCGCGGCCACGTGGTCGCGGCTGACGTATTGCGCGATGGCCGTTCCCTTGACGATGGTCAGCATGCCGTTGCCCAGGCCGTACAGCAGCACGAACAGCAGCGCCGCCTGCGAATGGCCGGCGCCAGCCAGCAGCGCCGCCAGGCCCAGCGGGATCAGGCAGGGGATCAGCCGGTTCGCCAGGTGCAGGTTGAAGTGGTGCTCGAAGAAGAACAGCAGCAGCCGGCCCAGCACCTGCACCACGCCGATGCTGGCGGGAATGGCGATCACCCAGGCCTCGGCCAGGCCGTTCTCGCGCAGCAGGCTCACCATGTGGGCCGGCAGCGCCGCCGTCACCGCCATCATCAGCACGACGAACACGCCGATCAGCAGGAAGGGCGCGCTCGCCAGGTGCATGGCCGGCGAGCTGGCGGCGCCGGCGGCCGGCTGCGGGGCGGGCGCATTGCGCAAGGCCAGCGCGTGGATCGGCGCGCACACCAGCAGGTGCAGCGCGGCCAGCACCCACAGCGCGTGCCGCCAGCCAAGCGAGGCGATCAGCCACGCCGACAGCGGAATGAAGACCGTGCTGGCCAGCCCGCCCAGGAAAGTGAGCGTGATGATCGCGCGGCGGAAATCGCGCGGATAGCGGCGCGTCACCACCGCGAACACCGGCGTGTAGAGCGTGGCTGCCAGCGCCGAACCGAGCAGCGCCCAGGCCGCGTAGAACCCGGCGATGCTGTGGACCGCGCTATGCAGCAGCAGGCCTGCCGCCACCGCCAGCGAGCCGGCCGTCATCACGGCGCGCTCGTGGCCGCGGTCGATCCAGCGGCCGATCGGGTAGGCCAGCAAGCCTTCCGCCAGCAGCGCCAGGCTGAAGCCCAGCGAGGATTGCGCGCGCGTCATCCCCAGTTCGCGCTCCAGCGGCTCCATCAGCAGCGCGAACGTGTAGAAGACGCTGCCCCAGGTGACCAGCTGCGCCAGCGACAGCCAGCCCACCTGCCGCCGGTCGTAGCTGGCGGGGGCGGGCAGGACGGCGCTCATGCCGCGATTGTGCCTACGACAACGGGAGGGCGCGCACCAGCAGCGCGATGCTTGTTTCCGAGCCCAGCACGCCCTCCGGCACGGCGGCCAGCATGCGCCGGCCTTGTCCGGCGCCTGTGCATCCGGTGGTGTGGCGCCGTGGCCGGCCAGGGAGAGCGACAGCAGCATGAGCGACACACGGGCGCGCCAGGATGGAAGACTTCATGCGTGAATTACCGACCAGCCGGGTCGGACGCTGGTGTGTCTTCACACCGCGAGGCGCCGATATTGGATGGCCTCGGCGACATGCGCGACACCGGTTGCATCGCAGCCTGCGAGGTCCGCGATGGTGCGTGCCACCTTCATCGCGCGGTGCGCCGAGCGTGCGCTCCACCCCAGGCGCGCCGACGCCGCCTGCAGGAAAGCGGCTGCAGCCCGGTCGAGCCTCACCTGCTGGTCGATCTCGCGTCCCTGCAGCGCGTGGTTGGCCTTGCCCTGGCGCCGCAGCGCCCGTTCGCGCGCACGCACGCTGCGCTCGCGCACATCGGAAGTGCGTTCGCCTGGCGCCGTGCGCATCAGCTCGTCGGCCGGCAGCGGCGGTACGTCCACGTGCAGGTCGATCCGGTCCAGCAGCGGGCCACTGAGCTTGCCCTGGTAGCGCGCCACCTGGTCGGGCGTGCAGCGGCAGGCCCTGGCCTGCGAGCCGCGCCATCCGCAGGGACAGGGATTCATCGCGGCAACCAGCTGGAAGCGCGCCGGAAATTCCTCCCGCCGCGCCGCCCGTGCGATCGTGATCTGGCCGGTCTCCAGCGGCTCGCGCAGGGCCTCCAGCGCGGCGCGCGGAAATTCCGGCAGCTCGTCGAGGAACAGCACGCCGTGGTGGGCCAGCGAGATCTCGCCCGGCCGCGGCGGCGAGCCGCCGCCCACCAGCGCCACCGCGCTGGCCGAGTGGTGCGGCGCGCAGGTGGGCCGCTGCGACCAGCGCTCCATCGCGAAGCGCCCGCACAGGCTGGCGATGGCCGCGCTCTCCAGCGCCTCCTGCACCGTCATCGGCGGCAGCAGTCCGGCGAAGCGGTGCGCCAGCATCGACTTGCCGGCGCCCGGCGGTCCGGACAGCAGCACGCTGTGGCCTCCGGCTGCGGCGATCTCCAGCGCCCGCCTGGCGCCGGCCTGGCCCTTCACATCCGCCAGGTCCAGGTGCTCCGCCAGCGGCGCCACCGCTTCGGGCACCACGCAGCTCCAGCCCGGCGCCGGCTCGGCGCCGCCCGCCGGCAGGAACTGCTGCACCACGTCCAGCAGGTGCGCCGCGCAATGGACGCGCGCGCCCGGCACCAGTGCCGCCTCCTGCGCGCTGCGCGGCGGCAGCACCAGCCGGGTGGAGATGCCGCGCGCCTGCAGCGCCAGGCTGGTGGCGAGCGCGCCGCGCACCGGCCGCAGTTCGCCCGACAGCGAGAGCTCGCCGGCGAATTCATGGCCGGCCAGCCGCGCGCCGTCGACCTGGCCGCTGGCCGCCAGCAGGCCCAGCGCGATCGGCAGGTCGAAGCGGCCCGAATCCTTCGGCAGGTCGGCCGGCGCCAGGTTGACGGTGATGCGCTTGTTGGCCGGGAACTCCAGCCCGCTGTTCTGGATGGCCGAGCGCACCCGTTCCCTTGCTTCCTTCACCTCGACGTCCGCCAAACCGACCAGCGTGAACGACGGCAAGCCATTGGCCAGGTGAACTTCCACCGTCACGGCCGGCGCATCCAGTCCCAGCAGGGCGCGGCTTTGCACCAAAGACAGGCTCACAGGATCCTCCCTCACCAGACAGGTGCATGTTGACCGGCGGCGCATGCGATCACCGACCGCCGGCACCGCGCTGGTGCGCGCTGCCGGCGGCTTGCCGGCCTCTTCAACGCGGCGCCGCTTCGGACCGTGGACGGCCGCGGCGTCCTTGTAACTTTTGGCACGCTCCCTGCTTTAGCTCGGCCAGTCCCCTCATTTCAACCCTCAGGAGAAACCGTGCAAAGCAAGAACACCCAGATCATCGTTTTGGCCATGCTCGCCATGACCGGCGCCGCCGCCTTCGCCCAGCCCAAGGCGCCGGAGCCCGACTACACCTTCTCGTACAACGTCGGCGCCGTCACCGACTACCGCTACCGCGGCATCTCGCAGTCGCGGCTGGATCCGGCCATCCAGGGCGGCATCGACTTTGCCCACAAGAGCGGCTTCTACCTGGGCACCTGGGCCTCCTC
Source organism: Caenimonas terrae (assembly GCF_042655405.1). NCBI lineage: Bacteria > Pseudomonadati > Pseudomonadota > Betaproteobacteria > Burkholderiales > Comamonadaceae > Caenimonas > Caenimonas terrae. The sequence goes on along the minus strand of NZ_JBHSMF010000002.1, from coordinate 632,399 downwards.
CATCCAGTGGATCAAGGATGCGGGCGGCGGCTCCGACGCCGAGGTGGACTTCTACGGCGGCTACAAGACCAGCTACAAGGACATCGGCTACGACTTCGGCGTGCTGCGCTACCAGTATTTCAGCAACCACCTGCCGGTCAGCGCCAACACCACCGAGCTGTACGCCGCCGGCACCTACGGCCCGGCCACGCTGAAGTACTCGCACGCCGTGTCCAACCTGTTCGGCTTCGCCGACAGCAAGAACAGCTATTACCTGGAGCTGAGCGCCAACTTCGACACCGGCTACTGGGGCCTGTCGCTGACGCCGCACATCGGCTACCAGAAGGTCAAGAACAACAGCAATTTCTCGTACACGGATTACTCGCTGACGCTGGGCAAGGACTTCGGCAACGGCGTGTCGGCCAGCCTCGCCCTGGTCGGCACCAACGCGGATTCCGGCCTGTACGTCTCGCCGTCCGGCAAGAACCTGGGCAAGAGCTCCCTGGTCGCCGGCGTGAAGTACAGCTTCTAGTTCCACCGCTCCCAGGAGAAACACGATGAAACTCGTAACGGCCATCATCAAACCGTTCAAGCTGGACGAAGTGCGCGAGGCGCTGTCCGGCATCGGCGTGCAGGGCATCACCGTGACCGAGGTCAAGGGCTTCGGCCGGCAGAAGGGCCACACCGAGCTGTACCGCGGCGCGGAATACGTGGTGGACTTCCTGCCCAAGGTGAAGATCGAGGCGGCGGTGTCCGACGACCTGGTCGAGCGCGTGATCGAGGCGGTCGAGGCGGCCGCGCGCACCGGCAAGATCGGCGACGGCAAGGTCTTCGTCTACGACCTCGAGCAGGTCGTGCGCATCCGCACCGGCGAAACCGGCAAGGAAGCCCTTTAACCAACCCATCGCAGAAAGAAACGAGACCATGAGAAAGCTACTTGCCAGCCTGGGCCTCGGCCTGGGCTTGTTGATCGCCGGCGCGGCGGTGCAGGCGCAGGCGCCTGCCGCGGCTGCCGATGCCTCCGCGCCCGCCGCTGCCGCGACGGCGGCCGCACCCGCTGCCGCCACACCGGCTTCCGCTCCGGCGGCGGCTCCGGCCGCTGCCCCCGCAACTGCGGTGGCGGCGCCCGCCGCCGTGGCGTCGGCACCCGCAGCCGCGCCCGCGCCCGTTCCCAACAAGGGCGACACCGCGTGGATGACGGTCGCCACCGTGCTGGTGGTGCTGATGACCATCCCCGGCCTGGCGCTGTTCTACGGCGGGCTGGTGCGCAGCAAGAACATGCTGTCGGTGCTGATGCAGGTGTTCGTCGTCACGTCGATGATCTATGTGCTGTGGGTCCTGTACGGGTACAGCGTGGCGTTCACCGCCGGCAATCCGTTCATGGGAAGCCTGGACAAGATCTTCCTGAAGGGCGTCACGCCGGACTCGGTGGCGGCCACCTTCAGCAAGGGCGTGGTGATCCCGGAGCTGACCTACGTCGGATTCCAGGCCACCTTCGCCGCCATCACCTGCGCGCTGATCGTCGGCTCCTTCGCCGAGCGGATCAAGTTCTCCGCGGTGCTGCTGTTCTGCGCGATCTGGTTCACGTTCAGCTACCTGCCGATCGCCCACATGGTCTGGTACTGGGACGGCCCGGACGGCATCACCGATGCGGCGTCGCTGGAGAAGGTCACCGCCGCCGGCGGCTGGCTCTGGGCCAAGGGCGCGCTGGACTTCGCCGGCGGCACCGTGGTGCACATCAATGCCGGTATCGCCGGCCTGGTGGGCGCCTTCGTGCTGGGCAAGCGGGTCGGCTACGGCAAGGAATCGCTGGCGCCGCACAGCCTGACGCTGACCATGGTCGGTGCCGCGCTGCTGTGGGTGGGCTGGTTCGGTTTCAACGCCGGCTCCAACCTGGAGGCCAACGGCAGCGCCGCGCTGGCCTTCATGAACACGCTGGTGGCCACGGCCGCTGCCACGCTGGCCTGGATCGGCGGCGAGGCGCTGTCCAAGGGCAAGGCCTCGATGCTGGGCGCCGCCTCCGGCGCCGTCGCCGGCCTGGTGGCGATCACCCCGGCCTGCGGCTTCGTCGGCCCGATGGGCGCCATCGTGATGGGGTTGCTGGCCGGCCTGGTCTGCCTGTGGGGCGTCAACGGGCTCAAGCGCCTGCTGGGCGCCGACGACTCGCTGGACGTGTTCGGCGTGCACGGTGTCGGCGGGATCCTGGGCGCGCTGCTGACCGGCGTGTTCGCGTCGCCTTCCTTGGGCGGCGTCGGCATCTACGATTACGTGGCCAACAAGGCGTCGCCCGACTACTCGATCGGCGGCCAGGTCTGGATCCAGCTCCAGGCCGTGCTGACCACGGTGGTGTGGTCCGGCGTCGTCGCCTTCATCGCCTACAAGATCGTCGACCTGGTGATCGGCCTGCGCGTCTCCGAAGAGGAAGAGCGGGAAGGCCTGGACATCAGCTCGCACGGCGAAACGGCGTACAACCGCTGATCCGGGCACCTGGGCGGCGCCGCCAGGGCGCCGCTTCAGTGGGCAATTGCAAGTCTCCTTTGGATGTTGAGCCCGCAGCGCGCAAGCCCTGCGGGCTTTTTTTGCGGGCCGCCGTCCCGGCCTCCGCGCCGGGACCCGGACGCAACGGCCCAAATACCGCCGCTCAAATGAGGGAAGCGACCCGCTTTCTTGACCGACGGTATTGGCTTTCAACGCCTGGATGCCGGGTCAAGCCCGGCATGACCGCGGGCGGGCACAATGCCGCCAGGAGACATCACATGATCCGTCTGGAATCCGAGGGGCTGGTGTGCGCGATCGCGCAGCAGCTGGGCGGCTGCATCGCCGGCCTGTGGCTGGACGGCGTTCCGGTGCTGCGCTCGAGCGAGCAGCCGCCGGCGTCGGCCCGGCAATCCGGCAGCTATCCGCTGGTGCCTTTTTCCAACCGCGTCGAACGCGCCACCCTGCTGTGGCAGGGCACCAGCCATCCGCTGGTGAACAACAACGCGCCCGAGCCGCATGCCATCCACGGTGTCGGCTGGCAGCGGCCCTGGACCGTGCTGGACAGCGACGACAGCTTTGCGATGCTGGCCTATGAACACCGCGCCGACGCCGCCTGGCCGTTCGCCTTCGACAGCTCGCAGGTGCTGCGGCTGCGCGGCAAGGCGCTGGAGATGACGCTGTCGCTGACCAACCAGTCGCACGAGGCGGCGCCCGCCGGCCTGGGCTGGCACCCGTATTTCGTCAAGCGGCCCGGCAGCCGCATCGCCTTCGCTGCCGGCGGACGCTGGGAGATGGGCCCCGACAAGCTGCCGACCACCCGCAGCCCGTCGCCCGGCCTGGACGCCGAGTGCGCGGCGCTCGACGTGGACCATTGCTTCGACGGCTGGGGCGGCGTCGCCAGCCTGCGCGACGCCGTGCTGCACACCACCATCCGCTCCAACCTGCAGCGGCTGGTGGTCTTCACCAACGGCAGCCGCGACACCATCGCCATCGAGCCGGTGAGCCACGTCAACAACGCGATCAACCTGGTCGCGGCCGGCGCCGACGGGATCGCGCTCGGCCTGCATGTCCTGCAGCCCGGCGAAACCCTCACGGCGCAAATGAGCATCGAGGTGAAGCGCGCGTGACGACTGCTTCGACAGGCTCAGGACAGGCCTGGCAGCTCGCGGTGGCGCAGCCGGACCGGCTGGGCGAGTCGCCGTTCTGGCATCCCCGGGAGCGCCTGCTTTACTGGGTCGACATTCCGGCGCAGCAGGTCCGGCGCTGCGACACCCGCGGCGGCGCGGTGGAAAGCTGGCCCATGCCCAGCGAGCCGGGCTGCATCGCGCCGGCGCACTCCGGCGGGCTGGTGATCGCGCTGCGCGACGGCATCTACCGGGCCCGCACCTGGGGCGGGGAGCTGGCGCTGATCGCCCGCTGCGACCACGATCCGCGCACCACGCGCTTCAACGACGGCAAGGCCGACCCGCTGGGCCGGTTCTGGGCCGGCACGCTCTACGAGCCCCGCGACGCACCCATGGCGCGGCTTTACAGCGTCGATTGCCGGCCCGGCAACGGCCAGGGCGGCCGGCCGCTGGTCCAGACCAAGGCGCAGGACGCGACCACCGCCAATGGCCTTGCATGGTCGCCGGACCGCAAGACCATGTACTGGACCGACACCCCCAGCCATGCCATCCAGGCGTGGGATTGGGACGCGGACAGCAACGCGATGACGCGGCACCGCATCTTCAAGCAATTCCCCGGCAAGCCCGCCGGCTGGCAGCCCGGCGACGGCGGCTACGGCGGCCGGCCCGACGGCGCCGCGGTCGATTCGCAAGGCAACTACTGGTGCGCGATGTACGAAGGCGGCCGGCTGCTGCAGCTGTCGCCGGCCGGCGAGCTGCTGCAGGACATCGCCGTGCCGGCGACGTGTCCGACCATGCCCTGCTTCGGCGGGCCGGACCTCAGGACGCTGTTCGTGACGACGGCCAGGGACAAGCGGCCCGCCAATGAGCTGGAGCGCTTTCCTGGTTCGGGCTGTGTGTTCTCGATGCGGGTCGAGGTCGCGGGCCTGCCGGCCAATCTGTTTGCCGACTAGGGTAGAAGCCGGTTCCCAAGGTCCGGCGGTCCGCGCCTAATCGACTGCCCCTGCATCCCCTTCGGGCGCGAAGTTCAGAAAGATGGCCAACATGAAGAAGATCCCGCTGCTGTTATGCCTGCTTGCCGGCCAGTTCATTCCGGCCTTTGCGTGGGCCCAAATGGCAAATGACACGCCGATGGCCGTTCCGGAAGGAGTCAAGACCATCGCGTCGATCGTTGCGGGAGACAAGGTGCTGGCGCGAGGATGGGGAAGTTCGGCGTCGCTCGAACCGGTTCCGGTGAAATTCAGCTACGGCATCCTCCCGGATAGAAGAGGTTCGACCCAAGAGATGGTCTTCGTCAGGTACGGCGAGCAGCGACTACTCATCGCCACTCGGAACCAGGCGTTTCTGCTGGCGACCGGCAAACTCATCCTCGCACGCCAGCTGGTGGCCGGCCAGGCCCTGATGACGGGCGATGGAGGCCCGGCGACGGTCAGCGCCGTCAGAATGGGCTATTACAGCGGTGGCATGCATCACATTTCCACCAACGCTGCATGGAACGGCAACCCGGCGCGGCACCTGGTCGTCGCCGGTGGACTGATCGTCGCTGATTACGCGCTCCAGATGCACTACCCTCAGCTGCCAGCGCAGTTCAAGCACTGAGAAGCCGGTCCAACCATGAAATCCACTTTTCTTCCAGCCGCCGCCGTGATCGCGTTCGCCCTTGGCGGCTGCGCTCAAGTCCCGCGACTCTCGGGTCATTCCGAGACCGTGATCGACCGCGCCGGCATCGACGTCATCGCGTCGGACGCGAGCCGGCAACTGACTTACCTGAAAGATCGCGGAACCACGGAGCGCTTCTGCCGCGGGCCCGGGTCCGACTCGGTCACGACCAGTGGCGAGGGCTTCAATGTCGGGGCCCCCCTGCGTGGCGTCGGTGCCGGCATCGGCGAGGGCAAGACCGCCGGAGCCGTGGACCTTGGCGGCAGGAATCCGGCCGTGCTGGTCGCCCGCGAGCTCATGTACCGTGCTTGCGAGCTGGCCAGCAACACCAACGCGGATCCTGCAACGGAACGGCAGATCTACCTGCAGTTCCTGCAGGCCGTGGTCTCCATCTCCAAGGCCCAGACCGGCGCCGGGGTGGCGGCAATTGCGTCCGAACCGGACGCTCCGGCCGCCATCCCGGGGGCGCTGGTCCCGGCCCCGGCCCCGGCCCCGGCTTCGACCGACTGACCCGATCGCCGGTTCGAAGCGAGTCGACTGGCCCCGAGAGCGTCGCGACGCCTGCGTCCGACGTCCGATCTCGCGCGGGGGGTCGCCCGCGACAAACGGCCGGCCAGCAGTTCGAACGGATCCTGCGCGTTTTCCATGTTGGTCGGCGTGCCCGTCCCACCAGCCAATTTCTTAATCGGCCAATCCCGGTTCCATGCATCATCTGCCACAGGCAGCCTGTGGCTGCGATCGGGTTGTTTGCGATCCACAAGGGAGACGGGGTGAGGAAGACATTGAATTTGCGCGGGCCGCTGCTGCTCGCGCTGGCGCTGACCGCCGCCGTCGTCGGCGCCCGGGCCGAAGATGCGCTGACCCTGGGCATCAGCGAGGGCACCTCCGGCGGCCTTGACCACGCGCAGGCGATCGCCAAGTACCAGGGCCTGGCCGACACCATCGGCAAGTCGATCAAGCGCAAGGTGCAGGTGGTGTTCGTGCGCGAGTTCGACCAGCTCGAGGAGGGCATGGCCACCGGCCGGCTCGACCTGGTGATGGCGCGGCCCAGCGACTACCCGGCCCGCGGCGTCGCCAAGCACGGCTACAAGTTCGTGGTGTCGGCCCGGCCGGACGGCAACTGCCTGATCGTCGTGCGCAAGGACTCGCCGTACAAGACGCTCGATGACGCCAAGGGCAAGCGCTGGGTGTTCCCGGAGACGGCCTCCTACATGACCAAGTTCTGCACCGCCGAACTGCGCGACCGCGGCATCGTGCTGGCCAAGGAGAACGTGAAGTACGTGCGCGAGCAGGCGGCCATCACCTTTTTCCTGGACAACAAGTTCGCCGACGTCGGCGGCATCGCGTCCTATTCCGGGCCGGCCAAGAGCCTGGACAAGAGCGGCTTCCGCGTGCTGCACAAGAGCATTCCCCAGCCCTACTTCCCGCTGGTGGCCGGCAAGCGCGTGTCCGAGCCGGAAGTGGCGAAGATCCAGGTCGCGCTGACTGCCATGGGCACGGCGCCCGAGGACGTCGCAGTGCTCAAGTCGGTGGGCGTGCAGGGCTTCGATGCGGGCCGGCAGGAGCGGCTGGAGCAGCTGCTGACCTGGCTGGGCGCGAAGTAACCGGGTCGACGGACCTGAGCTGGCGCGAATTCACAACAGTCGGGCGGCCCCAAGCGCACCGGGAAGGTGACACCGGGCAGGGTCGCCCGTAGGATGGGCCGCACCCCCGTATTCCGATCAGCGGGGGACCGGGCAGTTGCACCAACAAGGCGACTGATCGCCTATTTGCTGCAACCACCCTCTCTGACACTGTCGGCGCCAGTTGCTCCCCCTTGTGCCGGCGTGCCGGCGCATGCGGCAGGCGGATACCGCACGGACATCGAAGGGCTGCGGGCGCTGGCCGTGCTAGCCGTGGTGGTCTTTCACGCCTTCCCCGTATTGCTGCCTGCCGGTTTCTTTGGCGTGGACATCTTCTTCGTGATCAGCGGCTTCGTGATCACGCGGACGATTGCGCGCGAGCTCGCGCTGGGCTCATTCTCGATCGCCCGCTTCTATGGGCGGCGGGTCCGGCGCCTGTTCCCCGCGCTGGCACTCTCACTGGCGGCGACGCTCGGCCTGGCCTGGTTCGTCCTGCTGCCCGACGAACTCGCGGCGGCCGGCCGGCTGGCGGTGGCCGGCGGCCTGTCGGTGGCCAACCTGCAGCTGATGAACCAGTCGGGCTACTTCGACGCGGCAACCTCGCGCAATCCGCTGATGCACTTGTGGTCGCTCGGGGTGGAGGAGCAGTTCTACCTCTGCTGGCCGTTGCTGTTCATGTTGCTGGGAGGGTGGCAGTACCGGCGCGCGGTGGTGTTGGTGATCGCGGTGGTGTCGTTCGCACTGGCCGGCTGGTGGGCTGTCCACGACCCGGTGCTTGCCTTCTACAGTCCCCTGAGCAGGGGCTGGGAATTGCTCGTCGGCGCCTACCTGGCGATGCCGCGCAGCAGCGGTCCTTCCCGTCCGGTGCTGATGTCGGCGAGCCTGCGCTCCACCGTCGGCCTGGCGTTGATGCTGGTTGGCCTGTGCATCGGAACCGGGACAAGTTCTGCGGTCAGGCTCGACATGGTGCTGCCGGTGGTGGGCGCCGCGCTTGCGGTGTCGGGCGGCGAAGGACCTGCCGCCGCCCTGCTGTCGGCCGCGCCGATGCGGTGGCTGGGCAGCATCAGTTATCCCCTCTACCTGTGGCACTGGCCGCTGTTGGCGTTCCGCAACCTGGTGGGCGACCCGGCCGATCCTGCCATCGCTTACACACTGGTATCGATCGTCGTCGCCGTGGGCCTGGCCGATCTCACCTACCGGTTTGTCGAGCGTCCGGTACGCCGCGCATTCCCTGCGCGGAAGGCCACCATGCTGTGCGTGGCGGCGCTTGCGCTCTCCGTCGCTTTGGGCGCGTTGCTGCAAGTGGACGAAGGCGTTCCCGGACGCCAGGTGGTGGTGGCGAACGGCAAGGCGGCCACTGCCAAGCTCGGGCGCGGCAAGGAATTGGCGGTCGACGGTTGCCTGGTCAACGGCGGCACCGGGGCGTTCCAGTTCTGCTCGCAGGACGCGGACGGGCCGTCGGACGCGGCAGTGTGGGGCGACAGCAAGGCCCATGCGCTTTACTGGGGGCTGCTGCGCGAGAGTCACTGGACCTGGCGCTCGCGCTGGCTGCTGCTCGCCAACCCGGGTTGCGTGCCTTCGGACCTGCCGTCCGGCATCGGCGCTTGCGACCATGGCAACCAGCTTGCACTGAAGGCGTTGCTGGGCGACCAGGTCCGCACCGTCGTGCTGGTGTTTGCCGCCCGATCGATGGGAGTGCAGATAGAGGGCAGCGAGCGAGGCGTCGAGCATGTGGCCGCTGCACTGCTGAAGGCGGGCAAACGGGTGGTCATCGTGATCGACAACCCGACCGTCACGGAACAGTTCGACCGGCCTTCCACCTGCGCGCGGATGCTCAGCGTGCCGCTGTTGAAGGACGTCGCCGCGGGGAAACGCTGCAACCTGTCCTATGCGAAACACCTGGCGTCGACGCGCGACTACCGCGCGGCTCTCGACAGGATCGCAGCGGCGCATCCGGCCCTGCTGCTGCTGGACATGGCGCCGTTCCTTTGCGACATCCCACATGACATCTGTCCGGTCGCAAGAGACGGCAAGTACCTCTACAGCTATGGCGATCACATTTCCGACACCGCCAACGAGATGGCGGCTAGGCTGCTGCTGCCCGCGTTGTACCCGTCCGAAACACCTGCAGGCGCGTCGCCGTCGGTCAAGTGAGGGAATGCGACTTACCATCGCCCCATGGACCCCGCCACTTCCCTCCTGTCCGACCGCATCCGCGCCGCCAGCGCCGCCGGCACGGCGCTGCGCATCCGCGGCGGCGCGACCAAGGATTTCTACGGCGGGCCGCCCGCGGGCGAGCCGCTGGAGACCCGCGGCCTGGCCGGCATCACCAGCTACGAGCCCAGCGAACTGGTCGTCACGGCCCGCGCCGGCACGCCGCTGGCCGAACTGGAGGCCCTGCTGGCCTCCAGGGGCCAGTGCCTGCCCTTCGAGCCGCCGCACTTCGGCCCGGGCGCGACGGTCGGCGGCATGGTTGCATCCGGCCTGTCGGGCCCCGCGCGCGCCAGCGTCGGCTCGGTGCGCGACTACGTGCTGGGCGTGACCATGCTCAACGGCCGCGGCGAGCTGCTGACCTTCGGCGGGCAGGTGATGAAGAACGTGGCCGGCTACGACGTGTCGCGCCTGATCGCCGGATCGCTCGGCGCCCTGGGCCTGATCGTAGACGTCAGCCTGAAGGTGCTGCCGGTCGCGCCGGCCGAGGCCACGCTGAAGTTCGAGACGCCGCAGGCCGAGGCTTTGCGCCGCTTGAACGAATGGGGCGGCCAGCCGCTGCCGCTCAACGCCAGCTGCTGGGTCGAGGACGGCGGCGTCGGCACGCTCTACCTGCGGCTGCGCGGCGCGGTGGCGGCGGTCGATGCGGCCTGCCGCAAGCTCGGTGGCGAGCGCCAGGCCAGCGCGCAGGTCGCCGCCGACTGGACCCTGTGCCGCGAGCAGCAGCTGCCCTGGTTCCTCGAGCGCGGCGCGCGCGAGCTCTGGCGGCTGTCGGTCGCGCAGACCGCGCCGGTGCTGGAGCTGCCCGAGGCCCCGCTGGTCGAATGGCACGGCGGGCAGCGCTGGGTGCGCGTGGCTCCGGGCCAGGGTGAGCGGCTGCGGCAGCTCGCCAGGGCGGCCGGCGGCCATGCGACGCTGTTCCGCGCGGTCGATGGCCAGCAGGCACCGGCGGCCGATCGCTTCCAGCCGCTCGATCCCGTGCTGCTGCGCATCCACCGCGAGCTCAAGCGCGAATTCGATCCCGCCGGCATCTTCAACCGCGGCCGGCTCTTTCCAGAGTCCTGATGCAGACCAATCTTTCCCCCGAATTCAGGGACACCGCCGAAGGCCGCGAGGCCGAAGCCATCCTGCGCAAGTGCGTGCACTGCGGCTTCTGCACCGCCACCTGCCCGACCTACCAGCTGCTGGGCGACGAGCTCGACGGCCCGCGCGGCCGCATCTACCTGATCAAGCAGATGCTGGAAGGCGAGCAGCCCACCCGCAGCACACAACTGCACCTGGACCGCTGCCTGACCTGCCGCAACTGCGAAAGCACCTGCCCCAGCGGCGTGCAGTACGGCGCGCTGGCCGACATCGGCCGCGCCATCATGGAGCGCAAGGTCGATCGCGGCGCCGGCTCCAAGGCGCTGCGCTGGGTCCTGAAGGAAGGCCTGACCTCGCCGCTGTTCGCCCCGGCGATGAAGCTGGGCCAGGCGCTGCGCCCGCTGCTGCCCGGGGCGCTCAAGGACAAGGTGCCGCCCCGGCAGGAGGCCGGCCGCTGGCCGACGCGCGAGCACGCGCGCAAGGTGCTGCTGCTGGCCGGCTGCGTGCAGCCGTCGATGATGCCCAACGTCAACACCGCGACGGCGCGGGTGCTCGACGCCGCCGGCATCCAGACGCTGGTGGCGCCGTCCGCGGGCTGCTGCGGCGCCGTCAAGTTCCACCTGAACGACCAGGCCGGCGGCCTGGCCCACATGCGCAACAACATCGATGCCTGGTGGCCGCTGGTCGAGCGCGGCGAGGTGGAGGCGATCGTGATGAATGCCTCCGGCTGCGGCGTGACGGTGCGCGAGTACGGCCATCACCTGCAGCACGACCCGGCCTATGCCGACAAAGCGGCGCGGATCGGCGCGCTGACGCGCGACCTGAGCGAGCTGCTGCCAGACATCGCGCAGGCGTTGCAGGGCAAGGTGAAGCCGTCGCCGGAGATGCTCGCTTTCCACCCGCCGTGCAGCCTGCAGCACGGCCAGCAGTTGCGCGGCGGCGTCGAGCGCTGGCTGGGCGAACTGGGCTTCACCGTGCGCGTGGCGCCGGGCGAGCCGCACCTGTGCTGCGGCTCGGCGGGCACCTACTCGGTGCTGCATCCCGAGATCGCCAAGCAGTTGCGCGACCGCAAGCTGGGCCACCTCGGCGAGCTGGAGCCGGCGGCCATCATCTCCGCCAACGTCGGCTGCATCGCCCACCTGCAAAGCGGCACGGCGACGCCGGTCAGGCACTGGGTGGAGGTGCTGGACGCCGCGCTGCCAGTCTCCTGACACAACCCTGTCAGGAGGGGCCGCGCACAGTCACTGCTCCACAACAAGGAGCTGACATGGAACACGCATTGAACTGGTTCGAGATCCCCGTCGCCGACATGGACCGGGCGATCCGCTTCTACGAGACCGCATCGGGCGGCAAGCTGCGGCGCGAGGCCTTCGGCGGCCCGGGCCAGGAACTGGCGGTCTTCCCGGTGAAGGACGAGGCCGCCGTCAAGGGCGCGCTGCTGCGCGCCCCGCAGGCCAGGCCGTCGGACCAGGGCGCGATCGTCTACCTGAACGCGGCGCCGGCCATCGACGCCTGGCTGGAGCGCGCGCAACGCGCCGGCGGCAAGGTGCTGCTGGGCAAGACGGCGCTGCCCGACGGCATGGGCTTCTTCGCCCATGTGCTGGACACGGAAGGCAATCGCGTCGGCATTCACTCGCTGGCGTGAGGCGGATGGCGACGAAGAACTGGATCGCCGTTGCCAGCGCCGAGCATGCGCGGCGGGGCCGCGACCACCGGCCGCCGGGCTTCCTGCAGGTGGGCCACGGCAAGCTGCCGCCGCTCAGGCGGGTGCAGCCCGGCGACCGCGTCGCCTACTACGCGCCGGCGCTCGCCCCTGGCGGCAAGGACCGGCTCCAGAGCTTCGTGTCGATCGGCATCGCCGCCCCGGGCCAGCCCTATGCCTTCGACATGGGCGGCGGCTTCGTGCCGTGGCGGCGCGACGTCGGCTACCTGCCGGCGCAGGAGGCGCCGATCGAGCCGCTGCTGGACCGCTTCCATTTCGTCGACGACCGCCGCCATTGGGGGTCGAAGTTCCGGTTCGGGCTGTTCGAGGTCGACGACCACGACATGCTCCTGGTCGCGCAGGCGATGGGCGTCGCGCCGGCGATGCTGTATTTTCCGTAAGTCCATGCGCCGCGCCGACCGCCTGTTCCACCTCGTCCAGCTGATTCGCGGGCGGCGCCTGACCACGGCCGCCTGGCTGGCGCAGCGGCTGCAGGTGTCGGAGCGCACGGTCTACCGCGACGTGGCGGACCTGCAGCACCAGGGCGTGCCGATCGACGGCGAGGCCGGCGTCGGCTACCGGCTGGGCGCCGGCTTCGAGCTGCCGCCGCTGATGTTCACCCAGGACGAAGCCAAGGCGCTGGTCGCGTCGGTGCGGCTGGCGCAAAGCTGGCTGGACCCGGCGCTGGCCCAGGCGGCGCAGGAGGCGCTGGGCAAGATCCTGCCGGTGCTGCCGGCCGGGGCGCGGGCCGCCGCGCAGGCGCTGGCGGTGTACGCGCCGCCGGTGGGCCTGCCGGCCGACGTGCAGCGGACCTTGCAGGAGTTGCGCGAAGCCGTGCAGGAGCGCTGCAAGGTGCGGGTGCAATACACCGACCTCGGCGAGCGGGCCAGCGAGCGCACCTTGCGCCCGCTGGGCTGCTTCTACTGGGGCAAGGTCTGGACGCTGGCGGCGTGGTGCGAGCAGCGCAACGACTTCCGCAGCTTCCGGATCGACCGCATGCAGTCGGTGCAGGTGCTGCAGGAGCGCTTTCGCGACGAGCCGGGCCGCACGCTGGCCGACCTCGCCCGGCTCAAGGGCGTGCGGCTGCAGGACGAAGGCGGCGCCGTTCAGGCGATGGCCACGGGGCCGGCCAGGGCGTCGCGGTAGCGGCGGCTGCATGGCACCTGCGAGCCGTCCTTCATCTTCAGCCGGGCGTCGCCGCCGTCGGTCGGTTCGATCTCGGCCACCCGGTCCAGGTTGACCGCAAAGCTGCGGTGCACGCGGGCGAAGCGGGCCGGGTCCAGCTGCTCCAGGAAGTCCGACAGCGTGGAGCGCAGCAGGTAGTCGTGGCCGTTGACGTGCAGGCCGACATAGTTGCCTTGCGCCTGCAGCCACTCGATCTCGCCGGCGGCGATCAGGAATTCCTTGCGCAGCTTGCGCACCAGGAAGCGCTCGGGACGGGCCGGCGCCAGCGCCGGGCCCGGCGGCGCCGGCGCGGCGCCGGCCGGCGGGTCGGCGGCGTCCAGCACCCGGGCCTCGCCCTGGGCGCGCAGCAGCAGGAAGCGGTAGCCCAGGATCGCCGCCATGATCAGGACGTAACTGCGGACGTCCTTGAGGTACTCGTACAGCAGCTGGGTGCCCAGGCTGCCGGGCCGGTAGCTGCCGCCCAGCAGCGGGTAGATGGCATAGCGCAGCGCCAGGATGGCCGCCACGTGGGCCAGGCAGAACGCGACGCTGCCGCCCAGGTGGGCCGGCAAGTTGCGCACCACGGTCGACCAGCGCAGCGGAAAGCGCCGTTCGAAGGCCGCCACCGCCGGGATCAGCAGGCCGACCACCAGGTTGCTGGTCGCTTCCCACACCAGCGGCTCCCACAGCGGCAGGGCGATGCCCGCGCGGCGGGCGTCGATCAGCGTGACGGTGGTGTTGAACACCAGCTGCATCAGCAGCACCGCAACCCAGAAGCCGATCTCGGCCTGGCGGCGCCAGGGCTGGTAGCGCGCCAGCCAGTCGGACGGGGGATCGAACATGGCAGCGAGTCTAGTGGGATGGCCCCGGGGTTTCGTCCCGCGATGGCGCCGCTCGTCACAAAAACGGCGGCCGCCGTCCCCTGGCGGCCCGGCCCAGCGGCCGGCGCGGCCACCATGCGGGCCTTCGCCGAAAGGAAAAGCCCATGAACCGCCGCCACGACATCGATGCCCTGCGCGCCCTGGCATTCGCCCTCGTCATCCTGTACCACCTCGCCATGTATTACGTCGCCGGCTGGGACTGGCACGTGAAGAGCCCGCACGCGGCCCAGTGGCTGCAGTGGCCGATGCGGGCGCTCAACCTCTGGCGGATGGACCTGGTGTTCCTGATCTCCGGGCTGGCCTTCGGCTTCCTGCAGCGCGGCCAGCCGCCCGGCGCGCTGCTGCGCCAGCGCAGCGTGCGGCTGCTGCTGCCGCTGGCGTTCGCGATGGCGGTGATCGTGCCGTTCCAGCCCTACGCCCAGATGCTGGCCAAGGGCCTCGTCGAGCCGGGCTTCGGCGCCTTCCTGCTGCGCTATTTCAGCGGCGGGCCGTGGCCGCGCGGCGCCTTCGACGGTTCCGACTTCGGCGTGACCTGGAACCACCTCTGGTACCTGCCCTATCTCTGGGCCTATACCGCACTGGTCACGCTGGCGCTGCCGCTGCTGCGTTCTGCCGCCGGCCGGCGCCTGCGCAACGCCTTCGTCGGGCTGCGCGGCGCGGCCCTGGTGCTGGTGCCGGCGCTGCCGCTGCTGGCCTACAGCCTGGCGCTGTGGCCGCGCTTTCCCGCCCGCCACGACCTGATCCACGACGGCTGGCTGCATGCCGTCTACTTCACGCTGTTCCTGTACGGCAACTGGATCGGGCTGGACGCCGGCTTCTGGCGCGAGGCCACGCGCCTGCGCCGCCGGACGCTGGCCGCCTCGCTGGGCCTGCTGGCCGCCATCGTGCTGGCGCGCGGCAGCGGCCTGGTGCAAATGCCCGCGGGCGGACTCGCGCTGCGGCTGCTGGCCGATCTGTACCTGTGGAGCACCATCCTGGCCATCCTGGGCTGGGCCCACCTCAAGCTGAACCGGCCGTGGCCCTGGCTGCACTGGGCCAACGAGTCGGTCTATCCCTGGTACATCCTGCACCAGAGCGTGATCATCGTGCTGGTGGTCTGGCTGGCGCCGCTGGCGCTGGGGCCGGTGCTGGAGCCGGCGCTGCTGCTGGCGGGGACGGTGCTGGGATGCTGGGGCGTGACCAGCGCCGTGCGGCGGGTGGACTGGCTGCGGCCGCTGTTCGGGCTGAAGCGGACTCAGGCCGCGGCCAGCGCCGCCTCGATGTCGCCCTTGAGCGACTCCGGCTTGTCCAGGGGCGCGTAGCGCCTGATCACGCGGCCGTCTTTGCCGACCAGGAACTTGGTGAAGTTCCACTTGATCGCCTTGCTGCCAAGCAGGCCGGGCGCCTCGGTGCGCAGCCACTCGAACAGCGGGTCGGCGGCCGGGCCGTTGACGTCCACCTTGGCCATCATCGGGAAGCTGACGCCGTAATTGAGCTGGCAGAACTGCGCGATCTCGTCGTTGCTGCCCGGGTCCTGCGAGCCGAACTGGTTGCAGGGGAAGCCGATCACGGCCAGGCCCTGCGGCCCGTAGGCCTTGTGCAGCTCCTCCAGCCCGGCGAACTGCGGGGTGAAGCCGCAGGCGCTGGCGGTGTTCACCACCAGCAGCACCTTGCCGGCGAACTCCTTCAGCGGCACGGTGCGGCCGTCGATGGAATGGGCAACGAAATCGTGGGCGGTGGTCATCGGGCTATTTTGCGCCCGCGGCGGCCGGTACGGCGGCCTGCCGTTCGGGCCAGGCCGACCAGGCCGCGGCGGCGACGATCAGCGCGCCGCCCAGCCAGGTGCGCGGCGCCAGGTCGGCCGCGCCCAGCGCCACCGACGATGCGCTGGCGAAGATCACCTCCGACAGCATCACCAGCGCCGTGGTGTGGGCCGACAGGCGCGCGGCGCCGTACTGCAGCCCCACGTTGCCGACCAGGAAGGCCAGCCCCAGCACCAGCGCGACGCCGGTCCAGGCAAAGCTGGGCGCGGGCGGCGCGGCGACGATGCCCGCGCCCATGCCGGCCAGGCCGGCCGCCAGCGCCATCAGCGCGCCGCCGCCGAACATCGCGGCGATGCGGGCCTGCGCCGGTGCGCGCTGCAGCCGGCGCAGCATGATGTTGGTCAGCGAGAAGCTGAAGCCTCCCAGCAGCGCCAGCCAGTCGGCCGCCTCGCGCGGCAGCGGCCAGCCGCCGTCGCCGGCCTGCAGCACGGTGAAGACGCCGGCCAGCGCCAGCGCCAGCCGGGCCAGCGCGCCGGCGGTCGGTTTTTCGCCCAGCAGCGGCCAGGCCAGCAGCACCGTCCAGGCCGGCATCAGGTAGAACAGCAGCACGACGCGGACCACGTCGCCCACCGTCACCGCCCAGTTGAAGCCGACGTTGGTCAGGCCGGAGGCCACCACCAGCAGCCACAGGCCCGGCTGGCTGGCGAAAGCGCGCAGCGCGCCGGGCCGCAGCGCCAGCAGGCACAGCAGCGACAGCAGGTAGATCAGGGCGGTGGACCACAGCGGATGGACGCCGTGCGACTGCAGTACGCGAAACGGCCACCAGGAAATGCCCCAGACCAAGGCATTGAGCATCAGGGCCAGCACCGGCCACAGCGCCGGGCCGCCCCGGGGAGAACTAGCCATGCACGTTGTCGTGGCGGGCGAGCAGCAGCAGGTGCTCGATTTCCTCGCGGTTGCGGACGCAGTTGACCTGGTGCCAGCGCATGATCAGCCACATGCACACGGCCACCACCGAGCCGAAGGCGGTGATGGCGCCGAAGGACGACAGGCCCAGCCCGGTGGACAGGCTGTAGAACGCGCCCAGGCCCAGGATGCAGGCCTGCTCGTTGAAGTTCTGCACCGCGATCGAGCGGCCGGCGCCCATCAGGTTGTGGCCGCGGTGCTGCAGCAGCGCGTTCATCGGCACCACCAGGTAGCCGCCGATCCCGCCCATCAGGATCAGGAAGGGCGCGGCCACCCAGACGTTGTGGATGAAGATCATCATCACCACCAGCACGCCCATCACGATGCCCAGCGGCAGCACCTGGGTGGCGGTGTCCAGCCGCATCCGCACCGAGGCGATCACGGCGCCGACGGCGGTGCCGATGGCTACGACGCCGCCCAGCGACGAGGCCTGGGTGGTGCTGTAGCCCAGGGCGGCGGCGCTCCAGGCCAGGATGATGTAGCGCAGGTTGCCGCTCACGCCCCAGAACAGCGTGGTGGTGGCCAGCGAGATCTGGCCCAGCTTGTCGCGCCACAGGCGCGAGTTGCAGGTCCAGAAGTCCGGCACCAGCTCCAGCGGGTTCTTCGGCATCGGCCGCATCTCCACGCCGGTCAGCGGGATGCGGGTGTTGAACCACGCGGCCAGCATGTAGATGAAGATCAGCACGAAGATCGCCGCCTCGGGCGCGGTGTCGATGCCGGTCTCCAGGATCGGGAAGTCGACCGACAGCAGCCGGTCGGAGATCGCGTGCCCCACCAGCTGCCCGCCCAGCAGGATGCCCAGGATGATCGAGGCGATCGTCAGGCCCTCGATCCAGCCGTTGGCCTTCACCAGCTGCGAGGCCGGCAGCAGCTCGGTCAGGATGCCGTACTTGGCCGGCGAGTAGGCCGCCGCGCCGAGGCCGACGATGGCATAGGCCATCAGCGGATGCACGCCCATCAGCATGGTGAGGCAGCCGACCACCTTGATGGCGTTGCTGGCCAGCATGACGTTGCGTTTGGGAAAGGCGTCGGCGAACGCGCCCAGCCAGGGCGCGAGGATCACGTAGAACAGCGCGAAGATCGGAACCAGCGCCGCGCGCTGCCATTCGGCGCCGCCGCTGCCCTTGATCAGTTCCACTGCAGCAACGAAAAGCGCCTGGTCGGCCAGCGACGAGAAAAACTGGGCCGACATGAGGGTGTAGAAACCGCGCTTCATTCTGGGTGGCGTGAGGCACGGAACGGCCTGCGCCCGTGCTCGATCTGGTGGCTGTCTCCTGACGACAAGGGGTTATATCACGCGAGGTAATGACAAAATCGCGCCTGCTACCACCGGATCGACACGCCCATGCCCCGCCCGATTCACGCCACCGTTCACACCGGCGCGCTGCGCCACAACCTCGCGCGCATGCGCCGTGCCGCGGGCGACGCGCGCGTGTGGGGAATCGTCAAGGCCAATGCCTACGGCCACGGCATCGAGCGGGTGTTCGACGGCCTGCGCGGCGTCGACGGTTTCGCGCTGCTGGACCTGCAGGAGGCCGAGCGGGTGCGGGCGCTGGGCTGGCGCGGACCGATCCTGCTGCTCGAAGGCGTGTTCGAGGCGCGCGACCTCGAACTGTGCTCGCGCCTGAACCTGTGGCACGTGGTGCATTGCGAGCAGCAGATCGACATGCTGGCGATGCACAAGACCCACCAGCCGCACCGCGTGTTCCTGAAGATGAACTCCGGCATGAACCGCCTGGGCTTCGCGCCGGCGCGGCTGCGCGCCGCCTGGTCGCGGCTGGACGCGCTGCCGCAGGTGGACGAGATTTCCCTGATGACGCACTTCAGCGACGCCGACGGTCCGCGCGGCATCGGCCACCAGTTGCAGGTGTTTGCCGACGTCACGCGCGACCTGCCGGGCGAGCGCAGCCTGGGCAACAGCGCCGCTGCCCTGCGCCATGGGGACGACCCGGCGGTGCGGGCCGACTGGATCCGGCCCGGCATCGCGATCTACGGCAGCGCGCCCGATTTTCCGGCGCACGACGCCGCGCACTGGGAGCTGCAGCCGGCCATGACCCTGGCCAGCCGCATCATCGGCGTGCAGGAGCTGGCGCCGGGCGACACCGTCGGCTACGGCTCGAGCTTCGCCGCCGACGCGCCGCTGCGGGTCGGCGTGGTCGCCTGCGGCTACGCCGACGGCTATCCGCGCCACTGCAGCACCGGCACGCCGGTGCTGGTGGACGGCGTGCGCACCCGCATGGTCGGCCGCGTCAGCATGGACATGATCACGGTGGACCTCACGCCGGTGCCGCGCGCCGGCTTCGGCAGCCACGCCACGCTGTGGGGCCGCGGACCCGACGGCGCCATGCTGTCGATCGACGAGATCGCCGCCGCCGCCGGCACGGTCGGCTACGAGCTGATGTGCGCCGTCGCGCCGCGGGTGCCGTTCTCGGTCGACGAATGAGCCAGGAGTGGGGCCAGGCCCGGTATGAGCGCGAGAAGCGCAACTTCATCGAGCGCAGCCGCCAGTTGCGGCCGGTCTTCTTCCACGTCGCGCTGATCTTCGGCGCCACCTGGCTGGCCGGCTGGGGCTTCAGCTGGTTGCTGCTGGCCTTCGGCATGACGGCCATGCCGGTGCGCTATGCCATCAGCTTCTTCCTGTCCTACCTCGTGTTCATCGGCTGCGTGCGGGTGTGGGCCGACTTCGTCAGCCGGGAAAGCAGCGGCAGCGGCGGCGGCGCCTGGGATGGCAGCGCCGTCGACCTCGGCGCCGCGGACGGCGAGGGCTGCCGTGTCATGCTGGCGGTGCTGGCCCTTGGCCTGGCCGCCAGCGCCGTGTTCGCGCTGGTCGGCGGTCTGCCGCTGCTGCTGGAGGTGGCATTCGAGGTCGCCTTCGCCGGCGTCGTCGTGCGCCGCCTGTCCCGCCGCGTGATTGTCGGCGACTGGCTTGGCGCCTTGATCCGCGCCACCTGGCTGCCGACGTTGGTGGCGTTGATCGTGCTGGTCACCCTGGCCGCGGCCCTGCAGGCGATGGCGCCGCAAGCGCAGACCTTCGGCGCCGCGGTGAAGGCGCTGCTGCCAAAACCGCCCTGAGCCCAACGGCCGAAAAGGGCTAGCGCTTGCGCATGCCCAGCGCCATGACGGTGCCGACCACGACCAGCGCGCCCAGCACCTGCACCGGCGCGATCGACTGGCCCAGCACCAGCCAGGCCAGCACCAGGGCGAACACCGGCTCCACGTTCATGATCGCCGAATTGCCGACCACGCCCAGCCGCGGCAGCACGGTGAACATGATGGTGAAGGCGGTGCCGTACAGGAAGGTCAGCGTCGCCAGCCCGGCCCAGCCGGCCGGCGCCTGCGGCAGGTGGAAGCCGCCCTGCGACACCACCATCGCCAAAGCCACCAGCGACGCCAGCGTCATCGTGGTGCCGGTGCGCACGCGACCGTCCACGTCGCCGGCTTCGTGCTGCGTGACCACCAGCGCCAGCCCGAAGGTGGCGGCTGCCGACAGCGCGAACGCCACGCCGGCGCCGATGCGCGTCCATTGCCCCTGCGCGCCCAGGCCGGAGGCGGCGCCGAACACGTCCAGCGCCAGCGCCAGGCCCACGAGGATGACCGGCATCGCGATCAGCAGCGCCCGTTCCGGCCGCTGCCGGTACAGCGCCCACGACCAGAGCGCGGTCCAGATCGGGTAGGTGTTGAAGGCCAGCAGCGCCAGCGCCACCGGCAGCCGCGCCACCGCCGAATACAGGCACAGGCTCTGCACGCCGATCAGCAGGCCGATCACCGGCAGCATGCGCTTGTGGCGCGGCGTGAAGCGCACGCGAACCCGCTGCACGGCCAGGATGGCGGCGATCACCAGCGCCGTCACCGTGCTGCGGAACACCACGGCGGTGGCGACGTCGACGCCGTTGTTGAACGCGATCCGCGCCGCCACGTGGTTGGCGCCCATCATCAGCGCGATCAGCAGCAGGGTGGCGAAGGCGCCGGCGCTCAGCGCGCGAGTGGGTTGGTTTGGCATCAGAAGAGGCTGGACAGGTAGGTGGTGGCGGCCTCGGCGGTCAGGCCCGCCGCCGGCGAACCGCATCGGCCAGCTCGCCGATCACGCTCACCGTGCTGTCCCAGCCGATGCAGCCGTCGGTGACGCTCTGGCCGTAGACCAGGCCCTTGCGGCCGTCGACGATGTCCTGCCGGCCTTCGACCAGGTGGCTTTCCAGCAGCACGCCGGCGATGGAACGCGAGCCGGCCGCGACCTGGCGCGCGAGATCGGCCGCCACCAGCGGCTGGCGCCGCCAGTCCTTGGCGCTGTTGCCATGGCTGCAGTCCACCAGCAGCCGCGGTGGCAGGCCGGCCCGTTCCAGCGCAGCGGCGGCCTTCGCCACGCTGGCCGCGTCGTAGTTGGGGCCGCCGGCGCCGCCGCGCAGCACCAGGTGCGCATCCGCATTGCCGGTGGTCGTGACGACGATCGCCTGGCCCTGCATCGAGATGCTGGGAAAGCGGTGCGACTGACCTGCCACGTGGATCGCATCGATCGCCACCTCGACCCCGCCGCCGGTGGTGTTCTTGAAGCCCAGCGGCGCCGACAGCGCCGAGGCCATCTGCCGGTGCAGGGGGCTTTCCACCGTGCGGGCGCCGATCGCTCCCCAGCTCAGAAGCTCGGCGTAATACTGCGGCGTGATCAGGTCGAGGATCTCCGAGGCGGCGGGCAGCCCGATGCGCGCGCACTCCAGCAGCAGCCGGCGGGCGGCGCGCAGTCCTTCGCCGATGTCGCCCGTGTCGTCCAGGCCCGGGTCGTAGATCAGTCCCTTCCAGCCCATGCGGGTGCGCGGCTTCTCGAAGTACACGCGCATCACCAGCAGCAGCGCGTCCTCGTGGCGGACTGCGAGTTCGCGCAGCCGCCCGGCGTATTCCACCGCCGACGCCGGCTCGTGCACCGAGCAGGGGCCGGCGATCACCAGCAATCGGTCGTCTTCCCCGCGCAGGATGCGGCGCACCGCGTCGCGCGATGCCGCGACATGCCCGGCCTGTTCGTCGCTGCACGGCAGTTCCTCGTGCAGCGCCTGCGGCGTCGGCAGCGTGTCCTCGCGCGCGATGTGCAGGTCGGAGATGCGGGCGGCCATCGGGTGCTCAATACAGGCCGTGCACGCGGGCGTGCAGGCGTGCCAGGCCCAGCAGCGCGTCGGTGAACGGCGTCGGCACCCCGGTCAGCTCGCCCAGCTCCTTCACCACGGTGACCAGCGCGTCCAGCTCCACCGGCTTGCCGGCTTCCACGTCCTGCAGCATCGAGGTCTTGAAGGCGCCGAGCTTGCGCGTGACCTGGTGCCGGTCTTGCGGCTGCTGCTCGATCGGGATGCCGATGCGAAAGCCGATCTCGCGCGCCTCCAGCATCACTTTCGAGATGAAGCCGCGCACCAGCTCGTCGCCCATGATCAGGTCGGTGGTGGCGCCGGTCATCGCGCTGACCGGATTGACCGTCATGTTGCCCCACAGCTTGTACCAGGCGTCCTTCTGGATCTGGTCCGACAGCACGGTCTCGAAGCCGGCCTGCTCCAGCAGCGCCACCAGCTGCCTGACGCGCGCCGTCTTCTCGCCCGAGGGCTCGCCGACGATCAGCTTGTTGCCGAAGTGCTGCCGCACGAAGCCGGGGCCGTTGAGCGAACAGCTGGCGTGCACCACGCAGCCGATGATGTGATGGGCGGGAATGGCATCGGCGATCGCGCCCTCAGGATCCACCGCCTTGAGCCGGGTGCCGGCGTACTTGTCGCCGAAGCCCTCGAAGAACCACCAGGGCACGCCGTTCATGGCGGTGAGCACGATCGTGTCCGGCCCCAGCAACGGGCCGATGGCCTTGGCCACGTCGGCCATCGCCGGCGCCTTGACGGCGACGAGCACCAGGTCCTGCACGCCCAGCTGCGCCGGGTCGGCGCTGGAGCGCACCGGAACGGACATCAGCTCCGTTCGGGCTGAGCTGGTCGAAGCCCTCGCAAGCCCTTCGCCCAGCTCAGGGCGAACGGCGGGCGGGCCTTCCAGCCGCAGCCCGTGCATCTGCAGCGCCTCCAGGGTCGCGCCGCGCGCCACCACGCCCACTTCGCAGCCGGCCTGCGCCAGCCGCACGCCCATCCAGCCGCCGATCGCGCCGGCCCCGTAGATCGCAACTTTCATCTAGGTCCTGTAGCTGGCGTCGATCTTGTCCACCTGCCGCACCAGCGCGTCGAACACGTCCTGGCCGGCGCCGAAGCGCTGGTCCCACTGGAACGAATCGTGGGTGGTCTTGATGGCGACCGCCTCGCTCACCGGCAGCGCCGGGCCGAGCCCGGCCTGCGCCACCTGCACGTCGCAGGCGCGCTGCAGCGTCCACAGCCGCACGAAGGCCAGCGGCAGCGTCTTGCCCCAGGACAGCAGGCCGTGGTTGCGCAGGATCAGCACCGGCTTGTCGCCCAGGTTCTTCAGCAGCCGCGGCGCCTCGTCGGCGTGCACGGTGATGCCCTCGAAGTCGTGGTACGCCACCATGCCGTGCAGCTGCGCCGAATAGAAGTTGTTCTGCGCCAGGCCGCCCTGCGAGCAGGCCACCGCCAGCCCGTTGGTGGTGTGGGTGTGCATCACGCAGTGCGCGTCGGCCAGGTTGTCGTGGATCGCCGAGTGCACGGTGAAGCCGGCCGGGTTCACCGGCCAGGGGCTGTCGTCGAGCTTGTTGCCCTTGATGTCGATCTTGAGCAGGTTGCTGGCCGTCACCTCGCTGTAGTGCAGGCCGAAGGGATTGATCAGGAACTGCTTCTGCCCGCCGGTCACGCTGTCCGGCAGGCGCAGCGTGATGTGGTTGTAGATCATCTCGGTCCAGCCCAGCATCGCGAAGATGCGGTAGCACGCGGCCAGCTCCAGCCGCGTCTTCCATTCGTCCGGATGCATGCCGGGCTTGCCGGCCGGCTTGAGGATGGCGTTCATGTCACGGCCTCCAGAGAGTTGCTGTTCAGGCTTCGGCGGTGAAGCCGATCCGCTTGACGATCGGTGCCCACTTGGCGGTGTCCTTGCGGATCAGGTCGCTCAGTTCGCCCGGCGTCGAGGTCATCGCCTCCAGGCCGAAGGTGCCCAGGCCGTCGATCACGTCCTTTTGCGACAGCGCGTAGCGCATCGCGCTGCCCAGGCGGCTGACGACGTCGGAGGTGGCCCTGGCCGGCAGGAAGAAGGCGAACCACTCGCTGTGGGTCAGCTCCGGCAGGCCCTGCTCGGCGAAGGTCGCCACGTCCGGGGCGAAGCGGCTGCGCTTGGCGCCCGAGGTGCCCAGGATGCGGACCTTGCCGGTGGGCAGGTGCTGCGTGATGTCGCCGATCGGGCCGGAGACGGCCGAGATGTTGCCGCCCAGCAGGTCCAGCATGGCAGGCTGCGTGCCGCGGTAGGCGGCGTGCTTCATCTCCACGCCGGCGCCCTTGGCCATCAGCGCGCCGATGAAGTGCGGCGTGGAGCCGGCCGCCGGCGAGCCGAAGTTGGCGCGCAGCGGGTCGGCCTTGGCCCAGGCCAGGAACTCGGGGATCGTCTTGACCGTCAGCGGCACGGCCGGACCGACGGCGAAGCCGAAGTCGAACACGCAGGCCAGCGTGACAGGAGTGAGGTCCACCGCCGGGTCGTACGGCAGCTTCTTGTAGATGTGCGGATAGATGGTGAGGATGGAGGTGGGCGTCTGCAGCACCGTCATGCCGTCCGGGGCCGCCGCCTTGACGTACTGCACGGCGATCTGGCCGCCGGCGCCGGTCTTGTTCTCCACCACGGCGGTGCGGGCGTACTCGGGTGCGAGCTTGCTGGCGACGCGGCGGCAGGTGGTGTCGGAGGTGCCGCCGGCGGCGAAGCCGGTGATCAGGCGCACGCTCTCCAGCTGGGACTGCGCGAAGGCCTGCTGGCCGACCGCGGCGAGCAGGGCGGAGGCGCCTGCGGACTGCAGGACATTGCGGCGGGACATGGACATGAGATCTCCTGGTGTTGTTCAAAGGCCGATGGATCAGCTAGGACGCGTCGCGCAGCCAGACGACGTTTCCGGAATGGGTGACCGCCCCCTGGTGGCTGGGCCGCACCGTGGCAGCGTATTTTTCCAGCAATCCGCCGCGCGGGCCAGGCCGCTGCGGCAGGCTGGCCAGCCGCTCGCCGATCTGCGCCGGCGTGAGGTCGACCGCAATGCTACGCGCCTGCGGCCGGGCGTCGATGCGGATGGTGTCGCCGTCGCGCAGCGCCGCGATCGGCCCGCCGTCGGCCGCCTCGGGGCCGGCGTAACCGATGCACAGGCCGCGGGTCGCGCCCGAGAAGCGGCCGTCGGTCAGCAGCGCCACCTTGTCGCCCATGCCCTGGCCATACAGCAGCGCCGTCAGGCCCAGCATCTCGCGCATGCCGGGGCTGCCGCGCGGCCCCTCGTTGCGGATCACGATCACGTCGCCGGCCTGGTAGCGGCGGTTCTGCACGGCAGCCTGCGCCTCTTCCTCGTTCTCGAAGACCCGGGCCGGCCCGCTGTGCACCAGCGTCGCCAGGCCCGCAGTCTTGAGCAGCGCGCCGTCGGGGCACAGGTTTCCCTTGAGGACGGCCAGGCCGCCGTCGTTGGACAGCGCTTCCTCGATGCTGCGCACTACCTTGCCGTCGGGCGCATTGGCGCTGGCCAGCTCCTGCGCCAGGGTGCGGCCGGTGAAGGTCAGCGTGTCGCCGTGCAGGAAGCCCTTGCGCAGCAGCTCCTTCATGATTACCTGCGCGCCGCCGATGTAGTGCACGTCGCGCGCCAGGTACTTGCCGCCGGGACGCAGGTCGCCGATCAGCGGCGTGCGGGCGAACACCTCCGCCACGTCGTCCAGGTGGAACTTGATGCCCGCCTCATGGGCGATGGCCGGGATGTGCAGCGCCGCATTGGTGGAGCCGCCGGTGGCCGAGACGATGGCGCAGGCGTTCTCCAGCGCCTTGCGCGTCACGATGTCGCGCGGCAGCGGCGCCTCGCCCATCACGGCCGCCATCAAGGTCTTCGCCGCCTTGCGCAGCAGCGGCGCCCGCTCGCTGAACACCGAGGGCACCATCGAGGAGCCGATCGGCGCCAGCCCCAGCGCCTCCGACACCATGCCCATGGTGTTGGCGGTGAACTGGCCGGCGCAGGCGCCGGCGGTCGGCAGGCAGGCGTGGCTCATCGCGTCCAGGTCCTCGCGCGTGGCCTGGCCGGCCAGCACCTTGCCGATGGTCTCGTAGGTGTCCACCACGTTGATGTCGCGGCCATCGAGCTGGCCCGGCAGCGCCGAGCCGCCGTGCACGAACACGCTGGGCACGTTGCAGCGGACCATGCCCATCATCAGGCCGGGCAGGTTCTTGTCGCAGGCGCCGATGCCGAAGATGCCGTCCCACTGGTGGCCGCGCACCGAGGCTTCCACGCTGTCGGCGATCAGCTCGCGCGAGATCAGCGAGAAGCGCATGCCCGAATGCGCCATGGTCAGGCCGTCGGACACCGAGACCACCGGGCACTCGTGCGGCGTGCCGCCGGCCGCGTAGATGCCGGTCTTGGCGTGCTGGGCCTGGTCGCGCAGGTTCAGGTTGCAGGGGCTCATCTCGCCGCCGGTGTGGAACACGCCGACGTGGGGCCGGGCGATGTCGTCGTCGTCCTGGCCCAGCGCATAGAGGAAGCTGCGGGTGGTGGCGCGGATGGTGCCCTCGACCAGGGTGGCCGAGCGGAACTTGCGGGGCGGCTGCTCGCTCATGGGATCAGACGAAAGTGAAGTCGAAGCGGCCCATGGGCCCGTAGTCGGCGCTGAACACGTCGCCCTGCCTGGCCAGCGCGGGCCGGGTGAAGGAGCCGGCCAGCACCACGTCGCCGGCCTGCAGGCATTCGCCCCAGGGCGCCAGCTTCATCGCCAGCCAGGCGACGCCGATCGCGGGATGGCCCTGCACGCCTGCCGCCAGGCCGGTCTCTTCCACCACGCCGTTCTGGCGCAGGATGGCGCCGATCCACGGCATGTCGACCTCCTTGGCCTTGGCCTTCACGCCGCCCAGCACGATGCCGGCGTTGGCGGCGTTGTCGCTGATGGTGTCCTGCACCTTGCGCATGACCTTGGTGTGGCGGTCGAACTGCTCGATCCGCGCGTCGATGATCTCGATGGCCGGCGTCACGTAGTCGGTGGCGGCCAGCACCTCCTCGAGGCCGATCTTCGTGCCCTCGAGCTTGTGCTTGAGGACGAAGGCCAGTTCCACCTCCACCCGCGGCGCGATGAAGCGGGAAAAAGGGATGTCGCCCGGCTCGAAGAACATGTCGTCCAGCAGCGTGCCGAAGTCCGGCTCGTCGATCTGGCTGGACTGCTGCATGGCGCGCGAGGTCAGGCCGATCTTGTGGCCGCGCCGGACGGCTCCGCCATCGGTCTTCATCTTCACCCAGGCCCGCGAGATCGCGTAGCCGTCCTCGATCGTCATGCCGGGGAAGCGCCGGGAGAAGTGCTCCACCTGGACGCGCGACTTCTCGCTGGCGTCGAGTTCGGCGGCCAGTTGCCGGATTAGGTCTGGTGAAAGCATCAGGTAACTCCGTTCGCCCTGAGCCGGTCGAAGGGCTCGCGGGTCATTTGTTGAACAGCGGATGCAGCGAGCTGTGCTTGCCGTCGTACACCTGGCCCGGGCTCTCGTCGATCTGCAGCGTGATGCCGATCGGCTCGCGGTCGAAGATCGGCGCGAAGTGCTGCTTGACGACGGCCAGCAGCCGGTCTCCCGCCTCTTTCTTCACTGCATCGCTGCGCCCGGTGGCCATGCGCACGTTCAGGTACATGAAGCCGTAGTCGCCCTTGCCGTCGGCCACGGCGTAGTGCGCCGCCGGATAGGCCAGCACGCGCGTGCCGCCGGTGGGAAACACCTGCTTGCCCGCTTCGTCGCGGATCTCCAGCATCTCGTCGGCCAGCCTGCGGCACAGCGCCGAGACGTCGGTCTTCGGCTCGATGTTGGGCGTGTAGAGGATGACGAGGTGCGGCATTACAGGCGCTGGTTGATGTTGGTGTAGCCCGCGGCCGACGAGGCCTGGGGCGCGGGGATCGATGCGCCAGACTGCGGCGTTACCGGAAAGATGGCGTTGATCTGGCCGGTGCCCGAGGCGCCGAAGTAGGGCGTGACCACTTCCGCCTTGCCGTCGTAGTCGGACCAGCCCAGCGCGCCCAGCAGCATGGCGGTGTCGTGCATGAAGCCTTCGCCGTGGCCCTTGGCCGCGTATTCCGGCAGCATGCCGCAGAACTGCCGCCACTCGCCGTGCTCCCACATGCGCACCACCTCGTGGTCCAGCGTCTCCAGGAACGGGCTCCAGACCTTGAAGGCGAACTCGGGCGCCAGCCCGTTCTGGGCGAAGCGGTGCGACAGCGAGCCGCTGGCGAAGATGGCGACGGTGCCGTCGTAATGGTCCTCGATCGCGCGCCGCATCGCCCAGCCCAGGCGGGCGCTGTCGTTCAGGTAGTGGGCCTGGCACAGCGCCGACACCGAGACCACCTTGTAGTGCCGGTCCTTGTTCATGTAGCGCATCGGCACCAGCGTGCCGTATTCCGGCGCCAGCGTGGTCTTGTCGTGCGCCAGCGTTTCCACTCCGGCGTCGTTGCAGGCCTGGGCCAGCAGCTGGCCCAGCTGCGGATTGCCCGGGAAGCCGTAGGGCAGGTTGCTGATGAAGTGCGGCAGCTCGTTGCTGGTGTAGGTGCCTTCGAAGTTGGGCGCGCAGTTGACGTGGTAGTTGGCGTTGACCAGCCAGTGGCTGTCGAACACCACGATGGTGTCCACGCCCAGCGCGCGGCAGCGCCGGTCGATCTCCAGGTGGCCGTCGATCGCGTCCTGGCGCGAGCCCTTGCGCGCGCCTTCGAGCTCGCTGAGGTACATCGAGGGGACGTGGGTGATCTTGGCCGCGAGCGCTAACTTGCCCATGCTCAGACTCCCCAGTGCGGAATGTGATGGCTGCCCATCGACACCGCGACATTCTTCGGCTCGCAGAACACCTCGTAGCTCCAGGTGCCGCCCTCGCGGCCCGTGCCCGATGCTTTCGTGCCGCCGAACGGCTGCCTCAAATCCCGCACGTTCTGGCTGTTGACGAAGCACATGCCGGCTTCCACCGCAGCGGCGACGCGGTGCGCCTTGCCGATGTTCTCGGTCCAGACGTAGCTGGAGAGGCCGTACTGGATGTCGTTGGCCAGCCGGATCGCATCCGCCTCGTCCCTGAATGGAATCAGGCAGGCGACCGGGCCGAAGATCTCGTCCTGCGCGATCTTCATGCGGTTGTCGACGTCGGCGAACACGGTGGGCAGGACGTAGTTGCCTTTCTTCACGCGGTCAGGCAGCAGCGGCGCATCGAGCCCGCCGCACAGCAGCGTCGCGCCTTCCTTGGGCCCCAGCTCGATGTAGCTGCGCACCTTGGCCAGGTGGGCCTGCGAGATCATCGGGCCGACGATGGTCTCTTCATGGAGCGGATCGCCGACGCTGATCTTCCTGGCCCGCGCCACGAACTTCTGCACGAAGTCCGCATAGATCGACTGCTGCACCAGGATGCGGCTGCCGGCGGTGCAGCGCTCGCCGTTGTTGGAGAAGATCATGAACACCGCGGCGTCCAACGCCCGCTCGAGGTTGGCGTCGTCGAAGACCACGAACGGCGACTTGCCGCCCAGCTCCATGCTGAACTTCTTCAGGCCCGCTTCCTTGACGATGCGGTTGCCGGTCGCCGTCGAGCCCGTGAAGGAAATGGCGCGCACGTCCGGGTGGCGCACCAGCGGCTCGCCGGCCTGCTTGCCGTAGCCGTGCACCAGGTTCAGCACGCCGGGCGGGATGCCCGCTTCCAGCGCCAGCTCGCCCAGCCGCGCCGCGCTCATTGGCGACAGCTCGCTCATCTTGAGCACCGCGGTGTTGCCGAAGGCCAGGCAGGGCGCGACCTTCCAGGTGGCCGTCATGAAGGGCACGTTCCACGGCGAGATCAGCGCGCAGACGCCCACCGGATGGAACAGCGTGTAGTTCAGGTGCGTTTCGGTCGGGTAGGTGTGGCCGTCGACCCGGGTGCACATCTCGGCGAAGTAATAGAAGTTGTCGGCGGCGCGCGGCACCAGCTGCTTGCCGGTCTGGGCGATCACCTGGCCGCAGTCGTTGGTCTCGGTGCGCGCGATCTCCGGCACGTGGGCCGCGATCAGGTCGCCCAGCTTGCGGATCAATTTGGCGCGCTGCGGCGCCGCCATGCCCGCCCACTTCGGAAAGGCTTCCTTCGCCGCGGCGACTGCCGCATTGACTTCAGCCTCGCCGCCGCTGGCCACTTCCGCCAGCACCTCCTGGGTGGCGGGGTTGACGGTCTCGAAATAGTCGCGGCCGGCGACCGCCTTGCCGTTGATCAGGTGATCGATTCTCATATCGGGGTCAGACTCCAATTACGCGATGGTATTCACGAGCGCGCCGATGCCCTCGATCTCGGTGACGATGACGTCGCCGGGGCGGCAGTCCACCACGCCGTCCGGCGTGCCGGTCAGGATCAGGTCGCCGGGGCTGAGCGTCATGAAGCTGCTGAAGAATTCGATCAGGTAGGGCACGTCGAAGATCATGTCCTTCGTGTTGCCCGATTGCGTGAGCTTGCCGTTGACCGTGGTCGACAGCGCCAGCGCCATCGGGTCGGGCACGTCGGCGGCGTCGACCAGCCAGGGACCGAGCGGCGTGGTCGCATCTCGATTCTTCACCCGCAGGTTGGGGCGGTACCAGTTTTCCAGGTAGTCGCGGATCGCGTAGTCGTTGGCCACCGCGTAGCCGGCGACATGGGCGTAAGCATCGGCGCGCTTGACGTTCTTCGCGGTCTTGCCGATCACGACCGTGAGTTCGCACTCGTAATGCATGAACTCGACGCCCGCGGGGCGCTTGGTCATCTGCCGGTGGCCGGTCAGCGCGTTCTCGCCCTTGAGGAACACTAGCGGTTCCTCCGGCGCCTTGAATTCAAGTTCCTTCGCGTGGTCGGCGTAGTTCAGGCCGAGCGCAAGGATGGTGCGCGGGCGCGGCGTGGGCGCCAATGGCGGCAGCCACGACACGGCGTCGAACGCGACGAGCCGGCCGTCGGGCAGCAGCAACTGGCCGTCGCGCTCGGTCGCCTCGTGCACCACACCCTGGTAGGAAATGCGGGCGTGCTTCATGCCGTGCCCTCCGCCACCAGGCTATTCGTCAGCGTGCCGAAGTCCGGCGCGCTGATCTCGATGCGGTCGCCCACCTTCGCCAGCGGCCGCCCCAGGTCGCAACCGAGCATCAGCGCATCGCCCGGGCGCAGCGTCATGAATTCGCTCACGTCCGCCAGCAGCTGCCGGGCGTCGCGCACCAGCTCGCTGAACCGGACCGTCTGCTTGAGTTCGCCGTTGATCCGCACCTCCAGCACGAAGGTGGAGGGGTCCACGCCGGGGGCGTCGGCCAGCAGCGTGTCGCCGATGCCGAGGAAGCCGTCCAGGCACTTGAACTTGACCGGCGGGCGGAAGAGGCTGGCGTGCGGCAGCGACAGGTCGTTCATCAGGCGCCAGCCGCCGACCTGGTTGGGGGCCTTCATGATCATCGCGATCGTGGCACCCACTTCCACCTGCGGCGCGCGGGCCGGCACCGGGATGGTGGCGCCGTCGTTGCTCCAGGTGTTGGCCGGCTTGATGTAAAGCACCGGCTTCCTGGGCGGCGCCTTGTACGGCGCCTCGTTCATCTTCGGGGCCCATGCCTGCACTTCGCCGCGGAAATTCAGCAGCGTGCCGTACACGGTCCCCAGCGCATCCAGGTTCACGTTCGCTCCAGTTCGATCACTTCGTCCAGCAGCTCGTAGAGCTCGGCGAGTTTCTGCTTGCCGATGGACTTCTCCATCCAGCCGTAGTGTTCCTCGATCGTGCGCGACAGCTTCTCCACCAGCTTCAGGCCCTTGGCGGTCGCCTCCACCACGCTGCGGCGCTGGTCCGCCGGATCGCGCTCGCGCCGCACCAGGCCGTCGCGCTCCATCCGCGCCAGCACGCCGGTCAGGCTGGGCCCCAGGATGAAGGCCTCGCGGGCCACGCGGCCGGTCTCCACCGTGCCGTGCTCGCCCAGCACCCGCAGCACCCGCCATTGCTGGTCCGACAGGCCGTGCTCGCGCAGGCTGGGCCGGGTGTGCGCCATGACGGATTCGCGGGCTTGCAACAGCAGGCGCGGCAGGTTGCGGTGGACGAAGGCGGTGCTCACGCGGCGATTCTATTTAATATATTAAATAAATTCCAGCTCCCTGCGCCGGACCCCGGCTGGGGAAAACCCTTGGGTCGCTATAGTCGGCGGCACATGGCCAAGGAAAAAACAAGTTACGTCTGCACCGAGTGCGGCGGCACCAGCCCGCGCTGGCTCGGCAAGTGCCCGCAGTGCGAGGCCTGGAACACGCTGATCGAGACGGTGGCCGACAGCGCCGGCCCGTCCAAGAACCGCTTCGCGTCGCTCGCGAAGACCTCCGCGGTGGCGGCGCTGGCCGACATCGAGGCCAGCGAGGTGGACCGCACGCCCACCGGCATCGGTGAGCTGGACCGGGTGCTGGGCGGCGGCATCGTCGAGGGCGGCGTGGTGCTGATCGGCGGCGACCCCGGCATCGGCAAGTCCACGCTGCTGTTGCAGGCGCTCGACGGCCTGCAACGCACCGGCGTCGACACGCTCTATGTGACGGGCGAGGAGTCCGGCGCGCAAGTGGCGCTGCGCTCGCGCCGGCTCGGGCTGGTGCAGTCGCAGGTCAAGGTGCTGGCAGAAATCCAGCTGGAGAAGATTCTCGCCACGCTGGCAGCGAACCAGCCGGCGGTGGCCGTCATCGATTCGATCCAGACCATGTATTC
This sequence comes from Caenimonas terrae, assembly GCF_042655405.1. Classification (NCBI taxonomy): domain Bacteria; kingdom Pseudomonadati; phylum Pseudomonadota; class Betaproteobacteria; order Burkholderiales; family Comamonadaceae; genus Caenimonas; species Caenimonas terrae. The sequence continues at coordinate 600,015 of NZ_JBHSMF010000002.1, read as the reverse complement.
GGAGCAGCTCACCTCGGCGCCCGGCTCGGTGGCGCAGGTGCGCGAATGCGCCGCGCATCTGACCCGCGCGGCCAAGGCCGGCGGCACCTGCATCGTGCTGGTGGGCCACGTGACCAAGGAAGGCGCGCTGGCCGGGCCGCGCGTGCTGGAGCACATGGTCGACACAGTCCTGTATTTCGAGGGCGACACCCATTCCAGCTTCCGCCTCGTGCGGGCGATCAAGAACCGCTTCGGCGCGGTCAACGAGATCGGCGTGTTCGCGATGACCGAGAAGGGCCTGAAGGGGGTCTCCAACCCCAGCGCGATCTTCCTGTCGCAGCACAGCGAGCCGGTGCCCGGCAGCTGCGTGATGGTGACGCTGGAGGGCACGCGCCCGATGCTGGTGGAGATCCAGGCGCTGGTGGACAGCGGCGGGCCCAGCCCGCGCCGGCTCTCGGTCGGCCTGGACCGCGACCGGCTGGCAATGCTGCTGGCGGTGCTGCACCGCCATGCCGGCGTCGACTGCCTGGACCAGGACGTCTTCGTGAATGCAGTTGGCGGCGTGCGCATCAGCGAGCCGGCCGCCGACCTGGCGGTGATGCTGGCCATCACCTCCAGCCTGCGCGGCAAGCCGCTGCCCAAGGGCTTCATCGCCTTCGGCGAAGTGGGCCTGGCCGGTGAAGTGCGGCCGGCGCCGCGCGGCCAGGAGCGGCTGCGCGAGGCGGCCAAGCTCGGCTTCTCGGTGGCGGTGGTGCCCAAGGCCAATGCGCCCAAGAAGGGCTCGCGCGACATCGAGGGCCTCACCATCCATGCGGTGGACCGGGTGGAAGAGGCGATGGACGTGGTGCGCGGGCTGGCGTAGCACAATCGCTGCCCATGAAATACCAGAAAATCCTGGTGCCGGTGATCGGCATCGCGCTGCTCGCAGGGGCCTGGCACACCTGGGGCTGGCCCGGCGTCGCCCTGGTGACGGGCGGCCTGGTGATGTGGGTGCTGCTGTACGTGAACCGCCTGATGACGGCGCTCAAGCGCGCCGCCGACCGGCCGATCGGCTACGTGGACAGCGCGGTCATGCTGCACACCAGGCTCAAGCGCGGCCTCGGGCTGCTGAAGGTGATCGCGATGACGCGGTCGCTGGGCACGGCGCTGTCGCCGGAAGGCGAGCAGCCGGAGTTCTACCGCTGGACCGACGCCAGCGAGTCGCACGTCACCTGCGAATTCGTCGACGGCAAGCTGGTGAAGTGGGAACTGGTGCGGCCCGAGCAGGCCGAACCGGCCGACGCTAGCGATTCCCCAGCCGCTGCCACAGGTAGCTGAACTCCAGCGCCTGCAGGTTGGCGCGCTGGGCGTTGTCGGCCGCGCCGCCGTGGCCGCCCTCGATGTTCTCGTAATACAGCACGTCGTGCCCCTGTTCCAGCATGCGCGCGGCCATCTTGCGCGCATGGGCCGGATGGACGCGGTCGTCGCGCGTGCTGGTGGTGAACAGCACCTGCGGATAGGCCACATCGGCCCTCACGTTCTGGTAGGGCGAGTACTTCGAGATCCATGCCCATTCGGCCGGCACGTCCGGGTCGCCGTATTCCGCCATCCAGCTGGCGCCGGCCAGCAGCTTGTGGAAGCGCGCCATGTCCAGCAGCGGCACCTGGCAGACCACCGCGTTGAACAGCTCCGGCCGCTGGGTCAGCACCGCGCCCACCAGCAGGCCGCCGTTGCTGCCGCCCATGATGCCCAGGTGCTTGGGCGAGCTGATGCGGCGTGCGATCAGGTCCTGCGCCACCGCGATGAAGTCGTCGTAGCTGCGCTGCTTGTTGGCCTTGGTCGCGGCCGTGTGCCAGTCGGGGCCGAACTCGCCGCCGCCGCGGATGTTGGCCAGCACGAAGGCGCCGCCCCGGGCCAGCCAGGCGCTGCCGAAGGCGCCGCTGTAGAACGGCCGCTCGCTGATTTCGAAGCCGCCGTAGCCGTACAGCACCGTCGGCGTGCTGCCGTCCGTCGCCGCGCCCTTGGGCAGCACCACGAAGTAGGGGATGCGCGTGCCGTCCTTGCTGGCCGCGAAGTGCTGCTCCACCTGCATGCCCTGGGCGTCGAAGAACAGCGGCGCGCGCTTGAGCACCTGCGCGTCGTCGCTGCCGGTGCGTGCCAGCGACAGCGTGGCGGGCGTCAGGAAGTCCTCGTAGCTCACCAGGTAGGACTCGGCCAGGTCGTCCTGCGCCAGCGCCGGGTCGTGCTGGGATGCGACCGACAGCCGGCCCGGGAATGGCGACTTCACCGCGCGCCGCTGCCAGCGGCCGTCGGCATGGTGCAGCTCCTCGATCCGGCTCGCGACGTTGTCCTGGATGGTCAGCAGCACACGGCTGCGGGTGAAGTCGACCCCGCCGCTGACCAGCGCGCGCGTGGCCGTCGGCTCGAACAGCACGTCGAAGTTGCGCTCGCCGCGCATGAAGGCGTCCAAGCCGATCGCCAGCAGCGTGCCGGCCGGGTAGGTCTTGCCGCCGGCGCTGTACGCGCTGCGCGGCTGCAGGAAGGCCCATTGCCGGTGGGCCCAGAACAGCGCATCGGCCGGCTTGTCGACCGCCACCAGCGGGCCGGCCGGCGACTGCAGGAACAGCTCGGTGCGGTAGAAGTCCCTGGCGCGGCCGAAGAAGGTGCGCTCGTGGCCGGGCGTGTGGTCGACCTCGGCGAAGGTGTAGACGTCCTTGGCATCGGCCTCGAACACGGTGCGCGCCGCCGCCAGCGGCGTGCCGCGCTTCCATTCCTTCACCAGCCGGGGATAGCCCGATTCGGTCATGCTGCCGGGGCCGACGTCGGTGGCCACCAGCAGCGTGTCGCGGTCCGCCCACCAGAGCTGGCTCTTGGCCTCCGGCAGCGCAAAGCCGGCGGCGACGAACTGGCGGCTGGCCAGGTCGAACTCGCGGTACACAGCCGCGTCGGCGCCGCCGCGCGAGAGCGCGACCATGCAGCGGTCCTCCTGCGCCGCGGCGCGTGCCGGCAGGCAGGTGACGCCGCCCCACACCCAGTTCTCATTCTCGGCGCGCGCCAGGGCGTCCAGGTCCAGCACCGTTTCCCACGCCGGCTGCGCACTGGCGTAGTCCGCCAGCGTGGTGCGGCGCCACAGTCCGCGCTGGTGCGCCCCGTCGCGCCACAGGTTGTACATGCGCTCGCCGATCCGCGCGATCGCCGGAATCTTGTCGGTGGAGTTGAGCATCTCCAGCAGGTGCGCGCGGCTGGCCGAGAAGCCAGGCTCCACCGCCAGCGCCCGCGCCGACTCGGCGTTGCGCGCCCGTACCCAGGCCAGCGAGCGCTCTCCGGTCACGTCCTCCAGCCAGGTGTACGGATCGGCCGGATGCAGCGGCGCCGCGGCGGCCCCGGCATCTCGCTGGCTGGTGACCGAGCAGGCCGCCAGCGCGGCGGGGATGGAGACCAGGGCCAGCAGGCGGGTGAAATTGGGCATCCGGCGGAATTTACACCGGCGCCGGAGGCCGCAGCCCCGCGCCTTAAAATGGCAGGCTCGGACGAATGCTCCCCAAGGACCAAGACTTATGAACGCGATTCCCTCGATGGCCGACCGCGACGGCAAGATCTGGATGGACGGCGAGATGGTGGAATGGCGCGACGCCAAGATCCACGTGCTGACCCACACCCTGCATTACGGCTGCGGCGCCTTCGAGGGCGTGCGGGCCTACAACACGGTCGACGGCACGGCGATCTTCCGGCTGCAGGACCACACCGACCGCCTGTTCAACAGCGCCAAGATCCTGCGCATGCAGCTGCCCTTCAGCAAGGAGCAGGTCAATGAAGCACAACGTGCCGTCGTCAAGGCCAACAAGCTGGAAAGCTGCTACCTGCGGCCGCTGACCTGGATCGGTTCGCAGAAGCTGGGCGTGAGCCCGCGCGGCAACCAGATCCACCTGATGGTCGCGGCCTGGGCCTGGGGCGCCTACCTGGGCGAAGAAGGCATGAAGCGCGGCATCCGCGTCAAGACCTCCAGCTACACCCGCCACCACGTCAACATCACGATGACGCAGGCCAAGGCGGTCAGCAACTACACCAACTCGATCATGGCCAACATGGAGGCGCTGGACGACGGCTACGACGAGGCGCTGCTGCTGGACGCGTCGGGCTTCGTCAGCGAAGGCGCGGGAGAAAACGTGTTCGTCATCAAGGACGGCGTGGTCTACACGCCCGACCTGTCGGCCGGCGCGCTCAACGGCATCACCCGCAACACCACGCTGCACATCTGCAAGGACCTCGGCATCGAGGTGGTGCAAAAGCGCATCACCCGCGACGAGGTCTACATCGCCGACGAAGCCTTCTTCACCGGCACCGCCGCAGAGGTCACGCCGATCCGCGAACTCGATCGCATCGAGATCGGCGCCGGCTCGCGCGGGCCGATCACCGAGAAGATCCAGTCGGCCTTCTTCGACATCGTCAACGGCCGCAATCCCAAATACGCCCACTGGCTGACCAAGGTTTGAGCATGAACAACGTAGCCGGCAAGAGCGAATTGGAGCTGCTCGCTTCCGACCTCAACGAGCAGGGCGGCATCTTCTGCCCCAGCCCCAAGGCGGGCATGAAGCTGTGGAACAACCACCCGCGCGTCTATCTGGACGTCGCCCGCACCGGCCATTCCAAGTGCCCGTACTGCGGCACGGTGTACCGGCTGAAAGAGGGCGAGCATTTCGGCGGCGGGCATTGAAATTGATCAGCGTGGGGTCAGAGCCCGATTTCGTTCAACGCTGCTGGCCTTCGCGTGCGCAACCGTCCTGAATCGGGATCTGGCCCCGAGTCCCTGATCATCGCCCCCCAATGGATCGGCGACGCGGTGATGACCGAGCCGCTGCTGCGGCGGCTGCACGCGCGCGGCGAACGGCTGACGGTGGGCGCGCTGCCCTGGGTGGCGCCGGTGTATCGCGCGATGCCGCAGGTCGGCGAGGTGATCGAACTGCCGTTCCAGCACGGCGGCCTGCAGTTCCAGGCGCGGCGCTCGATCGCCCGCCAGGTGGAAGGCCGCTTCGACACCGCCTATGTGCTGCCCAACTCGCTCAAGAGCTCGCTGCTGCCCTTCCTGGCCGGCATTCCCAGGCGGGTCGGCTATCTCGGCGAGGCGCGGGTCGGCCTGCTGACCCACCGCCTGAAGAACCCCCGCAACAAGCCGCCGATGGTGGCGCTCTATTCGGCGCTCAGCGGCGAGAGCGACGGCCTGCAGGACGACCGTCCGCGCTTGCAGATCGACGCCGCGCACGCCGATGCGGTGCTGGCTAGGCTGGGGCTGGAGCGTGGCGGCTACGACGTGTTCGCGCCCGGCGCCGAATTCGGTCCGGCCAAGCGCTGGCCGGCGATCCACTTCACCGAACTGGCGCGCCTGCTCGATCGGCCGGTGGTGCTGCTGGGGTCGGCCAAGGAGGCGGACCTGTGCGCCGAAATCGCCCATCCGGTGCCCGGCAAGTTCCTCAACCTGGCCGGCAAGACATCGCTGGCCGACGCCTTCGCGGCCATCTCGGCGGCCCATGCGGTGGTCAGCAACGACTCGGGCCTGATGCACGTGGCCGCCGCCTTCGGCGTGCCGCAGGTCGCGCTGTTCGGCTCGTCGAGCCCGCTGCACACGCCGCCGCTGAACGACCGGGCGCGGGTGCTGTGGCTGAAGGACGACCCGGCTTACCAGCCGCCGCTGGACTGCGCGCCGTGCTTCGAGCGCGAGTGCCCGCTGGGCCACACGCGCTGCCTGGTCGACCTGGCGCCCGAGCGCGTGATCGCGGCCTTGTCATCACGGCCTTGAGCCGGGATCCGGACGCCCTGGAATCAGGCAGATACCGTCAATCAGGATGAAGGCCGCCCGCTTTCTCCGGCATAACCCTCTCAGTCCCCGCCGAGGATCTCCGCCGCGCCGGCGCTCATGCGCTCGATCACCTGCGCGGCCGGCGGCAGGTCGTGGATCAGGCCGGCGGCCTCGCCCACCGTCGCATGCGCGCGGGTGAAATCGCCGGCCTTCACGCCGGCGTCGTACTCCGCGCGCGCTTCGTCGTAGCTGGAGGCCTCGAGCCGGCTCTCCCACTTGCGGTGCAGCGCATTGCGGATCGCGCGGAAGTCGTAGGGCGCCGGCCAGTCCTTGCGGCGCAGGATGTCGAACACGCGGCTGCGCGCCGTGCCGTCGCCGCCGGTCTCCACCGCCTGCGCCTTGGCGCCGGCCGGCGCCAGGCTCTCCTGCGTCGCCCACAGGCGCGAGCCCACCAGCGCGCCGTCCGCGCCCAGCACCCGCACCGCCGCCAGCGTGCGCGCATCGGCGATGCCGCCGGCCGCGAGCAGCATCGTCTGCGGCGAATTGGCGGCCAGCCAGTCGGCCAGCTCCGGCACCAGGGTGATGGTCGCGCGGCCGTGCAGCGCGTTCATGCCGTGCCCGCCGGCTTCGCCGCCCTGGCCGATGATCACGCTTGCGCCCGCCTCCAGCGCCATCGGCACCTGGTCGACGCGCTGCACCTGGAACAGCAGCTCGGCGCCGGCGGCGGCGATGCGCCTGGCATAGGGCCGCGGGTCGCCGAAGGACAGCATGATCGCGCGCGGTTTCTGCTCCAGCACCCAGTCGAGCGCCGAGGCGTCCTGGTCCAGCTTCCAGACGATGAAGCCGCAGCCGATCCGGCCGGTGTCGGCGGCCTGTTGCGCCAGCGCGTATTCGCGTTGCGTCCAGGCCAGTTCGCCGTAGCCGCCGCCCACCAGGCCCAGCGCGCCGGCGCGCGCGCACGCTGCCGCCAGCGCGCCACCGGCGGCAAGCGCCATCGGCGCCAGGGCGATCGGGCTGGCCAGGCCGAAGCGCTGGCTGAAACGGGTGTTCAGGGGGATGTGCATCGGCGCATTTTGCCGTCGCCGCGCGCGCCGCACACCCGGGTTGCCCCGGTGCCGGCGCCCGGCGGAGGAGAACGGCGCGTTTGCGCAGGCTTTGCCGCCGGGAAGCGTTCAGATGCCGGCGCCGCGGGTGGCTACCGTGGTGAGCTCGACCGAGCGCAGCGTCATCCGCTCGCATTCGAGCCATCCGGGGGCGAGGTGGCCGTCCGGCCGTCAAGCACGCCTCAGCCTGCCACGGCGCCGTCAGCCGCGCCAGATGAGTTCTGCCCCATCCAAACTCGCACAGTGGGTTTTAACGATGCACACTGTCAATTCGAGGTTGGCCCTGCTGTGGCCCGTCCGTGCTTCGTTGCTGCAATCACCATTCGCAGAGGCATGCCATGTACAGATTCCTGCTGAACAACCGCGACGAACTGGTTGCGCGCTGCAAGGCGAAGGTCGCAGAGCGACCGCGCCGCGCCGCAACGCCTGAACAACTCAAGAACGGTGTGCCCCTGTTCCTGAACCAGCTCACCAGGACGCTGCAGGCAGAGGAAGAGGGCGAGGCATGGGAAAGCCTGAAGATTTCCGGAGCGTCCGGGGGCGATTCCGCCGCGCTGTCCGAGATGGGTGTGACCGCCGCTGCGCACGGCAAGGAGCTCTTGAAACTCGGGTACACCGTCGATCAGGTCGTCCATGACTACGGCGACCTGTGCCAGGCCATCACGGATTTGGCGGTCGAGCGCGACGCGCCCTTCAGCGTCGACCAATTCCGCACCTTGAATCGCTGTCTGGACAACGCCATTGCGGACGCCGTGACCTCATTCAGCGACGAGAGAGACGTTGGAATTGCAGTCAAGCACAGCGCGGAATCGAACCAGCGACTGGGCGACCTCGTGCACGAGTTGCGCAGCTCCATCGGGACGGCGACCCTTGCCCTGTCCGCACTCGAGTCGGGGAGCCTCCCAATCTCTGGGGCAACGGGTAGCGTGCTCAAACGCAACATGGCTGCTCTCACAACCCTGATTGACCGAACCGTTGCCGAGGTGCGATTGGCGAATGCCGTTCCTGTGTTGGGTGAAACCTTCTCCGTGGCTTCGCTGGTTTCCGACGCGCGGGACGCGGCCGCTCTGGACGCAACTGCCAGGGGCTGCGTGTTTTCAGTGCCGGAGGTTGACCCTGCTCTGGGCATCCGCGGGGACCGCGAGCGGCTGCTGGCCGCTTTGGGCAATCTGCTCCAGAACGCCTTCAAATTCACCCACCCGCACACTGATGTCACCTTGCATGCCTACGCGGCCGGCGACCGGGTCTTCATCGATGTCAAGGACCATTGCGGCGGGCTGCCGCCAGGAGATGTGCAAAGGATGTTCGCCCCGATGTCCACGCGCCGCGGCGACAGGACCCATACCGGCATGGGGCTTTCGATTGCCAAGGAAAGCGTCGAGGCCGATGGAGGCGTCCTGACCGTGCGCGACGTGCCCGGCACGGGCTGCATCTTCACGATCAGCCTTGCGCGTCACGCACTGCAGGGAGAGCTCGACACGCGCCTGCCGTCTGGCGAGTAATGTCGCCTTCCCTGAACAGGCAACGCCCGGCGGCGGTGCCTTTCGCCTGAAGTCTGACGTGCTCGCGGCCGGTGGGGGCTCGAATCCGGCCGTGGCAGAGTCCTCCCACTCCGGGCGAAGCGGGGCGGCGGCAGCGATTGGGGTCCCCAAAGATAAACACGCTGAAAACCACCGCAGGCCCCTGGCAGGGCGCACACTCCATGGATGGGCTCGTGAAGTGGCCCGTCCGCGCAGCTCTTGCTGTCGAGGCATTAAGGGCTGGGGCGTGCCCAATCATGTACAGATTTCTGACGAACAATCGCGACGAGTTGATTGCGCGCTGCAAGGCCAAGGTCGCCAAGCGCCCGCGGCGTGCGGCGACGTCAGAACAGCTCAGGAACGGCGTTCCGATGTTTCTGGAGCAGCTGACCAGGACGCTCCGAGCGGAGGATGACGGTGAGGCTTGGGAAAGCCTGAAGATTTCCGGTTCTTCCGGTGGCGACGTGGCCTCATTGTCCGAACTGGGCGTGACGGCAACGGCGCACGGGAAGGAGCTGCTGCAGCTCGGTTACACCATCGACCAGGTCGTCCATGACTATGGCGACCTGTGCCAGGCCATCACGGACATGGCGGTCGAGCGCGACGCGCCCTTCAGCGTCGACGAATTCCGCACGCTGAATCGCTGTCTTGATAACGCCATTGCGGACGCCGTGACGTCGTTCAGTGTGCAGCGGGACGCAGACATTCTCGTCAAGCACACCGTGGAGGCGAATCAGCGACTCGCAGTTGTCGTGCACGAATTGCGCACTTCCGCTCAGGTGGCGACTCTGGCCGTCTCCGCCCTTGAAAGGGGTGGGCTGCCGATTTCAGGCGCGACCGGTGGCGTGCTCAAGCGCAGTCTGGCCGCCGTGACGAGCCTCATCGACCGCACCCTGTCCGATGTGCTACTGACAAACTCGGTGCTGATGGAGGGCGAACGGTTTTCGGTGGCCTTGCTGGTTGCCGAGGCGAGGGAAGGCGCCGCGCTTGACGCAAGCTCCGCAGGGAGCGACTTGACGGTGTGCGAGGTCGACCCGCTCCTGGGCGTGGAGGGAAATCGCGCGCACCTGTTGGCGGCTCTCGCGCACCTTCTTCGCAACGCCTTCAAATACACGCTCCCAGATACGGAAGTCATCCTGCACGCCTACGCCGTGGGCAACCGGGTCGTCATCGATGTCACAGACCACTGCGGCGGCCTTTCGGCAGCGGAGGCGAAAACGATGTTCACGCCGTTCTCTCAGCGCAGCGGCGACCAGATCGACCGGGGGCTGAGGCTGTCGATTGCCAGGGAAAGCGTTGAGGCCGATGGAGGCGTCATGAGCGTGCGCGATGTGCCCGGCACGGGCTGCGTCTTCACCATCGACCTTCCGCGCTGCGCACTGCAGGCGGCAACCGATATGCGTGTCACCCACTAAGTGCGTCAGGCTTGCGGAGCGACTTCAAAATGCGCTGTTCGAGTCCCAATGTTCCGCTCCAGGGTGGTCAAGCGCGGAAACGACCGAAGCCGTTGATACGCCGCAGCCAAAAAAACAGCCACCTTGCGGTGGCTGTATCAAGTCCTTGGAAGGACGTCGTTGGGAGACGGGAAGGCCGGCGATCCGCCGGCCTTGCTACGCCGTTATCTTGGTTTTTTTTCGCCGCATTTGCGAGCGTTGTCTGACTCTCTTACACGGAATTACATGTCGTGACAGGGCAGGCTGATGACGAACACGGCGCCTCCGCCGGGCTGGTCTTCGCAGCGGACGCTGCCGTGGTGGCGGGTCGCGATCGAGCGCACCAGCGCCAGCCCCAGGCCGACGCCGCCGGCGCGTTCGCTGGCGCCGGGCAACCGGTAGAACGGCTCGAAGATCCGCTCGCGTTCGGCGGGTGGCACGCCCGGTCCGTGGTCGCCCACCCGCACCAGGGCATGTGAGCCCTCACGCACTACTTCCACCGTCACCGGACCGTCGCTGTAGCGGCGGGCGTTTTCCAGCAGGTTGCGGATGGCCCGGCGCAGCAGCCGCGGCACTCCGTCCACCACGATGGCGCGGCCCTGGTTGACCTCCACCATCTCGGCCCGGGCGCGGGCGCATTCCTCGGCCACCAGGCCGGTCAGGTCCACGTGCTCGATGGTGCCGATGTCGCTCTCGCGCGCATCCAGCCGGCTGGCCAGCAGGATCTCGTCGATCAGCTGGTCCAGCTCGGCGATGTTGCGCGAGATCTCCTTGCGCGAGCCGATGGTCGATTCGCCGTCCATCAGCTCCAGCCCCATGCGGATGCGCGCCAGCGGCGAGCGCAGCTCGTGCGAGGCGTTGGCCAGCAGCGACTTGTGGGTCTTGACCAGCGTCTCCACCCGCTCGGCCGCGTGGTTGAAGCGGCGCGCCAGGAAGGCGACCTCGTCGTTGCCGGCCTCGTTCACCCGCACGCTCAGGTCGCCCTCGCCCCAGCGCTCCACGCCCAGCCGCAGGTCTTCCAGCCGCTTGGTCAGGCGCCGGATGATGGGATAGGTGCTCACGGCAACGGCCAGCGCCACGATCGCCAGCGTCCACAGCAGGCCCTGCGGCCCGCGGGTCCAGAACCACGGCCGGGCCGGCGGGCCGGCGCCCTGCGGGCGGCCGCGCGGCGGGATCTGGACCACCAGCGTGCTGCCGTCGGTCATCACCACCTGGAACTCCACGCCCTGGCCGGGCACGCGCACCGGCCGCTGCCGGGTCTGCCCCAGCAGGTCGCCGTTCTCGTTGCGGATGAAGATCTCGCGCGCCGGCGCCTGGTCGGCGTTGGTGCGCCACAGCCAGCCGAAGGCGAAGGTGAGCACGCCCACGGCGACGACCACGGCCAGCCAGATGCGAAGGTAGATCGGGAACCGCAAGATCGGACTCGGGAACAGGGACGTTCAGTGCCCGCCGGGCCGTCCCAAGGGCACTGAAGCCCCCGCGGGGCTGAGTCCCGCGGCTCCGAGACTGCCTGCGCAGTCTCGGACGGGGCGAAGAGCCGCTGCTTCCGGCGGCGGCACGTCCGGCGCAGGACACGAAGTGACAAGCGTGGGGGCCATCTTTCAGTCCTGCTGCTTGGCGAACACGTAGCCGACGCCGCGCACGGTGAGGATCCGCTTGGGGTTCTTCGCGTCCACCTCGATGGCGGCGCGGATGCGGCCCATGTGGACGTCGATCGAGCGGTCGAAGGCCTCCAGCTCGCGGCCGCGCACCGCCTCCATGATCTGGTCGCGCGTGAGCACCCGGCCGGCGCGCTCGGCCAGCGCGATCAGCAGGTCGAACTGGTAGGAGGTGAGTTCGGCCGGCTGGCCCGCGACGGTGACGGTGCGCGCGTCGCGGTCGATCTCCAGCGAGCCGAAGCGCAGCAGCTTGGCGGCCGGGGCCGCGCCGTCGCTGCGCCGGCGCAGGATGGCGCGGATGCGCGCCAGCAGCTCGCGCGGCTCGAACGGCTTGGGCAGGTAGTCGTCGGCGCCCAGCTCGAGGCCGACGATGCGGTCCATCGGGTCGCCCTTGGCGGTGAGCATCAGCACCGGCACCTTGCCGACCTCGCCCGGCATCGCGCGCACCCGCCGGCACACTTCCAGGCCGTCCATGTCGGGCAGCATCAGGTCCAGGACCAGCAGGTCCACCGGCACGCCGCCCTGCGGGTCCTGCAGCAGCGCCATGCCGGCCTTCGCGTCCAGCGCGTGCGTGACGGTGAAGCCGGAGCGCTCGAGGTACTCGCCCACCATCTGCGCAAGGCGGGCGTCGTCTTCGATCATGAGGAGTTGCTGCATATCCGGATGGTAAGGGGCAATGCGGGAAAGCACCCATCTTCGGCAGCCGCCGGCAAGTGGGCTTGTCGCGGCGGTAAAGTTAGGTAAATGAACTTCTGGCAAGTGCCCGAGCAGCATGCCCACGCCCGGCCGGACGCACTGGCCTTGCGCTTCCAGGGCCAGGACATCAGCCATGCGCAGCTGGCCGCGCGCAGCGCGCGGGTGGCGGCGCTGCTGTGGCACGACTGGGGCGTGCGCACCGGCGAACGCGTCGCCTGGCTGGGGCTGAACCATCCCGGCCAGCTGGTGCTGCTGTTCGCGCTGGCGCGCATCGGCGCCATGCTGCTGCCGCTGAACGTGCGGCTGGCGCCCGCGGAATGGGAAGGGCAGCTGCGCGATTGCCGTCCCACGCATCTGGTGCACGGGCCCGAGTGGGCGGCGCAGGCGCAGCAGCTGGGCGCGCGCTGCGCGCTGGCGGTGCATCCGCTCGATGCGCTGGACCAGGAGACGGCCCATGCGGCGCCGCGGATCGGCGCGCCCGGCACGGATGCACTGCTGGTCTACACCTCTGGCACCACCGGCCAGCCACGCGCGGCCGTCCACACCCAGGCCAACCTGCTGGCCAACATGCGGATCGCCGCGCAGGTGCAGCAGATCACCGACGGCGACCTGGTGCTGACGGTGCTGCCGCTGTTCCACGTCGGCGGCCTGTGCATCCAGACCCTGCCGGCGCTGTACGCCGGCGCCGGCGTCAGCCTGCAGCCGCGCTTCAGTGCGGACGCCACGCTGGACGCGCTGGCGCAGCAGCGGCCCACGCTGACGCTGCAGGTGCCGGCCACGATGAAGGCGCTGGTGGACCATCCGCGCTGGCCGGAGGCCGACCTGTCCTGCCTGCGCGCGGTCTGGGCCGGCTCCAGCGTGCTGCCGGCACCGCTGGTGCAGGCCTTCCTCGACCGCGGCGTCGCCCTGTGCAACGTCTATGGATCCACCGAGACCGGCCCGTTCTCGATCGCGCTGCCGCCGGCCGCGGCGCGCAGCCATGCGGGCAGCTGCGGCTGGCCGGCGCCCGGCGTGGAGGCGATGCTGGCCGGCGTCCAGCAGGGCTGCGGCGAAGTGCTGCTGCGCGGCCCCAACGTGGTGGCGCGCTACTGGCCGGACCAGCCGGCCTGCGACGACGACGGCTGGTTCCACACCGGCGACCTCGCCACGCGCGCGGAGGACGGCAGCTACACGGTGATCGGCCGTTCCAAGGACCTGATCATTTCCGGCGGCGAGAACATCCATCCGCTGGAGGTCGAGGCCGCGGTGGCGCAGCATCCGGCGGTGGCCGAATGCGCCGCCTTCGGCCTGCCCGATCCGCGCTGGGGAGAAGCGGTTGCGGTGGCGATCGTGTTGCGCGCCGATGCGCAGCTCGCGCCCGGCGCGCTCGCGCAGCACCTGGACGGCCGGCTGGCCCGCTTCAAGTGCCCGCGCCGGGTGTTCTTCGTCGCGGCCCTGCCGAAGACGGCGCTGGGCAAGCTGCAGCGGCAGGCGCTCGCCAGCCTGGCCGGCGAGCCGGACCCGGCCTGAAGTTCAGGTCGCCGCCGGCACGCGGCTGCCGGCGCGTTGCATCCGGTACAGCAGCACCAGCAACAGCATCGGCGGGATGGCGGTGAGCCCGGTGGCGATGAAGGCCGTGGCGTACGCGCCCAGCAGGCCATAGGTGGGCGTGAGCGTTTCCACCGCGATGCCGGAGAAGCCCTTGAGGAACTTGCCCAGCAGCGCATAGGTGGACGACAGCATCGCGTACTGGGTGGCGGTGTAGCCCAGGCTGGTCAGGCTGGACATGTACGTCACCAGCGCCACGCCGGCGAAGGCCTGTGCGAAGGAGTCGGCCGTCATCACCGCGGCGAACAGCGAAGCGTCCGGGTGGGCGGTGAGCAGCGCGAAGGCGGCGGTGCCGAAGCCTTCCAGCACCAGCCCTGCGATCAGCGTGGGCAGCAGCCCGAGCCGCACCGCGCTGATGCCCGCCGCGGCGATGCCGGCGAAGGTGGCGACCAGCCCGAACGAGCCGCGCACCCAGGCCACGGTGTCCTTGGCGATGCCCAGGTCGTGATAGAACGGGTTGTACATCGGCCCCATCACGAAATCGGGCAGCCGGTACAGCGCCACCATCAGCAGCATCACCAGCCCGGCCTGCCTGTGCTTGGCGAAGAAATCGACGAAGGGGCCGATCACCGCATCGCCCAGGCCGCGCAGGGTCCACAGCGGCGGCTTGTGCTGCAGGGCGATGTCGGCCCGCACCGGCTCCGAGGCGCACAGCGTCGCCACCATGCACAGCGCGATCAGCACCGCCATGCCGACGTAGGAGAGCGGCCAGCCCACCCGGGCCGCCGCCGCGATGATGAGGGCGTCCGTGACCAGCAGGGCGCTGCGGTAGCCCACCTGCGCTGCCGACGTCATCAGCCCCACCTCGTCGGGGTCGTTGGCGGACTCGATGCGCCAGGCGTCGATCGCGATGTCCTGCGTGGCCGACGCGAACGCGGTGAGCAGGGCGAAGGCGCCGATGGCCGCCAGTCCGCCGGCCGTACCGACCGCGGCCATCCCCAGCAGGCCGACCGCCACCAGCAGCTGGCAAAGCAGCATCCAGCCGCGGCGCCGGCCCAGGCGCCCCAGCAGCGGCAGGTCCAGCCGGTCCACCAGCGGCGACCAGTACACCTTGAAGGCGTAGGCAAAGCCCACCCACGAGATGAAGCCGATGGCGACCAGGCTGGTGCCGTCGTCGCGCAGCCAGTAGCCGAAGGTATTGGCGGTGAGCAGGAACGGCAATCCCGAGGAGAAGCCCAGCGCCAGCATCACTGCCACCTTGGGCTGCCGCAGTTCGCGCAGGACCTCCATCGCCGATCGTTTGCGGCGGGCGGCCGGCGCGGCGGCGCTCATAGCGCAGCGCCCCACGACCGCTTGGGCTCTTGGCTGACAGGCAGGAGTTGATGCATGCCGGAATAATAAGTCGGATGTGTGGGCGCAGGCCCGTGGAGACGACGATGACCGATTCGATTGCCGCTGCGGCCGGCTTCTGGCGCGCCCTCGCGCTTGGCCTGGCGCTGGTGGCGTTGCCCGCCAGCGGCGCGTTCGCGAAGGCGCAGCCGGCCGAAGGCGTGGCCGTCGGCAAGGCGTCCAGGCTGTCGGCGCTGGTGCCGGCCGCCGAAGTCGAGAACGCTGCCGCGCAGCAATACCGCGACCTGCTGGCGCAGGCTGCGGACAAGCGCGCGCTGGCCCAGCCCGATCACCCGCAGCTGCAGCGCATCCGCGCGGTGGCGACGCGGCTGATCGCGCAGGCTCCGCAATGGAACCCGCGTGCCGCCCAGTGGAAGTGGGAGGTCAACCTGATCGGCTCCAACCAGGTCAATGCCTTCTGCATGCCGGGCGGCAAGATCGTGTTCTTCTCCGGCATCCTCGATCAACTCAAGCTCACCGACGACGAGGTGGCGATGGTGATGGGCCACGAGATGGCGCACGCGCTGCGCGAACATGCGCGCGAGCGCATGGCCAAGGGCGAACTCACCAATGTCGGCGCCAACGTGCTGGTGCAGGTGCTGGGGCTGGGCCAGGTCGGCCAGGCCATGACCGGCATCGGCGCGCAGCTGATGACGCTCAAGTTCAGCCGCTCCGACGAATCCGAGGCCGACCTGGTCGGCATGGAGATCGCGGCGCGCGCCGGCTACGACCCGCGCGCGGCGATCACGCTGTGGACCAAGATGAGCCAGGCCAGCAAGGGCTCGCCGCCGCAGTGGATCTCCACCCACCCGTCGAGCGCGACGCGGATCGCCGAACTGCAGCGCAACCTGCCGCGCGTGATGCCGCTGTACGAGCGGGCCAAGCACTGACGCTCAGGCCGGCACTGCGCGGCGCTGGCGCGCCGGCCACAGCACCGATGCGATCGCCACCATCATCAGCAGCACCGCGGTGTAGTCCTGCCAGTGCAGCACCTCGTGCAGCCAGAGCGCGCCGCTGAACACGCCCAGCACCGGGATCAGCATCACCGACAGCGTCGAGGCCAGCGGCGGCAGCGAGCGTGCCAGGAAGAACCAGGCCGGCTGCGCATAGCCGAAGATCATCACGCCGTTGAACAAGATCGCCCAGCCGGTCGGCGCCGGTGGCAGCCTCCACTGCGCCCGCTCGAAGGTGACCGCCAGCACGCTCATCACCACCGTGGTGATCGCCGTCATCCAGAACGACAGCGTCAGCGTCGCGACCTCCATCCTGCTGCGGCGCAGCAGCTGGGTGCCCAGCGCCCATGCGGCGGCGGCGAACAATGCCAGCAGCACGAACACCGGCCGGCCGGCCAGCGCGGTGAGTTCGTGCCAGAGCAGCAGGCCGACGCCGACCGCGGCGGCGCCCACGCCCATCCAGCCGCGGGCCGACAGCCGCGCCGAAAACAGCCAGGCGCCGATCAGCGCCGAGAACACCGGCATGGTGTAGCCCAGGATGGCGGCGCGGCCGCTGGACAGGTTCTTCAGCGCCAGGATGATGCAGACGTGCCAGACCAGCATGTTGGTCGCGGTGAGCACCAGCAGCTGCGGCCAGTGCCGCCGCGCGATGCGAAAGGGCAGCTTCAGCGCGATCAGCACGGCGCCCAGCAGCGGCAGCCCGATCAGCATCGACAGGGTGCGGAAGGTCAGCGGCGGGAAGCCGGTGACCCCCAGTTTCATCACCGGCCAGTTCAGGCCCCAGATGAGCGTGAGCAGCACCAGGGTGAGCAGCTGGCGAGGAGTGAGCTTGTACATGCGGCGATTGTCGCCGTGCGTGCATCCTTACAATCCCAGTCCATGACCTTCCTCGACCGCCTGCGCAGCGCCGGCCGCAGCAATGGCTCGATGCTCTGCATCGGCCTGGACCCGGAGCCGTCGCGCTTTCCCGGTGCGCTCAAGGGCGACGCCGGCCGCATCTACGATTTCTGCGCGCGCATCGTGGACGCCACCGCGGACCTGGTGATCGCGTTCAAGCCGCAGATCGCCTACTTCGCCTCGCATCGCGCCGAAGACCAGCTGGAACGGCTGATGGAGCACATGCGGCGCAACGCGCCCCAGGTGCCGGTGATCCTGGACGCCAAGCGCGGCGACATCGGCTCCACCGCGCAGCAGTACGCGCGCGAGGCCTTCGAACGCTACGGCGCCGACGCGGTGACGCTGTCGCCGTTCATGGGCTTCGATTCGGTGCAGCCCTATCTGAAGTTCCACGACAAGGGCGCCTTCCTGCTGTGCCGCACGTCCAACCCGGGCGGCGACGACCTGCAGAACCAGCGGCTGGCCTCGGTGGACGGACAGCCGCTCTTGTACGAGCATGTGGCGCGGCTGGCGCAGGGGCCGTGGAACCTCAACGGCCAGCTCGGGCTGGTGGTGGGGGCGACCTATCCGGCCGAGATCGAGCGGGTGCGCCGGGTGGCGCCGACGCTGCCCCTGCTGATTCCCGGGGTCGGGGCCCAGGGCGGCGACGCGGTCGCCACCGTGAAGGCAGGATGGCGCGCCGATGCGCCGATCGTGGTCAATTCCTCTCGCTCCATCCTCTATGCGTCGGGCGGCGACGACTTCGCCGAAGCGGCCCGGCGCGAGGCGCTGCGCACCCGCGACCTGCTCGAAGCCGCCAAGCCCTGAGCGGCTTCAGCGCTTGATCTGCATCGGCATCGGGATGGTCGGGTCGACGGGCCGGAAGGCCGGCTGGCGCAGCGGCGTCGGCCGCGGGTGGTCGCCATGGTCCTGCAGGTCGGCCGGCCGGGTGTGCGATTCGCGCTCGCGCTGCAGGTAGCGCTGGCGCCGGCGTTCCAGGTGCTGCGCCCCCGCGATGTCGCGCAGCAGCTCGGCATAGACCTCGGCCAGCGTCGGCGAATCCGGCCGCATCGTCTGCACCTTGAAGTCGGGCACCAGCACCAGCTCGTGGGCCTCGGCGTCCAGCTCGATGCAGCACGGGCTGCCCATGCTCCGCTCGATCGCCTTGTGCGCGCGGTCGCGGCCGCAGGCGGGCATCAGCACGCTGAACACGGTTGCATCGGTGCGGATCACCACCCCCCTGCTGCCGGCCATCGCCTGCAGCTTGAACACCACCTGCGTCGTCACCTCGCGGGCGATCGCCGCGCCGAACACGCTTTCCAGTTCCGGCAGGTCGTTCAGGTCGAACACCGCCAGGCTGAGCGGCTCGCCCGCGCTGCGCGCGCGCGCCAGCAGCTTGTCGCCGGCGCTGAGCATCGCCTGCTTGTGCTGCTCCCAGTTCTTGCCCTTCACCGGGATCGGTGCCCGAGCGTGTGGTTCGCGGCCCATGCCGAGCCAGCCGGCGAGGGCCGCCAGCAGCCTGGGCTGTGGCCTGCGGGCGCGCCGAATGGACGCCGGAGCGCGGGTGTTGACGAAGGAAGAGTTGAAAACGCTGCTCATGGGAGGTGCTCTCCGCCCGGCGGACAACGACCGGGCATGGAGCGATCAGACCATGCGTTTACATTTTGAAGTTAGGCTAAACACTCTGTAACGGTAAGGCGCCTGCTTAAGCGAAATGGTCGAGCCGCTGACGCAGGCGCGACGCGGCTGGCACTCTCAGCTCGACGCCACCGGCTTGGCAAAGCGCGGGCCCAGCAGCACGCAGGCCAGCGCCGCCACCACCAGCACGATCCCGCCCCATTGCCATGGCGACACCGATTCGCCCAGCACCAGCATGCCGGCCGTGAGGCCGACCACCGGCACGCCCAGGCTGAACGGGGCGACGCGGTTGGCCGGATGGCGCTTGAGCAGGCCGGTCCACATGCCGTACGCCGCGACGGTTGCGATCCAGCCCAGGAAGGCCACCGCCAGCCAGCTGCTCCAGGGCGCCGCGGTCCAGCGCCAGCGGCTGGGCACGGGATCCAGCCAGAGCGACAGCAGCACGAAGGGAACGATCGGCACCACGCTGGACCAGATCACGAAGGCCAGCGGATCGAAGCCGGCACTGGCCTGCTGCGCCTTGCGCGCGACGATGTTCGATGCCGCCCACATGGCGGCGGAACACAGGTTCAGCACGAAGCCCAGCGCGGTGGTTGCCCGGCTCGCGCCCGGCCCCACGTAGTTCATCGCGAAGCAGGCCAGGCCCAGCGCGGCCAGCACCAGGCCGGCCTGCAGCGGCCGGCTGGCCCGCTCGCGCAGCAGCACGAAACCGAACAGCGCGGTGAAGAACACCTGGGTCTGCATCAGCACCGAGGCCAGCGACGCCGTCATGCCGACCTGCAGCGCCCAGAACAGGAACCCGAACTGGCCGACGCCCTGGAACAGGCCGTACAGCAGCACCCACTTCCAGTGCAGCCGCGGCGGTCGCACCAGCAGCACCAGCGGCAGCGCCGCCACCACGTAGCGGGCGGCCCCGAGCTGGAACGGCGTGAAGTCGCGCAGCCCGAACTTCATTGCCACGAAGTTGACGCCCCAGATGACGACGATCAGCAGCGCGGCGGCCAGCTCGCGTCCCGACAGGCCGGCGGGGGCGGCGTTCAATGGCGGTGGGCTCGCGAGGCCTCGATCTGCGCACGCACCCGGCTGGCCAGCGCCACCTCGCCCGGCGTTTCCGGATTCCAGCTGTCCACCGGCACCGGCTTGCCGTCGTCGTCGAGCGCGACGAACACGATCACGCATTCGGTGGTCGTTTCCATCGCGCCGGTCCGGATGTCGCCGCTGCTCACCTCCACCGAGATGTTCATGCTGCTGTTGCCGGTGAAGGCCAGCCGGGCCTGGACCTCCACCAGTTCGCCGATCCGGATCGGGCGGAGGAAGCGGATGCCGTCGACATAGACCGTGACGCAGTAGCGCTTGGCCCAGGCGGTGGCGCAGGCGTAGCCGGCCTCGTCGATCCACTTCATGACGGTGCCGCCATGGACCTTGCCGCCGAAGTTGACGGTGTCGGGCTGGGCCAGGAAGCGCAGGGTGATGGAGGACATGGTGGTTCCCGACGGCGACAGCCCGGAATGCGGGATTATTGCCCGAGCCGCCAGTACGAGTAGCGCCACGCCGGCGCAAAACCGGCACGCCGGTAGAGCGATCTGGCCGCCGCGTTCTCGGCGGCGACCTGCAGGAACACCTTCCGGTAGCCGCGGTCGGTGGCCGCGCCGGCCAGCGTGGCCAGCACCCGGCCGGCCAGCCCGCGGCCGCGCCTGTCCTGCGCGGTGCGCATCCCGTGCACGCTGGCCCACCCGTGGCTGAAGGCAGCCGCGCCCGCCGCCGCCGGCCGCCCGTCTTCCCGCACGAGGGCGAACAGCGAGCCGGCGGCCTGCCCCAGCTTGCTCACGCGGCTGGCGCCGTCGACCGGGTCGAAGCCGGGCCCCAGGAAGATCGAGGCCCAGTCCGGTCCGGGCGTGGCCAGCAGTTCGGCCGGATCGCCATCGGACACCGCCCGCACGCTCGCCACGTCGGCCGTGTGCACCTCGGTCAGCGTGTGCTCGCGGTAGCCGCGGGCCGCCAGCGCCGAGCGGAACGGCTCGAAGGCCGCCAGCACCGGCACGCGCAGGTCCACTGGCAGGTTCCGCTGCGCGTAGGCCGCCTCGATCTGCGGCAGCACCGCCACCGCCGGCGGCGCGTGGGACAGGGGCACGGCGCTGCGGGCGCGGCCCACGGTGCCGTCGTCGAAGGGCAGCACCCAGCCCGCAATCTCGGTTTGCGCCTGCGGCGACACCGCCTGCACGGTGGCGCGTTCGATCGTTTCGATGTCGGTGGAATCCATCGCCGGATTCTGGCGCAAGTCGCGGCTACAGCAGCCGCTGCAGGTACTTGCCGGTGTGGCTGGCGGGATTGGCCGCGAGGTCCTCCGGGGTGCCGACGCCCACCACCTGGCCGCCGCCGGCGCCGCCCTCGGGCCCCATGTCGATCAGCCAGTCGGCGGTCTTGATCACGTCCAGGTTGTGCTCGATCACCACGATGGTGTTGCCGGCGTCGCGCAGCTGGTGCAGCACCTTCAGCAGCAGGTCGATGTCGGCGAAATGCAGGCCGGTGGTCGGCTCGTCCAGGATGTAGAGCGTGCGGCCGGTGTCGCGCTTGGACAGTTCCAGCGCCAGCTTGACCCGCTGCGCCTCGCCGCCCGACAGCGTGGTCGCCGCCTGCCCAAGCTTGATGTAGCTCAGGCCCACGTCCAGCAGCGTCTGCAGCTTGCGGGCGATGGTCGGCACGGCCTTGAGGAACTCGAACGCGTCCTCCACCGTCATGTCCAGGACCTGCGCGATGTTGCGGCCCTTCCACTGCACTTCCAGCGTCTCGCGGTTGTAGCGCTGGCCCTTGCAGACGTCGCACGGCACGTAGACGTCGGGCAGGAAGTGCATCTCCACCTTCACCACGCCGTCGCCCTGGCAGGCCTCGCAGCGGCCGCCGGCGACGTTGAAGCTGAAGCGGCCCGGCCCGTAGCCGCGCTCGCGCGCCATCGGCACTTCGGCCATCAGCTCGCGGATCGGCGTGAACAGGCCGGTGTAGGTGGCCGGGTTGCTGCGCGGCGTGCGGCCGATCGGCGACTGGTCGACGTTGATCACCTTGTCGAAGTGCTCGATGCCTTCGATCGCTTCGTGCTCCGCCGGCTCCTCGTGGGCGCGGTACAGCGTGCGGGCGACGGCGGCGTAGAGCGTGTCGTTGACCAGCGTCGACTTGCCGGAACCGGAAACGCCCGTCACGCAGGTGAGCAGGCCGACCGGGAACGCCACGCTGACGTCCTTGAGGTTGTTGCCGGTGGCGCCGAGCACGCGGATCTCCTGCAGCTCGCCCTGCGTGGCCAGGTGCTCGGCCTCGCGCGCCGCGCGCCGCTTGGCGGCATCGCTGGGCGCAAAGCGCGAGCCCGGCTTCGGCGCGTAGGCCGGCTTGTGCACCACCGGCAGCCAGGCCGTGCGGCGCTGCGGCACCGCGATCGACCTGGCGCCCGACAGGTACTGGCCGGTGAGCGATTGCGGCGTCGCTTTCACTTCCTCGAAGGTGCCCTGCGCCATCACCCGGCCGCCATGGATGCCGGCGCCCGGCCCCATGTCGATCACGTGGTCGGCGGCGCGGATCATGTCCTCGTCGTGTTCCACCACGATCACGCTGTTGCCGATGTCGCGCAGGTGGCGCAGGGTGGCGATCAGCCGGTCGTTGTCGCGCTGGTGCAGGCCGATGCTGGGTTCGTCCAGCACGTACATCACGCCGGTCAGGCCGGAGCCGATCTGGGATGCCAGCCGGATCCGCTGCGCTTCCCCGCCCGACAGCGTCTCGGCGCTGCGGTCCAGGCTCAGGTAATTGAGGCCGACGTCGTTGAGGAAGCGCAGCCGCAGACCGATCTCGCGGATCACCTTGTCGGCGATCTCGGCCTTGGAGCCGTGCAGCTTCAGGCCGTTGAAGTACTCATAGCACTCGCGCAGCGTCAGGTGGCTGACCTCGTAGATGGCACGGGCCTGGGCGCCTTCCCCGAGCTTGACGTGGCGCGCCTCGCTGCGCAGCCGCGTGCCGTTGCAGTCGCGGCAGGCCTGCATGCTGCGGTAGCGCGAGAGCTCCTCGCGCACCGCCACCGAATCGGTCTCGCGGAAGCGCCGCTCCATGTTCGGCAGGATGCCCTCGAACGGGTGCTTCTTGCTCACCTTGCGCCCGGACGAGGCGCCCGATTCCATGGTGTAGCTGAAGCGCACCTCCTCTTCGCCGGTGCCGCGCAGGATGGCTTCCTGCACCGGCGCCGGCAGGTCCTCGAACGGCGCGTCGACGTCGAACTTGTAGTGCTTGCCCAGGCTTTCCAGCAGGCTGAAGTAGTAGGCGTTGCGCCGGTCCCAGCCCTTGATCGCGCCGCTGGCCAGGCTGAGCGTCGGGAAGGCCACGACCCGCGCCGGGTCGAAGAACTCCATGTGGCCCAGGCCGTCGCAGGTGGGGCAGGCGCCCACCGGCGAGTTGAAGGAGAACAGCCTCGGCTCGAGTTCGCTGATCGAATAGTTGCAGATCGGGCAGGCGAACTTGGCGTTGAACAGGTGCTGCGCGCCGCCGTCCATCTCCAGCGCGATGGCGCGGCCGTCGGCCAGCCGCAGCGCCGCCTCGAAGCTTTCGGCCAGGCGCTGTTTGAGGTTGTCGAAGTCCGTTCGGGCTGAGCTTGTCGAAGCCGTGGTATCCCGATCGTCCTGAGCTTGTCGAAGGGCAGGCTCAGGGCGAACGGGTGGACGGCGAACCTTCACGCGGTCGATCACCACGTCGATGTCGTGCTTCTCGGTCTTCTTCAGCTTGGGCAGTTCGTCGAACTCGAAGGCCTGGCCGTTGACGCGGAAGCGCACGTAGCCGCGGGCCTGCATCTCGGCGAAGACGTCGTGGAACTCGCCCTTGCGGTCGCGCGCCACCGGCGCCAGGATCATCAGCTTGGTGTCCTCCGGCAGCGCCAGCACCGCGTCCACCATCTGCGACACGGTCTGCGACTGCAGCGGCACGTCGTGGGTGGGGCAGTAGGGCGTGCCGGCCCGCGCATACAGCAGCCGCAGGTAGTCGTGGATCTCGGTGACGGTGCCGACGGTGGAGCGCGGGTTGTGGCTGGTGGCCTTCTGCTCGATCGAGATCGCCGGCGACAGGCCCTCGATCAGGTCCACATCCGGCTTGTCCATCAGCTGCAGGAACTGGCGGGCATAGGTCGAGAGGCTCTCGACGTAGCGGCGCTGGCCCTCCGCGTACAGCGTGTCGAAGGCCAGCGATGACTTGCCCGAGCCCGACAGCCCGGTGATCACCACCAGCTGGTTGCGCGGGATGTCGAGGTCGACGTTCTTGAGGTTGTGGGTGCGCGCGCCGCGAATCGCGATGCGGCGCTGGACTGCCGCGGCGAGATAGGCGCCGTCGCCGCGTTCATCGAGGAATTTGCCGTCTGCGGAAGAGTTCAACGAGGCTGCTCTGGGGGAAACCCGACATGATAGACCGGCATGCCGGACCCGGCGCAAGGGCGCGGCCGATACAGGACAATGGGGGCCGGGCCGGGTTTTTCAATCCGGCAGGCACGATTGCTGCTGTTTTTTCCTGTGAACCCAAATCCCCGACCCACCGCCTCCGCCCGCATGACGGCCACCGAGCGCCGCGCCAGCAGCTCGCTGGCCGCGGTCTTCGCCGCCCGCATGCTGGGCCTGTTCCTGGTGCTGCCGGTGTTCGCGCTGGAGGCGGCGCGCTATCCCGGCGGCGACGACCCGGCCCGGATCGGGCTGGCGATGGGCATCTACGGCCTGACGCAGGGCGTGCTGCAGATCCCGTTCGGCATCGCCTCGGACCGCTTCGGGCGCAAGCGGACCATCATCATCGGCTTGCTGGTGTTCGCCGCCGGCAGCTTCCTGGCGGCGGCAGCCGACAGCCTGGGCGGGCTGATCATGGGGCGTGCGCTGCAGGGCGCGGGGGCGGTGTCCGCCGCCGTGACGGCGCTGCTGGCCGACCAGACCCGCGACGAGATGCGCACCAAGGCGATGGCCATGGTCGGGGCCAGCATCGGCCTGATGTTCGCGCTGTCGCTGGTGGCGGCGCCGCTGCTGGTGGCGCACATCGGCCTGTCGGGCCTGTTTGCCGTCACCGGCGCGCTGGCGCTGGCCTGCATCGCGGTGGTCCTGTGGTGGACGCCGCCCGAGCCGCTGCAGCACAAGAACGTGCCGCGCGGCCGGATCAGGGAGGTGCTGAGCCACTCCGGCCTGCTGCGGCTGGACATCGGCGTGTTCATCCTGCACGCGGTGCAGCTGGCGATGTGGGTGGCGATCCCGGCGCTGCTGGTGCAGGCGGGCCTGCCGCGCGAGGTCCACTGGCATGTCTACCTGCCGGCGGTGCTGGCGTCGTTCCTGGTGATGGGCTTCACGCTGTTTCCGCTGGAGCGGCGCGGCTACCTGCGGGCGGTGTTCCTGGCAGCGGTCGGCCTGGTGGGCCTGGTGCAGGTCGGCCTGCTGCTGGTGGCGCGCCAGCCGAGCGTGGCGGCACTGGCGGCGCTGCTGTTCCTGTTCTTCTGCGGCTTCAACGTGCTGGAAGCCAGCCAGCCCAGCATGGCCTCGCGGATCGCGCCGCCGCACGCGCGGGGCGCGGCCCTGGGCGTGTACAACACCCTCCAGTCTGTGGGCTTCTTTGCCGGCGGCGCGGTCGGCGGCTGGCTGGCCAAGCACGTTGGACCGGCAGGGCTGTTCGCGGTCTGCGCCGGCTTGATGCTGCTGTGGCTGGTGGTGGCGTGGCCGATGCGGGCGCCGCGGGCGCTGAAGTCGGCCGACGAGGCGCTGGCCAGCGAGGCCCAGGCGACATAATCCATCCATATCAGGAGAACCCTCCCATGGCATCCGTCAACAAAGTCATCCTCGTCGGCAACTGCGGCCGCGACCCCGAGATCCGCTACCTGCCTTCGGGCGCCGCCGTGGCCAACGTCACGCTGGCCACCTCCAGCAAGCGCAAGGACAAGACCAGCGGCGAGACCATCGAGGACACGCAGTGGCACCGCATCACCTTCTATGACCGGCTGGCCGAGATCGCCGGCGAATACGTCAAGAAGGGCCGTCCGATCTACGTCGAGGGCCGGCTGAAGTACGGCAAGTACACCGGCCAGGACGGCGTCGAGAAGAACACGGTGGACATCATCGCCACCGAACTGCAGCTGCTCGGCGGCCGCGAAGGCATGGGCGGCCCGTCCGGCGGCGACGAAGACGGCGGCGGCGCGCCGCGCCGCGCGCCGGCGCCGCAGCAGCAGCGGGCCCCGGCCCCGGCGGCCCAGCGTCCGGCGCCCGCGCAGAAACCGTCGTCGGGCTTCGACGACATGGACGACGACATCCCCTTCTGAGCCAGGCGCGGCCTGCCAGCCGCGCCATCGCAGGGCCGACTTCGATGCCTGCAAGTCGATCGTCACCACCGGCGGCAGCGGCAACGGCAATGGCGGCAAATACATTCTCAAGCCGGTGCTGACGCTCGCCCGCCGCACCTCGTGAGCCCGGGCGTGGTCAGCCCCTGGCGCTGATCACGCCGCCGCCCAGGCAGACCTCGCCGTCATACAGCACGGCGGACTGGCCGGGCGTCACCGCCCATTGCGGCGCGGCGAAATCCAGGTGGAATTCACCGTTGGCCGCGGCCGGCAGGGTACAGGGCGCGTCCGATTGCCGGTACCGCGTCTTGGCCGCATAGCTGCCGGCGGCCGGCGCGTGGCCCGCCACCCAGCTCGCGTCGTCCGCATCCAGCGCCAGGGACTGCAGCCAGGGATGCCCGTGGCCCTGCACCACGTACAGCGTGTTCTTTTCCATGTCCTTGCGCGCCACGAACCACGGCGCGTGGGCGCCGCCGCCGCGCTGCGCGCCCTTGTCCTTCACGCCGCCGATGCCCAGCCCCTGGCGCTGGCCCAGCGTGTAGAAGCTCAGGCCCTGGTGCTGGCCCAGCGTGCGGCCGCGCTCGTCCTTGATCGGGCCGGGCTCGCGCGAGATGTAGCGGTTGAGGAATTCGCGGAACGGCCGCTCGCCGATGAAGCAGATGCCGGTCGAGTCCTTCTTCTTCGCGTTCGGCAGGCGCAGCTCCTGCGCGATCCGCCGCACCTCGGTCTTGCGCAGCTCGCCGACCGGGAACAGCGTCTTGGACAGCTGGGCCTGGTTCAGCCGGTGCAGGAAGTAGCTCTGGTCCTTGGTCTCGTCCAGGCCCTTGAGCAGCTCGAAGCGCCCCGCTTGGCCGGCGCTTGCCGTGTGCCGCTCGCGCACCCGCGCGTAGTGGCCGGTGGCGATCTTCTCCGCGCCCAGCCGCATCGCGTGGTCCAGGAAGGCCTTGAACTTGATCTCGGCGTTGCACAGCACGTCGGGGTTGGGCGTGCGGCCGGACTGGTATTCGCGCAGGAATTCGGCGAACACCCGCTCCTTGTAGTCGGCGGCGAAGTTGACGTGCTCGATCTCGATGCCCAGCACGTCGGCGACCGCGGCGGCATCGACGAAGTCGACGTTCGACGAGCAGTATTCGCTGTCGTCGTCGTCCTCCCAGTTCTTCATGAAGATGCCGATCACTTCATGGCCCTGGGCCTTGAGCAGGTGCGCCGTCACCGCGGAATCGACGCCGCCGCTCAAACCAACAACCACCCGGGTCTTCGCATTCATTTATGCGATTATCCCAAGGCCATGCTCCTGCGGCCCAGCCCACTCCAGTTGCCCCCACAGCGCCGTTCCCCGGGCGCGATGGTGACGGTGGGCGCGCTGCACGTGGCGCTGCTCTGGCTGATCGCGCAGCACGTGCCGGTGGAGCGCGCCGTGCGCTATGTGGTCTACCAGTACGCGCAGCCGATCAGCCCGCGCAATGCAAGCAGCAGCCGCGCCATCACCTCGCCGTCCAACCTGTCGCTGCGCTCCAGCGAGGCGATGGCGGTGTTCGGCAACCGGGTCGAGCCCAGCGTGCCGCTGCGCGCCACCACGCAGCTGCCCGACACGCTGCAGGCCCGCAAACCGCGGCCGGCGCCCAAGGCGCGCCAGGCCGTGACGGAGACCGAGCCGGAGCCGACGCCGGCGCCGCCGGTCCCGGTGCCGATGCCCGTGACACCGCCGCCCGAGCCGCCGCCCACGCCGGCGCCGGTGCCACCGGAACCCGTGCCGGTGCCGGCGCCGGAGCCATTGCCCGCTCCCGTTCCTGCTCCGGTCCCGGCGCCGGTGCCCGCACCCGCGCCTGTCCCCGCGCCCGAGCCTGCACCTGCACCTGCACCTGCACCTGCGCCGGCTCCCGCGCCGGCTCCCGCGCCGGCACCGCCTGCGCCGCCGGCACCAGTGCCAACCCCGCCTGCGCCGCCGGCGCCGGCCCCGGCTCCGGCCCCGGCTCCGGCGCCACCTGCCCCGGCGCCGGTGCAGCGGCTGCAACTGCCGCCGGTCGATGTGGCGGTGCCGGCCGGTTCGCCGGCCGCCGCGGGCGCGACCACCATCCTGGTCGCGCCGCCGGCGCCCCCGGTGCCGCCCGCACCGCGCCCGCCGCCGCTGATCCTGCCGGCGCCGGCGCCTGTCATTCCGCCGCATCCCGGGCCGTTCCGCCTCCAGCAGCCGCGCAGCCTGGCCGACATGGCCAACGAGCAGCTGCGGCGCGGCGCCAAGCCGCGCGTCGACCCGATGGCCGAGGGCATGGGCGACGCGTCGGTGGACGACTGCATGCACGCGCCGGACAAGCCCGGGATGCTCGGCGGCCTGCTCGCTGCCCCAGGCCTGGCGGCGCGCGCCCTGTCCGACCGCTGCGCCAAATAGCGATGGAACTGCGCCAGCTCCGCTACTTCGTGCGCGTGGTCGAACTGGGCAGCATCAGCCGCGCCGCGCTCGACCTGCAGCTGGTGCAGTCGGCCCTCAGCCAGCAGATCAGCCGGCTGGAAGGCGAGCTGTCGACCCGGCTGCTGCAGCGCACCAGCAAGGGCGTGACGCCCACCGAGGCCGGGCTGGCTTTCTTTCGCGAGGCGCAGCTGGCGCTGCGCCATTCCGAGCAGGCGGTGCGGGCGGCGCAGCAGTCGCGGCTGTCCGGCAGCGTCAGCGTCGGCCTGGCGCCGACCACGGCGTCGGTGCTGGGGCTGGCCTTGATGCGGGCCATGCGCGAGCGCTATCCGGACGTGCGGCTGCACATGGTGGAAGGCCTGTCCGGCCACCTGTCGGCCATGCTCAACGCCCGCCAGCTCGATCTGGCGGTGCTGTTCGACACCAACCCGGCGCGGCGCTGGAGCGTGATGCCGCTGCTGGAGGAAAAACTGTTCTTCATCCGCGCCCGCGCGGGCCTCCCGGCCGGCGCCCCGGCCCGGCTGCGGATGGCGCGGCTCAAGGGCGTGCCGCTGATCCTGCCGACCGGCGCGCACGGACTGCGCAGCACGCTGGACGCGCTGTTCGCCCGGATCCGGCTGCAGCCCACGGTGGTCGCCGAGATCGATTCGCTGCCGATGCTGATGGAGGCGGTGGAGGCGGGCCTGGGCTGCACGCTGCAGCCGTGGGCGGCGGTGGCGCGCTTTCCCGATGCGGAGCAGCGCTTCCACCTGGCCGAGATCGGCGACGCCCAGGCGCGACGGGCCAATGCGCTGTGCAGCCTGTCGGACGACGAACTGTCGCCGGCCGGGCTTGCCGCCCGCGTGGTGCTGGCCGATTGCGCGCGCGCCCTGGTGCGCTCGGGCCGCTGGGTCGGGGCGGCGCTGCCGGACGCCTGAGCCATCACGGCCGCCGATGGCCCCATGCGCGCGAGTGCAGGCGACGCCGCCGCCGGCGCAGACTACATTGCGCTCCTCAACCGAGGAGACTCCCATGAAGTTCAAGTTCCATGCCCGCGCGATCGCCGTGGCCGGCCTGCTGCTGGCCGGTGCCGCCGGGGCCCAGCAGCCCAACCCGCTGGACGCCGTGCCCGAAAAGATGCCGTTCGACGTCCCCTATGGCGCGCCGATCGGGCTGGAGCGCGCCGACGCCGTGCTGGCGGCGGCAGTGGGCGAGGCCCGCGGCCGCGGCTGGAAGATGGTCTGCGCGGTGGTGGACTCGGGCGCCAGCCTGGTGTCCTTCAAGCGCATGGACGGCGCCCAGCTGGCCTCGGTGGAGATCGCCCAGCACAAGGCGCGCGCGGCCGCCAAGTACCGGCGCGAGACCAAGGCCTTCGAGGGCGGCGTGCAGGGCGGGCTGAACTACCTGCTGACCCTGGACGACCTGATCGCCTCGCGCGGCGGCATCCCGCTGGTGGAGGCCGGCCGGATCATCGGCGCCATCGGCTGCTCGGGCGGCACCGGCTCGCAGGACGAGGTGGTGGCCCGCACCGGCGCCGCCGGCGTGAAGTAGGAGGGCGTGCGCTGCTCCCTGGGGTGGAGCAGCTCCACGCCCTGCCAGCTGCCGGACTGCACCAGCTGGTGCACCGTGTCGCGCAGCTCGGCGCGCACCGCCGCCGCCGCCGGCGACAGCCGCTCCGGCACCACCGAATACAGGTAGTTGGGCCGCGTCATGCTCGCATCCGAGAACGCCAGCGTGCGCCAGCCCTGGCGCATCTGGCCCTCCAGCAGGGCCGCGGCCATCGGCTTGATGGTGGCGCCCATGCCGCCGCGAACGCAGGCCATCAGCAGCGACAGCGAATCGATCTCCGCCACCACCCGCGCCGCCAGGTTGCGCTGCTCGAATTCGGCCGTGATGCGGCGCCGCAGGCCATGGATGCCGGTCGGCAGGATCAGCGGCAGCTGCGCCGTCTCCGCCACGCTCAGCTTGACGCGGCGCGGCGCGACCAGCTCGCTCTCCTGCGGCAGCATGACGAACAGTTCCTCCGTCACCAGCGGCTCGGACGGCAGGTCGGGGATGGCGTCGCGGCTGAACAGGATGCACAGGTCCAGCTGCCCCAGCTGCATCATCTGCGCCAGGTGGCCGCTCATGCCCTCCACCACGTTCAGCACGATGCCCGGGTATTTCTCGCGGATGCGGCGCACGAAGGGCACGCCGACCGCGCACACGGTGGTGGCCGCCAGCCCCACCGACACCATGCCGTGCACCGTGCCCGGCTCCTGGCGCGCGATCGAGATGGCCTGATCGAGCTGGCGCAGCATGAAGCGCGCATGGTGGTGCAGCGCGGTGCCGTTCTCGGTCGGCGTCACGCCCTTGGAGCTGCGCACCAGCAGCGGCTTGCCGACCTCGGCTTCCAGCCGGGCCAGCTGCTGGCTGAGGGCCGGCTGCGCGATGTACAGCACCCGCGAGGCCTTGGCCAGGCTGCCGCTCTCGATGATCTGCACGAAGTACCTGAGCTGCCTGAGATCCATGTCGACGCTCCGCAAAAGGGGATGGCGCGAGCATATAAGAAATTCCGATAGCCCATCTCGGAAATCGGTATTTTCGCTTTGACGGCGTCGTTCCTATCATGCGTCTCGCATTGCGATAACACCACGAGGAGACACGACATGGGCAATCAAGTGCATGAGAGCAAGGGGCTGGCGCTCACGGGCCGCCGCAACCTGATCAAGGGCGGCGCGGCGCTGGCCGGCAGTGCGGCGCTGGGCTTCTCCTCGCTGGCCTTCGGCCAGGGCGAGAAGATCAAGATCGGCCACCTGACGCCGCTCACCGGCTTTCTCGGCGCCCTGGGCGAATACGCGGTGATGGGCATCAAGATGGCGGCCGAGGAGATCAATGCCGCCGGCGGCGTGATGGGCCGCCAGCTGGACGTGATGAGCGAGGACTCGGTCAACCCGCAGGTGGCGGCGTCCAAGGCCCAGCGCATGATCGAGCGCGACGGCGTCGCGGTGCTGATGGGCGAGATCAACTCCGCATCGGCGCTGACGATCTCCCAGGTCGCGGCCCGCAACAGGAAGCTGTTCCTGAGCATCGGCGCGCGCTCCGATGCGCTGCGCGGCAAGGACTGCAACCGCTACACCTTCCACGTCGACATCCCGGTCACGGTGATGGTCAACGCCGTCGGCCAGGCGCTGGTGCGCGACAACATGGTCAAGGGCAAGAAGATCTACAGCCTGACGGCCGACTACCTGTTCGGCCACGACCTGGCCAAGGCCGCCAAGAACTTCTTCGGCGCCAACGGCGGCAACCTGATCGGCGACGAGCTGGTGCCCACCGACGTCACCGACTTCAGCCCCTACCTGCTGAAGATCCGCCAGGCCAAGCCCGACCTGGTCTCCACCAACCTGGCCGGCAACCAGGTCACCAACTTCGTCAAGCAGTACGCCGAATTCGGCCTGCCGTACCCGGTGGTGGGCTTCAACCTGAACACCGCCGACGCCTGGGCCGCGGGCGAGGGCAACCTGGGCGGCATCTGGCCGACGGTGTGGCACCACGACCTGAACACGCCGGCCTCCAAGACCTTCGTGGCCAACTTCGTCAAGAAGTACGGCAAGGTGCCGGAGAACCACGCGTGGATCGAATACGTGTCGCTCAAGATCCTGGCGCAGGCCATGAGCGCCACCAAGTCGACCGACACCGACAAGCTGATCGCCTACTTCGAGTCGGAGGCGCAGTTCGACATCCTGAAGGCGCGCAAGGCCTACTTCCGCTCCTGGGACCACCAGCTGATGCAGGAGGCGTATCCGTTCACGGTCAAGGCCAAGGGCCAGGCCAAGGACAAGTACGACTTCCTGAAGTTCGGCGAGGCCGTGCCGGCCGCCAACCAGCCGCTGGAACTGCTGGCGCCGACCCGGGCCGAGAGCACCTGCAAGATGTAATGCGCGGCTGACGCGCAACTGCGCGCGGCCGCCGCCAGGCGGTCGCCGCGCGAGCCCGCGCGGGCCGGCCGGACCGACTTCCCTATGCAAATCGTTTTCCTGCTCGAGCAGGTCGTCAACGGCCTGGTGCTCGGTGGCTACTACCTGCTGCTGGCGCTGGGCCTGTCGCTGATCTTCAGCGTCGGCGGCGTCGTCAACCTGGCGCACGGCGCGTTCTACGCCATCGGCGCCTACCTGGCGCTGGAGATCGGCTCGCGCCTGGGCTTCGGCGCCGGCGTGGTGCTGTCGCCGATCGCCGTCGGCCTGCTGGGCATCCTGTTCGAGCGCTTCCTGCTGCGCCGCTTCTACACCGCCGACCCGATCCTGAGCCTGCTGGTCACCTTCGGCCTGGCGATGGTGGCCGAGCAGCTGCTGCGGATGATCTGGGGCGCCGCTCCCCTGTCGTCGTCGATGCCGGCCGGCTTCAAGGGCAGCGCGATGCTCGGCGACTTCATGTTCTCGCGCTACCGGCTGTTCCTGCTGGCGGTGGTGGCGGCGGTGCTGGGCGGGCTCTGGCTGCTGCTGCACAAGACCTCGTTCGGCCGGGTGGTGCGCGCCGGCGTGCAGCGGCCGGACATGGTGGCGGTGCTGGGGATCAACCTGCAGCCCTACATGACGGCGATCGTGGTGCTGGGCGTGGCCACCGCCGCCCTGGGCGGCGCGCTGTTCGGGCCGATCACCATCGTGCACCCGGCGATGGGCACCGAGATCATGACCGTCGCCTTCGTGGTGGTGGTGATCGGCGGCCTCGGCAGCTTCTGGGGCGTGGTGGTCGCCGCGCTGCTGGTCGGCGTGGTGCGCGGCGTCACCATCCATTTCGCGCCCGCCGCCGGCGAGGCTTCCATGTACGTGCTGATGTTCCTGGTGCTGATGTTCCGTCCGCGCGGGTTGCTCGGCGAGCGGATTGAACGGTTCGAATGAGCATGCTTTTCCCCGGCAAGAATTCCCGCCCCCTTTGGATCGGCGCCGCGGCGCTGGTGGCACTGCCGTTCGCGCTGCAGGCGATCGGGCTGACCTACGACAACGCCACCGTGGTGGTGATCCTGGCGCTGGCCGCCATGGGGCTGAACCTGCTGGTGGGCACCACCGGCCTGGTGTCGTTCGGCCACAGCGCCTGGTTCGGCATCGGCGGCTATGCGGCGGCGCTGGCGCAGCTGCACTGGTTCAAGGGCCAGATCGTGCTGCCGCTGCTGTTCTCGCTGGCCTTCACGGCCACGCTGGCCCTGGCCGTCGGCTTCCTGATCCTGCGCCGGCGCGGCGTCTACTTCTCGCTGCTGACGCTGGCGCTGTGCGCGCTGACCTTCGCCATGGCATTCCGCTGGACCGCGCTGACCGGCGGCGAGGGCGGCCTGGGCGGCATCGAGCGCGGCGGGCTGGCGGTGCTGAACCTGGACGGCCACGCCAACTTCTACGCGCTGGTCGCGGTGGTGGCGTTCTTCGTGCTGTGGGGACTGCTGCGGGTGACGCGCTCGCCCTTCGGCCACGTGCTGGTGGCGATCCGCGAGAACGAGCAGCGCGCCGGCTTCCAGGGCTACGACACCGTCCGCTACAAGCTCGCGGCCTTCGTGCTCTCGACCACCGTCACCGGGCTGGCCGGGGCGCTGCTGGTGTTCCTGCACCGGCTGGCGGCGGCGGAGTCGACCACCGTGGCCTTCTCGGGCGAGATGCTGGCGATGGTGGTGATCGGCGGCATGCGCAGCTTCCTGGGCCCGGCGCTCGGCGCGCTGTTCTACCTGCTGTTTCGCGAGCTGTTCTCGATCTACACCGGCAACTGGCTGCTGTGGTTCGGCCTGATCTTCGTGGGCTTCGTCATCTATTCGCCCACCGGCCTGACCGGCATCTGGGGCCGGCTCAAGCGCCGCTGGCGGCCGCCGGCGGAAACCGGCGCCGCCATGAGCGGGCGCAAGATCTACGAGGGGCTGGCCCTGCCGGGCTTCCTGCGGCCGCCGCCACGCCAGGGCGCGCTGCTGGAAGTGCAGGACGTCGAGATGCGCTTCGGCGGCATCAAGGCCGTCAGCGGCGCCCGCCTGACGCTGGAAGCCGGCCAGGTGCACGCGCTGATCGGCCCGAACGGCGCGGGAAAGACCACGACGTTCAACCTGATCTCGGGCATGTTCGCGCCCAGCCGCGGCAGCGTGCGGCTGGCCGGCGAGGCCATCCACGGCCTGTCGCCGCAGCAGATCTGCCAGCGCGGCCTGGCCCGCTCGTTCCAGATCACCAACCTGTTCAAGGGCCTGCCGATCTACGAGAACCTGCGGCTGTCGCTGCAGGCGCGCCATCCCGGCCGCTTCAACGTCTGGCGCGACATCGACAGCTATCCGCAGGTGCATGCCGAAACCACGGAGCTGATGAAGTTCCTGGGCCTGCACGGCATCGAGCAGACGCTGGGCGGCGACCTGTCGTACGGCGGCCAGCGGCTGGTGGACCTGGGCATCGCGCTGGGTTCCAAGCCGCAGGTGCTGCTGATGGACGAGCCGCTGGCCGGCCTGGCGGCGGCGGAACGCGAGCGCGTCTCCAACCTGGTCAGGACCGTCGCCAGCAGCATTCCGGTGCTGATCGTGGAGCACGACATCGACCGGGTGCTGGGCTTCTCGCAGCGCGTCACGGTGATGAACCAGGGCGAGGTGCTGATGTGCGGCACGCCCGACCAGGTCCGCAACGACCCGCGGGTGCAGGAGGTGTACACCGGCAGCGGCACGCCGCCGGTCACCGGCCGGGTGGCCGGCGACGCCCGCGAGCGGCCGCAGGTGCTGCGCTTCGAGGGCGTCAACGCCTTCTACGGCAAGAGCCACATCCTCAACGACGCCACCCTGGACGTGCGCGAGGGCGAGATCGTCGCCCTGCTGGGGCGCAACGGCGCCGGCAAGTCGACGCTGCTCAAGGCGCTGTGCGGGCTGCTGCCGCCGGCCTCGGGCCGGATCGAATTCGAGGGCCGCGACATCGCCGGCCTCGCGGCGCCGGCCATCGCGCGGCTGGGCATCGGCTACGTGCCGCAGGGCCGCGGCCTGTTCGCCGGCATGACGGTGGCCGAGAACCTGGCGCTGGGCCGGCTGGCCCGCGCCACCGACGGCAGCCACGGCATGGTGTGGAGCGAAGAGAAGATCTACGAATATTTCCCGCGGCTCAAGGAGCGCCGCAACGTGGCGGCCGACTACCTGTCGGGCGGCGAGCAGCAGATGGTGGCGGTGGCGCGCGCGCTCTCGGGCAACGTCAAGCTGCTGCTGCTGGACGAGCCCTTCGAAGGCCTGGCGCCGACGGTGGTGCAGGAGCTGTTCACCGTGTTCGACCGGCTGCGCGGCGAGGTATCGATGGTGATCGTCGAGCACAACCTGGACCTGGTGCTGGCGCTGGCCGACCGCGTGTTCGCGCTGGAGCGCGGCGCCGTCTTCCACACCGGGCCGGCCCAGCCGCTGCTGGACAACCTCGATTACCGCAAGCAGATCCTGTGGCTGTGAGCCGCGCCGCCACCAGACAAGGAACCGACATGACAACCAAGCCGCTGCTGATCCTGGTCCTGCACGGGCCCAACCTGAACCTGTTCGGCCGCCGCGAGCCGCACATCTACGGCACCACCACGCTGGCGGAGATCAACGCGCGCATCGAGGCGGTGGCCGCGCAGCTGGGGGTGACGCTGGAGATCCTGCAGTCCAACCACGAGGGCGCGCTGGTCGACGCCCTGCACGCCCACATCGACACCGCCGACGGCGCCATCGTCAACCCCGGCGGCCTGACGCAGTACGGGGTCTCGCTGCACGACGCGATCAAGTCGATGCCGTTCCCGACGCTGGAAGTGCACATGTCCAACCTGGTGACGCGCGAGCCGTGGCGCGCCCATTCGATCATCGCGCCGGCCGTCAAGGCCACCGTCCAGGGGCTGGGCTGGCATTCGTACACGGCCGCCCTGCACGGCCTGGTCGACACGCTGCGTGCAGCGCAGGCCTGAGCCGCACCAACAGGAACGTCCGTGGACAAACTGATCGCCCGCATCTGCAAGCTGTTCGAAGTGCTGATCGCGCTGGCCCTGGCCGCGATGGTGGTGCTGGTGTTCGGCAACGTCGTGCTGCGCTACGGCTTCAATTCCAGCATCACGGTGTCGGATGAAGTGTCGCGCTGGCTGTTCGTCTGGGTGACCTTCCTGGGGGCGGTGGTCGCCCTGCACAAGCGCGAGCACCTGGGCATGGAGATGGTGGTGGACCGGCTGCCGCTGGCCGGGCGCAAGGTCTGCTTCGTGCTGGGCCACCTGCTGATGCTCTACATCGCCTGGCTGCTGCTGGCCGGCAGCTGGACCCAGTGGCGGCTCAACCTCGACGTGGGGGCGCCGTCCACCGGCGCGCCGATGGCCATCCTGTACGCGCCGGGCGTGGTGTTCGGCGTGATGGCGGAACTGATCCTGGCGCTCAACCTGTGGCGCATGCTGGCCGGCCGGATGGGCGCGGACGAGCTGGTGATGGTGCAGGAATCGGAAGAGACCGCCCAGGTGCAGCACCTGGTCGAGACGCAAGGGCGGCGCCCATGACCGTCTTCATCTTCCTCGGCTCGCTGCTGCTGGCGATGGCGCTCGGGATCCCGATCGCCATGGCGCTGCTGGCCAGCGGCGTCGCCCTGATGTGGCAGATGAACCTGTTCGACGCCCAGATCCTGGCGCTGAACATCATCAGCGGGGCCGACAGCTTCCCGCTGCTGGCGGTGCCCTTCTTCATGCTGGCGGGCGAGATCATGAACGAGGGCGGCCTGTCGCGCCGCATCGTCAACCTGGCGCTGACGCTGGTGGGCCACATCAAGGGCGGCCTGGGCTACGTGACCATCGTGGCCGGCTGCATCATGGCCGCCCTGTCGGGCTCGGCGGTGGCGGATGCCGCTGCGCTGACGGCGCTGCTGCTGCCGATGATGACCAAGGCCGGCCACGACCGCGCCCGCGCCGGCGGCCTGATCGCGGCCACCGGCGTGATCGGCCCGGTGATCCCGCCCAGCATCGGCCTGGTGATCTTCGGCGTCAGCGCCAACGTCTCGGTGTCCAGGCTGTTCCTGGCCGGCATCGTGCCCGGCCTGCTGATGGGGCTGTCCCTGTGGCTGACCTGGGGCTGGCTGGTGCGCAGGGAAGCGGTGGTGCCGCCGCCGCGGGCCGCCATGGGCGAAGTCCTGCGGTCGCTGCGCGAGGCCTCGTGGGCGCTGATGCTGCCGCTGATCATCCTGGTGGGCCTGCGCATGGGCGTGTTCACGCCGACCGAGGCGGCCGTGGTGGCGGCGGTCTATGCGCTGCTGGTGTCCATGGTGGTTTACCGCGAGATCGGCTGGCGCGACGTCTACGGCATCTTCGTGACGGCGGCCAAGACCAGCGCCATCGTGATGTTCCTGATCGCGGCGGCGATGGTCAGCGCCTGGCTGATCACGGTGGCCAACCTGCCGGCCATGATGGTCGACCTGCTGCAGCCCTTCATGGGCAACAAGACGGCGCTGATGGCGGCCATCATGGTGCTGGCGATGGTGATCGGCACCGCGCTGGACATGACGCCGACCATCCTGATCATGACGCCGGTGCTGATGCCGGTGGTCCGGGCCGCCGGCATCGACCCGGTGTATTTCGGCGTGCTGTTCATCATCAACTGCTCGATCGGCCTGATCACGCCGCCGGTGGGCACCGTGCTCAACGTGGTGGCCGGCGTCGGCCGCATCAAGATGGACGACGTCACCCGCGGCGTGATGCCCTTCATGACCGCGCAGTTCGTGATCATGTTCGTGATGGTCCTGTTCCCAGAGCTGGTGCTGGCGCCGCTGCGCTGGCTGACCGGCTGACCCGCCCGCTTCCCCCCGAGCCGTGAACCAACCCGCCCCAAGGCCCTTTCCTCCAGGAGCAACCATGCGCACACCCTTTCTCTCCAGCGTCGCCGGCGTCGTCATGGGCCTCGCGGCCCTGCTGCCGCTGGCCGGCCAGGCCCAGGACATCAAGGAGCGGACCCTGAAGTTCACCTTCAGCATCGCCAAGGACCATCCGCTGGGCCAGGGCGCCTACATCTTCGCGGACCTGGTGAAGAAGAAGAGCGGCGGCAAGATCAAGGTGGACGTGTTCCCGGCCGGCGTGCTCGGCGGCGCGCCGCAGGACCTGGCCGGCCTGCGCGGGGGCACCATCGACTTCTCGTCGATGGCGACCGGCTTGCTGTCGGGGATCGACAAGGAATTCATGGTCTTCGACTTCCCGTTCCTGTTCAACAACCCGCAGGAAGCGTTCGCCGTGGCCGACGGCCCGGTGGGCACCCGCCTGATGGGCAAGTTGCCGCAGCACGGCCTGGTCGGCCTGGGTATGTGGGACCTCGGTTTCCGCAACATGACCAACAGCCGGCACCCCATCGCCCGGGTCGAGGACCTGCAGGGGCTGAAGGTGCGCGTGATCGGCTCGCCGATCTACCTGGACCTGTTCAATGCGCTGGGCGCCAACCCGCTGCCGATGGCCTTCCCCGAGGTCTATGGCGCGCTCGAATCGAAGGCGGTCGACGGCCAGGAGAATCCGCTGGCGGTGATCGAGACCTCCAAGTTCAACGAGGTGCAGAAGTACCTGTCGCTCACCCGCCACGTCTACACGGCGATGCCGGTCCTCATGAGCAAGAAGACCTGGGACGGCATGTCGCCGACGGAGCGCAAGATCATCGTGGACTCGGAGCAGGAGGCGCGGACCCAGCAGCGCCAGATCTCGCTGCGCGAGGAATCGAAGACCCTGGCCGCGCTGCAGAAGCTGATGCAGGTCAACCAGGTCTCCCCGGCCGAAATGCAGCGGCTGCGCCAGAAGGTGCAGCCGGTGGTGGACAAGTACACCAGGGAAGTGGGCGAGCCGGTGGTGCGCGAAGTCAACGCCGAACTGGCCAAGCTGCGCGCCGCCAAGTGATGGCGCACGGGATCATGGGGGCATCGACATGGCGCTGAAGGGCAACGCGGTGCTCGCGATGTGGTGGGACATCGCGCCGCCGGAGCGGCCGGGCTTCGAGCACTGGCACACCAGCGAGCACTTCCCGGAGCGGCTGGCCGTGCCCGGCTTCCTGCGCGGGTCGCGCTGGGTGGCGGTGTCCGCCGTGCCGCACTACTTCGTCATGTACGAGCTGGCCGGCCTGGAGGTGGTCCGCTCGCAGCAATACCTGGACCGGGTGAACAACCCGACGCCCTGGTCGACCCGCACCATGGCAGGCTTTCGCAACATGGTGCGCAGCCAGTGCGCGGTGCAGGGCAGCCTGGGGAGCGGCATCGCGCACGCCATGCTGACGGTGCGCTTCTCGCCGCAGCACGGGCAGGCCGAGACGCTGCGCGCGTGGCTGGTCGACGTGCTGTTGCCGGCGCTGGTCGCCAAGCCCGGCGTCAGCAGCGCCCACCTGCTCCAGAACATGGCGCCCCCGGGCCCGCCGCAGGTGCAGACCGCGGAGCAGAAGCTGCGCGGCGGCGACGCCAGTGCCGACTGGGTGCTGCTGGCCAGCGGCTACGACCGGCAGGCCGTCACCGACCTGGCCGACAACGAATTGAACGAAGACCTGCTTGTGCACCGGGGCGCCGCCCGCGGCGTGGTGGCGGGCGTGTACCGGCTGGGCTACGCGATGGCGGCCGGCGATTGACAGGAACACCAGCAAGCCTGCCGGCATCGCGGCAGGCGGCTTGGCACTCACGAAGGGAAACAACATGAGCCAGAAACAGCCCCCCAAAGGCAAGGCGCTCCTCGAGAAGATGGCGAACCTGCCGTGGAAGGAATATCCCGGGCACTTCGGCGGCGCGCTGTCCAAGGCGCTGGCGGCGCCGGAGAACACCGGCAGCAGCCGGATCGACTTCCGGATCTCCCGCTACGCGCCGGCCGCCTACGTGGCCGAGCACGTGCACAAGGTGCAGGAGCAGATCTATTACGTGCTGGAGGGCGAGGGCGTGCTCACGCTCGACGACGAGCGGCACCTGATGCATCCGCACGACTACGTCTACGTGCCGCCCGGCATCCGCCACAGCTTCACCAACACCGGGACCAACGGCCTGGTGTTCCTGGTGGTCACGACGCCGGCCGACGACGAGGAGGCGCGCTGATGGCTCCGCAATCCTCCCCCGCGGTGCGGGACGACGCGGCCGCGCAGGCCACGGCGCAGCTGCTGATCGACGGCGCCTGGATCGACGGGGCCGGCCCGCGGGTCGCCTTGCGCGACAAGTACCGGCTGCACGACTGCGGCTCCATCACCACCGCCGACGCCGCGCAGGTGCGGCAGGCCGTCGACGCGGCGCATGCGGCCTTCCG
The DNA here is from genome assembly GCF_042655405.1 of Caenimonas terrae. Classification (NCBI taxonomy): domain Bacteria; kingdom Pseudomonadati; phylum Pseudomonadota; class Betaproteobacteria; order Burkholderiales; family Comamonadaceae; genus Caenimonas; species Caenimonas terrae. The sequence goes on along the minus strand of NZ_JBHSMF010000002.1, from coordinate 559,559 downwards.
CGGCGGCCCGCTGGTGGCCTACGAACGCGGCGCCGTGCTCGACCGGGCCGCCGTGCTGCTGGAGGCGCGGCTGGACGACTTCGTGCGCACCATGCAGATGGAGGCCGGCTTCACCCAGTCCGACGCCACCGGCGAAGTGCGCCGTGCCATGCAGACGCTCAGGCTGTCGGGCGAAGAGGCGCGCCGCCTGGCCGGCGACGTGATCCCGCTGGCCGGCGCGCCCGGCCAGGCCGGCCGCATGGGCTTCACCATCCGCGTGCCGCTGGGCGTGGTGGCGGCCATCACGCCGTTCAACTCGCCGCTCAACACCGTCACGCACAAGGTGGCGCCCGCCTTTGCCGCCGGCAATGCGGTGATCCTCAAGCCGTCCACCAACACGCCGCTCACGGCCTGCAAGCTGGCGCAGCTGCTGCTGGACGCCGGCATGCCGCGCGGCTTCCTGTCGGTGCTGCACGGCAGCGCGGAAGTGGTGAAGAACCTGCAGGACGACGAGCGCGTGCGCTTCTTCGCCTTCACCGGCAGCACCGAGGTCGGCCGCAAGATCCAGCAGGCCGCCGGCCTGCGCCGCACGCAGATGGAGCTGGGCTCGATCGCCTGCACCATCGTGTGCGACGACGCCCGGCTCGACACCGCGCTGCCCAAGATCATCAACGCCGGCTACCGCAAGGCCGGCCAGGTCTGCACCTCGGTGCAGCTGCTGCTGGTGCACGAGTCGCTGCAGGCCGAGGTGGAGACGCGGCTGGCCGCGCTGGTCAAGGCCCTGCCCTTCGGCGATCCGCAGGATCCGCAGACGGTGGTCGGCCCGGTGATCAGCGAGGACAACGCGATCCGCATCGACGCCTGGATCCAGCGGGCCGTCGCCGACGGCGCAAGGCTGCTGGCGGGCGGGCCGCGCCGCGGCGCCGTGGTGCCGCCGACCCTGCTGACCGACATCGGCGACCGGATGGACGTGGGCTGCCGCGAGATCTTCGGGCCGGTGGTCTGCATCGTGCCGTTCAGCACGCTGGCGCAGGCCATCGAGCGGGTCAATTCCACCCCCTACGGCCTGGCGACCGGCCTGTTCACCAACCGGCTGGGCGATGCGCTGGCCGCGGCCCTGCAGCTGGAAGTGGGGGGCGTGCACATCAACGAGACTTCCAGTTCGCGGGTGGACCTGATGCCCTACGGCGGCTCCAAGGACAGCGGCTTCGGCCGCGAAGGCCCGCATTACGCGGTCCACGAGATGACCGAAGAGCGAATCGTGACAATTACCGCCTGACAGCAGAAAGACAGAGGCAACACATGGCCAAGATGAAAGGCGGCGAACTGATCGCCAACTACCTGGTCCAGGAAAAGATGCCGTATATCTTCGGCATCTGCGGCCACGGCAACGTGGGCATCCTGGACGCCCTGTACGACGTGCGCGACAAGATCCAGCTGGTCTCGCCGCGCCACGAGCAATGCGCCGGCCACATGGCCGACGCCTACTTCCGGGTCAAGCACAAGCCGGTGGCCACGCTCACCTCCACCGGCCCGGGCTCGGCCAACATGGTGATGTCGCTGGCGACCGCGCTGTCGGATTCGTCGGCCTTCATGGCGATCACCTCCAACGTGCCGACCTCGCAGCACAACCGCGCGCCGTTCCAGGAGCTGTACCACCACAACCAGGCCGACTTCGCGCAGGTGCTGCGGCCGGTGGTCAAGCGCGCCTTCCAGCCGACCCGGGTGGACATGCTGCCGCTGGCGCTGCGCCAGGCCATGGACACGATGATGACCGGCCGGCCGGGACCGGTGAACCTGGACATCCCGTACAACGTCTACCAGGAAGAGGCGGACGTGGAACTGCCGCCGGCATCGCACCAGCACGGCTCGCATCGCCCCGGCGCCAGCGAGGCCGACGTGGCGGCCACGCTGGACCTGCTGGCCGCCGCGCAGCAGCCGGTGCTGTTCATCGGCCACGGCGCCACGCTGTCGGAAGCCGGCGCCGAGATCACCGAGTTCGCGCAGCGCCTGGGCATCCCGGTGATCACCTCGCCCAACGGCATGGGCTGCATCGCCGGCGACCATCCGCTGGCGCTGGGCTTCATCGGCCGCAACGGCGCCTACCCGGCCAACGAGGCCGGGCGCCGGGCCGACCTGGTGCTCACGCTGGGCACCCGCTTCGACGACCGCAGCTCCTCCAGCTGGCATCCGGGCTATTCGTGGAATTTCCCCAAGACCAGGCTGGTGCACGTGGACATCGACCCGCAGGAGCTGGGCCGCAACTACGCGCCGACGCTGGGCATCATCGCCGACGTCAAGGTGTTCGTGCGCCAGCTGCTCAACGCGCTGCCGGCGCGCCAGGCGATCGAGGCGGCGCGCTACGCGCCGTGGCTGGCGCAGGTGCAGGGCTGGCAGGCCGAATGGGAAGCCTTCGTGCGCCCGCACTTCGGCGACTCGACCAACCCGCTGCGACCCGAATTCGTGGTCGGCACGCTGCAGAAGATCCTGCCGGACGACGTCATCCTGGCGCTGGACTCCGGCGTGCACCACAACTGGTTCATGCAGTTCTGGAAGGCCAAGCGGCCGCAGAGCATGCTCAATAGCTGGGGCTATTCCAGCATGGGCTTCGGCGTCTGCGGCGTGATGGGGGCGCAGCTGGCGGCACCGGACCGCCCCTGCGTGGCGGTGGTCGGCGACGGCGGCTTCACCATGGCGCCCTACGTGCTGTGCACGGCGGTGGAATACAACCTGCCGGTGGTCTGGATCGTCTGGAACAACTTCGCCTGGGGCGCGATCCGCGACCTGCAGTACGGCCTGTTCAACGGCCGCGAGATCGGCACCGCCTTCTACAAGGGCGGCACCGGCGAGCGCTACAACCCCGACTTCGCGGCCTGGGCCCGCGCCTGCGGCGCCGACGGCATGACGGTGACGCGGCCGCAGGAGCTGGCCGCGGCCGTCGAGCTGGCGCTGAAGAACCGGCGGCCCTGCGTGATCGACGTGCACGTCGACGCCGACGTGCGCCCGCCTTCCACCGGCACCTGGCAGCTGCCGCCGATTCCGTACAAGGAACCGGCGTACGGCAAGCCCTACGTCGCCTGAACCATTTTCATTTTCACCAAGGATTCCCCATGAGCAACAAGATCGCCCTGGTTTTCGGCGGCACCCGCGGCATCGGCGCGGCCTGCGTGCAGAAGCTGGCGGAGGGCGGCTTCGACGTCGCCTACACGTACGTCTCCAGCGCCCCCAACCTGCCGGCCGATATCGGCAGCTCGCGCACCAAGGGCTATGCGGTCGACATCTGCCAGCCCGCCCAGGTGGCGCAGGTGTTCGCCGACGTGGCGCGCGACTTCGGCAGCGCGCCCGCCTGCGTCGTGGCCAATGCCGGCATCAACGTGCCGCCCGGCCCGATGGCCAGCTTCAACCCCGAGGACTTCCGCAAGCTGGTGGAAGTCAACATCGTCGGCGCCTTCAACGTGCTGAGCGCCGCCGCCAAGAACGTGGCGGACGGCGGCACCGTCATCGGCCTGACCACGTCGATGGTGCGCCATGCCGTGCCCGGCGGCGGCCCGTACACGGCGACCAAGGGCGCGGTCGAAGGCATGTTGCGGTCGATGTCCAAGGAATTGGCGGCGCGCAAGGTGCGCGTCAACGGCGTGGCGCCGGGCCCGGTGGACACCGACCTGTTCCGCGCCGGCAAGACCGACGAGGTCAAGGCCCGCTCGGCGGCCATGAGCCCGTTCAACCGTATCGGCACGCCGGACGAAGTGGCGCAAGTGGTCGCCTTCCTGGCCTCCGACAAGGCCTCGTGGATCCACGGCCAGATCATCCAGCCCAACGGCGGCATGGTCTAAGCATGTGGCCCCCACGGTCGCTCACTGCGTGTAGCTCCCTGCCCCCCGAGGGGGCCGCGTTTTGCCTCGGGGCGGCCCGGCGGCAAACCATGTTGGCCCTGGGTTGAGATGCGCATCGCCGTCTTCACCAAGAACCTCACCAACCCGGCCTACGCCGCGGCGCGGCTGGGCGCCGAGCGGGCCGCAGCGCGGCTGGGCGCCGAGGTGCTGCACTTCGTGCCGGAGCCCGGCGACGACCCGAAGCAGCAGAGCGCGCTGATCGACCAGGCGCTGGCGCTGGTGCCGCGCCCCGATGCCTTCGTGCTCTCACCCGTCCATGCCAGCGCGGTGGATCCGGCGATCCTGCGCATCGCCGCGGCCGGCATCCCGATGGTGGGCTTCGTCAACCCGATCAACGCCGCCCCCAGCGCCTGCTACGTCGGCTCGGACGACTACCGGCTGGCGCTGGCGATCGCGCGCCACCTGTTCCGGCACCTGCAGGGGCAGGGCAGGGTGCTGGTCGTCACCGGCCCGCAGCAATCCTTCACCAGCCAGGAGCGGCTGCGCGGCTTCCAGGAGGCGGCGCGCGAGTATCCGGGCATCAGCATTGCCGGCACCGTCGCGGGCGACTACCTGCGCGAGACTGCGCGCGCACAGACTGCGCAGTGGCTGCGCGACAACCGCGGGCCCGAGGGCTGCCTGGTGGCCAACGACATCATGGCGATCGGCGTGCTCGATGCGCTGGACGCGGCCGGCTGCGGCGCCGCGGTGGTCGGCGTCAACGCGATTCCGCAGGCGATCGAGGCGATCGGCGCCGGCCGCATGCTGGCCACGGCCGATTTCAACGCCATGCAGATGGCGGCCCTGGCCACCGAGTGCGCGGTGCTCCACCTGCGCGGCGACAGCGTGCCGCTGGCGATCGACCTGCCGGTGCAGATCGTGGACCGCGCCAACTGCCACCTCTGGCAAGGGCCGTACGACCAGCGTCCCATCCTCACGCTCGACCAATTGAAAGCCTGACCATGACCAGCCGCCTGTTGCATCCCGTGGGCCGCCTGCTGCTGGCCGGCCTGCTCTGCCTGGCCGGCGCCGCGATGGCGCAGGACTATCCGACCCGGGCGATCCGGGTGGTGGTGCCGTTCGCGCCGGCCGGCGCCGCCGACATCCTGGGCCGGATCGTCGCGGAGCGGCTGCAGCCGCTGTACGGCCAGACCGTGGTGGTCGACAACAAGCCCGGCGCCAGCGGCCACCTGGGCGCGCAGATCGTCGCGAAGGCGCCGGCCGACGGCTACACGCTGCTGGTGGGCACCATCGGCATCCACGCGGCCTACGCCAGTTACCGCAAGCTCGGTTACGACCCGGCGGCCGACCTCAAGCCGGTGATGATCCTGGGCGAGTCGCCCAACCTGGTGCTGGTGCCGGCCGCCTCGCCCTACAAGACCTTCGCCGAGTTCGCCGCCGACGCCCAGGCCCATCCCGGCAAGATCAGCTACGCCACCGCGGGGCCCGGCTCGTCGGTGCACATGGTGACGGCGCTGTTCGAGCTGGCCAGCGGCGCGAAGATGACGCACGTGCCGTACAAGGGCAGCGGCCCGGCGCTGATCGACCTGATCGGCGGACAGGTCGACGTGATGTTCGACAACATGTCGTCGGGAATGCCCCACGTGCGAAGCGGCAAGCTGCGCATCCTGGCCGTGACGGGGCCGCACCGCGACCCGCACTTCCCGGATGTGCCGACCATCGCCGAGTCGGGCTTTCCGGGCTACAGCGCAACGTCGTGGTTCACGCTGGCGGTGCCGCGCAACACGCCGCAGCCGCTGGTGGACCGGATCAACCGGGACGTGCAGCGGGCGCTGGCCGCGCCCGAGGTGCAGGCGCGGCTGGACAAGCTGGGCATCGCCTTCACGCCGAACACGCCGCAGGAGGCGGCGGCCTACTTCCGGTCCGAGACCGTCAAATGGAACCGCGTGATCGAAGCGGCCCGGCTGCAGCTCGATTGAATTCAACAGGACTGGAGACTTCGATGTTCGACAAGATCACCCGCCGGCTGCTGGGGGTCGCGCTGCTCGCGGCCTCGGCCCTGGCCGGGGCGCAGGACGCCTATCCCTCCCACCCGCTGAAGCTGGTCGTGCCCTATGCGGCCGGCGGGCCGGCCGACATGCTGGCCCGCCTGGTTGCCGAGAAGCTCGGCGCCCGGCTCGGCCAGCCGGTGGTCATCGACAACCGCGGCGGCGCCGGCGGCCACCTGGGCGGCGAGATGGTGGCCCGGGCCCCGGCGGACGGCTACACGCTGATGCTGGCGACCATCGCGCACAACGGCGCCGCCAAGCTGTACAAGAACCTGCGCTACGACCCGGCAACCGAACTGCAGCCGGTGATCCTGCTGGCCGAGAGCCCCAGCGTGCTGGTGGTCGGCCCCAAGCTGAAGGTCCGCAGCGTGGCCGAACTGCTGGCGATGGCGCGGACGGAGCCGGGCAAGCTGACCTACGGCTCGGCCGGCAACGGGTCGGCCATGCACATGGCGGCGGAGCTGTTCAAGTACCAGACCAGGATCGAGTACACGCATGTCCCGTACAAGGGCGGCGCGCCGGCGATGGCCGACCTGCTGGGCGGGCAGATCGACATGCTGTTCGAGAGCCTGGGCACGGCGCATGCCTACATCAAGTCCGGCAAGGTGCGGCCGCTGGCGGTGACCGGCACCACCCGCAGCCCCAGCCTGCCCGACGTGCCGACGATGGCCGAAGCGGGCGTGCCCGGCTATTCGTCGGTTCCCTGGTACACCATTTCGGTGGCCAGGGGCGTGCCGCCGGCGATCGTGAACCGGCTCAATGCGGAGCTCAACGCCGTGCTCAGGCTGCCCGAGGTCGCGCAGCGCTGGGACGCCCTCGGCGTGCTGCCGCTGGGCGGCACGCCGGCCGACGCGGTCCGCCGCAACCTGGCCGAGACCGAGAAGTGGAATGCCGTGATCGCCGCGGCCAGGCTGCAGGTCGAATGACTGCGCCAGACACCTTCGACGTGGTGGTGGTGGGCGCCGGCGGCGCCGGCCTGGCCGCCGCCATCGAGGCGCGCGCCGCCGGCGCCAGCGTGCTGCTGCTGGAGAAGAACGAGCGGCCGGGCGGCTCCACGGCCTGGTCGATCGGCTCCGTCACCGCCACCGGCACGCCGCACCAGCGCCGCCAGGGCATCGTCGATTCGCCGGCCGACCACTGGGCCGACATGCCGGGCTTTGCCGGCGGGCTGGCCGATCGCGACAACGCCGAACTGCGCCGCGTGCTGTGCGACGAGGCGCCGGCCGCCTTCCAGTGGCTGCTCGATTCGGGCGTGCGCTTCATGGGCCCGATGCCGGAGCCGCCGCACCGGCAGCCGCGCATGCACAACGTGCTGCCCAATTCGCGCTCCTTCATCTACCACCTGGAGCGCCGCGCGCGCCGCGCCGGCGTGGACCTGCGCTGCAACGCGCAGGTCACGCGGCTGCTGGTCGAAGGCGGGCGCGTGGTCGGCGCGGAGGCTGAAGTGGGCGGCGTCCTGCATCAATTTCGCAGCCGCGGCGCCGTGGTGCTGGCGGCCGGCGACTTCACCAGCGGCGCGCCGTTCAAGGCCCGCTTCATGGGCCCGCAGGAGGCGGCGGTGGACGGCGTGAACCCGACCGCCACCGGCGACGGCCAGCGCATGGCCGAAGCGCTGGGCGCGCGCATCGTCAACGGCGACCTGGCGCTGGGGCCGGAGCTGCGCTTCATCGCGCCGGCCCGCGAGACGCTGGTGCGGCGGCTGCCGCCGTGGCGGGCGCTGGCCAATTTCATGGCCTGGTCGCTGGACCATCTGCCGGCGGCGCTGCTGCGGCCGTTCATCATGAAGTTCCTGACCACCGCACTGGCGCCCTCGGCGGCGCTGTTCGAGGCCGGGGCGGTGCTGGTGAACCAGCGCGGCGAGCGCTTCGGCGACGAAAGCGACCGCGCCGCCTGGCGCGTGCCCGGGCAGCCGGGCCGGCAGGCCTGGATCGTGATCGACCAGCGGCTGGCGCAGCGCTTCTCGCAGTGGCCCGACTTCGTGTCGACGGCGCCGGGCATCGCCTATGCGTACATCCCCGATTACCTGCGCAATCGCCCCGACGTCACGGCGCAGGCACCGACGCTGGCGGCGCTGGCCGCGCAGCTGGGGATGGATCCGCAGGCGCTGGCGCAGAGCGCACGCCAGGGCGCCCAGGGTCCGCTCGGGCCGGGGCCGTACATCGCGCTGGGGCCGGTGCGCTCGGTGTTCGTGCATTCGGAAGGCGGGCTGATGGTGGACCTGCAGCACCGCGTGCTCGATGCCCAGGACCGTCCCATCCCCGGCCTGTACGCCGCCGGATCGACCGGGCAGGGCGGCCTGCTGCTCAAGGGCCACGGCCACCACCTGGCCTGGGCCTTCGTCTCGGGCCGGCGGGCCGGCCGGCTGGCCGCGCAGCAGGCCCGCACCGCCCCATCTTGAATCGTGATGGCGGCATGCCGGCCCCGGGCTGGCCGCCGCCAGGCCCTCCCGCTACAGTGGCGCCTGCCTCTGCCAACCGAAGTTTTTCCATGATCGATGTCCTTGTGATCGGCGGCGGCAACGCCGCCCTGTGTGCGGCGCTGATGGCGCGCGAAGCCGGCGCCAGCGTGCTGCTGCTGGAGTCGGCCCCGCCCGAATGGCGCGGCGGCAACTCGATGCACGTGCGCAACCTGCGCTGCATGCACGACCAGCCGCAGGACGTGCTGCTGGAGGCCTACCCCGAAGAGGAGTTCTGGCAGGACCTGCTCAAGGTCACCGGCGGCGTGACCGACGAGAAGCTGGCCCGGCTGGTGATCCGCGCCTCGTCGACCTGCCGCGACTGGATGCGCCGGCACGGCGTCAACTTCCAGCCCTCGCTGTCGGGCACGCTGCACCTGTCGCGCACCAACGCCTTCTTCATGGGCGGCGGCAAGGCGCTGCTCAATGCCTACTACCGCAGCGCGCAGGCGCTGGGCGTGCAGGTGCGCTACGACGCGCCGGTCGATGCGATCGAGCTGGACGGCGACCGCTTCGTCGCCGCCCGCGTCAAGGGCGAGCGCATCGAGGCGAAGAGCTGCGTGCTGGCCTGCGGCGGCTTCGAATCCAACCGCGAATGGATGCGCGCGGCCTGGGGCCAGAACGAGCGCGGCGAATGGCCGGCCGACAACTTCATCGTCCGCGGCACCCGCTTCAACCAGGGTGTGCTGCTCAAGGCGATGATGGACGCGGGCGCCGACATCATCGGCGATCCGACGCAGGCCCACTGCGTGGCGATCGACGCCCGCGCGCCGCTGTACGACGGCGGCATCGTGACCCGGGTCGACTGCGTGTCGCTGGGCGTGATGCTCAATCGCGACGCGAGGCGCTTCTACGACGAGGGCGAGGACTTCTGGCCCAAGCGCTATGCGATCTGGGGCCGGCTGGTCGCCCTGCAGCCGGGCCAGGTCGGCTACTGCGTGATCGACAGCAAGCCGGTCGGCCGCTTCATGCCGCCGGTGTTCCCGGGCGTGAAGGCCGACACGCTGCCGGAACTGGCGCAGCAGCTGGGCCTCCATGTCGCGACCTTCATGCAGACCATCGGCGACTTCAACGCCGCCTGCCGCGTCGGCAGCTTCGACCACACCGTGCTGGACGACTGCCACACCGAAGGCCTGGCGCCGGCCAAGACGCACTGGGCCCGGCCGATCGACACCGGGCCGTTCTACGGCTACGCCCTGCGGCCCGGCATCACCTTCACCTACCTGGGCCTCAAGACCGATGAACATGCAGCAGTCCACTTCGGCGGCAAGCCCAGCGCCAACCTGTTCGTGGCGGGCGAAATGATGGCCGGCAACGTTCTGGGCAAGGGCTACACCGCCGGCGTCGGCATGAGCATCGGCACCGCCTTCGGCCGGCTGGCCGGGACCTCGGCGGCGCGCGCCGCATTGCGGGAGGCGGCCCATGCAGCAGCTTGAAGCATTGACCCGCGAGGCCCGGGCCCTGGCTGGCGGCATGCCCACCACGGCGGCGGAGACCGAGGTGGCGCGGCAGATGCAGATCTGCAACGCCTGCCGTTACTGCGAGGGCTTCTGCGCGGTCTTTCCGGCGATGACCCGCCGGCTCGACTTCAACAAGGCCGACGTCCACTACCTGGCCAACCTGTGCCACAACTGCAGCGCCTGCCTCTATGCCTGCCAGTACGCGCCGCCGCACGAGTTCGCCGTCAACGTGCCGCAGGCCCTGGCCGTGGTGCGCGGGCAGACCTACTCGGACTACGCCTGGCCGCCGGCCCTGGGGGCGCTCTACAAGCGCAACGGACTGACGGTGGCGCTGGCCACGGCCGGCGCGCTGGCGCTGTTCCTGGTGATGATGCTGGCCTGGGCCAACGGCTCGCTGTTCCATGCGCCGCTGGCCGGCAACTTCTATGCGGTGTTCCCGCACAACACGCTGGTCGCGATGTTCGGAGTGGTGTTCGCGTTTGCGATCGTGGCGCTCTCGGTTGGCGTGGCGACGTTCTGGCGCGCCCAAAACCCCGTTCCGGCTGCGCCTGTCGAAGCCCGCGCGAGCCCTTCGACGGGCTCCGGGCGAACGGGGATGGGAGGTGCGGCAGCGGAGGCGACAAGCGACGCCCTCACCCTCAAATACCTGGACGGCGGCCACGGCCAGGGCTGCAACGAAACCGGCGACGCCTTCACGCTGGCGCGGCGCCGCTTCCACCACCTGACCTTCTACGGCTTCATGCTGTGCTTCGCCGCCACCTGCGTGGCGACGCTGTACCACTACCTGCTGGGCCTGCATGCGCCGTATCCATTCCTGAGCCTGCCGGTGCTGCTCGGCACCGCCGGCGGCATCGGCCTGCTGCTCGGGCCGGCCGGGCTGCTGTGGCTGAACCTACGCCGCAACCCGCAGGAGGTCGATGTGCAACAACGCCCGATGGACCGCGGCTTCATCGCCTTGCTGCTGCTGACCAGCCTCACCGGGCTGGCGCTGCTGGCCTGGCGCGACAGCGGGGCGATGGCGCTGCTGCTGGCCGTGCACCTGGGCTTCGTGATGGGGCTGTTCCTCACGCTGCCCTACGGAAAATTCGCCCACGGCTTCTACCGCAGCGCCGCCCTGCTCAAATACGCCATCGAGAAGCGGCAGCCGAACCGGCTGGCGCTGGGCGCGGACTGATGTCCTGGGGACAGATCTTCAGCGCTGTCCCCAACTGACTGGAAGGAAACGACATGAACGGTCCCGGCGTCCTGAACATCCCTTCCATGAAGGGCCGCTGCTCCGATGCGGAGTGGCAGGCCCGCATCGACCTGGCCGCGTGCTACCGGCTGGTCGACCACTACGGCATGGCCGACATGATGGCCAACCACATCTCCTCGCACGTGCCGGGCGAGCCCGGCGCCTTCCTGATCAACCCGTACGGGATGATGTACGAGGAGATCACGGCCTCCTGCCTGATCAAGGTGGACCTGGCGGGCAACATCCTGTCCAAGCCCGACTTCGGTGGGCTGAACTACGGCATCAACAAGGCCGGCTACGTGATCCACAGCGCCGTGCATGCGGCGCGGCCGGAGGTCGCCTGCGTGATCCACACCCACAGCTGGGCCTCGATGGCGGTCTCGGCGCTGGAGTGCGGGCTGCTGCCGATCACCCAGACGGCGATGCGCTTCCTGAAGATCGGCTACCACGACTACCAGGGCGTGGTGCTGAACACCGCGGAGCAGGAGTCGCTGCTCAAGGACCTGGGCGAGCGCGAGGCGGTGATCTTCCGCAACCACGGGGCCATGGTGGTCGGGCGCACCGTCGGCGAGGCCTTCAACTGGACCCACCGGCTGGAGCTGTCGTGCCGGGCGCAGATCGGCGCCATGTCGTGCAACACGCCGCTGCAAGGCGTGCCGCAGCACGTGCTGGAGGAAACCTGGAGCAACTACCAGCCCGGCACCCGCCGGCCGTATGGCGTGATGGAGTGGCCGGCGCTGCTGCGCAAGCTCGATCGCATGGACCCGAGCTACCGCGATTGACAACCGACAACAGGAGACAAGATGAAGTTGACTCACGAACTGGCGGCGACGCTGGCCGGGCTGCTGGTTGCGGGCGCGGCAGTCGCGCAGGGCGCTGCGCCAGGCGCGGCACCGGCGTCCGACTACCCGAACAAGCCGGTCCGCGTGCTGGTGGCCTTCACCGCCGGCGGCACCACCGACATCCTGGCCCGGGCGGTCGGCCAGAAGCTCACCGAGCGTTTCAAGCAGACCTTCATCATCGACAACAGGCCGGGCGGCGGCGGCAACATCGGCACCGAGCTGGCGGCGCGCGCGGCGCCCGACGGCTACACGCTGATCGTCAACTCGGTCGGCCCGATGGCGGTGAACCCGACGCTGTTCAAGAAGCTCAACATCAATCCGCTGACCGACCTGGTGCCGGTGGTGCAGATCGCCGACGTGCCCAATGTGCTGGTGGTCAACCCCGGCGTGCCGGTCAAGACCATGCAGGAGTTCATCGCCTATGCCAAGGCCAATCCGGGCAAGCTCAATTACGGCTCGACCGGCGTCGGCACCTCGTCCCACCTGTCCGGCTACATGCTGAGCAAACGGATCGGCGCCGAAACCACCCACGTCCCCTACAAGGGCGCCGATGCGCTCAACGACCTGCTGGCCGGCCGGGTGCAGTTCATGTTCGCCACCATCCCCTCGGTGATCCAGCACATCCAGGCCGGCAAGCTGCGCGCCATCGCGGTGAGCAGCGTCAAGCGCTCGCGCTCGATGCCCGAGGTGCCGACCGTCGCCGAGAGCGGCTTCCCAGGCTTCGAGGCCGGCTCCTGGTTCGGCTTCTTCGCGCCGCGGGGCACGCCCGAGGCCGTCATCGCGACGCTGAACAAGGCGGTGAACGACGCGCTGCCGGCGCTGGAGACGCAGATGGTGCGCGAAGGCGCCGACCCGGTGGGCGGAACGCCGGCCCAGTTCGGCCAGTTCGTGCACAAGGAGTACGAGAAGTGGAAGCTGATCGTGCGCGACTCGGGCGCCTCGGCGGAATGACGGCAGGCGGGCCGCTGCGCATCCTGCTGTCGGAGTGGGCGGCGCTGCGGCTGCGCGGGCCGATCGCGGCCAGCCTGGCCGGCCGCCCGTTGGAGCTGGTGATCGCGCAGCACGCGCTCCCCGGCACCGAACTGGACCTCGCCTTCATGACGCGCGACGTCACGGGCAAGTCGACCAAGCACGAGCTCGAGCCGGCGACGCAGCATTTCCACGACCTGCTGCGGCGGGCGCCCGGCCTGCGCTGGGTGCAAACCCATTCGGCGGGCGCCGACCGGCCGGTGTTTCTCGAGCTGCTGGAGCGCGGCGTCGCCGTGACGACGGCGTCGGGCGCCAATGCGGCGGTGGTCGCGCAGACCGCGGTGGCCGGTGTGCTGGCGCTGGCGCGCGGCTTTCCGCGGCTGCTGGCGGCGCAGCGCGAACGGCGCTGGATGCCGCCGGATGCGGGGGCGCCGCGCGACCTGGACGGCCAGACCGCCGTCATCGTCGGCTGGGGGCCGGTCGGGCAGAAGATCGCGGCCATGCTGGCAGCCGCCGGCCTGCGCTGCGTCGCCGCGCGCCGCAACGCGCTGCCGGCCGCCGAGGGCACTGAGACCGTCGGCTACGACGGCCTGGCGTCGGTGCTGCCGCGCGCCGACTGGCTGCTGCTGGCCTGTCCGCTGACGCCGCGCACGCGCGGGCTGGTCGATGCCGCCATGCTGGCGCTGCTGCCGGCCGGCGCCCACCTGGTGAACGTGGCCCGCGGCGAGGTGGCGGTGGAGGCCGACCTGGTGGCGGCCCTGCGCTCCGGCAGGCTGGCCGGCGCCTATCTGGACGTGTTCGAGCACGAGCCGCTGGGCCAGGAATCGCCGCTGTGGACGCTGGAGAACGTGATCGTCACGCCGCATTGCGCCGGCCACTCCGACGGCAACGAGCCGCGGGTGGATGCCATGTTCCTGGCCAACCTGGCGCGCTGGATGCGGGACGAGCCGCTGGCCAACCGCACCGCCTGATCCTGCGCACGCCCGGGTTTGCGCCGGTACCCCGACCGGCCGCGCTGCAATAAGCTCGGGGCCAACAGGAGATCCGCTGCATGAACGACCACAAACCCAATTCGACCCGGCGGCTGCTGCTCGCCGCCGTTTCCGCCGCCGCCGTGGGCCTGCCAGCGATGGCGCAGGCCCAGGCCCCATGGCCGACCAAGGCGATCCGCTTCCTGGTGCCGTTCGCGCCGGGCGGCACCTCGGAGATCGTCGCCCGCTCGGTGGCGGCGGAGCTGAGCAAGCAGCTGGGGCAGACCGTGTACGTGGAGAACAAGCCCGGCGGCGCCGGCACGGTGGCGATGCAGGAGGCGGCGCACGCCGCCCCCGACGGCTACACCATCATCCTGGGCCACGTGGGCACGCTGGCGGTCAATCCGTACATGCTGAAGAACCAGCCCTACGACGTGAACAAGGATTTCATTCCGGTCACGCTGCTGGCCAAGGTGCCCAACGTGTTCGTGATCCATCCCGACGTGCCGGCCAAGAACTTCAAGGAGTTCGTCGCCTACGTGAAGGCCAATCCCGGCAAGCTCAATTACGGCTCGGCCGGCAACGCCAGCGCCGGCCACCTGGCGATGGAGTACCTCAAGCTGGTGACCGGCATGTACATCACCCACATCCCGTACCGCGGCACCGGCCCGCAGCTGACCGACCTGCTGGCCGGCCGCACCCAGGCCTCGTCCGCCGGCCTGCCGGCGCTGGGCGCGTACATCCGCGCCGGCAAGCTGCGGGCGATCGCGGTCGGCACCCAGCATCGCATCCCAGCCATGCCCGACGTGCCGACGGTCGCCGAGATGGGCTACAAGAATTTCGAGACCTCGCAGTGGTACGGCATCCTGGCGCCGGCCGGCACGCCGCCGGAGATCGTCAAGCGGCTGCAGGAAGAATCGCTCAAGGCGCTCAGGTCCACCTCGGTGACCGAGCGCTTCGCCACCGACAACGCAGTGGGCGGCGGCGGCCCGTCCTCCGAATTCGCGGCCTTCATCGCCAGCGAGCAGAACATCTGGAAGGACATCGTCGTCAAGGCGCAGATCAAGGCGGATTGATGCCGGATCAGGTCCGGCATGACGGTCAGGAGCGGTACACGCTCGGGTCCGTATGCACCAGCGACAGCGGATAGCGCCGCCCCGCCAGGTAGTCCTCCATGCAGCGCAGCAGCAGCGGGCTGCGATGGCGATCGGCGCTGGCGCGGATTTCATGCTCCGTCAGCCATAGCGTGCGCACGATGCCGGTGTCCAGCGCCCGCTCCGGGTCCAGCGCGCCGAGCTCGCCGCAAAAGGCCAGCCGCATGTAGGTCACGTCCTCGCCGCCGGCGCGGTCGCGCCGCGACAGGTACACGCCCACCAGCGCGGTCGGCTTGAACAGGTGCGCCGTCTCCTCCAGCGTCTCGCGGGCGCAGCCCTCGGCCGGCGACTCGCCGGGGTCGAGGTGGCCCGCCGGGTTGTTCAGCCGCAGGCCGTCGGAGGTTTCTTCTTCGATCAGCAGGAAGCGGCCGCCGCGCTCGATCACGGCGGCGACGGTCACCCGGGGCTGGAAGCGTTGGCGCATGGCGCATTATTGCCATGGCCGAGCGCGCTGCGACACAATGCGTCCACCCCCGCCACCGATTCCCCAATGCACTTCCACTCCCGCCTGCTTCGCCGCGCCGCGTTCGCCGCCTGTGTATCCCTGACCTTGCTGGCCGCGCTGCCGGTGCTGGCCCAGGCGCCGGAGCCGGCCGCGGCAAGCTCAGCACCGACGCTGGCGGCGTCGCCCGTCTTGCGCACGCTGCCGGCGATCCAGCCGCCGGCCGTCGGCGACGCCAATCCCTACGGCCTGCAGGCGCTGTGGCAGCAGGGGGACTGGGTGGCGCGCACCACGCTCATCATCCTGGTGATCATGTCGCTGGCCAGCTGGTACGTCCTGATCAGCAAGCTGGTGGCGCAGTCGAAGATGGGCGGCCAGGGACGCCACGCCAACCAGAACTTCTGGGCCGCGGACACCGTGCGCCAGGGCGCCGACACGCTGCAGGCGGGCAGTCCGTACCGCTTCATCGCCGAATCCGCGCTGGAGGCCACCCACAAACACCACGGGCTGATCGGCCAGGTGGACCTCAACACCTGGGTGACGCAGAGCATCGAACGGGCGGTGGCCACGGTGCACAGCCGCACGCAGGAAGGGCTGGCCGTGCTGGCCACCGTGGGATCGACCGCGCCCTTCGTCGGGCTGTTCGGGACGGTCTGGGGCATCTACAACGCGCTGGTGAAGATCGGCGCATCCGGCCAGGCCTCGATCGACAAGGTCGCCGGGCCGGTGGGCGAGGCGCTGATCATGACGGCCATCGGCCTGGCCGTTGCCGTGCCGGCGGTGCTGGGCTACAACTGGCTGGTGCGCCGCAACAAGGTGGCGATGGACACGGTGCGCGCCTTCGGCTCGGACCTGCACACCGTGCTGCTGGCCGCCGGTGCCCGGCGCGAGGCCGGGGCCCAGGCCGTGGCGCGTCCCGCGGCGGCCTGATGGCGATCAGCTACAAGCCGGAGCCCGACGACGCGTTGATGTCGCAGATCAACACGACGCCGCTGGTGGACGTGATGCTGGTGCTGCTGATCATCTTCCTGATCACCATTCCGGTGGTCAACAGCTCGGTGGTGGTGAGCCTGCCGCGCCAGGAGGTGCAGGTGCGCGAGACCCGGCCGGAGAACGTGATCGTCTCGGTCGACGCCGAGGGCGCCATCTACTGGTTCGACACCCGGCTGGCCGGCGCCGACCAGCTGGCCCAGCGGCTGGCGCTGGTGGCGGCGCAGAAGCCCCAGCCCGAGGTGCACATCCGCGGCGACGCCCGCGCCGACTACGACTCGATCGGCCGCGTGGTGCTGGCCGCCCAGCAGATGGGCATCGAGCGCATCGGATTCATCACCGAGCCGCCGGCGCGCTAGGCCATGGGCATCCGCATCGACAGCGACGAGAGCGACGCCGAGGTGATGGTGGAGATGAACACCACACCGCTGATCGACGTCATGCTGGTGCTGCTGGTGATGCTGATCATCACCATTCCGATCCAGCTGCATTCGGTCAACCTGGAAATGCCGTCGGCCTCGGCGCCGCCGCCGCCGGTGGAGCCGAAGGTGGTCCGCATCGACGTGCTGCCCGGCGGCCAGCTGCTGTGGAACGGCGAGCCGCTGGCCGGCCGCGACGCGCTGGAGGCCAGGCTGGCGCAGGCCGCGGGCCAGGCCGATGCGCCCGAGATCCATCTGCGGCCGGACCGCAGCGCCAAGTACGACACGGTGGCCGCCGTGCTGGCATCCGCGCAGCGCCATGGCCTGGCCAAGGTCGGCCTGGTCGGGTCGGAACAGTTCCTGCCCTGAGGCGCGCATGGCCGACGCCGCCCGCAGTATCCTGATGGCCCTGGTGTTCCCGCTGTGGGTGGCGGCCGGCCTGGCCGACTGGGCCTGCCACCGGCGCACCGCCATCGAGCGCACCAGCGGCCTGAAGGAGAACCTGCTGCACCTGCTGATGATGGCGGAAGTGGGCGTGGGGATGGCGGCGGTGGCTCTGCTGGAGATCGACGCCGCCGTGCTGCTGATCGTGCTGGTGGTCTTCCTGGTGCACGAGCTCACCGTCTACTGGGACCTGCACTACACCGCGCCGCTGCGCCACATCGGGCCGTTCGAGCAGATGGTGCACAGCTTCCTGGAGCTGCTGCCGCTGCTGTCGCTGGCGCTGCTGGCCGCCGTCCAGTGGGACCAGGCCCGCGCGCTGTTCGGGCTGGGCCCGGCGTCGGCCGATTTCTCGCTGCGGCCCAAGGCCGAGCCGCTGCCGCCGGCCTTCCTGGCCTGGGGCCTGGCCGCCGCGGTGCTGCTCAACGCCGTGCCGCTGCTGGAGGAGACCTGGCGTTGCTGGCGCGCGCGCCGGGCGCCAGGCGGGACTGCCTGATCTAGCGCTCGTATTCCGCCGAGCCCTGCACCCAGATGAAGGACTGGATGTCGATCATGTCGCGGGCGCGGAAGCCCGGCTTGCGGTCCAGGTCGCGCTGCAGGATGGCGGCGAAGGTCTGCAGGTCGCGGTACACCGGCCACGACGGCGTGGCCTCGTAATCGAAGTCGTAGCCGTAGGCGCGGGCGGCCTTGCGCGTGACCATGGGCTTGAGGAACAGGTGGCTGTCGGGCCGGGCGATCTGGCCGAACACCGTCACCAGCGGCCAGGTCAGCACCCGCGACTTGCGCCGCGGCAGCGTGCCCAGCGCGGCGATCCAGGCTTCGAACTTGCGCTGCGGCGAGCCGCGGCCGTACAGGAAGGCATAGAGCGCAGTGGCGAACAGCCGGGTGTCCGCCGGCGCCTTCACCGCGTCGCGCAGCGCCATCTTCTCGAACGAGAACAGCAGGTTGCAGCGGGCTTCCACCCGCATGGCGATGTCGACGATGCGGCCGTACTCGCCGCGGGCGAGCAGCCGCCGGTAGGCCGGCGCGTTGAGCTCGGTGTTCCACTCGAGATTGGCGCGTTCCTTGACGCCCCGTTCGGCGACTTGATAGACCTCGTCGTCGAAGCCGTTGGGGTAGTAGAGCTGGAACTTGTGGCGGCAACGGGGCGCGCCAAGATAGTTGACGTTGCTGGCGCGGGCGCCTGTGACAAAGGGGGAAAGAGAAGCGAGACGAGCCATGTTGGTTTCCTTGAACAGGCAGTTTTTGGCCTCCGGCTAGCTCATCCATGTGGGACAACACCTTGCCTCCATGTAGGAGCCGTCCGATCCCGTCCGGCCGGTATTACTGCAGAGCCGGAACCAACCTCAGCCGTGTGATTTCGGACGGCGCGCCCAGCCGTTTGGGCGGTCCCCAGTAGCCGGTTCCCCGGCTCACGTACACCCAGAGCTTGCCCAGCCGGTGCAATCCGGCGGTGAACGGCTGCTGCAGGCGCACCATGAACACCCAGGGGAAGAACTGGCCGCCATGGGTATGGCCCGACAGCTGCAGGTCGAAGCCGGCCTGTTCGGCAGCCGCTGCGCTGCGCGGCTGGTGGGCCAGCAGGATCCGCACCGAAGCGGCGGCCGGCGCGCCGTGCATCGCGGCCACCGGGTCGCTCCTGTGCGACGGATCGAAATGGTGGGCGTTGAAGTCGGCCACGCCCGCCAGCACCATCGAGGCGCCGTCGCGCTGCAGCACCACGTGCTCGTTCTGCAGCACGTTGACGCCCAGCCGGCGCAGCTCCGCCATCCAGGGGACGGCGCCCGAGTAGTACTCGTGGTTGCCGGTGACGAAGAAGGTGCCGTGGCGCGACACCAGGCCGGCCAGCGGCGCCACGTGGCCGCGCAGGTCGGCGACGCTGCCGTCCACCAGGTCGCCCGTCACCGCCACCAGGTCGGCCTCCAGCCGGTTGACGGCGTCGACGATGCCCTGCAGGTAAGGCGCCTTGATGGTCGGGCCGACGTGGATGTCGCTGATCTGCGCGATGGTGAAGCCCGCCAGCGCCGCCGGCAGCCCGGCGATCGGCACGTCCACCGTGACGACGCCGGCCGTGCGGCGCGCGTTGAACGCGCCGACCAGGGTGGCACCGAGGGCCAGCAGCGGCACGGCGATGGCGCTGGGCTCGTCCCAGCGGGCCGGTGCGAGCAGCAGCACCAGGTCGCGCACGACGGTGGCCACCAGCAGCGACGAGAACCAGCCCATCGCCAGCATGCCGACCCAGGTGAGCCGGTCCGCGGCCGGCGGCCGCAGCAGCCGGCGCGCCACCAGGCCCAGCGGCGTGAGCGCTGCCGATGCCAGCAGCAGCAGGGCCAGCAGGGCGCCGGCCCAGGGGCCGGGCAGGGCCGCAATCAGGCGCAGGCCGATATACAGGTGCAGGAGCGCGGACAGGCCGAACAGCGAAAGAAGGGACATGGAGGGCCTGGGAGCTGGAGTCAGCCGCAGGTGGGGTCGCCGCGCCAGAATGCAACGCGCAGGCGGCGTTTCCCAGCGGGCGGGCCGCCTGAGCGCAGCTTCCTTTCATGTAAGCTATTGGTCAGCTAGAACCAACAAACAAAGCCAACCAGTCGAGGAGAGACGTCCATGCTGATAGGCGTACCCGCCGAAACCACGGCGGGCGAAACCCGTGTCGCCGTCACCCCCGAGACGGCCAAGAAGCTCAAGGCGCAAGGCCACACGCTGCGGATCGAGTCCGGCGCCGGCGTCAGGGCCAGCGCCACCGACGAGGCATACAGCGCCGTCGGCTGCGAGATCACCGACGCGGCCGGCGCATACGGCTGCGACCTGGTGCTCAAGGTGCGCGGCCCGGCGGAAGCGGAAGCCCGCCGCATGAAACCCGGCACCACGGTGGTGGGCATGCTCAATCCCTTCGATGCCGCCGGACTGCAGGTGCTGGCCGCCGCCAACCTCACCGGCTTCGCGCTGGAAGCGGCGCCGCGCACCACGCGGGCCCAGAGCATGGACGTGCTTTCGTCGCAGGCCAACATCGCCGGCTACAAGGCGATCGTCATCGCCGCCGACAAGTACCAGCGCTTCTTCCCGATGCTGATGACTGCGGCCGGCACGGTCAAGGCCGCGCGGGTCGTCATCCTGGGGGTGGGCGTCGCCGGCCTGCAGGCCATCGCCACCGCCAAGCGGCTGGGCGCGGTGATCGAGGCCTCCGACGTCCGGCCCTCGGTCAAGGAGCAGGTCGAATCGCTGGGCGCCAAGTTCATCGACGTGCCCTACGAGACCGCCGAGGAAAAGGAAGCGGCCGAGGGCGTGGGCGGCTATGCCCGTCCGATGCCGCAAAGCTGGCTGGACCGCCAGAAGGTGGAAGTGGCCAAGCGGGTGGCCGCCGCCGACATCGTCGTCACCACCGCCCTCATTCCCGGGCGCGCCGCACCGGTGCTGGTGACCGAGGAGATGGTCCGGGCGATGAAGCCCGGCTCCGTGATCGTCGACCTGGCCGCGCCGCAGGGCGGAAACTGCCCGCTGACGGTGCCGGGCCAGACCGTGGTCAAGCACGGCGTCACCCTGGTGGGCGAGACCAACCTGCCGGCGCTGGTCGCCGCCGATGCCTCGGCCCTGTACGCGCGCAACGTGCTGGACTTCCTGAAGCTGGTGCTGACCAAGGAAGGCACGCTCAACATCGACCTGGCCGACGACATCGTGGCGGCCTGCCTGATGACCCAGAACGGCGAAGTCAAACGCAAATGAAAACACCGTTCGGGCCGAGCCTGTCGAGGCCCTTCGACAAGCTCAGGGCGAACGGATCGATGATTCTTGCGGGACAGACCTTCAGCTCTGTCCCCAACTGATTAGAGGAACCTATGGAAGTCAGTCACACCGTCATCAACCTGATCATCTTCGTGCTGGCGATCTACGTCGGCTACCACGTGGTGTGGACCGTCACGCCGGCCCTGCACACGCCGCTGATGGCGGTGACCAACGCGATCTCGGCGATCGTGATCGTCGGCGCCATGCTGGCCGCGGCGCTGACCGAGACCACGCTGGGCCGCACCATGGGGGTGCTGGCGGTGGCGCTGGCCTCGGTCAACATCTTCGGCGGCTTCCTGGTGACGCGGCGGATGCTGGAGATGTTCAGGAAGAAGGAAAAGAAGGCGCCGGCCGTCGCTGAAAAGGGAAGCCAGCCATGAGCATCAACGTCGCCACGCTGCTGTACCTGCTCGCCTCGGTCTGCTTCATCCAGGCGCTCAAGGGCCTGTCGCACCCGACCACCTCCATCCGCGGCAACATGTTCGGCATGGTCGGCATGGCGATCGCCATGGGCACCACCGCCGCCCTGATCGTGGAGCACTCGGGCGGCAAGGCGCAGGGCATGGTCTGGGTGCTGCTCGGCCTGGTGGTGGGCGGCGCGTACGGCGCCTACCGCGCCCGCACGGTGGAGATGACCAAGATGCCGGAGCTGGTGGCCTTCTTCCACAGCATGATCGGCCTGGCTGCCGTGTTCATCGCGGTGGCGGCGGTGGCCGAGCCCTACGCGCTGCTGCAGGGCCTGGCCAAGGGCGACCCGATCCCCACCGGCAACCGGCTGGAGCTGTTCCTGGGCGCCGCCATCGGCGCCATCACCTTCAGCGGCTCGGTGATCGCCTTCGGCAAGCTCTCGGGCACCTACAAGTTCCGGCTGTTCAAGGGCGCGCCGGTGGTGTTCCCCGGCCAGCACAAGCTCAACCTGGTGCTGGGGCTGGTGACCATCGCGCTGGGCCTGGTGTTCACCTACAACGAGAGCTGGAGTGCCTTCTTCGCCATGCTGGCGCTGGCCTTCGTGATGGGCGTGCTGATCATCATCCCGATCGGCGGCGCCGACATGCCGGTGGTGGTTTCGATGCTCAACTCGTACTCGGGCTGGGCGGCGGCCGGCATCGGCTTCTCGCTGAACAACCCGATGCTGATCATCGCCGGCTCGCTGGTGGGCTCGTCCGGCGCGATCCTGAGCTACATCATGTGCAAGGCGATGAACCGCTCGTTCTTCAACGTGATCCTGGGCGGCTTCGGCGGCGAGGCCGGCGCGGCCCCGGCCGGCGCCGCGGTGCAGCGCCCGGTCAAGAGCGGCAGCGCCGACGACGCGGCCTTCCTGCTGTCCAACGCCGAGACGGTGATCATCGTGCCGGGCTACGGCCTGGCGGTGGCGCGGGCCCAGCATGCGGTCAAGGAGCTGGCGGCCAAGCTGACCGAGCATGGCGTCACCGTCAAGTACGCCATCCACCCGGTGGCCGGCCGGATGCCGGGCCACATGAACGTGCTGCTGGCCGAGGCCGAGGTGCCGTACGACCAGGTGTTCGAGATGGAGGACATCAACACCGAGTTCGCGCAGGCGGACGTGGCCATCGTGCTGGGCGCCAACGACGTGGTGAACCCGGCGGCGCTGGAGAAGGGGTCGGCCATCTACGGTATGCCGATCCTGGAGGCCTACAAGGCCAAGAGCGTGATCGTCAACAAGCGCTCCATGGCCGCCGGCTATGCGGGCCTGGACAACGAACTGTTCTACATGGACAAGACCATGATGGTGTTCGGCGACGCCAAGAAGGTGGTCGAGGACATCACCAAGGCCATCGAGTAGACGGCGTGCGCCCGCTGGCCGGGCGCTTCAGAGCAGACCGAGGAGAACAGAACGATGACGAGCCGTCCCTGGCTGAAGGCCTATTCCCCCGGCGTGCCGGCCGAGATCGACGCCTCGATCTACCCGTCGCTGGTCGCGCTGATGGAGGAAAGCTTCGGCAAGTACGCCGACCGCACGGCCTACAGCTTCATGGGCAAGGATCTGAGCTTCGGCCAGACCGACCGGCTCAGCCTGCAGCTGGCCGCCTACCTGCAGGGCCTGGGGCTGGCGCGCGGCGACCGGGTCGCCATCATGATGCCCAACGTGCCGCAGTACCCGGTGGCGGTGGCCGCCATCCTGCGGGCCGGCTACGTGGTGGTCAACGTCAATCCGCTGTACACGCCGCGCGAGCTGGAGCACCAGCTCAAGGACTCGGGCGCCAAGGCGATCGTCATCATCGAGAACTTCGCCCGCACGCTGGACCAGTGCATCGCGGCCACGCCGGTCAAGTACGTCGTGCTGTGCTCGATGGGCGACCTGCTGGGCGGCGTCAAGGGCGCGCTGGTGAACTACGTGGTGCGCAAGGTCAAGAAGCTGGTGCCGCCGTTCAGCCTGCCCGGCGCGGTGAAGTTCAGGCAGGCGCTGGCGCAGGGCTCGCGCGGCACCGTCAAGAAGCCCGAGATCAAGCCCGACGACGTCGCGGTGCTGCAGTACACCGGCGGCACCACCGGCGTTTCCAAGGGCGCGGTGCTCCTGCACCGCAACATCGTCGCCAATCTGCTGCAGTCGGAGGCCTGGAACGAGCCGGTGATGAAGCGCATCCCCGAGGGCCAGCAGCCCACCGGCGTCTGCGCGCTGCCGCTGTATCACATCTTCGCCTTCACGGTCGGCATGATGCTGTCGATGCGCATGGGCGCCAAGCTGATCCTGATCCCCAATCCGCGCGACCTGCCGGCGGTGCTCAAGGAATTGTCCAAGCACGTCTTCCACACGCTGCCGGCGGTCAACACGCTGTTCAACGGCCTGGCCAACCACCCCGATTTCGGTACCGTCGACTGGAGCAACCTGAAGGTGTCGCTGGGCGGCGGCATGGCGGTGCAGGGCGCGGTGGCCAAGCTGTGGCTGGAGAAGACCGGCTGCCCGATCGTCGAGGGCTACGGCCTGTCCGAGACCAGCCCTTCGGCCAGCTGCAATCCGACCACCAGCACCGAGTTCACCGGCACCATCGGGCTGCCGCTGCCGTCCACCGACATGAAGCTGGTGGATGACGACGGCCATGACTCGCCGCCCGGCCAGCCCGGCGAGATCGCCATCAAGGGCCCGCAGGTGATGGCCGGCTACTGGCAGCGGCCCGACGAGACGGCCAAGGTCATGACCGCCGACGGCTACTTCAAGACCGGCGACATCGGCACGATGGACGAGCGCGGCTACTTCAAGATCGTCGACCGCAAGAAGGACATGGTGCTGGTCAGCGGCTTCAACGTCTACCCCAACGAGATCGAGGACGTGGTCGCCACGCTCGACGGCGTGCTCGAATGCGCCGTGGTCGGCGTGGCCGACGACAAGACCGGCGAGGCGGTCAAGCTGGTGATCGTCAAGAAGGATCCGGCACTGACCGAGGAGAGGGTGCGCGAGTTCTGCCACGCCAACCTCACCGGCTACAAGCGGCCCAGGGTGATCGAGTTCCGCACCGACCTGCCCAAGACGCCGGTCGGCAAGATCCTGCGGCGCGAGCTCAGGGACAAGAAATAGGAGAGACGTCATTGCGGGCGCGACCCGCAATCCAGAGGTTTGCGTGCCAAAGTCTGGATCCCGGATCGAGTCCGGGATGACAATCCCACTTCAACATGCTGCGCTTCCTGCTCACCCGCCTGTCGCTGATCGTCCCGACCTTCATCGGGATGACGCTGCTGGCGTTCTTCCTGATCCGGCTGGTGCCGGGCGACCCGATCGAGACGCTGGCCGGCGAGCGCGGCATCGACGCGGCGCGGCACGCGCAGCTGCTCAAGGAATATGGCCTGGACAAGCCGGTGCTGGTGCAGTACGGCGTCTACATCGGTCGCGTGCTGCACGGCGACCTGGGCAAGTCCCTCATCACCCAGGAGCCGGTGCTGCGCGAGTTCCTCACGCTGTTCCCGGCCACCATCGAGCTGGCCCTGTGCGCCATCCTGTTCGCGCTGGCGATCGGCATCCCGGCCGGCATCGTCGCCGCGGTGCGCCGCAATTCGGTGTTCGACCACGGCGTGATGGCCACCTCGCTGACCGGCTACTCGATGCCGATCTTCTGGTGGGGGCTGCTGCTGATCCTGCTGTTCTCGGTGCAGCTCGGGCTGACGCCGGTGTCGGGCCGGATCTCGGTGCAGTACTACATCGAGCCGACCACCGGCTTCCTCCTGATCGACTCGCTGCTGACCGGCGACAAGGGCGCCTTCTGGTCGACCGCGCAGCACCTGATCCTGCCCACCATCGTGCTGGGCACCAACCCGCTGGCGGTGGTGGCGCGGATGACGCGCTCGGCGATGCTGGAGGTGCTGGGCGAGGACTACATCCGCACCGCCCGCGCCAAGGGGCTGCCGCCGCTGCGGGTGGTGGGCGTGCACGCGCTGCGCAACGCGCTGATCCCGGTGGTGACGGTGATCGGCCTGCAGGTGGGCGTGCTGTTCACCGGCGCCATCCTGACCGAGACGATCTTCTCCTGGCCCGGGGTCGGCAAGTGGCTGATCGAGGCCATCAACCGGCGCGACTATCCGGTGCTGCAGGGCGGCATGCTGCTGCTGGGCGTGATCGTCATGCTGGTCAACCTGCTGGTGGACGTCATGTACGGCGTCATCAACCCGCGCATCCGCCAGGCCCGCTGACATGACCGAAGCCATCCGTCCGCCCGCCGCCGTCGCCGCCATGGGCGAACCGCCCGGGCCGCTGCGCGAGTTCTGGTATTCGTTCTCCGCCAACCGCGGCGCGGTGGTCGGCCTGGGGCTGGTGGTGTTCCTGTTGCTGGTGGCGCTGTTCGCGCCGTGGATCGCGCCGCACGAGCCGTTCCTGACCAACAGCGCCGCCTTCCTGCGGCCGCCGGCCTGGCAGAGCGGCGGCTCGCTGCAGTTCTTCCTGGGCACGGACGCGATCGGCCGCGACATCCTGTCGCGCCTGATCTACGGCGCCCGGCTGTCGCTGTCGATCGGGCTGGGCGTGGTGCTGATCTCGGTGGCCACCGGCATCGTGCTGGGGCTGGTCGCCGGCTTCGCCCGCGGCGTGGTGGAGATCGCGATCATGCGGCTGATGGACATCATCCTGACGCTGCCCAGCCTGCTACTGGCCATCGTGATCGTCGCCATCCTCGGCCCGGGCCTGATGAACGCGATGCTGGCGGTGGCGATCGTGGTGCTGCCGCATTTCGTGCGCATCACCCGCGCATCGGTGATCGCCGAGGTCGGCAAGGATTACGTGACGGCCGCGCGCATCAGCGGCGCCAGCACGCTGCGGCTGATGTTCAGCGAGGTGCTGCCCAACTGCGCCGCGCCGCTGATCGTGCAGGCGACGCTGGGCGTTTCCACCGCCATCCTGGACGCCGCCGCGCTCGGCTTCCTGGGCCTGGGCGCACAGCCGCCGTCGCCCGAGTGGGGCACCATGCTGGCCGACGCCCGCGAGTTCGTGCTGCGCGCCTGGTGGGTCGTCACCTTTCCCGGCCTGGCCATCCTGATCGCCGTGCTCGCCTTCAACGTGATGGGCGACGGGCTGCGCGATGCGCTTGATCCGAAGCTGAAGAGATGAATACGGGGACAGGACGCAGAAAGCGCAGAAGCAACGCAGCAGTCGCGGAAGGAAACCAATCGATGTTGACGACAGCCTTCATTTCCATTGAACCCTCTGCGCTTTCTGCGTTGCTTCTGCGTCTTCTGCGTCCGGCAGTCCGAATCTGATTTGAATATGCCGCTGCTAGAAATCGAAGACCTCCACGTCGAGTTCCCGACCCAGGGCGGGGTGATGCACGCGGTGGAGGGCGTGAGCCTGACGCTGGACGAAGGGGAAGTGCTGGGCATCGTCGGCGAATCGGGCTCGGGCAAGAGCGTGACGATGATGGCGCTGATGGGGCTGATCCCCTTTCCCGGCCGCGTGCGCGCCAGGACGCTGCGCTTTGCCGGCCACGACCTGCTGGGCATCTCCGACCGGGAGCGGCGCCGGCTGGTGGGCAAGGACATGGCGATGATCTTCCAGGAGCCGACCACCAGCCTGAACCCCTGCTTCACCGTCGGCTGGCAGCTGGTGGAAGCGCTGCGCCTGCACTCGCCGCTGGACAAGGCCAGCGCCAAGAAGCGCGCAATCGAGCTGCTGGAGCAGGTCGGCATTCCGGCGGCCCATACGCGCATGAACGACTATCCGCACCAGATGTCGGGCGGCATGAACCAGCGGGTGATGATCGCGATGGCGATCTCGTGCAACCCGCGGCTGCTGATCGCCGACGAGCCGACCACCGCGCTGGACGTCACCATCCAGGCCCAGATCCTCGACCTGCTGCGCGCACTGCAGAAGGAGCGTGGCATGGCCCTGGTGCTGATCACGCACAACATGGGCGTGGTCAGCGAGATGGCGCGGCGCGTCGCCGTCATGTACGCCGGCCAGGTGATGGAGCAGCGGCCGGTGGCGCAGCTGTTCTCGGACCCGCAGCATCCCTACACCGAGGCGCTGCTGTCGGCGCTGCCCGAACGCGGGCCCAGCGGCCACCGGCTGGCGACCATCCCCGGCGTGGTGCCGGGCATCTTCGACCGTCCGGCCGGCTGCCTGTTCGCGCCGCGCTGCGCCTACGCCACGGCCCATTCGCTGGCCGTGCGGCCGGAGCTGAAGGACTGGAAGGACGGCCAGGTGCGCTGCCACTACCCGCTGGGCGACCCGACGCGGCAAGAGCGCATCGAGCAGGACACGCCGGTCAAGATCGAGGCGGTTTCATGACCGTCGTCGTCGAAGCCCAGAACCTGCGCCAGGTCTACAAGATCCGGCGCGGGATGTTCCGCGCGCCGGCCTTGCTGCAGGCGGTGGGCGGCGTCTCGTTCGCGATCGAGGCCGGCAAGACGCTGGCGGTGGTGGGCGAGTCGGGCTGCGGCAAGTCGACGCTGGCGCGCATGGTGGCCTTGATCGAAAAGCCCACCGACGGCACGCTGGTGCTGGACGGCGCCGACGCCGTGGCCACGCCGCACGCGGACCGGGGCCGGCTGCGGCAGGCGGTGCAGCTGGTGTTCCAGAACCCCTACGGGTCGCTCAACCCGCGCAAGAAGATCAGCGCGGTGCTGGAAGACCCGCTGAAGATCAACACCGACATGGGCAAGGCGGAGCGGGCCGAGCGCTCGCGCGCGATGCTGGCGCAGGTGGGTCTGCGGCCGGAGTACCGCAACCGCTATCCCCACATGTTCTCCGGCGGCCAGCGCCAGCGCATCGCCATCGCGCGCGCCCTGATGCTCAACCCCAAGCTGCTGGTGGCCGACGAGCCGGTGTCCGCGCTGGACGTCTCGATCCAGGCCCAGGTGCTCAACCTGCTGTCGGACCTGCAGGACGAATTCAAGCTGGCCTACCTGTTCATCTCGCACGACCTGGCGGTGGTGCGCCACATCGCCCACGAGGTGCTGGTGATGTACCTGGGGCACGTGATGGAGCAGGGCCCGAAGGACAAGCTGTTCGCGCGGCCGCTGCATCCGTACACCCAGGCGCTGCTGGCGTCCACGCCCGGCGTCGGGCCGCGCAACGTGCAACGCATCGTGCTGCGCGGCGAGCTGCCGTCGCCGCTGGCGCCGCCCAGCGGCTGCGTGTTTTCCAGCCGCTGTCCGTACGCCGTGGAGCAGTGCCGCGCCGAGCGGCCGCCGCCCCGTGTGGTGGACGAGCGGATCGTCGCGTGCCACTTCGCCGGGCAGTTCCTGGAATCGGGTTTTCCCGAGGTGCGCGGTACGGATAATGCTTCACTCTCGGCCTAGCCGACCCAACTTTCTTCGAAGGAACCATTCATGAAGCCAAGCAACTTCCGCAAGCACTTTGCGATCGCCGCGCTGGCGCTGGCCGCCGCTGCCGGCGCCGGGGCCAAGACGCTGGTGTTCTGCTCCGAAGGCAGCCCGGAAAACTTCTACCCCGCGGTCAACACCACCGGGACCTCGTTCGACGGCAACGAGCCGATCTACAACCGCATCGTCGAATTCGAGCGCGGCGGCACCAAGGTCGTGCCCGGCCTGGCCGAGCGCTGGGACATTTCGGCTGACGGCAAGACCTACACCTTCTACCTGCGCAAGGGCGTCAAGTGGCACAGCCACCGCGCCTTCAAGCCGACGCGCGACATGAACGCGGACGACATCGTGTTCGGCTTCGAGCGCCAGTGGAAGGAAGCCAACCCGTACTTCAAGGTCACCAGCAGCAACCACTCGTACTTCAACGACATGGGCATGCCCAAGCTGATCAAGGCGGTGGACAAGGTGGACGACTACACCGTGCGTATCACGCTGGAGCATCCGGAGGCGCCGTTCCTGGCCAACCTGGCGATGCCGTACGCGGCCATCCAGTCCAAGGAATACGCCGACGCCATGCTCAAGGCCGGCACGCCCGAGAAGATCGACCAGGAGCCGATCGGCACCGGCCCGTTCTACCTGGTGCAGTACCAGAAGGACGCCGTGATCCGCTACAAGGCCTTCCCGCAGTACTGGGGCGGCAAGGCCAAGATCGACGACCTGGTGTACTCGATCACGCCGGACGCGTCGGTGCGCTGGGCCAAGCTGCAGAAGGGCGAATGCCACGTCATGCCGTACCCCAATCCGGCCGACCTGGACGCGATCCGCAAGGACCCCAAGGTCACCCTGATGGAGCAGCCCGGCCTGAACGTCGGCTACCTGGCCTACAACGTCACCAAGAAGCCCTTCGACGACGTGCGCGTGCGCAAGGCCGTGAGCATGGCGATCAACAAGAAGGCGATCCTGGACGGCGTGTTCCTTGGCACCGGCATCGCCGCCAAGAACCCGCTGCCGCCGTCCATGTCCGCCTACAACAACGACATCAAGGACGACGTCTACGATCCGGAAGGCGCCAAGAAGCTGCTGGCCCAGGCCGGCCACCCGAACGGCTTCGAGACCGACCTGTGGGCCATGCCGGTGCAGCGCCCGTACAACCCGAACGCCAAGCGGATCGCCGAACTGATGCAGGCCGACCTGGCCAAGATCGGCGTCAAGGCGGAGATCAAGAGCTTCGAGTGGGGCGAGTACCGCAAGCGCATGCAGAACGGCGAGCACCAGATGGGCATGCTGGGCTGGACCGGCGACAACGGCGACCCGGACAACTTCCTGGCGGTGCTGCTCGGATGCGAGGCGGCCAAGACCAACGGCTCCAACGTGGCCAAGTTCTGCTACCAGCCCTTCGAGGACCTGATCCAGAAGGCCAAGAGCGAAACCAAGCCGGCCGAGCGCGACAAGCTCTACAAGCAGGCCCAGGTGATCTTCAAGCAGCAGGAGCCGTGGTTCACCATCGCCCACGCCGTGCAGCTCAAGCCGGTGCGCAAGGAAGTGGTCGACTTCAAGCTCAGCCCGTTCGGTCGCCACACCTTCTACGGCGTCGACATCAAGGAGTGATGCTGTCATCCCGGGCCTGACCCGGGATCCGGAGGCTTCGTCCGGAACCACCGTCGCTCAGGGAAGGCCAGTCCTTCCTTGTCGACGGTATTTTTTTGCGCGCAGAGGTCTGGGTCCCGGGTCGAACCCGGGACGACAATGTCGGCATGACCACCGCCATCGTCTCCGCCATGCACGAGGAACTGGCCGCGGTGCTCGCGCTGATGCCGGACGAGCGCATGCAGGTGGTGGGCGGGCGCGAGTTCTGGCTCGGGCACCTGCGCGGCCAGCCGGTGGTCGCGGTGCTGTCGCGGATCGGCAAGGTGGCGGCGGCGACCACGGCGACGGCGCTGATCGAACGCTTCGGGGTGCGCCGCATCGTCTTCACCGGCGTCGCCGGCGGGCTGGCGCCGGGCGTCGACGTCGGCCACGTCGTGGTGGCCGACAGCTTCCTGCAGCACGACCTGGACGCCTCCCCGATCTTCCCCAAATACCAGGTGCCGCTGTACGGCCTGGACCGGTTCGCTGCCGACCCCGCGCTGGGCGAGCAACTGGCGCAGGCGGCGCGTTCCGCGCTGCCGGGCGTGCGGCTGCATCGCGGGCTGGTGGTCAGCGGCGACCGCTTCGTTTCAACCACCGGCGAGAGCCGGGCCCTGCAGGCGGCGCTGCCGCAGGCGCTGGCGGTGGAGATGGAAGGCGCGGCCTTCGCCCAGGTCTGCCACGACTACGGCGTGCCCTTCGCGGCGGTCCGCACCATTTCCGACCGCGCCGACGACGCCGCCCACGGCGACTTCACGCGCTTCATCCGGGAGGTGGCCAGCCGGTATTCGGGGGCCATCGTCGAAGCCCTGCTGCGCCCGCAGCCGCCGCACGGGGCCCGTTAACGCAGCCAGCCGCGGCGGCCGAAATACCACATCGGCAGCGCGGCGCTGGCGATCATCAACACCACGACGTAGGGATAGCTCAGGATCGGGCCCAGCCACTCGAGCTCGGGGAACTTCATGTTCATGCCGTAGATGCTGGCCACCAGCGTGGGCGGCAGCAGGGCGACGCTGGCCACCGAGAAGATCTTGATCACCTTGTTCTGGTTGATGTTGATGAAACCGACGGTCGCATCCATCAGGAAGTTGATCTTGTCGAACAGGAAGGCGGTGTGCGAGTCCAGCGATTCGATGTCGCGCAGGATCTGCCGCGCCTCCTCGAACTGGTCGGCGCTGAGCATGCGGCTGCGCATCATGAAGCTGACGGCGCGCCGGGTGTCCATCACGTTGCGGCGGATCCGGCCGTTCATGTCCTCCTGGCGCGCGATCTGGCCCAGCACCTCGCTGGCCAGTTCGTCGGTGACGCGCCCGCCCAGCACCTTGGTGCTGGCCTTTTCCAGTTCGTCGTAGATGCCTTCGAGCGTGTCGGCCGAATACTCGGCGTCGGCGTCGAACAGCTTGAGCAGCACTTCCTTGGCGTCTTCCAGCAGCCCGGGGGCGCGCCGCGCCCGCAGCCGCAGCAGCCGGAACACCGGCACGTCCTCGTCGTGAATCGAGAACAGCACGCCCTTGCTCTTGAGCGCGTCGTTGACCAGGTTCAGGATGAAGGCGACCCGGACGGTGCGCGGCTCCTCGTCGTCGGCGATCAGGAAGTCGCTGCGGATGTGCAGTTCGCCGTTGTCTTCCTCGTAGAAGCGGGCCGACTCCTCGATGTCCTCGTCCATCGCGTCTTCCGGGATCGACAGGCCGTAGTACTGCTTGATCCAGCGCTTCTCTTCCAGGGTCGGCGACTCCAGGTCCACCCAGATCGGCTGGAACTGCGACAGCTCCTCCAGCGATTCGATTTCTTCCTGGAACAGCCGCCCGTTGGCGAGGGAAAAGATATTGAGCATGGGCGTCCGTTTTGCCCGCGCGATTATGCCGTGGCGGCGCCGAGGAAGGCCAGCAGTTCTTCCTTGCGGGCATAGGCGTCGCGCTCGCCCAGCGCCACCAGCTTCTGCACGAAGCCCGGCTCGAACAGCAGGTAGCTGGCGATCACCCCGCCGCCGCCCTTGAGGGCGCCCAGGCCGCCGAGCGCCCGCCGCACGGCGCCGGGCAACTCGTGGGCGTGGGCCTGGGCCAGCGCGTCCAGCGACTGCGAGGGCTGGATCGCCACCACTTCGACGCTGCGGTACGGCAGCACGCCGGCGATCTCGCGCGGCAGCTGCTTGAGGGTGCGGGTGACGCGCTGGGCCTGTTCGACGTCGGCCTGCAGCGTGTCGTGGAACACGCTGGCCAGGGCGTGGCCGGCGATGAAGCCCATGGTCGGTGCGCTGGCCACATGGCTGGCCGGCGTGCCGGCGATGCTGGAGCGCTCCGGCTGGCCGACGCCCAGCACCAGCACCTTGTGCGCGCCCAGGTGCAGGGCCGGCGACAGCGGCGAGACCTGGCGCATCGAGCCGTCACCGAAGAATTCGCGCCGGCCGTCCACCCACAGCGAGGTGGCCGGGAATAGGAAGGGGATGGCGCTGGAGGCCATCAGGTGCTCGATGGTCAGCGGCTGGAACTCGGAGCGCCGGCCCGGGCGGTTCCAGGGCTCGTGGCGCGGGTCGCCGGCGGTGTGGCAGAAGGTCCAGTGCACGCCGCTGGTGTAGCTGGAGGCGGTGACGGCGACGGCGTCGATCGCGCGCTTCATCAGCGCGTCGTCGATGCCCTGCAGCGAGATCGCCTTGTGCAGCGTGTCCACCAGCGGCATGGTGTCCAGGATGGCGCCGTGGCCGCGCACGTTGCGCCACAGGCTGGCGGCGGCGAGCAGCCGGCTGAAGCGCACCCAGGGGGTCACTTCCAGCGCATAGACGTCGCGCGAGCGCAGCTGCGACCAGAAGTCCGCCAGCTGGTCGAAGGCCGACAGGCCGGTGGCGGCCGTGCCGGCCAGGTACGCCGCATTGAGGGCGCCGGCGGAGGTGCCCACCAGCACCTCGAACGGAAAGTCGCGTCCCGCCCGGGGCTGCAGCCGCAGCATCGCGCCGATCGCCTTGAGCGCGCCGACCTGGTAGGCGGTGCGCGCGCCGCCGCCCATCAGCACCAGGGCGCGGACGGGGCGGGTGGGCACGACCAGCCCCGCGTTGATGACGGTGCTCAGGCTCATGGGTGCGGCCCATGGTAAGGGAACCAGCCGCGCTTGCAATGGTGGCCGCCCGCGGGCGGCGGCGTCATTTGCCGTTCTTCACGACGCTGATCTGGCCGTCGCTTTCCATGACGGCCAGCTTGACCTGGTCCACCTTCTCGATGCCCTGTTCGCGCAGGGCCGCCATCAACTCGTCCTGCGAGATCATTTCCTTGCGCATGTTGCGCAGGTGGACCTTGCCCTGGCTGATCAGGGTCAGCGGCCTGGCCGCGACCAGCCGCCGCACCCAGTCGAAGTGGAACGCCAGCCAGTCGATCAGCCAGTTCCAGCCGGCGATGGTCAGCACCAGCACGATGCCGTCGGTCACCGTCTCGTAGCCGCCGGCCATCGCGTTCTGCGACGCGTCGGCGATCAGCACCAGCAGCAGCACGTCGGCGATGGCGATCGAGCCGGCGTCGCGCCGCAGCACGAAGCGGAACAGCAGGAACAGGAACCAGTACATCAGCGAGCCGCGGGCGATCAGCTCCAGCGGGTTCATCGACAGGGACAGCAGGTCGGCAAAGTCGGGCATCGGTGGTTCTTTCTGGGGCTTCGGGTGGCGCAAATGCCTCGATTCTGGCCCGGCCGGCCCCCGGGGCGGCGTGGCGGACGGCCCCCGCTGCCGGACGTGTCCTACAGGCCTGGCCCAACCTGTCCGACAGACCAAGGCTGAGCCTCCCCATAGATTGACCTTGTCACGGCAGCAGACCGCCGTCCAACCAGGAGTGAAGCAAATGATCCAGCTGGCGAACGATCCGAACGCAAGCCGCATGGGCTCCCGTCCTGCCCAATCCGACGGCAAGGGCCGCAGCCTGGAGCACGCGCGCAGCCGCGGCGGCCACGCCTGGCCCTTCATCAGCCGCCACTCCGGCCGCACCGCACCGTCGGCAGCGTCCAGAAGCCCCAGCAGCAGCGACAGCGTGAGCTGAAGCGCCCAGGAGAAGATCCACATGAACCGCGAGCAGAAAACGTCCAACCGCTTTGCCGACGTCCCGCGCGACCGGCCGCATCGCGAAGGCTGCGAGCACGCCAACCTCGAGCGCCCCGGCGCGCAGGCCCATCCGCGGGCCCGGGGCTGGGATTTCCACCAGGCGGCGGCCGCAAAGGCATCGCTCTGGCGCCTGGCCTGAGCGGTCCTGACACAGACACGCCACGCAGTGGCGCGACGGCGGCCCGAAGGGCCGCCGTTTTCATTTGCGCCATCCGACAAAGGGTTTCATATTCGCCCCCCGTTTGACGCAAATGGATTGCGTTTTACAGGCGCAGCGCGCATAGTGGTTTTCATCCCCAGCACGCTGTCCCTACCCCCCACGCAGACACTTTTTCCGCCGCCGACCTGAGGCGGTTTTCCGTTCCCCAACCCGAGCAAAACAGGAGGCTCCTTATGAACCTGACGATCAGCGGTCACCATCTCGAAGTTACCCAGGCACTGCGCACTTACGTGACCACCAAGCTTGATCGGATTACCAGGCACTTTGACCAGGTCGTGGACATCAGGGTGATCCTGACCGTGGAAAAGCAGAAGGAAAAGGAGCGACGACAGCGTGCTGAATGCAACATCCACGTCAAGGGCAGCGACATGTTCGCCGAGAGCTCGCATGAGGACCTCTATGCCGCCGTGGATGAACTGGTCGACAAGCTCGACCGGCAGGTGGGCCGCCACAAGACGCGCGTGCAGGACCACCACCACGAAGGCGCCAAGCGCCTGATGTGAAAAAGCCGCGCATGCAACCACAGACAGCCGCCGCTCCGGGCGGCTTTTTTGTTTGCGGCGAGGCAGTGCCCCGGCGG
This sequence comes from Caenimonas terrae, assembly GCF_042655405.1. Lineage (NCBI taxonomy): Bacteria > Pseudomonadati > Pseudomonadota > Betaproteobacteria > Burkholderiales > Comamonadaceae > Caenimonas > Caenimonas terrae. The sequence goes on along the minus strand of NZ_JBHSMF010000002.1, from coordinate 524,277 downwards.
GGCCAGAATGCGTTTTGTTGCAGTGCGTCCGCCGGGGTGCATAATTCCACTCCCAGACCATGAACCGTCTCGCGTCCATCCTGCCTCCCGCTCAAGTTCTCGTGAGCGTCGATGCCACCAGCAAAAAGCGTGCCTTTGAAGAAGCGGGACTGCTGTTTGAGAACCTGCACGGCCTGTCGCGCGCCCTGATCACCGAAAGCCTGTTCGCCCGCGAGCGCCTCGGTTCCACCGGGCTGGGCCACGGGGTGGCCATTCCGCATGGCCGGATCAAGGGCCTGAAGGCGCCGATGGCGGCGCTGTTCCAGCTGGCCAACCCGATCGGCTTCGATGCCCCCGACGAGCAGCCGGTCAACCTGCTGATCTTCCTGCTGGTGCCCGAAGCGGCGACCCAGAAGCACCTGGAGATCCTGTCGGAGATCGCCGAGCTTCTGAGCGATGCGCCGCTGCGCGAGAGGATCAAGTCCAGCACCGACGCGGCCGAACTGCACCGCATGATCGCCACCTGGCAATCGGCCCAGCCCGCCTAGGGCGGCCCAGCGACGCTCACGTTTTGAAACCTACAGTCGTCAGCGCCGACGTCCTGTTCGAAGACCACCGCGCCCAGCTCAAGTGGGAGTGGGTGGCGGGCCTGGGCGCCTCCGAGCGGCGCTTCGACGAAGTGGCGGTGCGCGCCGCCCGCTCGGGCGCCGACCTGGTGGGCTACCTCAATTACATCCACCCGTACCGGGTCCAGATCCTGGGGGCGCGCGAGATCGCCTACCTGACCAACGCGACGGCCGAGGATTGCGCCCGCCGCATCTCCCGCATCGTCACGCTGGAGCCGCCGGTGCTGGTGCTGACCGACGGCCAGGTCGCGCCCGACGCGCTGCTGTCGATGTGCGAGCGGGCCCAGATCCCGATGTTCGCGACCCACGAGCCGTCGGCCTTCGTGATCGACGTGCTGCGCGCCTTCCTGTCCAAGCACTTCGCCGAGCGCACCTCGATGCATGGCGTGTTCATGGACATCCTGGGGCTGGGCGTGATGATCACCGGCGAATCGGGCCTGGGCAAGAGCGAACTGGGGCTGGAACTGATCTCGCGCGGCAACGGCCTGGTGGCCGACGACGCGGTGGACCTCTATCGGATCAACCAGACCGCGATCGAAGGCCGCTGCCCCGAGCTGCTGCAGAACCTGCTGGAAGTGCGCGGCATCGGCCTGCTGGACATCCGCGGCATCTTCGGCGAGACCGCGGTGCGCCGCAAGATGCGGCTCAAGCTGATCGTGCACCTGGTGCGGCGCGAAACCATGGAGCGCGAGTACGAGCGCCTTCCCTACGAGCCGCTCACGCAGGACGTGCTGGGCGTGCCGGTGCGCAAGGTCGTGATCCAGGTGGTGGCCGGCCGCAACATCGCCGTGCTGGTGGAGGCGGCCGTGCGCAACACCATCCTGCAGCTGCGCGGCGTCGACACCTACCAGGAGTTCGTCGAGCGCCACCGCCGCGCGATGGAACAGGACAAATGAACGCAGGCGCCTACTCTGAATCCTGCTGCTGCCTGCGCTGAGTCGCCGGCGGCCGGTTCGGGCAGGGATTCTTGGTGCAGTGCGCGTACAGGCTGAGCGCGTGTTCGGCGATGTCGAAGCCCTTGGCCTTGGCCACCGCGTGCTGGCGCCGCTCGATCTCGGCGTCGTAGAACTCCTCCACCTTGCCGCAATCGAGGCAGACCAGGTGGTCGTGGTGGGTGCCCTCGTTGATCTCGTAGACCGCCTTGCCGCTCTCGAAGTGGCTGCGGCTGAGGATGCCGGCCTGCTCGAACTGCGTCAGCACCCGGTAGACCGTGGCCAGGCCGATGTCCGACCGCTCCTGCAGCAGCACCCGGAACACGTCTTCCGCCGTCATGTGGCGCTGGGTGCCGCGCTGGAACACTTCGAGGATCTTCAGCCGCGGCAGGGTCGCCTTCAGCCCGGTGCTCTTGAGTTCGTCGACATTGGTCATGGGTGTTTCCGGGAGCGGCGCAACGGCGTGCCGCCTGGGGCCAGCCGCTACAATGGGTCGATCATATCGCCACCGTCCGCCCCCATGTCCCGACCCAACGCTCCCGCCCTGCGCATCTTCCTGGTTGCCGCCTGCGCGGCATTGTCGGCCTGCAGCGCGATCGACGGAGCGACCATGCGGGTCGCGAAGTCGATCACGCCCTACCAGGTCGAGGTGGTGCAAGGCAACTTCGTCTCGCGCGAGCAGGTGGAGGCGCTGCGTCCCGGCATGACCCGCCAGCAGGTCAGGGAAGTGCTCGGCACGCCGCTGCTGGCCAGCGTGTTCCATGCCGATCGCTGGGATTACGTCTTCACCCTCAAGCGCAAGGGCGTCGATCCGCAGTCGCGCCACCTGACGGTGTTCTTCAAGGACAACGCGATGGACCGGTACGAGGGCGACCCCATGCCCAGCGAATCGGAATTCGTCGCCACCCTGGACAAGGCGAGCAGCAAGCGCAGCATGCCGGTGCTGGAGGCGACCGAGGCGCAGCTGTCCCGGTTCCAGGGGACGCCCGCGGCCGCTGCGACGCCGCCCCCGGTGGAGCTCCCGGCGCCGGTGAACTACCCGCCGCTCGAAGCCCCGGCGCGCTGACAGGGGCAGCGGATGGCCAAGGCTGCTAGTTCCACTGTTCCCGCTGGTTCTTCCGGCACGGCCGCCGCGGCGGCCGGCGAGCAACAACAACAGAAACATCGGGTCGCCGTCGCCGGCGCCTCGGGCCGCATGGGCCACATGCTGATCGAGGCAATCCGGGCCTCCGGCGATTGCAAGCTGACCGGCGCGCTCGATATCCCGGCCAGTCCGGCCATCGGCAACGATGCGGCGGCCTTCCTGGGCCACGCGAGCGGCGTGCCGGTGTCGGCCGACATCCGCGCCGGCCTGGCCCATTCCGGCGTCCTGATCGATTTCACCCGGCCGGAAGGCACGCTGGCGCACCTGCGGGTCTGCCGCGATCTGGGGGTCAGCGCCGTCATCGGCACCACCGGATTCACCGACCGGCAGAAGGCCGAGGTGGAAGCCAGCGCCCGCGACATCGCCATCGTGATGGCGCCCAACATGAGCGTCGGCGTGAACGTCACGCTCAAGCTGCTGCAGATGGCGGCCGGCGCGCTGGCCAGCGGCTACGACATCGAGGTGATCGAGACGCACCACCGCCACAAGGTGGACGCGCCCTCGGGCACTGCGCTGAAGATGGGCGAAGTGATCGCGCACGCGCTGGGGCGGGACCTCAAGCAGCACGCGGTGTTTTCGCGCGAGGGCATTACCGGCGAGCGCGATCCGTCCGCCATCGGCTTTTCCAGCATCCGCGGCGGCGACATCGTCGGCGACCACACCGTGCTGTTCGCCGGCACCGGCGAGCGCATCGAGATCACCCACAAGGCCGCCAGCCGGTCCACCTACGCCGAAGGCAGCCTGCGGGCGGTGCGCTTCCTGGCCGGGCGCAAGAGCGGCCTGTTCGACATGTTCGACGTGCTCGGGCTGCGATGAACGTCTATTCCCTGTTCAGCCAGGGCGACGGGCTCACGCGGGCGGTGGCGGCGATGCTGCTGGCCATGTCGGTGGGCAGCTGGGTGATCATCCTGTGGAAGGCCTGGGTGCTGCGGCGCGCCGGCCGCGACGTGCCGCGCAGCACCGCAGCCTTCTGGCAATCGGCCTCGATCGAGGAGGCGCAGGGCCGGGTCGGCGCCTTCGACCGGGAAGCGCTGGTGCTGCCGCTGATCGCCGCAACCCGGCTGGAAGGCTCGGGCTCGCTGGCGGCCGCCGGCGACCGCGCCCAGCAACTCACCCGCATGCTGCGCGATGCGCTGCACCGGGTGCTGGACAAGCTGCAATTCGGCCAGGTGCTGCTGGCCACCGTGGGGTCGACCGCGCCCTTCGTCGGCCTGCTCGGCACGGTCTGGGGGATCTACCACGCGCTGACCGGCATCGCGGCGTCCGGCCAGATCACCATCGACAAGGTGGCCGGTCCGGTCGGCGAGGCGCTGGTCATGACGGCCGGCGGGCTGGCCGTGGCGATTCCCGCGGTCCTCGGTTACAACGTGTTCGGCCGCCTGATCGGCCGCATCGAGGCCGATCTGGAGGGGTTTGCGCGCGATCTGCGCGAATTGCTGACCCATCCGGCCGACGCCCGGCGGGAGTAACCAGATGGCTTTCGGCCGCCTCGAACGCACGCCGGGGCCGCAGCCCATGAGCGACATCAACATGACGCCGCTGGTGGACGTGATGCTGGTGCTGGTGGTGATCTTCATCATCACCGCGCCGCTGCTGGCCAGCTCGATCAAGCTGGACCTGCCCGGCACCGACGCCGCCAAGCCCAACGACGCTCCGCTGTTCGTCAGCGTCGCCCTGGACGCCAAGGGCCAGCTGTTCCTGAACGAAAAGCCGGTCACGGCCGCCGAACTGGCGCAGCAACTGGCCGACAGCGGCCGGCGCAACCCGGAGACCGAAGTCCAATTGCGGGCCGACCAGACCGTGCCCTACGGCCGGATCGTGGAGGTGATGGGAGCGGCGCAGAAGGCCGGCCTGAACCGCATCGGCTTCGTCGCCGAACCGCGCACGCCCTAGCGCAAGGCGTCCGCGCAGCCTCGCCCCTACAATTTGGGGGATGCAGGACAAGTACAACCATCTCGACGTCGAACGGGCCGCCCAGGCCCACTGGACCGGCCGCGACGCTTACCGGGTGACCGAGGACGCCGGCAGGAAGAAATTCTATGCCTGCTCGATGCTGCCTTACCCCAGCGGCAAGCTGCACATGGGCCATGTGCGCAACTACACGATCAACGACATGCTCACGCGCTACCTGCGCATGAACGGCTACAACGTGCTGATGCCGATGGGATGGGACGCCTTCGGGCTGCCGGCCGAGAACGCGGCGCTGAAGAACAAGGTGCCGCCGGCCAAGTGGACCTACGACAACATCGCCTACATGAAGAAGCAGATGCAGGCGATGGGCCTGGCGATCGACTGGAGCCGCGAGATCGCCACCTGCGATCCCAGCTACTACAAGTGGAACCAGTGGCTGTTCCTGAAGATGCTGGACAAGGGCATCGCCTACCGCAAGACCCAGGTCGTCAACTGGGACCCGGTGGACCAGACGGTGCTGGCCAACGAGCAGGTGATCGACGGCAAGGGCTGGCGCACCGGCGCGCCGGTGGAAAAGCGCGAGATCCCGGGCTATTACCTGAAGATCACGGACTACGCCGAGGAACTGCTGGACCACGTGCACACCAAGCTGCCCGGCTGGCCGGAGCGGGTCAAGCTGATGCAGGAGAACTGGATCGGCAAGAGCGAGGGCGTGCGCTTCGCGTTCACCCACGACATCAAGGGCGAGGACGGCCAGCCGATCGGCGACGGCCGCATGTACGTCTTCACCACGCGCGCCGACACCATCATGGGCGTCACCTTCTGCGCGATCGCGCCGGAGCATCCGCTGGCCACCCACGCGGCGCGCCGCAACCCGGCGCTGGCCGCCTTCATCGAGGAGTGCCAGCAGGGCGGCACCACCGAGGCGGAACTGGCGCTGCGCGAAAAGGTCGGCATGGACACCGGCCTGAAGGTGACCCATCCGCTGTCGGGCCTGCCGATCGACTTGTGGGTGGGCAACTACGTGCTCATGAGCTATGGCGACGGCGCGGTGATGGGCGTGCCTGGCCACGACGAGCGCGACTTCGAATTCGCGATGAAGTACCGGCTGGACATCCTGCAGGTGATCCACGTCGACGGCGAGCACTACGACTACAAGCACTGGAACGCGTGGTACGCCGACAAGGAACGCGGCGTCACCATCAATTCCGACATCTTCAGCGGCTTCGACTACCAGCATGCGGTGAACGCCGTGGTGCACGCGCTGCAGCAGAAGGGCCTGGGCGAGAAGAAGACCACCTGGCGGCTGCGCGACTGGGGCGTCAGTCGCCAGCGCTACTGGGGCACGCCGATTCCGATCATCCATTGCGATGTCCACGGCGCGGTGCCGGTGCCGGAAAAGGACCTGCCGGTGGTGCTGCCGCTGGACTGCGTGCCGGACGGCTCGGGCAACCCGCTGAACAAGCGCGAGGATTTCCTGGCCTGCCAGTGCCCGGTCTGCGGCAAGCCGGCGCGGCGCGAGACCGACACCATGGACACCTTCGTCGATTCGGCGTGGTACTTCATGCGCTACTGCGATCCGAAGAACGACCAGGCGATGGTGGGCAAGGGTGCCGACTACTGGATGCCGATGGACCAGTACATCGGCGGCATCGAGCACGCCATCCTGCACCTGCTGTACGCGCGCTTCTGGACGAAGGTGATGCGCGACATGGGCCTGGTGAAGGTGGACGAGCCCTTCACCAAGCTGCTGACGCAGGGCATGGTGCTGAACGAGGCGTTCACCCGCACCGGCACCGAGGCCGGCAAGGAGTATTACTGGGCCCACGACCTGGACATCGTGCGCGACGAACACGCCAAGGTGATCTCGGCCACCTCGAAGCTGGACGGCCTGCCGGTCACCTACGAGGGCTGGACCACCATGTCCAAGTCCAAGAACAACGGCGTCGACCCGCAGGAGCTGATCGAGAAATACGGGGCGGACACCGCGCGCCTGTACACGATGTTCACGGCGCCGCCGGAGGCGACGCTGGAGTGGAACGACGCCGCGCTGGAAGGCTCGCACCGGTTCCTGCGCCGGGTCTGGAATTTCGGCCACAAGCTGCATGCCGCCGGCCACGGCGCGGCCGGCGCCGCGCCCGGCAAGGTGTTCGGCGTCGACAGCAAGGCGCTGCGGCTGGAGATCCACACGCTGCTCAAGCAGGTGGATTACGACTACCAGCGCATGCAATACAACACCGTGGTGTCGGGCGCGATGAAGCTGCTCAACGCGCTGGAGGACTGCAAGGCAACCACCGGCACCGGCGTGCCGGAGGCGCTGTCGGAAGGCTTCGGCATCCTGCTGCGCGTGCTGTACCCGGCCACGCCGCACATCGCGAATGCGCTCTGGCAATCGCTCGGCTTCGCCCAGGCGCAGGGCGAACTGCTGGACGCGCCCTGGCCCAAGGTCGATCCCGAAGCCTTGAAGCAGGACGAGATCGAACTGGTGCTGCAGGTCAACGGCAAGCTGCGCGGCTCGGTGCGCGTGCCGGCCGGGGCCAGCAAGCACGAGATCGAGAAGCTGGCGGTGGCCAGCGAGGCGTTCCAGCAGCATTCGGGCGGCGCCTCGGCCAAGAAGGTGATCGTGGTGCCGGGCCGGCTGGTCAACGTGGTGATCTGATGGGGCTGCACCGACGCACCCTCCTGGCCGCCGCCTCGTCGTTCGCGCTCGCTGCCTGCGGCTTCAAGCTGCGCGGCGCGCCCGACTTCGTCTTCAAGTCCATCGCCATCGGCACGGCCGAGACTTCCACGCTGGGCAACGAACTCAAGCGCAGCATCGCATCCGGCGGCGCCGTCGCCGTGGTGCCAGTGGACCGCGCCGAGGTGGTGCTGGACGTGACGCAGGACCAGCGCGAGAAGGTGGTGGTCGGCGTCAACGCGTCCGGCCAGGTGCGCGAGTTCCAGCTGCGCATCCGCTTCAAGTTCAGGCTGCGCACGCCGGCCGGCAAGGAGCTGATTCCCGAGACCGAACTGCTGCAGCAGCGCGACATCAGCTTCAACGAATCGGCGGTGCTGTCCAAGGAAGCGGAGGAGAACCTCCTGTACCGCGACATGCAGACCGACATCGTGCAGCAGCTGATGCGGCGGCTGGCGGCGGTCAAGACGCTCTAGGCGGCGCCGGCGTGGACCTCGACCGGGCCGACCTCAAGCTGCTGGAACTGCTGCAGCGCGACGGCCGCACCACGGTCCAGGCACTGTCCGAGGCGATCCACCTGTCGGCGCGGGCCACCCTGAACCGGGTGCGCAAGCTGGAATCGGAAGGGATGATCGAGGGCTACCGCGCCCTGGTCAGCCGCGCCGCGCTGGGCAGCCAGGTCTTCGTGTTCGCCGAGATCGCGCTCAAGGACCAGCGGCAAGCCTCGGTCCAGCGCTTCGAGAAACGCATGGCCACTGCGCCCGAGGTGGTGGCCTGCTACATCATCAGCGGCCGCTACGACTATCTCGTGCGGCTGGCCTGCCCCGACCTGAACCATTACCACGCGCTGATCACCGCCTGGCTGGACGATCCGGCGCTGGGGGTGGAGAAGATCGTCACCAACATCGAGCTGGCGACCATCAAGGAATTCGCCGGCTTTCCGCTGCCGCAGCCCGGCGGGCGCTGACCGGCGCGACGGCGGGAAGCCGTCCTACCGCGCTTCCGTTTCGGAAGCGCCCGGCGCCCATCCTGGCGCTTGCGGCCAGCGCCAGCCACCCCGATCGTCGGCCCCGGCAGCGCCGGCCGGCCTAGACTGGTTCTCATCGACGGGAGCCATCATGGACACCAACAGGACGCAGGATTTCATTGGGCTGGAGGCGCGCTTCGGCGCGCGCAACTACCAGCCGGTGCCGGTGGTGGTGGAGCGCGCGCTCGACTGCCTGGTGTGGGACGTGAACGGGCGCGAATACATCGACATGATGGGTGCGTATTCGGCAGTCAGCCACGGCCACCTGCACCCGCGCATCGTCGGCGCGGCCCGGCAGCAGCTGGAAAGGGTGGCGGTCACGTCGCGGGCCTATCACGGCACCACGCTCGGGCCGTTCCTGGCCAGGCTCTGCGCCATGGCGGGCTTCGAGCGGGCGCTGCCGATGAACACCGGCGCCGAAGCGGTGGAAACGGCGATCAAGTGCGCGCGCCGCTGGGGCCACCAGGTCAAGGGCATCCCCGACGGCCAGGCCGAGATCCTGGTGGCGCGGCAGAACTTCCACGGCCGCACCACCACCATCATCGGCTTCTCCAGCGAGCCGGATTACCGGGCCGGCTTCGGACCGTTCGCGCCGGGCTTCCGGCATTTCGACTTCGGCGACATGGCCAGCGTCAGGGCGGCCGCCAGCGCCAACACCTGCGCCGTGCTGATCGAGCCGATCCAGGGCGAGGCCGGCATCATCCTGCCGCCGCCCGGCTTCTTCGCCCAGCTGCGCCAGTGGTGCAGCGCCAACGACATCCTGCTGATCGACGACGAGGTGCAGGCCGGGCTGGGCCGCACCGGCAAGCTGTTCGCCTTCGAGCACGAGGGCATCCGGCCCGATGCGCTGATCCTGGGCAAGGCGCTGGGCGGCGGCCTGCTGCCGGTCAGCGCCTTCCTGGCCGACGCCAGGGTGATGGACGTCTTCAATCCCGGCAGCCACGGCTCCACCTTCGGCGGCAACGCGCTGGCGGCGGCGGTGGCGCTCGAGGCCCTGAACGTGATCGAGGACGAGAAGCTGGTCGCGCGCAGCGCGATGCTGGGCGACTACCTGATCGCGCGGCTGCGGGCAGTGCAGGCGCTGGCGCCGGGGCTGGTGCGCGACGTGCGCGGGCGCGGGCTGTGGGTGGGCCTGGACATCGACCCGGCGCGGGCGACCGCCCGCGAGCTGGTGCAGCGCATGGCGCAGCAAGGCGTGCTGTCCAAGGAGACGCACGAAACGGTGATCCGCTTCGCGCCGCCGCTGACCATCACCTGCGAGCTGATCGACCGCGCGGTGGAAGTCGTCGCCGCGGTCGTGGTGGCCAAGGCACGCGAGCTGGCCCAGGGCGCATTCGCGGCCACCGGTGCCGGGGAGCTGGCGCCGGCCTGACGGCTGTCGTCCCGGGCTTGACCCGGGGCCCAGGCGGGTTCCTGGATTCGTGGCGTCCGGATGCCGGCTCGACGCCGGGATGACCAGACTGGCTAAACTCGCCGGATGCAGCTCGCCGCATCCCAACTGGCCCCCCACCTGCAGAAGGGATTGCGCTCGCTCTACACCGTGCACGGCGACGAGCCGCTGCTGGTGCAGGAGGCGGCCGATGCGATCCGCGCCGTCGCCCGCACCCAGGGCTACACCGAGCGCACCGTCCATACGGTGGCCGGCGCCCATTTCGACTGGAGCGAGGTGCTGGCCGCGGGCGGCAGCCTGAGCCTGTTCGCCGACAAGCAGATCGTCGAGATCCGCATTCCCTCGGGCAAGCCGGGCAAGGAAGGCAGCCCCGCCCTGCAGCAGATGGCGCAGGCCGCGCAGGGCAACGATTCGACGCTGACCATCGTGCTGCTGCCGCGGCTGGACAAGATGACGCGCTCCGGGGCCTGGTTCGGCGCGCTGGACGCCAACGGCGTCACCATCCAGGTCGAGCCGGTGGAGCGCAACGCGCTGCCGCAATGGATCGCCCAGCGCCTGCAGCAGCAGGGTCAACGCGTGGCCAGCGGCGAGGAAGGCCAGCGCACGCTGCAGTTCTTCGCCGACCGGGTGGAGGGCAACCTGCTGGCGGCGCACCAGGAAATCCAGAAGCTGGCGCTGCTCTATCCCGAAGGCGAGCTGGGCTTCGAGCAGGTGGAAAGCGCGGTGCTCAACGTGGCGCGCTACGACGTCTTCAAGCTGTCGGAGGCGGTGCTGGCCGGCCAGGCGGCGCGGGTGCAGCGGATGCTGGACGGCCTGCAGGCCGAGGGCGAGGCCGAAGTGCTGGTGCACTACACGCTGGCCGAGGACATCCGCGCGCTCAAGCGGGTCAAGGATGCGATGGCCGCCGGCCGGCCGCTGCCGATGGCGCTGCGCGAGCAGCGGGTCTGGGGCCTGAAGGAGCGGCTGTTCGAGCGGGTGCTGCCGCGGCTGACGGCCACCACGCTGGACAACCTGCTGCACTCCGCGCACCTGGTGGACGGCATCGTCAAGGGCCTGAAGGCGCCGGACTGGCCGACCGACGGGTGGCAGGCGCTGCACCGGCTGGCGCTGACGCTGTGCCGGGAGTGCGCGCTGCAGCCGGCGGCCCCGCCCCGTAAAATGGGCGCATGAACGCGCTCAACGTTTCGGAATACGTGCAGACCCTCGGGGTGCAGGCGCGGATGGCGTCGGCGCGGATGGCCAAGGCCGATGCCGCCACCAAGAACAAGGCCCTGCGCCGGCTGGCCGAGCTGCTGCGCGCGAACGTCCAGGCGCTGCAAGCCGACAACGCGAAGGACCTGGAGCGCGCCACCGCCGCCGGCCTGGCCGCGCCGCTGGTCGACCGCCTCAAGCTCACGCCCAAGATCATCGAGACCGTGGCCCAGGGCTGCGAGCAGCTGGCCGCGATGCCGGAGCTGATCGGCGAGATCAGCGGCCTCAAGCAGCAGCCCAGCGGCATCCGCGTCGGCCAGATGCGGGTTCCGCTCGGCGTGTTCGGGATGATTTTCGAAAGCCGGCCCAACGTGACGATCGAGGCCGCCAGCCTGTCGATCAAGAGCGGCAACGCCTGCATCCTGCGCGGCGGCTCGGAGGCGATCGAATCGAACAAGGCGCTGGCCCGGCTGGTGCAGCGGGCGCTGGTGGACAGCGGCCTGCCGGCCGACGCGGTGCAGCTGGTGCAGACCACGGACCGCGAGGCGATCGGCCAGCTGATCGCCATGCCCGAGTATGTGGACGTGATCATCCCGCGCGGCGGCAAGGGCCTGATCGAGCGCATCAGCCGCGAGGCCAAGATGCCGGTGATCAAGCACCTGGACGGCAACTGCCATGTCTACGTGGACGATCCCTGCGACATCGCGATGGCGGTGAAGGTGGCGGACAACGCCAAGACCAACAAGTACAGCCCCTGCAACGCCAGCGAGGGCCTGCTGGTGGCGCGCGGCGTGGCCGCCGACTTCCTGCCGAAGATCGGCGCGATCTTCGCCGCCAAGGGCGTGGAGATGCGCTGCGATCCGGAGGCGAAGGCGATTCTGGCCCAATCCGTTCGGCCCGTCCAAGCCCTGCTGCAAGACGCCACCGAGCAGGACTGGTCCGAGGAATACCTGGCGCCCATCATCAGCATCAAGGTGGTGGATGGCGTCGACGAAGCCATCGCCCACATCAACCGCTATTCCAGCCACCACACCGACGCCATCCTGACGCGCGACCACATGCACGCGCAGCGCTTCCTGCGCGAGGTGGATTCGGCCAGCGTGATGGTCAATGCCAGCACCCGCTTCGCCGACGGCTTCGAGTACGGGCTGGGCGCGGAAATCGGCATCAGCACCGACAAGTTCCACGCCCGCGGGCCGGTGGGGCTGGAAGGGCTCACGTCGCTGAAGTGGGTTGTTCTGGGCGACGGCGAAATTCGCTCCTCCTGATGCACAACTACTGGCGCCAGTGCGGCTACGGCCTGCTGGACAAAACCGCCGACGGCCACCTGGTCGTCACCGACGCCTTCCTGCGCAGCCTGCTGGAGCGGCCCGAACTGGCGCCGGTGGCCGAATCCTGCGCCGGCGAGCTGGCGTTGCACCACGCCCTGCTGGACCACCCGCGGGCCGAGGTCACGCCGCAGCAGCTGGCGGCGGTCAGCGACGAGGACGCACGCGCCAACTACACCATCTGGCTGCGCTTTCGCCAGCGGCTGCTGGCCCAGCCCACGCTGGAAGGCAGCTACATGCAGCTGTTCCGCGGCGAAGGCGTGGACGTGCCGCCGCTGCTGGTGCAGCAGCTGACGCAGATCCTGCTGCGCCACATCCTGGGCGCCGAGGCCAGCGCGCTGCAGGTGCGCGCCGCCGAAATGCTGTTCCGCACCCAGAAGGTCTCGGTGCTGGAGGACGGCCAGGTGATGGCGGCGGACGACGAGACGGTGGAGCGCCATGCGGTCGCCGCCGGCTTCGGCACCATCGGCGAGATGCTCAAGCAGGGCGGCGCGCCGCTGCGCACGGCGGAACTGGACGTGCTGGGCGAGGCCAACGCCGACGCCTACTGGCAGCGCGACGAGAGCCACGACCTGGTGATCAGCCTCAACCACGGCCAGCCGGCGCTCGTGGCGCTGTGTTCGGTGCTGGCGCGCTGGGTGCGCCACTTCCTGGGCACGGGCGTGGCGATCGCCATCGAGCGCGAGATCGACGACGAGCAGTGGGTCTGGCACGTGGGGCTGGACGCCCAGGCCAGCGCCGTGCTCAACGACCTGTACCAGGGCAACGACGTGGCGCCGGAGCGGATGGAGCGGATGCTGTGCCTGTTCCGGCTGCAATTCGACGAGCCGTCGGTGATGCGGCCGGAGATCGCGGGGCGGCCGGTCTACCTGGCAATGGCGATGGACGCCGGCGGCCGCCTCAAGCTCAAGCCGCAGAACCTGCTGCTCAATCTGCCGCTGGCCCGCCTGTCCTGAGGGAAAAACGCGGGCTTGCAACCCGCGCCGGCGCCCCCAATTCCCTACAATTCCCCTGAGAATTCCAACAGCGAAGGCAAAGGCCGCATGGTTCCCCATCTCGTCACGGCCCTGACCGGTCCGATCAATGAACTCGAGCAGCGGGTGCTGGACTCGATGCCCGCCATCGAGCGCTGGTTCCGCCTGGAGTGGATGGAACACACGCCGCCGTTCTACAGCTCGGTGGACATCCGCAATGCCGGCTTCAAGCTGGCGCCGGTGGACACCAACCTCTATCCGGCCGGCTGGAACCACCTGACGCCGGAGATGCTGCCGCTGGCGGTGCAGTCGGCGATGGCCGCGATCGAGAAGATCTGCCCCGAGGCCAAGAACCTGCTGGTGATCTCCGAGAACAACACCAAGAGCACGTTCTACCTGAGCAACCTGGCCCAGCTGCAGCGGATCTTCCACCTGGCGGGTTTGAACGTGCGGATCGGCTCGATCGATCCCGACATCAAGGAGCCGACCACGCTGCAGGTGCCGGGCGGCGGCTCGGTGCTGCTGGAGCCGGTGGTGCGCACGCGCCGCCGCCTCGGCCTGAAGGACTTCGATCCCTGCACCATCCTGCTGAACAACGACCTGTCGGCCGGCGTTCCGGGCATCCTGGAAGACATCCACGAGCAATACCTGCTGCCGCCGCTGCACGCCAGCTGGTGGGTGCGGCGCAAGAGCAACCACTTCCACAGCTACGAAGAGGTGTCCAAGCGCTTCGGCAAGCTGCTGGGCATCGATCCCTGGCTGATCAACCCGATGTTCAACAAGTGCGGCGCGGTGGATTTCGACGCCACCGCCAGCGCCGGGCTGGACTGCCTGCGCACCAACGCCGACGCCCTGCTGACCAAGATCCGCCGCAAGTACAAGGAATACGGCATCAACGAGAAGCCGTTCGTGGTGGTGAAGGCCGACAACGGCACCTCCGGCATGGGCATCATGACCGTGCGCGACGTCAAGGACCTGGACGACCTGAGCGGAATCACCCGCGCCCGGATGGCCACCGGCAAGGGCGGCCGGCTCGTCGACGAGGTGATCATCCAGGAAGGCGTGCTGACCAACGAGCGGATCAACGAGGCGGTGGCCGAGCCGGTGGTCTACATGGTGGACCGCTACGTGGTCGGCGGCTTCTACCGCGTCCACGCCGACCGCGGCATCGACGAGAACCTGAACGCGCCGGGCGCCCACTTCGTGCCGCTGGCGTTTTCGGAGAGTATGCGCTTACCCCAGCCGGGCGAGAAGCCGGGCGCCAGCGCCCCCAACCGCTTCTACATGTACGGGGTGATCGGCCGGCTGGCCATGCTGGCCGCCAGCTACGAGCTCGAGGCCACCGACCCGGACGCCGAAACCTACGACTGAAGCGCGCGGCCGGGGGCCAGGGTTGTTGCACTGCAACATGGCCCCCGCAAGCCCTGCTGTCGAGCGCACAATAGCGGTCCCAAAGGTAACGCAACCCCGCCGGCCGCGCTGGCCGCCAAGACGGGGACCCTCAGTGCAAAGCTCCAAATCATCGCTCGCGGCGCTCACCATCGGCGCCATCGGTGTCGTCTACGGCGACATCGGCACCAGTGTCCTGTATGCCGTCAAGGAAGTCTTCGGCTCCGGCCACGTCCCGTTCACCATCCCCAACGTCTACGGCATCCTGTCGATCTTCTTCTGGACGCTGACGGTCATCGTCTCGATCAAATACGTGGTGCTGGTGCTGCGGGCCGACAACAACGGCGAGGGCGGGCTGATCGCGATGCTGGCGCTGGCTTCGCAGGCGGTGAAAGACAAGCCGCAGCTGCGTCAGGTTCTGCTGGCTGTCGGCATCTTCGGCACCTCGCTGTTCTACGGCGACGGCGTCATCACCCCGGCCATCTCGGTGCTGTCCGCGGTGGAGGGCCTGGAAGTGGTGTCGCCGGCGTTCAAGGACTGGGTGATCCCGCTGACGCTGGTGGTGCTGTTCATGCTGTTCGTGGTGCAGAAGCGCGGCACCGGCGGCATCGGCCGCTTCTTCGGCCCGATCACCCTGATGTGGTTCGCGGCGATCTCGGTGCTGGGCGTCTCGCACATCCTGCGCCACCCGGAAATCCTGTACGCGCTCAGCCCGCATTACGCGGTGATGTTCATGTACCACCAGCCGGGCATCACCTTCATCATCCTGGGCGCCGTGGTGCTGTGCGTCACGGGGGCCGAGGCGCTGTACGCCGACCTCGGCCACTTCGGCAAGAAGCCGATCCGGCTGGCCTGGTTCAGCGTGGTGATGCCGTCGCTGACGCTCAATTACTTCGGCCAGGGCGCGCTGCTGCTGGCCAACCCGGAGGCGGTGAAGAACCCGTTCTTCATGATGGCGCCGGACTGGGCGCTGCTGCCGCTGGTGGTGCTGGCCACTGCCGCCACGGTGATCGCCTCGCAGGCGCTGATCACCGGCGCCTTCAGCGTCACCAAGCAGGTGATCCAGCTGGGCTACCTGCCGCGGCTGAACATCCAGCACACCAGCGTGCGCGACACCGGCCAGATCTACATCCCGTTCGTCAACTGGGGCCTGTTCGTGGCGATCGTGCTGGCGGTGGTGATGTTCCGCTCCTCCAGCAACCTGGCGGCGGCGTACGGCATCGCGGTGTGCACCGACATGCTGATCACCACCATCCTGACCTTCTTCGTCATCCGCTACGCCTGGAAGTACCCGCTGTGGCTGTGCGTCGCCGCCACCGGCTGGTTCTTCGTGGTCGACGTCACCTTCTGGGCCTCCAACCTGCTCAAGCTGCTGCAGGGCGGCTGGTTCCCGCTGATGATCGGCGGCGGCATCTTCACGCTGATGATGACGTGGAAGCAGGGCCGGGTGCTGCTCAACGAAAAGCTCAAGGCCGACGCGATCGACCTGCCCAGCTTCCTGGAGGCGGTGTTCGTCACCCCGCCGACGCGCGTCGACGGCACCGCCGTGTTCCTGACCGCGGAGCCGGGCACGGTGCCCAACGCGATGCTGCACAACCTCAAGCACAACAAGGTGCTGCACGAGCACAACCTGTTCGTCACCGTGCGCAGCCACGAGGTGCCGTGGATCGGGATGTCCAAGCGGGCGGAGATCGAGTCGCTGGGCCACGACTGCTGGCAGGTGGTGCTGCACTACGGCTTCAAGAACGACCCCGACGTGCCCAAGGCGCTGGAGCAGATCCGCAACCGCGGCTGCGCGATCGAGCCGATGACCACCAGCTACTTCCTGTCGCGCGACACGGTGGTTCCCACCATCGGGACCGGCATGGCGACCTGGCGGGAAAAGCTGTTCGCGCAGATGCACCACAACGCCAGCGCCGCCGCCGACTTCCTGCAGCTGCCGAACAACTCGGTGGTGGAGCTCGGCTCGAAGATCGAGATCTAGCCGCACGCCAGTGAATCCCGTCGATCAAGAAGAAGCGGTGCCCCTGCTTCCTTGTTGACGGTATTCTGGATGGCACGCCAAGGTCCGGCCGCCGACTCGCAGCCCGCTGCCATCCCCGCGGTTTCCGCGCGCCGGCAATGTCACGGCTTTTGTGCAACAGTACAGGCGAACTTTCCATGCCCAATCCCATGAACCTGCTGTTCGTCACCGACTCCCTGGAGCTGTTCAAGATCCAGAAGGACACCACCTTCTCCATGATGCGCGAGGCGCAGCGGCGCGGCCACCGCATCTCGGCCTGCGGGCCAGAGCACCTGCTGTGGCATTCGGGCGACCTGGTGCGCGCGGCGGTGCGCGAGATCCGGCTCACCGGCGAGCCGGAGCGCTGGTTCATCGAGACCGGCACGCCGCTGAAGGCGCTGAACGAATTCGACGCGGTCATCATGCGCAAGGACCCGCCCTTCGACAGCGAATACTTCTACGCGACCCACCTGCTGGAACACGCCGAGCGCGAAGGCGCCAAGGTCTTCAACAAGCCGGCGGCGCTGCGCGACCATCCGGAAAAGCTGGCGATCCTGGAGTTCGCCCGGTTCACCACCCCGACGCTGGTGACGCGCTCCGAGGCAGCCGTGCGCGCCTTCCACGACCTGCACCACGACATCATCCTGAAGCCCCTGGACGGCATGGGCGGCATGGGCATCTTCCGGGTCAAGCGCGACGGCCTGAACCTGGGCTCGATCATCGAGACG
Source organism: Caenimonas terrae (assembly GCF_042655405.1). Lineage (NCBI taxonomy): Bacteria > Pseudomonadati > Pseudomonadota > Betaproteobacteria > Burkholderiales > Comamonadaceae > Caenimonas > Caenimonas terrae. The sequence goes on along the minus strand of NZ_JBHSMF010000002.1, from coordinate 506,982 downwards.
CTCAACCACGACGGCGCCACCAGCCTGATGGTGCAGAAGTTCGTGCCCGAGATCACCGCCGGCGACAAGCGGGTGCTGGTGATCGGCGGCAAGGCCGTGCCCTTCAGCCTGGCGCGGATTCCGCAGGGCAGCGAGGTGCGCGGCAACCTGGCGGCCGGCGGCCTGGGCGTGGCGCAGCCGCTGAGCGCCCGCGACCGGGAAATCGCCGAATCGATCGGCCCGGTGCTGGCCCGGCGCGGCCTGCTGCTGGTGGGGCTGGACGTGATCGGCCAGTCGCTCACCGAGATCAACGTCACCAGCCCGACCTGCTTCCAGGAAATCACCGACCAGACCGGCTTCGACGTGCCGGCGATGTTCATCGACGAGCTGGAAGCGGCGGTCGGCGTGCCGGCCTGACCGACCGATCGAGCGGCCGGCGCTGCGCGCCGTCAGCCGGCGAGCGAGCCGTCCACGAACACCTTGAGCTCGCCCGGCTCCAGCTTGACCCAGGCTTCGTTGGTGGTGAGCGGGGCGGTGACGATCACGGCCACCCGGTCCTGCGGCGTGGTGGTGCGGGCGAAATCGATGCTGACGTCCTCGTCGGCCAGCTGCGCATGCGCGAACGGGTGCCTGCGCTCCACGTAGTACAGGTTGGTGGAGCAGTGGGTCCACAGCGCCTCGCCGTTGGACAGCATGAAGTTGAACGGCCCGTGGCCGGCGATGCGCGGCGCCAGTTCGCGCAGCGTCAGCGTCAGCTCCTGCACGCTGGGCACGCCGGCGTGCGACTTGGCCAGCTCCTGCATCAGCCAGCAGAACGCGCGCTCGCTGTCGGTCGAGCCGACCGGGCGGAAACCGGCGTGCAGGCGCGGGTGGAAATCCTTGAGGTCGCCGTTGTGGGCGAACACCCAGTAGCGGCCCCACAGCTCGCGCACGAAGGGATGGCAGTTCTGCAGCGCCACTTCGCCCTGGGTCGCCTTGCGGATGTGGGCGACGACGTTCTTGCTCTGGATCGGGTAGCGCCGGATCAGTTCCGCCACCGGCGACTCGCAGGCCGGCTGGTGGTCGACGAAGTGGCGCAGTCCCTTGCCCTCGAAGAAGGCGATGCCCCAGCCGTCGGCGTGGTGGTCGGTGCGGCCGCCGCGCTGGGCGAAGCCCGTGAAACTGAAGGTCACGTCGGTCGGCACGTTGCAGTTCATTCCGAGCAGCTGGCACATGTCAATTCCTGGCGAGGTGCCCCGATTGTGGCCCGTCCCGCAGCTGCCAGGCGGCCACCAGGGCGGCGCCGCACAGCGCGGCCAGCATCAGGAACGCCTCGTGGAAAGCGGCCACCCGCGCCGGGCTGGTGGCCGCGCTGGCCAGCGAGTCGCCATGGGCCGCGATCCGCCATTCCAGCACGATGCCGCACAGGCTGACGCCGCAGGCGCCGCCGAGCATGCGCAGGAAATTGATGGCGCTGGCGCCGTAGGTGATCAGCTCCTTGTGCAGCGAGCGCATCGATCCCAGGTTCAGCGAGGGCAGGATGAAGCCCAGGCCGATGCGTCCCAGCACCGCCCACGCCACCAGCAGCAGGATCGCCTGGCCCGACTGCACCGTCATCATCAGCGCGAACGACGCCGCCAGCAGCGCCAGCCCGGCGCTCACCAGCCGGTAGGTCGGCTGCCGGTCCGCCAGCCGACCGACCAGCGGGATGGTGATGGCCAGCACGATCCCGGCCGGCAGCAGGATGGTGCCCACGTAGGAAGGAGAGAGCCCGAGCGCGACCTGCATGTACAGCGGCAGCAGGTAGGTCGAGCCGAACAGCGCCGTGCCGTAGATGAACGCGACGATGCTGCCCATGGCAAAGCTGCGGAAGCCGAACAGCCTGAGGTTCATCAGCGGCTCGCGGCCGGTGGCCAGCAGGCGCCATTGCCAGGCGATGAAGGCGGCCAGCGCCAGCGCGGCCCCGGCCAGCAGCAGCCAGGAGGCGGAGCCGCCGCCGCGCAGTTCCACCAGCCCGTTGAGCAGCAGCAGGGTGCCGGTGCTTCCCAGCGCCAGACCGCGCCAGTCCAGCGCGGTGCTGCGTTCGGCGGCGGCGCCGCCGGGTGCCGTGTCCGGCACGAACCGGTACGCCAGCGCCAGCGAGACCAGGCAGAACGGCACCACCATGAAGAAGATCGAGCGCCAGCCGAACAGGTCCACCAGCACGCCGCCGATGCTCGGGCCGATGGCCGGCGCCAGCACCGCGCCCATCCCGAAGATGCCGCTGGCGCGGCCCTGTTCCTGCTGGCCGAAGCCGCGCAGGATCACGATCGCCGGAATCGGCTGCACGATGCCGGCGGCCAGGCCTTCGGCCACCCGTGCCGCCAGCACCAGGCTGTAGTTGTCGGCCAGGCCGCCGCCGATGCCGCCGGCCATCAGCAGCAGCATCGTGCCCGCATAGACCTTGCGGTAGCCGAAGCGGGCCAGCAGCCACGGGGTGGTCAGCATCGAGGCCGTCATCGCCACCATGAAGCCGGAGCTGACCCACTGCGCGCGGCCCTGGTCGATCGCGAAGTGGTGGCTGATGCCGGGGATCGCGACGTTGACGACGGTCGACGACATGATCGAGGCCATCGAGCCCACCATCAGCGAGATCAGCAGCAGCCAGCGGTAGCGCGGGCCGTAGCGCTCGCGCAGCGCCGCCAGGCTGGCGTCCCGGCTCACCGGGACAGGCCGGACTGTGCGCAGCGGGCGCAGATGCAGCTCAGGCCCTGGAGTTCGGGCGGGATCTTGGCCAGCAGCTCGCGGCTGAAATCGACATGGGTGCACCAGCAGGCCTGCTGCTCCAGCCCGGTGGCCTTCTGGATCTCCATGGCGCATAGGTTGGGCTGGCCGCAGATCGGGCAGCGCGATGGGTCGACGAGTGGAAGCGGTGTCACCCTGCGAGTTTAAGTCGCAGCGCCGAACCGGCGGCCGCCGGGCTCAGGCCGCCTGCGCCTCGCGCTCGCGGCGCGGCGCCAGCGCCTCGATCGCGTGCGAGACCGCGCTGCCCATCTCCACCGGGCGCAGCAGCCGCTCGCGCAGCAGCCGTTCGCAGGTGCGCCGGGTCATCGAATGCGGCTGGCCGCCATGGCTGACGAACATGAACAGCGTGCCCTTGGTGCTGGCCCAGACCAGCTGCGCCCGCAGCCAGCGGCGCCGCGCCGACAGGTCGACCCAGCAGCCTTCGCTGAAGGCCGCGATGGTCGCATCGATGTCGGCGGGCGCGGCCGGCGCACCGAAGCCGCCATCCGCCGGCCTGAGCTCCCCGACGTCCGACGGCACCGTGTCCTGGAAGCCGGCTGCATCGAGCTCATGGCGCCCCATCCAGGGGCCCTGCTGCGGCGTCGCCGGGACAGCCGCCTGCGGCTCGGGCTCGTCCACGTGCGGCTCCGGTTCCAGCGGCGCGAAGTCGCTGTCCACGCGGCGCTTGCGGGCCCGCAGGCGCAGCACCGGCCGGTGCAGCTTTTCCAGCGCGATGAAGAAAGGGTCGGATTCCTGCGGCGCCTGGCCGAGGGCGGCCAGGCCGGTGCGCAGCCGCTCCAGCAGGCCGGGCAGCATCTCGATCAGCCGGGCCGGCTCGCGCAGCGTCATCTCGCGCTTGACGCTCCACAGCAGGTCGGTGACCACCGTGCCGTGGCCGCCCGGATCGATCCGCCGCGCCGGATCGGACAGCCGCGCGTGCGCCATCACCAGCGACCACGGGCCGTAGAGGAAGTCCTGCACCAGCGCCGGCGCATCCAGGATGTCGATGCGCTGGCCCAGCTCCCACGCGATCTGGTCGGCCTCGGCCTGCCGTTGTTCGGCGAACTTGACGGCATTGAGCACGGCGCTGCGCTGCGCCGCCTCCCGCTCGTCCTGCGCCGCCCACGACGCTTCCAGCGTCGCCAGCGCGGACTCGAAGGGCTTGGCGTCCTGCACTTCGTCGGCGGGCACCGCGTTCAGGCCGTTGAAGCAGGCCGCCACCGAATCGCAGAAGTCGCCGAACTGGGAGCCGAATTCATCGTTGAACTTCAGGCTGCGCTCGGCCACCCGTTCCACCAGCCGGCGGCCGGCATGCCGTTCGTCGCTGAAGAAGCGCGGATCGACCATCGCCAGCCGCAGCAGCGACGGCTCCAGCGCCACGATGGACTCGCGCACCGGCGCCAGCAGCCGCGGGTCCTGCGCCACCTGGTTGACCAGCTTGCGTACCACTTCCAGCCCCAACACCTGGGCGACGTCGCGGGCCTGCTGCTTCAGGTGGGCCCGCACCAGCTCGCGCCGGCGCGAGGCGGCGTATTCCCCCCACACGTCCTTGTCCAGGCTGGTCTCGGTGCTGACCGCGCGCAGCGGCCGGTCGACCACCGGCGTCTGCGCATACTGGCGCGCCGAGACCGGATCGGACGCCGCCGGCCGGTCGTCGGGCGCCGACTCGAGCTGCTCGACGTCGCGGGTGGCGCGGTCGTAATAGGCCGGCGCCAGCGCGGCGTCGCCCTGCGGCGAGCCGCCCTGCAGGAATTCGTGGATCAGCTGCTGGCTGATCGAGTGCGGCTGCAGTTCGGCCCAGCCCGAGCCGCCGGGCCGCATCGAGCCGCCGCCGCTGCCGCCCACCGGCGCGAAGGCGGGCGCGCGGCCGCCGGCCCGCGCCGGGCCGGAGGAAGGGGCCTGGGCCTGGGCCGGCGCCGGTGCGGCCGGCGCCAGCGGCGCATGCCCGCTGGCCGGCCCGTCGCGCAGCGGAACGACGCGGTAGCTGGCCGCATGCACGTCGGCCTGCTTCAGCTGCGTCGCCAGCAGCCGGTACAACTGGTCCAGCTCGCGGCTCATGGCGGGCGCCATGTGGCGGATCCACAGCGCCGGCCATGCGGGCTGCTGCGCCGCGTCCGCCATGGTGGCCCGCAGCACGCGCGCAAACACGGCGGGCCGCAGGGGGTTGGCTTCCGCGCGCACCGCCGGCAATCCGAGCAGGGAACTCATCAGGCCGTCGAGTTCGGCCAGCGGTTGCGCCACGTCGGTCTGCAGCTGCTCGGACAGCCGGGAGGCGGCGATCTCCTGGTCCACCTGGTCGTCGCCGACCAGGGTCAGCGTGTCGATCCGCAGCGGCGCCGGCGCGGAGGCCGGCGCCTGGGCCGGCGCCTCGAAGGCGCTGCGCAGGGCACGCGGATAGTGGTCGACCCAGGCGGCCTTGTGCTTGAGGAGCTCACGGCAGGCATCCGACAGCTCGTGGCGCTGGGCGGCGGTCAAGCCCTGCTGTTCCGCAGCCACTAGGCCCGCCACCGCTTCGTCCACGCAGGAGGAGATCAGGCGGGACGAGGCCTGGACGGCCTGGGCCAGGCATTGGCTGATGATGGCGGACTGGACTGGCATGGATGAGTCCGGGCCAGTGTAAGCAGGCTAACTCTCCCCGCCTAGCCTGTAGTCACAAACGCTTACTAGCGCCGGGCCGCATCCGGTCAAAGTTCGCGCTTTTCCTTCACTTTCAGCCGCCAGGCGTGCAACAGCGGCTCCGTATAGCCGCTCGGCTGCTCCCGGCCCTTGAACACCAGGTCCTGCGCCGCCTGGTAGGCCGCGGAGCTGTCGAAGTGGCCCGCCATCGGCTGGTAGAACGGGTCGCCCGCGTTCTGCTGGTCGACCACGGCGGCCATCCGCTCGAAGGTCGCCTTGACCTGCGCTTCGGTGACGACGCCGTGCAGCAGCCAGTTGGCGATGTGCTGGCTGGAGATGCGCAGCGTCGCCCGGTCTTCCATCAGGCCGACGTTGTGGATGTCCGGCACCTTGGAGCAGCCCACGCCCTGGTCGATCCAGCGCACCACGTAGCCCAGGATGCCCTGCACGTTGTTGTCCAGCTCCTGCTGGCGCTCGGCCTCGCTCCATTTGGCTTCCGCCACCACGGGAACGGTCAGCAGGCCGGCCAGCAGCTCGTCGCGCTCGGCATCGGCGTCGATCTTCTCCATCTCCTGCTGGATCGCGGCGACGTCGACCTGGTGATAGTGCAGCGCGTGCAGCGTGGCGGCGGTGGGCGAGGGCACCCAGGCGGTGTTGGCGCCGGCCCTGGGATGGGCGATCTTCTGCTCCAGCATCGCCGCCATCAGGTCGGGCATGGCCCACATGCCCTTGCCGATCTGGGCCCGGCCGCGCAGCCCGCAGGACAGTCCGACCAGCACGTTGCTCTTTTCATAGGCCTGGATCCAGGCGCTGGACTTCATGTCGCCCTTGCGCATCATCGGGCCGGCGTGCATCGCGGTGTGCATCTCGTCGCCGGTGCGGTCCAGGAAGCCGGTGTTGATGAAGGCCACGCGCGAGGCGGCAGCCGCGATGCAGGCCTTGAGGTTGACGCTGGTGCGGCGTTCCTCGTCCATGATCCCCAGCTTGACGGTGTCCGCCGGCAGCCCCAGCAGCTGCTCGACGCGGCCGAACAGCTCGCTGGCGAAGGCGGTCTCGGCCGGGCCGTGCATCTTGGGCTTGACGATGTAGATCGAACCGGTGCGCGAGTTGCGGATGCCCTTGGTATCGCGCTTGAGGTCGTGCATCGCGATCGCGGTGGTGACCACCGCGTCCAGGATGCCTTCGGGAATCTCGCGCACCTGGCCCTTGGCGTCGGTCCACAGGATGGCCGGGTTGGTCATCAGGTGGCCGACGTTGCGCAGGAACATGAGCGAGCGCCCGTGCAGCTTCATGGGCTGGCCCACGGCGGCTGGACCGCCGTAGCCGATCCCCGCCGTGTATTCGCGGTCCGGGTTCAGCCCGCGGGTGAAGCGCTTGCCGCCCTTTTCCACCTCCTCGGTCAGCGTGCCCTGAAGGATGCCCAGCCAGTTGCGGTAGGCCAGCACCTTGTCCTGGGCGTCCACCACGGCCACCGAATCCTCCAGGTCCATGATGGTGGACAGCGCCGCTTCCACCACCACGTCGCTGATGCCCGCCGGGTCGTCCTTGCCGATGGTGGTGCCGCGGTCGATCCGGATGTCCAGGTGGATGCCGTGGTTGCGCAGCAGGATGGAGGACGGCGCCTGCGGCGCGCCCTGGTAGCCGACGAACTTGGCCGGCTCCTGCAGCCCGGTGCTGCTGCCGTCCTTCATGGCGACGGCCAGCTTGCCGCCATCCACCTTGAAGCCGGTGGCGTCCGCATAGGAGCCCTTGGCCAGCGGCGCGGCCTGGTCCAGCACCTTGCGCGCATAGGCGATCACCCTGGCGCCGCGCACCGGGTTGTAGCCCTTGCCCTTGTCGGCGCCGTCGGTCTCGGCGATCGCGTCCGTGCCGTACAGGGCGTCGTACAGCGAACCCCAGCGCGCGTTGGCGGCGTTGAGGGCGTAGCGGGCGTTGAGCACCGGCACCACCAGCTGCGGGCCGGCCTGCAGCGCCAGTTCCGCGTCCACGTTGGCCGTGGTCGCCTTGGCGCCGGCCGGCGCCGCCACCAGGTAGCCGATCTTCTCGAGGAAGGCGCGGTAGGCCTGCAGGTCGCGGATCGGGCCCGGGTTGGCCTTGTGCCAGGTGTCCAGTTCGGCCTGCAGGCGATCGCGTTCGGCCAGCAGCGCCAGGTTCTTCGGCGCCAGCTGCGAGACGATGGCGCCGAAGCCCTTCCAGAACGACGCGCTGTCGACGCCGGTGCCGGGCAGCACTTCGTCCTCGATGAAGCGTTGCAGTTCGGTGGCCACTTGCAGGCCTTGGACGGTGGTGCGGGCGGTCATGGCGGATCTCCTTGGAGCGGATGCGGTTGGATTCAGAAAAACGAGAGGACGTCGCGCAGGCTGGCGCCGGTGCGTTCCGGCTGCGTGCCCAGTTCCTCGAACGGCAGCCGGTAGCGGTTGACCCACAGCGTGCGGTAGCCAAACCAGGTGGCGGCCAGCGCGTCCCAGCTGTTGCTGCTGACGAAGGCAACCTGGCGCGCCGCCAGGCCGGTGGCCTGCAGCCCGAGCCCGTAGGCCGCCGGATGGGTCTTGTATTTGCGCACCGCATCGACGCTGATCACGTGATCGAGCAGCCCTTCCAGGCCCGCGCTGCGCACCGCCACGCCCAGCATCGACGGGTCGCCGTTGGACAGGATGCCGGTGACCACGCCCCTGGCCTTGAGCGCGGTGAGCACCTCGCGGTTCTCTGGAAAGGCCGAGAGATGGCGGTACTGGTTCATCAGCCGCTCTTCGCTCTCGGGCGTCAGCTCCAGCGCCAGCCGCTTGCACGCGTAGCGCAGTCCGGCCCGGGTGAGGGCCCAGAACGGCTGGTAATGCTCGCCGTCGCCGCTGGTGGTGACCAGCCGCGTGTATTCGATCTGCTTGTCGCGCCACAGAACCCCCAGCGCCTGGCCCTGGCCCGGGAACAGTTGTTCCGCCAGCAGGCCGACGCTGTAGACGTCGAACAGCGTGCCGTAGGCATCGAACAGAACGGCCTTGGGTTGCTCCATGGTCGATACTTTATTTGATCCCTGGCCGGCGATTAACAGCGAAAAATCGCATTTATCTTTGACCTGGGTGATGGCAATCGACACCGGGTCGCTCCCGATGCCCCGAACGCAGGCCGCCGATATATTTAAGTACTTAAATGATTTTCCGACCGCCTCGATGATCCTGCTGGCCTCCAACGAAAACCCGCGCGGCATGCCCGAATCGGCCCGGCGCGCCGCCGCCGAGGCCCTGGGTGCGGCCGGCAACTATCCCGACGCCAACGGAACCGCGCTGAAGCAGGCGCTGGCGGCGGCACTGAAGGTGCCGGCCGACTGGCTGGTGCTGGGCAGCGGGTCCAGCGAGCTCCTGACGCTGGCGGCGCAGACCGTGGTGGAGCCCGGCCAGGCAGTGGTGTGGTCGCAGTACGGCTTCCTGGTCTACGGCCAGGCCGCCGCGCTGGTGCGCGGCAAGCCGGTGGTGGTGCCGGCGCGCGCGCACGGCCACGACCTGCCGGCCATGCTGCGCGCCATCGACGCCGGCACCCGGCTGGTGTTCGTCGCCAATCCGAACAATCCCACCGGATCCTTCATCGAGGCGCCGGCGCTGCTGGACTTCCTGGAGCGCGTGCCGCCTGCGGTGACAGTGCTGCTGGACGAGGCCTACACCGAGTACCTCACGCCGGCGCAGCGCTACGACAGCATGGAGTGGGTCGGGCGCTTCCCAAACCTGATCGTGGCGCGCACCTTTTCCAAGGCCTACGGGCTGGCCGGATTGCGGGTCGGCTATGGCGTGGCGCAGGCCGCGCTGGCGGCCCGGCTCAATGCGAGGCGGCCGCGCTTCAACGTGACGACGCCGGCGCTGGCGGCGGCCCGGGCCGCGCTCGCCGACGACGAATTCGTCCAGCAGACCCGCGAACTCAATCGCACCGGCCGCGGCGAGCTGGCGGCCGGCCTGGAGGCGCTCGGCCTGCAGTGCCTGCCCTCGGCCGGCAATTTCGTGATGGTCGAAGTGGCCGGGGCGGCGGCATTGCACGCCGCGCTGCTGCAGGCCGGCATCGCCGTCGCCACGCTGGACAACTACGGGCTGCCACAGTGGCTGCGCATCACCGTCGGCCTGCCGGAACACAACCGCCTGCTGCTGGCCACGATCGCCGCCCACACCCGACACTGAAGGAGACAAAGCATGACCCGCAACCAACCCGAGACCAGCATGACCATCCACTCCCGCGCCCACCCTGCCATCAAGACCCTGCTGGCCCTGGCCGCCGCCGCGGCGCTGGCCGCGCCGGCCCGCGCCGACGTGCTGGACGACGTCAAGGCCCATGGCGTGCTCAAGTGCGGCGTCACGCTGGCAGCGCCCGGCTTCTCGGCCGAGGATAACGCCGGCAAGCGCGACGGCTTCGACGTCGACCTATGCCGCGCGATCGCCGCCGCCACCCTGGGCGACGCCAGCAAGATCCAGCTGGTGCCGATGGACCTGAAGACCGCCTTCGCCGGCCTGCCCACCGGCGCGGTGGACGTGCTGACGCACCGCTTCACCTGGACCCAGAGCCGCGACGTCGGCGGCCTGAAGTTTCCCAAGGTGATGTTCTACGACGGCCAAGGCTTCGCCGTCACCAAGAAGACGCGGGCCAACAAGGTCGCCGACCTGAACAACGCCACCATCTGCACCGCGCAGGGCAGCACCTCGGAGCTGATCGTCGCGGACTATTTCCGCGCCCACAAGATGAAGTACAAGATCGTCACCTTCGCCTCGCAGGAGCAGGCCTGGGACGCCTTCGTCGCCAAGCGCTGCGACGCCGCCATCAACGACCGCTCCGCCCTCGCCGCGCGGCTGACCAAGCTGTCGAACAAGGACGACTTCAAGGTGCTGGCCGAAACGCTGTCCAACGAACCGATCGGCCCGATCGTGGCGCAGGGCCAGCCGCGCTGGGAAGCGGTGGTGCGCTTCACGCTCAACGCGCTGGTGGCCGCCGAGGAACTGGGCGTGAACCAGGCCAACGTCGAGGCGCAGCGCAGTTCGCAAAGCCCGGACGTGCAGCGGCTGCTGGGCGTGACCGGCGATTTCGGCAGCAAGCTGGGCCTGGCCAACGACTACGCCTACAACGCGATCAAGGCGGTGGGCAACTACGGCGACGTCTGGGACCGCAACGTCGGCCCGAAGACGCCGCTGCGGCTGGAGCGCGGACGCAACGCGCTGGTCGCCAACGGCGGACTGATGATGGCGATCCCAGTCCGCTGAACCGCCGGTGCGCATGAAGCTGTCCCGCGCCGTCCTGCTGGAACGGCTGCCGGGCTACGCCGGCCAGGCGCTGCTGCTGGCCGCCGTGGCCTGGCTGGCCTGGCGCGGCGCCGCCAACTTCATCGCCAACGCGCGCTCGCTGGGCATCTCCATCGGCTTCGGCTTCCTGCGCGGCGAGGCGGGCTTCGAGATCGCGCAGGCGCTGATTCCATTCGGTCCGGCCTCGTCCTATCGGGACGCGGTGATCGTCGCCACGCTCAACACGCTGCTGGTGGTGGCGCTGGCCGCGGTGTTCAGCACGCTGATCGGGCTGTGCGTGGCCTTCGGCCGGCTGGCCCGCCATCCGCTGGTGCGCGGCGCCAGCACCGCGTACGTCGAGGTGTTCCGCAACATCCCGCTGCTGCTGCAGGTGTTCTTCTGGTATTTCTCGGCGATGGCGCTGCTGCCCGGCGTGGCCGACAGCCTGCAGTTCGGTGGCGTGCTGCTGAACAACCGCGGGCTGTTCTTCCCCAGGCTGCTGCACGGCGCCGCCGGCTGGACGCTGGACCTGCCGCGGGCGGAGGGCTTCAACGTCGCCGGCGGCGTCGTGCTGCTGCCGGAGCTGATGGCGCTGACGCTGGGCCTGGCGATCTACAACGGCACCTTCCTGGCCGAGATCTTCCGCGCCGGCATCCTGTCGGTGCCGCGCGGCCAGTCGGAAGCGGCCGCCACCGTGGGCCTGAGCGGGGCGCGGGCCGCGCTGCTGGTGGTGCTGCCGCAGGCCCTGCGGGTGGCGCTGCCGCCGGCCGCCGGCCAGTACCAGACCTTGGCGAAAGCGTCGTCGCTGGCGGCGGCGATCGGCTATCCGGACATCATGCAGATCGTCGGCGGCACGGTCCTGAGCCAGACCAGCCAGGCGCTGGAGGCGATGGCGCTGGTGGTGCTGCTGTACGCGGCGATCAACCTGGCGATCGCGCTGGCGGTGAACCTCGCCAACGGCCGGCTGTTGCGGCGGCAGGCCCGCTGACATGGAAACATTCGTCCGTCCGGCCCTGATCGACCCGCGCGCGCCGCCGGTGGATAGCGCTTCCGTGCCGGCGCGCTGGCGCCGGGCCTGGCTGGCCGGGCCGGCCACCAGCGTGTTCTCGCTGCTGCTGCTGGCGGCGGGGTTGGTCGCCGGCTGGCACCTGGTCCAGTGGGGCATCGTCGACGCCCACTGGCGCGGCAGCAGCAGCCAGGCCTGCCCCGACAGCGGCGCGTGCTGGGCCTTCGTGATCGCGCGCTGGAAGCCTTGGCTGGTGGGCGACTATCCGCTGGACCAGCTGTGGCGGGCGTGGGCCTGCTTTGCCGCCTTCGCGCTGTTCTGGACCTGGGTGGTGCGGCGCGCGCACGGCGCCAGCATGCAGCGCGTGCTGCTGGGATTCATCGCGCTGCCGCTCGCCTTCTTCCTGCTGCTGGCCGGCGGCGGGCCGCTGCCGGCCGTCGCGCCGACGCGCTGGGGCGGCTTGCTGCTGACGCTGGTGGCGACGCTCGCGACCTTCGCCACCGCGCTGCCGCTGGGGCTGGTGCTGGCGCTGGGGCGCCGCTCGCGGCTGCCGGTGGTGCGGTGGCTGAGTGCGGCCTTCGTCGAGAGCATGCGCTCGGTGCCCCTGCTGGCGCTGCTGTTCATCGCGGCGACGCTGCTGCCCATGTTCCTGCCCCGCGGCGCGAACATCGACCTGTTCACCCGCGCGCTGGCGGCCTTCGCCCTGTTCAATGCGGCGATGGCGGCCGAGGTCTTTCGCGGCGGGCTGCAGGCCATCGGCCGCGGCCAGCTGGAGGCGGCGACCACCGTCGGCCTGAGCGACTTCGCCGCCCTGCGCCTGATCGTGTTGCCGCAGGCGGTCACCGCGGTGGTGCCGGCGCTGGTCAACATCATGATCGCCGTCATCAAGGAAACCACGCTGCTGTCGGTGATCGGCGTCAACGACCTGCTGGGCGCGGTGGAGAACGGCGCCAAGTCGCCCGACTGGGTCGGCGACTCCAACATCCTCACCTCCGGCCACGTGTTCCTCGCGCTGGTCTATCTCGCTGTCTGCTACAGCCTGTCGCGTTTCAGCCGCCGGCTGGAGGCCAGGCGCTGAATGCCCGTCCCTCGCCCATGACCCAAGCTTCCCCGCCGCCTGCCGCCCCCGTGGTGCAGATGCACGGCATCAACAAGTGGTACGGCCGCTACCACGCGCTGCGCGACATCGAGCTGCAGGTGCAGCCCGGCGAACGCATCGTCATCTGCGGGCCGTCCGGCTCCGGCAAATCGACGCTGGTGCGGACGGTCAACCTGCTGGAGCCGTTCCAGCAGGGCCGGCTGGACGTCTGCGGCGTCGAGGTGGGCGCCGACGAGATCACCCGCGCCGCCCGGCTGGCAGTGAACCGGCGGGTCGGCATGGTGTTCCAGCAGTTCAACCTGTTTCCGCACATGACGGTGCTGCAGAACCTGACGGTGGGCCCGGTGTGGGGCGGCGGCGTGAGCCGGCGCGAGGCCCACGAGCGCGCGATGCACTACCTGGAGCGGGTCGGCCTGCTGGACCAGGCCGACAAGCACCCGGCGCAACTCTCCGGCGGGCAGCAGCAGCGGGTGGCGATCGCGCGCACGCTGTGCACCCGGCCGCAGGTGGTGCTGTTCGACGAGCCGACGGCATCGCTGGATCCCGAGATGGTCAACGAGGTGCTGCAGACGATGGAGAGCCTGGCCGGCGAAGGCATGACCATGCTGATCGTCACCCACGAGATGGGCTTCGCGCGGCGGGTCGCGGACCGGGTGATCTTCATGGACCAGGGCCAGGTGATCGAGACCGCGCCGCCGCAGGCGTTTTTCGACGCTCCCCAGAGCCCGCGCCTGCAGGCCTTCCTGGGGCAGGTGCTGTCGCACTGACACGGACAGGAGGTAAAGTGGGCGGGTGAAAAACCACCTGCTCCTGACCCTTTCCGTCGCCCTGCTGCTGGCGGCATGCGGCCGCTCCGGCGCCGAACAGATCGGCGAAGTCGACACCGTCTTCAAGCTGATCGGGCCCGACCACAAGATCGTGGTCGACGCCTACGACGACCCCAAGGTCGGCGGCGTCACCTGCTACGTGTCGCGCGCCAAGACCGGCGGCATCAAGGGCGCGCTCGGGCTGGCCGAAGACCGGGCCGAGGCCTCGATCGCCTGCCGCCAGACCGGGCCGGTCGCCTTCAACGCCGGCAAGCTGGACAAGCAGGAGGAGATGTTCAACGAGCGCATCTCGCTGGTGTTCAAGAAGCTGCGCGTGATCCGCATGGTGGACACCAAGCGCAATGCGCTGGTCTACCTGACCTACTCGGACCGGGTGATCGAGGGCTACCCGCAGAACAGCGTCACCGCCGTGCCCCTGCCGCCCGGCACCCAGGTGCCGCTGAAGTAATGGGCGCGGGCTTCCTGCGCACGGCCCTGGTGCTGGGGCTGCTGTCGGCGATCGGGCCGTTCGCGATCGACATGTACCTGCCGGCACTGCCCTCGATCGGACAGAGCCTGGGCGCGTCCGTCCATGCGGTGCAGGCCAGCCTGATGGCGTTCTTCGTCTCGCTGGGCGTCGGCCAGATCGTCTACGGACCGGTCACCGACATGGTGGGGCGCAAGCCGCCGCTGTATTTCGGGCTGCTGCTGTTCGCCGCCGGCAGCGTCGGCTGCGCGCTCGCGCCCAACATCGAGACCCTGGTGGTGCTGCGCTTCGTGCAGGGCCTGGGCGCCTGCGCCGGCATGGTGGTGCCGCGCGCGGTGGTGCGCGACCTGCACACCGGCACCGACGCGGCGCGGCTGATGGCGCTGCTGATGCTGGTGTTCAGCGTCTCGCCGATCCTGGCGCCGCTGGCCGGCAGCCTGCTGATCGAGGTGGCCGGCTGGCGCAGCGTGTTCTGGGCGGTCACCGTGCTGGCCGGCCTGGGCCTGGTGCTGCTGGCGACCAGCTTGCAGGAGACGCGGCCGCCGCAACAGCGGGTGGGCAGCAGCTTTCGCAGCGCGATCACGGCGTACGGCACGCTGCTGCGCGACCGCCACTTCATGGGGCTGGTCTTCATCGGCGCCTTCGGCATGGCCAGCTTCTTCGCCTACCTGGCCAATTCCTCCTTCGTGCTGATCGACCACTACGGCCTGACGCCGCGCCAGTACAGCATCGCCTTTGCCGTCAACGCGGCGTCGTTCATCGGCGTGTCGCAGTTCACCGGCCGGCTGGCGCGGCGCTTCGGGCTGGCGGCGATCGTCAAGTTCGCCGTCAGCGGCTACGCCATCCTGATGGCACTGCTGCTGGCATTGAACCTGGCGGGCAACGACCGGCTCGCCGTGCTGCTCGGGCTGCTGTTCGCCGGCTACGGCTTCCTGGGCCTGGTGGTGCCGAGCACCGCGGTGCTGGCGCTGGACGACCACGGCGAGATCGCGGGCACCGCGTCGGCGCTGATGGGAACGCTGCAGTTCGTCACCGGCGTGCTGGTGATGGCGCTGGTCGGCGCCTTTGTCGATGGCACCGCCCGGCCGATGGTGGCGGGCATTGCCGGCTGCGCCGCCGCGGCGTTCGTGCTGGCGCACCTCACGCTGCGGCGCCGCCAGACCGCGCGCTAGTGCGGCACTTCGGCGGTGGAGGAGGTCGCCACCGGACCGCGCCGCGGCGTGCGGATCAACAGCAGCAGCGGGATCGCCAGCAGGGTCACGCCCATCATGATGCTGAAGTCGTTGACGTAGCCGATCAGCGCGCCCTGGCGTGACACTTCCGCATTGAGCACCGCCAGCCCGCCGGCGGTGGACGGGTCCAGCCCCGGCGGCAGATAGAGCAGGCCCTGGTTGCCCGGCGCCACCGTGGCCGCGAGCTGCGCGTGGGCCCTGGCCTCGCCCTGCGTGAGCAGCGCCTGCACGATCGAGATGCCGACGCTGCCGCCGATGTTGCGCACCAGGCTGAACACCGGCGTGCCCTGGTTGCGCAGCCGCGGCGCCAGGGTGGCGAAACTGGCGGCCGACAGCGGCACGAAGGTGAAACCGATGCCCAGGCCCTGGATGAACCCGGACAGCAGGATCAGCGAGCTGTCCATCTGCAGCGTGATCTGCGTCATCTGCCACAGGGAGAAGGCCGTCAGCGCGAAGCCGGTCGCCATGATGGCGCGGATGTCGATCCGCGTCACCAGCCGGCCGACCACGATCATCGCGATCATGGTGCCGATGCCGCGCGGCGCCGTGATCTCGCCGGTGTAGATCACGGGGTAGCCCATCAGCCCCTGCAGGAACATCGGCAGCAGCGCCATCGTGCCGTACAGGATGGTGCCGACGATGAAGGCGAACAGCAGGCCGGTGACGAAGTTGCGGTCCTTGAGCAGGTCGCGGTCGAAGAACGAGGTGCCCAGCGCGGTCCAGGTGTGGACGGCGAAAAAGGCGAATGCAACGACGGCGCCGGCCGCCTCCAGCCGGATCTCCCACGAGTCGAACCAGTCCAGCTGCTGGCCGCGGTCCAGGAACAACTGCAGCAGGCCGATCGCGATGCTCAGCGTGGCGAAGCCGAAGACGTCCAGCTTCTCGCCCTGCGGCTTGCTCTCCGGCAGGTAGCGGATGATGCCCCACAGCGCAAACAGGCCGACCGGCAGGTTGATGAAGAACACCCAGCGCCAGTTCAGGTTCTCGGTCAGCCAGCCGCCCAGCATCGGGCCCAGGATCGGGCCGACCATGATGCCGGCGCCCCAGATCGCCATCGCCTGGCCGACCTTCTCGCGCGGGTTGATGTCCAGCAGCACGGCCTGCGACAGCGGCACCAGCGCGGCGCCGAAGATCCCCTGCAGCAGGCGCGCGGCGACGATGGTGCCCAGCGAGCCCGCCAGCCCGCACAGGGCCGAAGCGACGGTGAAGCCGATCACCGACACGATGAACACCTTGCGCCGGCCCCAGTGGCCGCACAGCCAGCCGGTCAGCGGCAGCGCGATCGCCGAGGCCACGATGTAGGAGGTGAGCACCCAGGTGATCTGGTCCTGCGAGGCCTGCAGGCTGCCCTGCATGTGCGGCAGCGCCACGTTGGCGATGGTGGTGTCCAGCGCCTGCATGATGGTCGCCAGCATGATCGAGACGGTGATCATGCCGCGGTGGGGAAAGGAGGCGGTGGTGCTCATGCCTGTTCGTTCAGCAGCGAGTCGCGCACCTTCGCCAGCAGGGAGAGCAGCTGCGTTCTTTCGGCCGCGCTCAGCCCGGACAGCGCCCGCGCGTTGAGCGAGTCGCCGATCTCCATGGCCCTGGCCAGCGCCTTGGCGGCGCGCGGCTCCAGCTGCAGCAGGTTGACGCGGCGGTCGGTGGCATGGGGCTCGCGCCGGATCCAGCCGGCCGAGGCCATGCGGTCGCACAGGCTGCCCACGGCCATCGCGCTCAGGCCCAGCCGCTGAGCCAGTTCGGCCTGGGAGACGGCGGCGTCGTCGCCGTTGGCGGCCAGCACGCCCAGCAGCCGGCATTGCGGCTGCGACAGGCCGAGCTGGTCGCGGGCGGCGCGGTCGAAGCGCTGCCCGTACAGCCGGGCGACATCGCTGACCAGGAAGCCGAAGCGGCGGCGGAAATCCCATTTCATAAGCCTGCAGATTATAAACAGGCTTATGAATTGGCGCAGGGGCGCTGCGTGATAAAACACAGGCGATGACAACTTCGACCCCCTCGGTCCTGATCAGCGAGGTCGGCCCGCGCGACGGCCTGCAGTCGGTCAGCCGCACCATGGCCACCGGCGACAAGAAGCGCTGGATCAGCGCGCTGCACGCCGCCGGCCTGCGCGAGATCGAGGTCGCCTCCTTCGTCCCGGCCAGCCTGCTGCCCCAGATGGCCGATGCCGCCGAGATCGTGCAGTACGCTCTGACGCTGCCGGGCCTGACCGTGATGGCGCTGGTGCCCAACCTGCGCGGCGCGCAGTCGGCCATCGCGGCCGGCGTGCACAAGCTGACCATCCCGGTGTCCGCCAGCGCCGCCCACTCGCTGGCCAACGTGCGCAAGAGCCGCGAGCAGATGCTGGCGGAGGTGCGCAACATCGTCGCGCTGCGCAACGAAATTGCCCCGCATGTCCACATCGAGGCCAACATGTCCACCGCCTTCGGCTGCACCATCCAGGGCGAGGTGGCGGAAGACGACGTGGTCCGGCTCGCTGCCGAGTGCGTCGCCGCCGGCGTCGACGAATCGGGGCTGTCCGACACCACCGGCATGGCCAACCCGGCGCAGGTGCGGCGCCTGTTCGACAAGGTCCGCGCCGCCATCGGCGACAGGACCGGCGCGGCCCACATGCACAACACCCGGGGCCTGGGCCTGGCCAACTGCCTGGCGGCCTACGACGTCGGCGTGCGCACCTTCGACTCCTCGCTGGGCGGGCTGGGCGGCTGTCCCTATGCGCCGGGTGCTTCCGGCAACGTGGTGACGGAAGACCTGGTCTTCATGTTCGAGGCCATGGGCGTATCCACCGGCGTGGACCTGGAGAAGCTGATCGCCGCCCGCGCGCCGCTCAAGGCCGGCCTGCCGGGGGAGCCGGTGTACGGCATGACGCCGGAAGCAGGATTGCCCAAGGGCTGGAACCATTCCGTTCGGGCTGAGCCCTTCGACAAGCTCAGGACAGGCCCCGTCGAAGCCCTTCGACAAGCTCAGGGGGAGCGGTCGTGAGCGAATCGTCCCTTCCTTACGCCGGCATCCGCGTCGTCGAGTTCACCCACATGGTGATGGGTCCGACCTGCGGCATGGTGCTGGCCGACCTCGGCGCCGAGGTGATCAAGATCGAGCCGGTGGCCGGCGACAACACGCGGCGCCTGCTCGGCTCCGGCGCCGGCTTCTTCGCCATGTTCAACCGCAACAAGAAGAGCATCGCGCTGGACCTGCAGACGGCCGAAGGCAAGGAGGCGGCGTTGCGGCTGATCGCCACCGCCGACATCGTCAGCGAGAACTTCAAGCCGGCCACCATGAAGAAGCTGGGCCTGGACTACGAATCGCTGCGCAAGCTGGACCCGCGCCTCATCTACGTCAGCCACAAGGGCTTCCTGCCCGGGCCCTACGACCACCGCACCGCGCTCGATGAGGTCGTGCAGATGATGGGCGGGCTGGCCTACATGACCGGCCGCGCCGGCGATCCGCTGCGCGCCGGCACCAGCGTCAACGACATCATGGGCGGCATGTTCGGCGCCATCGGCGCGATGGCGGCGCTGGCCCAGCGCGAGAAGACCGGCAAGGGCCAGGAAGTGCAGAGCGCGCTGTTCGAGAACAACGTGTTCCTGGTGGCGCAGCACATGATGCAGTTCGCCGTCACCGGCAAGCCGGCCGACCCGATGCCCAGCCGGATCTCGGCCTGGGCGATCTACGACGTCTTCACGGTGAAGGACGGCGAGCAGATCTTCCTGGCGGTGGTCAGCGACACGCAATGGGCGATCTTCTGCAAGGCCTTCGGCCTGGCGGAGCTGCAGGGCGATCCGCGGCTGGTCACCAACAACGACCGGGTGCGGGCCCGGGACTGGCTGATTCCGCTGCTGCGGTCGCAGCTCGCCGGCCACAGCGCGGCAGAACTGGGCGCAGCGTTCGAAGACAACGGCCTGCCGTTCGCGCCGATCACGCGGCCGCAGGACCTGTTCGACGATCCGCACCTGAACGGCACCGGCGGCCTGGCGCCATTGACCCTGCCGGACGGCCGCGCCACCCGGGTGCCGCTGCTGCCGCTGACGCTGGGCGGCGAGCGGCCCGGCGTGCGGCTCGACCCGCCGCGGCTGGGGGAACACACCGGGCAGCTGCTGCGCGAGGTCGGCTACAGCGAGGCGGAGATTGCCGCACTGCTGTCGCGTCATGTCATCGCGGACCCGGCCGCCGAGGCGGCGCCGGACAAATCGCAATAGCAGAGTCAAGCGTTTTATCGGCTAAATCGGAGCCGCGGTCCCCGGATTTGCAACCTGGCTGCACATAATGCCTGCATGGACAAACTCAAGCAGCTGGAATCCTTCGTCTCGGTGTCCACCCGCGGCAGCCTGACGGCGGCGGCCAAGGCCGAAGGCGTGGCGCCGGCGATCATGGGGCGGCGGCTGGACGCGCTGGAGGAGCGGCTGGGCGTCAAGCTGCTGGTGCGCACCACCCGCCGCATCAGCCTGACCCACGAGGGCAGCGCCTTCCTGGAAGATTGCCAGCGCCTGCTGGCCGACGTCGCCAATGCGGAAGCCAGTGTCAGCGCCGGTGGCGTCAAGGCGAGCGGCCACCTGCGGATCACCGCGCCGGCCGGCTTCGGCCGCCGCCACGTCGCGCCGCTGGTGCCGCGGTTTCGCGAGTTGCACGGCGACGTCACCATCTCCCTGAACCTGACCGACCGGGTGGTGGACCTGGCCGGCGAAGGCTTCGACTGCGCGGTGCGGGTCGGCGACCTGCCCGATTCCTCGCTGGTCAGCGTGCGGCTGGCCGACAACCGGCGGCTGTGCGTGGCGACGCCGGCCTACCTGGAGCGGCACGGCACGCCGCGCCATCCGGCCGAACTGGGCCGCCACGCCTGCCTCACGCTTTCCAGCGACGCCTCGCAGACCCGGGGCTGGGCCTTTCGCGTGCCCAAGGGCGCGGACCACGAGCTGATCCACTTCAAGCCGGCCGGTCCGCTGGACTGCACCGACGGCCAGGTGCTGCACGACTGGTGTCTGGCCGGCCTGGGTGTCGCCTGGCGCAGCACCTGGGAAGTGGAAGGCGAGATTGCCGCCGGCCGCCTGGTGCAGGTGCTGGCCGATTTCGCGGCGCCGGCGAACGGCATCTACGCGGTGTTTCCGCAGCGCAAGCACCTGCCGCTGCGGGTGCGGCTGTGGATCGATTTCCTCAAGCACAGTTACGGCCGCCCCGATTTCTGGAGCGCGCCGCCGCAATGAAGAAAGCCCCGCGGCGCGGGGCTTTCGGTCGGGGCCGCGGGCTGTTTAGCCCGACAGGCACTCGCTCATGAACTTCTTGCGCTCGGCGCCCTTGAGGGTCTTGGCCTTCGGGTCGGCGTTGCAGGTCTTCATCTTGGTCTGCTGCGCGGTCGCCGCCGGCTTGGCTTCGGCCGACGCGCCCTCGGCGGACAGGCATTCCTTCATGAACTTCTTGCGCTCGTCGCCCTTGAGCGCCTTGGCCTTGGGGTCGGCGTTGCAGCTTTTCATCTTGTTCTGCTGCGCGGTGGGCGCCTTCTTGGCGTCGCCGGCCATGGGCGCGCCGGTGTGGCTGGCGGCGAAGGCGCCGCCGGCGGTCAGGGCCAGGCCCAGGGCGATGGTCGAAAGAAGCTTGTTCATGGAATCTCCTCGATTCGTTCAAATCCGGATTGGATTCCCGTCTACAACGCCGCAGGCCGGCCTTACGCCGACCGGTTCGCGGGGCGCCCCGTAAAATCTGGGGAATGCTCCACGTCAAACAAGAATTGCTCGCCAGCCTCGCTGCGAGCCTGGATAAGCTGTCGCCAGGGGCGGGGGAGAAAGCCGCGTTCGAGTCGCCCAAGGCGGCCGCGCACGGGGACCTGGCTTCCACGGCCGCCATGCAGCTGGCCAAGCCGCTCAAGCAGAACCCGCGGCAGGTGGCGGAGAGCCTGAAGGCCGACCTGATGGCCGGGCCTGCCTTCCAGCAATGGGTGGAAGCGATCGACATCGCCGGCCCCGGCTTCATCAACATCCGGCTCAAGCCGCAGGCCAAGCAGGCCGTGGTGCGCGAGGTGCTGGCCGCCGGCGAGGCCTTCGGCAGCCGGCCGCGCAACGGCCAGCACGTGCTGGTGGAATTCGTCTCGGCCAATCCCACCGGCCCGCTGCACGTGGGCCATGGCCGCCAGGCGGCGCTGGGCGACGCGATCTGCAACCTGTACGCCACCCAGGGCTGGGACGTGTGGCGCGAGTTCTATTACAACGACGCCGGCGTGCAGATCGCCACCCTGGCCACCTCCACCCAGCTGCGCGCCAAGGGCATCAAGCCGGGCGATCCGCGCTGGCCGGAGCAGGCCTACAACGGCGACTACATCCAGGACATCGCCGACGACTTCCTGGCCAAGAAGACCGTCAAGTCGGACGACCGCGAATACACCGCCTCCGGCGACGTCGAGGACCTGGAGTCGATCCGCCTGTTCGCCGTCGCCTACCTGCGCCACGAGCAGGACCTGGACCTGCAGGCCTTCTCGGTGCGCTTCGACAGCTACTTCCTCGAGTCCAGCCTCTATACCAGCGGCAAGGTGGAGGACGCGGTCAGGCGCCTGCAGCAGTCCGGCAAGACCTACGAGCAGGACGGTGCCCTGTGGCTGAAGTCGACCGACTACGGCGACGACAAGGACCGCGTGATGCGCAAGGGCGACGGCAGCTACACCTACTTCGTGCCGGACGTCGCGTACCACATCGACAAGTGGCAGCGCGGCTTCGTCAAGGTGGTCAACATCCAGGGCACCGACCACCACGGCACCATCGCCCGCGTGCGCGCCGGGCTGCAGGCGGCCGACGTCGGCATCCCGCAGGGCTATCCCGATTACGTGCTGCACACGATGGTGCGCGTGATGCGCGGCGGCCAGGAGGTGAAGCTCTCCAAGCGCGCCGGCAGCTATGTCACGCTGCGCGACCTGATCGAGTGGACCAGCAAGGACGCCGTGCGCTTCTTCCTGGCCTCGCGCAAGGCGGACACCGAATACTCGTTCGACGTCGACCTGGCGGTGGCGAAGAACAACGACAACCCGGTGTATTACGTGCAGTACGCCCATGCCCGCATCTGCTCGGTGCTGGCCAACTGGGGGGGCGACGTCGCATCGCTCAAGGAGGCGGACCTGTCGCCGCTGCAAAGCCCGCCGGCGCTGAACCTGATGCTGCTGCTGGCGAAATATCCGGACATGCTGGCCGACGCGGCCCGCGACCTGGCGCCGCACGACGTCACCTTCTACCTGCGCGAACTGGCTGCCGCGTACCACAGCTACTATGATGCCGAGCGCATCCTGGTGGACGACGAAGCCGTGAAGAAGGCCCGCCTGGCGCTGGTCGCCGCGACGGCCCGGGTGTTGCACAATGGGCTGCAGGTTCTCGGTGTGAACGCACCGCAAAAAATGTGAAACAGACGACGTACAAACATCAGGGCGGCTCGGTCATTCTGGGCATCATCATCGGCGTGGTGCTGGGCCTGGGCATTGCGCTGGCAGTGGCGGTCTACGTGACCAAGGTGCCGATTCCCTTCCTGAACAAGGGCGGCGGCCGGACGGCCGAACAGGACGCCGCCGAATCGCGCAAGAACCGCGACTGGGACCCGAACGCGCCGCTGTACGGCAAGAACCCGGCCAAGCCGCTGCCGCCGGCGCCCGGCATCATCGCGCCGGCGCCGCCGGTGGCCGCCACGCCGTCGCCCGGGACCTTCAGCGTCGGCCCGGCCGCACCCGTCGCGGACCCGAGCCTGAAGCCGCCGGCAGTGGTGGCCAACATGCCGCCAGCGGCCAGCGGCCAGCCCAGACCGGCCGCCCGGCCGCCGGCCGTGGCCGCCGACCCGCTGGGCGAGCTGGCGGCTGCCAGGTCGTCGAACCCAGGCGCCGATCCGTTCCTCTATTTCGTGCAGGCCGGAGCCTTTCGCACGCCGGAGGACGCGGAAGCGCAGCGCGCCAAGCTGTCCCTCATGGGGGTGGAGGCCAAGGTCACGGAGCGCGAGCAGTCCGGCCGCCAGGTGTTCCGGGTGCGGGTCGGGCCCTTCGACAAGAAGGACGACGCCGACCGCAACAAGGAAAAGCTGGAAGCCGGCGGCGTGGAAACGGCGCTGGTGCGGGTCCAGCGGTAGCGCGGGACAGCCGGGCGGCGGAACCTTGGTCCGCGGCGGCGCTCACAATGTTTCAAGGAGTGAACTGACATGAATCGACGCGAGTTTTCCGTTGCCGCCGCCTGCACCCTGGCGTTTGCTTCACTGGGCGCCCCGGGTTCGCTGCTGGCGCAGGTGCGCAAGCCGGACGACGGCGCCGACTACATCTCGCTGGACAAGCGGGTTCCGGTGGATGCGCCGCCCGGCAAGATCGAGGTGATCGAGTTCTTCTGGTACAGCTGCCCGCACTGCAACGCCTTCGAGCCCAAGCTGGTGAACTGGATCAAGAAGCTGCCGCCGGACGTGTCGCTGCGCCGCGTCCCGGTGGCCTTCCGCGACGACTTCGTGCCGCAGCAGCGCCTGTTCTACACGCTCGAAGCGATGGGCAAGCTGGACGAACTGCACGGCAAGGTGTTCAACACGATTCACGCCGAGCACCAGATGATCGACAAGGAAGCGTCGATCGTGGCCTGGGCCGAGAAGAACGGCCTGGACCGGGCCAAGTTCGTCGAGTTGTACAACTCCTTCTCGGTGCAGACCAAGGCCCGCCGCGCCACGCAGCTGCAGGATGCCTACAAGGTGCAGGGCGTCCCGGCCATCGGCATCGCCGGCCGCTATTACACCGACGGCACCATGGCCGGCAACATGGACCGCGCCCTGCAGATCACGGATTACCTGGTCGCAGAGGTCCGCAAGTCCAAGTAGCCTGCGTGCCGCGGCAGCGGCCGCGCTCAGGCTCAGCTCGGCCGTTGCATGAATGCAGCTCGGCCGTTGCTCAAGGGCGACGGCCAGGGTGGTTGAAAGATGACTTCCATCACGAAGCATCTTGTCACCGCTAGTATCATTTAGATACATCCAGCTTAATGATCTCAGGCCCTCCACCACGTGGGCCCGGAGATCCGAATGTCACCGTCCAAGCGGGCTTCGCGCCTGACGCTGCAACTCCTGACCCTGGCAGTTGCGCTGCCGCTGGCCACGCCGGCGTCGGCGGCCGATGAGCTCCAGCGGATCGAACAACTCGAAAGGAAGCTGGCACAAAGCCTGGCCCTGATCGAGCAGCTGTCGGCCCGGCTGAACCAGGTCGAGAAGGCGGCACCGTCCGCAGCGGCCGCCGATCCGGCCAGCGTGACGGCGGCGCAGTCCGAGCGGATCGACCGGCTGGAGCAGACGCTGGTCAAGGTGTCCGAGAGCTCGGCCAAGTCGCGCGACCTCGGCGTGCCGCTGCACGGCTTCGCCGACGTCGGCTATGTCCGGTCCTCGCAGGCGCTCGACGGACGCCGCAGCGGCTTCGCCCTCGGCAACTTCGACCTGTACATCACGCCGGAGATCGGCGACCGGGTGAAGTCGATCGTCGAACTGGTGTTCGAATACGGCCCCGACAGCGCCAACGTCGCCACCGACCTGGAGCGGCTGCAGTTCGGCTACACCTTCAGCGATGCGGCCACCGTGTGGGCGGGACGCTTCCACACGCCCTACGGTTACTGGAACACCGCTTTCCACCACGGCCAGCAGATCCAGACCGCCGCGACCCGGCCCCGCTTCATCGAGTTCGAGGACCGTGGCGGCATCCTGCCGGCCCACGCCGTCGGCCTGCTGGTCTCCGGCGGCGTCAAGGCGGGCGCCGGCCGCGTCGGCTACGACGGCTACCTGGCCAACGGCAACCGGGTGGTCGACGGGGTGCTCGACTTCAACGCGTTCAGGGACGACAACGGCAACAAGATGGTGGGCGGCAACCTGCGCTATTCCTTCGGCGGCAGGCTCGACGGCCTGACGCTGGGCCTGCACGGGTTCACCCAGCAGGTGGCGCAGTACGACGGCCAGAACGCGGTGGTGAACAACACCAAGGTCAACATGACCGGGGCTTACGCGGTGTACGAGCACGCCGACTGGGAAGTCATCGCGGAGTACTACCGGTTCCGCAACCGGGACCTCAGCGGCGGCAGCGGCACCCACGCCAGCTGGGCGGGCTTCGGCCAGCTGGGCTACACGCTGGCCGGGAAGTGGACGCCCTATGCGCGGCTGGAGAAAGCGGCGCTGGACCAGGCCGACAACTATTTCGCCAGCCAGGACAGCGGCCGCTCCTATTCCCGCAGCACGCTGGGCCTGCGCTACGACCTGAACCCGAGCACCGCGATCAAGATGGAGCTGAACCAGACGCGGCAGCAGCAACGGGATGCGTCCACGCTGAGGGCGAACGAAACGCGCCTGCAGCTGGCGGTCCGTTTCTAGGAGGCGCCATGAACCACAAGCGCATTGCCCTCCTCGCCTGGCTGGTGCTGGCCGGCACCACCGCGCTGCCGGCGCTGGCCGCCGACCTCTACGTCATCGCCAACCCGTCGCTGGCGCTGACGGCCGACGACATCCGCGACATCTACATCGGCGACAAGCAGATCGCCGACGGCGTCAAGCTGGTGCCGCTGGACAACTCGGCCCAGCAAAAGGACTTCCTGGAAAAGGTGCTCAAGCTCGATGGCGCCAAGTACAACGGCATCTGGATCAAGAAGGGCTTCCGCGACGGCCTGAACGCGCCCGCGGTCAAGTCCAGCGACGCGGAAGTCATCGCCACGGTGAAGTCCACGCCCGGCGCGGTCGGCTACGTGTCCAGCGCTCCCAAAGACCTGAAGGTCATCGTCAAATACTGAGCGCGCATCCACCGTCAGACCAACCATGTGGCTCAACGCATTTGCCCGCCTGCAGATCAAGCACCGGATGTACGTGCAGTTCATCCTGGCCGTCACGCCGCTGGTGCTGCTGCTGCTGTTCCAGCTGACGTCGGTCAGCGACCTGCCGCAACGGGTGAACGCCGCGCTGGGCCGCTACCGCACCGCCAACCAGGCGATCTCCAGTTACCGTGAGTTCCTCAACGGCGTGACGGATGCGGTGGATACCGGCAAGGTCGGGGCGCCGGCGCTGGCGGCGCTGCAGCAGGCCCACGCCGGGGCGCAGCAGATCCAGCGCACCGCGCCGACGCCGACGCTGCAGGCGGCGGTCGAAGGCATGGACCGCATCGGCGCCGCGCTGGCCGCCAACAATTCGCTGGCGGCGCTGCTGTCGATCAAGGGCGACATCAACAACGTCGACGTCGCGCTCAAGCGGCTGGCCGACGAGGGGGAGCAGCAGCTGTCCAAGCTGGTGGCCGACGACGACCAGGCCACGCGCACCCGCAACAAGATCCTGGCCGGGATCGCCGGCCTGACGCTGCTGCTGCTTGGATTCATGGTGCGCCAGATCGTCAACCGGATCATCGTCCCGATCGCATGGGCGGTGCGCACGGCCAAGCGCGTCGCGTCCGGCGACCTGTCGCCCATCGTGGCGCCCAGCCAGCGCTCCGACGGCATCGGCGAGCTGCAGGGCGCGCTGCGCGAGATGAACGATTCGCTGATCGCCATCGTGACCCGCGTGCGCGAGAGCTCGGAGCTGATCTCGGTGGCGTCCAGCAAGCTGTCCACCGGCAACCAGGAGCTCTCCACCCGCACCATCGAGCAGGCCGGCTCGCTGGAGCAGACCGCCGCCTCGATGGACGAACTGACCGCCGCCGTGCAGCGCAATTCGGGCAATGCCCAGCGCGCCAACGTGCTGGTGAAATCGGCCTCCGACGTCGCGGTCAAGGGCGGCGAGGTGGTGGCCCAGGTGATCGACAAGATGAACTCGATCAGCGCCTCGTCCAGCAACATCGTGGACATCATCGGCATCATCAACGGCATCGCCTTCCAGACCAACATCCTGGCGCTGAACGCCGCCGTCGAGGCGGCGCGGGCCGGCGAATCCGGGCGCGGCTTCGCCGTGGTCGCGGCCGAAGTGCGCAGCCTGGCGCAGCGCAGCGCGGCGGCGGCCCAGGAGATCAAGGTGCTGATCGGCAATTCGGTCGACCAGATCGGCGCCGGCAGTGCCCTGGTGGCCCTGGCCGGGCAGACCATGGAGCAGATCGTGCTGAGCGTGCGCGACATCACCGACATCGTGGGCGAGATCGCTGCCACCAGCGACCAGCAGAACAGCGGGATCGAGCAGGTCAACCACGCGGTGTCCACGCTCAACGCCGTGACGCACAAGAATGCGGTCCTGGTCGAAGAGGCCAGCTTCACGGCCGACGCGATGAGCGAGCAGGCCTCGCGCCTGGTCGACGTCGTGGGAACGTTCCGCTTCGGCGCCGGCTGAGGGCCCCCGCGGCGCCCGGCATCCGGAGATGGCCTCCATGGCGGCCGGACGGGCTCCGCCCGGTACAATGCCAGCAAGATTCGTGCCCTCTATGAACCAACTTCTTGCCCCCCTGCTGGCCGGTGTGCTCGGCACCCTGGTCGCCTCCGCCCCCGCCCTGGCGGAAAAGGCCGACCAGAACAAGCCGATGAACGTCGAAGCGGACTCCCTGCGCTATGACGACGTCAACCAGACCAGCGTCTTCAACGGCAACGTGGTGATCACCAAGGGCACCATCCTGATCCGCGGCGGCAAGGTGGACGTGCGGCAGGACCCCGAGGGCTACCAGTACGGCGTGGTGAGCGCGGCGCCCGGCAAGCTGGCCTATTACAAGCAGAAGCGCGACGGCGTGGACGAATTCATCGAGGGCGAGGCCGATACGATCGAATACGACGGCAAGGCCGACCGCGTCAAGTTCATCAAGCGCGCCGAACTGCGGCGCCTGCGCGGCGCGGCCGTGGCCGACGAAATGACCGGCAGCCTGATCACCTACGACAACGGCCGCGACGTCTTCACGGTGGACGGCGGGCCGGGCAGCCCCAGCGCCGCCCCAGGCCTGCCGGGCGGCCGGATCCGCGCGGTGCTCTCGCCGCGGCCTTCGGCCTCGGCGCCGGCGCCCACGCCGGCACCGCCGGTGCAGTTGCGCCAGAGCATGACGATCGGCGGGGAAAAGAAGTGACCGACATGGCCGTGGCACCGGAGCTGGCCAGCATGGCTTCGGCCAGCGCCAGCCGGCTGGAGGCGCGCCACCTGCAGAAATCCTACGGCAGCCGCCACGTCGTCAAGGACGTGTCGCTGGCGGTGGAAAAGGGCGAGGTGGTCGGCCTGCTCGGGCCCAACGGCGCGGGCAAGACCACCTCCTTCTACATGATCGTCGGCCTGGTGCGCGCCGATGCCGGCGAGATCTCGATCGACGGCAACTCGGTGGAACACATGCCGATCCACCGCCGCTCGCGCCTGGGCCTGTCCTACCTGCCGCAGGAAGCGTCGATCTTCCGCAAGCTCAACGTCCAGGAAAACGTGCGCGCCGTGCTGGAGCTGCAGCGCGACCCGCAGGGCAAGCCGCTGGCCCGCGCCGAGGTGGAGCGGCGCCTGACCTTGCTGCTGCAGGAGCTGCGGGTGGACCACCTGCGCGATTCGCCGGCGCTGGCGCTGTCCGGCGGCGAGCGGCGCCGGGTCGAGATCGCCCGCGCGCTGGCCACGCAGCCGCGCTTCATCCTGCTGGACGAGCCCTTTGCCGGCATCGACCCGATCGCCGTCATCGAGATCCAGCGCATCATCGGCTACCTCAAGTCGCGCGGCATCGGCGTGCTGATCACCGACCACAACGTGCGCGAGACCCTGGGCATCTGCGACCACGCCTACATCATCAGCGACGGCACGGTGCTGGCGCAGGGCACGCCCTCGGAGATCGTCAACAACGCCGATGTCCGGCGGGTGTACCTCGGCGAACATTTCCGGATGTAGTGATGGCCCCCACGCTTGTCACTTCGCGTACTGCGCTGCCCCCCGGGGGGGCCCTCGCGCCTTGGGGCAGCCCGGCGGCGCCCACGCCTTAGGTTTGCTGAATGGCTGTTTCCCCATGAAGCAGGGTCTTTCGCTTCGCGTTTCACAGCACCTGGCGCTCACGCCGCAGCTGCAGCAATCGATCCGCCTGCTGCAGCTGTCGACCCTCGAACTGTCGCAGGAAGTCGAGCAGATGCTGGACGACAACCCCTTCCTCGAATTGACGCTGGAGGAGGCGCCGCGCGAGGAGTTCGGGCTCGACAAGGCGGACGCGCCGGCGCGCGACGACGACATCGACACCGAGGGCGCGGCCGAGTTCAGTCCGTCCAGCCCGGCGCCGGACAGCGCGTCGGCCACCAGCGAGAGCGAACCCGCCGCCACCAGCGAATCGGACACGCCCGACTGGGATGGCGACGGCAGCAACGAGGTGGTGCCCGACGACGGCGAATGGGGCGGCGAGGCGCCGGCCAGCCGCAACAACCTCAGCGGCGACGACCAGATGGACGCGACCGACCTGGCCCGCGGCCAGGAGTCGCTGCAAAGCCACCTGCACCGGCAGGCGCTGTCGCTGCGGCTGTCACCCGAAGACAGCGCCGCCCTGCGCTTCCTGATCGAATCGCTCAACGACGACGGCTACCTGGAGGACAGCTTCGAGGAGCTGGCCCGCGGCCTGGCCGGCGACGACCTCGAGCAGGTGGAAGAACTGGTGCATCGCTTCACCGTGGCAATGAACTTGCTGCAGCATCTGGAGCCGGTGGGCGTGGGTGCGCGCAACCTGTCGGAATGCCTGTCGCTGCAATTGAAGGCACTGGCCGGCGCCGGCGCCGGCCCCGACGATCCCTGCCACGCGGCGCTGGCGATCTGCCGGCAGCCGATCGACCTGCTGGCCCGGCGCGACGTCAAGCGGCTGGCGCAGCTGTGCGGCGAGAGCGAGGCGCGGATCAAGGCCGCGATCGGCCTGATCACGCGCCTGGAGCCCAAGCCCGGCCGCCGGTTCGTCGACGTCGAGCGCAACATCGTCGTGCCCGACGTGCTGGTCACGCGGATCGCCCGCAACGGCCAGCCCAAGTTTCGGGTCATGCTCAACCCCGAGGTGATGCCGCGGCTGCGGGTGCACGACATCTATGCCGGGGCGCTGAAGTCGCACAAGGGCGAGGGCCACCAGGCGCTGCAGCAGCGGCTGCAGGAGGCGCGCTGGTTCATCAAGAACATCCAGCAGCGCTTCGACACCATCCTGCGGGTCTCCAATGCGATCGTCGAGCGGCAAAAGAGCTTCTTCGTGCACGGCGAGCTGGCGATGCGGCCGCTGGTGCTGCGCGAGATCGCCGACGAACTCGGGCTGCACGAATCGACCATCAGCCGCGTCACCACCGCCAAGTACATGGCCACGCCCTACGGCACCTTCGAGCTGAAGTATTTCTTCGGCTCGGCGCTGGGCACCGAAACCGGCGGCAATGCGTCGAGCACCGCGGTGCGGGCGCTGATCAGGCAGTTCGTCGCCTCGGAAAACCTCAAGAAGCCGCTGTCCGACAGCCAGATCTCCGACATGCTCAAGGAGCAGGGGATCGAGTGCGCCCGCCGCACGGTCGCAAAATACCGCGAGGCCCTGCGGATCGCCCCCGCGAACCTGCGCAAGGCGCTCTAGCCATGCCGAGAAAGCTCCCGTGAACCAGCTGCAACTGTTCCTGCCCTGCGCCGCCGGCGTCGAGGGTTTCCTGGCCGACGAGGTGCACCGCATCACCGGCCTCAAGGGCGACGATCTGCTGGTCGGGCGCGGCGGCGTCGAGCTGCGTGCCTCCTGGCGCGAGGCGCTGCAGCTGAACCTGCACAGCCGGCTGGCCCAGCGTGTGCTGGTGCAGCTGTCGCACACCATGTACCGCAGCGAGAACGACCTGTATGCGGCGGCCGGTGCGGTGGCCTGGGAGATCTGGTTCACCACCAAGCAGACCTTCAAGATCGAGGTGACCTCGCAGCACAGCCCGCTCAAGAGCCTGAACTTCGCGGCGCTGAAGATCAAGGACGCGGTGGCCGACCGCTTCCGCAACAAGGGCGGCGAGCGGCCCAGCGTGGACACCACCTGGCCTGACGTGCGCATCTACGCGCACCTGACCACCGACAGCGCCACGCTGTACATCGACACCTCGGGCGAGCCGCTGTTCAAGCGCGGCTGGCGCGAGGACAAGGGCGAGGCGCCGCTGAAGGAAACGCTGGCGGCGGCGATGATCGCGGCCAGCGGCTGGAAGGCGGACACCCCGCTGTACGACCCGTGCTGCGGCAGCGGCACCATCGCCATCGAGGCGGCGCAGATCGCCTGCAACATCGCCGCCGGGAGCTTTCGCCGCTTCGGCTTCGAGAAGCTGCTGCCGCACCAGCCGCACGTGTGGGCCGGGCTCAAGCAGCAGGCGGAGGCCGCGCGGGTGGTGGCCAACCCCGGCATCTTCGGCAGCGACGTCGCCCACCGGATGGTGGACTTCGCGCAGCGCAACGCCGAGCGCGCCGGCGTCGGCGAGATCGTGCAGTTCCGCGGCGGCGACGCGCTGCAGCGCATGCCGCCGACCGAGACGCCGGGCGTGATGCTGCTCAACCCGCCGTACGGCGAGCGGATCGCGGTGGCCGGCGTGGCCGGCGAGCCCAGCGAGGACGTGGCCCGCTTCGGCGCCCGGGAGACTGCGCAGACCGAGGACGGCGGCGAGTTCTTCGCCCAGCTGGCGGCGCACTGGAAGAAGAACTACATCGGCTGGACCGCCTGGGTGCTGACGCCCGACCTCAAGCTGCCGTCGAAGATGCGGCTGAAGGAAAGCCGGCGGGTGCCGATGTGGAACGGCCCGATCGAGTGCCGGCTGTTCAAGTTCGACATGGTCAAGGGATCGGCGCGTGCCAAGCCAGCCACTGGTGCTTGACACCAACATCGTGCTGGACCTGTTCGTCTTTGCCGACGAAGCGGCCGGGCCGGTGCGCATTGCGCTGGAAGGCGGCGGCTTGCGCTGGCTGGCGACGCAGCCGATGCGCGACGAACTGGAGCGGGTGCTGGCCTACGCGCAGATCGTGCCGAAGCTGGCCTATTACGAGCTGGCCGCCGGCGACGTGCTGGCCGCGTTCGACCGCCACAGCGAGCGCGTCGACGTCGCCGCCAAGGCGCCGGTGACCTGCACCGACCCCGACGACCAGAAGTTCGTCGACCTCGCCGTCGCCCACGGCGCCACGCTCCTGAGCAAGGACCGGGCGGTGCTGGCGCTGAAGAAGCGGCTGGAGCGCCTGTCGGTCCACGCCGGGCCGACGCTGCCTTAGCGCCGTCGGTTGTCTTACGCCAGCCCGAAGCGGTCGGCGCTGGCCATCGGCCAATAGAGCTTGAACACGTTGTGCTGCTGCTCCAGGTTGCCCGAGAGCAGCGAGCCCGGTTCCACCCGCATGATCAGGTTGGCCAGCAGCCGCACCTCGGTGTCCGTGATGCGTCGCACGATGTGGTGGGCCGTGATGTCCTGCGGGTGCGTCAGGCCGGCCGCCTGCACCAGGTCCTTCAGCGCGACCAGCGTGCTGCGGTGGAAGCTGAACACCCGCTGGGCCTTGTCCGGCACCACCAGCGCGCGCTCGCGGATCGGGTCCTGCGTTGTGACGCCGGTCGGGCAGTTGCCGGTGTGGCAGGTCTGGGCCTGGATGCAGCCCAGCGCCATCATGAAGCCGCGCGCCGCATTGCACCAGTCGCCGCCCAGCGCCATCATGCGAACGATGTCGAAGGCGGTGATCACCTTGCCGGCGCAGCCGATCCGGATGCGATCGCGCAGGCCGGTGCCCACCAGCGTGTTGTGCACCAGCAGCAGGCCCTCCTGCAGCGGCGTGCCCACGTGGTCGCTGAATTCCACCGGCGCCGCGCCGGTGCCGCCCTCGGCGCCGTCGACCACGATGAAGTCGGGCGTGATGCCGGTCTCCAGCATCGCCTTCACCAGCGCGAACCACTCCCACGGATGGCCGATGCACAGCTTGAAGCCGACCGGCTTGTCGCCCGAGAGCTGCCGCAGCGTGACGATGAAGCGCATCATCTCCACCGGCGTGCCAAACGCGCTGTGCGCCGACGGCGACACCAGTCCACCCAGGGCGGCACGCCGCGGGCGCTGGCGATCTCGGGCGTCACCTTGGGCGCCGGCAGGATGCCGCCGTGCCCGGGCTTGGCGCCCTGGCTCAGCTTGATCTCGATCATCTTCACCTGCGGATCGCGCGCGTTGGCGGCGAAGCGCTCCGGGCAGAATCGGCCGTCGTCGTCGCGGCAGCCGAAGTAGCCCGAGCCGATCTCCCAGATCAGGTCGCCGCCGTGCACCCGGTGGTAAGAGGAGATCGAGCCCTCGCCGGTGTCGTGGGCGAAGTGCCCCAGCTTCGCGCCCTCGTTGAGCGCCATGACGGCATTGGCGGACAGCGAGCCGAAGCTCATCGCCGAGATGTTGAAGATGCTCGCCTCGTAGGGCTGCGCCCGCTCCGGCCCGATGGTGATGCGGAAGTCCGACGACGCCAGGTGGGTGGGCGCCACCGAATGGTTCATCCACTCGTAGCCGCGCTGGCCCACGTCCAGCTGCGTGCCGAACGGCCGGTTGTCCGGCTGGCCCTTGGCGCGCTGGTACACCAGCGAGCGCTGGGCCCGCGAGAACGGCGCCGCCTCCATGTCGCCTTCGATGAAGTATTGCCGGATCTCGGGCCGCACGTATTCGAACAGGAAGCGCAGGTGCCCGATCACCGGGTAGTTGCGCAGGATGGCGTGGCGACTTTGCTGCAGGTCGTGCGCACCCACTGCCGCCAGCACGGCGAACAGCAGCAAGGCTGCGATGCCGTCGCCATCGTGCAGCCGCCAGGCCACCGAAGCCAGCAGGCCCAGCACGCACAGCGCCAGCGTGGCGTAGCGTTCGCAGGTGCTCAGCACCTTGGCGAAGGTGCGCTTGCCCGGCGCGGTCAAGCGAAGAATCCGCGCAGAGCCTGCGCAGTCTGCTGGTGCAGTTCTTCCGGGATCAAATGGCCGGCGGCGACGGCGCGGGCATCGACCTTGCCGCTGCATTGCGCCTGCCACAGCGCCTGCGGATCGAACAGCCGCTGCACCACGCCGCGCTCGCCGCACAGCACCAGCAGGTCGCAGGCGATCTGCTGGCCGCGCGCGCGGCTCTCGCGGTCGTGCTCCAGGTCGATGCCGGCGCTGGCCCGGTAATCCTCGCAGGCGGCATGGATCGATTCGGCGCGGCAGAAGCAGCGCTCGTACTCGGCCAGCGCCTGCGGCTCGATGAAGTCCAGCCCGCCGGTGCCGAGGCTGCCCAGCACCACGTGCAGCCAGGCGCGCGCGTTGGGGCCGATCATCATCTCCGGCAGCGGCGCCGGCTGGATCAGCAGGAACCAGTGGAAGTACGAGCGCGCGAACGCCAGGTCGGTGCCTTCGTACATGTCCAGCGTCGGCGCGATGTCCAGCACGCACAGCTTGCGCACCCGTTGCGCGTGGTCCAGCGCCAGCCGGTGGGCGACCCGGCCGCCGCGGTCGTGCCCGCACAGGAAGAAGCGCTCGTGCCCGAGCATCGTCATCAGTGCCGCCATGTCGGCGGCCATCTCGCGCTTGCTGTAATTGGCGTGGTCCGCGACCGACTGCGGCTTCTGCGAATCGCCGTAGCCGCGCAGGTCGGGCAGCACGAGGAGGAAATCGCGCTGCAGCTCCTGCGCGACCCGGTGCCAGATGGCATGGGTCTGCGGGAAGCCGTGCAGCAGCAGCAGCGGCGGCTTGCCCCGCGTGCCGCCGACGCGCGCGAAGATCTCGGTGCCGTTGACGGCGAAGATGTCCTCGTCGAAGCCCTGGAACCAGCTCATGGCCTGCCTTTCGCCAGGTCCGTGCGCAGCCCGCGCCGCGCGGACGCGCCCTGGAAGTTGTGGATGCTTTGCCGGTCGAAGTGCATGGCGCTCCTCATGGCGATCAAGTTGTAGTGGCCAGCAGCGCGAGCAGCCGGTTCAGCGCGTGGCGCACCGTGGCTGCGCGCACCGCCGCGCGGTCGCCCGGGAACAGCTGCATTTCGCTGCTCAGCAGGCCGGCCACCTGGAAGCCGAACCAGACCGTGCCCACCGGCTTGTCGGGGCTGCCGCCACTGGGGCCGGCCACCCCGGTGACGGCGACGCCGACCTGCGCGTGCGAATGGCGGATCGCGCCGAAGGCCATGGCGCGGGCCACCACCTCGCTCACGGCGCCATGCGCCGCGATCAGCGCCGGGTCGACGCCTAGCGATTCGCTCTTGGCCTCGTTGGAGTAGGTGACGAAGCCGCGCTCGAACCAGTTGCTGGAGCCGGCCAGGTCCGTGCAGGCGGCCGCGATCATGCCGCCGGTGCAGCTCTCCGCGGTGGCCAGCATCCAGCCCCTGGACTGCAGCATCTCGGCCAGGCGCAGCACGGCCTGCGGCGACGGCAAATCCGCGCTCACCACCAGGCCTTCCAGGCTGCGATCGCCAGCAGCGCGCACAGGGCAGCGACCAGGTCGTCGAACAGGATGCCGAAGCCGCCCTTCCAGCCGAAGCCGTGGAACAGGTTGTCGGCCCAGCCGACCGGCCCGGGCTTGAGTGCATCGAACAGGCGGAACAGCCCGAAGGCCGCCAGCTGCATCCAGAAACCGGCCGGCAGCAGCAGCCACAGGACGATCCAGAAGGCGACCACTTCGTCCCACACGATGTTGCCCGGGTCCAGCACGCGCATATGGTCCGCGGTCACGGTGCAGGCCCACCAGCCGACCGGCAGCGACACCGCGATCAGCAGCCCCAGCTCCCAGGGCGTGAGCCATTGCGCCAGCACCAGCCAGGCCAGCCAGGCCCAGAGCGTGCCCGCGGTGCCGGGCGCGACCGGCGACAGGCCCGAGCCGAAGCCCAGGGCGATCAGGTGGGCGGGATGCGCAAACAGGAAGCGCAGCGTGGGCCGCAGCGTCGGCGAGAGGAGGGGGGGATGGGGATCGGGCACGGACCTCATTTTGTTCCCGTGCGCGCCGCCGCGGCGCTGTCGGCCCGGGCGAACCATTCGCTCCACCACTCCAGGCAGGCGCCGATCTTGGGCAGCCGGTGGCGGCTGGCCAGCGTCACGGCGTACACCGGCACGGCCTGCGGATCGACGAATTCCTCCAGCACCCGCAGCAGCCGCTGCTCGCGCACCAGCGGCTCGCCGGCCAGGGTGGCCATCCGGCCGATGCCCAGGCCCTGCAGCACCATGCCGGCCATCACGTTGGTGTCGTTGGCCTGCCAGTGCGCCTGCGCGGTGAAGACCAGCGGCTTGCCCTTGGCCAGGAAGGCCCATTGCTTGAGCGAGGGCACGGCGCTGTTGCACACCAGCCGGTGGTGGCGCAGGTCGTCCGGATGGGCGGGCAGTCCATGCGCCTTCGCATAGGACGGCGACGCGTAGAGCGCGCGGCCCAGGGTGCCGATGCGGCGCGCCACCACCGTGTCCGGCAGGTTGATGCCGGTGCGGATCGAGATGTCGATGCCGTCGCGGGCCATGTCGGCCAGCCGGTCCGACACCTCCAGTTCCACCTTGATGCCCGGGTGCCGCGCCGCCAGCCCGGGCAGGCTGGGCAGGAGCTGGAACTGCGCGATCACCGAACTCACGGCCACCCGCACGCGGCCGCCGGCCTGGCCGGCGCGGCTGGCGAACTCGCCTTCCAGTTCGTCCAGCGTGCCGGTCAGCCGGCGGCAGTAATCCAGGAAGGTGTCGCCTTCGGCCGAGAGCGACAGGCCGTGCGTGCTGCGGTGGATCAGCCGCACGCCGCAGGCCTTCTCGATGCGGGCCAGCGTGCGCGAGACCTGGCTCACCGGCACGTCGCGTTCGCGCGCCACCGCCGACAGCGTGCCCAGTTCCGCCACGCGGGCGAACAGGTGCATGGCGTCGAAGTCGAGGTCCCTCATGCGCCCAATGGTAGCGAACGGCCGCCGGTGTTGCAGCCCATGCAACACCGAATTGCGGCGCCCGCCGTTTCCGCACCGCTCCCGGCTGCCTAGAGTGAACCCATTCACCAAGGAGCCCGCCATGAACCAGACACCCCGCAGCTGCCTCACTCCCGCCGACCGCGATGCCGCGGCCTTCGAAGCCAGTCGCCTGCGCGCACTGGCGCTGCGCCGGCAGGCGATCGACGCCTTCTTCTGCGCCATCGGCCGGGGGCTGCGCAATGCCGCGGAGCCGCTGGCCCGCAAGATGTTCCACACCCACAAGGAGGCCTGACATGCCCACGCTCAAGATCAAGATCGCCCCGCTGCAGAACCCCGAACGCCATGCGTCGCTGGCGCGGGCGCTGACCCAGATCACCGCGCGCACGCTCGGCAAGCGGCCCGAGGTCACGGCGGTGGTGATCGAGGACCTGCCCGATGCCCAGTGGTTCATCGGCGGGCGCCGGACCGAGCAGCCGACGGCGCTGCTGGAGATCGACATCACCCATGGCACCAACACGCCGCCGCAGAAGGAGGCCTTCATCGAGGCCGCGTTCGCCGAACTGCAGCGCCAGCTGGCCGGCGGCGGCGCCCTGGCGCAGGCCAGCTACGTGATCGTGCGCGAGCTGCCGGCCACCGACTGGGGCTACGACGGCGTCACGCAGTGGGAGCGCAAGCGCACGGGACCGCTGGTGGCGGCGTGATGGGCAGTGTTGGCAGGGTGGCGCCTGCGTCCCAGGTCAAGCCTGGGACGACAGAGGGATGGCGCCGCGCAGCAATTCCACCAGACCCGCCGGATCGGCCGGCACCGCATCCCCGCGCCACGCCACATGCTGGTCGGAGCGGCACAGCACCAGCTTGTGGCGGTAGGCCGCAGGAAGCTTGCCGGCATGGACGTCGAGCACGGTGATCGGCAGCCCCTTTGTTGCGGCCGCTGCCAGCAGGGGATCCGCGTCCGCCGCCGGATCGAAGCGCAGCAGCGTGTACGCCGGCCCGAAGGCGTCGTACAGCGAACGGCCGTCGGCCAGCCAGAAATGCGGCGCCCGGCAACCGGGGACGGTCGATTCGGTGAAGCCGCCCATGCTGTAGGGCGGCGGCTGCTCCTCGCCCTGGCTGGCCAGGATCGGCGAGCCGCTGTAGTAATAGCCGAAGTTCAGGCCGGCGCAGCAGAACTGCTGCACGTTCAGCTGGTACGCTTCCCGTCCCATGTCGGCACGGATCGCCTCGCCCTCGGCGCCGGCCTGCTCGATGTTGGCCGGCACGGCGCGGCGGGCCTTGATCATCTTGGCCGCATGCTCCATCGCGAACTGCGACACCTGCTCGGTGATCGGCTGGCGCTCGGCCTCGTAGGCGTCCAGGATCGCTGCGTCGCCCCAGCCGTTGATGCGTGCCGCCAGCAGCCAGGACAGGTTGATCGCGTCCGCGATGCCGGCGTTCATGCCGTAGCCGGCGTACGGCACCCAGAGGTGCGCCGCATCGCCTGCGAGAAACACGTTGCGGTCGCGGAAGCGGTTGGCCACCAGCCGCCGGCCGACCCAGTCTTCCTTGCTGATCACTTCATAGTGGAAGTCCGGGCCGACGCCGATGATCTGGCGGATCGCCCAGTCGCGGTCGACCGAGTCGAATTCCGGCTCGTCCGGGTTCAGGTGGTTGTGCACCAGCCAGGTCTGGCCGTCGTCGATGGTGAACATGGTGCCGCAGCGCCGCGGATTGACGGAGTAATAACACCAGGCCGGCTTGCCGGGAATCAGCGCCGCCAGCTGCGGCGCCCGGATGTAGGTGGACTGCACGCGCTGGATCACGGCCGTGCCTTCGAGCCTGGCGCCGATCTGCTTGCGCACGGTGGAACTGCCGCCGTCGCAGCCGGCCAGGTAGCGTGCGC
The DNA here is from genome assembly GCF_042655405.1 of Caenimonas terrae. Taxonomy (NCBI): domain Bacteria; kingdom Pseudomonadati; phylum Pseudomonadota; class Betaproteobacteria; order Burkholderiales; family Comamonadaceae; genus Caenimonas; species Caenimonas terrae. Next base: position 468,177 of record NZ_JBHSMF010000002.1, on the reverse strand, counting down.
GGATGACCCGCTCCTGGCCCGTGTCCAGGTCCAGCGCGCTCGCCTGCACGCCGGCGCCGTCCTGCGTGAACGCCGTCACCTGGGTGCGATTGAGCAGCGTCACGCCGGGCAAGGCCGCGGTGTGCTCCAGCAGGATCGGTTCCAGGAAGATCTGGTTGATGCGGTGCGGCGGCTCCGGCGTCGGCCACCAGGCATCCGGGCCCTCGGTCTCGGTGTAGCGGTCGCGCCGGCAGGGGATCGGGATCCGGGTCAGCTCCTGGCCGGTGACCGCGGTGCGGAACACCACGTCGTTCGGATGGCTGGGCGGCAGCCCGGCGTCGCGCACCTTCTGCGCCACGCCGAGCCGGCGGAACTGCTCCATCGTGCGCGCAGCCACATGGTTGCACTTGACGTTGGGCGGCTCGGCATAGCGGCGGATCTCGGCGATCGCCACCGTCACGCCGCGCGACTGCAGGTCCATCGCCAGCGTCAGGCCGACCGGCCCGGCCCCGACGATGAGAACGTCGGCTTGGATCTCCTGCGTCATTTTCAGTCCAGCTTGATGTTGGCTTGCCGGATCACCTTGGCCCACTTGCGCGTCTCCGAGCGGATGTAGCCGTCGAAGCTGTCCGCGCTCCCGGGCGCCGGCTCCACTCCGAGGTTGCGCATGCTGGCCTGGATCTGGGGGTCGTTCAGCGCCGCGGTGATCTCCGCGTTGAGCCGCGCGACGATCGGCGCCGGTGTGCCGGCCGGCGCGACCACGCCGAACCAGCCGGTGGAGTCGTAGCCGGGCAGGCCCGCTTCGGCCGCCGTGGGAACGTCCGGCAGGGTCGGCAGCCGCTGCGCGCTGGTGACCGCGAAAGCGATCAGCTTGCCGGCCTTGATCTGCTGCAGCGCCGCCGGCAGGTCCACCACCGCCAGCGGCAGCTGCCCGGCCAGCACGTCCAGCGCCGCCGGGCCCGAGCCCTTGTACGGCACTTCCACCAGCTTGATGTCGGCCATCTGCCCCAGCAGCGCCGCCGACAGGTGCATCGCGGTGCCGTTGCCGCCGTGGCCGATCGCCAGCTTGGCCGGATCGGCCTTGGCCTGGGCGATCAGGTCCTTGAGGGTGCGGGCCTTCAGCGAGGGATGGCCGACCAGCACGAACGGGATCGCCGCCAGCATGCTCACGGGCTTGAGGTCCTTGAGCGGGTCGAAGGGCATCTGCGCGTACAGGCTGGCGTTGGCCGACAGCGCGCCGGCGGCGCCCACCCCCAGCGTGTAGCCGTCGGGCGGCGCCTTGGCCACGATCGCCAGGCCGATGTTGCCGCCGGCGCCGGGCCGGTTGTCCACCACCACCTGCTGCCCCAGCTTCTCGCTCAGGCGCGGGACGATCATCCGCACCACCGCGTCGGTGCTGCCGCCCGGCGGGAAGGTGACGACGATCCGGATCGGCTTGCTGGGGAAGTCGGCCGGGGCGGGGGCCTGGGCCTGCGCCGACAGCACGCCGGCGGCCAGCAGCGCCGCAGCGCCGCGCAAGAACATGTTCATTCGCTTGTCTCCTGTTTGAGCCATTGGAGACGCTTTCGATTCATTCGTAAATCGATAAATTGCGAAGCACTTATGATTTCACGGAATGAATCGACCGCCGGCCTTCACCCCCACGCTGCGCCAGCTGCGCGCCTTCCACGCGGTCTACCAGCTGCGCAAGCTGAGTGCGGCCGCCGAACAGCTGTCGGTGACGCAGTCGGCCGTGAGCGTGCTGATCCGCCAGCTGGAGCAGGGCCTGGGCGCCCGCCTGTTCGACCGCACCACCCGCTCGCTGCGTCCGACCCAGGCCGCCAACGAAGCGGTGGTGGTGGCCGAGCGCATCCTGCGCGACGTGGAGGCGCTGGGCGCCGGCGTGCGCGACCTGACGGCGCTCAAGCGCGGGCGCGTCTGCCTGGCGGTGACGCCGACGCTGGCGCAGATCCTGCTGCCGCGGGTGATCCGGCGCTTCTCGCAGCTGCATCCGGACATCAGCGTGGTGATCGACGATTGCGCGCCCGACCAGTTCGTCTCGCGCGTGGCCGGCGACCACGTCGACTTCGGCATCGGCACGCCGGAGCAGGCGGCGGCCGACGTCGATTCCGTCACCCTGGTGCGCGACCACCTCGCGCTGGTGTGCGGCCGCGAGCATCCGCTGGCCGGCAGCAAGCCGCTGCGCTGGGCAGCTGGCCGGCCACGGCGTCATCACCGTGCGCCCGGGCTACGGCATCCGGCCGCTGGTGGACGCGACGGCGGCGCGCGCCGGCGTGGTGCTGGAGATCGTCAACGAGGTGTCGTTCCTCTCCACCGCCCTGTGGATGACCGCCAGCGGGCTGGGGGCGTCGATCATGCCGGCCGCGTACGCCAGCGCGGCGGACGACAAGTCGCTGGTGGTGCGGGCGCTGACCGCGCCCCGGGTCTCGCGCGACATCTCGGTGGTCACCCGGCGCGGGCGCTCGCTGTCGCCGGCCTGCGGCCGCTTCCTCGACGAGATGCGCAAGGAGTTGCGCGGCTAGGCCGCGTCAGCCCGCGCGGCAGGAGCCGTGGCGGCGCCGGAAGCTGCGCGGCTCGATCGCCGCATCCGCCCACAGGCCGCGCCGCGCCCGCCGGGCCTGTTCTTCCTCCAGCGCATAGGGGCCTGAGCGGCCGCGGTAGCGCGCCGACCAGGCATAGCCGCCGGCCACCAGCCAGGCGCCGACGTCCTGGCCGTCCAGGCTGACGCTGCCGACGCTGCGGTGATAGACGTCGCGCGCCCGGATGGAGACGCGCACGGCGCGGTGCAGGACGCGGCCTGCCAGTGCATCGCGCGCCTGCGGGCCGAAGGCCTGGCAGATCTCCGGCGCGTCCAGGCCCCGGATGCGCACCTGCACCGGCGCGCCGTGCAGCGGCCGCACCCACAGCGTGTCGCCGTCGGTGACATGGTTGACGATGCCGCTCAGGGCCCTGGCGCCCGCTGGCGCTGCCGTCGACAACGCCAGCAGCAGCATCAAGGACATGGCGCGCAGCAGGATCCTCATGGCCTGTGCAACGGCTTTCGCGCGCCGCGCGATGACAGCTCAGGCGAAATGATCGAAGGACGTGAAGCGCCGCATCAGGACCGCGCCGCTGCGGTCCACCAGCTGCAGGCCGGGCTCGGCGTGGATGGTGCCGATGCGCGTGATCGGCGTCGCGCTGGCGGCCGCCGCCGCCTGCACCGCCTTGCTGGCAGACGGCGGGGCGGTGAACAGCAGTTCGTAGTCGTCGCCGCCGGACAGCACCAGGTCCAGCGCCGTGTCGACGGGGATCCCGGGTGACGCCAGCAGGCCGAACGCCGACACGCTGTCGACGCGGGCGCCGACGCCGGACTGGCTCAGCACGTGCCCCAGGTCGCCGGCCAGGCCGTCGCTGATGTCGATCGCGGCCGATGCGATGCCGCGCAGGGCCATGCCCAGCGCCAGCCGCGGCGTCGGCTGCTCCAGCCGCGCCCGTGCCGCCTCGAACACCGCCGCCGGCACCGACAGCCTGCCGCGAAACACCTCCAGCGCCAGCCGGGCATCGCCGACGCTCCCGCTCACATAGATGTCGTCGCCGGCACGGGCGCCCGAGCGCAGCAGCGCGCCCCCGGCGGGCACTTCGCCGAACACGGTGATGCAGATGTTGAGCGGCCCTTGCGTCGTGTCGCCGCCCACCAGTTCGCAGCCATGGCTGTCGGCCAGTGCCAGCAGGCCGCGGGAGAAGCGTTCCAGCCAGGCTTCGTTGGCCGCCGGCAGCGCCAGCGCCAGTGAAAACGCCAGCGGGCTGGCGCCGCAGGCCGCCAGGTCGCTCAGGTTCACCGCCAGCGCCTTGTGGCCCAGCCGCAGCGGGTCCACCGTGGACAGGAAGTGCCGGCCCTCCACCAGCATGTCGGTGGAGACGGCCAGCTGCATGCCGGGCGCCGGTTGCAGCAGCGCGCAATCGTCTCCCACCCCCAGCGGACTGCGCCTGGCGGGGCGCTTGAAGAAGCGCTCGATCAGCTCGAATTCACCCATGGCCCGAGCATACCGGGGGCGGCGGGCCGGGCGCGGTGCCCCTACAGGCTGCCCATCAGCCTGGTGGCGGGCCGGCAGCCGCGCTGCGTGGTCTGGGCGTTGGGCGATCGGCAGTCGTTGGCCACCACCGCTCCCGCCGGCCCGGGCGCCACGACGGCGGCGGACTGCGGCCCGCCGCTCTTGTCGCAGCCTGCCAGCAGGCCGCTCAGCGTCAACGCAAACAGAACTGGCGTAAGCTCGAAGATGCAAGGCATGGCGCTTCTCCTGGAAGCCGGACAGGGTGCGCGTTCCCGCGCAACGCCACTGTTGTCCTTTGCGGGCGGCGCCGCATCACCCATCTGGGGGACGGTGCGGTTCGGGCCGCCACCAACGCCGGCCGGCGCCGCCGGACAGGCGTCCGCACAAGAGGGTCTGCCGGCACTCGAGCCGCATGCCGCCGCTTAGATCACGGCATGATATGTCTATCATGGGCAACCACAGCCTGCTTGCCGACCCAGCCACGGAGCTCCGATGACCCAGCAACCCACCAGGCGCAGCGGCGCGACGCCGGCCAAGGAAACGCTCGAGGCCCTGTCCAGCTTCCGCTACCACCTGCGCATGTTCATGCGCTTCAGCGAGGATGCGGCGGCGGCGGAGGGCATCACCTCGCTGCAATACCAGCTGCTGCTGCACGTGTGCGGGTTCCCGGGGCGGGAATGGGCGACCGTCGGCGAACTTGCCGAGCGCCTGCAGTCCCGCCACCACGGGACCGTCGCCCTGGTGTCGCGTTGCGAGGAAGCCGGCCTGGTGGAGCGCCGGCGCGACCCGACCGACCGCCGCCAGGTGCAGGTGCACCTGCTGCCCACCGGCCGGCGCCACTTGAAGCGGCTGGCGGCGCTCCACCGCGGCGAGCTGGGGGCGCTGTACCGGGCGATCGGCCAGCTCAAGGACGAAGCGGAGTGGCTGGAGCGCGAGCAGGAGCGCAGCGCCGGCTGAGCGCGCTCAGCCGCGGCCGCCGCGAAAGCGCTCCGCCGCCTGCCGGCTGACTTCGGCCAGCAGCCGTTCCTTGGCCTGGCGCTCGCGCAGCCACCTGGCGTCGTTGGCGCCCATGTCGGCCGACAGCCGCAGCAGGTCGATGCCGGGCGCGGCGCCCACGGCCAGCGAATGCGCGTCGATCTGCTTCATCGTCATCACGATGTGGTCGCGCAGCGCCATGTGCTCGCCGCTCACCGGATCCACGTACACCGCGTCCAGGCCGAAGCGGCAGGCCTGGAAGCGGTTGTACGTGTAGACCATGTAGTCGTCTTCCAGCGGCATGAAGGGCTGCTCGTGCAGCAGCCAGGAGGCCAGCGCCTGCACGTAGCCGGCCAGGGCGGCGGCCCGCTCCACCGTCAGCGGCGTGTCGAACACGCGGATCTCGATCGTTCCGTACTCGGGCTTGGGCCGGATGTCCCAGTAGAAGTCCTTCATGCTCTTGACCACGCCGGTGCGCGTCGTCTTGGCGAACCATGCGCCGAACTCGTCCCAGCTCAGGGTGTAGGGCGCGCGCCCGGACATGGGAAAGGCGAACACCGAATTGAGCCGCGCCGAATCGAACTGCGTGTCCTGCCCCTGCACGAAGGGCGAGGACGCCGACAGCGCGATGAAATGCGGGATGTAGCGCGACATGCGGTGCAGCATCAGCAGCGCGCTGTCGGCATCGGGGCAGCCGATGTGCACATGCTGGCCGAAGATGGTGAACTGCTTGGACAGGTAGCCGTACAGCTGCGACAGTTCGTGGAAGCGCGGCCGGTCGTAGATGCGCTGTTCGTGCCACTGCTGGAACGGGTGGGTGCCGCCGCCGGCGATCGCGATGTTCAGCTTGTCGGCGCAGCGCACCAGCGCATCGCGGATCTGCGACAGCTCGCCCAGCACCTGGGCCGACGAGTTGCAGACGCCGGTGGAGACCTCGATCATGCTGGATGTCATCTCCGGCACCACGGCGCCGGGCAGCGGGATCTTCGCCATCAGCCGCAGCATCTCGGCGGAATAGGGCGCGAGGTCGTAATCGTTGGTGTTGATCAACTGCAGCTCGAGCTCCACGCCCAGCGAGAGCGCGGCCGAATGCTGGAACGGCTCGAGCACGGCCTGCCGCGCGTCAGCCGCTGCGCCGTGCGCGGGCGCGCTAGCCACGCAGCTCTCCGGGCGTCGTCAGGCTGGCGTCGGCACCCCAGGAGCGCGAACTCTCGCCGGTGCGGTGGACGGCGAGCGTGGCCAGGATCGCGCCCAGCACTTCCATCAGCAGGATGGCCGGCAGCGCGATCCGCGCGATCAGCGGCAGTGTCGGCGTGCTGGCGGCGAACTGCGAGACCAGCAGCAGCGCCACCGAGGACATCGGCGACATCGCGACGCCGGTGTACGTCGCCTGGCGCCAGGTCAGTCCGCTGCCCCAGTTGGCCGCGCACACGCCGGCCACCATGGCCAGGAAGCGGGTCAGCACCAGCCCGGCGACCAGCTTGGCGGTGGGCACGTTCCATTGGGCGTTGGCGGCCACCACCGACACCAGCACGAACATCAGCATGGTCAGCAGCGAGCCGGCGGTGCCGAGCTGGCGCGGCCAGGCCCAGGGCCGGGGGTTGAGCTGCTTGAGCAGCATGCCGCCCAGCAGCGCGGCCAGTGGCGCCGAGCCGCCGAAGTGGGACGCCAGCGCGGTGCCGGCCGCCAGCAGCGCCAGGAACAGCATCGAGGTGTTTTCGCTGGTGGGGCTCATCACCCGCAGCGCGATGCGCAGCGTCAGCGCCAGGATGGCGCCCACCACCACCGACAGGCCCAGCACCACCAGGATCGGATAGGCCATGTCAGACCAGCTGTTGTGCGGCCGGTCCATCACGCCGGCGCGCGCCGTGCACAGGGTCAGCGCGTACAGCGTGCTGAGCGTCGACAGCACCATCGCCCGCTCGGTGACCGGGCCGGAGGCGCCGGTGTCGATCACGATCCGGCCCAGCACCGCCGGCGACGCGGCCATCGCCACCAGCGCCAGCGACTGCGCGATCTCCAGACGCACGCCGAGGTAGCGCAGCACGTAGTAGACGGATAGCAGCGTCAGCGCCGACAGCAGCAGGCTCTGCATCAGCACCATCGGGTTGTGGCGGAACCAGCGCAGCGGGATCCGGCCGCCCGCTTCGAACAGCACCACCGCCACGCCCAGCTCCAGCAGGAACAGGCCGATGCCTTGCAGCGGCCAGGCCGCGCCGGTGAAGCCGCCCAGCCCGGCGAGCGCGCCCACCGCGGAATAACCGACCACCTTGGGCATGCCGGTGAAACGATGCACCAGGTGACCCGCGATGGCCGCCACTGCCAGCAGGATCGACCATTGGACGGTCGGCAGGCCCGCCGAGGGCCTGAGCCATTCCGCCCAGATGGCCGTGATTTCATTCATGTGCGTCGTGTCCCCGGCGCACTGTAACGCGCAGCCTCAGCCGCAGCTGTAGGACAGTGCGCCTGTCACAGCGGCAGCAGGAAACTGGCCGGACGCTGCCGCAGCCGGGCGAGGATCGCGTGCCGGATCCGCAGCCGGTCGGCTCGCACGACGCTGTGCGCGCGCAGTGCCAGCCTGAAGGCGAAGTAAAAGCTCACGCCCAGGTTCAGCATGGCGATGAAAGGGATTGCCGCGATGCACCACCACAGCTCCGGCATCCCCAGCACCTGCGGGCCATATGCCGCCGCGGCGGCGGCGAGCTGGCCGCTGGACAAGGTGACATGGCGCGCCTGCAGCCCGATGCCGATGAATCCGAGCACCGGCGGCACCAGCCCCAGCATCATGCCCAGCGAAATGTTGGAGGCGAAGCCCGAGATGTTGTTGCGCATGAAGCCGGCCCAGCGGCCGGCCCGCGCGCTTCCGAGCGCCGCGGTGATGCGCGGGTTGTAGCGCATCGCCGAGTCCAGCCGGTGCAGCACGAACCAGTTCTCCGTCCAGCCGGCGATCAGGCTGGAGGCGAACAGCAGCACGCCGGTGAATGCCGCGAACAGCAGCGTGAGCGGGTTGAGCAGGTGGAGCGTCTCGAACACATGGTGGGCGTCCTCGCGGCTGATCATCGGCGCGCCGCTGGCCAGCCCGATGGCGGCGCTGAGCAGCACCACGCAGGGAACGACCATGCCGACGTTGCCGATCACCGCCGCCACTTGCGAGCGCATCAGGTTGGCGACCTCGTCGACGAATTCCTCCACCGCGCCGGGCTGGTCCAGGTTCTTCAGCCGCGCCGCCATCGCCGGCGCGGTCATCGCCGGCTGCTTGGTCGCCAGCGTCCAGTGCATCAACTGGATGAACACGAAGCTGGCGGCGTACATCATGCCGGCCCAGAAGCCGCCCCAGAACGCCGCCAGGCCGAGGCTGGCCAGCGCGAACTTCAGGAAGGTGGTGGCCGCGGTGGCGGCGCCGCCGCCGGCCGCCTTCCACAGCATCTGCCGGTACTCGGCCGGCGTGCGGGTGATGTAGTGCTCGCCGGCCTCCGCGCTGCGCTCGGTGACCTTGGCCGCCAGCAGCGAGGAGTTGGCGGCCAGCAGCGCCCGCAGGCTTCTTCGCTCGTGGCCCATCGCCGCCAGCCTGGACACCAGCCGCGCGCTGCTGGCTTGCGGCGTGGGCGAGGTCAGGCAGTCCATCAGCTCGCGGATGCGCAGCACGCGCTCGCGCAGCTGCCGCAGCAGGAACACCAGGCCCACCGAGATGCCGTGCTCGTTCAGGTGCGGATAGACGCTGGCGGCGGCATGCCGGCAGGCCTCCAGCCGCTCGCGCAGGCGGGCCGCGGCCGCCTCCACCACCGCCGGTTCGCGCGGCGTGGCGGCAAAGGCGGCGCGGAAGGCCTCGACGTCGGCCGGCAGCTCGTGGAACGGCTGCAACTCGCGCGAGGGGGCGCTCATGCGCTGGCGCAGTTCGGCGGCGAAGCCGGCGGCGCGCACCTGGCTGGCGCAATAGTTGATCGCTTCCAGCAGCTCGTGCTGCCACAGCGTGAGGCTGGTCACCGCCGACGACGTGGTGAGGAGGTCGGCGAGCCGCTCCAGGCTGTCGGCGTCGAGCGCGGCGATCCACAGGGCGTCGTCGGCGCGCGGCATGGCCAGCGAGAACAGCTCCGCCGAATCGGTGGTCTCCGGCGTGGCCGGCAGCAGCTTCTGGCGCAGCCGCTCGTTGAATTCGCTGATGAAGGCCATGCGCGGCGCGAAGCCGAAGTCCGCCAGCAGGGCGGTGGCGTCCACGGTTTCGGCCAGCACCTGCCACCAGTCGCGGACCCGCTGCTGCAGCTGCGGCTGTGCCTCCAGCGCGTCGAGAAACAGCCGCACCCGGCTGGCGGCCGCCGCGGCCGGCGAGCCGCGCGGGCCGCGCACCCATTGCAGCAGGCCGATCAGCCAGAGGTGCCGCTGCGCCAGGGGCGCCTGCGCATCCAGCGTGGCCAGCACCTGGTTGAGGTCTGTCATCCGCAAGGGGAGGGTGCTAGTGCAGCACGCGTTGCGCGCCGTCGTCCAGCATGAAGGGCGGCACCGGCACGTCGAAGCGCTCGCCGTCCTCGGCGACGAAGAAGTAGCTGCCTTCCATGCTGCCGCTGGCGGTGCGCAGGCGGCAGCCGCTGGTGTACTGGAAGGCTTCCCCCGGCTTGAGCAGCGGCTGCTGGCCGACCACGCCCAGGCCCTTGACTTCCTCCACCTCGCCGGCGGAGTTGCCGATCACCCAGTGGCGCGAAATCAGCTGCGCCGGCACCTCGCCGGTGTTGGTGATGGTGATGGTGTAAGCGAAACTGTAGATGCCCTGCGAGGGGGCCGACTGCTCGGGCAGGAACCGGGGCTCGACCTCGACGCGAAACTGGTACTTGGCCATGCGCGGATGTTACCTGTTCGCGATTTGCGAAAATGCGCCATGAGCAAAACCTACCGCATCGCCCCCTCGATCCTCTCGGCCGACTTCGCCCGGCTCGGCGAGGAGGTCAAGAGCGTGATCGCCGCCGGCGCCGACTGGATCCATTTCGACGTGATGGACAACCATTACGTGCCCAATCTCACCTTCGGTCCGATGATCTGCTCGGCCCTCAAGCCGCACGCGAAGACCGCCACCGGCGTCGCGGTTCCGGTCGACGTGCACCTGATGGTGCAGCCGGTGGACGCGCTGGCCCAGGCCTTCGCCGAAGCGGGCGCGGACTACATCAGCTTCCACCCCGAGGCGTCGGGCCATGTCCACCGCAGCGTGCAGGCGATCAAGGCCAAAGGCTGCAAGGCCGGCCTGGTGTTCAATCCGGCGACGCCGCTGGACGTGCTGGACTGGATGATCGAGGAGATCGACCTGGTGCTGATCATGAGCGTCAACCCCGGCTTCGGCGGCCAGAGCTTCATCGATTCGGCGCTGCGCAAGATCGAGCAGGCGCGCAAGCGCATCGACGCCTGCGGCAAGGACATCCGGCTGGAGGTCGACGGCGGCATCAAGACCGACAACATCGCACGGGTGGCGGCCGCCGGCGCCGACACCTTCGTGGCCGGCAGCGCGATCTTCGGCAAGCCCGATTACAGGGGCGTCATCGACGCCATGCGCAAGGAACTGGCGGCTACGGCACGACCTTCTTGACCGGGTCCTGCGCGCCCTGGCGCACCTTGTCGTAGGCCTGGTCCAGCACCGGCCCGCGGTCGGTGTCGACCAGCCCCCGTTCCACGTCTGCGCCCGCCTGCCGGCCGACGCGTCCCGATGACGGCTCCTGCGCCGCCTGGCTGTCGGCCGATTCGTCGCGCTCGTTGGGCGTGCGCGGCACGCGCTGCTGCTGCTCGCCCTGGGCCGGGACCGTGTTGCCCTTGGTCGCGTTCGCGCTGGCGTCGGGACGCTTGCGGCTGGTCAGTCGGTTGTGCATGGTCTGGCCCGGGTGCTGGTTGAAGAGCCAACTGTCGGGGCTGCAAGGCCGCGCCGCGGTAGGGCCGCGGCTGAGGAAGCTGTGGGAAACGTCCTACCGGTGCTGGGGGATGCGGCCGACAACGCGCGGGGCCGCACGGCTACGGTGTCTGGCTCAGGCGGTCCCTAAGCTCCAGAGCACACATGCCGACCACGCAAAGCGCAAGGAGAACCCCCATGGAGTTGCTCGCAGGAATCCTCATCGGTGCCCTCATGGGCTCGGCCGCGGCCGCCATGATGCGGGTCCAGTCGTCGCGCGGCGTCTACCTGCACGCCATGCTGGGTGTCGTCGGCGCCGCCATCGGGGGCGTGGCCCTCAGCCTGCTGTTCCCCGGCTCGTGGAGCGAGATCCAGGACGACTTCCTGGTGTGGTGCGTCACCGGCGCTGCCGGCGTGCTGGCCCTGGCCACGGTGGCCAACGTCCTCGAGCTCGCCCTCGACCTCGAAACCAGCTGAACCCCTTTTCAAGCTCGCGGCTTGCGCGCCGGCGCGCTTGCGCCTGCCCATTCGTTTTACCGCACAGTCAAGTTACCCAGGAGTGATAGATGGCCCAGCCCCGACAGGACACCCAGCGCAAAGCCAAGGCGGGAGACAGCGCAGCCGCCAAGGTCAAGCAGCTGGAGTCGTTCAGCCAGGGTCCGGAGAACCAGCTGACCACCAACCAGGGCGTTCCGATCCCGGACAACCACAACTCGCTCAAGGCGGGGGTGCGCGGGCCGACGCTGCTGGAAGATTTCATCCTGCGCGAGAAGATCACGCACTTCGACCACGAGCGCATCCCCGAGCGCGTGGTGCACGCGCGCGGCACCGGCGCCCACGGCTATTTCGAGCTGTACAAGTCGCTGTCGGAATACACCCGCGCCGACTTCCTGCAGGAGGTGGGTGCCCGCACGCCGGTGTTCGTGCGCTTTTCCACCGTCGCCGGTTCCCGCGGCTCGTCCGACACGGTGCGCGACGTGCGCGGTTTTGCCGTCAAGTTCTACACGCGTGAGGGCAACTACGACCTGGTGGGCAACAACATCCCGGTGTTCTTCGTGCAGGACGCGATGAAGTTCCCGGACCTGGTGCACGCCGTCAAGCCGGAGCCGCACCACGAGATGCCGCAGGCCGCCAGCGCCCACGACAGCTTCTGGGACTTCGTCTCGCTGATGCCGGAAACGACGCACATGCTGATGTGGGTGATGTCGGACCGCGCCATCCCGCGCAGCTTGCGGATGATGGAGGGCTTCGGCGTCCACACCTTCCGCCTGGTCAACGCCCGCGGCGTCGCCCATTTCGTCAAGTTCCACTGGAAGCCCAAGCTGGGCAAGCACGCGCTGGTCTGGGACGAGGCACAGAAGATCGCCGGCAAGGATGCCGACTTCCACCGCCGCGACCTGTGGGAGGCGATCGACCAGGGCAACTTCCCCGAGTGGGAGCTGGGCCTGCAGCTGATCGAGGAAAGCAAGGCGCAGGCGCTGGGCTTCGACCTGCTGGACCCGACCAAGCTGATTCCGGAAGACATGGTGCCGGTGCAGCTGGTGGGCAAGATGGTCCTGAACCGCAACGTCGACAACTTCTTCGCCGAGACCGAACAGGTGGCCTTCCATCCGGGCCACGTGGTGCCGGGCATCGACTTCAGCAACGACCCGCTGCTGCAGGGCCGGTTGTTCTCGTACACGGACACGCAGCTGTCGCGCCTGGGCGGCCCGAACTTCCACGAGCTGCCGATCAACCGGGGCGTGTGCCCATTCCACAATTTCCAGCGTGACGGCATGCACCGCCAGACGATCAACAAGGGCCAGGTGAACTACGAGCCGAACACGCTCGCCACCGGGTCCGAGCAGCGCGTCGACGGCGGCACCGGCGGCTTCCAGAGCTATCCGGAAGAGATCGAGTCGCCCAAGGTCCGGCGCCGCAGCGCCAGCTTCGACGACCACTTCTCGCAGGCCACGCTGTTCTGGAACAGCCAGAGCCCGGCCGAGAAGGAGCACATCATCGCGGCCTTCCAGTTCGAGCTGTCGAAGGTGGCGGTGCCCGCGATCCGCCAGCGCGTGGTCGACAACCTGGCGCACGTCGACGGCAAGCTGGCGCGCAAGGTGGCGGAGCCGCTGGGCATCGGCGCGCCCGACGCCAAGGCCGCGGCCGGCCGCGCCGGCTTTCGCGAGGCGCGTACCAAGCTGCCGATCGAGTCGTCGGCCGCGCTGAGCATGGAAACCGCCGGCGGCCCGATCCAGACCCGCAAGGTGGCGATCCTGGTGGCCGACGGCGTCGAGACCGGGGCGATGAAGATCGTGCAGCAGGCGCTGCTCGACGCCGGGGCCATCTGCAAGGTGGTCGGGCCGCACCTGGGCTTCGTGTCCACCTCCTCGGGCCAGCAGCTGGCGGTGGACTTCACCTACGTCAACATGCCGTCGGTGATGTTCGACGCGGTGCTGGTGCCCAGCGGCGCCGCCAGCGCCAGGGCGCTGGCGGCCAACGGCGACGCCGTGCACTTCGTGCTGGAGGCGTTCAAGCACTTCAAGACCATCTGCGTGATCGGCGAGGGCGTGGAGCTGCTGCGTAGCCTGGGCATCAACGCGGCCGGTTCCGAGTCCGTGGTGGCGGCCGGCGTGCTGGTGGGCAAGAGCGAGCCGACCGCGCGCGTGCAGCTGGCGCAGGATTTCGTCGCCGCGATCGGCAAGCACAGGCACTGGGGCCGCGCCAACGTGGACGCAGTGCCGGCCTGAGCGCTTGCCGGCGCTGATGCACACTGCGGCGATGAACGCGACGCTCGAAATTCCGCGGCTGAGCGCCGCCATCCTCGATCTGGACGGCACCATGATCGACACACTGGGCGATTTCGTCGTGGCGCTGAACCGGATGCTGGACGACCTGCGGCTGCCCGGCATCGAGCGGCCGGACATCGAGCGGATGATCGGCAAGGGCTCCGAGCACCTGGTGCTGTCGGTGCTGGCGCACGTCGGCGGATCGCCGGAACAGTTCCCCTCGGCGTGGGACGCCTACCAGCGCCATTACCTGGCGGTCAACGGCCAGCATGCGGCGGTCTATCCCGGCGTGGTCGAGGGCTTGCGCCTGCTCCAGTCGCGCGGCCTGAAGCTGGCGTGCCTGACCAACAAGCCGACCAATTTCGCGTTGCCGCTGCTGGCGGCCAAGGGCCTGGACGGCTTCTTCGAGGTGGTGTTCGGCGGCGACGCCTTCGAGCGCAAGAAGCCCAGCCCGCTGCCGCTGCTCAAGACCTGCGAGGCGCTGCCCTCGCTGCCGGCCGAGACGCTGATGATCGGCGACTCCAGCAACGACGCCGCTGCCGCCCGCGCCGCCGCCTGCCCGGTGGTGCTGGTGACCTACGGCTACAACCACGGCGAGCCGGTCCGCTCGGTGGACGCGGACGGCTTCGTCGATTCGCTGGCGGAGCTGGCTGCCCGGCTCTGATCGGTTGGGGACAGGGCTGGAGCTCTGTCCCGCAAGATCTCACGCAGGCTTGCCCAGCAGCGCGTCCTTCAGTTTCCAGTCGGCCGGCTGGGGGCCGAGCCAGATCCGCAGCAGCGCGTTGTAGAACTCCGGTTCCTTGAACGGCTCGCCCTGCGGCACGCCGCGCAGCGTGAGCACGGTGCCGGTGCCCGGGATCCAGTCGATGGCGAAGTTCTCGCCGGAGTTGAGCTTCTTGTTCTCGGAGAAGATCTGGCTCATGCGCAGGACGCCGGGGATCAGCTTGGAGAAGGACGCCTTGTCCATGTTGTCCTCGATGCCGCGCGAGAACAGCTTGCCCAGCTCCGACGAATCGATGTCGCGCAGCATCGTGATGGTGATGCGCTTGGCGCCCGGCGCGGCCAGCACTTCTTCCGTGGTGCCCGCCTTGCGCGTGAGATACAGGCCGGCCACGTAGACCTTGAACACGGCCTTGTAGCGGGTGCCGGCGCCGTTGAGATGCGTCTTGCTGCCGCGGATGTCGGCGGTGTCGTCGAAACGGATCCCCGAGACGGTGACCTGCGCCATGGCTCCGGACACGGCCAGCAGCGTGAAGGCCGCCAGCAGCCAGGCCTTTGGGTTCCTGAAAATCATGATTTCTCCAATTGTTTCGAAATGTAGCAAGAGGAATTCTTCACCCGGTGGAGCGAAGCGGCTACAGGGTTTTCGCGGGGTTCTCGTCCTGTTTGCTACACTGGCCCGAATGTTCATTCACCGAACCCACATCACAGGTTTGAGCGACCGGGGAGCCTGGCCCTGGCGTCGGTCCCGGTTCGTGCGTTCCTGACCGGCGCGGGCAGTCCGTGCCCCGCGCCTTGCTTGCAGCAAGGCATCCTTGTGAATGAAACGCGGCAGCCCCCTGCCGTGGAGCTAGTGGAGGCTCACCCTTGATCACCGAACTCGAATTCAAAAGCCTTGCCTTGCAGGGCTACAACCGCATTCCGTTGATGGTGGAAGCGTTCGCGGACCTCGAAACCCCGCTGTCGCTGTACCTGAAACTGGCGCACGCCCGCGACGGCGGCAAGTACAGCTTCCTGCTGGAGTCGGTGGTCGGCGGCGAGCGCTTCGGCCGCTACAGCTTCATCGGGCTGCCGGCCCGCACGCTGCTGCGCGCCAGCGGCTTCGGCGCCGACGCCGTGACCGAGGTCGTGAAGGATGGCGTGGTGGTCGAAAGCGCCCGCGGCAACCCGCTCGATTTCGTCGCCGCCTACCAGCAGCGTTTCAAGGTGGCGCTGCGTCCGGGGCTGCCGCGCTTTTGCGGCGGACTGGCAGGCTACTTCGGCTACGACACCGTGCGGCACATCGAGAAGAAGCTGGAGAAGAGCTGTCCGCCCGACACCCTGGGCTGCCCGGACATCCTGCTGCTGCAGTGCGAGGAACTGGCCGTCATCGACAACCTCTCGGGCAAGCTCTACCTGATGGTGTATGCCGACCCGGCGCAGCCCGAGGCCTATGCCAACGGCAAGAAGCGGCTGCGCGAACTGCGCGAGATGCTCAAGTACTCGGTGAGCGCGCCGGTGGTGAAGCAGACGCAGACCTTCCCGGCCGAGCGCGATTTCGCCAAGGCCGACTACATCAAGGCGGTTGAAGAGGCCAAGGAGATGATCGCGGCCGGCGATTTCATGCAGGTGCAGGTGGGCCAGCGGATCAAGAAGCGCTACACCGAGTCGCCGCTGTCGCTGTACCGCGCGCTGCGTTCGCTCAACCCCAGCCCCTACATGTATTACTACCACTTCGGCGACTTCCACGTGGTGGGCGCGTCGCCCGAAATCCTGGTGCGGCAGGAGCAGACGCCCGAGGGCCAGAAGATCACGATCCGGCCGCTGGCCGGCACCCGGCCGCGCGGCGCCACGCCGGAAATCGACAAGGCCGTGGAGCAGGAGTTGATCAACGACCCGAAGGAGCGTGCCGAGCACGTCATGCTGATCGACCTGGCGCGCAACGACATCGGCCGCATCGCCAAGACCGGCAGCGTGAAGGTGACCGAGGCCTTCGCGGTGGAACGCTACAGCCACGTGATGCACATCGTGAGCAACGTCGAAGGCATCCTGAACGACGGCATGACCAGCATCGACGTGCTGAAGGCCACCTTCCCGGCCGGCACGCTCAGCGGCGCTCCCAAGGTGCACGCGATGGAGGTGATCGACAGGCTGGAGCCGACCAAGCGCGGCATCTACGGCGGCGCCTGCGGCTACCTCAGTTACGCCGGCGACATGGACGTCGCCATCGCGATCCGCACCGGCATCATCAAGGATCAGACGCTGTACGTCCAGGCCGCCGCAGGGGTCGTCGCCGACTCCGTGCCCGAGCTCGAGTGGAAGGAAACCGAGGCCAAGGCCCGGGCCCTGCTGCGGGCGTCGGAGCTGGTGGAAGAGGGGCTGGAATGAACACCGCTGAAAACGGACAGCCGGACGCAGAAGGCGCAGAAGCAACGCAGAATTCGCAGAAGGACAACCTGAAGTTCGAGAACGACCTGTCGCATGCCGTGATCGGCGCGGCCGTGGAGGTGCAGCGGGTGCTGGGAGTGGGTTTGCTCGCGAGCGCCTATTCGGCTGCGCTGGCGATCGAGCTGGGCGAGCGGGAAATCGGATTCGAGCGGGAGGTGTCCGTGCCGGCGATGTACCGGGGTCGGCCCCTGGGGGTCGCCTACCGCGCAGACTTCATCGTCGAACGCGCGCTGATCGTGGAGGTCAAGGCCATCGATGCGATCACCGAAATCCACCGGGCCCAGTTGCTGTCGTACCTGCGGCTGGCCAACCTGCGGCTGGGATTGCTCATCAACTTTTACGCTTTTCCGGTGGTCAAGAGCGTCCACCGCATGGTCAACAAGCCATGAACATTCATTCGTGTTCTTGCTGCGTGTTCCGCGTTTCTTCTGCGTTTTCTGCGTCCGGCCGTCCGCTTTCAGGGAGCAATCAAGAATGAAACTCCTCATGATCGACAACTACGACAGCTTCACCTACAACCTGGTGCAGTACTTCGGCGAACTGGGTGCGCAGGTGGAAGTGTTCCGCAACGACGAGATCACCGTGGCCGGCATCGCCGCGCGCAAGCCGGACCGGCTGGTGGTCTCACCGGGGCCCTGTTCCCCGGCCGAAGCGGGCATCTCGGTGGAAGCGATCCGGCACTTCGCCGGCAAGCTGCCGATCCTGGGCGTGTGCCTGGGCCACCAGAGCATCGGGGCCGCGTTCGGCGGCAAGATCGTGCGCGCGCAGCAGCTGATGCACGGCAAGACCAGCGTGATCACCACCACCGGCGAGGGCGTGTTCGCCGGATTGCCGCAGCAGTTCACCGTCAACCGCTACCACTCGCTGGCGATCGAAAAGTCCTCCTGCCCGGCCGATCTCGCCACCACGGCCTGGACCGAGGACGGCGAAATCATGGGCGTGCGGCACAAGGAACTGGCGGTCGAGGGCGTTCAGTTCCACCCCGAATCCGTCCTCAGCGAGCACGGCCACGCGCTGCTGAAAAACTTCCTGGAGCGAGCAGCATGAACAGCAACACCCCCGTCGTCGACCTGCGCAGCGACACCGTCACCCGTCCCACCGCCGCCATGCGCGAGGCCATGGCTGCCGCTCCGCTGGGCGACGACGTGTTCGGCGACGACCCGAGCGTCAACGCGCTGCAGGACAAGATCGCCGCGCTGCTCGGATTCGAGGCCGCGCTGTTCGTGCCCACCGGCACCCAGAGCAACCTGTGCGGCGTGCTTTCCCATTGCCAGCGCGGCGACGAGTACATCGTCGGCCAGATGGCGCACTGCTACCGCTGGGAAGGCGGCGGCGCGGCCGTGTTCGGCAGCGTCCAGCCGCAGCCGATCGCACACCAGCCGGACGGCACGCTGGCGCTTGCCGACATCGAGGAGGCGATCAAGCCGGACGACCCGCACTTCGCGCGGAGCCGCCTGCTGGCCCTGGAAAACACGCTGGGCGGCAAGCTGCTGCCGATGGCCTATGTGGAACAGGCGACGGCGCTGGCCAAGAGCAAGGGGCTGGCGCGCCATCTCGACGGGGCGCGCTTGTTCAATGCCGCCGTGGCCCAGGCGGCCGGGGCTGGGGTAGTCGAAGCCCAGGCGAGCACTTCGCCAGGCTCAGTGCGGGCGGTGTTTGCGCAGGCGAGGCGGATTGCACAGTGCTTCGACAGCGTCTCGGTCTGTTTCAGCAAGGGGCTGGGCGCGCCGGTGGGCTCCGCGCTGTGCGGCTCGCGCGACTACATCGCCAGGGCGCGGCGGATCCGCAAGATGGCCGGCGGCGCGATGCGCCAGGCCGGCATGCTGGCTGCCGCGGCATCCTATGCGCTGGATCACCACGTCGAGCGGATGGCGCAGGACCATGCGCTGGCCAGGCGACTGGCCGAGGGCCTGGCCGGCATCGATGGCGTCCTGGTGGAGGCGCCGCACACCAACATGGTCTTCGTCGACCTCGCCGGGCCGGCGCGGGCGAAGTCGCAGGGGCTGATCCAGAACCTGGCGGCCCAGGGCGTGCTGGCCACCGGGCTGTACCGCCTGCGCTTCGCCACCCATCTCGATGTGGACGAGGCGGGGATCGACCGGGCCATCGCGGCGGTCCGCCGGCACTTCCTGGGCTGAGCGCCGTGGCAACCGACCAGCTCCTGCTCTTCATCGCGGCCGGCCTGCTGCTGAACCTCACGCCCGGTCCCGACGTGCTCTACATCGTCACCCATGCGCTCAAGTCCGGAGCCCGGGCCGGGGTCGTCGCGGCGTTCGGCATCACGGCCGGCTGCTTCGTGCACATCTTCGCGGCCGCCGTCGGCGTCAGCGCGCTGCTGGCCGCATCGGCGACCGCATTCACGGTGCTCAAGTGGATCGGCGCCGCCTACCTGGTGTGGGTGGGCCTCAGGATGCTGCGTTCGAGCGCGCCGCCGGCCATGGACGCCGGCACGCATCACGTGCAGGCAACCGCGGCGGCCGACCTCCAGGCCATTTTCCTGCGCGGCTTCGCCACCAACGCGCTCAATCCCAAGGTGGCGCTGTTCTTCCTGGCCTTCCTGCCGCAGTTCATCGGGCCGGCCATCGAGCACAAGTCGCTGGCCTTCCTGCTGCTGGGCCTGCTGTTCAATTTCAACGGCCTGTGGGTCAACATCGGCTGGGCGCTGGCCGCCGCCTGGTTGTCGTCCCGCGTCGGCGCGGTCCGCAAGGGCATGCACTGGCTGGAGCGCGCGGCCGGCGCCATGTTCCTGGGCTTCGGACTGAAGCTCGCTTTGTCCGACAATCCTTCACGCTAGATCTCCATGGAGAACACCATGCCCATCACCCCCCAGGAAGCGCTGCAGCGCACCATCGAGCACCGCGAGATCTTTCACGACGAGATGCTGCGGATCGTCCGGCTGATCATGAGCGGCGAGCTGTCGCCGGTGATGATGGCGGCGCTGATCACCGGCCTGCGCGTCAAGAAGGAAACCATCGGCGAGATCACGGCGGCCGCCCAGGTCATGCGCGAGTTCTCCACCAAGGTCCATGTCGCCGACAAGACACACCTGGTGGACATCGTCGGCACCGGCGGCGACGGCTCGCACACCTTCAACATCTCCACCTGCTCGATGTTCATCGCCGCCGCGGCCGGCGCCAAGGTCAGCAAGCACGGCGGGCGCAGCGTCTCGAGCAAGAGCGGCAGCGCCGACGTGCTGGAAAGCCTGGGCCTGAACATCAACCTGGCGCCCGAGGCGATCGCCAGGTGCATCGCCGAGGTCGGCATCGGCTTCATGTTCGCGCCCAACCACCATCCGGCGATGAAGAACGTCGCGCCGATCCGCAAGGAACTGGGCGTGCGCACCATCTTCAACATCCTCGGGCCGCTGACCAATCCTGCCGACGCGCCCAACATCCTGATGGGCGTGTTCCATCCGGACCTGGTCGGCATCCAGGTGCGGGCGCTGCAGCGGCTGGGCGCCAACCACGCCGTGGTGGTCTACGGCCGCGACGGCATGGACGAAGTCAGCCTCGGCGCCGCGACCATGGTGGGGGAACTGAAGAACGGCGAGATCAAGGAGTACGAGATCCATCCGGAGGACTTCGGCATGGCGATGGCCAGCAACCGCGCGCTCAAGGTGGAGACGCCGGAGCAGTCCAGGGCGATGCTGCTGGCCGTCCTGGACAACCAGCCCGGTGCGCCGCGCGACATCGCCATCCTCAACGCCGGCGTGGCGCTGTATGCCGCCAACGTGGCGCCGACCATGAAGGAGGGCATCGCCCTGGCGCGCACGGCGGTGGAATCGGGTGCGGCCAAGGCCAGGCTGGAGCAGCTGGTGGCGCTGTCGAACTCGCTGGGAGCCTGAGCCGATGAGCGACATCCTGGACAAGATCGTCGCGGTCAAGCGCGAAGAGATCGCCTTTGCCGCCAAGCGCAAGCCGCTGGCGGCCATGCGCGCCGACGCGCAAACGCGCGTGCTGACGCGCGACTTCATCGGCGCCATGCGCCGCAAGATCGCCGCCGGCCAGAGCGCGGTGATCGCCGAGATCAAGAAGGCCAGCCCCAGCAAGGGCGTGCTGCGCGAGGAGTTCATTCCCGCCGACATCGCGCAGGCCTATGCCGAGGGCGACGGCAAGACCAGCGCCGCCTGCCTGTCGGTGCTGACCGACCGCGAGTTCTTCCAGGGCGAACCCGATTTCCTCAAGCAGGCGCGGGCCTCCTGCGAGTTGCCGGTGCTGCGCAAGGACTTCATGGTCGATCCTTACCAGGTCTACGAATCGCGCGTGATGGGGGCCGACTGCATCCTGCTGATCGCCGCCTGCCTGGACGACGCCAGGATGGCCGAGCTGGAAGCGATTGCCCGCAGCCTGGACATGGCGGTGCTGGTGGAGGTGCACGACGGCGCCGAACTGCAGCGCGCGCTCAGGCTCAAGACGCCGCTGATCGGCATCAACAACCGCAACCTGCGCAGCTTCGAGGTGTCGCTGGACACCACGCTGTCATTGCGGCAGGAGGTGCCGGCCGACCGACTGCTGGTGACCGAGTCGGGCATCCGCATGCCGGCCGACGTCAAGACCATGCGCGACGCCGGCGTGAACGCGTTCCTGGTCGGCGAGGCGTTCATGCGCGCCGACGACCCGGGGCTGGCGCTGGCTGAGTTGTTCGGCCATTGATGGACGATCGGCTGGAGCGCTGGGAGCCCGAGCAGTGGCCGGTCGCTCCCGACTGGAAGCTGGTGGTGGACGCCTTCCTGGCCAGTCCCGCCGGCGCGCAGCTCGGCGAATTCATCCGCGGCCGGCTCGCCGCCGGCGCCACCATCTTTCCGCCGCGGCCGCTGCGGGCGCTGGAACTGACGCCGCTGCACAAGGTGCGGGCCGTGATCCTGGGTCAGGACCCGTACCACGGCGCCGGCCAGGCCGAGGGGCTGGCCTTCTCGGTGGCCAGGGGCGTGCGGCTGCCGCCCTCGCTGCGCAACATCTTCAAGGAGCGGCTGGCGACGCTGCAGGAGCCCGTGCCCGAGCATGGCTCGCTGGTGGAATGGGCCCGGCGCGGTGTGCTGCTGCTCAACACCAGCCTCACGGTGGAGGAGGGGCAGGCCGGCAGCCATGCGAAGAAGGGCTGGGAAACGCTGACCGACGCCTTGCTGGAGCAGGTGGCGAAGACGGCGTCGCCCTGCGTCTACCTGCTGTGGGGGGCGCACGCGCAGGCCAAGGCCGGCCTGATCGAGCGGACGGCGCTGGCCCATGGCTGCGATGCGCTGATCCTGCAGGCCAACCATCCGTCGCCGCTCTCGGCCCTGCGCCCGCCAGCCCCGTTCCTGGGTTGCGGCCATTTCCTCACCGCCCGCCAGTGGCTGGCGGTGCGCGGCCATCCCGACGTTCTCTAGGCCTTAGCGCGGCGTGCGCCGGAACAAGCGGGCCAGCCACGCCGGCAAGGACAGGCGGCGCGGCCCGGACGCCGTTTCCGTGACCTGGCCTTGCGCACCGTCGAGGTAGTCGCGCCGGATGTCCACCGTTCCATGCCGTCCGATCGCCTCGAAGTGGTGGGCCAGCCAGTCGTGCGTGCGTTGCTGGCCGAGCTCGAACAGGTTGCGGATCAGCGCGGCGTCGGTCGAGCTCTTGGTGGAGGCCGGATAGACCTTCATCTCCTCGCCGCCGTCGATCCGGTGCAGCAGCACCTGCCTGGCGCGTGACGGGTCCAGCGCGCCCTCGCTCAGCAGCCGGTTGATCAGGTCGATGGCGCGCATCTGCGGCAGCAGGCTGGCGTTGAAGGTCAGCTCGTTGACGCGGTCCAGGATCTGGTCGGGCTTGTGTGGCGTGTGCTCCTGGCGCAGCGGGTTGATCTGCACCAGCATCACGTCCGCGCAGGCGCAGTGGGTGATCAGCGGCGTCAGCGGCGGATTCACCGAGTAGCCGCCGTCCCAGTAGTCCTCGTCGTCGATCGTCACCGCCCTGAACAGCATCGGCAGGCAGGCCGACGCCGTGACGGCCTGGGCATCGAGCCGGGCGCCGCTGAAGATCACCGCCCGGCCGGTGCGCACGTGGGTGGCGCAGACGAACACCTTCAGCTGCGGGGCGCGGGCGATCGCGGCGAAATCGATCTCCTGCTCCAGCAGATTGCGCAGCGGGTTGATGTCGAGCGGGTTGGACTGGTACGGCGAGAACAGCCCGCGCATCGCATTGGCCCAGATGTTGGTGGGCGCCAACTCGGGCGGAAGGCCGCCCCACAGCATGCTGGCGAAGCGCTGCTGGAGCGAGCCGGCAGCGCCCCAGGCGGAGATCTGGTTCCAGATCCGGGCCAGCGAATCGCGGGCGCCGCGGCGGGGATCGGTGCCATTGGCCAGTCCGGTCGCATAGCCGCTGGCCAGTGCCACCGCATTGACGGCGCCGGCGCTGGTGCCGCTGAGGCCTTCGAAGCCGATCCTGGGATCGGCCAGCAGGGCGTCGAGCACCCCCCAGGTGAAGGCGCCGTGGGAGCCGCCGCCCTGAAGAGCCAGATTGAGTGTTCGCATGGGCCGACCGTACGCAACATTCGTGCACTGCGCGTGTCAAACGCGGACCGTTGCGCGGCCGACGCCTCCAGGTTCGTCGCGCGTGGGCCGAGGCAGGGTCTTTGGCCGCATGCCGGCTGGATGGGCTGCCAAAAGCGTGGTATATTTCGAGGTTCGCCGGAGGGGTGCCCGAGTGGCTAAAGGGGGCAGACTGTAAATCTGTTGGCTTACGCCTACGCTGGTTCGAATCCAGCCTCCTCCACCAAGCCTTTTTTGAGGGTTGGCGATTGATAGAAGTGATTTGTGTAGCGCTGTGGAAAGCCTGCGAGGGTTGAAGAATCGCCCCCGTTTGCGGGAGTAGTTCAATGGTAGAACCCTAGCCTTCCAAGCTAATGACGCGGGTTCGATTCCCGTCTCCCGCTCCACGAACCGCTTCGTCGGTCATGGCGAGTGTTTGCAAGGCGAACATGGAATTTCGCCCTTTTGGCTCAGTGGTAGAGCACCCCCTTGGTAAGGGGGAGGTCGCGGGTCCGATTCCCGCAAAGGGCACCAGTTTTTGTTGATCAGTTTCTTTTTCGGAGTCGAAAAATGGCAAAAGGAAAATTCGAGCGGACCAAGCCGCACGTCAACGTGGGCACCATCGGCCACGTGGACCACGGCAAGACGACGCTGACGGCGGCGATCACCTCGGTGCTGGCGGCCAAGTTCGGCGGCGAAGCCAAGGCCTATGACCAGATCGACGCGGCTCCGGAAGAAAAAGCGCGCGGCATCACGATCAACACCGCCCACGTGGAGTACGAGACCAAGAACCGTCACTACGCGCACGTGGACTGCCCCGGCCACGCCGACTACGTCAAGAACATGATCACCGGCGCCGCCCAGATGGACGGCGCGATCCTGGTGTGCTCGGCCGCCGACGGCCCGATGCCCCAGACCCGCGAGCACATCCTGCTGGCGCGCCAGGTGGGCGTGCCTTACATCATCGTGTTCCTGAACAAGTGCGACATGGTCGACGACGCCGAGCTGCTCGAGCTGGTCGAGATGGAACTGCGCGAGCTGCTGGACAAATACGACTTCCCGGGTGATAGCACCCCGATCATCCACGGCTCGGCCAAGCTGGCGCTGGAAGGCGACAAGGGTCCCCTGGGCGAAGAAGCCATCATGAAGCTGGCCGACGCGATGGACAGCTACATTCCCCAGCCCGAGCGAGCCATCGACGGCGCGTTCCTGATGCCGGTGGAAGACGTGTTCTCCATCTCCGGCCGCGGCACCGTGGTGACGGGCCGGGTCGAGCGCGGCATCGTCAAGGTCGGCGAGGAAATCGAGATCGTGGGCATCAAGCCGACCATCAAGACCACCTGCACCGGCGTGGAAATGTTTCGCAAGCTGCTGGACCAGGGCCAGGCCGGCGACAACGTCGGGGTGCTGCTGCGCGGCACCAAGCGCGAAGAAGTCGAGCGCGGCCAGGTGCTGTGCAAGCCCGGTTCGATCAAGCCGCACACGCACTTCACCGCCGAAGTCTATGTGCTGAGCAAGGACGAGGGCGGTCGCCACACGCCGTTCTTCAACAACTACCGGCCCCAGTTCTACTTCCGCACCACGGACGTGACCGGCGCCATCGAGTTGCCCAAGGACAAGGAAATGGTCATGCCCGGCGACAACGTGTCGATCACCGTCAAGCTGATCAACCCGATCGCCATGCAGGAAGGCCTGCGCTTTGCCATCCGCGAAGGCGGCAAGACCGTCGGCTCCGGTGTTGTTGCCAAGATCTTGGAGTGATTTGTCTTGGGGACGGATCTCTAGCTCTGTCTCCAGCCGATTAGAAACCGAAGGGGTATAGCTCAATTGGCAGAGCGTCGGTCTCCAAAACCGAAGGTTGTAGGTTCGATTCCTACTGCCCCTGCCACCTGAGTGGCAACAACCCGAACCCGCCGGAAGGCGGGTTTAGTGCCTTCAAAAGCACGTGATTTGAAGCAGGAAAACGCCAACCATGGCCACGACTCAAGTTGAAACCGTCAGCACCAGCGCCGACAAGGCGAAGCTGGCAGCGGCATTGCTGCTGGTCATTGGTGCGCTTGCCGCCTTCTACCTGCTGGGCAAGCAGGGCCAGATCGTGCAATGGGGCGCCCTGATCGCCTGCCTGGTGGTGGCG
The DNA here is from genome assembly GCF_042655405.1 of Caenimonas terrae. Taxonomy (NCBI): domain Bacteria; kingdom Pseudomonadati; phylum Pseudomonadota; class Betaproteobacteria; order Burkholderiales; family Comamonadaceae; genus Caenimonas; species Caenimonas terrae. The sequence continues at coordinate 442,793 of NZ_JBHSMF010000002.1, read as the reverse complement.
GTGGTGGTGTTCATGGTGTCCGAGCCCGGCAAGCAGTTCGTCGCCTTCGGCCGGGATTCCTGGCGCGAAGTCAAGAAGGTGGTCTGGCCGAGCCGCAAGGAGGCCATCCAGATGACCGCCTACGTGTTCGGCTTCGTGGTGATCATGGCCCTGTTCCTTTGGCTGACCGACAAGACCCTGGAATGGCTGTTCTACGACGCGATCCTGGGCTGGAAGAAGTAATGAGCGAAATCGAAACCTCCACCGACGACTCGAAGCCCGCGGCGCCGGCCAAGCCGGTGAACCCGGACCTGCGCTGGTACGTCGTCCACGCCTATTCGGGCATGGAAAAGGCCGTCGAGCGCAACATCCGCGAGCGCATCCTGCGCGCCGGCATGCAGGACATGTTCGGCGAGATCCTGGTGCCGACCGAAGAGGTCGTCGAGATCAAGAACGGCCAGAAGAAGACGTCCGAGCGGCGCTTCTATCCGGGCTACGTCCTGGTCCAGATGATCATGAACGACGACACCTGGCACCTGGTCAAGCACACCAACAAGGTCACCGGTTTCGTCGGCGGCGCCAAGAACCGCCCGGCGCCGATCTCCGAAGAAGAGGTCGGCAAGATCCTGGGCCAGATGGAAGAGGGCACCGAGAAGCCCCGCCACAAGGTGGAGTTCGTGGTCGGTGAATACGTGCGCGTCAAGGACGGCCCGTTCACCGACTTCAACGGCACCGTCGAAGAAGTGAACTACGAAAAGAACAAGGTCCGCGTGTCGGTGACGATCTTCGGCCGCGCCACCCCGGTCGAACTGGAGTTCTCTCAAGTCGAAAAGACCTGAGACCTTGGGGGGCAGACCGCGCAAGGCGTGCTCTGTCCTCAACGGATTGAGAAGTCCTCCTGCCTATACGGCTCGGCAGGGGGCGTAGACAAAGAGCTGAAACCCCGGGGAGCCCAGGCCTTGAGCCCAGGCGTTATCACCCGCAAGGAGTAAACCATGGCGAAAAAAATCGTCGGTTTTATCAAGCTGCAAGTGCCAGCGGGTAAGGCCAATCCGTCGCCGCCGATCGGCCCGGCGCTGGGCCAGCGTGGCCTGAACATCATGGAGTTCTGCAAGGCGTTCAACGCCCAGACCCAGGGCGTCGAGCCCGGCCTGCCGCTGCCGGTGGTGATCACCGCCTTCGCGGACAAGAGCTTCACCTTCATCATCAAGACCCCGCCCGCGACGGTCCTGATCAAGAAGGCGATCAAGCTGGACAAGGGTTCGGCCACGCCGCACAACAACAAGGTCGGCAAGATCACCCGGGCCCAGCTCGAGGAAATCGCCAAGACCAAGCTCAAGGACATGAACGCCGCCAGCATCGACGCTGCGGTGCGCACCCTGGCTGGCTCTGCCCGTTCCATGGGCGTGAATGTGGAGGGCGTGTAAATGACCAAGCTCACGAAGAAACAGAAGGCCCTGCAAGGCAAGGTCGACAGCCTGAAGCTGTATCCGCTGCCCGAAGCGCTCGGCATCGTCAAGGAAGCCGCCACTGCCAAGTTCGACGAATCGATCGACGTGGCCGTGCAGCTGGGCATCGACCCGAAGAAGTCGGACCAGGTGGTCCGCGGCGCCGTCGTGATGCCCAACGGCACCGGCAAGACCAAGCGCGTGGCCGTGTTCGCCCAGGGCGCCAAGGCTGAAGAAGCCAAGGCCGCCGGCGCCGACATCGTCGGCATGGACGACCTGGCTGCCCGCGTGAAGGCCGGCGACATGCCCTTCGACGTGGTGATCGCCGCGCCGGACGCCATGCGCGTGGTCGGTACGCTGGGCCAGATCCTGGGCCCGCGCGGCCTGATGCCCAACCCGAAGGTCGGCACCGTGACGCCGGACGTGGCCCAGGCAGTTCGCAATGCGAAGGCCGGCCAGGTCCAGTTCCGCGCCGACAAGGCCGGGATCATCCACGCCACGCTGGGCCGCCGCTCGTTCGATGCGGACAAGCTGCAAGGCAACCTGGTCGCCCTGATCGACGCGCTGACCAAGGCCAAGCCGGCTACCAGCAAGGGTGTGTACCTCAGGAAAGTGGCGGTTTCGTCGACGATGGGTCTGGGTGTCCGGGTGGACACGCAAACCATCTCGGCGTAATCGCGAAAGAATCGGCCGGCCCGCAAGGGACGGCCGGCGTGGTGGGCTGGCGGAGCCGCAAGGATCCGCCAGGCCATCCAAGACCGTTGGTGCGCAGGCGACTGCGCTTAATAGCGAAAAACCAACGCAGATGGCGATCCCGCTGCAGATGGAATTGAGAGATTTCTGATGACAGTTGGTCGCTGCAGGTAAGGCGAGCTGGAAGGGTCCCCGGACCCCAAGGCTCTTTAAGGAGTAGACCTTGAGTCTGAATCGCAGTGAGAAGGAAGCGGTCGTTACCGAAGTGACCGGCCTCGCAGCAAAAGCTCAAACGCTGGTGATGGCGGAATACCGCGGCATCACGGTCGCCGACATGACCAAACTGCGCAACGATGCGCGCAGCAAGGGCGTCAGCCTGAGTGTTCTGAAGAACACCCTGGCCCGCCGTGCTGTCGCAGGCAGCGCGTTTGACATCGTCGCCGACCAGATGACCGGCCCGCTGATCTATGGCTTCTCCGTGGATGCCGTCTCCGCCGCGAAAGTGGTGGCAGATTTCGCGAAAACCAACGACAAGCTGGTGATTCGCGGCGGCGCCTACGGCGGCAAGGCCCTGGACGTCAACGGCGTGAAGCAGCTGGCAAGCATTCCCACCAAGGAAGTGCTGCTGGCCCAGCTTTGCGGCTTGCTGATGTCGCCGATCTCGCGCACCGCAGTGGTGCTCGGAGCGCTGGCAGCAAAACGAGGTGGTGGTGCCGAAGAGGCAGCGCCCGCAGAAGCAGCCGCGGCTTAAAGCCGTGAAACCTTGCGGGACAGACCAGATGCGCAGCGCTGCTCTGTCCTCAACTAACTAGACATCTGATTGGAATCAAAATGGCATTCGATAAAGACGCATTTCTGACCTCGCTGGACAGCATGACGGTCATGGAACTCAACGAGCTGGTGAAAGCCATCGAAGAGAAGTTCGGCGTGAGCGCCGCGGCCATGGCCGCTCCCGCAGCCGGTGGCGGCGGCGCCGCTGCCGCGGTCGCCGAAGAGAAGACCGAATTCACCGTGCAGCTGCTGGAAGCCGGTGCCCAGAAGGTCTCCGTCATCAAGGCCGTGCGCGAAATCACCGGCCTGGGCCTGAAGGAAGCCAAGGACCTGGTCGACGGCGCCCCGAAGGCCGTCAAGGAAGGCCTGAACAAGGCTGACGCCGACGCCGCCATGAAGAAGCTGGTTGACGCCGGCGCCAAGGTCGAGCTGAAGTAATTCGGCCCCGTTCCGAGGCTGGAGTGTCCGAAAGGGCCTCCAGCCTTTGGTGCTTCTAGGAAGCGCCCGAGAACACACCCGGAAAAGCTGGTCCAATCCAAGGTTCCCCAGTTTTTCCGAGTGTCTTCTGACCCCGACTGCAGAAGACGCCTTGGTTCGGGCGATGTGCAATGCATCGCCGTCCGCCATGGTTGGTAGTGGCCAACCCACCAAGAACGCCCCAGCCCGGCCCGGCTGCGGGTCAGACAGTTGCGCAAGAGCTCATTAGCCCGGAGATCTCATGGCCTATTCCTATACCGAACGCAAACGCATCCGCAAAAGCTTCGGCAGCCGCGACAGCGTGCTTGAAGTTCCCTACCTGCTGCAGATGCAGAAGGACGCGTACACCGCGTTCCTGCAGGCAGACATCGGCCCCCAGAAGCGGACCATCGAGGGTCTGCAGGCCGCGTTCGACGCCGCCTTCCCGATCGTCTCGCACAACGGCTTCGTGGAGATGAAGTTCATCGAGTACAACCTGGCCAAGCCGGCGTTCGACGTGCGCGAGTGCCAGACCCGCGGGCTGACCTACGCCTCGGCGGTGCGCGCCAAGGTCCAGCTGATCATCTATGACCGCGAGTCGTCGACCGCGCAGTCCAAGGTGGTCAAGGAAGTCAAGGAGCAGGAGGTCTACATGGGCGAAGTGCCCCTGATGACCGACAAGGGCTCCTTCATCATCAACGGCACCGAGCGCGTGATCGTCTCGCAGCTGCACCGCTCTCCCGGCGTGTTCTTCGAGCACGACAAGGGCAAGACCCACAGCTCGGGCAAGCTGCTGTTCTCGGCCCGGATCATCCCGTACCGCGGCTCCTGGCTGGACTTCGAGTTCGACCCGAAGGACGTGCTGTACTTCCGCGTCGACCGCCGCCGCAAGATGCCGGTCACGATCCTGCTCAAGGCCATCGGCCTGACGCCCGAATCGATCCTGGCGAATTTCTTCGTCAACGACAACTTCCGCCTGATGGACAGCGGCGCCCAGATGGAGTTCGTCTCCGAGCGCCTGCGCGGCGAAGTGGCCCGCTTCGACATCACGGACAAGTCCGGCAAGGTGGTCGTGGCCAAGGACAAGCGCGTCACCGCCCGCCACACCCGTGAGCTGGAAACGACCAACACCACGCACATCAGCGTGCCGGAAGACTTCCTGGTGGGCCGCGTGGTCGCACGCAACATCGTCGACCAGGACACCGGCGAGATCATCGCCAAGGCCAACGACGAACTGACCGAAGCGCTGCTCAAGAAGCTTCGCACGGCCGGCGTGCAGGACCTGCAGGTGATCTACACCAACGAGCTGGACCAGGGCGCGTACATGTCGCAGACCCTGCGCAGCGACGAGACGGTGGACGAATTCGCCGCCCGCGTCGCCATCTACCGCATGATGCGCCCCGGCGAGCCGCCGACCGAAGACGCGGTGCAGGCCCTGTTCCAGCGCCTGTTCTACAACCCGGACACGTACGACCTGTCGCGCGTCGGCCGGATGAAGTTCAACGCCAAGGTCGGCCGCGACGAGTCGACCGGCCCGATGGTGCTGACCAACGAGGACATCCTGGCCGTGGTCAAGATCCTGGTGGACCTGCGCAACGGCAACGGCGAAGTCGACGACATCGACCACCTGGGCAACCGCCGCGTGCGTTGCGTCGGCGAACTGGCCGAGAACCAGTACCGCACCGGCCTGGCCCGGATCGAGAAGGCGGTCAAGGAGCGCCTCGGCCAGGCCGAGCAAGAGCCGCTGATGCCGCACGACCTGATCAACTCCAAGCCGATTTCCGCGGCCCTGAAGGAGTTCTTCGGCGCCTCCCAGCTGTCGCAGTTCATGGACCAGACCAACCCGCTGTCCGAGATCACGCACAAGCGCCGCGTCTCGGCCCTCGGCCCGGGCGGCCTGACCCGCGAGCGCGCCGGCTTCGAAGTGCGCGACGTGCACGTCACCCACTACGGCCGCGTGTGCCCGATCGAAACGCCGGAAGGCCCGAACATCGGCCTGATCAACTCGCTGGCCCTGTACGCCCGCCTGAACGAATACGGCTTCATCGAGACGCCGTACCGCCGGGTGATCGACGGCAAGGTGACGATGCAGATCGATTACCTGTCGGCCATCGAGGAAGGCAAGTACGTCATCGCCCAGGCCAATGCGACGCTGGACAAGGACGGCAAGCTGACCGACGAACTGGTTTCCGCCCGTGAACGCGGCGAGTCCATCCTGTGCGGCGCCGACCGCGTCCAGTACATGGACGTGTCGCCGGCGCAGATCGTCTCGGTGGCGGCATCGCTGGTGCCGTTCCTGGAGCACGACGACGCCAACCGCGCGCTGATGGGCGCCAACATGCAGCGCCAGGCCGTGCCCGTGCTGCGTCCGGAAAAGGCCTTCGTCGGCACCGGCATCGAGCGCGTCTCCGCGATCGACTCCGGCACCGTGGTCACCGCCACCCGCGGCGGCGTGGTCGACTACGTGGACGCCACCCGCATCGTGGTGCGCGTGAACGACGCCGAAGCGCAAGCCGGCGAAGTGGGCGTGGACATCTACAACCTGATCAAGTACCAGCGTTCCAACCAGAACACCAACATCCACCAGCGTCCCATCGTCAAGAAGGGCGACAAGCTGTCCAAGGGCGACGTGATCGCCGACGGCGCCTCCACCGACATCGGTGAGCTGGCGCTGGGCCAGAACATGCTGGTGGCGTTCATGCCCTGGAACGGCTACAACTTCGAGGACTCGATCCTGATCAGCGAACGGGTCGTCGCCGACGACCGCTACACCTCGATCCACATCGAGGAGCTGGTGGTGATGGCCCGCGACACCAAGCTGGGCGCCGAGGAAATCACCCGCGACATCCCGAACCTGAGCGAGCAGCAGCTCAATCGGCTGGACGAGTCCGGCATCATCTACGTCGGCGCCGAGGTGCAACCCGGCGACACGCTGGTGGGCAAGGTCACGCCCAAGGGCGAGACCACGCTGACGCCGGAAGAAAAGCTGCTGCGCGCGATCTTCGGCGAGAAGGCCTCCGACGTGAAGGACACCTCGCTGCGCGTCGACCAGGGCTCGCAGGGCACAGTGATCGACGTGCAGGTCTTCACCCGTGAAGGCATCCAGCGCGACAAGCGGGCCCAGCAGATCATCGACGACGAGCTCAAGCGCTTCCGGCTGGACCTGAACGACCAGCTGCGCATCGTCGAAGCCGACGCGTTCGACCGGATCGAGAAGCTCCTGAACAACAAGGTCGCCAACGGCGGACCGCAGAAGCTGGCCAAGGGCACCAAGATCGACAAGGCCTACCTGGCGTCGGTCGAGAAGTTCCACTGGTTCGACATCCGCCCGGCAGATGACGAAGTGGCATCGCAGCTCGAATCGATCAAGAACTCGATCGAGCAGCAGCGCCACAGTTTCGACCTGGCGTTCGAGGAAAAGCGCAAGAAGCTGACGCAGGGCGACGAACTGCCGGCCGGCGTGCTCAAGATGGTCAAGGTCTACCTGGCCGTCAAGCGCCGCCTGCAACCCGGCGACAAGATGGCCGGCCGCCACGGCAACAAGGGTGTCGTGTCCAAGATCGTTCCGGTCGAAGACATGCCCTACATGGCGGACGGCACGCCGTGCGACATCGTGCTGAACCCGCTGGGCGTGCCGTCGCGCATGAACGTGGGCCAGGTGCTGGAAGTGCACCTGGGCTGGGCTGCCAAGGGCATCGGCCAGCGCATCGGCGACATGCTGCAGCAGGAGGCCAAGGTGGCCGAGCTGCGCAAGTTCATGGACGAGCTCTACAACGGCTCCGGCCGCAAGGAAGACCTCGCCAAGCTGGCCGACGAAGACGTGCTGGAAATGGCGGAGAACCTGTCCAAGGGCGTTCCGTTCGCCACCCCGGTGTTCGACGGCGCCTCGGAAGAGGAAATCCGCGGCATGCTCAGGCTGGCCTATCCGGAAGCCGCTGCCAAGGCCAAGGGCCTGACCGCAACGCGCACCCAGGCGATGCTGTACGACGGCCGCTCCGGCGACCAGTTCGAGCGTCCCGTCACGGTCGGCTACATGCACGTGCTGAAGTTGCACCACCTGGTGGACGACAAGATGCACGCCCGCTCCACTGGCCCGTACTCGCTGGTCACGCAGCAGCCGCTGGGCGGCAAGGCGCAGTTCGGCGGACAGCGTTTCGGCGAGATGGAAGTGTGGGCACTGGAGGCGTATGGCGCCGCCTACACGCTGCAGGAAATGCTGACCGTCAAGTCCGACGACGTGCAGGGCCGCACCAAGGTGTACGAGTCCATCGTCAAGGGCGAGCACGCCATCGAAGCCGGCATGCCGGAATCGTTCAATGTCCTGGTCAAGGAAATCCGTTCCTTGGGCATCGACATGGAACTCGAGCGCAGCTAACGTCCAAGTGAATTTGTGGGACAGATCTTCAGCTCTGTCCCCAACTGATTAGGAAGACACATGAAATCACTACTCGACCTGTTCAAGCAGTTCACGCCGGACGAGCATTTCGATGCCATCCGCATCGGCATGGCTTCGCCCGAGAAGATCCGCTCCTGGTCTTTCGGCGAGGTCAAGAAGCCGGAAACCATCAACTACCGCACCTTCAAGCCCGAGCGCGACGGCCTGTTCTGCGCCAAGATCTTCGGCCCCATCAAGGACTACGAGTGCCTGTGCGGCAAGTACAAGCGCCTGAAGCACCGCGGCGTGATCTGCGAGAAGTGCGGCGTCGAAGTCACGCAGACCAAGGTGCGCCGCGAGCGCATGGGCCACATCGACCTGGCCGCGCCCTGCGCCCACATCTGGTTCCTCAAGTCGCTGCCGTCGCGGCTGGGCCTGGTGCTGGACATGACGCTGCGCGACATCGAGCGCGTGCTGTACTTCGAAGCCTACGTCGTCACCGACCCCGGCATGACGCCGCTGAAGAAGTTCAGCATCATGTCCGAGGACGACTATGACGCCAAGCGCAAGGAATACGGCGACGAGTTCATCGCCAAGATGGGCGCCGAAGGCATCAAGGACCTGCTCGAAGGCATCGACATCGACATCGAGATCGAGAAGCTGCGCGGCGACCTGACCGGCTCCGAAGTCAAGGTCAAGAAGAACGCCAAGCGCCTGAAGGTGCTGGAAGCCTTCAAGAAGTCGGGCATCAAGCCGGGCTGGATGGTGATGGACGTGCTGCCCGTGCTGCCGCCGGACCTGCGTCCGCTGGTGCCGCTGGACGGCGGCCGCTTCGCCACCTCCGACCTGAACGACCTGTACCGCCGCGTCATCAACCGCAACTCGCGGCTGCGCCGCCTGCTGGAGCTCAAGGCCCCGGAAATCATCGCGCGCAACGAAAAGCGGATGCTGCAGGAAGCGGTCGACTCGCTGCTGGACAACGGCCGCCGCGGCAAGGCCATGACGGGCGCCAACAAGCGCGCGCTCAAGTCGCTGGCCGACATGATCAAGGGCAAGAGCGGCCGGTTCCGCCAGAACTTGCTGGGCAAGCGCGTCGACTACTCGGGCCGCTCGGTCATCGTGGTCGGCCCGACGCTCAAGCTGCACCAGTGCGGCCTGCCCAAGCTGATGGCGCTGGAGCTGTTCAAGCCCTTCATCTTCTCGCGCCTGGAAGCCATGGGCATCGCCACCACCATCAAGGCGGCGAAGAAGGAAGTGGAATCGGGCACGCCGGTGGTCTGGGACATCCTGGAAGAGGTCATCAAGGAGCACCCGGTCATGCTGAACCGGGCTCCCACGCTGCACCGCCTGGGCATCCAGGCCTTCGAGCCGATCCTGATCGAAGGCAAGGCGATCCAGCTGCACCCGCTGGTCTGCGCCGCCTTCAACGCCGACTTCGACGGCGACCAGATGGCCGTCCACGTGCCGCTGTCGGTGGAAGCGCAGATGGAATGCCGCACGCTGATGCTGGCCTCCAACAACGTGCTGTTCCCCGCCAACGGCGAGCCCTCCATCGTTCCCTCGCAGGACGTGGTGCTGGGCCTGTACTACACGACCCGCGAGCGCATCAACGCCAAGGGCGAGGGCCTGATCTTTGCCGACACCGGTGAAGTGCAGCGCGCGCTCGACGCCGGCGAAGTGGACCTCACCGCCAAGGTGACGGTGCGCCTGACCGAGTGGGCGAAGGACAAGGAAACCGGCGAGTTCACCTCGTCGACGTCGCTGGTGGAAACCACCGCCGGCCGCGCCCTGCTGTCCGAGATCCTGCCGCGCGGGCTGCCCTTCTCCAATATCAACAAGGCGTTGAAGAAGAAGGAAATCTCCAAGCTGATCAACGTCAGCTTCCGCAAGTGCGGCCTGAAGGAGACGGTGGTGTTCGCCGACAAGCTGCTGCAGAACGGCTTCCGGCTGGCGACCAAGGCCGGCATCTCGATCTGCGTGGACGACATGCTGGTGCCGCCGCAGAAGGCCGACATCATCGCCCGCTCCGAGAAGGAAGTGAAGGAGATCGAGCAGCAGTACGTCTCGGGCCTGGTGACTTCCGGCGAGCGCTACAACAAGGTGGTGGACATCTGGGGCAAGGCCGGCGACGAAGTGTCCAAGGTCATGATGGCCCAGCTGGGCAAGGAAAAGACCACCGACCGCCACGGCAAGGAAGTGGAGCAGGAGTCGTTCAACTCCATCTACATGATGGCCGACTCGGGCGCCCGCGGTTCCGCCGCGCAGATCCGCCAGCTGGCGGGCATGCGGGGCCTGATGGCCAAGCCGGACGGCTCGATCATCGAGACCCCGATCACGGCCAACTTCCGCGAAGGCCTGAACGTTCTGCAGTACTTCATCTCCACCCACGGCGCCCGCAAGGGCCTGGCGGACACGGCGCTGAAGACAGCGAACTCGGGCTACCTCACGCGCCGGCTGGTGGACGTGACGCAGGACCTGGTGGTGATCGAGCAGGATTGCGACACCCACGACGGCTCGCTGATGCGCGCCATCGTCGAGGGCGGCGAAGTGATCGAATCGCTGCGCGACCGGATCCTGGGCCGCACCGCCGCCGAAGACGTGCTGCATCCTGAAACCCGCGCGGTGCTGGTCAAGTCCGGCGAGATGCTGGACGAAGACCTGATCGACGTGCTGGAGGCAGTGGGCGTCGACGAGGTGAAGGTGCGCACCGCGCTGACCTGCGCCACCCGCTTCGGCATCTGCGCCAAGTGCTACGGCCGCGACCTGGGCCGCGGCGGCCTGATCAACATCGGCGAAGCGGTCGGCGTGATCGCCGCCCAGTCGATCGGCGAGCCGGGCACGCAGCTGACGATGCGGACCTTCCACATCGGCGGCGCCGCATCCCGCGCCGCCATCGCTTCGAGCGTGGAAGCCAAGTCCAACGGCGTGATCGGCTTCAACGCCACGATGCGCTACGTGACCAACGGCAAGGGCGAGCTGGTGGTGATCGCCCGCTCCGGCGAGATCGTCATCCATGACGAGCACGGCCGCGAGCGCGAGCGCCACAAGGTGCCGTACGGCGCCACCCTGGCCGTCAAGGCCGACCAGCAGATCAAGGCCGGCACGGTGCTGGCCAACTGGGATCCGCTGACCCGCCCGGTGATCACGGAATTCGCCGGCAAGGCGAAGTTCGAGAACGTCGAGGAAGGGCTGACCGTCGCCAAGCAGGTGGACGAAGTCACCGGCCTGTCGACGCTGGTGGTGATCGACCCGAAGCGCCGCGGCGCCGCCAAGGTGATCCGTCCCCAGGTCAAGCTGATCGACGCCTCCGGCAACGAGGTGAAGATCCCCGGCACCGACCACTCGGTGACGATCGGCTTCCAGGTCGGCTCGCTGGTGCAGGTGCGCGACGGCCAGGACGTGGGTCCCGGCGAAGTGCTGGCCCGCATCCCGATCGAAGGCCAGAAGACGCGCGACATCACCGGCGGCCTGCCGCGGGTGGCCGAGCTGTTCGAGGCCCGCTCGCCCAAGGACAAGGGCGTGCTGGCCGAGATGACCGGCACGGTGTCGTTCGGCAAGGAGACCAAGGGCAAGATCCGCCTGCAGATCACCGATCCGGAAGGCGGCGTGCACGAGGAGCTGGTGCCCAAGGAGAAGAACATCCTGGTGCACGAAGGCCAGGTCGTCAACAAGGGCGAGTCGGTGGTGGACGGTCCGGCCGATCCGCAGGACATCCTGCGCCTGCTGGGCATGGAAGAACTGGCGCGCTACATCGTCGACGAAGTGCAGGACGTGTACCGGCTGCAGGGCGTGAAGATCAACGACAAGCACATCGAGGTGATCGTTCGCCAGATGCTGCGCCGGGTCGTGGTCGAGAACGTCGGCGACTCGGGCTACATCGCCGGCGAGCAGGTCGAGCGTTCCGAGATCCTGGACACCAACGACAGGCTGCGCGGGGAAGGCAAGATCCCGCCGACCTACAGCAACCTGCTGCTCGGTATCACCAAGGCCTCGCTGTCGACCGACTCGTTCATCTCCGCGGCTTCCTTCCAGGAAACCACGCGGGTGCTGACCGAGGCGGCGATCATGGGCAAGCGCGACGAGCTGCGCGGCCTGAAGGAAAACGTGATCGTCGGCCGCCTGATCCCCGCCGGCACCGGCATGGCGTACCACCAGGCGCGCAAGGCCAAGGACATGATGGACGAGGCCGAGCGCCGCGCCATCGCCGAGTCCGAAGCCGCGGAACTGGCCAGCATCGGTGAGGCGACGGCGCCGGAAACCAGCGAAGGCACGCCGGCCGAGTAATCGCCCGCCGTTGCCCCGGCAACGACCAAGCCCCGGTCCGCAACGCGCGGGCCGGGGCTTTTTTCTTTCCCGTGGACAATACCCGCATGCCGAATTCGCTTGTACTCTGGGCGGTGGCCGCCGTGCTGCTGTTCTGGTCCGTCGGGGCCTACAACCGTCTGGTGCGGCTGCGCTCGGACGCGAACGCCGCTTTCACCGCGCTCGCGCACGACCTCACCCAGCAGGCGGAGCTGGTGCACGCCAGCCTGCCCGCCTCCATGATCCACACCGGCCTGACCCAGCCGGGCGACCTGCTCGATGAAGTGACCGAACTCTGGTCGGGCCTGCGGGCGGCGGCGACCCAGCTGACCGTCTCGCTGGCCGCGATGCGGCCGCGCCCGCTCGACCCCGAGGCGGCCGCTGCCTTGTCCGAGGCGCGCGACGTGCTCCTGAGCGCGTGGGCCCGCGTCTCGCAGGAAGCCAACGACCTGGCCGGTTCCTCGATCCCCGAGGGGCTGGAGCAGCAGTGGCGGCAGCTCACGCTGCAATCGCGCTCGGCGGCGGAGCGCTTCAACCAGGCCGTGCTGCGCTACAACGACGCCATCCGGCAATTCCCGGCGCTGCTGCTGGCCGGCTTGTTCGGCTTCAAGCCGGCGCGCGGCATCCGCGCCGGCGCCTGAACGACGGACTCCCCCGCTTGAACCCTCCTGTCATCCCCCTCTGGCGCCAGCTGCAGGCCGCCGCCAGCGTCGTCGCCGCCGTGCGCCAGGGCGAATCGACCACGCCGGCGCTGGCCCGCCTGGACCCGGCGTTGCGGCCGGCGGCGCAGGCGCTGGCGTTCCACGCGCTGCGCAACCTGGGGCGGGCCGAGGCGCTGCGCCACCAGCTGGCCAGGCGCTCGCCGCCGCCGGCCGCCGATGCGCTGCTGTGCACCGCACTGGCGCTGTCCTGGAACCCGCAGGACACGCCCTACGAGGCATTCACGCTGGTGGACCAGGCGGTGGAGGCGGCCAAGCGGGAGCCGGCCACCCGCGGCCAGGCCAACTTCATCAATGCCTGCCTGCGCCGCTTCCTGCGCGAGCGCGACGCGCTGCTGGCGGCCACGGACCGCGATCCCGTGGCGCGCTGGAACCATCCGCTGTGGTGGATCAAGCGGCTGCAGGCCGACCATCCGCAGCACTGGCAGGACATCCTGCGCGCCAGCAATGCGCAGGCGCCGATGACGCTGCGCGTCTTCGAGCGCAAGCTGCCGCGTGCCGAGTACCTCAAGATGCTGGAAGAAGCGCAGATGCCGGCCTCGCCGGTCGGCCGCTACGGCGTCATGCTGCACCGGCCGCGGCCGGTGCACGACATCCCGGGCTTCGACACCGGGCTGGTCTCGGTGCAGGACGCCGCGGCGCAGCTGGCGGCGCCCCTGCTGCTCGATGGCCTGGCCAGCCCCGGCCGGCGGCTGCGCGTGCTGGACGCCTGCGCCGCCCCGGGCGGCAAGACCGCGCACCTGCTGGAGATCGCCGACGCCGAGGTGACGGCGCTGGACGTCGACCCTGCCCGCTGCGAGCGCATCCACGACACGCTGCGCCGCATCGAGCTGGACGCCAACGTGGTGGCCGCCGATGCGGCGCAGCCGGCCGCCTGGTGGGACGGCAAGCCCTTCGACGCGATCCTGCTGGATGCGCCCTGCACCGCCTCCGGCATCGTGCGGCGGCACCCCGATGTGCGCTGGTTGCGGCGCGAAAGCGACATCGCGCAACTGGCGGCGCAGCAGGCCCGCCTGCTCGATGCGCTGTGGCCCCTGCTGGCGCCCGGCGGGCGGCTGTTGTTCTGCACCTGCTCGGTCTTCAGGGCCGAGGGCGAGGCCCAGATGCAAACGTTTGTTGCGCACAACAAAGACGCCTTTTTGCGGCCGGCGCCGGGTCATTTCCTGCCCCAAAGCGGGGCAAAGGGCAATGGCGTCCCGGACAATCCAGAGAGTGACCACGACGGCTTTTTCTACGCCTTGCTTGAAAAAGACTCCGCCCCACCTGGGCAAGCTCCGCAAACAGCTTGAGCGGACGGCGCGGCTGCTGGCCGCCTGCGTTTTCCTGGCGCTGGCCTGGCCGGCGCTGGCCCAGGGCCAGGGTGCCGAGATCACGCAGGCCCAGCTGGAACGGACGGAAGAGGGGCTGTTCCTGTCGGCGGCGGTGCGCTTCGACCTGCCGGCGGTGATCGAGGACGCGCTGCTCAAGGGCATCCCGATGTTCTTCGTCGCCGAGGCGGTTCTGTACCGCGACCGCTGGTACTGGTACGACCGCGAGCTCTCGCACGTGCAACGCCACATGCGCCTGTCTTACCAGCCGCTGACGCGGCGCTGGCGGCTGACCATCGCGCCCACCGTGATCGGCAATTCCGGCGTCGCGCTGGGCCAGAGCTTCGACAGCGAGGAGGAAGCGCTGGCCGCAGTGCAGCGCGTCTCGCGGTGGAAGATCGCCGATGCCGCCGACATCAGCCCGCACGAGCGCTACAACGTCGATTTCCGCTTCCGGCTGGACGTGTCGCAGCTGCCGCGGCCGTTCCAGATCGGCGCCGTCGGCCAGGCCGACTGGAACATCTCGGTGTTCCGCAACCAGCGCGTGCCTGCGGACATCACGCGCTAGCAGCGCCAGCCATGTCACCCGCCGACCAGCTCCACGCCTCGCAGCGCACCTCGCGCGCCTTCCGCTGGGCGATCGCGATCGCGGCGACGGTGATCGTCGCGATCGGCATCGTGCTGCTGTTCCTGCTGACCCAGGCCACCAACAACCGCGAGCTGTACGAGCGCAACTACGGCCGGCTGTTCGCCATCAACGTGGTGGTGGCCGCCATGCTGCTGCTGGTGATCGGCTGGATCGTCGTGCGGCTGGCGTCGCGGCTGCGGCGCGGCCGCTTCGGCAGCCGGCTGCTGGTCAAGCTGGCGGCCATCTTCGCGCTGGTGGGATTCATCCCGGGCATGCTGATCTACGTCGTGTCCTACCAGTTCGTCTCGCGCTCGATCGAGAGCTGGTTCGACGTCAAGGTGGAAGGCGCGCTGGATGCCGGCCTGAGCCTGGGGCGGGCGACGCTGGACACGCTGGCCAACGACCTGGCCAACAAGACGCGCGCCGCCGCGGGGCAACTGGGCGACACGCCCGACGCCTCGGCCGGCCTGACGCTGGAGCGCATCCGCGACCAGCTGGCGGCCACCGACGTGGTCCTGTGGAGCGGCAGCGGCCAACTGGTCGCCAGCGCCGGCATGTCGCGCTTCCAGCTCAACCCGGAACGCCCGACCCCGCAGCAGCTGCGCAACACCCGCCAGCAGCGCTCCATCGCCATCGTCGAGGGGCTGGACGACCCGACGCTGGCCTCGGTCTCCAATGCCCGCATCAAGGCCATGGCGGTGGTGACCTCGGGCGGCGTCGGCCTGCTGGCGGAGCCGCGCTTCCTGCAGGTGACCCAGAACCTGCCGGCAACGCTGGTAGCGAACGCCATCGCCGTGCAGGAGGCCTACCGCGAGTACCAGGAGCGGGCGCTGGGGCGCCAGGGGCTGCGCCGGATGTACATCGGCACGCTCACGCTCAGCCTGTTCCTGGCGATCTTCGGCGCCGTGCTGCTGGCCATCCTGCTGGGCAACCAGCTGGCCAAGCCCCTGCTGCTGCTGGCCGCCGGCGTGCGCGAGGTGGCGGCGGGCGACCTCAGTCCCAAGCCGATCCTGACGGGCAAGGACGAACTGGGCGGCCTGACCCGCTCGTTCGCCGACATGACGCAGCAGCTGGCCGATGCCCGCGACGCCGTGGACCGCAGCATGGTGCAGGTGAGCGCGGCGCGGGCCAACCTGCAGACCATCCTGGACAACCTCACCGCCGGCGTGATCGTGCTGGATTCGCAGGGGCGGATCATGACCTCCAACCCGGGCGCGACCCGCATCCTGCGCGTGCCGCTGGCCGCCTTCGAAGGCCAGCCGCTGGCGCAGGTGCCCGGGCTGGAACCGTTCGGCGCCGGCGTGCAGTCGCAGTTCGACGACTTCCTGAGCGAGCGCAAGCAGCACGGCCTGGACCACTGGCAGCAGTCCTACGAGCTCAATGCGGCGCAGCCCGGCTCGCCGCAGAACGCGATCACGGTGGTGGCGCGCGGCGCCGAGATGCCGCCCAATTCCGCCGGCGAATCGGCCCGGCTGCTGGTGTTCGACGACATCTCGGAGATCGTGTCGGCGCAGCGGGCCCAGGCCTGGGGCGAGGTGGCGCGCCGGCTGGCGCATGAAATCAAGAACCCGCTGACGCCGATCCAGCTGTCGGCCGAACGGCTGGAGATGAAGCTGGCCGGCAAGGTGGCGGAGCCGGAGCGGGCGCTGCTGGAAAAGTCGGTGCGCACCATCGTCGACCAGGTCGATGCGATGAAGCGGCTGGTCAACGAGTTCCGCGACTATGCCCGGCTGCCCGCGGCCGAACTCAAGCCGGTGGACCTCAACGGGCTGGTCGCCGACGTGCTGCAGCTCTATGCCCGCGAAGGCAGCGAGCGCACGGATGCCGCCAGCCAGGTGCCGATCAGGATGGAGCTGGAGCCGGACTGCCCGAGGATCCTCGGCGACGCGCAGCAGGTGCGGCAGGTGATCCACAACCTGCTGCAGAACGCACAGGACGCCACCGAGGGCGCCGCGACCCGCGAGGTCACCATCCGCACCCAGTACAACGCGCCCGCCAGGCGGGTGCGGCTGATCGTGCAGGACACCGGCACCGGCTTCCCGGAACACATCCTCAAGCGGGCCTTCGAGCCCTACGTCACCACCAAGGCCAAGGGGACCGGACTGGGGCTGGCGGTGGTCAAGAAAATCGCCGACGAGCACGGCGCCAGGATCGACCTGAAAAACCGGGTGGTGGACGATGCGGTCGTCGGCGCCCAAGTATCGTTATCATTCGGAGTTGCGGCCTAGCAACAGTGCTCCATTGCCGCAGAGGGCCCGCAACGAATCATGGCAAATATATTGGTGGTCGACGACGAGCTCGGCATTCGCGATCTGCTCTCGGAAATCCTGAACGACGAGGGGCACAACGTCGAGCTGGCCGAGAACGCGGCACAGGCGCGCGCGGCGCGCGGGCGCATACGCCCCGATCTGGTGCTGCTGGACATCTGGATGCCGGACACCGACGGCGTCACCCTGCTCAAGGAGTGGTCCACCACAGGGCTGCTCACCATGCCGGTGATCATGATGAGCGGCCACGCGACGATCGAGACCGCGGTGGAGGCCACCAAGATCGGCGCGCAGTCGTTCCTGGAAAAGCCGATCACGCTGCAGAAGCTGCTCAAGGCGGTGGAGGCGGGGCTGGCCCGCACCAGCGCCGCGGCCGTGCGCAAGCCGGGCATGGTGGCACCGATGCCGGTCGTCGAACTGACGGTGGAGTCGGCCATGACCGGCGGCCAGAGCCTGCCGCCGGCGGTGGAGCTCGGGCCGCAGCCGCGCCAGCTGTTCGAACTGGACAAGCCCCTGCGCGACGCCCGCGACGAATTCGAGAAGTCTTACTTCGAGTTCCACCTGGCCAAGGAAGGCGGGTCGATGACCCGCGTGGCCGAGAAAACCGGGCTCGAACGCACCCACCTCTATCGCAAGCTCAAGCAGCTTGGCGTGGACCTCTCGCGCGGCAAGCGCGGGAGCAGCTGATATATAATCACAGGCTCGGCCCGGTAGCTCAGTTGGTAGAGCAGCGGATTGAAAATCCGCGTGTCGGTGGTTCGATTCCGCCCCAGGCCACCAGTTGAAAGTCCTTGTGAATCAAGGGCTTGCAAAAATCGAAACGGCCTCCTCGTGAGGCCGTTGTCGTTTCTGAGGCTCGCCAGGTGGGTTTTCTGGCGCAGTTTCTGGCAATCGACCGTGGCCTGATTGCGCGCGAGTGCGCGTGGGTGCGCCCCAAGGGCACTTCACCGTCGTTGCTTGAGCGCTCGGGCTGAATCGCGCCAGCGGCCCAGGGTTCGTGTTTGCACGCAGCTTCCACCAAGGAGTTGCAGATGCGAAAACCTCTACCTGACTTTCTTCGGTACCGCTTGCGCCACGCCGCAGCGGCCAGCGCACGCGAGCGCCGTAATGCCCCGGCGCCAGCGAACGACCTGCTTGACGCAGCCGACGCCGAGGCGCGATGCGATGGGGCGGCCATCGAAGGCCCCCACCACGGTGTGCATCTAAACAGCCGCAGCGCGTCTGCGTCTAAAGAAGTGCGCCCCCTACACGCAGCTCCATCAACGCATCCGGAGCTGCACATGCACCCCAACGAGTCCAATCTCCATCAACCGGTGACCGACATTGCCGACCCGGCCGACGGCGTCGCCCAGACGCGGGCCGATGCGCACGCGCCGCCCGAGGTCCCCGCCCGCGGCAAGCAGCCCAAGGTGCGAACGACCGGCCAGGAGGGAGCAAGCGAGAAGGCAGCCAAAAAGCGCAAGCCGGGCCGCCCCCGCGTTGCACCCTACAAAGAGGGCAAGGTCTGGAGCTTCCGCGTGCGCCGCGGCGGCCTGGACATCTACGAGAGCGGCTTCGCCTCGCAGGAAGTGGCGTACGAAGCGATGAACGAGCTGGTCAAGCAGCTTGGCACCGGCAAGGCGCCCATGTACGGCGGGCCTGGCAAGAACAGCCTGGGCAAGTCGCTGCAACGCTTCGGCCTGGACCACCTGCCGGGCCTCAAGGGCGCTCCGCAAGCGGTACGCCGCTTCAACCGCTGGCTCAAGGCGCTTGGACTGCCGACGCTGGCCATCCTGCCCGTGGCTCAAGCGGACCAGGCGCCCAAGAACACCACCGTCCGAAAGGGCCGTTATTGGGCCGTGCACCTCGTGCCGGACAGCGCACAGGTCAGGATTCCGCGCGGGCTTAATGCCCACCGGGCAGCGCTGATGTCCAAGTCGGCCGACTCTGCACGCGTGCGGCAGGTGCTCGCGGCCAAGGACATCGCCAAAGTCGGGCGGGATGACCTGCAGCGCTATATCCAGGCGCTCGAAGCGGAGGGCTTGGCGCGCGCGACGGTCGGTCAGGAGCAGTCGCTGCTGAGCGGCCTGTTCAACCATGCCAAGGAGTTTTGGCACTGGAACAACATGGGCGGGAACGCAGCCAGCGGCCTGAACCTCACGGGCGAGCTGGTCAAGCGTGAGCGTGTCCTGTCAGAAGGAGAACAGACACGCTTCGATGAAGCCGTCATGGAGTGCCGCGTGCAGACTTCCAAGCCGGCGTTCCAACTGCTGCTTGAAACCGCGATGCGCGCCGGCGAGCCGCGCAACGCCACCTGGGGCGACGTGGACTGGGACAACTGCGTCATCGCGCTTCGCGAAACCAAGAATGGCAAGGCACGCAAGGTGCCGCTGTCGCCTGCGGCCCTGGACGCGCTGCGCGAGCTCGGACCGAGCCAGGAGAAGCAAGAGCCTATTTTCCGCATGACGTACGAGTCGCTGAAGGCGGCCTGGCGACGCATCTGCGAGCGCGCCGGCCTCGAGGACCTGCACATCCAGGACCTGCGCCACACCGCCGCGACCCGCATGGCCTTGAAGACCGGCAATGTCTTCCTGGTAAAGGCCTTGACCGGGCACGAGACATTCGAAATGGTGGAACGGTACGTGAACGTCACTGCGCTCGACGTCGTCAAGGTCATGCACGCTGCGCAGACACCGGCGCCCGCAACGCCGCCCGCACTGCCGCCTTTGCAGGCCGAGCAGCAGTCAAGCGCGCCGGCAGACGCCCTGGCGCTGATGGCGCAGCTCGCGGCCCTTTCGGCGCAGCTGTCGGCGCAACTCGCAGCCGGCGGCGGGCAGCAGCGGCCCGCACCGGGCCCCGAACATGCCCGTGCTCGTGGTCCCGCGGCCAACGAGCCCGCAACTGGCTCGCAAGCTCAGGGCGCCTGAGCGAACGACGCGACGGCCGGCCAGCACCTTGGCGGTTGCTGGCCGGCGCTTTCTTTGGGCCACAACGCAGCCGGCTATTGCCGGGGTCTCTACACAAGGAGCCCATTTCTTCGGGCTTGAAAGGAACCTATGTTGCATATCGCCGAATACGGCGCCCAGGTTGTCTCCCACATCGCCATGGCGGCTGACCGGCTCTCGCTGGGCGTTCTCATGGACCCTGCCGAAGTGGCGCGCGCAGCCCGTGCACACCACTGCGACGCAGATAGCGGTCGCTGGTGGTTGTGCGGGAACATCCATCCCCGGATGTTCGCCGCCGCGCAGACGCTCCCGCTACGCCACCTGGGCAAGGTCATCATGACGGACCAGGGAACGAAATACCTCGTTCTGGCGCAGCAGGTCGGAGCATGGCAGCACCGAGTGCTGCTGCAGGTCGCCGGACGCCAGGTGCTGGATTTCCTCGCCGTCAGCGCGCAGGCGGGGTTTGACCTGTCCCTGGGACTGGCCGGAGGCGACGAAAGCCTGCTCGTTCAGGACTGCAGGTTTGTGCAGTCGCTCGTCGGGGAGATTGACGCGTGTGGCGACGCGACAGCCAAGAACATGTCGCCGCACAAGCTGCGCGTGGAAGCCTGCTTGCTGGCGAGCAGCTTGCTGTCGCCCGCAGAGGTCACTGTGGAGGAGCTGCCTGTGCCGCAGCGCGTCTGCGTCACCATCGTCGCATCCAGGGAGCTCGTCTCCGCAGTGATGAAGCAGGACACCCATTCCCGCTGAGCGTGCAGGAACCCAGGCCCAGGCGACCGCCCGCGGCAGCTCCTGATTCGTCCCCGCAAGCTGACATCGCTTGCGGGGATTTTTTTGCCGCGAGGCAACTTGGCAGCGCCGCACGCGGTTGCCTCCTGGAACAGAAGCGCCCCGCGTTCGAGCGGGGCGTTCCTGGGGAGGGGCTATGAAAAACGAGTTGGGTAAGTCCAGCCCGGTGCCCTTCGGGCTTCAGCTCGGAATCCAGGCGCGCTGTGCGGCGAACAGTTCGTCATGCCACTTGCACACCACGTTGGCGTCCCAGAAGAGGAACCGTCCGCGGCGAACGCCGGCAGGAAGGTCCCCCGCCTTGAGCAGGCCTTCGAGACTGCGCACGGACATATGCAGGGCGCCCGCGAGTTCGGGCTTGGTCAAGACGCGGGACGGCGTCGGTTCGGACAGGGAAGCGGTGTGAGAGATGACCTGATTCATGAGATGCTCTTTGAAAAGTAGTTGCTGGAGCCTTGTGTACGCACCGCGCCTTTTTAGGTGAGGTCCTAAAACCGCCCGCACGTTTTAGGGCGAGGAAGCTGCTGCCTGCGTCAGGTCGTCGGCCGCGATGCGCGCGGCTATAGAAGTAAGGAGACGGCAGCCCGGAAAGCCAGAGCCAGCAAGGCTTTGCGGGCGGTCCGGGCACGGCAAGTGACATCCGGGCATGTCAAACGACATGAAAGGAAGCCGTTCCACGGGGTCCATGACGCTGCGAAATGGGCATCTCATTGCGCAATTGCAACGGCCAGCATCTCAAATGACACGCCAGGCACGTCAAATGACACGGCGTGACGGGCCGGCGGCAGCACCGGCTGCACGACAGCATGTCAGATGACATGCCCGGCGAAGCGGCTCGCTAGCCGTTGGGACCCTTCAGCCAGCGTACCCAGCCGGCGCCGAGCGACCAGCCTGGCGCGACCACACCCTCTAGGGCGAGCTGCTGCAGCGCGAGCCGCATGCCGTTCATGAAGGCCTTGGGCGATGCCTCGGAGCCGCATTGCTGTCGCAGCGTCTCCAGCTTCATCGGAATGAGCCTGCTCTGGCTGCGCACGTAGCCGTACAACCAGCTTGCGAGACCTTCAGGAAGCCGGATACGGGTCGCCACGTCCAGCCAGACATGCGTGTTGCCCTGAAACAGCGCCACGATGTGCGGGTCCAGGGCGACGCTCCAGCGACCCCGATTGGGGTAGTCGAAGCGAAGGCACAACTGGATGCTGAAGGTATCGAACGCGACGACGCCGCTTTGCAGCCGCTGGATATGGTCGCGAAGCTGCCGCCGGGTGTTGCCGTCGTAGCGGCCGAACAGGGTGCGGCAGACATCCTCCGCATGAAAACTGACTCCCACGTCCAGCGTAACGTCTCGCGCCATATGCACAAGGCTGGCGAACACCAGACCGTCGGGTTGCCGCAGCTCCGGGCCTCGGTAGGTGACCTGAGGCTGCGCAACAAGGACCAGATTGGTTGCGCCTTGTCGCGCGCGCTGCTTGCCTGCCACACGGAACAGGGGTGTCTGCAGGAAGGCCCTTGGCCCAATGAACTAGGTCGGGCCGTGCTGCGGCAGGAGCTGGGTCTTTAGCACCTCCTCGATGTGGTGCTCCTGCTCCGTGCAGGCACGGATTCTCCGATACAGGTCCGACTTCTCCACGCTGTCTGGTGATGCCCTTCTCAATTGCGAGGCAGCATCGTTGCGAGCGACCTCGCAGATTTCCTTTTCGGCGAGAAGACCACGGCGGACGAGCCGACTCGGGCTCAGCGTTTCAGAAAGGATGCGGACATCGGCGATGGCGCCGGTAAGCAGCCCCAATTCGGGACTTGGCGCCGCCCCCGCAGCCGCAGCCGCGGAACTCGGTTGCGCGGGCGCGATGAGTGTGTTCTCCATCCATGTGAGTAGCGGCGCGGGTTTATCCCGCCGGAGTCTGCGCGCACAGCGGCACCCGTGCATGCTGCAACCGAACGAAGTGACAGCGCCGCAGCATGTCAAGCGACGAGGACAGCCGGGCATGCTGCTTGAGGACGAAGCCTAGTCAGTACGTCGCGGGCCGGGGAGGACAGGGACGGTGTTCGGTGCCAAAATCCGCGCATGGACTTGGACCAGATACTCTTCAGCCTCGACGCAGCACGGTTCGAGCAGTTCACGGCGTTGCTCAATGCGCCGCCTGGGCCGGATGCCGGCCTGGAGAGACTACGGGCCGTCCGGCCGCCGTGGGCTGCCGACAGCGAGTCAGCCCTGGTCGACGGTTAGCCCCCTGCGGACGGATTGGCGACCGGGCCTCAGCCTCAGCAAGTCATCGGGGCCGCTTCATCGAGCTCGCGGCAGGCGGCTATCTTTCAAGCCCCTTGAGCGCAGGGATTTATTCGGCAGGTTCAGTCCGGTTGGGGTAATGCATCAACAAGCGACCTTCTGCCAAGGAGAGCCAGGACGACTCATAGCAGCCGCTGCGGTGTCCATGCATCAGGTGGACCGGTATTCTGTCCCCACGCTGAAGCGCCTCGAGTAGAGCTCGGACCTCTGCGCCGGGCAGCGCACTGACATACTGGCCGCTGTATGTCCCGGACATCAGACGGCCGTACCGTCTAAGAAGAGCCCAACCAGTTGGGCCTAGAAGCGCCTCCCCTGCCTGCGTCAGTCGCTCCCAGTCACGGGCGACAGCCATCGCCGAGCCAGGAAATGCTGCGCGTGCGAAGAGCTCTTTTAACTTTGATAGCACGCGCACCACCGGACTCATGGCTTCCCCTTGGTCGCGTCGATGACACTCTGGACATCGGCAGTTCCACTCAGCCGGCTAAACGGGGGTACCGGTCCGAAGAGGTCCGGAAGCGCCTTGTGTGCTTGTTCGATGTCGCCGTAGGACGGGTAGTGCTTAAGCAGCGCTTTGGCGTGACCGCGCAACCACCGGGGCACGCGGGGTGTTTCCTTCGGGTCCTGCAGACGTTTGAGCAGCTCGTAGGAGTGAATCAAAGCGCGAGTGCGCTCAAACGGGATGGTCACAGTTCTTCTCATTCGGGTAGGACGCACTATTTGGTGTCGGCTCCGTCGTTGAACCGGCGGTCGAAGACTGAGGCCGCTCGGTCGTCCAGGTCCGCCGGCTCTTTCGGAGGGCACCTTGGGTGGCTGGAAGTCTCATCCGTAATTCACCTCAAGTCTGGTCGCCAGAGCCAACTGCGCAGCGACGGTCCCGAGTGCGTCGAGCATGTCAGTGATGACGACGTGCCCCTCGCGCACTTCGGGCGCCCAGTCGCAGTCCTCGGAAGTGATGGCCACCCACGCGTGCGGCTTCGACCAAGCCACGTGCGCCGAGACAGCTTGCGCCTTGCTCATGCGCCTGAAATCCTCGACGGAGTAGCCCACCTCCCGTTCGTCGCCTGACCGAAGCGGAATCGTTCGCCGCACCTCGGTGATTACGTCATCGAAAAGGGTGCCGACGACGCGCGCGGCAAGCCTTCCGAGATGCTCCTTGACGCTGTCAATTCCATGAACGACGGGGGTCCAATCACTCAAGATAATGCGCACGTCAGAGTACGGGTCCAAGAGCATCTCGAGCACGGGCAGGTTCTCATATTCGCTGTGACCGTCTGCCCATGGGGACCTGCCGTGAACAAGCTGGTACGTGCTGACAGAGGGGTGAAGCACGTGGGAGACGTCGAGATAGAGGAGCTTCATGGGCGAACCTGCTTGCTACTGACTCTCGCGTGCTAACAGAGCCAATGAGGGTCTGACCGCATACCAGAACCCCAAGGTGCGACGGTCACGTTCCGAACAGGGCGCCATCGGGCCCCACGAGTTCTGTCGGTAGCACTGCGGTAACGGAAACAGACGTCGGGGGACGTCTGGGGTTCGCTGGTTTTAAGGCGTCGGGGTCAAGGAGGCTGGCCGCAGTGAGAACCACGTCGCGCAAAACGACTTCCCTGTCGAATGCCGGTTGATGCATGTTCGCGAGCGTCGCGCGCAGATGCCTCGTAACCGGAACGTGCGAATCGAGGACTGGAATGGACGGGCCCGCATCCATCAACAGATGAAGGTCCTCGCGCGACATGTCGGCTACGAGCACGGCCACGGAAGGCGCCACCAAGGGCAAAAAGAATCGGTGCTGAACCGCACGGACTTGGAACGCCAAAACCCAAAAGGTGAATCTTGGCCCTATGCCGATAGCGTCAGAAGTCATGACGGCTGAAGTCCGCTCTGCTTGAAAGAGCTCAAGCACATCGGGGGCAACCTTCGAACAGAAGTACCAGCCTGGGGCAGGCGAGTTCCCGCTTGACGCGCTGCGTACGATGTGACCATCCCAGAGCCGCTGCTGGTCTAACGCGGCATGTATGCGTTCGCTCAACCCGTTTGTGTCCGCCATAGAAACCAGTGCGCTGAAGACCCGAAAGCCTCTGATGGTCCCTGACTCAATCGCGCAGGGCAAGAAGATTCAATTACCAAATTCGTTGCGTCCGTAGCAGGTCCCTACACGGTGTGCCGGAGTTTCCCGGTGACCTCAAGGACCTTATGGGAACGCAGCGCAAGAGAGGGCGTCCGGGCGTGACGCTTGAAGACGTTCGTGAGGCATGCAAACGCCTGGCCGCTCAAGGAAGGCGCATCGGACCAACAAACGTGCGCCTTGAGCTTGGACGTGGGAGCTTTCGCACCATCGTCAAGCACCTTCGTACGCTAGGACACACGGGCACTCGCAGCAAGCGAACATGATTCACGGCGGCCACAGGCCGCCGCTTTTCTTGCCTGATGGCAGCGGTTTTAGGTAGGTCATGAAGCCTGCAGCCAAGGCGGTAGTAGCTGAGCACCTCCGCTCGGTGAAGAGCGCAGCCCTATTTGTGCTGGCCAATCAGAGCCGCGCCGCCTCCAGCTCCGAGGTAAACGCCTCGAAATGCCTGTCAAGTCCGTCCTGCACCTCTAAATGCCCGTAGTCCCGTAGGACTGTGGTCAGCTTGTCGTGCAGCAGCTTGGCCACTAACGCATATGCGCCGGGAAATCGCTTCAAGAAGTCAGTGGCGCAGATATGTCGGAAGCTGTGCGGTCCGAAGCCGGGGCGCCCTGGTCTTAAAACCGCCGTCATCTGTCGGATACGGCCGGTCATGCCTTCGCTACGCCACATGCCGTACCGTTCAGTCGCATCGCAGCCAAAAACTGAGTCGTCGGCGGAAGCCGGACCGCACGGGGCGCGTAGGAAAAAGTAGGGTGAATCAGCCGCAGCAAGATTGGGTCGGCCAACGTTCAGGTATCTCTCGATGTCAGGCCAAAGTGCTTGCGGAACGTTGGCGTTGTACGCTTCTTGTGATGCAAATCTTTCGTTCTTGAAATCTGAGGGGTCGTATCTAAGTCCCCAACCGCCTTCTGCCTTGCGGTAGATATTTCCCTTGTTGTCTCGCGTGTACTTCATGACTGCGAAGTGCTGGACGCGCAGCGGGTTCGACGAGAGCATCTTCAGGAGCAGCACGTCTCGGGTCCAGGTGGAATGCTCCATGCGCGCTGAGGAAAGCGGCTCCATGCGTTCTAACTGCGCAATCATGCGTGCCACCTCCTGCAGCGGCCGCTTTGAGCTCACGATGTCTTGAATGGCCTCCCATTTGTCTCTCGAAGGCTTGATGCTTCCCGTGCTCTCAAGCCTCGCCACACGTTCAGCGTAAGCAGAGTGAAGCTCGGCACACTTGGCACGCCAAGCGTTCTGGCGCGCTCCAGCGGTCAGGCCTATGACGTCGATGACGGCATCGCGTTCGTCCACGGACCCAATGAGCTCGTCATTAAGCCAAATCCAACCGGTTTCTGGCCGCAGCAACATGCAGCACGCGTTCAGGGTCTGCAGCAACCCCTTGTGAATGAGTCCTGCCCGACGCTGCTGCCAATTGAAGTACTCAAAGACCTTCTCCTTCCGTAACAACCATGCAAGGGAGTCGACCCTCTCCCGCTCGATGCCAGCACCACCCTTGACCTTTTCTAGGGATAACCAACCGAAGTAGCCGCCCAGAAACCCCCAGCAGGCGTCGGCAGCGGAGCACACTTTCCCCTCCCATACATTGGAATTGTTCAATCGACAACCACTTGATTTCAACGCTTTGAGACGCCATACATCGTGCCCCCGCACACCATCCCGAAGAACGTCTACTTTGTAAGCGATGAGGTCGCGCCACTGCTCAAGCAACTTGCCGTCCGGCTGTCGCGAGTACTTCAGGCATGCCAGGCTGATGGTCTTCATGCGCGCACCAAAGGCGGTACTGCAGGTTGTGCCTTCCTCGGCCATCGCCCTTAGTGCGGCCCTAATGCTCGTTGCTCGCGGGAGCCTGGAAGACAGAGTGCCGGCTTTGAGACCAAGGCCGCTCTCAAGGGCTGCAACGTCGGCGAGAGAGCCGGATGTCGGACGTTGTTTGCCGGTTTGCCAGTGGCGGATGCGTCGAAGCAGGACTCCCGTGCACCGCTCTAAGTCTCCAGTGGTCATGCCGACCCGGCGCATGCACTCGGCAAGAGCCGCTGAGAAGTCCTGTGGCAGGTTGTCTTCGCTTGCCATGTCCTTCAGCATGGTCTGCCACCGCAGCATCAGCTCGCATCTGTCCTGAATAGTGCGCGGGCTCTTGCCCTGAAGCCGAAGCTCATCCATGACGCGAGTCCAAGAACCGTCGAATGAGAGTTCCATCTCCTCGCCAACGCGCGTACCTGCGGCGAGGCCCAGCGCTTTCATCCAAGAGTTGAGGGCGGTTTGGTAGTTGTTGCGGACTCCTTTGGAGACACCGTTCTCTTCGAGTTTTTGTAGGCCAATAGACTTTAGGTCGGCGTACGAGTACGCGAATGCCGGGGAGATGTTTGTAGGATTCATGACAATGCTGCTAGTAACGCGGTGGACTCACGGGCGCGTGAAAGGCACGCTCACGGAGGAATCGCGCAAAGCCAGGTGTTTCCCCAGGAAGTCGACCTGTCGCCACTCTGGCTTCTCGTCCACGAACCCCTAGTTATCCCCGTGAGCTACCCCAACCGCGGAAGGAGTCGCACACACAGCTATGCGCTTACTTCGTATAGCAACGGCTCTTCTAAAACGGTTGGCGGCACGCGATTGCGCTTTAGGGGCGGGCTGTCGTGCCCGGGGCAGGCGGTGGTCGCAACTAGGCGAGCTAGGCACGAACTTGGTTAATGAAGTACGGCACTCAAGCCGTGAACCTCCCCGTGGACCATCAAGCAGCGCCGCTCGAGATAAGCGGCGCACTACCTTGAGTCCACTGCGTGTAGCGACGGCCGATTCCCTCTGGGTCTAAAAAGGGCTAGCACCCGTTTTAGAGTCGGGTGCTCCGTCAACAGTCCGCGCCGTATAGAGACAGGTGCTGTCCGTCGGGGCTTGGGAGAGGGCTCAAGACCGCGGTCGCCGGCCAGATGGCGCCGCCTCGAGGTGATGACGCCCTCGCTCACTCGCCTTCAGGCAGCCCTCGTGGCGACGCCGACCATCCGAGAGCTCCGCGGGCCCCGCACGCGCGAAAGGGTGCGTAGGTCGGAGTAGTCTGGGTAGGGCGATGAACGCTGTGGCTTGACCATTCGGGCTGCTGCGCCCCCCAAGCCCAGCGCTGGAATGCTTTGAATCGGCCTCACGACACGAGGCTCGGCTTCTGTTGCGGCGCGCGACGGGACTAGGGAGCCCGTGACCCGCATTCCTGGCGAGTGACTTGCAGCCCCATGGGCCGCCTAACGGGTCAGTGCCGGTCGCCCTGCGGTCGGACGATTCCCAGAACAGAGCCGTCGGCAAGTGGATTTCTTAGGGAGCTGAGCAGCGAGCAAGCGTGGCAAGAGCTCTTCCGTTTTTCACGCGTTGTGCTAGGATGACAAACGTTTGCATGTAAACAGACAAACGTTGCAGAAACAAGTGGCCAACGTCGATACAAGCTTCAGGTACGTGTTCCCAGCTATACGCGGGGTCCAGGCTGGGCGCGAGTACTACGTGTCAATGTGCCCGCTTCGGTTGTTGTCTAAGCTATTTCACTTCGACGACGAAGAGTTGCTGCCCGAGCTTCGGGCGCAGCGGTCGCTGAACAAGAGTCGAGTTCCGGAAATCGCGCGCTACATACTGGCGAACAAGACGGACTACACGTTTTCCGCCATTACGGCATCTATCGACGGGCCGATTGAGTTTTCCCCCGTAAATCCAGAGCCAGGCGTGCCGGCACGTGTCGGCTCGCTGAAAGTTGCAATGGATGCAAAGTTCATCGTCAATGATGGTCAGCATCGGCGGGCGGCCATCGAGGCAGCTTTGCTCGAGGCGCCGGAACTCGCTGATGAGACCATCGCAGTCGTGTTCTTCGTGGACCGCGGACTTGAGCGATGCCAGCAGATGTTCGCGGACCTAAATCGTCATGCCGTCAAACCTTCTGCTTCGATTGGCGTTCTGTACGACCAGCGCAGCGCTGCTGGTCGTGTCGCGAAGCATTTGAGTTTGACGTCGCCAGTCTTCAAGAACTTGGTGGAATCGGAGCGCTCGACGTTGTCGCCGAGGTCGCGGAAGTTATTCACGCTCAGCGCACTGAACTTTGCAACGTTGGAGCTCCTCCCAGAAAAAGTCTTGGTTGACTTTCCACGTGCTGCGCAGCAGTCGCAGGATTTCTGGAGCGCGGTTAGCGAACAAATACCTGAATGGACGTACGTACGCGAGGCGAAGATGACTTCAGGTGAGGTGCG
Source organism: Caenimonas terrae (assembly GCF_042655405.1). Lineage (NCBI taxonomy): Bacteria > Pseudomonadati > Pseudomonadota > Betaproteobacteria > Burkholderiales > Comamonadaceae > Caenimonas > Caenimonas terrae. The sequence goes on along the minus strand of NZ_JBHSMF010000002.1, from coordinate 413,506 downwards.
ACAGGACTTCATTCACTGCCACGCCATCGTTCTCCAGGCGCTGGGAAGGGCTGGTCGCTCGCTCCTCACTCATTCGCCTTCAGAAGTTCGCCGCCGTATCAAGAAGCTACGGACGCTCGATTGGGCTAGGAGCAACGCTCAGACTTGGGAAGGGCGGGCGATGGTTGGTGGCTCCATGGCAAAGTCAGGCCAAAACGTAACGCTTACGTGCAATGAAATTAAGAAGACGCTCGGATTGAGCCTAGAGCCGGATGAACAGGCTGCAGAGAATGCTTGGGCGTCCGCGCGCCGCTGACACTTAGAAGGACTACATGCCAGCAAGCGTTGAACACATTACTCGCGAGATTCAGGACTTGTACATGTCCGACTCGATGCCATGGATAGTTGGCTACAGCGGTGGCAAGGACTCCACTGCTTCCTTGCAACTGATTTGGAATGCAATTTCCAGTTTGCCTTCAGACCGTCGAAGATTCAAGCCGGTCCACGTTATAAGTACAGACACTTTGGTCGAGAACCCGGTCATCGCAGCATGGGTGGACGTATCGCTAAAGAGTATGAACCTGGCCGCCACGCGGCAAGGGCTACCGATTCAGGCGCATCGGCTCACTCCTGCGCTTGAGCATAGGTTCTGGGTAAATCTGATTGGGAAGGGATACCCGGCCCCTCGACCCAAGTTTCGTTGGTGCACTGACCGTCTCAAAATCTCCGCTTCCACCGCATTTATTCAGAGTCTGTCAGACCAATGTGGAGAGGCGATTCTTGTTCTGGGCCAGCGCCGCGGCGAGAGTTCGGCCCGTGACAAGGTTATGGATACGTATGCTTCCAGTACACGGGAAAGGCTTAGCCGTAACAAGGACCCAAAACTGTCGCGCGTTTGGGTGTATCTGCCAATCGAAACATGGTCGAGTGATGACGTGTGGGAATACATCATCTCTAACAAAAACCCGTGGGGCGTCGACAACCAGGACTTGTTCGACATCTACAGAGGCGCTACACCTGACTCCGAGTGCCCCATCGTCGTAGATAAATCGACGCCAAGCTGCGGCGATAGTCGGTTTGGTTGCTACGTGTGCACCATGGTTACTCAGGACAAGTCCATGCACGCGATGATTCAAAACGACAAGGAAAAGGCATGGATGCAGCCCATACTACATTTCAGAAACACGTATCTAGCTGTCGACGACCGTGACTTTCGCGACTTCAGGCGAATGAACGGACAGTTGATACTAATGAACGACCGGTTGGTGCACGGGCCTTACTCCCAGGAAAGGCGGAGGGAGCTACTCGAGCAACTTCTCCTCACGCAACAACAAGTGCGTGAAGCAGGGCGGGCTCAAGGGTTTGGCGACATTGAACTAATATCGTTAGAAGAGCTGGACGCAATTCGTAGTTTATGGGTAGTAGAAAAGGGTGAAATTGAGGACTGGGTTCCTGAGATTTACACCCGCGTCATGGGAGTGCCTTATCCTGGACGCGAGCTTGAGCCGATGCCACTTGAGCGAACTGACCTCGGCTTGTTGCGGACTGCGGCTACCGGCTGGGTAAATTCAGCGAAAACTAGCGCTACTGAGTCTGAGCCTCTATCTGCTGCGCGGGTTGACGAGCTATACAAAATGACTCGTTCTCTCCTTGCTGTAGGGTTTCGCGGATTGCAGAGTCGACGCCGTTCCGAGCAATTGAACGAGCTTGAGAACGTCCTTAAAGCCTACGCTTTCCTGGACGAAGCTGATGCGCTGCAATATGCGCGACAGCACTTAGTCGAGTCGGGCGACAACCCGGACCGCGGCCAGCTCAAAGAAAACGTGGACGAGGGCCAAGTTCTCGACGCACTTCTGGAGGGACACTCTGCGCAAAAAGTGATTCCAATCCGGAGCATACAAGTCTTGCCGAACGCGGATTAACGATGGCGAAAGTAACTTTTTCCCACATCGCGATTTCCAATCTTGGGCCATTCCGAGACAGGCAAGTCTTGAACTTGGCCGTTGGAAGCGGGAAACCCATCGTGTTGGTCCGTGCGCTAAACGGAAGCGGAAAGACAACACTTCTGACCTGCATTCAAGTTGCGCTATATGGAAGCCGTGCATTTTCTGCTTCGCGGGCAGGCGAGTATGAACAACTGATTTCGGGGCTACACCGAGCGGACGCAACAGGGCCGGCAGAGGTCGAACTTGGGATTCGCGTCGAAATCGAAGGCGTCGCAGAGGAACTGACACTCGTTCGAACCTGGGAGGCTCGCGGGCGCACCAGTGAACGTTTTGAAATTCTCCGAGATAAGTCTCCAGACTTTGAGCTCGCTTCCGAATGGGAGGACTTCATCGACTCTATTCTCCCAGCCGAGCTCGCCCAGCTGTTTTTGTTCGATGGGGAGCGCATAGAGTCGTTAGCTAGCCCTCGAACCCTCCCGGACATGCTGAGACGTGCGACGGAAGCGTTCTTGGGCATTGGTGGAATTGAAGCTCTAGGCAAAGACTTGATTGCCGTTGAGCGTCGCTCGATGCTCCGCTCGCGGGAACAGATGTCCAAGTATGCTGAGGCAAAGGACGAACTTGAACTGCTGGACGGTCAGCATGTTCAGGCACTTCAACGGGTCTGTACTGCAAGAGACGAGCTTGCGCGCGCACGTACTGAGCTCGACGTTGCACAAATCAACTTCCGTCGATTCAGCCAAAAGGCGAAACGGTCTGGGTTAGATGCTTACCAAAATGCGGCTGCGCTGCAGGCAAATGTGGATGCTGCAGACGCGGCGGTTAAGGAAGCACTCGCCGCGGTTCGGGAGTCTTTGGCGGACCCCTATGTACCATTCGCGAAACTCGGCGAGTTGTGGAAAACGTATACGGCGCAATGGGAACAGGAGCGAGAGACGGCAGTTGCCGAACACGTTTCACGAGAGATGGTCCGCCGTGACGAGCGCGTCCTTGCCTCTATGAAGGATGTGCTTCCTTCTAAAGCGATGGCTCACCTTCGCGGCGTACTTGATGAAGAAGGAGAGAAGTACCGAGTGCTGGGTGCATTACCGCGGCTTCTCTGTTCCAAGTCCGACCCACGTACGCTCAAGCTGCGCGTCGAACAAGCGGCAGCTAGTCATCAGGCCGCCGTTGAGGAGTTGGCGCTGGCGCGAACGAAGCTTCAAAAGGCGCAGAAGCGCGTCTCGGCAGTTCCAGAAGAGGACCGTCTCCGAGACATCCTCAGCCAGATGCAGCAAGAATCAAAGGCCTTGGCGAAGGCAGAGTCCGAGGTGAATCGCCTAGAGAAGGAACATGGGGAATGCGACGCTATTTTGAAGCGCTTGGACCTACGTCTTGAGGCATCGAGAGAGCGCCTGGGTAAGCAGTTTCGAGGCCAGGCGTTGGAAGAACGAGCTATTGCCGGAAGCCAGCGGGCACGAGTGGTTCTTTCTCAGTTCAAGGAGAACTTGTTGGCCGCCAAAGCTGAGTGGCTTTCGGACATGATTACAGCTGAGTTTAAGGCGCTCATGAGGAAGCAGCGGCTTTTCTCCCGCGTTTCCGTCCACCCTCTGACCTATCAGGTCACCATTACGGGCACCCAAGGACGCGAGCTGCCGATGGAGCGACTCTCAGCAGGCGAGCGGCAATTGCTGGCCATAGCTGTGCTTAGCGCCCTCATTCGGGAGCGGAAAGGAATGTTTCCCGTCGTAGTCGACACGCCGCTTGCGAGACTGGACAAGCAGCATCGAAAAAGTCTTGTTCAGAGATTTTTCTCCAGAATTTCACATCAGGTTATCGTTCTGTCCACAGACGAAGAAGTCGACGAAGAGCTTTTGGCGGACATGCGCCGTCATATGACTGGCGCTTACACGTTGTCCTACTCAGATGAGCAGCACAGCAGTCAAGCTCGGGTTATGGAGGAACTTGCAGCATGAGTGGTATCGACCGAGTTCGGCTGAGCGGAGCTGCCAAGCAGCAGCTCAGCACCCTTAAGCGGCGAACTGGCATTGAGCACTACAACGTCCTATGCCGCCACGCGATTTGCGCTTCGCTCGCACAATCCTTGGACATTCCAGACGAGGCACTCAGTTTCGTAGGTGGTCTGGAGATTGATTGGGATACGCTTGCGGGCGACGCGGGTCCGGTTTACGTGGACTTAATCTGCACAAAGCATTCAATTCCGAGCACTAGCCCGGAGCTCCGCAAGCTCGTGAGTCTTCACGTGCATCGTGGTTTGTCTTTCATGCTTGCCAATTCCGACGCACTTGTGCCGGCACCGTAGCTCTCCTCATCCGCGCGCTGTTAGGAGGCGCGCTCATATGGCGGGGCAAACGAACTTCCAAGCCCTCGTACTGGGAGTAGTGGGCCCGAGCCGCTGTAGACAGGCGCACCCGCCCGCACCGGTCGAAACATAGCATTCCGCAGTCGTACAGCGCATGCAAGTCCCGGCGGAGCAACACGCCATCGTCCGCTGTATTGAACCCTGACCTCCAGCTGCGTCCCGTGAGATGAGCTGCCTCCAATGCATCAGGAACGTCGCAACCAGTTATGACGCACCTGCCAGCGCATGCTTCGAAGACAGCCGACCGAAAAGCGGATTGGTGAGGGCGAGTGGCGGACCAGGCAAATCCTGACCAGGGACTTGGGCTGTGAAGCAAGTGCCGCCCCGTTGCAAGAGGTGCCGACCGATTTTCCCAGAACGCATAGCAGCTAGTTCTTTCCGAGTCTTCGTCATCAACTCGGAATCGATATCTAATCTCCTTCAACGAACGTCTCGTGCGAGTTCCTACAACAAGGCAAGGCAAGAGAGGCTCGTTGTTGGTGCGGCATTCAAGCGCGATTGCGCGGAGAGCAGACCGCGCGTCCGCAAACGTCAGCTCGAAGCGCGCCATCAGTTCCCCGTAAGTCGCGCTTGTCCGGCGTTGACTCAGTCCGATGAGCCAGCGCCGCACCGCTCCTGCCATCTGGATGCTATACGCGCTCGACACAACTCAGCTCCAGTTAGGACGTGACGGCTTTCATCATCTTCACGTACTTGCTGGCGACTGACACGATTTCTTCGAGCATAGGCTCAAGATGCTCCTGCTGCGACAATAACGCGTCGCCTTTAAGTTCCTGCAACGCCGTCCGGAGCGAATCCAGTGTGTCCACCGCTGACCGACGCGCCTTATGTGCAAGATACTGCGCTTCCACCACACGAATTGACGGGGCCTCTTCTGGAGCGTCGACATTCAGCATCTTGGAGAACGGCGTGCCCTTGCGTACGTCGTAGTTGTTCATTTTGCTCCACAACCCGACGCTCTCAGCCTTGTAAAAGACGTTTTCGTCGGCGTCGTCATCGGTGCCTGACCTGTCTCGAGGCTTGGAAAAGGCCCACTGAAAAAGCACTTCTGCACGCTCGTCAGGCAGGTCAAGAGCATCTTTTCCGAATTCAAACTGGTCTTGCGTGAACCGAGACTGAAGTATCTGCTCGAAGTAGTACTGGTCTGCATCCTGGAAGCTCTCGCCTTCGGGCAACCGGTGTTCAAACTTCCGCTTGAAGTCCGTAAACGCAGCGGCGGCCTGCATATTTCTTCGCGTAGTCAGCTCCTTTCTTGAGACCATGTCTGCGACACGTTTGACCAGTTGAGGCTCGAGCGTGAGCTTGCGACCGTCGCTGTAAGTTTCCCGATATAGCTTCTCGTACAGTGAGAGGATGTACAGGTTTGTGGCATATGGCTGCCATTGCTGTGCATGGGCAATGTGGCGTACGCCGAGTAAGCGCGGAAGCTTCTGCTGCAGTTCCTCTACGGACCCGGCTGCGAGAGGAAAGACTTTCAGGTTGTCTGTCGCCGCCCGCACAGCCTCTAAAGAGCGGACCACCTCCTCTTGCGCCTGCACAATATGTTGGGCAGGTGACGAGGACTTCTTCAGCTTCTCCAACGCCTTTTTCTCTTGGTCGAGACGCTCGCCTCTCAGGTAGCGCAGTGCAACAGTTCGTGTGTTGCCCTCGACCACTACGTAAAACCCTTTTCGTTTGGGGTGCTCCCAAACAATTATTGGGTCAATGGGAATCCAGCCCTGCTTAATTATTGAATCTTGAAGGGCGTCGACGCCCGTATAAGCTGCTCGGACTCGTTTTTCGAGATGAGCCTGATGTTCAATATCGAACAGACCAGTCGGGTCGTCGTAGCCTGGGGGATGCTCCTGAGCGATTCTTGGGTTATTCGGGTCAAGAAACAACTTCTCAAACGGGACTGGTTTTTGTTCCATGAGGTCGTCAGTGGGTGCGAGTGGTTTGGTCATGCTGGTCCTCTTTCAGAGAGATGGTCGATTCGTCAAGTGCTAGCGTCCGCTCCTTCCAAGAGGCGGGACTCACAAGGAATTCAATGCGGCGAAATAGTCGATACGGAATGAGGTCGTACGAAGAGCCCTCCAGAAAATGCGCGAGCACAGACACTTGGTCGGCAGGGGCGCAAGAACCCAGCCTAGCCTTGAGTTCCTGCATAGCGAGAACGAGTTGTTGCCACGCAGCTGAGCTTAGAAGAAAGCCCTCGGCCCCGCTTGCTGGCAAAGGTGTCTTGGCTAGTGCACACCACCTTGAGGGTTCAACGACGTACGTGTGTTGAACAGCTTCCCTGTTATGACAGTCTTGGAGGAACTCAGCGAGTTCACTGGGAACCGAGCGATGAAGTGTGAAGGTTACATATTTCAGCCAGCTTGAGGCGCCGCATTTCTTGTACTGTCGATGGCTCTCGTGCCCCGCCGTGTCCCCGCTCATCTCCCGCTTTGCCAAGTAGCTTGAGGTCAGGAGACCAGTCAACTCGCGCCATGGACTGCCGGCGGAAAGGTCGCGGCTAATGCCTAGACTCGGACCGTCGCGCAGCAAGTAGTCAGATGGGTCAGATAGGTCCGCTCCGAGTGCACAGAAGCCGTTGAAGAGCGTTCGCACGCGAGTAGAGGTTTCGTCTGTTTCGAGAGCCCCGCCCCACCTACTATCCGCCTGGAAGTCTTCTTTTGGTCCGAAATACGGGAGCCCATAAAGAAACAGACGACACGTTTCGCCCGGTTGGACGTGCCGAACCTGCTCTAGGATTCGCGCGCAAGCACCTTCATCTACGTGGTGCGCATCCAGAATCTCAGTAGCCCTTCGCACGAGGTCTTCTGAGCTTGCGTATTCGACGTCAATGAGTTGTGGCCGAAGATAGTCATCGATGTCTTGGTACAGCCACCGCTGGTCGAAGTGGTACGCAACGTCGGCATTTTTTGCCTGGATGACATAGGCGGAGGTCTTGCCAGGCGAGTACCGGACACACCGTCCGGCAGCCTGCATAAGCCGGATAACGCTTGACGACGGGTACGTCAAAATGACCGTGTCTATTCCTGGGTCATCAAAGCCTTCTAGGAGAATCTGAGCGGATACAAGAATTGCACGGGGTTGGGAGGCGAAACGATTGAGAAAATCTTCGTTGTCAATTCCAAGCGAATTACCCTCGCCCACCACGTAGCCAATATCATCCAAACTCAGAGGATTGTCGCCCGCCTGGCTGAGCCGCGAACACAGAGCCTCATAAAACTCCTGCACGCGGTCCACGCGCGGCGCTAATACGAGCGTCTTTCTACCCTTAGTTCGAGCGTGCTCAAGTACGTACTCCGCTAGTTCCTCAACGGCGTCCTGCGACCAATCGAAATCCTCCACCGGAAAATCCAGGAAGGTGGGCCGGAGAATGGCGCCCTTCTCGGCAAGCTCCCGATACGTCGTAGTAAAAGCAATTTCGTCAATTCCAATTGGGAGTCGGTCCGGTCTGTTCGGAGTGGCTGTTAAAAGCAGAGCGGGTGTTCCTCCCAACATTCCTAGCAGCCGTTGGTAGGTTGGGGCCGCACCGTGATGCGCCTCGTCAATAACCACCAAAGCAATGGCACGCTCGGATGACCACCCTGTCGTGGCTGCCTCCCCCAGCATCACGAATTGGAGACGGTCCTCCAGCTCCGCTGCACTGGACATCAGAGTTTCTGGCTGCCGCGCCGCCATCATCTTCAGGAGCTCCCGATGCGCTTGCTGCCTGAGGTTCTTCCGGTGCGTGACCCAAACTACGACGGAGTCATTCTTTGGGTGGCCCGCCAGCATCCGAAGGGCGACGCGGAGGGCGGTCCGGGTTTTGCCGGCCCCCGTCGGCAACACCAGTCCGATTCGACCGAAAGGCCGCCGACCTAGTGCGTCTAGGCAGCGCTGAACGGCGGTGTCCTGAAAGCTCCAGTCAGGCTCACCTCGCCCCGGCTTTGGCGATTGAATGCGTTCGCCTGCGCTAAGGGTGGTTAGTTGAGGCTTAAGGAGAAGTCTCGCAATGGCCGGTGGCACAGACAGCTGCTCAGACAGCATAGTCGTGTCCCCACCCATGAGCTTCAGTGTTCTTGCGCGAGTAGCCAACGCCTCTGAGGCCACCGCAGCACGAGGCGTGAGCTCTGGATTGTCCTGGAGTGCTAGATGGGCGCCCAACTCGATAAGTTGGAGAGTGGCTTCATTTAGCCCTCGAGAGGCATCATCAGACAGAAGGCCGTGGAGCCTATTCGCGTGCACCGACCGGTGCCCTCTTAAGGCGAGAGCGTCATTCAGCACCTTCGCAGTCGCGCCAACGCTCCCAGTCGCCAGCCATAAAGGTTGGACCTGTGTCGAAATGAGCTCCTGGACGCGCTCGGCGTGAACATTCAGTCGGGCCATGGGTTCCTCTAAAGTGCCCCGACAATAGTCTAAAATTTCGGAATCGGCAATCTAAAATGCCGTTATTTTAGAATCCAAAGGGTAAACCCTTACTCCCATGTCCTGAGCTCTGACCCGACGCGTGTATCGACACGCCCATCAAGTGTCCTGTCCGACGTCCCCGAACCGCAGCTTCTTGGGTATTCGGCGCCCGCTCGGCAGAGCTAGCATCTCAAACGCCTCTGCTGCTGGTGTCCGGGACCAGCTCACATGAATGGGCCTGGTCACTCCATAGAAGTACAGGCGGTCTACCGGTGTGTTGGCCACCATCCACCGGGCAACCTCAAGCATGTCTTCGTTCTCGACCAGAAAATCGCAGGCCGCTCCGCCGCGAGAGCAGATGAGCTTGCCGGACGTGTTTGTCTCTTCAGATGCGTGCTGGTCAATCGAATGAGCAACCCGATGCGAAATGTGTCTCTGGAGACTCAGTGAGCAAAACCCATAAGTCAGCTTGATACCGCCAAACCACTCGATTACGGGGTCAAGGATTTGCGTAGCAAGGCCATACAGAGCGTTATAGGTTTCGGAGCGCATCGGCCGATTCTCAATAAGCGAAGCTTGCTGAGTCTCACCGCACTCCACAAAATCTCGAAAACTGAAGTGCGCTCCGCAAGGCGCGTCCAAATCAGGCAAAGTTGAACTCGGCAGGAGCTCCATGCCGCGGATTTCAAGCCGGCGCAGCGCGAGATGTCTGGCGAGAACCTCTGGAGGCGGACCGAAGGGCGAATCATCTAGTGCGCCTGTTGCCTCGAGAGCTTCGTCAAAGGCAAGCTGCTCGGCATACCCAGGCGAGTCTTCGTGCATATACCGGCTTTTCCAATACAGGTTGGGCGCCGGGTACGCATCGCCATACTCAAAGACGTCATACCGGAGCCTGCGAAGGTTCACCTTTATGCGTCGCTTTACTGAAGGCACGGGCGTGCAGTGATAGTCCCCGCATTCAATCAGCGTTAGCTTGGCGGAACTAAGATGAATCTTGAGCACTGAAGCATCGTGCCCACCCCCTGTGAGAAGCAGACCGCAAGACACGAAGGCACGCATTACTATCGGCAACCTGTCCACCAAATCCGCCTCAACCTGCAGGGAATGCTCCGCGTCCAGCCAGCCAAGTCCTTCTTCGGCTGACGTCTTAGCGGCGGCCAATAGGAGTGACAGGTCGCTTGACTGGGTCAGAAGAGACCGCGCGGCAGTAATGGCGCTGGAGTAATCCCCGAAAAAGCAGCGAATGTCCGTTTGCAGGCGCGGCTCCAGCGCTTTGTAGCGAGGGCGCTTGGCGAACTGCTGCATTGCAAGATACAACGTCAAGTCGTCGATGCGTGCCTTTCGAGCGCGGTACAGCAATGACTGGTCATATCCGTGCCGTAGTAATCGAATTGCGCTCGAGAGGGACGGAACTATTGGGCGGAGACTCAGGTCGGGTGGGAGCTCGGCGGCCTCTGGAAATCGGCCCAGTTCAAGCGCAATGTGCCAGAGTGTGTCAAGAACAGGCTGCGCCTCCACTATGCGGCGCTCTAGCGAGGTCCTCGCTTGGGGTCTGTGTCGCGACTTTTTGCGAATCTTGGTCTGCTTCGGATTCGCCGGCCCAACTATCGAAGCCTTCTCCCGTCGACTTATCAAAAGAAGGCGTTCGGAAACCGCTTTAGTTCGGTAGCGGTCCGAGAGAAAGCGCTGCTCCATGCCTTTGTCCGCAAATACAAGCGCTATGCCCGGAGCCGCCATGACAACTTCCTGGCTCAAAACCTGCTCTATGTAGTCCTTTATTTCATCCTGCGAGAAGTACTTTTGGAATGTCCCTCTGGAGGTGAGAACTCCATCCTGAAATGGCCGCCCCAGGGTGTCCGACGTTCGCAGCATTACACCGACTGTCATCACGCCGCTGCAGATACTGAACGCACGCGACAGAGCTTCGACCCGCTCCGCTGCATCCTCGATGACATTGATAACGAAGCCGAGATTCACCACATCAGCACGCGGAGGAATGCTGTTGTGCGGAGCAAAGTGAGGGTCCCAGCCCGCGCTGGTGTAACCCAGTGCCCTCAGGGTCTCGACGTCATTACCCTTGCCGCAGCCGTAGTCAAAAAATTGAATCGTCGATGTGATGAGGCCATGGCGCAGAAGCAGCTGCACAGGCGCGGAGAGATTCGTCCTGGCTAAGGCGGTCAGGTGCCTCTGAACCTCCGCATGCGCACGCACGCTAGGCTGCCCATCAGAAGTGTCGATGACGTTGCCGAGCGGCTCGAACTGCTCGCCAACCAATCTGTAGCCACGCCCTTCAATTAGACGCTCCCAATTCAGCCGAAATCCAATGGTTCTTGTGTCGTCGAACAACCCCAGCCCCTCAGCAATCTCCGTAATTTGGGCCCATGCTTTCCGATACGGATGGTCAGGAGCGACCAGCAGCTCCTTTCGGTGGAGGATTGGCGGGTTGAGAGCTTGTGCGTACGACCTAAAGGCGAAATTGGAATTACTTGCGTCCTGAGATGTCCAAGCGGCCCTCAACACAGGGAATGGCTCGCTGTCAAAGTTGGAGTACTCGAGAAATGAGAGTCTTCGGGTCGACTTACTCACTTTGGCCACATTCACCTTGCCGCGAGCGTCCGGCTGGAGAGTGGCAAGACCTTGCTCAATGAGCGCACGCCAAGCTTCGTTCGTTACCAGCATGCGAGCGCTGAGGTGGACATAAAGGCTGTCGCCGACTGACTTGCCGATATCTGCCATGGACACCCTCCCCGAGAAACTAGAACGAGCGCAGCAATTCTGCTCGTGTCAGGCCGCTAGTCGCGCGTGAGGCGGCTGGGGCAGAGCCAACGGATGGGAGCGTGCGGTGCTCCTTCAAAAGCCTAACCGAGCCATCCGGAGAACTGGGTAAGCCCACTTCCTACCTAATTCTGCTGCCCTCCTTGCTCAGGCACAGGTGATTGCCAACATAGTCCTCAGAAACGTGGCGGTCGAGTCCCCGTTGCTGAGCGAACGTCCTTACGGCTATCGTTTGGTGGGCTGGCCTCGGTAGGCCACACAGCGCCCGCGGCCGGCACTTGGCGCGTCCAGCACGCTGAGCCTTCTGCCGTATCGCAGTAGCCGGCCTCCAGTGCTAGTCTTGCAGAGCTAAGAACAGGCTGGAGGAGAGCAAAGTGCTTGAAGCTGCAGAAACAGTAGGGGGAACGCCGGCTGCCGTCGACCACATCACGGAACACCTTTGTGCAAAGGTGAGGGTGTTCCTGAACGAGGTCGCCGAGGGAGTCTCGAATTATCGAAGCATGCACAACCTGACCGAGCAGGTTGAGCATCAGTACCACGGTCGCTTTCTCATCGAGCTCATTCAGAACGCCCACGATGCCCTCGGAGAAAGCGCAAGCGGCGGAAGAATTCATATCCGGTTCGAGAAGAACGACTCTGAGCATGGGAGCCTCCTCGTCGCCAACGATGGAGAGCCCTTCAGCCGGTCGAACTTCGAAAGAATTTCGGCACTCGGGCAAAGCGACAAGGACCCGGAAAAGAGCATCGGAAACAAGGGCATCGGTTTCCGAAGCGTTTTGGAGCTTACCGACTCCCCGGAAATCTACTCTCGCCGCAGTGCCAGCAGTCCGTGTTGGGACGGCTACTGCTTTGCGTTTAGGCCATCGACGGTTGCCTCCCTGGTCCCTCCGATGACGGAGCTGGCCTTTGGCCAGGAAATTCCCGTATGGGAAATGTCCGGGAGGCCGCTGGTGCAGCACTGGTCGCCCGAAATGCTCGCCCAGTACCGAACCCGCGTGGCGACGATGGGCCGCGAATGGCTCGCGCAGGAGGTCCGTTGCCTTTCCCCTTATCTGCTTCCCTTTGCTCTGAGCAACTGCGAAAGTGCGGCCCTTCAGGAGCTAGAGCAAGCCGGCTTTGCGACGGTGGTCCGTCTCCCGTTGAAGTCGGCAGGTGCGGCGAAAAAAGTACAGCAGCAGATGGCATCCCTTGAGCCGTCTACATGCCTGTTCCTGTGGAACCTGCGTGAACTTACGATTCACCAAGGCGCGGCGGGGTTGCGCTCATTCCACCGGACAGTTACGCAAGACACCTGCGGCGGCACGCATCTGGCACTGACCGAGCCGAACGGAGCGCGACGTGACTATCTTCTCTGGCGTACGAGTGTCCGGATTGCGGACGCGCCTGAGCCCGTCAGAGCGGCGGTTAAGGAACTCCCAGGTCAATGGCCAGAAATGCAGGAAGCGGAAGTCAGCATCGCGATACGTAGCGGGGGCGAACTTGAGCCCGGACGCTTCAGCATCTACCTGCCGACCCGCGAACCAACTGGCAGCGCAGTGCACGTGAATGCGCCGTTCTACGGCGACATGAGTCGCACGTCCATCGCCTTCGAGAATGCGTACAACCGTCACCTCGTAGATGTGGCCGTCGACCTTGCCTTGGCTGCCGCGATGGGCCAAACGGCAGAACTCACAACAGATGCGGGGCGCGCGGTCCTTGACCTTCTGTGCCCCCTTGGAAGGGATGAATCTGGCGACGCATGGGCAGAGCGCATGAAGCATGCCGTCTCGCGGGCAAGGGTCGACCTCAATTTGACCCCCCTCGTGCTCACCGAACAGGGTTGGGCAGCCCTGCGTGATACTTACCAGGTCCCAGAGCTCTCGACGTGCAGGTTCTTTACCGAGGACCTGGTAAGACAGCTTGCAGCGGTCGCGCTTCTGCATCCGGACTTGTCGCGCAGGCGCCTGAAGCAGTTCGAGCTTCTGAAAGAGCAGTTTTCTGGCCTGGGAACCGCTCGAATGTCTGTGAAGGTCCTCGCGGCGCTAATTGCTTCGGTCGCCGAAGCAACTCGTCGAGAGAGCGGGGATTGGAACGCGTTCTGGCGCGACGTGCTTACGCTGCTGCCGAATGGGCAGCGGGAACTCTCTCGCTTGAAGGTGCTGCTTGGCGCGGATGGCGAGCTCCACCAAGTGGAAGGAGGGACGAAAGTCTTCTTCCCGCCCCGTCAAGGAACGCCCGATGCGGGAGACGTAGACTCGGACGGCTCCACGAGCGAGGTCCCGGCTACGCTAAGAACGAGCGTTGCGTTCCTGAGTGACCAAATCGAGCTGTACGACGCCCGGAGAGGAAACGCTCAAAACCCCGTGCGGGAGTACTTGGGTGGTCAGGGTCTTGTCGCACCCTTCCGTGTCGAGACCATATTCACAGACATCCTGCGCCGACTGACTCCGCAGCTGCCCGCGGCGCATGAAAGCGACGAGGCGACGAGGTGTCGCGACATCTTTTCCTGGGGTATGCGTCTGATGCGCAATATCGTGGCGAGAGGCCGTGGCGCGCCAGAAACATTCAAGCTCCTGCGTGACTTGCCGGCGCCATGTCTTGGCGGCTGGTACAAGCTTAAAGACAGTATGTTCGGTGCGGGTTGGTCCGACCCGATGGGCGATGTGCTGGAGCGCTATTTGGGCGGGCTGTCTTCCCCTATCGGGCAGGCGGCTTACGGCCGACTCCTTCTCCCAGCGAGGGACTCTGCATTCGCGGAGCTGGGTGCCGCAGCGGACAAGGACCTGTTGCTCAGAGGCGGCGCATCGGACTTCCTTGGCTTGCATGAGGTCGCGTCTGCAGACTGGGCCAGCTCGTTCTACAGCTCCGGCGCTTTGAGCCTACCTTCGACGCCGCCTCCAGGCATCGGTTCTGCACTTTGGAGCGAGATTGTCACGGCGCACCGACAGGTGCAGCTGCCGTACAACGGCACTTTCCAATACCGGGTTGAAGCGATGTGGACCTTCGCCGGCCTCGAGGAGTTCGAATCGCTCTCCGAAAGCCAAAAGGAGCAACTTTCGAACTTGCTGCTGGAGGCGCTGCCGAGGTGGGCAGGGGTCAAGTGGAAGATTGGCATCGTCTCCAAGATAGGCGGCTGGACCGGCAAAGCCAAATTCGAAACTCCCTTGTCACTGTTCCTGCGGACCAGCCTTTGGCTGGCCATCCAGGACGACCGCCTTACCTGGAACCGCCCTCGAGAGCGCTGGCTCGTTCCGGCGGACACATTGGCGAGCCGAGCCAGGCATTACGCGCACCTGCGAGCGCTGCCGGCTGCGGCCGCTGCGCAGATTGCCGCCCGGGCTGGTCTCATTGACGAGTTGCGCTCACTTGGCATGAAGGTCTTCAACGGTCGGGATGAGACCCCCAGCGTGGCACTGTTGGAAGCGCTCACAAGCGCGATTGGTACGGAGGCAGTGGCCGACGCAAACGTGCTGCTTGGGCAACTGCGCGATGCCTGGGAACAGTTCCGACCGGACGCCACCACAGGACGCTTGGAATTCCTGCCTGTAAGGAGCCGAGAGCGCGGCCTCCAACGGGTTCAGCCCAGTGCCAAAGAACCGGTTGTTCTCCCTGACCAAGCAGCACTTTCGGGGATTCTCGAAGACTTGGGAATGCCGGTACTCGCCATGCTGCCCAGGCCCGCCCAGAGACTGCGCGATTGGTTCCGGGCCGGCTACCCGGGCACCGTGCAATTCGCCTCTGAAATGTCGATTCTTCCGACCATAGACGGCGCGCCGTGGAGTGGCGATGGGAGTGCACTGCTGTCGGACAGCGCGCTCTCTTGGCTCGCTACACCCCTGCTGGTGCTCGTCAGCCAGGGGCGCTCTGTGCACGCAACGGCATTCCGCGAGCGTCATGAAACGCTGGCGTCGGCCAGGGTCGCCTGGGTGGAGGGGCTTGAATTGTCGATTGTGCGACCGGATGGCCAAGCTCTGTCGAAACGAGTGCCGAGCCTATGGGACGCCACCTCGAGAACACTGCTCCTCGATAATTCGTGCAGGACACGATTGGCTGAACTGAGTCCTGCACTCGCTCACGCGCTTGAGCGCGAGGACTTGCAGCTTCCCATACGCTTCGTGCTCAGCGCCGTGGGTAAGCTTCCAGACGCTTCCCCGGACATCTTCGAGCTCCTCAAGCCGCTTGGCACGGTTGGCGAGGAAGAGATTCACCACGTCCTTGAGCATCTACGGGGTGACGTCGGATACGCAGTTCGGTACGCACGAGTGCTTGCCCGAGCTGTCGGTCCGCATCCGGATGTTACGGACATTGAGGCAGCAGCCTCCGAGGAGCAACTGCTGACCGCGTTGCAGCACCGAGGATTCGACGCATCAAAGTGCGCAGAGTTTCTCCAGCTGGCGCGCGAGACCAACGACATGTTTGAGTTCGGCGCCACTCTGGCGGAACGCTGGCCCTCATTCCCAACGCTTGCGCAATGGAACGAGGCTCTCCTCTCCTTTCAACTTAACGGTGTGGAAAACAAGGCGTGGCGCTCGCAGTTCGATGCCGTGCTCGAAGAACTTGCTTGGATTTCAAAGCGAGTTGCGCGTCATGCCATTGCTTGCGGCAAGAACGGGGATGCGGCGTACGCAACGCTCTCTTCTGCATACATGTCCCTTGGGCAAACCCAGGCACTCGCCGAAGCGGGCTGGCGAGTCGCATTCACCGATGTGGCTGCCGCCATGGGGCACCTCTTTGGCGGATGGCTCGCAGACGCCGAATTGCAGGGGTTGCTTGCCTTGGCGGAAAGCGCAGAAGAATTCACTTGGGGCCTCGAGCAAGCGGGTATTGACCTCAAGGTAGACCCTGATGAACTGGGGCGCTCGAACGCTGCTCTCGCGCAGGGCGCGGCGAAGCAGCTTGACCGAATCAGGCTCGCGTGGCTGCTGAAACGTACTTCACGCGCGCCCCAGTGGGAGAGCTGCGTGGACCGCCTGCTGCAGGGCTTTACCAAGGAACTCGGGAGCGGCGCTTTTGTTGCTGCTTGGAGCCCTGAGCAGGTCTTCATCATGCTGAAGAAATCGTTTTCGGCAGCGTTCCCCGGTGGTGGCGACTTCGCCCTTGCGGTGGACGGCGTGGGGTCCTTCGCGGACCTTCGCACGAGACTTGAGGTGTCGGAGCAAGAGCTGGAGGAGTCCGAAGCCAGGCTCCGCGCCGCGCGAGATGCGGCGGCTCGGCGACAGAGTGTCATTGAGGTCTGCGGGAAGGAGTTCGATGCGTCGGAAGGCAACCTGAAGAACCTCTGGGACCTTCTCACGACGGAGCTGCCGGACTCTGCACTGCAGTCGGCCTCGCCCCTCAATCTCGATGAAACAGCGCCACTGGAAAAGCCCCGAGCCAGGCCGCCGGGAGCCCGAGACAGGGCGCTAACTCCCGCCAAGCGTCCCCGTCGCCAGCCGAAGACCGTCGACGAGGCCGTCGGCTTGGCTGGGGAGATATTCGTGTTCCGCATGCTGCGTCAGCGCTACGGAGAGGAATCAGTGTCCGCATCGGCTTGGATTTCAGAGAACAGCCGGTACGTGTACGAGTCGAACTTGGCGGACGATGGCTTTGGCTGTGACTTCAGGTTTGTCGTCAAAGGCCGTCAATATCGGGTGGAGGTCAAGGCAACGCAGGGGGATGCTGACGTCTTCAGCATGGGGTCCTCGGAAATCGAATTGGCAATGCAAATTGCCGGCAAGACAAAGCGCCGAAAGGAGACGTTCCTGATTGTGCATGTCAAAGACGCCCTGAGCACGTCGCCCAAGGCTGTGGTCCTGCCGAACCCATATGACGCCGCGAGCGAGGGTCTATTCCGAATTGAGGAGGCGGAAGCTCGCGTTAGGTACCGTCCTCATGGGGCGTCTCCGTAGGGCGGCGACGGGTGCCGGCATCGTCCGACGTCACTTCATGAGGAGCATCGCGAGCACGGACGCAATGAAGCAGACGGTCACCACCGCCGCAAGGCCACCTATCACCACGGCCCCTGCACGCTCTTCGTCAGCCAGGAGCCGTCGGAGGGCAGGCGGCAGGTGGATACGCATAGGAGTCCCTTCTTCTTGTCTACAGCTGCGGCGGCTCTTTAGGTCTTGTACTCCAACCGCCACTGGGTAAGCACGCGGGCCTGGCTTACTGTGATGTCATCTTCGGAGATGTGCCCGCAGCCACGCAGGGCACCCAAGCTGTCCATAGGAACGCGCAATCGGCCGGAACAGACCTGTGACGCGTGGCCCAAAGGCCTGGCTATCCGCATCTCTGCGACTGCAGACATGGGGGGCTGGTTGCAAGTGGAAGCGCTCACCGCCAAGCCGTGATTGCCACCGGAGAACCTAAAAGGAAACTCTCTAAAGCGCATGTGCGCTCGCCTTAAGTTCGTCGCTGACTACACGCAGTACCACAAACCAAGGAACTGCAATGAGCAAGAGTCAACAGGTCGCCGCCGGCGCCACCGCTTCCACCCAGTCGGACGCCGCCCCGAAGTCCGTCACCCATCCCAAGAGCGTGTACCGTCCGATGGGCGTGCCTTACCAACTTGCCTCCGGGCTTTGGGCTATTCGCGCACGCCACCGCAATCAGACGTTTTGCCTCAGTGGGTTCGCCGACAAATCGCAAGCGCGGACAGCGCTGGTGCAACGGCTGCGAGGGCTCCAGGAGGGCCAGCGCCTGAAGCCCGCAACCGTGGCACTGGCCCTGCAGCACTACGGCCTTGCGCACCTGCCACGCCTTCGCGGTGCACTCCAGGAGGCGCGCATCATCAACACCTACCTGCGCGCCGCGGGCGAACGCACCATTGAGGTCCGCACGTCGCCGGCGGCTGTGGCGCCGTATCAGACGACATTGTTTGGCCGCGCGGTCGTTTCGCTTGTCGCCACCTACGTCGGTCGGGATGCCGCCCGTGAAGGCGGTGTGCCGGCCATCCAGGTGACCCGTTCGGCGCGTCTGCGCGCCGAACTGGCAGTGACCCGCATGGACCAGGTCACGAGCGGGCAAATCCACGCGCTGCTCCAGGCGCTTGAAGCCGAGGGCCGCGCGCGCGCCACGGTGCTCAAAGAGCGCAGCCTGCTTGCCAGGTTGTTCAAGGATGAACGCCGGTTCGGCGGGGAATCCTGGGGCGCAAGGAATCCGGTCGACGATGTCCGGCTTCATGGGCATGGACGCCGCCGCACCAGGGCGATGACCGCGTCCGAGCACGAGCGCCTGGAAACAGCGTTCAAGACGGCCGGAGACGCCAACACAGCGCGCATGTTCGTATTGCTCTCCGAAAGCGGCATGGACGCCAAGTACTGCGTCGACCATGCCTCATGGGACGAGATTCTCTGGGGCCACCGCCTTTTTTGTCGGCGCGGTCTGAACAACCCGTCATCGCTCACCCTTCTGTCAGACAAGGCCATGGGGATTCTTGAAGAGATGCGCCCGGCCGCGGGGCCTTCCCCGCGAATCTTCAGCACGCCCTATGCATCGTTCAAGCACGCCTGGCGCAGTGCCTGCCGGACTGCAGGAGTCGAGGACCTGCGCATCCAGGACCTGCGTCGCAGTGGGCGCTCGGGCTGGAACTTCGTGTCGCACGACACGCTCCAGGTGCTGCATGCGTATTCTGGACGCGTCAAGCGTCTTTGACCCGGGCATGTGAGGCCTTGACCCGCGCCGAGACTGCCCTGGAAATGCCGGACGACTTGGTCGAGCATTCACCGAAACTGAAGCATGGAGGTGAAGCATGTCGACCAAGCAAACCGTCCTTTCCAGGCGGTCGGCGTGGGCTGCCGGCGCCGGACTCGCGCTGGATGCCAATGGGTACCTGCCTTCCTGGCAGGAGAACTTCTTCCGCCCGCTGTCCCCGCATGCATTGGCGAGTTTTGAGGGCGGCAGCGGCAACGAACTGAAGGACACTGGGCGGCGCTCTGCAAAGATGCGGGCCACCCACTCTTCATCCGCCCTGGTCGCCAACGTCTTCGACTACTGGACGGGGCGTTCGGACCGCGTGCTGGCGTCCCTGGGGCTGCCCCTGGGGGCAGACTCGTTTTCTTTCGAGGTCTAGTTCCCACGTTGTGAAATAGCGTGCGTCCAGGTATGCGAGATAGCCTGCATCACTCTCGCCGGCCTGCTGCCGGATTCGCTGGTACACGTCCTGGTAAGTCCCCACATGAAATGGAAAATCACCGGTCACGGCCTGCGCAAACTCTCGAATCTCCGCGCGGTGAACGTCAGCCTCCCGGCCATCCGAAGGCCGGGCTTTCGCCTTAGGCTAGCGCAAACGCGACAGCGGCTCCTGGGCCAGGCCTACACCTGAAGCGTCCCCATTTGTCGGGACGCGCCCCTTTTACGGGGCGCTTTTCTCCGCTCCTATAGGTCCGAGCGAAGAGGTCGATACGAGGACCACCAAGCGCACTGCGACGATGCCGGCTGTGTGGAAAGGGTGAGACGGTGGGAGGGGCGGTTCATGACAGGTTCTTTCAGTTAGTGGAACTTTGTCTAGCGGCGTTGGCAATTTACGCAAGCGGTATCGGGGCGGTGTGCCCGCAACCGCGTTCTGCCGATACGGCGCAGTTGATACTTCGTCGTCTGTCCGTGCATGTCACTCCTGGCCCTTGCGTCCGTCGAACGGTTGGCAAGGTCAATTTAGGGTTGACATGAAACAAGGGGCGCGGAAAGACCGACGTTGGTTTCGATTCGAATCACTCAGAACGAAAGCGCTCCATTCAATGAATGGAGCGCTTGAACTTCTATCGAGGGCGCCTTACCTTCTTCAGGAGGGCACATGGTCGGCTTCTGGACTCTCAGTGCAAGGCTGAATGATTGTGCGGTGCTCCCGCAGATGCGGTCATCGCTTGACCCTCGGGTCTCCATGAAACTGGAAAAGTCCGGGGAACTCCCGGTCCATCACATTGAGCAGGTCGATATAGGTGCCCGCCCGCATGTCCGAAAGAATGTCTTTCGCAGCCTTCTCGCTCAGCCCGCACTGTCGCGCAACCCGGTAGGTGATGCCCCCCAGTTCGATGGCGTTGCCCTCAGGGGCGCCAAGGTCGATTTTCATTTTCGTTTCCGTTGAAGTGTGTTGGTAGCTCGCATAGGTCGCCGGGTTTAGACGGCAAGGGACGTCTTCTCTGGCCGCGGGTCACCCACGAACTCGAACGTCCCAGGAAACTCGTCATCCAGCACGTTCAACAGGTCGTCATACGTGCCTATCTGCATCGCGTGCATGATGTCCTGCGCCGCTTCTTCGCCAAGTCCAGCCTGGTGGCACAGACGCTGCACGAGTGCCATCAGGGCATAGGCGTTGCCTGCAAGGGTGTTCAGGTCGATGTGAATCTTCTTCATGTCAGTTTCCTTTGATGTGGGTGAAGGGTGTAGCGGCCGACTTTTAAATTTGTTGTTGGCCGGCGGGTGCTTCTCCTGCAAAGCTGGCCCGGGTCGGCAAATCCTGCTTGCGGCGTTGCAGGAGGCGAACGGGCACCAGACCTGCTTTGATGAACATGCGAGCCCACGCCTTGTCCACTTGCAGCTCGGCCGGGTCAAAAACCTTCTTGCCATATTGCGCAGGCAGGGAGTCCAGGTGCAATTCAAGTTCGGGCGACATGACTTGCCATCCGGTGCGAGCGCTTCTCAGTTGATGGGTCTCGAAATCCAGGTCATCCCATTCAAGCGCGGCCAGCCGGTAGCACGGCTGGCCCGTTTCCAGAGCCATCAGGGTCATCGCTTCGAACCAACCCGCCGACATGTGCCGGCGCACTTTCTCAAACTCGGGGTGCATACGGTGGACGCCCAGCCTGGCGGCGATGGCCATGTTTTTGCGCAGGACCTTGATGTCCTCTTTGACGGCGGCTGCAAGGAGTGCCGCACGTTGCCCGGCGTTGACCACGGGGATGGTCGTCTGCGCGTACGAACGCACGGCCCGCTGTTGTGAGGGGGTCAGGTTTGTCAGGCTGGGCTGACGGGACTGGGGTGGGGTGGCCCTGTGCATGGTTGCTCCGAAAAGCTGTTGATGAAGCTTTGTGTAGAGCGGGTACTTCTTTAGGGTGCATCGGCCTGTACGCTTTAGCATCCGGCGCGACGTCAGCCAGCGGCCAACCGGGGGCGTGCTTGGCGCTCGGGGAAGATGCCCGCTGCCGCGCGCATCAACGGCTACACAGGAAGGGGAATGAGGATGGACATCGCGCGCAAAAACCTGTTCGAGCGGGTGTGGAGCACCCCCTTGAGGAAGCTGGCCGCCGAATTCGGCGTCTCCGATGTGGCCCTCGCCAAGGCGTGTCGGCGCCATCAGATTCCGAAGCCGCCCATGGGGCACTGGACGCGCGTCGAGTACGGGAGGGGCAGTCCGAAGCCCGCGCTCCCGCCAGCGCCGCATGGTGAGGTGGTGAGCTTCTCCGAGGAACAAAGTCGCGTGCAGAAGGCGGCCAAGCTGCCGCCGCCCAAGCTTGGAGTGGCGGTGACGGTGTCAGCGGCGCCCCGGCAAACCGCTCCTTTCGCCTTGGCCACCGTGGCCTTTTTGCGTAAAGCGCGGCCGACCCCCATTGGCCTGGTCTTTTGCGGCGGTTCGGCGCACTACGACTGCAAGCTGGGCCCGGCAAGCATCGAGCGCGCGCAAGGTCTTCTATCGGCATTAGAAGATGCGTTGCCTAAGGTGGGGGGACAGGTCAAACGCGGGGCCGAGGGCGAGCCCCTGGCCTTGGACTTCGATGGTCAACGCGTGCGATTTGCCATCGCTGAACGCTATACACGTACGGAGCTGCCGCCCAATCCGAAACGGGAAGGGATGTATGCGCTCAAGGAGTACAGCTACCAGCTCACCGGCGAACTCAAGATTGCCATCGACGGGTACTTCGACGGGCGCAAGAGCTGGGCAGACGGGGTGCATGCCAAGCTGGAAGCCAAGCTGGAGGAAGTCCTCGCGGGCTTGGTGGCTGCCGCGACGGCACTGCGCAACCGAGCGCGGGAGCATGAGGAGCAGCGCAAGCTGTGGGCGCAGCAGGCCCGGGAGCGTGAAGAGAGGGAGGCGCAATTGCGCCGCCGTGCTCAATTCAGGGAGTCCTTTGCGTCGGAGGCGGCCGGCTGGCGCCGACACCAGGAGGCGGCAGCCTACCTGGCTCATCTCAAAGCACAGGTGCCTGGAGAGCCACTGCCGCAAGTCAGCCAGGAGTGGCTACAACTCGCCGAGCAGGCCGTCAGCGATTTGGACCCCAGCGGCAAGCGCCTGGACCTCCTGGTGCAGGGTGTGGAGCCCGGCTACCAAGGTCCATTCGGCAAGAAGTTGGTCACCGAAATGCGCTCCGACCAACATCCATATCTATAAGGTTGCGCGGATACCGAGGCCAGCTTGAGACATCAGTGATGACAAGCGAAGGCCGTGAGAAGATGTTCTTGAGAACGGAGAGGCTATAGTGGTTGACACAGCGCTGGGTTGGTGCATCCCCGCTGGCGTCAGCTCGCAGGATGGAGGTTATGACTCATACAGCGCGACAGCTCGGGCACCGCTCCCTCTACCACTGGCAGCGCTTCAACCCCGACGCTCCGGCGTTGAAACACGTCGAACGCCTCGAAGCATTTCTTCGCTCCGGGAAACTGTTCTGCTCGAGCCCAAGTGCGTTCAACGACCCTTGGGACTGCAAGCCGCACTTCAACACGGAGCTCCTGAACGATGCACGCGAGCTTCAGCGTCACGCTGACTGGGCCGTCGAAATAACCAATCGACGTGCACCGATGTCCGTGTGCGATACCGAGGCCATGCGACGCCGGTTGCTCGCCGATATACCGTTCGCGGTGGGGCTGTTGGAGGAGATGTCCGTCGCCCTTGGCGTGGCCATCGCGGAGAAGTACCGCGTCTACTGCTTAGGTCCAACTCCTTCCAACACCTTGATGTGGTCTCACTATGCAGATGACCACAAGGGAATATGCCTTGAGTACAGCGTCGACAACGACGTGTTCTGCTGCGCGCTTGAATGCGAGTACCTCGAAGAGTTTCCCATGCTGCGGCCATATGACGTCACCGAGGAAGAGGACCTAAGAGTCCTGCTGGCTAAGAGCGACGTGTGGCGTTACGAGAACGAGTTCCGGCTAATTGTCGAGGAGCGCGCCCATGCGCCGGCAACGAGCTCCGCACTACTCGCGGACGACTGCATGCTGCAACTGCCCCAAGGAGCGCTGACCGGCATCATCGTCGGTTGCCAGGGCCCACTTGATACGGTTCGTGGCATCGTCGAATCGGTGGCGCCGCATGTAAGAGTACGCCGAGCCACGCGAGTACCCAACCGCTATGAATTGCACATCGAGACATGACATCGTGCGTCGACCGTGACCCGCCACCCCGACAGCCGATGAATTGGCATGACAGGTTCTTCGGTTGTTGGAACCTTGTCTAGCGTCGTAGTCAATGTAGGCGCGCGGCCGGGTACGGCTTGTTTAGGACCCTCGCGCAGTGCCAATGCCCGCCGAAATCTTTTCCCAAAATGCGCACAGGTTGGCGACCCCAGGGCGGAACACTTGTGGTGTGCGCTGCGTGTTGCGGCGCATCTTCAAAGGAGTATTCGATGAAACCAGCCAAGCCCACGCCGACCACTCTTGACGCCGTCCGTCGCGTTGCGAAGGTCATCGCCGGACAGAACAACGGGCGCATTCCTTCCGACAGCCCTGCGAGCCGTCTGGACGCTGCCTACCAAAGGCGCGTTGCCGGGCAGGGCGGCCCAAGGGGTAAGAAGCCCTGAGGTAGCGGTCTCGGACCTCTATTCCGACGAGTGCAACACCTGGAGCCGGTACGCCTGCGCGTACCGGCTTCTCACCTGGGCCTGAACCTCCTCCCACGATGGGCGTGGTTCTCCCACGGTTGCGGCGCGCAGCAAGTCGCATAGGAACGTGAAGAAACGCGCCACGTCGTAGCGGCTCTCGAGTCGGCGGACCTGCGTTTGCAGGTCGACACCCGCCAGGACGGGCAACACCGCAACTCGCGGCATGACCCCGCTCTTCGGACTCGACCATCTGCGCAACAGCCCGTGCGAGATAGGCCGCTTCAGATGCCGGCTCCCCCGGCGCAAAAGCTCTTGGCTCAACCGACCCAGGTCGCGGCAGCCCGATGCCTCGCAGACCTCAAACAGCCAGTTGCCCATTGGTCTGCCGTCGGGCGCCAGCAGGCCGTCGACTCCTGAGCGCTGCCGGTCACGTCCTGCCGGACCAGGCTCCAGTCGACACTCCAGCCAGGCGAGTGTCTTCAGCGCGACCTCCACCAACACGATGACGTGCGTCAGGAGCCGGGGGTTCAGGGCTTGCCAGGCGCTGCGTTCCTCACCAAAGAGTGCATCGAGATGGGCGCCAGCCGCCTCACGACCGCTCTGTAGCGCCAAGGGCGCGACGAACTCCAGAACATGGGCATCGCAGGCGGCCAGACAGGACGCAATCTGCGCCAGAACGCCACCATCCCCCTGCAATCCCTTCAGAAGCGTCAACCAGTCTGACGCCGCAGCAGCCGGCACGCTTTCACCGGCCAGGGCGCGCTCCAGGTCCTGCCTGTCCAGAATGCCTTCGAACTGCAGGGCGAGTAGCTTCTTGGTCGTTGACGTTGGTGTGTGCTCGCCCCGGGCGATGTACAAGAGCTTCCTGAGGCTCTGGTAATGAAGAGGCAGACCATCCCGAATGGCCGCAGCAAGCCCCTTGTCCAGAACGGCCCTCGCCAATGTGTCAGGGCTGAAGGTGACCCCCGTGGACAGATGAACCTTGAATCCGTCCCCAAAGAGCTCCATGGGGTGCGGCAGCGCCAGGGCAGGGCGACTGCTCACGGGAATTGCGGCGCCGGCGCGCGGTCGCCGGAACTTGCGGGCCTGTCCCGCCTGCTGGGCCGGTTCGGCAGTATCTATATGAGCAGACTTGGTGTTCGCCTCGGACTTCATTGGGACCCACTGTAGCGGGCGAGCGCAGTCGTCGCGGCGAGCGTGCTGGCGCGGAAAACCGGTCGTCGCTACAATGAATCTCGCTCGGTTTTTCTGGCGCAGTTTCTGGCAAGACCGAGTGATAGTGGGTGCGAATCAGTGCGTTTGACTGCGTTTTGATGCGGGCGACTGCGCTGTAAGTGCTTGATTTTGTTAGATTTGCGTGTGGAACGCGGGTCACTGCGCAGCGGATTTTGGATTGAAAATCCGCGTGTCGGTGGTTCGATTCCGCCCCAGGCCACCAGTCTTGTAGCGCCCCAGCGCCCGTTTCGGGTCCTGGGGCGTTTCTACAAAGCGCAGGCTTTTTCTACAAACCAGGGTGCTCGAACATGGTGACCGGGGCCGAACTCGCAGGAATCGCAAAAGCAGCAGAGCCGTTGCTTAAGAGAGTCACGCAGTTCCTAGACAGTCGGAAGGCGAAGGACGAGCAAGCCCGTAGAACTGAATTGGCCGTTGAAGTGGGGCTGGTCATCGTTCGGTGCATCCTCGCCGGTGGCTCCGTCGAAGATTTGTTCCTTGCGGATCTGGTCGACCAGTATGAAAGGCTCGTGAACAAAGGCGCCGAGCCCGCCGACCTCAGGCACGTGAGGACTCTCGTTGTTCGCGCAACACGCCCGAAGGCTTCTTTCCCTAGCATGGCATGGGCAGATGACCCATCTAGCGAGCCTGTCTGGCCGCAAGGGTGGGTGCGTCCACCCGCTGCCAAGACGTCACCAAGTTCGAAAGCACGCGGCAGCGCCACAAAGCGAGCCGCCGCAAAGAAGACTGTAGCGAAGCGTGCGGCTACAAAGCAGCCTGCGTCGAAGAAGGAGGCGGCGAAGCGTCCGGCTGTGAATACGCCTGCGAAGAAGGCCGCGAAGAAGAGCACGCCAAAGAAGCCTAGCCATCGTCCAAAGGGCCAGCCGATAGTGAGGTGAAACTCAGCGAAGTGGCCTGACTCGTTCCCCAGTCCGGCTCCGGACATAGTGCTCGGTCATGTCCCGGTTTTTGTGTGCCAGGAGCTTCTGTGAGTGTGCTAGATCGCCGGTGTCGGTTGCAGCCTTCGCTCGGATGTCCCGAAATTGAAAGCTGACCGTTGCGTGCTTCCGAGCCTTGTCGAAGCGTGAGCGCAATGCAAAGTAGGTCAGCGGCTGGCCGTTCTCGTCTTGAATGAGAAAGAGGCTGATCGCACGCCTTGGGCGCTCACTGATGCGGGCGATAACGGCGGCGAGTTCGCCAGTTACCTCGATGCCCAGTCTCGCCCCGGTCTTGTTTTGGGTGACCCAGAGCGCGCCGTCCCGAATGTCGGCGCATCGAATCTTGAGAACGTCGCTGGCCGGTTAGTAGGGCTAGGTCCATTGCGTCCACTACCGTGAAATGGGCGTGGGCCTTGACTTGCCCAAATTCGACGTCCGTGATGTACCTAGAACGCCCGCGTTCCTTGAACCCCTTAACCCCTTGGCATGGGTTCTGCGCCGCCGTGTAGCCCCATTCGCGGGCCTTGTTGAAGATGTGGGAGAACAGCGCTTTTTCGCGATTGGCACGAGCCGGCGCAACTTGACCGCGTAGGTCCATGTACTGCCGGATGTGCATTGGAAGGATCGCATCAATTGGCATCTGACCGAAGACCCGCAGCAGATGAATCAGTTCCTTGTCGTTGTCGGCCCGCGTGCGGATTGCCTTCGTGGGGTAGACCTCGCGCACGTAGCGGCGGGCGATCACCGATAGCAGTTTGCCCGAATCGTCGTCCTTGACGCCTTCACGCTGGGCCCAGAGGCGAAGAGCTTCAGAGCGATCGTTTGAAAGTTTCGTCCAGACACGAGGAGGGCTCCCGAAAGCCACGGGGGTCTGACAGCCTTTGCAGGTGTCCGCAGGCCCAAACGGTCCGCCTTAGCCTGCGGATGCGGCGCTTCTGGACGGACTCGGAATCGAATCCGATTTCTATGTGGTCTGGGCCACTTGTTTTAGATGGGACAAGCCCAGAGGGCGGCTGCGGCGCCCGGATCCCCCCGGACGGCGGGGGCCCCCCGGGCCACGCACCGCCAGGTGCAGCTTGGTTCGGAAATGTAGAAGGAAACGTCATATTCCCGCAAGGTACGGGAATATGGCGTCCCTGTCAAGGGACTTAGTGTTCCCTTATTTAAGGATCTCGCGCCAGTTGGTGCGGTCTACCTTCTCCTCGCCTGAAACGACTTTCCAGAAGTTGGAGAAGGTCTTGGCGATGGAGTAGCCGACGGAGCGCATCGACTCCGGCCCTTCTTCTTCGAATTCCTCGCGCACGCTGATGCCGAGGATTTCTTCGTATTTCTTGATGGTCTTCTTGCTGTGAAGGATGAAGAGCACTTTCCACCCAACGTGACGGCCAAGGACGTACATCCCCAAAGCCGACTCAAGTTCGTCGAAATTGCCGCTGAACCTGTGGACGGCCTTGTCGAACAGGTCGGCCATTCGCTGCGCCTGTTCTGCGGTTAGGGGAGGCGCTGAGACAGACTTGAACTTGGGAGCCTTTGCCATCTACTGAGGATAGCAGCTAAGGGAACCTGGGCAACCCTTCTCCGACCCGAGTTGCCCACCGCGTCGGTACGTCGCAAGCGCCGCCCACCGCCGTGGACAACTCTACAGCCGCTACTTATCGCTTGGGACGATGCGGCAAGGCCAGGAGCTTAAGAAGCTCCTCATGCTCGAGAACCGGCCGTTCGTAGCGCTTTAGAGGCGCGTCACTTTTCAGGTCAATGAGCGGGGTAAGAGATGAGGCGAAAGATTGCACGGCGAGCTTGTCTTGGATTGACGCAACTGTCACGTCAAGAGCGTTGAAATCCCCGATGACGTCACGTCTCGCCTCTCCAAGCTTTGAGTCTTCATTGGCATCGCCGGCAACAGTAACGAGGACGGACTCGGGCAGAAAGCCCTTCTTTCTAAGCGTCGCCATCTTGTGCGTCCACGCCGCTCCGTGATCGAGAACCTTTGTCGGCTCTGTATGGCCCAAATTCAGCGGCTTAATGATCTGGAGTGGCGTTTCATCGAGCGCAGTCGCAACAAACGGGAAGGCAGCATTGTACTCATCGTTGCCCACTCGCAAGTGTTGGTAGCGATCCGCCACCCCAAGGCCTTTCAGCACACCGCGCACAGTGCGCTCCATCAGAGCTTCTTGGTACTCACGAGTCACGAAGTTTCGTTCGACGTAGTACTTGAATAGTCCTTCGAGCTTTGCGACCGGATCATCCGCCATGACCAAGCGAGGCTCACCCATCCTCAGGATCGACGAAAGAGGCTTTGTCAGCTCCGTCCAAAGAGCGAATGCACCGACCTTATCGAATGATTTGAAGCGGCGGTCCGTGCCGAGCGGTTTGAATTCCGAGGCGACTCGTTGAAACTCTTCGTGAGCCTGTCGCATCACGGTTCGGAAGACCTTTCCGTCAAGTTCCTCAAAGAAACTTGTAATCCGCGCATAACGCGCTTTCATCAAACGAAAGCCGAAAAAGCGTGCAGACGGCGACAGCAACACTACTCCAACGTTCGCGAACTCACCAGTTTCGACGAACGGCACAAAACGGACAATTGCGTAGTGGCAGGCGATGGTCATGGAATTTGCCAGAACTCTTCGTTCAGACAGTCTTGGAGTTTGGCACGGATATCTTCCAAATTTAGATTTGAGGGTATGGTTTGCTCTTGGTCAATGAAGCCCCACTCCATGGGCACGTAAGAGCAAGCCTCGTCCCAGCAGTTCAACGCGGCCGTGAGCTTCCCGGCCCAGTATTGACGTCGTTCGAAGTCTGCACTTACTTCTGCCAACTTTTCTGCAAATACGTGAGTCTGCATGAAGGCGACGCGATCGATCTCGCCGAAGGCCAAGTTGTGATCAATGACTACCAGTCCTTCGTGCGGCGGGACTTCCCACAACAGATTCGGGTTGCCCCCAAGCTCCGTTAGCGTGCGATCTTCGTTTCGAATCCACCAATCAAATACCGCCAACGCTTCCGCAAGCTCCGGCGAAACGTCATGCACCCTGGCGAACACAAACTCGGTCGCTTGGACCACCAAGGATCCGAAGGCAGGGCCAGAACCAAGATCCGCTAGTTCGGGGTTGAGCACAAGGCCAGCCTCAATTAGTTCGATGGGAACCTCGGCGATGATTCCCTCGGGGACGGGAAGCCCCAGCTCGCGTGCAAGACAGAACCCCAAGACCTCCGCCGCTAACCCCATCCGACCGGCCGTCTTGCCTTTAACCCAGTAGGTGCGGTCATCGTCTCCGCGGCATAGGAATGGTCGCGTCCGACCTTGTTCGGAGCGCTCCAACACTTCAGTGATGCCTATCCGCTGCATTGGGGGGCAAGGCTAGCACAACCATTGCCAGTCACCTTCTACAATTCCGGCCCATTCGCGTCGCTTCCCAATGGAGAACCAAGTGCAGGCACCTGGGTATTTGTAGAAACCAGTAGCGCGAACTTGGCGGGAAGACACGACTTGCTAGAAGATTGAAAATCCGCGTGTCGGTGGTTCGATTCCGCCCCAGGCCACCACCATTGCAACCCGCATGAAATCTCGGTTTCATGCGGGTTTTGTCATTCTGGCGGCGCAGCGTCTCCTTCAGCCGTGAAGCGCCCTGCAGCGGCCGGCCGCACTGCGTTACCGGCGCCGCCCGCCGTCGTCGCGCTGTCGCCCGTTAGAACTTGATCTTCAGCAGCCGCGCGGCGTTGCCCCCGACGATCAGGTCGCGGTCCGCCTTGGGCAGGCGCTTGACCTGCGCCACCAGTCCCAGCGGGTCGTCCTCGCCCATGTCGTACGGGTAATCCGTTCCCAGCACCACATGGTCGGCGCCGTAGCGGTCGATCAGGCGCTTGAGCATTTCCGGATCGAAGGTGATCGTGTCGAAGTAGAACTTCTCCAGGTACGACGACGGCTTGCGCTTGATCACCGTGCGGCAATCGGGCCGGGCGCGCCAGGCATGGTCCATCCGCGCCCAGTAGTGCGCGATGAAGCCGCCGCCGTGCGCCACCACCACCTTCAGCTTGGGGTGGCGCGCCATCACGCCGTCGAAGATCAGGTGAGACACCGCCACCGTGGAATCCAGCGGATTGCCGATGACGTTGTTGAAGTAATGGTGCGTCAGGCGGTCGGCCTGCGTGTAGCCCAGGGGGTGCATGAAGATCACCACGCCCAGCTCCTCGCAGCGCGCGAAGAACTTCTCCAGCCCCAGGCTCGGATCGGTGAGGTTCTTGCCATTGACGTTGGTGCAGATCTCCACGCCGCGCAGGCCCAGGTTCTTCACGGCGTAATCGAGTTCGCGCACCGCCAGCTGCGCGTCCTGCAGCGGCACGGAGCCGAGCCCGACGAAGCGGTCGGGCGTGTCGGCCACCACCTTGGCGATGCCTTCGTTCACCTCGCGCGCCAGCTCGGCGCCATAGTCAGGCTCGGTGAAATAGAAGAAGTGGTACGGCGCCGGGCACACCGCCTGGATGTCCACGCCCATCCGGTCCATGTCCTTGAGCCGCTCGGTCACGCCCGACAGCTTGGGCGCCCGCGTCTTCATCTGCTTGACATTGGTCTCGCGCGTGAGCTCGTCGGCAAAGATGACGGTGGGGTCGTACTGGGCTGCGTTGAGCTTCGCGGTCTTCGCGTTCACCTCCGGGTTCAGGTAGTGGCAGTGCAGGTCCACCACCTTGGCCTTGCCGCTGCGGGTGCGCGCCACCGGCCGGGCACTGGTCGCGGCCTTGGCCGGGGCGGCGCGGGCGGCGGCGGAAAGAGGGCCGGAATGCTGGTGCTTCGGGTCGGTGCAGCCGGGCGTGCAGGTATAGAACACTGGTTTGTCTCCTTCGAATTTTTGCCGATCCTATGCTAACTTCGCGCATCGCACGAACGGGGAATACACCATGCACGTAGGCATCGCCGGCACCGGCAAGATGGGAAGCGCGATCGCACGGAGGCTGCTGTCGCTCGGCCACCAGGTCACCGTCTGGAATCGCACGCCGGAGCGGGCGCGGCCGCTCATCGACGAGGGCGCGCAGTGGGCGGCGACGCCGGCTGCGGTCGTGCCCGGCACCGACGCCGTCATCACGATCGTGACCGACGCGAAGGCGCTGCACGACGTGTACTTCGGTCCGGGCGGCCTCGCGACCGGCGATGCGAAGGGCCGGCTGTTCGTCGAGATGAGCACGGTGCCGGCGGAGACGCAGCGCGAGATGGCGGCACGCGTCAAGGCGGCCGGCGCACTGTACGTCGAATGCCCGGTCGGGGGAACCACCGGGCCGGCGGCGCAGGGCAAGCTGTTCGGGTTTGCAGCCGGCGACGCGCCGGACATCGAGCGCGCGCGCGATCTGCTGAGCCTGCTGTGCCGCCGGGTGGAGCACGTGGGCCCGATCGGCGCCGGCGCGATGATGAAGCTGGCCGTCAACCTGCCGCTGATGGTGTACTGGCAGGCGCTGGGCGAGGCGCTGTCGCTGATCGAGCCGCTGGGGCTGGACCCGTCCCGCGTGATGGACATCATCGGGGACACCTCGGGCGGCCCCAACCTGCTGAAGGTGCGGGGCGGTGCCATCGCCCAGGCGCTGGCGGGCCAGGACACCGGGCCGGTGAGCTTCGACCTGGCCAGCATGCGCAAGGACGTGCGCACGATGATCGACCAGGGCGCCTCGCAGCACTACCGGATGCCGCTGACCGAACAGACCCTCAGGATCTTCGACGACGCGATCGGCGCCGGCCTCAAGGATGCCGACTGCACCCAGCTGCCCGTCTGGTGGTTGCGCAAGGCCGGCAAGAGCAGCTAGGCCCGCGCCTGGATGCTGCTGCGTTGCGGCTAAGAAGCGCGCCGCGCTTTCCTGGCCGGCTTCGGCCCGCCCACCATCCGCTCGAGCACCGCGTACACCGCGGCCGTGTCGTCCTCGCCATGCCCCAGGGCCATCGCCGCGTTGTAGATCGGCATGCTGGCTGCGAACAGCGGCGCCGGCGTGTCGGTGCGCTGAAGCGCCTCCTGGATCAGGCGCATGTCCTTCTGCCAGATGGCGACCTTCATGGTGGCCTGGTCCCAGCTGCGGTCGACCATCATCGGGCCGCGCACCTGGAACATGCGCGAGCCGCCCGCGCCGTCCGCGACCACGCGCACGATCTGCGCCGCATCCAGCCCGGAGCGCTCGCCTAGGAGGATGGCTTCGGCCGTGGACAGGTTGTGGATCGCAACCAGCAGGTTGGCGACCAGCTTCATGCGGATGCCGTTGCCGAAGGCGCCGACGTCGTAGCGCACCCGCGCGAACCCATCGAACACCGGCGCGAACTCACCGATCGCGGCCGTGTCGCCGCTGGCGTAGACGGCCAGGTCGCGCGTGAGCGCCTGCGCGCCGGTCCCGGACAAGGGGCAGTCCAGCAAGGTCATGCCGGCGGCGGCGAGCGTGTCGCGGGCGCGCAGCTTCGCGGTCTCCGGCAGCGTGCTGGTTTCCGCCAGCACCCGGCCCCGGCCGCCGGCCGCCACCAGCTCGGCGCAGACGGCGTCCAGCGCCGCCTCGCTCGGCAGCGACAGCACGATGCGGCCGCAATTCTTCACCACCTCGGCGACGCCGGCGCACGGGGTGCCGCCCGCGCGCTTCAGGCGGGTGCGCGCGGCGGCCACCGGGTCATGGCCGAAGACCTGGAAGCCGGCTTTCACCAGGTTGGCGGACATCGCCGAGCCCATGATGCCCAGGCCGATCATGCCGACGCCTTCCGGCCCGGCTGCGCGCGGGGCGGCCTTGGCGCGGGATGGGGTGCGGGACGTTTTGCGTGCGGGCGCAGCAGCCATGTTGGTTCCGTGCGAAAAGTGGAAAGGGCGATTGTCTACGAGCGCGAACGTGGCGCCTTCGGCGCGGCGGCCTTGCGCGGCTGGCGCTGCGGCAGCCGGAACACGCCCTCGTCGGACAGGCTCGAGAATTGCCGGGCCAGCGCCTCGGCCACCTGCCGGATCGCCGGCGTATCCCGGCCCGACAGCGGCTGGGCGATGACCAGCATCCGGTGCAGGTTGACGTTGGCGACGTGGAAGGCGTCGAGCCGCCGCCCGTTCACATCCTGCTGGAAGGTGGAGGCGGGCATCAGGGTGATGGCCTGGCCGCGCAGCACCATGCGCCGGATCGCCTCCACCGAATCGACTTCGGCGGCAACCTCCAGCCTGCGGCCGTGCTTGCGCAACTGGTCCTCGATCACGATGCGCAGCCCCGAGGTGACGACCACCGGCTCGTTGCACAGGTCGTCGAGCGAAAACGACGGCTGGATGCCGCGCGCGCCGGGCGGCGTGACCACCAGGATTTCCTCGGAGACGGCCGGCTCCTGCTGCAGCATGGCGGTGCGGGGCGGGTTGGTCAGCACGGCCAGGTCGATGCGGCCCGTCAGCAGCAGGTCGAGCAGCGTGGAGCTGAAGCCCTCCACGATCTTGAGCTGGATGCCGGGAAAGTCCGCCCCCACCTGCGCCAGGCAATCGGGCGCCAGCATGGGGGCGAGGGTGGGCGACAGGCCCAGCGTGACCTCGCCTTCCACATCCCCGGCGCCGTCCTTCAGGTCGGTGCGCGCGAACTCGACCTCGCGCACGATGCGCCGGGCCCGGTCGAGGAAGCGCCGGCCGGCCGGGGTGAGCTGGATGCCGCGCGGCAGCCGGGTGAACAGGGTGCAGCCCAGCTCCTGCTCGATCATCTGGATCTTGCGGCTCAGCGCGGACTGCACGATCCCCAGCTCGCCCGCGGCATGGGTCACGCTGCCCAGTTCGGCGGCGAGGATGAAGCACTTCAGCGCGCGGATGTCCATCGTGTTTGTTCTAGAAGCCATCTCATTCTTGCATGGCTACGATGACAACATTGCGTTGGTACAGGGCGGACGGGTTGCTTAGCATCCATCCACGCAAGACATACCTGGAGCAAATTGCATGGATTCGATCGAAGTCGCCGTCATCGGCACCGGCTGGTGCGGTGGCATCCGCGCCGAGACCCTGGCCCGCCATCCGCTGGTGAAGGCGCTGCACATCGCCGAGGTGAACCCGCAGCGGCTGGCCGAGGTTGCCGCCCTCACCAAGCCCAAGACCGCCACCGCCGAATGGCGCGACATCGTCGCCAACGAGGCGATCGCCGCGGTCTACATCTCCGCCACCCCGGAGACCACCCACTACCCGATGGCCAAGGCCTGCCTGCAGGCCGGCAAGCACGTCTTCCTGGAAAAGCCGATCGCCATGGAACTGGACGAGGCGGACGAGCTGATCGCGCTGGCCCGCAGCAAGCACCTCAAGTTCACCATCGGCTACTCGCAGCGCTTCAACACCAAGTTCGCCTACGTGCGCAAGGCGATCCGCCAGGGCGAGATCGGAACGCCCGTCAGCGTGCTGGTCTCGCGCCACATCAGCCGCGCACTCGGCAAGAAGATCACCGGCCGCACCAAGCTGTCGCCGGCCGCGATGGAGTCCACGCACGACCTCGACTTCGTGCTGTGGTGCCTGGAGCCGGCCAAGCCGGTCCGGGTCTATTCGCAGAACAACTTCGGGGCCATCCAGCAGGCCAGCGGCGCAGCCGTGCCCGACCTGCAGTGGATCACGGTGACGATGGACAACGGCGTGTCGTTCGTGGTCGGGGGCGGCTGGAGCCTGCCGCCGAACTATCCCAACTTCTCCACCACCATGATCGAGATGATCGGCACCGACGGCGCGATCTTCGTCGACGACAGCCACAAGGACGTGGTGGTGCGTTCCATGAAGGACGGCATGCAGCTGCCGATGTCCTCCATGCCCGGCGAGAAGGTGGAACACGTCTGGGCCGGCCCGATGTCCGCCGAGACCAGCCACTTCCTGGACGCGGTGGTGCGCGACGAACCGGTGATGGTGACGCCCGAACATGCCCGCATGGTCATGGAGCTGTACATCGCGGCCGACCTCTCTGCGGAAACCAACCTGCCGGTTTCGCTGCCGCTGGCCCGGCAGCCGCTCGCCAAGGCCACCTGAGAGCGGCCGGCATCCCAACCAAAAAAAGCTGGAGACATGAACATGCATCACTTCCGTCGTCGCCTCGTGCTGGCTGCCGCCTTGGCGCTGCCGCTGCTGGCATTGCCCGGTCTGGCGCGGGCCCAGGCCTATCCCAACAAGCCGATCAAGATGATCGTGCCCTTCGCGCCCGGCGGCGCCTCCGACTTCGTGGCCCGCATCCTGACGATGCGGCTGTCGACGGAACTCGGCCAGACCGTCTTCATCGAGAACAAGGCCGGCGCGGCCGGCAACATCGGGCTCGACCTGGCGGCGATTGCCGCGCCGGACGGCTACACCGTGTTCCTCGGCAATGTCGGCACGCTGGCCATCAACCCGGCGATCTTCGGCAGCAAGCAGAAGACCACGGCAACCGACTTTGCGCCGGTCTCGCTGGTGGCCAACGCGCCTGACATCCTGATCGCCAACATGGCGGTGCCGGTCAAGACCGTCGGCGAACTGGTGGAGTACGCCCGCAAGACACCGGGCATGAGCTTCGCTTCGCCGGGCAGCGGCAGCCTGAACCGCCTGGAGATGGAACTGTTCCGCAGCGAGGCCAAGCTGGACATGGTGCACATCCCCTACAAGGGCGGCGCCGGGCCGGCCATCATCGACATCGTGGGTGGCCACGTCCCGATCATGTTCGTGCCCGTTCCCGCAGCGATGCAGCTGATCAAGGGCGGCAAGCTCAGGGCGATCGCGGTGGCGAGCGCCACGCGGCTGTCGACCCTGCCGGACGTGCCGACGCTGGCGGAATCGGGCTACCCGCAAGTGGTGGGCGGCTCCTGGCAAGCCATCATGTTCCCCAAGAACACGCCGGCCCCGGTGATCGCCAGATGGCACGCGGCGCTGGTCAAGGTGCTGGCGCGGGACGACGTGAAGGCGGAATTGATGCAGGGCGGCGTGGAGACGGCGACCAGCGCCTCGCCCAAGGAGCTGGCCGATTTCATCCATGACGAGGCCCGCCGCTGGGGCGCCGTCGCCAGGGCGTCGAACGCGACGGCGGATTGACGCACAAGAAGGACCAAGAGACATGACAGTTGCATCCCGTCCCATCGGCCTGGCCATCATCGGTGGCGGCCGCGTGGGCCTGTTCCGCGGCGAAGTCGCCGCCCGCCATCCGCTGGTCAAGTGGGTCGGCCTGGCCGAACTCAAGCCCGATCGCGCCCAGGAGGTCGGCCGCAAGATCGGCGCCAACTTCGTCACCGCCGACTACAAGGAATTGCTGGCCCGGCCCGAGGTGGATGCCGTGA
The DNA here is from genome assembly GCF_042655405.1 of Caenimonas terrae. Taxonomy (NCBI): domain Bacteria; kingdom Pseudomonadati; phylum Pseudomonadota; class Betaproteobacteria; order Burkholderiales; family Comamonadaceae; genus Caenimonas; species Caenimonas terrae. The sequence continues at coordinate 376,973 of NZ_JBHSMF010000002.1, read as the reverse complement.
TCATCGCCACCGACGAACACCTGCACGTCGCACCGGTGCTGGAGGCGGCGCGCCTGGGCAAGCCGATGCTGATCGAAAAGCCGCTCGCCACCCGGGCCAGCGAATCGCGCCAGGTGATGGAGGCGATTGCCGCCGCCAAGGTGGACGCGGTGGTCGGCTACACCCAGCGCTTTCGCCGCCGCTGGCTGGCCGCCAAGGAAAAGGTCAGCACCGGCGCGCTGGGGGACGTCACGCTGGTCACCAGCCGCGCCTTCATGAACCGGCTGGTCGCGATCGACAACTACACGCGCACCGACGACCCCTCCAGCATCTCGCCGATGGTGATCTCCGGCACCCACGCGCTGGACATCGTCATGTGGATGATGCAGGGCAAGAAGCCGGTGGAGATCTACGCCAAGTCCAACGACAAGGCGCTGGGCCCGCAGTACAAGGGAATCGACTGCACCGCCGGCATGATCACCTTCTCCGACGGCAGCGCCTACCACCTGAGCATCAACTGGGCGCTGCCCACCAGCTGGCCGGGCGCGGTGTACAGCCTGGACGTCGGGATCGTCGGCACCGAAGGCGTGCTGACCATCGACGACACGCACCGCGACATCGTGCTGGCCGTGTCGCGCCCGCAGAACCAGGGCTACGCGCCGGACAAGCAGCGGCTGGTGGACTTCATGGGCAGCTACCCGCCGGGCGACATGGCGCTGGGCGAACTGCGCGGCCCGATGCGCGACGAAACCGAGTCCTGGCTGAACCGCGTGGGCGCCGGCTGGACCACCCAGGCCGCCACCGCCGCCGAAGCCCACATGAACCTGATCCTCACCAAGGCGCTGGACCTGTCCGCGCGCACCGGCAAGGCGGTGCGCTGCGAGGAATGGGACGCGCTCGAAGCCCAGCTGGATTGAATGCAAGCATGTTGAACATCGCAGTCATCGGCCTCGGGTGGTGGGGCCGCATCATCGTCGACAACATCCGCAACAGCGACAAGCTGCGCGTGGTGCGGGTCGCCGACGTCAACCCGGCGTCGGAAGCCTTCGCGCGGGAGCGCGAGATCGCGTTCTGCGCCAGCTTCGAGCAGGTGCTGGCCGACCCCGCGGTCCAGGGCGTCGTGCTCTGCACGCCGCATTCGCAACACACCGACCAGATCGTCGCTGCCGCCCGCGCCGGCAAGCACGTGTTCTGCGAGAAGCCGCTGTCGATGACGCGGGTCGACGTGCTGCGCGCGGTGGCGGCGGTGGAACAGGCCGGCGTCGCGCTGGCGGTCGGGCACGAAAAGCGCTTCGAACCGCCCATCCTGGAGATCATGCGGCTGGTCAAGGACGGCTCGCTCGGCATCCCGTTGCAGGTGGAGGCCAACTTCAGCCAGGACAAGTTCCTGGCGCTTGCCAGCGACAACTGGCGCCTGTCGGGCGCCGAGGCGCCGGCCGGCCCGATGACGGCAACCGGCATCCACCTGCTGGACCTGTCGATCGGGGTGTTCGGCGAAGCGGACACCGTGCACTGCAGCGTCAAGCAACTGGGCAGCCCGCTGACCAACGGCGACACGCTGGCCGCACTGGTCACCTTCAAGAAGGGCGGCCATGCGCTGATCACCGCGATCCTGGCGACGCCGTTCGCCGGCCGCTTTGCCGTGTACGGCTCCAAGGGCTGGGCCGAGGTGCGCGACAAGACCCATCCGGAGGCGCCCGAAGGCTGGACGCTCACCACGCACCTGCGCGGCGAGTCCCTGAAGTCGGTCGACATGCCGCCCGCGCCGGCCGTGCTGAACAACCTCGAGGCGTTCGCCGATGCGGCGCAGGGGCGGGCGCCCTATCCGGTGCCGCGCGAGCAGATGATCGCCAACGTCAGCGCGCTGGAAGCGATCTTTCGCTCCGCCAAGAGCGGCGGCATCGAGAAGGTCGAAGGCTGAAGTGGCGGATCCGGCCGGCACTCCCTTCGATGCGCGCGAACTGCGCCAGGTGTTGGGCTCGTTCGTCACGGGCGTGACCGTGATCACGACGGTCGATGCGGCCGGCAAGCCGCACGGCCTGACCGTCAACTCCTTCAGCTCGGTTTCGCTGGACCCGCCGCTGGTCCTGTGGAGCCAGTCGCTCAACGCGCCCAGCCACCCGGTGTTCCTGCAGGCCGAGCGCTTCGTGGTCAACATCCTGGCCGACGACCAGGTGGAAATCTCCAACAAGTTCGCGCGCGGCAACGCCGACAAGTTCGCCGGCTGCGCGACCGACCCCGGCCTCGGCGGCGTGCCGCTGATCCGCGGCAGCGCCGCCTGGCTGGAATGCCGGCGCATGGAAAGCTTCCGCGGCGGCGACCACATGGTGTTCCTGGGGCAGGTGGAGCGCATCGAGCGCACCGGCCGCCAGCCGCTGGTGTTCGGCGGCGGCCGCTACCTGGTGGCGCAGCCCCACGACCTGGGCGCGTTGCTGACCGAGAGCGGCCCCAACATCGCGCGGCTGCAGGCCGTGCGGCTGGCCACCCGCGCGGTGGTGGAACTGTCCGACGAGATCGACGAGACGCTGGGCCTCGGTGTCTGGGGCAACCACGGCCCCACCATCGTGCGGTGGGAAGAGGCCAAGCTGCCGGTGAGCGACAACCTGCGCACCGGCCTCGTGCTGCCGGTGCTCACCTCCGCGACCGGGCTGGCCTTCGCCGCCTGGCTGCCGCCCGAGCTGAGCGCGCCCTTCATCGATGCGGAACTGGCGCAGGACGGCAACGACCAGTTCCTTGCGGATGCGCGGGGCCTGCCCGAGCGGCTGGCGGAAATCCGCAGCCAGGGCTTCGTGCGCCTGGTCGGCATCGACGACTTCACCGAGCTGTACGGGCGCAGCATCAGCGCGCTGAGCGTGCCGGTGTTCGACCCGGACGGCGCGATGGTGCTCGCACTCACGGCCATCGGGGCCTCGGACCGGCTGGACACCAGCGACTCCGGGAAGGTCCTCGTCGGCATGCTGCGTTGCGCCGCCACACTCACTCAGCGCCTGCGCGGCAGCTCCGCGCCGGCCAGTCCATGAAACCTCGAACTGGAGTCCCCCAATGAAACTCGGCATGTTCATGATGCCGCTGCACCCGCCCGGGCGTATCGCGACGCAGACGCTGGAGGAAGACCGCCAGGCCTTCCTGCTGGCCGACCGGCTGGGGTACTGCGAAGGCTTCGTCGGCGAACACGTCACCGACCTGGCGGAGAACGTCACGTCCTGCCTGATGTTCCTGGCCTCGCTGGCGCACGAGACGAAGAACATCGTGCTGGGCTCCGGCACCATCAACATGCCCAACGGCCACCCGGCAGCGATCGCGGCGCAGGTGGCGATGCTGGACCACATCCTCAAGGGCCGCTTCATCATGGGCATCAGCCCGGGCGGCCTGATGTCGGATGCCGAGGTGTTCGGCAACTACCAGAAGAACCGCAACGCGATGTTCGTCGAGGGCATCAACACGGTGCTCAAGATCTGGGAAAGCGACGGGCCGCTCGACATCGAGGGCGAGTACTTCAAGGTCTCGACCAAGCAGACCGCGATCCCCGAAATCGGCCAGGGCATGATCCTCAAGCCCTACCAGCGGCCGCACCCGCGCATCGTCGGCACGGCGGTGGCGCCGTTCTCGCCCGGCGTCACCGAGATGGCCAAGCGCGGCTGGCAACCGATCTCGGCCAACTTCCTGCTGCCGGAGTGGGTCAAGTCGCACTGGCCCAAGTACGTCGAGGGCCGCACGGCGGTGGGCGCCAAGGCCGACGCTTCCGAATGGCGGGTGGCCAAGTCGATCTTCGTGGCGGACGACGAACAGACCGCGCAGCGCTATGGCAAGTCGCAGGCCGGCCCCTACCATTTCTACTTCAAGCAGCTCACCCGCAAGCTGCTCGGTGGCGGCCGCGGCAACCTGTTCAAGCTGGACCAGTCGCAGCCCGACAGCGAGATCACCCCCGACTACATCACCAACAAGCTGGTGATCGCCGGCACCGTGGACAGCGTGGTGGAGCAGCTGCTGGCCTTCCGCGAGACCACCGGCGACTTCGGCACGCTGCTGTACGCCTGCCATGACTGGGTCGATCCGGCGTTGAGCAAGCGCTCGATGGAGCTGATGGCGCAGGAGGTGATGCCGCGCCTGAACGCCGCCATCGGGAGCGCCGCATGAGCGCGAACGTCCTGCAGAAGCTGCGCGTCGGCGCCAGCGAGATCGCCTGCCGTGTCGACGGCCCCGCCGGCGCGCCGGCAGTGCTGCTGGTGCACGGCATCCTCACCGACCACCGCGCCTGGGATGCGGTCGCCGCCAGGCTGCAGGGGAGATTCCGCGTCGTGCGCCCTGACCTGCGCGGCCACGGCGCCGGCAGCGCGCCGGCGGGGCCGTACACGATGCAGGAGCTGGCCGACGATTGCGCGGGCCTGCTCGACGCGCTTGCGCTGGACCGCGTGCACTTCGTGGGCTCCTCGCTCGGCGGCATGATCGGCCAGCAGGTCGGCGCACGCCACGGCCATCGCCTGCTGTCGCTGACGCTGGCCAACACCGCGGCCGTGCAGGGCGCGCCGGCGTCATGGGATGAGCGGGTCGCAGTGGCGCGCAAGTCCGGCGTGGCCGCCCTGGCGGACGGCACGCTGCAGCGCTGGTTCACGCCCGGCTTCGCCGAACGCGCCCCGCAGGAGCTGGCGCGCATGCGCGAGCTGCTGTGCGGCACCAGCGTGGAGGGCTTTGCCGGCTGCGCGCAGGCCGTCCGCGACCTGTCCCAGCTGCAGCTGCTGTCCACGATCGCGGTGCCGACCCTGGTCGTGGTCGGAAGCGAGGACAAGGCCACCCCGCCCGAGCAAGGCAGGCAGATTGCCGACGCCATCCCCGGCGCCCGGCTTGTGACGCTGCCGGCCGCCCACCAGGCCGCGGTGGAGCAGCCGCAGGCGTTCTGCGATGCCTGGCTGTCCTTCGTGGACGGCCTGGGCAGCTGACGAATCACAACCAGGAGACAAGAATGACCAACCGCAGGGCCTTCCTCGCTTCGACCGCCGGCGCCATCCCCGGCCTGATGTTCTGCGGCTGCAGCCTGCTGCAGGGCTGCAGCACGCACGCGCAGACCGTCGGGCAGGCCGGCGCTTCTGCCTCGCTCGGGTTGCGGCGCAGCCGCGTGAAGACCATCGACGTGCACGCGCACTGCTTCTTCCAGGATGCGCTGGACGTCGCCAAGCTGGGGCTGAAGGACGTCATTCCCGCGCCGGTCAAGGGCACGCCCGAGCACATCATCGTGCTGGACCAGCGGCTCAAGTCCATGGACGCGATGGGCATCGACATGCAGGTGCTGGGCATCAACCCCTTCTGGTACCGGGAGAACGTCGAGATGGCGCGCGCGGTCTGCACCATCCAGAACGAGAAGCTCGCGCAGCTCTGCGCGCTGAAGCCGGACCGCTTCGCCGCGTTCGCGTCCCTCACGCTGCAGAACCCGCAGATCGCGGTGCAGCAGCTTGAAACCGCGATCAGGAAGCAGGGCCTCAAGGGCGCCGCCATCGGCGGCAGCGTGGCGGGCGAAGCCTTCTCCGACCCGAAATACCACCCCGTGTGGGCCAAGGCGCAGGAGCTGGGCGCGGTGCTGTTCATCCACCCCCAGAGCACGCCCGAGCTGAACAACCGGTTCCGCGGCAACGGCTGGCTGTCCAACGTCATCGGCAATCCGCTGGACACCACCATCGCGCTGGAGCACCTCGTGTTCGAAGGCACGCTGGACAAGTTCCCGGGGCTCAAGGTGCTGGCCGCGCACGGCGGCGGCTACTTCAGCGCCAGCTCGGTCCGCTCGGACGTGAGTTGCTATGTGTCGCCTTCGAGCTGCAACCCGGCGATCACGCTGAAGAAGAAGCCGTCCGAATACGCCAAGCAGATCTACTACGACTCGCTGGTGATCTCGCCCGAGGCGCTGCGCAACCTGGTCGCGCAGGTGGGCGCCAGCCAGGTGATGATCGGCACCGACCAGCCGATTCCCTGGAACGAGGCGCCCATCGACCACGTGATGGCCGCGCCCGGCCTGTCCGACGCGCAGCGCGACGGCATTCTGGGCCTCAACGCCGCCCGCCTGCTCGGCATCCCGACCTGAGGACGCGCGGAGCGTGCGCAGCAGGGCGCCGGGCCGCCGCCCTCACGCCAGCAGGCGCAGCAGCCGCTCCCGGCTGATCGGCAGGTCCGTGACCCGCTGGCCGACCGCGACGGACACCGCATTCGCGATGGCCGCCGCCGTCGGGCCTTGCGATGCCTCGCCGGCGCCGAGCGACGGGTTGTCGTGCGCTCCCACCAGTTGCGTCGCGATCGCCGGAACCTCGCTGAAGCGCAGCACCCGGTAACCCTCCCACCCCAGGGCAACGGGCCGGCCCCCCTCGAAGCGCACGGACTCCAGCGTCGTCCAGCTCACCGCCTGCACGATGCCGCCATCGAGCTGGTTGCGCACGCCGTCCGGATTCACCACCAGCCCGACGTCGGCCGCGCACCAAACGCGGCGCACCTGCACCTCCTGCTCCAGCGCCACCTCGGCGACCACCGCGCACCAGGCGCCGCGGCCCTTGTAGCGGGCCAGGCCGATGCCCCGCGTGAGCGCGTCGCCGGCCGCGCCCGGGCCATGCCAGTCGCACATGGCCAGCACCTGCCGCAGCACGGCAACGGCGCGTTGGTCCTGCAGGTGCGACAGGCGGAACTGCGCCGGGTCGCAGCCGGCGCGTTGCGCCAGTTCGTCCATCATTCCCTCGATCGCGAACACGTTGGCGAAGGCGCCCAGCGCGCGCAGCGCCGACGTGCGCACATGGGTGGTCGCCAGGCCGAGCGACAGGGAGCGCTGCCCCACTTGGTACAGCGGCTGCGCATTGCGGGTCGCGCCGCCGCCGCGGTCCTGCGGCACGTCGATGTCCTGCGTGCGTTCGAAGCGCGCATCCAGCGCCGGGGCCGCCAGCAGGTTGGGCGTGCCGCCGACGCCCGGGCGCATGTTGTGGCTGGTGCTGAGCACGTGCGTGTTCCAGCGCGCGATCCGTCCCTGGCCGTCCAGGGCGGCGCGGATCCGAACCGCCATGGGCGCGCCCAGCGGGCCTTCCCGCAGTTCCTCCTCGCGCGACCACTGCACGCGGATCGGCGTCCCCGGCAGCGCCGTGGCGACGAGCGCGGCATCCAGCGCCGCATCGTCGGCTCCGTTGTGGCCGTAGCAACCCGAGCCCGGCACGTGCTGCACGTGGACGCTGTCCGGCGCGAGCGCCAGCACGCGGGCAATCTGGTCGCGCAGCGGGAAGATGCCCTGGCTGTGCGTCCACACCTGCAGCACCTCGCCCTGCAGCCAGGCCACGCCGCAGCTCAGGCCGATGGACGCGTGGGCGATGAAGGGACGCGTCCATGTCGCTTCATACGCGGGGCCGGCCGCCGGTTCGCCGGCTCCCTCCGGCTCGATGATCGTCTGCACCGCCGGCTGGCGCGCCAGCCACGCTGGCGTCGCTTCATCCACCGCCGGCAAGGGTGGCGCGTCCCAGCCCACGCAGGTGCGCAGGACCTCCAGCGCCGACCGCGCCGCGCGCTGCGTCGGCGCCACGCAGCCCAGGAAGTCGCCACGGCGGACCCACTGCGCTGGCGTCCTGGCGGCGAAACGCTCCGCGTCGAAGCCGGCGATGCGCGCGCCGCGCACCGGCAGCCGGAGCGCAACCGCATGCTGCATCCCCGGCAGCACCATGTCATGCAGGAAGGCGCCGCCGCCGAACTTGGCGCGCAGGTCCGTGCGCGGCAACGCTTCACCGACGCTGCCACCCGCCTGTGCGGGAGCCATGCGGTCGTCCGCACCGATGGGGATCGCGAGCAACGCGGCGCCGTCGCGCCAGTAGCTCCAGCCGGTGGGCCGGCCGCCATGGCGCACTTCGCCGCCGCGCACTTCCAGCTCGCCGAACGGCAGGTCCAGGGCGCGGGCGGCCGCCTGCAACAGGCGCCAGCGCAGCACCGCGCCCAGCGTGCACATCACCGGCCCGGACTGCTCCAGCGACAGGCTGCCGACGGTGAAGCCCTCGTTGGGCCAGCGATGGGTGCTGGCGGAGCGCATGTCGACCTGCGCCGGCGCCACGCCCAGGCCATCGGCCACCAGCTGCGACAGCGCCGTGAGAATGCCCTGCCCCAGTTCGACCTTGCCGGTGCGCACCGTCACCCGTCCGGGCGTCTCGAAGCCGATCCAGAGCCCGGGATCGGGTTGCGCCGCCAGCGACGCAGGCAGCTGCAGCTGCATCAGAGCGCCCCTGCGCCTTCGCGCAGCGCCTGCCAGCTTGCCTGCACCGCAGCGACGATGCGCGGCTGCGCCCCGCAGCGGCAAAGGTGATCGTCCAGTGCCCGTGCGATGGCGGCGGGCGAGCCGTCGGCCGATTCGCGCACGAAGGCCAGCGAGCGCATCAGGATGCCGCTCAGGCAGAAGCCGCACTGGCCTGCCTGCAAGCGCTCGAACTGCGCCAGCAGCATCCGGCCTTCTGCGCTGGAATCGAGCGATTCGACGGTGGCGATGGACCTGTCCTGCAGATGGCCGGCCTCGACCTGGCAGGCCGGGCGCGGCGCGCCGTCCACCAGCACGACGCAGGCGCCGCAACGCTCCTGCCCGCAACCGTAACGCGTGCCCCGCAGCATCAGCTCGTCGCGCAGGTAATCGACCAGCGAGCAGCGCTCGCCCTGCGCCACCTCGCACGGCCGGCCGTTGACGCTGAATCGGACGTTCATCGGATCATGTGACGCTCAGGTGGGAGGTGAATGCCTTCGGGTCGGCCAGCACCTGCGCCGCCGTGCCGCTGATGGCGACCGCGCCGGTGTTGAGCACCACCACGTCGTCCGCGAGCGTCATCGCCAGCTTGAAATTCTGCTCCACCAGGATGATCGACAGGCCCTCGGCCTTCAGCTGTGCGATGCCCCTGACGACCTCGACCACGAGCAGCGGCGCCAGCCCCTCGGAGGGTTCATCGAGCAACAGCACCTCCGGGTTGCCCATCAGGGCGCGGCCGATGGCCAGCATCTGCTGCTCGCCGCCCGACAGGGTTCCGGCGCGCTGGCGGCGCCGCCGCTCGAGGTGCGGGAACAACTCGAACACGCGCTCCATGGTCCAGGGGCGGGGGACGGGGCGCATCTGCGCCGCGACGGCGAGGTTCTCGTCCACGGTGAGGCTGGGAAACACGCGCCGTCCCTGCGGCACCAGCCGCACGCCGCTGCGCGCGATCGCCTCCGGCGCCAGCGCGTCGATCGCCGTGCCGCCGGCGCTGATGCGGCCGCCGCTGGGCTTGATGAGGCCGGCGATGGTCAGCATGGTGGTGCTCTTGCCGGCGCCGTTGCGCCCGAGCAGGGCCAGCAGGGCGCCGCGGCGCAGGCTCAGGCTGACGCCATGCAGCACGTGGCTGCGGCCGTAATGGGCATGCACGCCGTCGAGCACCAGGGCATCAGACGCCAAGGTACACCTCCTGGGTGCGGGGATCGGCCACCACCATCTCGCGGTCGCCCTCGACGATCAGCTGGCCGTAGTGCAGCAGCGAGATCTGCTCGGCGAATGCCAGGGCGCTGTCCATGTCGTGCTCGATCATCACGATCGTCGTCTCGCGCGGGATGTCCGCGATGAGCGCGCACACGATCGTCCTTTCATCCTTGGACAGGCCGGCCAGGGGCTCGTCCAGCAGCAGCAGGCGCGGCGACTGCGCCATCGCCACGGCGATCTCCACGCGGCGCTGCTCGCCGTACGAAATCTCGCCCGCGAGCTGCTCCGCGCGGTCGGCCAGGCCGACGGTGTCCAGCACCGCCAGCGCCTGCTGGTGCAGTGCGCGCTCGGACACCAGCGCACGCAGCGGCTGGAAGCGCCGCCGGTCGGTGCCCAGGATGCCCAGCACCACGTTGTGCGCCAGCGTGTCGCGCGGAAAGAGCGTGATCACCTGGTAGGTGCGGCCCATGCCCAGGTGCGCGCGGCGCCGCACCGGCAGGTGGGTGACGTCCTCGCCGAAGATCCGGATGCTCCCCGAGTCGCTGGCGATGTCGCCCGCGATCTGGTTGAACAGCGTCGTCTTGCCGGCGCCGTTGGGCCCGATGATCAGGCGCCGCTCGCCGGGCTGCACCGTGAGCGACACGTCCTGCGTCACCGCCATGCCGCCGAAGCTCTTTCGCAGGTGGCTGACCTCCAGCGCCGCGGTCATGCCCGCCCCCTGGACAGCCTGCGCCGGGCCGACGACAGGCCCGCCACCAGGCCGGCCGGCATGAAGACCACGATGAACAGGAACACCAGGCCCAGCATCATGTTCCAGCGCTCGATGAAGGCCGAGGCATAGTTCTTGAGCACCACCACCAGCAGCGCGCCGAGCGCCGGCCCGTACACGGTCCCGGCGCCGCCGGCGATCACGCTGAGCAGCGCTTCGGCGGACACCGGCACGGCCGTCACGCTGGGGTGGATGTACTTGTGGAAGTAGACGTACAGCAGGCCGGCGACGCCGGCGAAGAAGCTCGATGCGACGAAGGTCGTCCAGCGGATCGCCCACACGTGGTACCCGAGCGCGGCCATCCGCCGCGGCTGGTCGCGCGTGCCGCGCAGGCTGGCGCCGAACGGCGATTCGATCAGCCGCTTCATCAGGTAGACGCAGAGGCAACCGATCGCCAGCGAGAACCAGTAATAGTTGCTGCTGATGTCCAGGTCCCAGCCGAAGGGATGCGGCCGGGTCAGGCCCGAGATCCCGTTGTCGCCGTTGGTCACCGATACCAGCCGGTAGCCCAGGCCCCAGACGATCTGCGACAGCGCCAGCGTCAGCATCAGGAAGCCCAGGCCGCTGGCGCGCAGCGAGATCCAGCCGAACAGCATTCCCATCGCGGTCGTGACCATCAGCGCCGCCGGCGCCGTCACCGCATGCCCCAGGCCCATCCGGGTGGTGAGCCACGCGCTGGTGTACGCGGAAATGCCGAGGAAGGCGGCGTGGCCCAGGGAGGTGAGCCCGCCATAGCCCACCAGCAGGTTCAGGCTGGAGGCGAACACCACCGCGATCACGACCTGGCTGGCCAGGTTGACGAAGTATTCGCCGACTGCGAAGGGCAGCAGCGCCAGCAGCACGACGATGCCCAGCGGCAGCCACCGCCACGCGGTGGATGCTGCGAAGGCGCCCTCAGGGCGGTCCGGCGCGCTCATGAGAGGCTCCGCCCGAACAGGCCCTGCGGCCGGAAGGCCAGCACCAGCACCATCGGCAGGAACAGGATGACGTAGGCGAGGTCGGGCACGAGGAAGATCCCGAATGTGTAGATGAAGCCGACGATGAAGCTGGCCACGAAGGTGCCGGCCAGGCTGCCGACGCCGCCGAGGATCACGACGATCAGCGCCAGCGGCAGCATCTCGGCGTCCAGGCCCGGGTAGGCGTTGAAGATCGGCCCGGCGAGCGTGCCGCCCAGTCCCGCCAGCGCCGCGCCCAGGCAGAACACCGTCGTGAACAGGAGCGAAGCGGGGATGCCGACGGCACGCGCCATCGGCATGTCGTCGACCCCGGCGCGGATCATCGCGCCCAGGCGCGTGCGCTCGATCAGCAGATACAGCAGCAGCGCCGCGACGATGGAGATCGCCAGCACCACCAGCCGGTAGGCGGGAAAGCTCAGGCCGAACAGATGCAGCGGCATCTGCAGCATCGCCGGCGCGTTGACGGGCAGCGGGTCGCCCCCCCAGATCATCAGGCAGGCGTCGGCGGCGACGAAGGACAGCCCCAGCGTCGCCAGCACCTGGCCCTGGGAATTGCCGCCCAGGCGGCGCAGGATCAGGCGCTCGATCAGGCCGCCGAGCAGGCCGACGCAGAGCATGGCGGCGAGCGCGGCGAGGAACAGGTTGTGCCCCTCCCGCACCACCGTCGCCGCCACGTAGGCGCCGATCATGAACAGCGAGCCGTGCGTCAGGTTGGCGACCCGCATCAGGCCGAAGATCAGGGCGAATCCCGACGACAGCATGTACAGCAGCCCTCCGAGGGCCAGGCTGTTGAGCGTCTGGATCGCCCAGATCTGCAGGCCGCTCATTTCAGCTTTCCAGGTTCTTGGACGGCGGGTAGTCGCGCGAGTACACCGGGTTGGCCAGGAAGGCCTTCGGGTCGTAGGTCCAGAACTGGCTCACGTTCGGGTAGGTCTTGATCACCGAATTGACCAGCCGGCCCTCCTTGCGCTGGACCTGCCGGATGTAGACGTCGCCGACCACGTTGCCGTACTCGTCGAAGCGCACCGGTCCGCGTGCGGTCTGGACGTCGGTCTTGCGCAGGGCCGCCATGAACGCCTCCTTGTTCGCCACATTGCCCTTCACCGCGTTGAGCGCAGCCTCCAGCACCGAGCCGTTGCAATAGGTGGCCGCGGCGTAGAAGCCCGGGTCGTAGCCGAACTGCTTGCGGAAGGCCGGGGCGAAGCGCGCGTTGATCGGATTGGCCAGCTCCGCCGAGTACCAGCAGGATGTCTGGATGCCCAGCGCCTCGTCGCCCATGTTGCGCAGCACCGATTCGTCGATCGCGGTCATGCCGCCGACGATGGCCACCTTGCCGCGCAGCCCGTACTCGTTGAACTGGCGGATGAAGCGAAAGCCGTTGGACCCGGCAAAGCCCAGGAAGATCGCGTCGACGTTGGTCTTCATCTGCGCCAGGAAGCTGCCGTAGTCCGGGGCGGTGAGCGGCGGGAACATCTTCTGCACGATCTTGCCGCCGTTCTCCTCGAACACGCGCTGGAAGCCGGCGTTCATCTCCTGGCCGTAGGCGATGTCGTCGGCGATCATCGCCATGCGCTTGTACTTCAGCGTCTTGGCGCAGTGGTCGGCCATGACGTGCGAGCACTGGGCCGAGGTCGAGGTGGCGCGCACGAACCAGGGATTGGGCTTGCGCTGCGTCATGTCCTCGGCGGCCGCGACCGACAGCGTCGGCACCTTGTGGGCCTTGATGTAGTCGTCGATGGCGAGCGCCTCGAAGGCGGCGAGCGGGCCGATCAGGACGTTGACCTTGTTGAGCTCCACCAGCTCCTGGGTCTTGGCCTTCGCCGTCGCCGGGACGCCGCCCGTGTCGGCCACGATCAGCTGGACCTTCCGCCCCGCGAGCATGTTGTTGCGTTCCGCCAGGTACATCACCATGGCGCGCTCCATGTCGATGCCGCCGGAGGCGAGCGGCCCGCTCTTGACGGTGAGCAGCCCGACCCGGATGGGTTCGCCGGCTGCCTGTGCATTGACCGCGCCGGGCAGCGCCGCGCTGGCGGCGGCCGCCGCGGCGGCCGTGACGAATTCGCGTCTGTTTTGCATTTGAAAGTCTCCTTGTCGCTGGGTCGTTGAAGAAAGCGGGATCCTTGTCAGGTGCCGGCGGGAATCACCGGCAGCAGCAGCCAGCCCTGGTGGCCGGGGCCGAAATGCAATGTGGTGGTGCCGCCGAACTCGCGCGCCGGGCGGTCGCGCGGGTCGTCGTGCAGGAACGGCCCGCAACCGCGCAGCTCGTTCTTGAAGTTCGACAGCTTCAGCCCGGTCTTCTCGGCGTAGATGTAGTCGCGGCCCCGCACCGACAGGGCGATGCGGCAGCCGGCCGGCACGACCATCGAGGTGGGCCACAGCTCGATGTCGAGGTCCACCGGTTGCCCCGGCACCAGCTTGTCGACGCGCGTGTGGCTGTGGTACGGCCGCCATTCGCGGCTGAGCTCGGGGTCCAGCGCGCGCTGCGACGCCCGCAGCCAGCCCTGCGCCACCGGCGTGTGCGGGTCGATGGCGCCGGCGAAGGTCACTTCGCGCAGGTCGGCGGTGAACACCCGCACGACCAGGAAGATGTCGGCGTCGGTGGTCGTCGAGGAGACCCGCAGCCTGGCGGCCAGCGGGCCGGTGATCTCGGTGGACTGCGGCAGCGGCGCCGACAGGAAGCTCAGGCCGTCGCCCAGCGCGTCGAAGGAGACGCTGGCTTCGGCTTGCGGCGCGTCCGGCAGCAAGGCCTGGCCGGCAGGGCACAGGTGCATGCGCGTCCATTGCGTGCGCGCGATCGGCCACGCGCTCTCGGTGCGCTCCACGAAATGCTCCGGATGGCGCACCTGCAGGCGCACCGCCGGCTCGCGGTCCCAGCCGTTGCGCTCGCCCTTGAGGAAGTGGCCGAAGAAGCGCTTCTGGATGGCGATGCCGTAGTCGGTGTAGAAGTGGGTCCAGTGCTCCAGCCCGTGCATCTCCAGCCACTTGTGCCTGGAGGCGGCGCGGATGAAGGCCTCGCTGTTGCCGCGCAGGTGCAGGCCCTGGCCGCCCCAGTTGCCCGCGGACAGGAAGGGCACCGTGATCGCGTCCCACTTCGCGGAACGCTCCCGGTGGTAGTCGTCCTCCAGCGGGTGCGACAGGATGTCGTCGCCGAAGGAGCAGCGGCTGGCGGCGAGCTGCGCGTCCGACAGGGTCTCGTCGCCGCACACCGGCAGCAGCGGATTGGCGCGGTTGCGCGGCCCGCGCCCGCCCAGGCCGTACTGCACGGTCTTGACCTGCATGTCGTACCAGTTCGCCCAGAAGGTGGACAGGATGCCGCCGTGGTGCGTCATGTCGCGATACCAGTCGGCCGCGCCCTCCCAGATGCACATGGCGGCGAGGTGCGGCGGCTGCAGCCCTGCCACCTGCCACTGGTTGATGCCGAAGTAGGAGACGCCGGACAGGCCGACCTTGCCGCTGGACCACGGCTGCACGCCGGCCCACTCGATGCAGTCGTGGAAGTCGCGCGTCTCGCGCGGCGAGAAGTGGTCGACGTAGCCCGGCGAGCGCCCGCAGCCGCGCGAGTCGACCCGCACGCAGACGTAGCCGTCGGGCACCCACTTCTCCGGATCCACTACTTCCCAGTTCTGGTACAGGTTGGACGAGCCGTGCGGAACGTCGGGGTGGTCGGCCACCATCTTCTGCCACGCGCTCGGATAACCGTCCTGGAACGCCAGGCCCTTGGCGTACGGCCCGTAGCTCAGGAGCACCGGGTAGCGCCCGGCTGCCGCGGGGCGGAACACGTCGGCGCGCAGCACCAGGCCATCGTCCATCGCGATGCCAACGTCCCAGTCGATCGCCATGTCCGTCTTGGCCATCTTCGCTCCTACACCGCGCAATAGCGGTTCTGGATGTCCGTGTCCGCCAGCAGCTCCGCGGCGGTCCCCGTGTGAACGATGTGCCCCTGGTCCAGGATGTACGCGCGGTCGGAGATCGACAGCGCGCGCTCCACGTTCTGTTCCACCAGCAGGATCGTCGTGCCCTGCTGCTTCATGCGGCCGAACAGTTCGAACATCTCGTCCACCAGCACCGGCATGATCCCTTCCGACGGTTCGTCCAGCAGGATCATCCGTGGCCGCGCCATCATCGCGCGGGCGATCGCCAGCATCTGCTGCTCGCCGCCCGACAGCGAGGTGGCCTCCTGTTCCAGCCGCTCCTTCAGGCGCGGAAAGGTGGCCGCGATCTCCTCGATCATCGCGTCCGTCTCGCCGCGGCGGGCACTGGCGATCAACCCCAGCTGCAGGTTCTGGCGCACGGTCAGGCCGGCGACGATGCGCCGGTCTTCGGGAACGTAGGCCAGCTCCAGGTGATAGCGCAGGTGCGCCGGCTTGCCCTGCAGCTGGTGCCCGGCGAAAGTGATCTGGCCGGCGCTGCGCGCCAGCAGGCCCATCAGGGTGCGCAGCGTCGTCGTCTTGCCGGCGCCGTTGCGGCCCATCAGCGTGACGATCTCGCCCGCATGCACCTCGAACGAGATGCCCTGCACCACGTGGCTGCGGTCGTACCACGCGTCGAGGCCGGTCACCTGCAGCAGCGGCATCATCCCTTCCCCAGGTAGACGCGGCGCACTTCCGCATTGGCGCGGATGTCCTGCGGCGTGCCGTCGGCCAGCAGCTCGCCGTGGTGCAGAACGATCAGCCGGCGGCAGATGCCCATCACCAGCTTCATCTTGTGTTCGACCAGGATGACCGTGCGCTCCGCCGCCAGCTGCTCGATGAGGCCCATCATCACGGTGGTCTCTTCCGGCGACATGCCCGCCGTCGGCTCGTCCAGCAGCAGCAGCTGCGGGTCCGACGCCAGCGCCATCGCCATCTCCAGGGCGCGTTGCTGCCCGTGGGCCAGGTCGGCGGCCGTGCGGCCGGGCACGTTGCCCAGCCCGACGCGCTCCAGCAGCGCCTGCGCCTGCTCGGCCACTCCGGCGAGCGCGGTGCGCGCCCGCAGGAAGTCGAAGCGCGCGTGCCGCATCTGCACCGCGACGCGCACGTTCTCGTGGGCGCTGAGCTGCTTGAACACATTGGTGATCTGGAAGCTCTTGGCGATGCCGAGCCGCGCGTACGCGTGTTGCGGCAGCGCCGTCACGTCGTCGCCGCGGAACAGCACGCGGCCGGTGGTGGGCGCGATGGCGCCGCTCAGGATGTTGAAGAAGGTGCTCTTGCCGGCGCCGTTGGGGCCGATGATGGCGCACAGCTCGCGCGCCCGGAAACTGGCGCTGATGTTGCTCAGGGCCTTGAACTGGCCGAAGCGCATGCTGACGTCCCGCGCTTCCAGGATGACGTCGCTCATTTCGCGGCTCCCGCGCCGGGCGCCGCGACGGTGGCGCCGACGTCGCGCGCTGCCGGCGGCTCCGGCAGCCGGGTGCGGCGCCGCAGTTCATGCAGCAGCGTGCCCCAGATGCCGCGCGGGAAGAACAGCACGAACAGAATGAAGATCACGCCCACCACGGCCATCCAGTGCGTCGTGAGGTTGGTGACCGCGTCTTCCAGGTACAGGAATACCCCGGCGCCGACGAATGGGCCGAAGAATGTGCCCATGCCGCCCAATAGGCACATCATCACCGCGTGGCCGGAGGTCAGGTAATGCAGCGAATCGATCGGCACCACCGACAGGTGCAGCGCGCGCAGCGCCCCGGCCAGGCCGCACAGCGCCGCCGACAGCACGAACACCAGCAGCTTGGTGCGGCCCACGTCGTAGCCGCAGGCGGCGGCGCGCTTGTCGTTCTCGCGGATCGCCTCCATCACCGCCCCCAGCGGCGACGAGAGGATGCGCGACACCAGCCACAACGCAGCCGCGACGAAGACGTAGATCACGTAATACTTGGTGGTCGGGTTGGTGAAGTCCAGGCGGAAACCCGCCAGGTCGACGGCATCCACCCGCACGCCCCGCAGCCCGTTCTCGCCGCCGGTCCAGCGCTCCGCCTTGTAGAAGGCGTAGTAGACGATCTGGCCGAGCGCCAGGGTGACCATGGAAAAGTAGATGCCGCGGGTGCGGATGGCCAGCCAGCCGATCACCAGGCCGACCAGCGCGGACGCCGCAACGCCGACAGCGATGGCCAGGGGCCACGGCAGCGCCATGTTCACGATGGCGATCCCTGCCAGGTAGCCGCCGGTCCCGAAGAAGGCGGCGTGGCCGAAGGACAGCAGGCCGGTGTATCCGAACAGCAGGTTGAAGCCCACCGCGTACAGGCCGAAGATCAGGATGTTGACCGCCAGCGCCTCGTACGGCATCAGCAGCGGGAACACCAGCAGGAACAGCAGCACCGCCGCCACCCGGTGCCGCTCGACCAGCCTGATCCAGGACATCAGCCGTGCAGTCATCAGGCCATCAGTCCGGCCTTGCCGAACAGCCCCTGTGGGCGCACCAGCAGCACCAGCGCCATCAGGACGAAGATCGACAGCTCCGCCAGGTCCGGCGCGAACAGCGAGGTGAGGCTGACGACCATGCCGACCAGCAGCCCGGCCACCACCGCCCCGGGCAGCGATCCCATTCCGCCCACCACGGTGACCACGAAGGATTCGGCCAGCACGGTGATGCCCATCTCGGCGTTCACTGCCCGCGTCGGCGCCGCCAGCACGCCCGACAGGCCGGCGATGGCGGTGCCGATGCCGAACACCAGCCACCAGATGCGGGAGACGTCGACGCCCAGCACGCGGACGATCTCGGGGTCGCGCGAGCCCGCGCGGATGATCAGGCCGTAGCGCGTCTTCTCGATGAACAGCCACAACGCGAACACCACGACCGCCGTGGCCCCGATCAGCACCAGCCGGTAAAGCGGGAAGTGGCCGAAGCCCAGGTCGACCGCGCCGCGCAGCGCCGGCGGCGTGCTCGAGGGCATGCCGTCGATGCCGAACACCATCCGCATCGCCTCGATCAGCACGTAGCTCAGGCCGAAGGTCAGCAGCAGCGGATAGTCGATGCCGCGCCCGTACAGCGGCCGCACCAGGAAGCGCTCGCACAGCAGCCCCACCGCGCCGACCACCAGCGGCGTGATCAGCAGGCTCAACAGGAAGCTGCCGGTCGCCACCTGGAAATAGACGCCCAGAAAGGCGCCGACCATGAAGAAGGCGCCGTGGGCGAAGTTCACCACCGTGAGCATCCCGAAGATCAGCGACAGGCCCACCGCCAGCAAGGCATACACCGCCCCCAGCGCGAGTCCGGTGACAAGCTGCAGTGCGACCAGCGAGACGGTGACGTGCTCCACGGGACTTGGGGGATCAGGCCTTGTGCCCGAGCTCGGCGCAGCTGCGCAGGTTGGCCTCGCTCGGCGCGTCGACGTGGACGATGTTGAACACGTCGTCGGGCCCCTTCATGGCCTTGGCGCCCTTGGACTCCACGATGATCACCGACTGCACCGACTGGTGGTCGCACTTGCGGTAGAACTGGTCGCCCTTGTACCAGTTGTACTTCATGCGGCTCATCGCCTCGCTCACCTTGAGCGACTCGGTCGACTTGGCGTCGAGCACGCCCTGCAGCACGCTGCGCACGCCGGCGTAGCCGAGCGCGCCGTAGTCCGACGGCACGGCGCCGCCGTAGGCCTTGCGGAACTTGTCGTTGAAGGCCTTCGCGCTCGGGATGGTGCTCTCCATGCCCCAGTAGTACGAGGTGCCGCCCACCACGCCCTCGAACACGTCCGCGCCGCCGCTCATGCGCGCGGTCAGCACCAGCACCGGCGTGATGATGCGGGTGGTCTCCTTCAGGCCGAAGTCCGTGGCCTGCTTGCAGGAGTTGGTCAGGTCGCGGCCGAAGTTGCACAGCACCAGGATGTCCGGCTTGAGGGCCTGGATGCGCGGCAGGAACGCCGAGTAGTCGGCGGCGCCGATCGGGTGGCGGATGTCGGCAAGCGTGGTGGCGCCCAGCTCCTTGCCGGCGCGCTCGAAGCCGCGCACCATCTCGTGGCCGTAGGCATAGTCGGCCGTCAGGTAGACGATCTTCTTGCCGTACTTCGGGAATGCGTACCGCGCGACGGCCCCGGAGGTGAGGTGCGGATTGAGCGCCTCGTGAAAGGTGTACGGGCTCCAGTCCTTGGCCTCGTTGATCGCGTCCGACTGGCTGATCGAGTTGAAGATCACCTTGCGCTCGCGCGTCACGGCGTTCATCGACAGCTGGGTGGCGGCGGACAGGGAGCCGACGATGAAGTCGGCCTTGTCCTTCTCGATCAGTTCCAGCGTGCGGGTCGCCGCCTCGCCCGGGTTGAGCTTGTCGTCGCGCACCAGCAGTTCGGCCTTGCGGCCGTTGAAGCCGCCGGCGTCGTTGAAGTCCTTGATGGCGATCTCGGCGGCGCGCACCTGGTCGCGCGCCTCGGCCGAATAGGCGCCGGTCTGCGGCACCAGGAAGCCGATCTTGATGTTGGCCCCCTGCGCGTGCACGATGTTCACCGCGAACGGCGATGCCGACAGCGCGACGCCGGCTGCGCCTGCCTGCAGCAGCTGGCGGCGCGACAGCGCGGACGAAGAAGGATCTTGCGATTCAGCCATGGTGGGTCTCCTCGGGGTGGTTGTGGGTTGCGCCGGGCTGCGACGAACGGGATGCGAGCTCGATGCGCTCCAGGTCGACGGCCGTCTCCGCCATGACGGCCAGGGCGTCGCGCGGCTGCGCGCTGTTTCCGTCCTGGCCGCAGGCCTGCATGTAGGCGCCCAGGCGCCGCGCGCGCTGCACGACCTGCTGGCCGGCGGGCTGCCGCACGGAGGCATAGGCTTGCAGCGCCTGCGGCGTCGCGCCGTGGGCCCGCACTGCCTGGTCGAGCGCCAGCGCGTCCTGCATCGCCTTGGTCACGCCCATGCCGACGTGCGGACGGGCGACGAAGGCGGCGTCCCCCAGCAGGGCGACGGCGCCGTCGACCAGCGTCTCGGAGCTCAGGTCGTGGATCGGCTGCAGGAAAGGCTGCGCGCATTTCTCGACGATCTCGGCAAAGGCCGGCGCGAGCAGGCGGCGGCCGTCCGCGCGCATCGCCGCCACGCTGCGCCAGGACACCCTGGCCGGCGGAATCCCGTGCGGGAAGTGCACGCCGTCGGCGTCGGTGAGCAGCTGCGCCAAGCCGTCGGGTGCCGGCGCCGGGCGGTACCAGACGAAGTTCCAGGCGCGCTCGCCGGGCTGCGTGCTGTTGCCGGCGCCGGCCACCGGGTAGCCGAGCATCTGCTCGCCGGGCGGCAGGCAGAAACTGAAGCGGTCGAACACGGCGTCCCGCGCGCCGCGCGACAGCACCGCCTCGTCGCACAGGCCGCGCCATGCGACGTAGCCGGCGTACTGCGGCTGTACTTGCGGCCAGTATTGCTGGCGCACCGCGGAACGGATGCCGTCGGCGGCGACCAGCAGGTCGCCCTCGAAGATCCCGGCGCTGGTGTGAAGCCGCACTTTGCCGGCGTCCTGTTCCACCGACTGCGCCACCACGCCCTGCCGGTACTGCACGCGCGGCAGGTCCGGCAGCATGCCGTGCAGCAGCTGGTAAAGGCGGCTCCACGAGGTCAGGACCTGCGGCATCTCCATCTCGCCCAGGACCCGGCCGTCGCTGTCCAGCGTGACGCGCCCCGGCACCGTGATGCCCAGCGCGAAGTCGCGCGGCATGCCGCAGCGCCGCAGGCCTTCCTCGAGCGCGTGGTGCGTGACGATGCCCGCACCGCGGCCGTCCATGGCGCCGGCCGCCTTCTCCAGCACGGTCACCTCATGGCCCGCGCGCGCCAGCAGTACGGCGGCCATCAGCCCGCCGAGCGACCCGCCGGCCACGAGGACGTGGGACATGCCTCAGCTCCCGGGTGCGGACTGCTCCGCCGCGGGATAGTTCAGCTCGATCACGACGCCGTTGGGATCGTCCAGGAACAGCTGGTGCAGGCCGATGGTGGGAACGGTGCGTTCGCGCGCGGCGACGCCGATGGCGCGCAGGTGCGCGCGCATCGCCGCCAGGCCGGTCGCGAAGAAGGCGACGTGGTCGACGGCGCCGGTGCCGTGCAGGCTGGAGGCGTCGCGGTCGCCCAGGTAGTTCTTCAGGCCCTTCGCGTCGTTCGGATCCATGCCAATGAGGTGGACGACGGCGTTGGCGATGTCGCCATGGTCGCCGCGGTACATCCAGAAGCCCGGGAACGGGAAGTCCGGACGCGGGCCCACCGTCAGCCCCAGCACCTTCTCGTAGAAGGTGCGGGTGGCTTCGAGGTCCAGGGTGCGGACCGAGAAGTGGTTCAGGGACAGCGTCATGGGCGGATTCCGGGCGGCGGAGCAGGGGGCAACCGCCTGCACTCCCCTTTATTGACCAAGCTGTAAACCATCGCAGCATTGTTGAAGTGAGGGTGGGCGCGCTGCATCGGGACGAACCCTAGGCGCGATCGGCGTGCTCACGGGACGTGGCCCAGCGCCCGCAGGATCTTCTCCGGCGTGATCGGCTGCGACCACACCTGCGCGCCGAGCGGCGCCAGCGCATCGTTGATCGCGTTCATCACCGCCGCCGGTGCGCCGGCCGTCCCGGCCTCGCCGGCGCCTTTAGCGCCGAGCTGGCTGCTGCGGGTCGGCGTCTGCACGTGCGCCACCTCGATGTCGGGCATCTCGGAACTCATCGGCACCAGGTAGTCGGCCAGGCTGGCGTTGCGCATCAGCCCTTGGTCGTCGTACAGGCACTCCTCGAGCAGCGCGCCGCCCAGGCCCTGCACGATCGCGCCGCGGATCTGTTCGTCCACCAGCTGCGGGTTGATCACGCGCCCGCAGTCCTCCACCGCCCAGTGCCGGAGCAGCCGCACCTGGCCGGTCTCCGGGTCGACCTCCACGTAGGAGGCCTGCACGCCGTTGGTGAAGATGAACGGGAAGTCGCGCTGCGCGTAATGGCGCGTCACCATCAGTTCCGGCGTGAAATCCTTGGGCAGGGTGTCGGACCGGTAGTAGGCGACGCGGCCCAGTTCGGCGAAGGAGAGCAGCTGGACGGACGTCTGCGCGTCGACCACATGGCCGCGCCGGACCGCCAGGTCGGCGGCGTCGCGTTGCAGCATCACCGCCGCCAGCTTGAGGATGTTGGCGCGCAGCGCCTGGCCGGCCAGCAGCACCGCCTCGCCGCCGATGCCCGCGCCGCGCGAGGCCCAGGTGCCGCCGCCATAGGGCGTCACGTCGGTGTCGCCGGTGATCACCCGCACCATCTCCAGGTCGACGCCGACGGCATCCGCCGCGATCTGCCGGAAGATGCCGTCGTTGCCCTGCCCCTGTTCGCCGACGCTGGCCATCACGGTCACGGCGCCGGACGGATCCAGCCTGGCGGTGCAGCCGTCCTGGGACGCGATGCGGGCGCCGCCCACGCCATAGAACGCGGCGCCCGGATTGGTCAGCTCGATCAGCGTCGCGAAGCCGATGCCGCGGTGGATGCCGCGCTGCCGCAGCGCCGCCTGCTCGGCGCGCAACGCCGGGTAGTCCATCATCGCTTCGATGCGCCGCAGGCACGCTTCGTGCGACAGCACTTCCAGGCGGATGCCGCTGGCGCCGGTGGCGGGATAGGAATCGTCGCGCATCACGTTGCGGCGGCGGAACTCCAGCGGGTCCATCCGCAGCTGGCGCGCCGCCAGGTCCACCAGCCCCTCGGTGACGGCGCAGGCGATCGGATGGCCGACGCCGCGGTACTGGCAGGTCGGCGTCTTGTTCTGGAACACCACCTTCAGGTGCGCCCGGTACTGCTGGTGCCGGTAAGGGCCGCCGACCAGGTTGACCACCTGGTTGCCCTCGATGGCGCTGGTGCGCGGGAACATCGAATAGGGCCCGATGCCGGTCAGGTCGTCGATCTCGAAGGCCAGGATCTCGCCGTCCCGCGTGGCCGCCAGCCGGCCCTTCACCCGGTGGTGGCGCGCGTGGATGTCGCTGGTGAACGACTCGATGCGGTCGGCGACGAACTTCACCGGCCGCCGGCACAGCATCGACAGCGCCACCGTGGCGAAGTCGTCCGGATACGCATGCACCTTGATGCCGAAGGAGCCGCCCACGTCCTTGCAGACCACCCGCACCGCCGACTCGGGCAGCTCGAACTGGCGGGCGTACAGGTCCTGCATCATGTGCGGCGCCTGGCAGGAGTGGTACACGGTCAGGCGCTGCTCGGCGGCGCTCCAGTCGGCCAGCTGGCTGCGCGGCTCCAGCGTCACGCCCGTGTGGCGCCCGAATTCGAAGGTGGTTTCCACCACCGTGTCGGCCCGCGCGAACGCCTCGTCGACGCCGGCGGTGGCCAGGCTGCGGGTGAAGCACAGGTTGTCGCCGAGCTCCGGATGGATCACCGGCGTGTCCGCATCGAGCGCGGTCTCCATGTCGACCGCCGGCGGCAGGCGCTCGAAGTCCACCTGCAACAGCTGCAGCGCGTCTTCGGCCTGCTCGCGCGTCTCGGCGACGATCGCGACGACGGCCTCGCCCTGCCAGCAGGCGCGCTCGATCGCCAGCGGATACTGCAGGGCGGACTTCATGCCCGCCAGGTGCGACAGCGTCGCCACCCACGGCTTGCACACCGTGGCGATGTCGCGGCCGTCCGCCACCATCACCACGCCGGGCATGGCGCGGGCCGCGTCGGCGTGGATGCGCAGGATCCGGCAGTGCGCCACCGGACTGCGCCAGAACACGACGTGCGCCATCCGCGGCAACTCGATGTCGTCCACGTAGACGCCTTGCCCCTGCACCAGCCGGCGCGCGCTCGGCCGCTCGCGGCTGGTGCCGATGTAGCGCGGGTCTTCGGTGACCGAGTGCAGCGGCGCCTCCACCTGGTCCGGCCGCTCGACCACCTCGCCGGCCGCGCGCGGCTCGATCGTTCGCGTCGTCATGGGCGGGCTCCCGTGGCCGTCCGGCCGGCACGCGCATCCAGCGTTTCGCAGACGGCATCGACGATCGCCTGGTAGCCGGTGCAGCGGCAGTAGTTGCCGCTCATCCAGTCGCGCACCTCGGACCGGCTGGCGTCGGGCTTGTGCTCCAGCAGCTCCTTGGCCGCCATCACCATGCCCGGCGTGCAGAAGCCGCATTGCAGGGCGTTGTGCCGCACGAACGCGTCCTGCAGGTCGCTCACGTCGCCGTCGCGGCTCAGGCCCTCGATGGTGCGCACGGTGCAGCCGTGCGCCTGCACCGCCAGCGTCAGGCAGCCGCGCACGATGCGGCCGTCGACCTCCACCGTGCAGGCGCCGCACACGCCGTGTTCGCAACCCAGGTGCGAGCCTTTCAGGCCGAGGCTGCCGCGCAGGAAGTCGACGAGATGCTGCCGCGGTTCGACGCTGCGCTGCTGCGCCTGGCCGTTGACGGTGAGCTCGATGGTGTGTCGTTCGGCCATGGTGCCTCTTCGCGGGTGGAGTTCAGGCCGCCAGCGCCGAGCGGCTGGCATGCGCGGCCGCCAGCAGCCGGCGCGCCAGCACCGTTGCCAGGTGCTGCTTGGTGGCGCCCTCGTGGTGCAGGTCGGGCATGGTGTCCAGCTCCGCCTTCAGCGAAGCCAGCGCGATCTCGATGGTGGAACTGGTCAGCGCGCGGCCGGCAAGCAGCGCTTCCGTGCGCGGCGCCCGCAGCGGCGTCGCGCCGACGGCCAGGAAGCCCAGGCGGACCTGTTGCGCCACCGTGCCCTGGAAGCGGGCCGCGACGGCGACGCCGGCGGCGGCGTAATCGCCGCGCCGCCTGGCCAGCTCGTCGAAGCCGAACCAGTCCGCCGTGGTGGCCACCGGCACGTCGGCGCCGATCAGCAATTCATCCGGCGCCAGCGCGGTGGTGTAGAGGTCGACGAAGAATTGATCGGCCGGGATGCGGCGCTGCCCGCGCGGCCCCTGCACCGTGACCACGCCGTCCAGGGCCAGCAGGCAGGCCGGCCATTCGGCGGCGGGGTCGGCATAGGCAAGCGAGCCGCCCCAGGTGCCGGCATTGCGGATGGCGCGGTGCGCGATGTGCGGCGCGGCGGCGCACAGCAGGGGCGCCAGCTCCGCCACCAGGGCGGACGCCTCGATGTCGCTGTGGGTGGCGAGCGCGCCGATCCACAACCGGTCGGCGCGACGCTCGATGGCCCGCAGCACTTCGATGCCGGTGATGTCGATCAGCAGCGCCGGTTCGGACAGGCGCATGTTCAGCGTCGCCAGCAAGGTCTGGCCGCCGGCCAGCACGCGCGCGTCGTCGCCGTGCTGTGCCAGCAGGGCCAGGGCTTCCTCGACGGTCCGGACCCGGGTGTAGTCGAAGCGGGGTGATTTCATGGTGTTGTCCGTTTCAGCACAGGGCTTTGCCGAGCCAGACGCCCAGGGCCGTGGACGCGACGCCCAGCAGGAACCACAGCACGCGGCTCGCCTCGCCGGGCGGCGCGGCAACGCGCGCAACGAGGGGCGCGGCCGGCAGGCCCGGGGATGGGGCTGCCAGCGTTGCGGCTTGCTGCAACGGGGACGCCCCGGGCGGAACACCGTCCTGCGGCGACGCCGGAACCGGCGCCAGCTGCGCCCGCAGCGCCTGGAAGAACTGGTCGGCCAGCTGCTTGGCGGCGGCATCGATCATGCGGCCGCCGATCTGTCCCAGCTTGCCGCCGACGCTGGCCCGCACGGCGTAGGTCACGCGGGTACCGTCCGCGTCTTCATGCAATTCGACCTTTGCGCTGCCGGTTGCCATGCCGGCAGCGCCGCCGGAACCCTCGAAGCCCATGGCGCAGCGTTGCGGCGCCTGCACGTCGCTCAGGGTCAGCGTGCCGTTGAAGCGCGCCCGCACCGGACCGGCCTTGACCATCACGCGGGCCCGGCGCACCGAGTCCGACTCCTGCACCAGCTCTTCGCAGCCGGGGATGCAGGCGCGCAGGACGTCGTTGTCGTTCAGCGCCGACCAGACGCGCTCACGCGGCGCGCCGATGGCCACTTCGCCATTGAGTTCCATCAGTCTGTCGCCTCCAAGGGGTTGGACGGGTGGGCCCGCCACGCCGGTTCCGGTTAAGATTTTGTATTGACCAAACGTTCAACAATGATAGGAATGAAGGACAGCTCCGTGAACGGCCGCGCCCCCCGGACAAACCCTAGCGGGGAGGCCGGGCAGGCCGAGGGCGCGGGCGCGGCGCCGCCAGCGTCGCGGCGCCGGATGTCGGTGGCGGAACGCGAGCGCCACATCGCCGAGGGCGCCATCGCCTTTTTCGCCGAGCACGGGCTCGATGCGCAGATGCGCGAGCTGGCCGCGGCAATCGGCGTCACGCACACGCTCGTCTACCACTATTTCCCGACCAAGCGCGCCCTGGTCGACCGGGTCTACCAGGACGTGTTCGCCGGACGCTGGAAGCCGGAGTGGGAGGCGCTGCTGGACCGCCGCGACCTGGACGTGGAGGAGAAGCTGGTGCGCTTCTACGTCGACTACGCGCGCACCGTGCTCACCCGCGACTTCGTCCGGATCATGATCTTTTCCGGCCTCAACGACCGCAGCATTCCCAACCGCTTCTTCGCCCTGCTGGGCGAGCGGCTGTTTCCGCGCCTGATCCGCGAAACGCGCCGGCACCGCGGCAACCGCGGCCGTGGCCGGCCGGGCGTGCGGGAGTACGAGATGCTGATGGGGCTGCACGGCGGCATCTTCTACGGCGGCGTGCGGGTGTTCATCTACGGCCAGCCGATCCATCCGCAGCAGCCGGCACTGGACGACGAGACGGTGATCCGCGACCGCGTGCGAAGCTACCTGGACGCCAGCCTGGCGCTGTTGCCGGGTTGAGCACGCGGCTCGCGTCCGCTGCCGGCACCCGGGACGGGCGCGATGGCAGGCGCCCTCGTCCGCCTCCCGACCGATCCCGCCGTGGCGATGTACGATCTGCGCCATTCGCCGAGGGACAGCATGTACGACGCAGTGTGGGAGAGCATCTTCAGCAGCCGCGGATGGGGCCGCTACCCTGCCGAGGACCTGGTCAGGTTCGTCGCGCGCGAGGCCTTCGGCGTGGCCGATCGCGGCAGGCTCAAGGCGCTGGAGCTCGGTTGCGGACCGGGGGCAAACCTGTGGTTTCTCGCGCGCGAACGCATCCCCTTCGACGCCATCGACGGTTCGCCCACGGCGGTCAGCCAGGCCACCGCGCGGCTGGACGAGGAGCTGCCCGGCTGGCGCGGCCGGATCCGCTGCGGCGACTTTTGCGCGCTGCCCGAAGACTTCACCGGCTACGACTTCGTGATCGACTCCGAGGCGATCTGCTGCAACGACCTGGCCGAGAGCCGCAGGCTGATCGAGCAGGTCCACGATCGCCTGCTGCCGGGCGGCGCGTTCTGGTCGCGCACGTTCGCGCCGGGCACATGGGGCACCGAGGACGGCGAACGGGTCGGGGACGATTACTGGCGCTTCGCCAGCGGCCCGCTGGCCGCCAAGGGGGCGATCCGCCTCACGCCCCGCGACTCGATTCCGGCGCTGTACGGCAGCCGCTGGGAATCGCTCAGGGTGGGCGAGATCACCCGCCACGATGGCGACCCGCGCGAACAGATCCGCGAGTGGATCATCGTGGCGCGCAAGGCCGCGAGTCTGCCCGCGCCCGGCCGGTGACGTTCCGCTCCGGATCCCGCCTCGCCTCGCGCGCCGCGCGATGATGGATACTCCACACGGGCACGGGTGCCGGTCTTTCGGCGCCGGCTCCGCACTGCCTCGGGCCCGATGAAATTCAGTCTCAGACAAATGGAGGTCTTCCGGGCCGTGATGCTCACGGGCTCCATCCGGGCCGCCGCGCAATTGCTGTTCGCATCGCAGCCGGCGGTCAGCCGGATCATCGCGCACACCGAGCAGACCCTCGGCCTGATGCTGTTCAACCGGGTCAAGGGCAAGCTGACGCCGACTCCCGAGGGGGAGGCGCTGTTTCGCGAGGTGGACGAGTTCTACCAGCAGGCGGTGAAGGTCGACGAATTCGCCCGCGCGCTCGCCCTCGGCCCGTCGGGCACGCTGAGGATCGCCGCCAGCCCGAGCCTGTCGCGCGGCCTGATGTCGCGCGCGATAGCGCAGTTCGTGCAGCGCTATCCGGGCATCCACGTGAACTTCAGGACCACATTGCTGAACAGCATGCCGCAGGAGGTGCTGAGCAACCGGGTCGACCTGGCGGTGTCGGTGCATCCGATCGACCATCCGAACCTGCGGGTCGAGCCCTTCACGCGCGGCCGCATGGTGTGCGTCGTGCCGCTGGGCCACGAGCTCGCGCAGCTGGCCACCGTGCCGCTGGCCGAACTGGCCCGCTACCCGGTAATCTCGCACGACGCCGGCATCCCGTTCGGGCGGCTGGTGGCCGCCGCGTTCGAGCGGGCCGGCGTGGAACTGAAGACGCGCATCAACATCCACCAGAGCGACATGGCCTGCTCGCTGGCGCGGTCGGGGGCCGGGGTGGCGATCGTCGACGAGTTCACTGCAGAGGGCATGGGCTGGACCGACCTGCAGACGCTGCCGCTGGCCGACGAGATCGTGCTGGAGCCCAGCATCGTGCGCTCGGTGTTCGACCACGGGCGCACGCACGCCGGGAAGTTCATCGAGGTGCTCAAGCAGCAAGCCGCCCGCGAAGGCCACGGCCAGACGAGCGCCCAGCCCTGAGCGTCCGGCCCGGAGCGCGCCGCCGATTAACCTGAGCGCATCCCCTGGGCCAGAAGCAGCACTCGCCATGCGGCGGGCCCCGCCTTAGAGTTCAGCGCTCCCCGCCCTTGGCTGCGCGGACATTCATTCCACCCAGGACCCCCCATGAAAATCGGATTGATCGGCCTCGGCAACATCGGCGTGCATTTCGGCACCCGGCTGCTGGCCGCCGGCCACGAGCTGCACGTGCACGACCGCAGCGCCGCCGCCCAGGACCGGCTGGTGGCCAAGGGCGCCGAACCCGCAGCCAGCGCCAGGGAGCTGGCCTCGCGGGTCGAGATCGTGCTGCTGTGCCTGCCGATGCCGCGCATCGTCGCGGACGTCGCCGCCGAAGTGGCGCAGGGCGACCGGGTGCGGATCGTGCTCGATCTGTCCACCACCGGCCCGTCGGTCACCAAGGAAATCGAGGCGCTGCTCCAGGCCCGGAACATCGCCCTGGTGGGCGCGCCGGTGAGCGGCGGCACCGCCAATGCCGAAAAGGGCGCGCTGGCCGTGATGCCGGCCGGCCCGGCGGCGGCTTACGAGGAAATCGAGCCGCTGCTGCGCGTGATCGGCAAGAACATCTTCTACCTGGGCGCCGATCCGAGCCTGGGCCAGACGCTCAAGATCATCAACAACACGCTTTACGCGACCAGCATGGTGGCCAGCTGCGAAGCGCTGGTGTACGGCGTCAAGGCCGGCCTGGACCCCAAGACCATGCTGGACGTGATCAATGTGTCCAGCGGCCGCTCGTTCGCGACGCTGGAGCGCATCCCGCAATGCGTGCTGGATCGCAGCTTCCCGGTGCGCTTCACGACCGAGCTGCTGCACAAGGACATCAAGATGTGCATCGACGAGGCCGAGAAGCTGGGGGCGCCGATGCTGGTCAGCCCCGCCGCGCGCCAGTTCCTGGCCTTCGCCATCAGCCAGGGCGACGGCGACAAGGACAACGTGTTCCCGATCCGCCACTTCGAACAGTGGGCCGGCGTGCAGTTCGGCGCCAAGCCGGCCGCCTGAGCGCCCTTTCTCACCATCACCCAAGGAATCGAGCCATGTCCCTCATCAACATCCGCAAGAAGCTGCTCACCATCGAGTCGATCCGCCACGAAGGCGGCCCGCCGCGGGACGTCCCGATCAAGATGGGCTGCATCGCCGTCGTGCTGCAAAACCCGTATGCCGGCCGCTACGTCGAGGACCTGGAGCCCTTCGTCAAGGACGCCACCGAGATGGCCAACGGGCTGGTGCCCGAGCTGATCGACGCCCTCGGCGGCGCCGACAAGATCCAGGCGTATGGCAAGGGCGCGATCGTCGGACTGAACGGCGAGCTGGAACACGGCGCCATCTGGCACATCGCCGGCGGCTGGCCGATGCGTTCGTTCCTGCCCAAGGCCAAGTCGATCGTGCCGGCGGCGAAGGTCGTCGCCTCGGCCGGCACCCGCCTGCAGGTCCCGATGCACCATATCGAAGCCTGCTACGTGCGCAGCCACTTCACCACCATGGACGTCGGCATCATCGACGGCCCGCGCCCCGACGAACTGCTCTACGCGCTGGTGATGTCCACCGGCACCCGCGTGCACGAACGCCTGGGCGGCCTGCGCGCCTCCGAAATCAAGCTGGGCGACGGCCAGCGCTGATCGTCCGAACCGGCGCGATGCCCGCCGTGCCCCGCCTTTCACATCCACAAGGTCCCAATGCAAAGCACCACTTTCCTCAAGACAGTCGCCGCCTTCGCTCTTGCCGCCTGCTGCCTTGCCGCGCAGGCCGCCGACTGGCCCGAGCGCCCGATCACGCTGGTGGTGCCGCTCGCCGCCGGGGGCAGCACCGACACGACCGCCCGCCTGCTGGCGCAGCACCTGGGCGACGTGCTGGGCCAGAAGGTCATCGTGGACAACCGCGCCGGCGCCGGCGGCAACATCGGCTCGGCCTACGTGGCCAGGGCCAAGCCCGACGGGTACACGCTGCTGCTGCACGCCAGCACCATCGCCACCAACGTCAGCCTGTACAAGGACACGGGATTCGACCTGCGCAAGGACCTCATCCCGATCTCGCAGGTCGCGCTCATCCCCAACGTGCTGATGGTCAACAACGAGGTCCCGGCCCGGACCTTGCAGGAATTCATCGCCTACGTGCGCGGCAACAAGAGCGCCGTCAACTATGGCTCGGCCGGCAGCGGCACCTCGTCGCATCTGGCCGGTGCGCTCTTCAACAGCCTGGCGGGCGCTGACATGGTCCACGTGCCGTACAAGGGCGGTGCGCCGGCCAACGCCGACCTGCTGGCCGGCCAGATCCAGGTCGTGTTCGCGCCGCTGGTGGAAGTGCTCCCCTACATCGACTCGGGCAAGCTGCGTCCGCTGGGGGTGACGACCAGCAATCGCTCGCCACGCCTGCCCAACGTGCCGGCCGTGAACGAAGCGCTGCCCGGTTTCGAGATCGTCCTGTGGAACGGCGTCTTCGCACCGGCCAACACCCCGCCCGCGATCGTCAGCAAGCTCAGCGCCGGCATCCAGAAAGTGCTGCAGGACCCGGCCGTGCGCAAGATCTTCGCCGACCAGGGGTCCACCGTGGTGGGCAACACGCCGGCCGAGTTCAAGGAGGTCCTCGCCGGCGAGATCGACAAATGGGGCAAGCTGGTCAAGCTGTCCGGCGCCCGCGTCGACTGATCGCACCGGCCCGACCGCCCTCCTTCGCATGATGAAACCCAGGCTTCTCGTCCTCGTCTATCTCTCGGTCGAACACCGCGCGCTCGTCTCGGAGCGCTTCGACATGATCTATGCACCCAACGAGGGGCTGGGAGCCGACCGCTCGAACGGGGCCGCGCAGATCGCAGCGCATGGCAGCGAGATCCGGGTCGTGCTGACCAACGGCACCAACGGTCTGCTGGCCACGGAGATCGATGCGTTGCCGAGGCTGGAGCTGGTCTGCACGGTGGGCGTCGGTTTCGAGAACGTCGCGCTCGAGCGGGCCAGCCGGCGCGGCATCCCGGTGTGCAATGCGGCGGGGACCAACGACGATGCCGTTGCGGACCACGCCATGGCCATCCTGCTGGCCGCGGTGCGCCGCGTGCCCTTCCTGAACAACGGCGTGCGGCACGGCTTATGGCGCGACGACATTCCGCGGCCGCCGCACGTCTCGGGCCGCAGGATGGGCATCTTCGGCCTGGGGGCGATCGGCAGGAAGGTCGCCCGGCGGGCCCAGGGTTTCGACATGGACATCGGCTACCACAGCCGCACGCGCCGCGACGAGCTGGGCTTGCGGTGGTTCGACGACATCGTCAGCCTGGCCGGCTGGTGCGACTTCCTCGTCATCGCCGCGCCCGGGGGCACGGCAACCTACCACGTGGTCGACGCGAAGGTGCTGGATGCGCTGGGTCCGGACGGCGTGCTGGTGAACATTGCCCGCGGCACGCTGGTCGATACCGACGCGGTGGCGGACGCGCTGCGCGACCGGCGCATCTGGGCCGCCGCCCTCGATGTCTATGAAGGCGAGCCGACCCCGCCGGCGCGCCTGCTCGAATTCGACAATGCGGTGCTCACGCCCCACATCGGCGGCATCTCGCCGCAGGCAATCCATGCCTCCGTGGTCCGCTTCCTCGAGAACGCCGAAGCCCATTTTTCCGGCAAACCCCTGCTCACCCGGGTCAACTGACGCCGAACGGCGAGCCGGCCGCGGGCGAGCTCGCCATCAGCGGCTCTTCTTGCCGACCCGCGCAAAGGGGTCGAGATCCTGGAATTCGCTGGGCGTCTGCTTGTCGCGTTCGTAGATCCGCGCCGACGGCGTCAAACCCTGCATCTGGCTGTCCAGCACGTTGAGCGAGTCTTCCCACAGCGCCCAGTCGGTGTGCTCGTTGCCTTCGACCACGTCGGGCAGCGACGCCTC
The DNA here is from genome assembly GCF_042655405.1 of Caenimonas terrae. Classification (NCBI taxonomy): domain Bacteria; kingdom Pseudomonadati; phylum Pseudomonadota; class Betaproteobacteria; order Burkholderiales; family Comamonadaceae; genus Caenimonas; species Caenimonas terrae. Next base: position 344,446 of record NZ_JBHSMF010000002.1, on the reverse strand, counting down.
CTCCGGCAAGGCAGGGGGTTCTTCCTTCCTGGCAGGAGCACCGGGACGGGCGGTGGACCTGGTGGCCGGCTTCGCAGCAGGCGCGGAACGCTTGAATGGATTGAACATCGTGGACTGCCGCAAAGCCGCCTGTGGACGGCAAGGCTCCCTGGGCCCGTGTGCCGGGGTCCATAGCCCCTGGCACGGCCCATTCTGTAATTACTTCAGATTAAAGACAACTACCCATCCCGAATTGACATCGAGGCCCAGCCGTTCATACTGCCCGCAGCCAAGAGCGAGCTATGGACGAAATACGGGCCGAATTCTGGGAGGCGCTGCGACACCTGTTTCCGGACAATGCGGTCGCCATCGCGCTGGAGCATGGCGATCTGCTGATTTCCTGGAAGACCAACGACGATCCGTTCCGGCCCAACAAGCGCTCGGCGCCCATCTACCTGCGGTTCGAACCCGCCTTGCTGCAGGCGATGCGCGACGCCAGCCCGCGCCAGCGCGAGATCCTGGCCGCGCGCGAGGTAGACACCGTCAAGGCCGGCCTGTGGGGCTACCAGCCCGACGACCCGCTGCATCACGCGCGCTTCATCGTGCTGGGCTGAAACACGAACAGCCCGCAGGCCATCGCCTGCAGGCTGCTCGAACTGGCGGGCCTTGCGACCCGGAGCGCCTTCAGTTGCGGTCGCGGCGGGCGGCGCGGGCGATGCGCACCGGGGCGGGAGCCGGCTCCGGAGCGGCGCCCATCGTGGTGGCCGTGGTGGTGGTTTCCGTTTGCGCTGCAACGACCGGAGCCGGTGCAGGTTGGGCCATCACGGGTGCCGGGGCGACAGCCACTTCCTGCTGGCGCACGATGGTCGCGGTGCGGACCGTGTCGGTCAGGCCGGGCACGCCGGTCTCGCCCATCGAGGTCATGTGGGTGCTTTGCTGGCCGGCGCCGAGGGCGGGGTTGGCAATGTACGGATTGGGCGGAACACCCTGGGCGACAGCGACGCCGATCGCGGCGACAGCGGACAGACCGGCGATCAGGCCGACGACTTTGGTGGTTGCAGACATGGTGAGACTCCTTAAAGATTGAAAAAACGGCGCGCCAAGTTCGTGGCAGCAACTGCAAGTTAGTTGGCGCAGGGGAGGCCTCACGTCAGGCCATCACGACAATGCCTGTGGGACAGCGCCTGCCGAACTTTTTGACAAAGTTCGCATCACTTTGTGATATTCGATTGCAAGGCTCTGCAGTGGAATGGCGCCCGCACTGACGCCGGTCCGCGGTGGCGGCCGAGGCGTGAAACAAGCACGGCGGCCACGATCGAAGCTCAGGAGAGACGCAACATGAGTCCAGACGACATCACGCCGCCGGAGCCGGTTCCGCCGCACACGCCGCAGCAGCCCCCGGGCCAGAGCCCGGAGCCGCCGCCCGCCGAGGACGACCGTCCGGCCGCGCCGCCGGTCAAGCTGCCGGGCCAGCCCCACGCGCCGGAGCGCGTCGCCGCCGGCCGGCCTATTCGCGCGTGACGCGCACCAGCTCTTCGCGCGAGGTCAGGCCTTCGCGCACCAGCCGTTCGCCGTCCTCGCGCATCTGCGTCATGCCGGCGCTGAGCGCGGCGGCGCGGATGTCCGCCTCCGAAGCGCGGTTGTGGATCTGCGCGCGGATCGCCTCGTTGGCGAGCATCAGCTCGAAGATGCCGGTGCGCCCCTGGTAGCCGGTCTGCCCGCATTGGGCGCAGCCGGCCCCGTGGCACTGGACGCACAGCTTGCGCACCAGCCGCTGCGCCAGCACGCCCAGCAGCGATGAACTCAGGAGGAAGGGCTCCACCCCCATGTCGATCAGGCGGTTGACGGCGCTGGGCGCATCGTTGGTGTGCAACGTGGCCAGAACCAGGTGGCCCGTGAGCGACGCCTGGATCGCGATCTGCGCGGTTTCGTAGTCGCGGATCTCGCCGATCATGATGACGTCCGGGTCCTGCCGCAGGATGGCGCGCAGCGCCTTGGCGAAGTCGAGATCGATCTTGGCGTTGACCTGGGTCTGGCCGATGCCGGGCAGCTCGTACTCGATCGGGTCCTCGACCGTCATGATGTTGCTGCTGCCGGCATCGAGGCGGCTGAGCGCGGCATACAGCGTGGTCGTCTTGCCCGAGCCGGTCGGGCCGGTGACCAGGATGATCCCGTGCGGCTGGGCAATCAGCTGCAGGAAGCGCCGCAGCGTCTCGCCGGTCATGCCGACCGACTCCAGGCTCAGCTTGCTCTCACTCTTGTCCAGCAAGCGCAGCACGGCGCGTTCGCCATGCGCGCTGGGCAGCGTGGACACGCGCACGTCCACCGCCCGGGTGCCGATGCGCAGCGAGATCCGGCCGTCCTGCGGCAGCCGCTTTTCGGCGATGTCCAGTTCGGCCATGATCTTCAGGCGCGAGATCAGCGCCGCGTGCAGCGCCCGGTTGGGCTGCACCACCTCGCGCAGCGTGCCGTCGACGCGAAACCGCACCGAGGAGTGGCGCTCGTACGGCTCGATGTGGATGTCGCTGGCGCCGTCGCGCGCAGCCTGCGTCAGCAGCGCGTTGAGCATGCGGATGATCGGCGCGTCGTCGCTGGTTTCCAGCAGGTCTTCCACCGCCGGCAGCTCCTGCATCATCCGCGACAGGTCGGCGTCGTTCTGCACCTCGCTCACTACCGTGGCGGCGCTCGACTCGCCCTGGGCATAGGCGGCGCTGATGCGCTGCGCCAGCGCCTGCGGATCGAGCTCTTGCACCGTGGCGACCGGGTGCTTGCGCAGCACCTCGCTCCAGGCGCCGCGCGCCGGTGTGCCGGCGTGCCACAGCACCAGCCGGTCGCCGTCGTCTTCCAGCAGCAGCTGGTTGCCGCGCGCAAAGGCGTAGGGCAGCGGGTAGCGCATCGCCTACTGTCCCAGCGGCGGCGCCGGCTTGTCCGGCTTCGGCTCGGTGCGCAGGGCCGGCAGCACCGGCGCCTCGTTGATCGGCACCGTGACGCTGGACGGCGGCTGCGCCGCCTCCTGCTTCAGGCGCATCAGGTCGTAGCGATCGAGCGACAGCTCGTCGCCCTGCGGTGCGTCGCGCAGCACCACCGGCCGCAGGAACACCATCAGGTTGGTCTTCTTGCGGCTGCGCGTCTCGCTCTTGAACAGGTTGCCGAACAGCGGGACGTCGCCCACGCCGGGCACCTTGTCCTGGTTGCGGGCGTATTCGTCCTGCAGCAGCCCGCCCAGCACCACGATCGAGCCGTCGTCCACCAGCACGCTCGATTCGATCGAGCGCTTGTTGGTGGTGGGGCCGTTGGGCGAGTTGATCGTCGCCGGGTCGACGCTGGAGACCTCCTGGAAGATCTGCAGCTTCACGGTCCCGTTCTCGCTGATCTGCGGCTTCACGCGCAGCGTCAGGCCGACGTCCTTGCGCTCGATGGTCTGGAACGGGTTGACGGTGCCGCTGCTGGCGCCGGTGTTGGTGAACTGGCCGGTGACGAAGGGCACGTTCTGGCCGATCACGATCTTGGCCTCCTCGTTGTCCAGCGTCAGCAGGTTGGGCGTGGACAGCACGTTGCCGTCCCCGTGGGTCTCCAGGAAGTTCGCCAGGAAGCCGAGCACGTAGACCCCGCCGTAATTCCTTGCCACGCCCACGTTCAGGCCGGCCGAGGGCAGGACCGATCCGACGGCGGCGGTGGCCAGCGAAAAGATGTTGGTGCCGCCGATGGTGAAGTTGGTGCCCAGCACGCCGATGTTCTTGTCGCCCTTGTTGCCGACCGGGCCCTGCCACTGGATGCCGAACTGGGCCGCCTTGTCGGCATTGACCTCCGCGATCAGGCTTTCGACGAACACCTGCGCGCGGCGGGCATCGAGCTTGTCGATCACTGCGCGCAGCTGGCGGTATTGCGGCTCGGCCGCCGTGATGATCAGCGAGTTGGTGGCCGGGTCGGCCTGGATCTGGCCGCCGGTGGACGGCTGGGCCGAGGGCTGCACCGGCGCGGTGGCGCCGCCGCTGCCGCCCGGCGTGGTCGACAGGCCGGTGGTCGACGGCGTGCTGGGCAGCCCCGATCCCCCGGTGGTGCCGGCGCCGGTGCCGCTGGCGCTCAACGCCGCGCGCAGCGTCACGGCCAGCTTGGTGGCGTCCGCGTTCTTCAGGTAGACCACGTAGATGTTGCCCGAGGGGCTCTGCGCGGTCGGCTGGTCGAGCTTCTCGATCAGCGAGCGCACCAGGTTCATCCGGGCCGCGTTGGCGGCGCGCACGATGATCGTGTTGCTGCGCGGCTCGGCCACCACGGTGGTGCGAAACGACGTGTCGGCCTGGCCCTGGCCGGCCGCCACCACCGGCGCCGAGCCGGACTCGACCAGCCGGGCGACCAGCGGCGCGATGTCCGACGCCAGCGCGTTGCGCAGCGGGATGATCTCCACGTCGGTCGCGTTCGAGACGTCGAGCGCGGCAATGATGCGGCCCAGCCGCTGCAGGTTGTCCGCATAGTCGGTGATGACCAGCGAGTTGTTGCCCGGGTTGACGTTGATGGTGTTGTTCGGGCTGATCAGCGGCCGCAGGATCGGCACCAGGTTGCCCGCCGTCTCGTGGTTCAGCCGGAAGATCTGGGTGACGATCTGGCTGCCGCCGACGGCCGGCGGGCCGACGGTGACCGGCCCGCCCTGCAGCTTGGCATCCGCCTCCGGCACCACCTTGAGCAGCCCGCCCACGTCGACCACGGTGAAGCCGGACAGCCGCAGCGTGGCGGCGAACTGGTTGAACGCCTGCGCCGGCGGCACCGGCCGCTCGGTGGACAGGGTGATGGTGCCCTTGACGCGCGGATCCACCACGATGTTGCGGCCGGTGATCGCCGCCATCGTGCGGGCCACCGCCTCGATGTCGGCGTTGACGAAGTTCAGCGTGACCGGTTCGGTCGCCCGCTGCGCGAACAGCAGCGCCGGCGAGCCGGCCAGCAGCGAGCCGAGCGCCAGGGAAATGACAGCAAGACGGAATTTCATGTCAGCCTATGGTGATGGTCGCCCGTGCGCCGCGGCGCCGGCCGATGATGTTCAGGAGGTTCGACAGCGCCGCCTCGCGCTCGGGCGCGGCGCTGGCAGTGCCGGAAAAATGCAGTCTGGAGCCGATCCACTGGCCGCTGCCCGTCAGCTGCAAGGCGCCTTCCAGGGTCTCGAGTTGGAGTGTCGATGGAGAACCCCCGTTGAGGGTGATGCGGTAGCTGCCCATGGGTTTCAGGGTGGACAGCCGCGACGACAGGCGAGAGGCGGTCAGTTCGACGCGCCCGGCCACCGCCACGCGCCCTTCGACCCATTCTACTGAAAGCCCTTTCGTCGCCAGCACCAGGTCGCCCTCGACCTGCAGCGTGTTCCACGGGGTGCCGAGTCCGGCCAGCACCGCCGCCGGCCACTGCGTGCGCTGGTCCCCGATGCGCAGTTCGACGCCGCCCCAGCGCAGGCGCGTGCGCACTTCCAGCGGCTCGGTGGTGCAGCACACCGGGGTCAGCCTCGCGTCGACGCCGCCCCACGCGGGGCGCAGGCGCCAGTCGATCCGACCGGGCAGCGCGGCCACGTCGTTGCTGCCGCTGCCGCCGGCCAGCAACAGGCGGGCCGAACCGTTCCAGACCGTGCCGGCCGGGTCGTCCAGCACGACCCGCCCGGAGCTGGCGCTCGCCACCGCGGAGGCGAGCCAGCGCGCCGGCGCGAACAAGGCCAGCGCCAGCAGCACGCCCAGCAGCAGGCCGCCCCAGGCCCAGGCCCAGGGAGCGGCGGGCCAGGAGGCAGGAATCGGGCGGGCCATGGGCTGGGCGCTCAGCGGGCCGGCAGGGCCAGCACCAGCGTGCCGTCCCACAGGCCGGCCGGGTTGCGCGTCAGGTGCGCCTCCGTCGGCAGCACGCGGGCGTTGGTGCGGGCCTGCGCCAGCCACTGGCCGAGCGCTTCCGGTGCCACGCCGGCCAGTGCGACCGTCACCCGCTCGCCGGCGAGCGTCATGCGGGCGCCGGTTCCCAGTCTCTCGCGCACCGTCGCCTCCAGCAGGCGGCCGGCTTCGTCGGCAGTCTGCCGCGGCTGCGATTGCAGCGCCTGGGCCTGCGCCTGCAACCCCTGCATCTGCTGCAACTGGGCATCGAGGCTGCGATGCTGTTCCTGCGCCGTGCGCATCACGGCCAGCGGCGGCGCCAGCAGCAGCCACCACAGAAGGGCCGCCGCCACCAGCCCGGCGGCCGCGGCCACCAGGTGCTGTTCGCGCGGCGCCAGCTGCCCCCATTTGCGCGACAACGCCGGGGCGATCATGGCGCCTCCCGCACGTTCAGCACCAGCGCGTCGCCGCGCAACTCCGCCGCGTAGCCGCGGCTGCGCAGGCTCTCCGCCAGCGCGGCAGCCTCGGGCGGACTGGATGCCAGCCCCTTGACCCGCAGTTCGCCGGTGACGTAGTCGATCGCGCTCAGCGGCCGTTGCGGCGGCGCCACCGCGGCCAGTTCGCCCAGCATCGCTTCCATGTCGCGGCTGGACGTGGCACCCGCGCCCTGGCGCAGCAGGGCCACTTCCTTTTCCATCTGCAGCGGGGCGTCCACCACCACCTTGACCTGCGGGAAGGTGGTGGTGAGGACGCGCTGGACCGCCGCATGCTTGGCCGCCAGGCTGGAGCGCTCCTTCCAGGCCCACGCGTTCAGGCCCGCCAGGTTCGCTGCCACCAGCACGATCGCGCCCCAGCGCGCCGGCCGCCATTGCGGCGCGCGCAGGACGTCGTTGCCCAGGGCCGCCAGCCGCTTGACGGCGCGGGCCCGGTTGGAGCTGGCGAACTCGGACTGCGCCAGGTCCCAGCCCGATTGCGCGGCCCGCAGCCAGCGCTGCGGCGCCTGCTGCAACTGGACCGGATGCTGCAGCAGCTGTTCGGCCAGTGCGGCGACGGCGGGCTCGGCGATCCGCTGGGCGTCGTCGGGCAGGGGCGGCAGCAGGGCAAGGGCGTGGGCCGCCAGCGGCAGCGCCAGCACCCCGTCGCTGCCGGTCAGCACCAGGGTCGCGTGCTCGGGCTCGCCGATGGCGCTCAAGGCCAGCGGCTCTTCCGGGGTGAACTCGGGCACGATGCGCGAGATCGGCCGGCCGGCGGCCTCCAGCACCTGCACCGCGTCGCGCAGCCATTGCCGCGAACAGACCGCCACCCAGACCGGCTGGCCGGGCACCGCACGGGGCTGCAGCGCGAAATGGAGCGCCTCCGGCTCGTCCAGCAGGCGGTCTTCCAGCAGGCCTTCGAGCACCGCGCGCAGCCGCGGCGACGCCGCTGTCACGCCCTTGGGCAGTTCGACCTGGTGCCAGGACAGCGCCGTCACGGGCGCGATGGCCACCACTTCGCCGGCGGCCCCGGCCGGCTGCGGCAGCAGGGCGACCGGCGCGATGGCGTGCGCGGCGACCGAGCGGCCGTCGGGCGTCACGAGGTAGGCGAATTCCGTGGTGGCGGTCACGGAAGTGGCGGGGAGCAGGAAGATCAGTGAGCTCATTGGCTGCGGCGATTGTAGGCAGGCGGCTGCGGCGCCGGTTCAGCGGGCCGGCAGGGCGGTGCCGGGAGGCGGCGATTCGATCACCCCGCGCTCGCGCCGGATGGCGGTCACGTTCAGGCCGACCCGCTGCAGGACCGAGCGTTCTTCCACCACCATCGTTCCCAGCCGCAGCCGGCCGCGGCTTTCGAAGAAGCTGGAGGCGATGCCGACCTGGTCGTTGCTCATGGTCGACGCCTCGCGCCCGAGGATGCGGGCGGCGTCGCCGAGGTTGCGCAGGGGGGCGCGGTCGCGCTCGGTGACCAGCCGGCGCGCATCCGCCATGCTGGTGCCGTCGATCGCGGCGTAGATCACTTCGGCGCTGGCGGTATTGAGGTTCACCGGCGTGGCAGTGGTCGCCGCCAGCACGGTGACGTAGGGCCGCAGCACCGCCACCGTTTCCGGGGAAAGCCCCAGCCAGACCAGCTGGTCCACCTGCTGCGGCATCAGCGGCGCCATCGGCGACGACCGGTTGGCGGTGCTGGCGTCGCTGGCAAAGCGCAGGTTCTCGGCCAGCGTCGCCAGCTGCGCCGGCGGCAGCCCGAGCAGCGCGAACAGCCGCCCGAAGCTGCGCAGCCCGGCGTCCGAGACCTTGCCGCGGTCGACCAGGTTGCCGACGTTCAGCAGCGACTGCAGGTCGACGATCTGGCCGGACAGGAATGCATCGAGCGAGTCGTCGCCGACGGTGGCGACGCCCTTTTCGGCGGCCAGGAAGGTGGACAGGCGCGCTTCCTCCAGCGGCACCGCCCAGGGCTCGGACAGGAAGTCCGGACCGCCGCCCTTGGCGTCCTCGCGCAGGATCAGGCGCGCCCAGTCGAGCGCGCCGGTCAGGATCCAGGCCGACTGGACGCGGGCGCGCTCGGCCTGCTCCACTTCGACGCTGCGCCACTGCTGCCACATCGCCGCCGACGCGATGGTCGCGACCAGCGTGACCGTCAGCATCGCCATCAGCAGCGCGGCGCCGCGCTGGGTGCGGGGCGCGATCACGACTTGCCCCCGCCGATGGTGGGGCGGACCCAGTCGCGCGTGATCTGGCCGGCCAGGGCGCCGCCGGGCGGCAGCACCAGCACCAGCCGGACGCCGTCCGGGATGACCGGCGTCGTCTGGGCGGCCAGTGCGGCGGCGGCCTCCGGCGTCAGGCCCGGTTGCAGCACCGGCGCGCTGCCGGCGTCGCTCGATTGCGGATTGGTCCAGGCGTCGCGGCGGAAATAGAAGATCTTCCACTCCTGCAACGGGATGACCGCCACTTCGCGGCGCCGCTCCTCGTCGCCGGCGTTCTGCGACCACTGGTCGGCCTGCAGCCAGGCCTGGTCCAGCTGGCCCCGCGTCGTCAGCGGCGGCGACTGCCAGCGCAGCCACTGCCCGCTGCGCGCCGTCCATGCCGCGACCAGCACGCCGCTCATGGCATTGGTCGTGTCGCGCCGCGTCAGCCGCAGCACCCGGCCGTTCCAGTCGAGCGCCGCCGCGCCGGGCAGTTGCACCACGGCGTCGAGGTCGGCGCCCCACTGCGCCAGGCCGACCTGCAGCGTGAGCACCTCGTCGGCCCGGGTGGCGGTGGCGGCCTGGGCCCGCGCCATGCCGTCGAGCCCGCGCCAGCTCATGACCGCCAGCAGCGCCATCGCGAACAGCGCCACCAGCAGTTCGACCAGCGTGAAGCCGCGCGCGTGCCGGGCAGGGGCCATCAGAACCTGCCGACCACGGTGGACAGGCGCAGGATCGGGATCGCCCCGTCCATCACCTGCGCATCGACCCGCCGGAAACTGGGGTTGGGCGTGGGCAGCACCGCCACGTTGACGCTGAAGGCGCGCCCGGCCTGCTCGCAGGCCACCGCGCTGTCGCCGACGCTGGGCATCTGGTGCGACAGCCTGGCTTTCACCAGTTCGTTTTCGGCGCAGATGTGCGCCAGCAGCACATCGGACTGCCGCATGGCATTGTTGGTGAGGGCGGTGGTCGCCTGCAGGCCCGCCACCAGCGCGATGGCGACGATGCCCAGCGCCACCAGCACCTCGATCAGCGTGAAGCCGCGCTGCCTCATTGCTGCTCCGCGCTGACGGCGAACGGGCGCAGTCCGTCGGTGGCGACGCGCAGGCTGCGGCCCGGCAGCGCCGACGATCCCAGCACCACCTGCTGGCGGCCGATGATCGGCTCCGGTCCGAGCTGCAGCGCGCCGGGCCCGCGCACCTCGGTGCCCGCATCCAGCCAGTGCTGCGGCAAGGCGTCCGCCGCCAGCCCGTCGAAGCGGAAGCCGCCGGCGACCGCGCGCCACTGCACCGGGCGGCCGCTGGTGCGCGACTGGGCGCGCGCCGATTCGAGCAGCGCCGCCAGCCGCTGCGCCTCGCGCTCGAGTTGCGTGTCCGCGCTGTCGCGCAAGGCGAAGCTCACGCCTGCGCTGGCGATCGCGATGATCGCGACCACCACCAGCAGTTCGAGCAGCGTGAAGCCGCCGCTGCGCGCACCGGCGCTACTGCCAGGAACCGACGTCCGCATTCTTGCCCTCGCCGCCGGGCTGTCCATCGGCGCCGAACGACATCACGTCGATCTCGCCCTTCACGCCCGGGTTGAGGTATTGGTAGGGCCGGCCCCATGGATCGTTCGGCAGCTTTTCCAGGTACGGCTTCCAGTTGGGCGGCACCGGCGGCGCCGTGGGCCGGGCCACCAGCGCCTGCAAGCCCTGCTCGGAGGTGGGGTAGCGCTGGTTGTCGAGCCGGTAAAGCTTGAGCGCCTGCATCAGGTTGTTGACGTCCGTGCGGGCTGCGGTGGCGCGCGCATCGTCGGCCCGGTCCAGCACGTTGGGGACGATCAGGGCTGCGAGGACGCCGATGATGACCAGCACCACCATCAGCTCGATCAGGGTGAAGCCGCCCTGGACGCGGCGCTTGAAGGGCATGCGGATTGAGTTCATGTCGCTTTCGGATGGATCGGTTCCATGATAATCGCCGCATATGGCAACGAGTGTGCAAAGCCGGTGGCCGGTACGGCTGGCGACGCTGATCCTGTGGCTGCTGGCCGCCGGCAGCTGCGTCTATTGGGCCCTGCGGATGGCGCCGCGCGCCGCGCCCGCGGCGGTGGCCGCACCCGTGCGCCAGCCGTTTGCGGCCGATCCCGCGGCGGTGGCGCGGCTGCTCGGCGCCAGCCCGGTCCTCGCGTCGGCGCCTGCGCAGCCCTCGGCCAGCCTGGCCAGCCGCTTCAGCCTGCTGGGCGTGGTCGCCTGGCGCACCAATCATGGCGCGGCCCTGATCGCGGTGGACGGCAAGCCGCCCAGGCCGTTCCGGGTCGGGTCGGCGATCGACGAGGGGCTGGTGCTGCAATCCGTCGAGGGCCGCAAGGCGGTGCTGGCCGCGGCCGCCGGCGGCCCGCCGGTGCTCACCCTCGAATTGCCCCCGCTCAAGCGCTGAGCCCGCTCAACTCTGCAGGAACAGGCGGTAGACCGGATTGTCCGTTTCGTCCACCGACGGATAGCCAAGGGTCGACAGGAAGGACTTGAAGGCCTTGCTGTCGGCGGCCGGCACCTGCAGGCCGACCAGGATGCGGCCGTAGTCGGCGCCCTGGTTGCGGTAGTGGAACAGCGTGATGTTCCAGCCCGGGCGCATGTGCGAGAGGAACTTCAGCAGCGCGCCGGGCCGCTCCGGAAAGATGAAGCGCAGCAGCCGCTCGTCCTGCGCCAGCGACGAGTGGCCGCCCACCATGTGGCGGATGTGTTCCTTGGCCAGTTCGTCGTGCGTCAGGTCCAGCGACTGGAAGCCGTGCCGCCCGAAATTGGCCGCGATCCGCGCCGACTCGCCCTTGCCGTGGGTGGTGAGCCCGACGAACACGTGGGCCTTGCTGGCATCGCTGATCCGGTAGTTGAATTCCGTGACGTTGCGCGGCCCGCCGGGCAGGTCGCCGATCAGTTCGCAGAAGCGCCTGAAGCTTCCGCGTTCCTCCGGGATGGTCACCGCGAACAGCGCCTCGCGCTCTTCGCCCACCTCGGCCCGCTCGGCCACGAAGCGCAGGCGGTCGAAGTTCATGTTGGCGCCGCACAGGATCGCCACGTAGGTCTCGCCGCGGGTCTTGTTGGCGGCGACGTACTGCTTGATGGCCGCCACCGCCAGTGCCCCGGCCGGCTCGACGATGCTGCGCGTGTCGACGAACACGTCCTTGATCGCGGCGCACACCGCATCGGTGTCCACGGTCATGAATTCATCGACCAGTTCGCGCGCGATCCGGAACGTCTCCTGGCCCACCAGCTTCACCGCCGTGCCGTCGGAGAACAGGCCCACGTCCGCCAGCGTGACGCGCTTGCTGGCGGCGACCGATCGGGCCATGGCGTCGGAATCGTTCATCTGCACGCCGATCACGCGGATCTCCGGGCGCACCGCCTTGATGTAGTTCGCCACGCCCGAAATCAGTCCGCCACCGCCGATGGCGACGAACACGGCGTCCAGCGGCCCCTGGTGCTGGCGCAGGATTTCCATGGCGATCGTGCCCTGGCCCGCGATCACGTCGGGGTCGTCGAAGGGATGGACGAACGTGAGGTGCTGCTCCCGTTCGAGCTGCACCGCCTTCTCGTGCGCGTCGGAGTAGCTGTCGCCGTGAAGGACCACCTCGCCGCCCAGCGCCTTGACCGCCTCGATCTTGACCTGCGGCGTGGTGACCGGCATCACGATCACCGCGCGCGAGCCCAGCTTGTGCGCCGACAGCGCCACGCCCTGCGCATGGTTGCCGGCCGATGCGCAGATCACTCCGCGCTTGAGCTGCTCGGCGCTCAGGTGCGCCATCTTGTTGTACGCCCCGCGCAGCTTGAAGCTGAACACCGGCTGCTGGTCTTCGCGCTTGAGCAGGACCTTGTTGTGCAGGCGGCGGCTGAGGTTCTTCGCCGGTTCCAGCGCCGACTCCACCGCGACGTCATAGACCTTCGCGGTCAGGATCTTCTTCAGGTAGTCGGCTGGCTTGAGGGGCTTGGTCATGTCCGGCCGATGATAAGGCTGGGCCGCGGGCATGAAAAAAGCCCCCGGGCCTTGCGGCTCGGGGGCTGAATCCACCAAAGGTGAGGTGGAGGAGACAACCGGCGCAGCGCCATCGGGCGCCGCATGAAAATCAGTATATCGCCACTTTTGCTGCGATGCAGCACGGCCGTCGGCTTGAGGCAAGATCCGGGGTTTTGCAGCAACAAGCAAGGAGTCGGAACATGGAATGCACGGTGAGCTGGACCGGCGCGTCGGGCACGCGTTCGGGGATGGGGTTCGTGGCCGAAACCGGTAGCGGCCATGTGCTGATGATGGACGGAGCGGTCGACGAGGCGCAGCCCGCCAACGGCGGCCAGAACCTGGCGCCGCGGCCGATGGAAACCGTGCTGGCCGGCGCCGGCGGGTGCACCGCCTATGACGTGGTCCTGATCCTCAAGCGGGGACGCCACGACGTGCGAGCTTGCTCCGTCAGGCTGACGTCAGAGCGGGCCGCCACCGAACCGAAAGTATTCACGAAGATCCACCTGCACTTCACCGTCACCGGCAGGGCGATCGCCCCCGCGGCGGTGGAGCGTGCGATCGCGATGAGTCACGAGAAGTACTGTTCGGCGACCATCATGCTGGCCAAGACCGCCGAGATCACCACCAGTTTCGACGTGCGCGAGGCCTGAACCTAGACGTAGTGGGCGGTGGTCGTCATGACCTTCGCCGCGGCCCGCATCACGGCCCGGACCGGGGCCGGGAGCTCGCGCCCGCCGGCCTGCGCCGCGGCCGCCGCGTGCGCCGCCTCGTCCTCTTTCATCTGCGCCACGATCGCCCGCGACGCGTGGTCGGCGGCGGGCAGCCGCTCCAGGTGGCTCTCCAGGTGGGCCTCCACCTGGCGTTCGGTTTCCACCAGGAAGCCCAGGCTGGCGCGGTCGCCCAGCCGGCCGGCCACCAGGCCCAGCCCGAACGCGCCGGCGTACCAGAGCGGGTTTAGCAGCGAACGGCGGGCGCCCAGTTCATCGAGCCGGCCCTGGGTCCAGGCCAGATGGTCGGTTTCCTCGCGGGCAGCCTGCTCGAATTGCGCCTTCAGGGCCGGGTCGCTGGTGGTCAGTGCCTGGGCGCTATACAGCGCCTGGGCGCACACTTCGCCCACGTGGTTGACCCGCATCAGGGCGCCCGCCTTGCGCTTTTCGGTCGCGCTCAGGACCGTGGCATCGCCGGGGAGGGTTGGACATTGCCGCAACGCCCGCGGGGTTGCAAAGAGGGTGCGCAGTGCGCTGTCGGCGGCACTGAAAAAGGCGTCGATCGAACGTGTCATCCGACCAGTCTAGCGGTCTCAGGGTACACGCGTAGCAGCGCCAGGCGGCCGGCCGGACTCCTTGGAACCCAAATGTAACCGCCGAGTGTTGCGCGAGGTCCACTGAGCGGTTTCGGGATGTTGTCCGGCTGCAACGAAATGGCATTCAGGAGCCTAAATACTTTGCGAAACCAAGGGCGCTCTGGTGCAATAACCACAACTTCCCAAAAGGAGGTTGGCCCGGGGAACCGGCGGGAGCGCAAAAGTGCCTGCATCAAGTGACCCCTTCGCACCGGAGCCCTATGTTTAACCTTGGAGAAACTTGCAATGAAAAAGTCCCTGATTGCTCTGGCTGTGCTGGCGTCCGCCGGCGTGGCTTCTGCCCAATCTTCCGTCACGCTGTTCGGCATCGTTGACGCGACGCTGGCCTACGGTAAAGGTTCGGTCGCGAACAAGACCCAGCTGACCAATTCCGGCTACAACAGCTCGCGCATCGGCTTCCGTGGCACGGAAGACCTCGGCGGCGGCATGAATGCCTCGTTCTGGCTCGAAGCCGGCATGAACAACGACAACGGCACCGGCGCAGCCACCAGCCTGAACAACCAAGCCTCCGGCACTTCCACCGCGTCGGCCGGTACGCAAGGTCTGACCTTCAACCGTCGTTCCACGGTCAGCCTGGGCGGCGGCTGGGGCGAACTGCGCCTGGGTCGCGATTACACCCCGCAATTCTGGAACCTGACCGTGTTCGATCCGTTCGGCACCAACGGCGTTGGCACCTCGCAGGTCCTGAACTCGTCGCTCGGCGGCCCGGTCACGGTTCGCGCTTCGAACAGCATCGGCTACTTCCTGCCGGGTAACCTGGGCGGCTTCTACGGCCAGCTCCAGCACTATCGCGGCGAGAACGCAAGCAACGTGGCCAACGACGGCACCGGCAGCGCCATCCGTCTCGGCTACGCCAACGGCCCGATCAACGTTGCTCTGGCTTACTCGAGCACCAAGTACTCGACCGGCGACATCAAGACGACCAACATTGGCGGCCAGTGGGACTTCGCTGTTGCCAAGCTGATGGGCTACTATGACCGCGACCAGATCAGCGGTGGCGCGACCGGCAAGGGCGGCCTGATCGGCGCTCTGGTGCCAGTGGGCCCGGGCGAAATCCGCCTGGCTTACTCCACGTACAAGAACGACCTGGCCGGCACCCCCAAGACCAACAAGTGGGCTCTGGGCTACGTGCACAACCTGTCGAAGCGCACGGCTGTCTACGCAACGTACGCTCAAGCGCGCAACTCCGGCGGAGCCGCTCAGGGTCTGAACGGCGCCATCACCGCAGCCAACACCAACTCGTCTGGCTACGACTTCGGCGTCCGCCACAGCTTCTAAATATCGTGGGGCCGGCGCTGCCGGTCTTTCGATCCAAGGAGATTCAAGCCGCCTTCGGGCGGCTTTTTTGTTTCCGCTGCACCCGCGTCTGATGTTTGCCGGCGTCGACGCGCGCTGCCGCTTGCGAATGCTGGACGGGTGAAGAAAACCCTGAGGTCGGCACGACGCTTGCTCTGCTAGCATCGTCGTTTCCGCCATTTCCGAAATGCTCGCCTTCGTCCTGCGCCGTTTGTTCCAGGCTGTGATCGTCATGACCGCAGTTGCGTTCATCGCCTTCATGCTGTTCCAGTACGTCGGTGACCCGATCGTCTTCCTGCTCGGACAAGACGCCAAGCCCGACCAGATCCGCCAGCTGCGCGTCGATCTGGGGCTGGACCAGCCCTTCTTCGTGCAGTTCTGGCACTTCCTGGTCAACGCCGCCCAGGGCGAGTTCGGCCTGAGCCTGCGCCAGGGCGCCAAGGTGTCGCGCCTGATCGGCGAGCGCTTCCCGGCCACGCTGGAACTGGCGCTGGTGGCCGGCGTGCTGGCGGTGGCGATCGGCATTCCGATGGGCGTCTATGCGGCGCTGCGGCGGGGCACTTTCATGAGCCAGGTGTTCATGACGCTGTCCCTGCTCGGCGTCTCCCTGCCCACCTTCCTGATCGGCATCCTGCTGATCCTGCTGTTCACCGTGGTGCTGGGCTGGTTCCCGAGCTTCGGCCGCGGCGAGGTGGTGCGGGCGGGCTGGTGGACCAGCGGCCTGTTCACCCGCGACGGCTGGCACCACATCGTGCTGCCGGCGATCACGCTGGCGATCTTCCAGCTCACGCTGATCATGCGGCTGGTGCGCGCCGAGATGCTGGAGGTGCTGCGCAGCGACTACATCAAGTTCGGGCGGGCCCGCGGCCTGACCAATCGCGCCATCCACTTCGGCCATGCGCTGAAGAACACGCTGGTTCCCGTCATCACCATCATCGGGCTGCAACTGGGCACGCTGATCGCATTTTCCATCATCACCGAGACCGTCTTCCAGTGGCCCGGCATGGGGCTGCTGTTCATCCAGGCGGTGACCTTCGCCGACATCCCGGTCATGGCCGCCTACCTGTGCCTGATCGCGCTGATCTTCGTGGTGATCAACCTGGTCGTCGACCTGTTGTACTTCGCAGTCGATCCGAGGCTGCGCATGGGCGGCGCTGGAGGACATTGATGCTGTCTCCCCGACTCAAGGCCAATGGCCGGGCCTTCGCCCATATCGCCGCCTTCCATCCCGAGCTGGTGGCGCTGCGCCGCGACCTGCACGCCCACCCGGAACTCGGCTTCGAAGAGGTTTACACGGGCAGTCGTGTGAAGGAAGCGCTCAAGCTGTGCGGCGTGGACGAGATCCACGAAGGCATCGGCAAGACCGGCGTGGTCGGCATCGTCCGCGGCAAGACATCGGCCAGCGGCCGGATGATCGGGCTGCGCGCCGACATGGACGCGCTGACGATGACGGAGAACAACGACTTTCCGTGGCGCTCCACCAAGGCCGGCATGATGCACGGCTGCGGCCACGACGGCCACACGGCGATGCTGGTGGGCGCCGCCCGCTACCTGGCCGAGACCCGCAACTTCGACGGCACGGCGGTGCTGATCTTCCAGCCGGGCGAAGAGGGCTTCGCCGGCGCCAAGGCGATGATCGACGACGGCCTGTTCGAGCGCTTCCCGGTGCAGTCGGTGTTCGCGATGCACAACTGGCCGGCGATGAAGCCTGGCACCGTCGGCATCAATTCGGGTCCGATGATGGCGGCGGCCGACCGGGTGACGATCGAGATCACCGGCAAGGGCGGCCACGGCGCCCACGCCTACCTGACGATCGATCCGGTGCTGGTGGCCGCGCACATCATCACCGCGGTGCAAAGCATCGTCTCGCGCAACGTCAAGCCGATCGACAACGCGGTGGTCAGCCTGTGCGCGATGCAGGCCGGCGACCTGGGCGCGATGAGCGTCGTGCCGGGCAAGGCCACGCTGGTGGGCACGGTGCGCACCTTCAGCCCCGACGTGCAGGAACTGGTGGAGCGGCGGCTGCAGGAGCTGTGCAGCGCGATCGCGCTGGGCTTCGGCGCCTCCGCCTCGGTCACCTTCGACCGCATCTACCCGGCGACCATCAACACGCCGGACGAAGCGGCCTTTGCCGGCGACGTCGCCGAATCGATCGTCGGCGCGCCCAACCTGGTGCGCAACATGGAGCCCAGCATGGGCGCGGAGGACTTCTCCTTCATGCTGCAGGCCAAGCCGGGCGCCTACCTGCGCCTGGGCCAGGGCGGAGAAGGCAGCTGCTTCCTGCACAACAGCCGCTACGACTTCAACGACGACGTCCTGTCCCTGGGCTCGGCGCTGCACGCCAGCCTGGCCGAACAGGCCATGCCGCTGGCAGGATCCCCAATTTCATGAAGACGTTTAACAAGAGGAGCAAGAGATGAACCTGAAGTCGACACCCGTTGCAGCCGCGGTATTCGTGGCATTGGCCTGCCTGGGAACCACGGCCGGCGCCGTCACGCTCAAGATCGGCAACCAGGGCGATGCCCTGTCGATGGATCCGCACTCGCTCAACGAGTCGCTGCAGCTGACGGTGCTGGAGAACGTGTTCGAGACCCTGGTGTCTCGCGGCCCGGACTACAAGCTCACGCCGGGGCTGGCCACCGCCTGGAAGCAGACATCGCCGACCGTCTGGCACTTCGATCTGCGCAAGAACGTGCAGTTCCACGACGGCACGCCCTTCACCGCCGACGACGTGATCTTCAGCTACGAGCGCGCCAAGAGCGACGGCTCCGACATGAAGACCTACGTCGGCCAGGTCAAGGAGATCCGCAAGATCAACGACCACTCGATCGACGTCGTCACCAACGCCCCGTTTCCGATCCTGCCCGAGCTGTTCTACCGCTGGTTCATCATGAGCAAGAAGTGGTGCGAGGCCAACCAGGCCACGCGCCCGGTCGACCGGCGCAAGGGCATCGAGAACGCCGCATCCTTCCGCGCCAACGGAACCGGCCCGTACCGCGTGCGCGAGCGCCAGCCGAACGTGCGCACCACCTTCACCCGCAACGGCAACTACTGGGGCAAGGTCCAGGGCAACGTCGACGAAGTGATCTTCAACGTGATCGGCAACGATGCCACCCGCGTTGCGGCGCTGCTGTCCGGCGAGGTGGACGTGATGGAGCCGGTGCCGGTGCAGGACGTGGACCGCATCAAGTCCGCGTCCAACCTCAAGGTGCTGCAGGGCCCCGAGCTGCGCGTGATCTTCCTGGGCATGGACCAGAAGCGCGACGAACTGCTGTTCTCCAATGTCAAGGGCAAGAACCCGTTCAAGGACAAGCGCGTGCGCCAGGCGTTCTACCAGGCGATCGACATCGAGGGCATCAAGCGCAGCGTGATGCGCGGCGCCTCCACGCCGATCGCCGAGATGTTCCCGGCGCAGGTCAAGGGCTTCGCGCCCGACCTGAACAAGCGGCTGCCGTACGACCCGGAAGCCTCCAAGAAGCTGCTGGCCGAAGCGGGCTACCCGAGCGGCTTCGAAGTGGCCATGAACTGCCCGAACGACCGCTACGTCAACGACGGCGCGATCTGCCAGGCGGTGGCCGCCAACCTGGCACGGGTGGGCGTCAAGATCAAGCTGGAAGTCGAGACCAAGGGCACCTACTTCCCCAAGATCCTGCGCCGCGACACCAGCTTCTACATGCTGGGCTGGACCTCCAGCACGGTGGACGCGCACAACGTGCTGTATTCCATCATGTCGTCGCCGGGTGAGGGCGGCCGCGGCCAGTTCAACCTCGGCGCCTACAGCAACGCCAGGGTCGACGAGCTGACCGAGAAGATCGCCTCGGAGACCGACGACAAGAAGCGCACCGACATGATCCACGAGGCGATCAAGATCCACGAGGACGACATCGGCCACATCCCGCTGCACCAGCAGGCCCTGAACTGGGGCGCCAGGAAGAACATCGAGCTGGTGCAGCTCCCGGGCGATGAAATGGTGTGGAAGTACATCACCGTCAAGTGATGACAGGCACGCAGCAAGGCTGGTTCCATCGGGCCTGGCAAAGTGACGTCGGCTACAGCTTCCGCACCTCGCCGGTGGCGGTGGCTGCGGCCGTGGTCGCCTTCGTCTGCGTGTTCTGCGCGGTGTTCGCCAACGTGGTCGCCCCGTACAACCCGTTCGACCTGGCGACGCTGGAACTGTCCGACGCCTTCCTGCCGCCGGCGTGGGTGAGCGGCGGCAGCTCCAAGTACCTGCTGGGGACCGACGACCAGGGCCGCGACATCCTGTCGGCCCTGATGTTCGGCGCCCGGATCTCGCTGCTGGTGGGGCTGGCGTCGGTGGTGCTGTCGGTGATCGCGGGCGTGAGCCTGGGATTGCTGGCCGGCTTCCTGGGCGGCACGGTGGACGCCATCATCATGCGCGTCTGCGACGTGATGCTGTCCTTTCCGGCGATCCTGATCGCGCTGCTGATCGCCGGGGTCAGCCGCGCGCTGTTTCCCAACGGCAGCGAATACATCGCCTTCGGCGTCCTGATCATCGCGATCTCCATGACCGGCTGGGTTCAGTACGCGCGGACGGTGCGCGGCTCCACGCTGGTGGAGCGCAGCAAGGAGTACGTGCTGGCGGCGCAGGTCACCGGCGTCGCGCCGCTGCGCATCATGCGGCGCCACGTGCTGCCCAACATCCTGGGCCCGGTGATGGTGCTGGCCACCATCCAGGTGGCGACGGCCATCATCACCGAGGCCACGCTGTCGTTCCTGGGCGTCGGCGCGCCGGCCAACTCGCCCTCGCTGGGCACGCTGATCCAGGTCGGCAACAAATTCCTTTTCTCCGGCAACTGGTGGATCACCGTGTTTCCGGGCCTCATGCTGGTCGTGATCGCCCTGTCGGTGAACCTGCTGGGCGACTGGCTGCGCGACGCGCTGAACCCGAGACTGCGCTGAAGCGCCCCCAATGAGCCTGCTCCAAGTCCAGAACCTGGTGGTCGAGTTTCCCGGCCGCCGCGGCACCCTGCGTGCCCTCGACGACATTTCCTTCGAGATCGCGCCCGGCGAGATCCTCGGCGTGGTGGGCGAATCGGGCGCCGGCAAGTCGCTCACCGGCGCGGCCATCATCGGCCTGCTGGAGCCGCCCGGGCGCATCGCGTCGGGCCAGATCATGCTGGAGGGCAGCCGCATCGACAACCTGCCGTACGAGCAGATGCGCCGCATCCGCGGCCGCAAGATCGGCGCCATCTTCCAGGACCCGCTGACCTCGCTCAACCCGCTGTACACCGTGGGCCGGCAGCTGATGGAGACCATCCGGACCCACCTGCCGGTGGACGCGCAGGAGGCGCGCAAGCGCGCGATCGGCCTGCTGGAGGACACCGGCATTCCCGCCGCGGCGGAACGGATCGACCACTACCCCCACCAGTTCTCCGGCGGCATGCGGCAACGGGTGGTGATCGCGCTGGCGTTGGCAGCCGAACCCAAGCTGATCGTGGCCGACGAGCCGACCACGGCGCTGGACGTCTCGATCCAGGCCCAGATCATCCAGCTGCTCAAGCGCGTCTGCCGCGAGCGCGGCGCCGCCGTGATGCTGATCACGCACGACATGGGCGTGATTGCGGAGACCTGCGACCGGGTGGCCGTCATGTACGCCGGCCGGATCGCCGAGAGCGGGCCGGTGCACGAGGTGATCAACCAGCCGGCCCATCCCTACAGCATGGGCCTGATGGCGGCCATCCCCGACATCACCCAGGACCGGGAACGGCTGCACCAGATCGACGGCGCCATGCCGCGGCTCAACGCCATCCCGCCCGGCTGCGCCTACAACCCGCGCTGCCCGCGGGTGTTCGCGCGCTGCCTGGTCGAGCGGCCGGAGCTGCTGGATGCCGGCGCGACGCGCGCGGCGTGCTGGCTGCACGACGCCCACGCCGGGGCCGCGCAATGAGCGCCACCGCGGGCTCCGCACCGCTGGTCCAGGCGCACGACCTGGCCAAGACCTTCGACGTCTCGCCGCCCTGGCTCAACCGCGTGCTGGAGGGCAAGCCGCGGCTGCTGCTCAACGCCGTGGACGGCGTGAGCTTCGACATCGAGAAGGGCCAGACGCTGGCGCTGGTGGGCGAATCCGGCTGCGGCAAGAGCACCGTCGCCAAGCTGCTGGTGGGGCTGTACCGGCCGACCCGCGGCGGCCTGACCTTCGACGGCCAGGATGCCCACGCCGCGTTCAAGACAGCCGAGGGCCGCAAGCTGCGCCGCCGCATCCAGATGATCTTCCAGGATCCCTACGCCAGCCTGAACCCGCGCTGGATCGTGGAGGACATCGTGGGCGAGCCGCTCAAGGAGCACGGCATCGTCACCAACGAGGCCGAACTCGAGGAGCGGGTCGGCGGCCTGCTCAAGTCGGTCGGCCTGTCGCCGCTGGACATGGCGAAGTACCCGCACCAGTTCTCCGGCGGCCAGCGCCAGCGGATCTCCATCGCGCGGGCGCTGGCCACCCAACCCGAGTTCCTGGTCTGCGACGAGCCGACCTCGGCGCTGGACGTCAGCGTGCAGGCGCAGGTCCTCAACATCATGAAGGACCTGCAGCGCCAGCACGGCCTGACCTACCTGTTCATCTCGCACAACCTGGCCGTGGTGCGGCACGTGAGCGACCAGGTCGGCGTGATGTACCTGGGCCGCCTGGTCGAACTCGCCGGCAAGCACCACCTGTTCGACAACCCGCGCCATCCCTACACGCGGATGCTGCTGGACGCGATCCCGAAGATGCACGACACCGGGCGCGCGCGCACGCCGGTGCAGGGCGAGGTGCCCAACCCGCTGAATCCGCCCACCGGCTGCACCTTCCATCCGCGCTGCCCGCACGCCAATGCGCGCTGCAAGGCCGAGCGTCCCGCGCTGCTGACCTTCCAGGGCGTCAAGGTGGCCTGCCACGCGGTCGAGGAAGGCCGGATCTAGCCTCCCGGGTGAGTGACGCTTACGCGTAGCGCTTGCTGCGCAGGTTGTTCTTCATCTCGCGCAGCAACGGCTGCAGGCGCGCGCCGCCGATCCGCAGCGCCACCGAGGTGGCCAGCACGTCGATCACCATCAGGTGCAGCAGCCGCGACACCATCGGGCTGTAGCGGTCGTAGCCCTCCGGATGATCGGCCGCCAGGTGGATGTGACCGGCCGCCGCCAGCGGCGATCCGGTGGCGGTGATGACGATGGTGGTGGCGCCGTTCCTGCGGGCGATGTCGCAGGCGTCCATCAGGTCGCGGGTGCGGCCCGAGTTGGAGACCACCACTACGCAGTCGCCCGGTCCCAGCAGGGAGGCGCTCATCACCTGCATGTGGCCGTCGCTGTACGCGATGGTGTTCACGCCCAGGCGGAAGAACTTGTGTTGCGCGTCCTGCGCCACGATGCCCGAATTGCCCACGCCGTAGAACTCGATCCGCCGGCCGGTCTTGTAGGTTGCCGCCAGCGCCTCGCAGGCCTTGTCGATGGCCACGGTGGAGGCGTCGTTGCGGTATTTCAGGAAGGCGGCGACCGTGTTGTCGATCACCTTGACCAGCACGTCGCTGACCTTGTCGTCGGCGTCCACGCTGCGGTGGATGAAGGGCACGCCCTCGCTGACGCTGCCGGCCAGCTTGAGCTTGAAGTCCGACAGGCCGTCGTAGCCGACGCTGCGGCAAAAGCGCACCACGGTCGGCTTGCTGACGTGGGCCCGCTCGGCCAGTTCGCTCACCGGCAGGTTGGCGAACGACCGCGGATCGGACAGCACGAGGCGCCCCACGCGCTGCTCCGCGGGAGCCAGCGAGGGGATGGAGGCCTTGATGCGATCCAGCATGACAACCTGTTCTCAATCAGTCGGGGACAGAGCTGAAGATCTGTCCGCGCGTCAACACGCTTCCGACCAGCAGTAGCCGTCGCGGGCGATCATTGCGCTCGACGCGCTCGGTCCCCAGGTGCCGGCCGCGTAGGGGCGCGGGCCCTCGGTGTCGGCCGCCCAGTGATCGAGCACCGGCTCGACCCAGCGCCACGCCTCCTCCTGTTCGTCGCTGCGCACGAACAGGTTCAGCCGGCCGTGGATCACGTCCAGCAGCAGCCGCTCGTAGGCGCCCACCCGCTCGGAGCCGAAGCGCTTGTCGAAGTCCAGGTCCAGCTGCACCGGGCTGAGGGCGGCCTGCTGGCGCCGGTTGTCTGCACCTTGCGCCAGCAGGTGCAGCTCCAGGCCGTCGCGCGGCTGCAGGTTGATCACCAGGCTGTTGGCGGCGCCCAGCGGCGACTTGAAGATCGCATGCGGGGCCGGACGGAAGTTGATGACGATGTGGGCGTCGCGCGCTGCCAGCCGCTTGCCGGTGCGCAGGTAGAACGGCACGCCGGCCCAGCGCCAGTTGGCGATCTCGGTGCGCAGCGCAACGAAGGTTTCGGTCGGGCTGTCCGGGTCCACGCCCGCTTCCTGCCGGTAGCCCGGCACCGGCTCGCCGTTGACCACGCCCTCGGCGTACTGGCCGCGCACGACCTCCTGCGACAGCGCCAGCGCGCTCCACGGCTTGAGCGAGCGCAGCACCTTGAGCTTTTCGTCGCGGATCGCATCGGCATGGGCGTTGATCGGCGGCTCCATCGCCACCGCGCACAGCAGCTGCAGCGCGTGGTTCTGCACCATGTCGCGCAGCGCGCCGGTGCTGTCGTAGAAGGCGCCGCGCTTTTCCACCCCCAGGTCCTCGGCGATGGTGATCTGGATGTTGGCGATGGTCTCGCGCCGCCACAGGGGCTCGAACAGCGAGTTGCCGAAGCGCAGCGCGAACAGGTTCTGCACCGACGGCTTGCCCAGGTAATGGTCGATGCGGAAGATCTGGCGCTCGCTGAACGCGCGCCGCACCGTCTCGTTGATCGACCGGTTGGAGGCCAGGTCGTGGCCGAGCGGCTTTTCCAGCACGATGCGGGTCGCCGGCGTGTTCAGGCCGGCCGCCGCGAGCTGCTCGCAGGCGACCGTGAACAGGGACGGCGCGGTGGCCAGGTACATCACCACCGTCTCGGCATTGCGCTCGCGCAGGACCTCGGCCAGGTGCCGGTAGTCGGCCGGCTTGGACAGGTCCACGCGGATGAAGTGCAGCAACGCGGCGAAGCGGTCGAACTCCTCGGCCGACGGCCGCTTGGCCAGTTCCACCTCGTCGAAGCGCGAGCGGATCAGGGCGCGGTACTGCTGGTCGGTGAGCGCGTCGCGGGCGACGCCGATGATGCGGCCGCCTTCGGGCAGCGTGCCGTGGCGGAAGGCCTGGAACAGCGCCGGCATCAGCTTGCGCCAGGCGAGGTCGCCGGTGCCGCCGAACAGGACGAGATCGAAACTCATGGGTGGATCCTGGACATTTCGAAGCCATCCACTGTAACTTAGTTTCATGGGCCGGGCCCGCCGCCGTAACCGCCCGCAGCCGCGGCGCGGCGCTGTGGCGACTGGTGTTTTCCCCGTGGGTTGCGGACAGGTGCCGCCGCTATGCTCGCCAGGTAATCAAATTACCGAAAGTGCAGCATGAAGAACATCCTGGCGGCGGCGCTGCTGGCGGGCTCGGCGATCGGGGCGTCGGCCCAGGGCCAGGTCAACGTGATCTGTTCGGTGCAGGCCGACTGGTGCAACAACATCGCGACCATCTACTCGCGCACCACCGGCACCAAGATCAACGTGGCGCTCAAGGGCTCGGGCGAGGCGCTGGCGCAACTGATCGCCGAGAAGGACAACCCCAAGACCGACGTCTGGTTCGGCGGCACCGGCGACCCGCACCTGCAGGCGGCGGAGCAGGGCCTGACGCTGGAGTACAAGTCGCCGACGCTGTCCCAGCTGCATCCCTGGGCCCAGCAGCAGGCGCAGCAGTCGAAATACCGCACCGTGGGCATCTACTCGGGCCCGCTGGGCTTCGGTTACAACCCCGAACTGCTGGCCAAGAAGAAGCTGCCCGTGCCCAGGACCTGGGCCGACCTGACCAAGCCGATCTACAAGGGCGAGGTGCAGGTGGCCAATCCAGCGTCCAGCGGCACCGCGTACACCATGATCGCCACGCTGGTTCAGTTGATGGGCGAGGAAAAGGCCTTCGACTACCTCAAGGCGCTGCACAAGAACGTCAGCCAGTACACCCGCTCCGGCACGGCGCCGATCAAGGCCGTCGCCCGCGGCGAAACGGCCGTGTCGATCAGCTTCGTGCACGACGGCCCGGGCGAGAAGATGCAGGGCTTCCCGGTGGAGACCATCACGCCGGCCGACGGCACCGGCGCCGAGATCGGCTCCATGAGCATCGTCAAGGGCGCGCGCAACCTGGAAGCCGCCAAGAAGTTCTACGAGTGGGCATTGACGCCGAGCGCGCAGGAGATCGCGTTCGCCGCCAAGTCGTTCCAGGTGCCGTCGAACAAGGCCACCAGGATCGATCCCAACGTGCCGGACTTCCGCAAGATCAAGTTCATCAACTACGACTACGCCAAGTACGGTTCCAGCAGCGAGCGCCGGCGGCTGATCGCGCGCTGGGAAAAGGAAGTCAACTCGCTGCCGCGCTGAGCGGCGCCGGGGCCTGCCGTGCAGCGACGCTCACCGAACTCGGCGCTGCTTGCCTGGTGCGCGGTGGGCGCGCTCGGCTACCTGCTGCTGCCCTGGTATGCGCTGCAGGACGGCAATGGCCTGCTCGCCGTGGACCGCGTGTTGGGCGATGCGGAGACGGCCAACGGCCTGCTGCAGGCCGCCCTCTACGGCCGACCCTGGCTGGCGCTGGGCGCGCTGGGTCTGGCGATTGCGTTCGCCGCCGCCCTGCTGCGGCCGGGCCGCGCCCAGGGCGGCGTGCTGTTGCTCGGCGGGCTGGTCGGTGCGGTGGGGCTCGCCGCCAGCGGCTTCCTGATCGGTGCCAAGGGCTGGAGCTTTGCCTGGCTGAACGCCGCCTTCGGCGAGCTCGGTCGCAACCAGTTCGGCATCGGCTGGGGCGGCTTCATCGCGCTGTCGTCGCTGGTGCTGCTGACGGCCTTCGGGCTGGCGCGGCTGGGCCGCTTCAAGGGCGACCTGTTCGTGGCGGCTGCGGTGGCCGCCTGCGGCACGCTGATGGCGGTGTTCATCCTGTTTCCCGTGCTCAAGGCCCTGAGCAGCGCCTTCCTGGCCGAAGACGGCAGCCTGTCGCTGGCGGCGATGTGGGAGCGCGTGGCCAGCGAACGCAACTTCGGCCTGCAGTGCCTGGCCGGCGGCGTGCGCTGCGGCGTGGCCTGGAACACGCTGTTCCTGGGGCTGATGACGGCGACCGCCACCACGGTGCTCGGCACGATGATGGCGCTGATGGCCGAGCGCACCGGCAAGCGCTTCGGCCGCGCGCTGAACGTGCTGGCGATGCTGCCGATCATCACGCCGCCGTTCGTGGTCGGCCTCGGCCTGATCCTGCTGTTCGGCCGGGCCGGCATCGTCAACCAGCTGCTGGAGCAGGCATTCGGCCTGACGCCCTCGCGCTGGTTCTACGGCTGGTTCGGCGTCTGGATCGCGCAGACCTTCGCCTTCACGCCGATCGCCTTCATGATCGTGCGCGGCGTGGTGCAGGCGGTCTCGCCCAGCCTGGAGGAGGCCTCGCAGACCCTGCGGGCGACGCCGCGCCAGACCTTCCTGACGGTGACGCTGCCGCTGCTCACGCCCGGCCTGGCCAACGCCTTCCTGGTCGGTTTCATCGAGAGCATGGCCGACTTCGGCAACCCGGTGGTGGTGGGCGGCCAGTTCTCCGTGCTGTCCACCGAGATCTTCTTCGCCATCGTCGGCGCGCAGTTCGACCAGGGCCGCGCCGCGTCGCTGGCCTGGATCCTCACGCTGTTCGCGCTGGCCCTGTTCGCCGTGCAGCGGATGCTGCTGGGGCGCCAGAGCTTCACCACCGTCAGCGGCAAGGGCGATGGCGGCGTGGCGATGGCGCTGCCGGCCGGCGTGCGGCGCATCGTCTACGGCGTCGCGCTGCCGTGGATCGCCTTCACCCTGGTGGTCTACCTGTTCGCCTTCGCCGGCGGCTTCGTCCAGACCTGGGGCCGCGATTACACCCCCACGCTGAACCACTTCCGCACCGCGTTCTCGCTGGAGTGGGGCCCGTACGGCATGGTCTGGGCCGGCACGGCGTGGAACTCCTTCTTCACCACCGTCAAGCTGGCCGCGCTGTCGGCGCCGCTGACAGCAGCGGTCGGATTGATGATCGCCTGGCTGCTGGCGCGCACCGAATTCAAGGGCCAGGGACTGTTCGAGTTTTCCGCGCTGCTGGCGTTCGCGATTCCCGGCACGGTGCTGGGCGTGAGCTACATCCTGGCCTTCAACGTGCCGCCCTTCGAGCTGACCGGCACCAGCCTGATCATCGTGCTGTGCTTCATGTTCCGCAACCTGCCGGTGGGCGTGCAGGCCGGCTCGGCCGCCTTCAAGCAGCTGGACCGCTCGCTGGACGAGGCCTCGGTGATGCTGCGCGCCTCCAGCCTGCAGACCCTGCGCTACGTCGTGCTGCCGCTGCTCAAGCCGGCGCTGGTGGCGGCGCTGGTGTACAGCTTCGTGCGCTCGATCACCACCGTGTCCGCGGTCATCTTCCTGGTGACGGCGGAAAACGAGCTGGCGACGACCTACATCATCGGCCGCGTCGGCAACGGCGACTACGGCGTCGCGCTGGCGTATTGCACCGTGCTGATCCTGCTGATGAGCGCAGCGATCGCCATGATCCAGTTCCTCGTCGGCGAACGCCGGCTGGGCCGGCGCAAGCTGGCGGTCCGGCCGGTCCTCAGCGCAACCCCGGGCATCCCATGAGCACTTCCGACGGCATCGAATTGCGCAACGTCAGTAAGCGTTACGGCCAGGACGCTGCGGCGCCGCTGGTGGTCCAGGAGATCAGCTTCAGCGTGCCGGCCGGCACGCTGGCGACCATCCTCGGGCCCTCCGGTTGCGGCAAGACCACCACGCTGCGGATGATCGCCGGGCTGGAAGCGCCAACGGCCGGCCAGATCCTGATCCAGGGCCGGGACGTGACCACGCTGGGCCCGGCCGACCGCAACGTCAGCATGATGTTCCAGAGCTACGCGCTGTTCCCGCACATGAACGTGCTGGAGAACGTCGGCTACGGGCTGAAGATGTCGGGGCTGGGGAAGGAGACGACGCGCCAGCGGGCCCAGGAGGCGTTGCGCAACGTCGGCCTGGTCGGCTTCGACCTGCGCCAGCCGGGCGAGCTGTCCGGCGGCCAGCAGCAGCGCGTGGCGCTGGCCCGCGCGCTGGTGCTGGAGCCGGCCGTGCTGCTGTTCGACGAGCCGCTGTCCAATCTCGACGCCCGGCTGCGGCGCGAAATGCGCGAGGAGATCCGCGCGCTGCAGCAGCGCCTGAAGCTGACCGTGGCCTACGTCACGCACGACCAGAGCGAGGCGCTGGCGGTGAGCGACCAGATCATCGTGATGGACCATGGCGCGATCGCGCAGCGCGGCACGCCGCAGGAGCTGTACGAATTTCCGAAGAGCGAGTTCGTGGCCGGCTTCATGGGCGAGGCCATGTTGTTCCCGGCGCGCGCCGATGCCGCCGGCACGGTGAGCCTGGGGCCGCTGCGGATCGCCTCGCGCCAGGGCGTGGCGCAGGGCGCGGTGAAGGTCGCGGTGCGGCCCGAGGCCTGGCACATCGGCCCGCCGGGCACCGGGCTGGCGGCACGTCTGGCCAAGTCGGCCTATCTCGGCAGCAATTACGAATACAGCTTCGAGACCGAACTCGGGCCGATCTTCGTGGTCTCGCCCGACCTCGGCAACGTGCTGGACGTGGGCGCCGACGTCGGGCTGCGGCTGGCCGACCACGGGGTGTCCGTGGTGCAGGCTTCGTAGCGGCGGCTTGCCTCTGCCGCCGCCTCGCGCGGGATAATGGCGCCATGAACCAACTCGACGCGCTCAAGCAGTTCACCACCGTGGTCGCCGACAGCGGCGACTTCCGCCAGCTGGCCCAGTTCAAGCCGCAGGACGCGACCACCAACCCGTCGCTGATCCTGAAGGCGGTGCAGAAGCCCGACTACGTGCACCTGCTGCGGGAGACCATGGCGCGCTTCGGCAACCGGCCGGTCGACGAGACGATGGATCGGCTGCTGGTGCGCTTCGGCGCCGAGATCCTGTCGATCATTCCCGGCCGCGTCTCCACCGAGGTGGACGCCCGCCTGAGCTTCGACGCCGACGCCAGCTACAGCCGCGCCGAGCGCATCATCGAGCTGTACCAGGCCGAGGGCATTTCCACCGACCGGGTGCTGATCAAGGTGGCTGCCACGTGGGAGGGCATCCAGACGGCGGCGCGGCTGGAGCGGCGCGGCATCCGCACCAACCTCACGCTGCTGTTCTCGTTCTGCCAGGCGGTGGCCTGCGGGCAGGCCAGGGTGCAGCTGATCTCGCCCTTCGTGGGCCGCATCTACGACTGGTACAAGAAGACCGCCGGCAGCGCCTGGGACGAGGCGGCGCAGTCTGGCGCCAACGATCCGGGCGTGCGCTCGGTGCGCCAGATCTACAACCACTACAAGCACTTCGGCATCAAGACCGAGGTGATGGGTGCCAGCTTTCGCAACACCGGCCAGATCGTGGCGCTGGCCGGCTGCGACCTGCTGACGATCAGCCCGGAACTGCTGGCGCAGCTGGCCGCCTCGGAGGCGCCGCTGGCGCGCGCGCTCGATCCGGCGCAGGCCAGGGACATGGCGCTGGAGCCGGTCAACTACGACGAGGCGTCGTTCCGCTTCGCCCTGAACCAGGACGCAATGGCCACCGAGAAACTGGCGGAAGGCATCCGCGCCTTCGCCGTCGACGCCGTCAAGCTCGAACAGTTGATGAAGGCCGCCTGACATGCAGCCTCGCCTTCGCGGCGACCAGGCACCGGCATGGCAGGCGCTGCGCGCGCACGCCGCCAGCCCGGTCGACCTGAAGTCGGCGTTCGCGGCGGACCCGGGCCGCTTCGAGGCGTTCAGCCAGCAGGCGCCGCAGGTTTTTGCCGACCTGTCGAAGAACCGCATCGATGGCGCGGTGCAGTCGCTGCTGTTCCAGCTGGCGCGCCAATGCGGCGTCGAGCAGCACCGCGATGCGATGTTCGCCGGCGAGGCGATCAACAGCACCGAGGGCCGCGCGGTAAAACACTGGCTGCTGCGCAGCCCGCGCGGCGCGTCGGCCGATCCCGATGCGCAACTGGTTCATGCCACGCTGGATGCGATGCTGGACTACGCGGAGCGCATCCGCGCCGACGCCGCGATCACCGACGTCGTCAACATCGGCATCGGCGGCTCCGACCTCGGGCCGCAGATGGCGGTCACTGCCTTGCAGGAGTTCGTGCTGCCGGGCAAGCGCTTTCACTTCGTCTCCAATGTGGACGGCCACGAACTGGCGGCGGTGCTGCGCCAGGTCCGGGCGCAGAGCACGCTGTTCCTGCTCGCTTCCAAGACCTTCACCACCATCGAGACGATGACCAATGCGCGCTCGGCCCGGGCCTGGTTCGATGCGCAGGGCGGCAAGGAGGTGGCGCGCCACTTCGCTGCCATTACCACCAACGTCGCCGAGGCGAAGGCGTTCGGCATCGGGGCCACCTTCGGTTTCTGGGACTGGGTGGGCGGACGCTATTCGATGTGGTCGGCCATCGGCCTGCCGATCGCCATCGCCATCGGCGCGGACGGCTTCCGGCAGCTGCTGGCCGGCGCGCACGAGATCGACCAGCATTTCGCCGGCGCGCCGCTGGAGCAGAACCTGCCCGTGCGACTCGGGCTGCTGGATGTCTGGAACCGCAATTTCCTGGGCATGGGCAGCCGCAGCATCGCGCCGTACCACAGCGCGCTGCGCCGGCTGCCGGCCTACCTGCAGCAGCTGGAGATGGAAAGCAACGGCAAGCGGGTGGACCTGCAGGGCCGGCCGCTGGCGGCCGCCAGTTCGCCGGTGCTCTGGGGCGAGCCCGGCACCAACGGCCAGCACGCCTACTTCCAGATGCTGCACCAGGGCACGGACGTGGTGCCGGTAGAGTTCATCGCCGTCAGCCGCGCCTCCCACCGCCTGGAACGACACCAGGAGCTGCTGCTGGCCAATGCGCTGGCGCAGGCGCAGGCGCTGATGCAGGGCCGGGCCGACCCCGGCGGCCATCGCGACTTCCCCGGCAACCGTCCCAGCAGCTTCCTGCTGCTCGACGAGCTGACGCCCGCCAGCCTGGGCGCGCTGGTGGCGCTGAACGAGCACCGGGTGTTCGTCAGCGGCTCGGTGTGGGGCATCAACAGCTTCGACCAGTGGGGCGTCGAGCTGGGCAAGGTGCTGGCCACCGACATCGCGCAGCGGCTGGAGAGCGGCGACGTCTCCGGCCTGGACGCCTCGACCGCCGGCCTGCTGCGCCGTGTCCGCGCCTCCGGCTGAGCGCGGCCTATCGCGCCGCTGAGCTTCTGAATATCATTGCTGCGGGCAATCCGCCCGACATGAGGAGCCAGAGCAATGGACGAAATCCAAAAATCCGTCAAGACCTGCCTGAACAAATATGCGGACTTCAACGGGCGGGCAGCGCGGCCCGAGTTCTGGTGGTTCGTGCTGTTCTGGATCGTGGTGCTCGCGGTCACCGGCCTGGTCAGCAAATACCTGTACGCCATCGCCGCGCTCGCGCTGGTGGTCCCCGGCCTGGCCGTCGGCGCCCGCCGGCTGCACGACACCGGCAAGAGCGGGTGGTACCAGTTGATCGGCCTGATCCCCCTGGTCGGCGGACTGGTGGTGCTCTACCTGATGGCGCAGCAGGGCGAGCCCGCTGCCAACCGCTGGGGCAGCCCGCCCGACACCGCGCCGATGTCCTCTGCGGTGGCGCCGGGCCAGCAGTAACGCCGGGACGCAGACAAAAAAAGGCCGCTCGAAAGCGGCCTTTTTGCTGATTCACTGCCGCGCGGGCAGCGAACGGAGGGCTTACATGTCCATGCCGCCCATGCCACCCATGCCGCCCATGCCGCCGCCAGGCATGCCGCCGGCGCCGGACTCTTCCTTCGGCGCTTCGGCGACCATGGCTTCGGTCGTGAGCATCAGGGAAGCGACCGATGCGGCGTTCTGCAGTGCAGTGCGCGTCACCTTGGTCGGGTCCAGGATGCCCATTTCGATCATGTCGCCGTAGGTGTCGTTGGCGGCGTTGAAGCCGTAGTTGCCCTTGCCGGCCAGCACGGCGTTCACGACGACGGAGGCTTCGCCACCGGCGTTGTAGACGATCTCGCGCAGGGGCGATTCGATGGCCTTCAGGACCAGCTTGATGCCGGCTTCCTGGTCGGCGTTGTCGCCCTTGATGACGCCAGCGGACTGCTTGGCGCGCAGCAGCGCGACGCCGCCGCCGGCCACGATGCCTTCTTCCACTGCAGCGCGGGTGGCGTGCAGGGCGTCTTCGACGCGGGCCTTCTTTTCCTTCATCTCGACTTCGGTGGCCGCGCCGACCTTGATCACCGCAACACCGCCGGCCAGCTTGGCCACGCGCTCTTGCAGCTTTTCACGGTCGTAGTCGCTGGTGGCTTCCTCGATCTGGACGCGGACCTGCTTGACGCGCGCCTCGATGTCGCCGGCAGCGCCGCCGCCGTCGATGATCGTGGTGTTTTCCTTGCCCACTTCGATGCGCTTGGCCTGGCCCAGGTCGGCCAGGGTGACCTTCTCCAGCGTCAGGCCGACTTCTTCGGCGATGACCTTGCCGCCGGTCAGGATGGCGATGTCTTCCAGCATGGCCTTGCGGCGGTCGCCGAAGCCCGGAGCCTTGACGGCGACAACCTTCAGGATGCCGCGGATCGTGTTGACCACCAGGGTCGCCAGCGCTTCGCCTTCGACTTCTTCGGCGATCACCAGCAGCGGACGGCCCGACTTGGCCACTTGCTCCAGCACGGGCAGCAGGTCGCGGATGTTGCTGATCTTCTTGTCGTACAGCAGCACGAACGGGTTATCCAGCAACGCCGACTGCTTTTCCGGGTTGTTGATGAAGTAGGGCGACAGGTAGCCGCGGTCGAACTGCATGCCTTCGACGACGTCCAGTTCGCTGTCCAGCGACTTGCCGTCTTCCACGGTGATCACGCCTTCCTTGCCGACCTTGTCCATCGCGTCAGCGATGATCTTGCCGATGGCTTCGTCGCTGTTGGCCGAGATGGAGCCGACCTGCGCGATTTCCTTGGAGGTGGTGGTGGCCTTGGAGGCCTTCTTCAGCTGCTCGACCAGGGCGTGCACGGCCTTGTCGATGCCGCGCTTCAGGTCCATCGGGTTCATGCCGGCGGCCACGTACTTCATGCCTTCGCGGACGATGGCTTGCGCCAGCACCGTGGCGGTGGTGGTGCCGTCACCGGCGATGTCGCTGGTCTTGGAAGCGACTTCCTTGACCATCTGCGCGCCCATGTTCTGCAGCTTGTCCTTCAGCTCGATTTCCTTGGCCACGGACACGCCGTCCTTGGTCACGGTGGGGGCACCGAAGGAGCGCTCCAGCACCACGTTGCGGCCCTTCGGGCCCAGGGTCACCTTGACCGCGTTGGCCAGGATGTTCACACCCTCGACCATGCGCGCGCGGGCGTCGCCGCCGAAGATCACGTCTTTTGCTGCCATGTTGATTACTCCAATGATTCAGTTGAAATGGGGGATCGGATCGGTTGGGGACAGAGCGACCTGCGCGCGATGCGCGTGCCGGTCAGTCCCGCAAAGTCACTTGGTTTCGACCACCGCGAACAGGTCTTCTTCCTTCATGACCAGCAGTTCGTCGCCATCGACCTTGACGGTCTGGCCGCTGTACTTGCCGAACAGGACACGGTCGCCGACCTTGACGCCGACGGCGCTGATCTCGCCCTTGTCGTTCTTCTTGCCCGGGCCGACAGCCAGCACTTCGCCCTGGTCGGGCTTTTCAGCGGCGTTGTCCGGAATGACGATGCCGGAAGCGGTCTTGGTTTCGCTGTCGATACGCTTGACGATCACGCGATCGTGCAAAGGACGAAGTTTCATTGCATCTCCTAGAGAAACTGGATGGAAATTGAGGCGCCAAGGAAGTTAGCGCTCAGTCACGCATTGGAATCGGGGCTGTTAGCACTCAACTCCAGCGAGTGCTAATGATAAGCACTTTTGCAGTGACTTCAACTGGGACGGCAAAAAATCAGCCGCCGGCATCCGAAGACTTGTGGGTTCATATTTAGAATAGACAGTCACTCTTGTAACAAATGGAACGACCCTGATGCTGGACAACCTCAACGTGATCGCCTTCGGCAAGCACGACATCGACAACACCCTGAGCAAGCTCTCCAACGTGGAGATCGACCGGCTGGCGTTCGGCGCCGTGCAGCTCGACGCCGCCGGCAAGATCCTGAAGTACAACGCCGCCGAGGCAGGCATCACGGGCCGCAGCGCCGCCAGCGTGATCGGCCGCAATTTCTTCACCGAGGTGGCGCCGTGCACGGACGCGCCGAACTTCCGGGGCGTCTTCGACGCAGGCGTGAAGAGCGGCGAACTGAACGCGATGTTCGAGTACCTGTTCGACTACAACATGGCGCCGACCAAGGTGAAGATCCACATGAAGAAGGCCTTCGCCGGCGACACCTACTGGATCTTCGTCAAGCGCCTGTGATGCCCGCGGCTGAAGGCATGGCCGCCGGCGGCTGGTGGCGGTGCCGCACCGTGCTGCGGCGCTTCGTCGCCGACCTGGTCGAGGGCGAACTGGTGCGGCAACGCCGCAGCGCCACGGGCCGGGCGCGGCCCTGGCCGCAGGAGCTGGCATTCGACGCCGATCTCGGGGTCGATTCCCTCGAGCTGCTTGGCCTGGCGGCCGCCCTGGCCGAGAGCCTGCACCTGCACGAATCGGGCATCGAGGACTACCTGCTGCGCGAGCGCACCCTCGGAGGCTGGCTGGACGTGGCGCAGGCGGGTCTGGAGCGCCATTCCAGCCAGCTCACCTTCCGCACGTCCGGCAGCAACGGAGCGCCCAAGGCCTGCCGCCACAGCCTGGCCGGATTGCAGCAGGAGGTCGAGCACCACGCGCGCGTGGTCGGCAACCGGCGCCGCGTGCTGTCGGCCGTGCCCAGCCACCACATCTACGGCTTCCTGTTCAACCTGCTGCTGCCGCGGGCGCTGGGCCTGGGGGCGGACGCATTCGTCGACCTGCGCGACAGCAGCCCGGCGTGGCTCGCCCGCGGGGCGCGGCCCGGCGACCTGGTGGTCGCCCATCCGGATTACTGGCAGGCGGTGGCGCGGGCCGTGCCGTCCTTGGCGCCGGACGTCGTCGGCGTGACGTCCACCGCGCCCTGTCCGGACGCCGTCAGCGCCGCGGTCGAGGCCGCCGGCATTGCCCGGCTGGTCCATGTCTACGGTTGCTCGGAGTCGGGCGGGATCGGCTGGCGCAGCGGCTGGCGCGATCCGTACCGCCTGCTGCCGCACTGGGACTTCGTGCAGGGCGAGGACCGGCTGGTGCGGCGCCGGCCCGACGGATCGGCCGAGGAGATCGCCTGCCAGGACCGGCTCGACCGGCTCGGTGAGGACCTGTTTCGCGTGGCGGGCCGGCGTGACGAGGCGGTGCAGGTGGGCGGCGTGAACGTGTTCCCATCCCGAGTCGTCGCGGCGCTGCTGGAGCATCCGCTGGTGGAACAGGCCGCCGTTCGCCTGATGCGGCCGGACGAAGGAAGCCGCCTGAAAGCCTTCGTCGTGCCGGCTGCCGGCGTGCAGGGCGAGGCGTTGTTGCGTGAACTGGACGGGTGGACCGCCACCCGGCTGACAGCGGCGCAGCGGCCCCGGGCGATCCGGATCGGCGGGCGGCTGCCGGTCGGCGCCGGCGGCAAGGCCGCCGACTGGAGCATCGACGGCAAGGACGCAGCAATCTAGCGCTTCGCCCGGGGCGCCGCCGCTTGCCCGATATAGTCGACGGCGATGGACGACGTGCATGGCAGTTGACGAAGAGGGCAGGGGCGGGCGCGCGCGGCGCTACGCGGCAGCGGCGCAGGCCCACGTGGAAGGCCTGCACCCCTCGATCCGCGGCCTGCTGTGGGCGGCGGCGTCGGGCTTGCTGTTCGTCGTGCTCAATGCCGTCATGCGGGGGCTGTCGCTGGCGCTCTCGCCGTTCCAGACCCAGTTCCTGCGTTATGTCTTCGGGCTGCTGGTGATGCTGCCCTTCGTCCTGCGCAGCGGCGTCGGCGCCTACCTGCCGCACCGGATCGCGGGGCAGTTCCTGCGCGGCGGCGTCCACACCCTGGGCCTGTGCGTGTGGTTCCTTGCCATTCCCCACATCTCGCTGGCCGACACCACGGCGCTGGGCTTCACCACGCCGATCTTCATCATGATCGGCGCCGTGCTGGTGCTGGGGGAGCGCCTGCGCTGGGAGCGCTGGGTGGCCGCGCTGATCGGGTTTGCCGGGGTGCTGATCGTGGTCGCGCCCAAGCTCAGTGGCAGCGGCGGCGGCTTCCTGCTGGTGATGCTGGCCTCCAGCCCGTTGTTCGCCGCCTCGTTCCTGTTGACCAAGACCCTGACCAGGTTCGACCGGACCGAGGTGATCGTGGTCTGGCAGGCCATCACCGTCGCGCTCTTGAGCATGCCGCTGGGGCTGATGCAATGGCATTCCCCGTCGCCGTGGCAATGGGTGAGCTTCGTCCTGTGCGGCGTGCTGGGCAGCGCGGGCCACTACTGCCTGACCCGCTCCTTCACGGTGGCCGACATTTCCGCCACGCAGTCCGTCAAGTTCCTGGACCTGGTGTGGGCCGCGGCGCTGGGCTGGGTGATGTTCTCCGACCTGCCCAGCCGCTCGACCCTGGTCGGCGGCGCCGTGATCGCCGGCTCCACGCTGTGGATCGCGCGGCGGGAAAGCCGGCGCGCAGCGGCCTGATCGCGGCTACTCCTTCAGCCGGAATGCGGCGGCGCCGCCGTCGGTGTTGGCTTCGATCTCCCAGCGGCGGCGATGGAAGGCCTCCAGCGCCGGCCGGTGCGCGATCGAGACCAGCGCGCCGTCGACCTTCGCCAGCCGCGCCAGCAGGGTCCGGTACAGGCCTTCCTCGGTCTTCGGATCGAGCGCGCTGGTGGCTTCGTCGGCCAGCAGCCAGCGCGGGTTCTTCAGCAGCACCCGCGCGATCGCCAGCCGCTGGCGCTCGCCGCCGGACAGCTTCTGGCTCCAGGCGTCCTCGTCGTCCAGCCGCGCGGCCAGCTGCGGCAGCATCGCGTCGACCAGCGCCTGCTGCAGCGCCGGCTCCGTGTAGCGGGAGGCCGGCTCGGGATAGGCCACGGCGTCGCGCAGCTTGCCGTCCGGAAAGTAGGGGTTCTGCGGAATGCACATCACGTCGTCTGGCAGATCCACCTTGCCGGTGCCGAACGGCCAGATGCCGCCGATGGCCCGGAACAAGGTCGATTTGCCGCTGCCCGACGGCCCCTTGATCAGGACCGAGTCGCCCGGATTGACGCGCAGCGAGAGCTTCGACAGCAGCAGTTTTCCGTTCGGCAGCGTGATGTCCAGGCCGTCCGTGGCCAGCGCTGCGGCGCCGGTGGCCATGGCCGGGCCCTGGGTGGCAGACTGCGCGCTCAGGCTGTCCTCGAAGCTGGTCAGGCGGTCGGTGGTCGCGCGCCAGGCGGCCAGCGAGCTGTAGTTGTCGACGAACCAGGCCAGCGAATCCTGCACCTGCCCGAAGGCCGAGGAGATCTGCATCAGTTCGCCCAGCTGGATCGCGCCGCTGAAAAAGCGCGGCGCCGCCACCAGGAACGGGAACACGATCGCCGCCTGGCCGAAGAAGCTGGTGAACCAGATCAGGTTCTTCTGCGCCCTGATCAGGCGCAGGTAGTTGACCAGCACCCGCGAGAAGCGCAGGTCCAGGTGATCGCGCTCCACCGGCTCGCCCTTGTCCAGCGCGATCGCTTCGCTGTACTCGCGCACCCGGATCATGTGGTGGCGGAAATCAGCCTCGTAGCGCTGCTGCTGGAAGTTCAGCGGGATCTGCCGGCGCCCGATGTAATGGGTGATCACGCTGCCGACGATGCAGTACGCGATGGCCGCCCACACCATGAAGCCGTGGATCACGTACGTGCCGCCGCCGGCCGAGAAGGTGAATCCGCCGCTCAGCCCCCACAGGATGCCGACGAAGCTCGCCAGCGTCACCAGGGAATTGAGCAGGCCCATCGACAGGCCCACCGTGTAGCCGGTGAAGAGATTCAGGTCTTCCTGGATCCGCTGGTCCGGGTTGTCGGGCGCATCGCTGGTGGAATAGCGCGCCAGCTCCATGCGGTAGAACGCCTTGGCAGCCAGCCACCGCTGCAGGTAATGGTCCGTCATCCAGGCGCGCCAGCGCACTTCCAGCAGCTGGGTCATGTAGAACTTGTAGACCGCGATCACGATGAAGCCGAAGGCCAGGTAGGTGAAGCGTCCCAGCTGCTGCCAGAACACGGCCTGGTCGCGGTTCTGCAGGGCGTCGTAGAACAGCCGGTTCCATTCGTTGATCTGCACCGACATGTAGACCGTGCCCAGGTTCAGCAGCACGATCGCCAGCAGCATGCCGCGGGCCCTCCAGCGGTCCTCCGAGCGGAAATAGGGGGCGGCGAGCGCCCAGACCTTGCGCGCGGTGCTGCGGACCAGCGCGATCTTGGAGACCAGTTGCATGCGATGAGCCCCTTCTTCGGAAGGAGGCCATCCTAGCCTCTTGCCGGACCGCGTGTGGCTCAGGCGCGCGGGTTGGAAACGCCGCTGTTGACGTGGCCCGACGGCACGTGCCGCGCCGCATGGTTCACGTGGCCGGTCTGGTCGTCGAAGAAGAAGTCGGGCTCGAACTCGCGCAGGAATTCGCCCTTGGCCAGGCCGCCGAGGAACATCGCCTCGTCGACGTGGATGTTCCAGTCCATCAGCGTGCGGATGGCCCGCTCGTGCGCGGGCGCGCTGCGCGCCGTGACCAGCGCGGTGCGGATCTTCATTGCCGGCGTGCCGGCCTGCTGCAGCCGGTGCAGCGCCGCCAGCAGCGGCTTGAACGGCCCCTCGGGCAGCGGCTGGGCCGCCTTGCTCGATTCGTGCTGCTGGAACGCGTCCAGGCCCTGGGCCTGGAACACCTGCTCCGCTTCATCGGAAAACAGCACGGCGTCGCCGTCGAAGGCGATCCGCACTTCGTCCGGATAGTTGCTGCCGGCCAGCACCGATTCGGTCAGCACCCGGGCGGCGGGAAAGCCCGCCGCCAGCGCCTCGCGCACGTCGTCGGCGTTGGCCGAGAGGAACAGGTGCGCCCGCAGCGGCCGCAGGTAGCGGAACGGCGAGCGGCCCTGGGTGAACACGCCGCGCTCCAGCTTGATCTGGTTGGCGGCGCCGGAGCGGAAGATCCGCATGCCCGACACCGGATCGTTGCGCGACAGGATCACCACCTCCACCCGCTGCGCCGTGCTGTCGTTGAAGGCCAGCAGCTTCTTGATCAGGGAAAAGGCGATGCCCGGCGGCGCCGGCTGGTCCAGCCGCGCCAGCTGCAGGTTCATGTAGGCCTGCGGGTCGCCGCTCTCGAAGATCCGGTTCTCTTCCTCGAGGTTGAACAGGGCGCGCGAGGAGATCGCGACCACCAGCTTGTTGTCCAGGGATGCAGCCATCGGGCTACTTCACCCACTGGTTCAGCTGGATGATCGGCAGCAGCACCGCCAGCACGATCAGCATCACGACCAGGCCCATGGTCACGATCAGCAGCGGCTCCAGGATGGTGGCCAGCTGCATCGCGCGGCGCTGCACCTCGGTGCTCAATTGCGTGGCCGCGCGCTGCAGCATCACCGGCAGCTGGCCGGTCTGCTCGCCCAGCCGCGCGAACATGCTGAGCAGGCCGGGGAAGCGCTTCTTCTGCGCGATGGCGGAGGCCAGCGGCGCGCCTTCGCGCACCAGGATCGTGGCGTCCAGCGCGTCGGCCCGCATTGCGCGGTTGCTCAATGTCTCGGCTGCCGCCTGTAGCGCCTTCAGGATCGGCACGCCGGCGCCGGCCAGCATCGCCAGCGTGTTGGCGAAGCGGGACGCGTTGTAGCCGCGCGCCAGCCGGCCCAGCACCGGCAACTGCAGCCAGGCGGCATCGAAGCGCTCGCGGAAGGCCTCGTTGCGCAAGGCGGCGCGCAGGCCGAAGGCGCCCAGCACCAGCACGATCAGGGCGATCCAGCCGTACTGCCGCACCATCGCGCTCACGGCCAGCATGGCGACGGTGAGAAAGGGCAGCGCGTGCTTGCTGCCGGCAAAGACGTTGGCCACCTGCGGCACCACGTAGGCTACCAGGAACAGCACGATCGCGATCGCCACCAACGTCACGATCGCAGGGTAGAGCGCCGCGCCGACCAGCCGCGCTTTCAGGGTCTGGCGCTCTTCCAGGTCGTCGGCCAGCCGCTCCAGCACCAGGCCCAGGTGGCCGCTCTGCTCGCCGGCATTGACCACCGCGATGTAGATGTCCGAGAACTCGCGCGGATGCTGCGCCAGCGCCTTGGCGAACGAGGAGCCGGCGTTGACCTCGGCCCGCAGCGAGGCGACCAGGTTGCGCTCTTCTTCCTTCTCGGCTTCGTCGGTCAGCGCGGTGAGGGCGCGTTCCAGCGGCAGGCCCGAGGTGACCAGGCCGGCGATCTGCCGGGTCCAGATCGCCAGGCCGGTGGCGTTGAACACCGGCCGGCCGAACAGCCGCATGCCCAGGCCGAAGTTGCGTTCGTTCGCGGCACCGGCCGCGCCCGCGCCCACGGGCGAGACCTGCAGCGGCACCAGCGATTGCGCGCGCAGCTGGCTGCGCGCCGCCTTGGCGGTGTCGGCCTCCAGCACGCCCTTGAGGGTGCCGCCTTGGGCGTCGAGGGCTTCGAAGGAATACGCGGGCATGGGGCCATTATCCGGATTCGCGGCGGCACGCCGCCACGCCGGCGCGCGGCTCAGGCCTGGCGCAGCCGGAAACGCTGCAGCTTGCCGGTCTCGGTGCGCGGCAGGCTGTCCACGAATTCGATCTCGCGCGGGTACTTGAAGGGCGCGATGCTGGCCTTCACGTGGTCCTGCAGCGCTTTCACCATCACATGGTCGCCGTTGTGACCGGGCTTGAGCACGCAGAAGGCCTTGACGATCATCCCGCGCGCCTCGTCCGGCTTGCCGATCACGCCGCATTCGGCCACCGCCGGATGGCGCAGCAGCGCATCCTCCACCTCCGGCCCGCCGACGTTGTAGCCGGAGGTGATGATCATGTCGTCGGCGCGGGCGTCGAAGAAGAAGTAGCCGTCCTCGTCCTGGTGGAACGCGTCGCCGGGGTAGTTCCAGCCGGCCTTGACGTAATTGGCCTGGCGCGGGTCGTCCAGGTACTTGCAGCCGGTGGCGCCCATCACCGCCAGCTTGCCCACGGTGCCGCGCGGCACCTCGTTGCCGTCGTCGTCCACCACCTTGGCCCGGTAGCCGGGAACCACCTTGCCGATCGCCCCGCGCCGCACCTCGCCCGGGGGTGACGAGATGAAGATGTGGAACATCTCGGTGGCGCCGATGCCGTCGGTCATCTCGATGCCGCTGGCATCCTTCCACAGCTGGCGGGTGGCGTCGGGCAGGCCTTCGCCGGCGCTCACGCACAGCCGCAGCTTGCCGACGCCGTGCTGGCGCGCGAACGGCGCCATCTGGCGGTAGAAGGTGGGCGCGGTGTAGCAGATGGTGGCGCCGACGTCGTTGATGGTGCGCACCATGGTTTCCGGCGTGTACGGCGCGTCCGGGAAATGGACCGAGGCGCCGCCCCACATCGTGAAGATCAGCAGGCCGCCCAGGCCGAAGGTGAAGGCCAGCGGCGGCGAGCCGACCACGATGTCGTCCGGCGTCGGCCGCAGCACGTGGCGCGGCCAGGTCTCGCAGGCGGCCAGCACGTCGCGGTGGGTGTGGATCGCGGCCTTGGGCTTGCCGGTGGTGCCGGAGGTGAAGGCGAGCAGCGCGATGTCCTCCGCGGCGGTGGGACAGGCGGCGACAGGGGCGGGCGGCGCGGCATTGGCGGGCTGGGCCTGGGCATCGCCCGCCGCATTGAACACCACCACCGTGCGCAGCAGCGGGCGCTCCAGCCGCGCCAGGTCCAGTTCGTCCAGCAGCTTCAGCTCGCACAGTGCGACGGCCGGCTGCGCCTTGTCGATGATGTCGCCCAGCTCGCGCGAGCGCAGCAGCGGCATGGTCGGTACCGCCACCAGGCCGGCCTTGACCACCGCCAGCCAGGCCAGCGCGAGGCCGATGGAATTGCCGCCACGCAGCAGCACGCGGTTGCCCGGCGCCAGGCCGAGGTCCTGCGTCAGCATCCGGACGATGGCGTCGACGCGTTCGCGCGCCTGGGCGTAGGTCAGCGTCAGGCCGCTGGAGCGCAGCATCGGCCGGTCGCCGAACCCTTTCTCCGGCGCCTTGTCGAGCAACTCCTCCACCAGGTTCAGTTGCGCCGGGAATTGCAGCTCCGGCGCGTCGAGCAGCAGCCGCGGCATCAGGTCCGGCGGCGGCAGCCGCTCATGGACGAAACGATCGACCTGTGCGCTCATGCGTTCACCTCGGGGCCTTGCCTGGCGTGCTCCTTGACCTTGCCGAGCAGCTTGTGCAGCACGGCGATCTCCTTGTCCGTGAGGCCGGCAAAGGCATCCACCACCCATTGCGCATGGCTGGCTGCCATCTCCTGGAACGCCTTGCGCCCCTTGGGGGTGAGCAGCACGCGGTAGGCCCGGCGGTCGCCCTCGACGTCCACCCGGTCCACCAGCCCTTCGGCAGCCAGCTGGTCGGTGATGCCGGTGACGTTGCCGCCGGTGACCATCATCCGGCGCGACAGCTCGTTCATCTTCAGTCCCTCGGGCGAGCGTTCGAGCTGGGCCATGAGGTCGAAGCGCGGCAGCGTGGTGCCGAACTGCGAGCGCAGCTCGCTGCGCACCTGCTTTTCGATCAGCTGGGTGCAGGTCAGCAGCCGCAGCCACAGGCGCAGCGCGTCCGGTTGCCCGCCGTGGGCGCGCGCTTCCATGTCCATCACCGGCTCTCCGCTTGTCATCTAAATAGTTTAAGCCTCAACGAATTGCTGTCAACCGGGCGCTGCCCTCGGGTGGCAGGGAGAAAGCGCAGCCGTCCTACAACTGTCGTGTTGACTGCGGGCGGCAACATTCGCAAGAATTTGCATATGAACGCTCTGGTGCGAAAGATCGAGTCCCGCCTGGCGGGTTTGCCTGTTCCGGTTGCGATCCAGCTGCCCGCTGGCCAGCGGGTCGGGCCTGCCGCCGCCGCCGTCACCCTGTCCTTCAAGGACTGGTCGGGGCTGGCGACGATGGCAGCCGGCCAGATCGGGCGCATCGCGGAAGACTTCGTCGAAAGCCGGGTGCAGCTCGAAGGCCGGATGCGCGACCTGATGGCGGTGGCGGCCCGGCTGGTCCCCGGCAGCCCGGTGGAGAGCAATGCCAGCTGGTTCACCCAGCTGGCGCGCCGGGCCCGCTCGATCGCCCACCACTCGCCGCAGAAGGACGCCGAGCAGATCCAGTTCCATTACGACGTCTCGGACGATTTCTATGCGCTGTGGCTGGACCCGCGCCGGGTCTATTCCTGCGCCTATTACGCCAGCGCCGACATGTCGCTGGCGCAGGCGCAGGAAGCCAAGCTGGACCACATCTGCCGCAAGCTGATGCTCAGGCCCGGCGAGCGCTTCCTGGACATCGGCGCCGGCTGGGGCGGACTGCTGATGTGGGCGGCGGAGCATTACGGGGTCAACGCCACCGGCATCACGCTGTCGAAGAACCAGCACGCCCACGTGAACCGGCTGATCGACGCCCGGGGCCTGAAGGGCCGGGTCAGGATGGAACTGCGCGACTACCGCGAGCTGGACGAAGGGCAGGGCTTCGACAAGATCGCCTCGGTCGGCATGTTCGAGCACGTCGGCGAAGCCAACATGAACGCCTATTTCGGCAAGGTGCGGCGCCTGCTCAAGCCGGGCGGGCTGGTGATGAACCACGGCATCACGG
This sequence comes from Caenimonas terrae, assembly GCF_042655405.1. Classification (NCBI taxonomy): domain Bacteria; kingdom Pseudomonadati; phylum Pseudomonadota; class Betaproteobacteria; order Burkholderiales; family Comamonadaceae; genus Caenimonas; species Caenimonas terrae. The sequence goes on along the minus strand of NZ_JBHSMF010000002.1, from coordinate 300,532 downwards.
CTGGCGGGGTGGGCAACAGCCAGGTCGGCGCCGGCATGGGCGACTTCATCGGCAAGTACATCTTCCCCGGCGGCGAATTGCTGCACATCAGCCATGTGCTCAAGGACATGGCGCTGGCCGGCCTGGAGATGGTGGACACCGAGAACCTGCGGCCGCATTACGCCCGCACGCTCTGGGCCTGGTCCGACGGGCTGGAGGCGCGGCTGGACGAGGCGCGGGCGGTGCTGGCGTCCACGCTCAGCGCGCCCGAGGCGGAGCGGGTGCTGCGCGCCTACCGCCTGTACCTGGCCGGTTGCGCGATGGGGTTTGAGCAAGGCTGGACTTCGCTGCACCAGATCCTGGCGACCCGGCCCGACCACGACCTGCAGTCCGGCTCGCTCAAAGGCGCACAATCGACCTATCCGTTCAAACGCGACTACATCTACCGTTGATGCTCTACAAGTTCAAATCCAAGGCGGCCGGTGACCTGATCATGCTGGAGCCCAATGGCCGGCAGGTGCTGCAAATCATCGGCAAGGAGCCGGGTGCCAAGGGCATCATCGAGCCGGGCCAGATGGCGTCCGCGATCCAGGCGCTGGAAGCCGCGATCGCGCGCGACGAAGCCGACCAGAAGCAGGCCGAGGCGGACGCCCAGGCCAAGGGCGACAAGCCGGTGCGGGCCGAAGGCATCTCGCTGCGCCAGCGCGCAGTGCCGTTCGTCGACATGCTGCGGCGCGCCGAGAAGGAAGGCGAAGACATCGTCTGGGGCGTGTAGCCCGCAGCCGATGCCCCCGGCGGCCTCAGTCCACCTTGGCGCCGGAATCCTTCACCACCTTCGCCCACTTGCGGTGCTCGCTCTCGATCAGTTGGGCGAATTGCGCCGGCGTGTTGCCGCTGGGGATCGCGCCCTGCGCCAGCAGTTTCTCCTTGATCGCCGGCGTCCCCAGTGACTTCGCCACTTCCTGCTGGATGCGGTTGACGATCTCGGGCGGGGTGCCGGCCGGCGCCAGCAGGCCGAACCACGAACTGGCGTCGAAGCCCTTCAGGCCCGCCGCCTGCTCGATGGTGGGCACGTCCGGCAGCGCGGCGGAGCGCTGCGCGCTGGTGACCGCCAGGGCCTTGAGCTTGCCGGCCTTGATCTGCGGCATCGACGACGGCAGGTTGTCGAACATCACGTCCATCGTTCCGCTGACCATGTCCATCAGCGCCGGACCGGAACCGCGGTACGGGAAGTGGACCATGTAGGTGCCGCTCATGCTCTTGAACAGCTCGCCCGCCAGGTGGATCGAGGTGCCGTTGCCGCTGGACGCCATGTTCAGCTTGCCGGGATGGGCCTTGGCGTAGCGGATGAAATCGGCGACGTTGTTGATGCCCAGGGCGCGCGCCTTCTCGGTCTGCATCACCATCACGTTGGGCACGCCGGCCACCAGCGTGATCGGCGCGAAGTCCTTGATCGGGTCGTAGGGCAGCTTGGCGTACAGCGCACGGTTGATGCCGTGCGTGCCGACCGTTCCCATCAGCAGCGTGTAGCCGTCCGGCGGCGAGTGGGCCACGATTTCCGCACCCACGTTGCCGCCGGCACCGGCGCGGTTGTCGACGATGAAGGGCTGGCCGAAGGCCTTGGACAGTTCCGGCGCGATCGCCCGCGCCAGGATGTCGGTGGTGCCGCCGGCCGCGAACGGCACGACGATGCGCACCGCCTTGGTCGGCCAGTTGCCCTGTGCCGCCGCCGGCAGGGCGGCCAGGCACAGCAGGCTGGAGGCGAGGGCGAGCGCGGCGCGGCGGCCGGGACGGACGAATGGGTTCAATGCGCTCTCCTGCGGGGGCTCAGTCGGCGTAGACGCCGGCGGCCTTGATGATCGGGCTCCACTTGGCGATTTCGGACAGCACGAACTTCTTGTGCTCGGCCGGTTCCATGCGCTTGTCGCTGACGACCACCGCGCCCAGGCTTTCCTGGCGCTTGATGAACTCGGGGTCCTTCAGGGCGATCTTGAGCGCGTCGTTGATCTTCTTCTGCACGTCGGCCGGCGTGCCCTTGGGCGCGTACAGGCCGTGCCAGATCGTCACCTGGAAGTCCTTCAGGCCCACTTCCTGCAGCGTCGGCAGGTCCTTGAGCGCCGGAATGGTCAGGCGCTTGGCGGTGGTCACCGCGAACGCCTTCACCTTCTTGGCCTCGATCTGGCTGGTGGTGTTGGTGCTCTGGTCGCACATCAGGTCGATCTGGCCGCCGATCAGGTCGGTCATCGCCGGGCCCGTGCCCTTGTACGGGACCGGCACCATGTCGGTCTTGACGGCGCTCTGGAACAGCAGCCCGCACAGGTGCGAGGCCGAACCGACGCCGGCGTTGCCCAGGTTGATCTTGCCCTTGTTCTGGTGGATCCAGGTGGTGAGCTCGCGGAAGTTGCTGGCCGGCAGCGAGGGCTTGCCGATCAGCGTCATGGGCACGTCGTTGACCATGCCCAGGTATTCGAAATCGCTTTCCACCTTGAACGGGATGTTGCGCACCAGGGTCGGCATGGTGGCCATGCCCACGTGGTGCAGCAGCAGCGTGTAGCCGTCCGGCGCTGCGCGCGCCACCTTGTTGGCGCCGATCGAGCCGCCGGCGCCGGAGGCGTTGTCGACCACGATGGTGGCGCCGCCCAGGGGCTTGCGCAGCGCTTCGGACAGGTCGCGCGCGACGCGGTCGGTCGGGCCGCCGGCGGCGAAGGGCACGACGATGGTGATCACCTTGTCCTTTTGCGGATAGTCGGCGGCATGGGCGCCGAACGCAAGGCCGGCCAGCGCGGCCAGCGACACGAGCGACAGGGCGATTTTCTTCATGGATGGCGCTCCTTCTTGGATGAGGCCCAGATGGTAAGTGCCGCAGCCGGCCTTTCCATGGCGGGAATTACGTAGCGCCCTTGTGTTCATTTGTAGCTGCGCGCGTCCTCGATCACCTTGCCGTCATTGGGCAGGCTGCCGGGGGCGAACAGCTGCACCTCGGCCCGCAGCTTCGTCACGTCGCGGATCGCCTGCCCGATGCGCTGGTCCAGCCCGTCGGCCGCGGCGGCCGCCTCCACCTGCAGCGTCATCGCGTCGTTGGCCATCTCGCCGCTGACCACCAGCCGGCCCTTGAGCAGCTCGGGAAAGCGGCGCAACACCTCGGCCACCTGGCCCGGATGGACGAACATGCCGCGCACCTTGGTGGTCTGGTCGGCGCGTCCCATCCAGCCGCGGATCCGGGCGTTGGTGCGGCCGGTGGGGCAGGCCCCGGGCAGCAGCGCCGACAGGTCGCCGGTGCCGAAGCGCACCAGCGGGTAGTCCGGGTTCAGCGTGGTGACCACCAGCTCGCCGACCTCGCCCGCGGGCACCGGGTCGCCAGTGCCGGGTCGCACGATCTCCACGATCACGCCTTCGTCCAGCACCAGGCCCTCGCGCGCCTCGGTCTCGTAGGCGATCGATCCCAGGTCGGCGGTGGCGTAGCACTGGTAGCCGGTGACGCCGCGCTCGGCCAGCCAGTCGCGCAGGCTGGGCGGAAAGGCCTCGCCGCCGACCATCGCCTTGCGCATGCTGGGCAGCGGCACGCCCATCTCGGCGGCCTTCTCCACGATGATCTTCAGGAAGCTGGGCGTGCCCACATAGCCGGCCGGCCGCAGTTCGGCGATCGCGTTGACCTGCTGCTCGGTCTGGCCGGTGCCGCCGGCGAACACGCTGCAACCCAGCGTGTGGGCGCCGGTCTCCATCATCGAGCCGGCCGGCACGAAGTGGTAGCTGAAGCAGTTGTGGATCAGCTCGCCGCTGCGAAAACCGGCGGCGAACAGCGCCCGCGCCAGCCGCCAGTAGTCGGGCCGCGCCCCCTGCGGTTCGTAGATGGTGCCGGGGCTGGCGAAGACGCGCGGCATCCGCGGGCCGTAGCGCACAGCGCTGAAGCCGCCGAAGGGATCGGCCTGGCGGCCCTGCACCTGCAGTTCGAGCAGTTCGTGCTTGCGGATGACGGGCAGGCGCGCCAGCGCGCCGCGGCTGGTGATGGAGGCCGCGTCGATGCCGGCCAGGATGCTGGCGAAGGCGGCGCTCTCGCGCTGCGCATGGGCCACCTGCGCCGGCAGTGCCGCCATCAGCTCCGCTTCGCGCTGCGCAGGGTCGCGCGTCTCGAGGGCGTCGAAATAGCTGTTCATTCGATGGTCCATCCCTTCAGGCCAGCCAGCGCTTGCGCCGCTTGTAGCTCTTGACGTCGCGAAAGCTCTTGCGCTCGCCGCCGCCCACGCCCAGGTAGAACTCCTTGACGTCCTCGTTGGTGGCCAGTTCGGCGGCCGGGCCGTCCATCACCACGCGGCCGCTTTCCATGATGTAGCCGTAGGTGGAGTAGCGCAGCGCCATGCTGGTGTTCTGCTCCGCCAGCAGGAAGGTCACCCGTTCCCTGGCGTTGAGGTCCTTCACGATCTCGAACACCTCCTCGACGATCTGCGGCGCCAGCCCCATCGACGGCTCGTCCAGCAGCACCATGCTCGGGTTGGCCATCAGCGCGCGGCCGATGGCGCACATCTGCTGCTCGCCGCCCGAGGTGTACGCCGCCTGCGAAGTGCGCCGCTGCTTCAGGCGCGGGAAATAGGCGTAGACCTTGTCCAGGTTGGCGGCGATTTCCGCCTTGTTGCGGCGCGTGTAGGCGCCGGTCAGCAGGTTCTCCTCGATGGTGAGGTGGGCGAAGCAGTGGCGCCCCTCCATCACCTGCACCACGCCGCGCTGCACCAGGTCGGCGGGGGACAGGTTCTCGATGCGCTCGCCGCGCAGCTCGATCGAGCCCTTGGTGACCGCGCCGCGCTCTCCCTTGAGCAGGTTCGACACGGCGCGCAGCGTGGTGGTCTTGCCGGCGCCGTTGCCGCCCAGGATGGCGACGATGCTGCCCTCGGGCACCTGCAGCGACACGCCCTTGAGCACCAGGATCACGTGGTTGTAGATGACCTCGATGCCGTTGACGTTCAGGACGATGTTGGATGTGCTCATGAATGTGTTCACCAAATGAAAGGCTCTGGCCTTTCATTTGGCGGCTCGTGGGAGCCGCTGCCCCTCCCGCCAGGCGGGAGGGGTTGGGGAGGGTGCCGTCAATCCCTGGCAATTGCCAGCGGATCGGCGCAGCCGATCAAGACTGGCAGTCCGCCGCGGTACGGCGCGCCATCTTCTTGTCCGCCAGGTATTTCTCGGCGCCGGCCTTGACCATCGGCTTGATGATCTGCTCGTCGGCCTGGATGAAATCGGAGCTGAAGACCCACTTGCTGCCGTCCCAGGTCTGCACGCGGGCCCAGGTGGAGCCCATGTGGTCGGAGCAGCTGGTGGACAGCGGCCGCATCACGCCGGCGAAGCCCAGCGCGTCGAGCCGCTTCTGGTCCAGCGCCAGGTTCTCCAGCCCCCAGCGCACCTGCTCGCCGGTCATGACCTTGCCCTTGCCGAAGCGCTCCTGCGCCCGCCGCACGGCCTCCACGCCCAGCATCTGGATGATGACGCCGCGCGTGTACAGCACTGTGCCGACCTCGTCGCGCGGGCCGGTGCCCTGGCCCTTGCCGTGCACATACTTCAGGATGTCCTGGATCACCTTGGGCTGCTGGCCCGAGGTGTTGAGCGCCAGCGCGTTGTAGCCCTTGGCGCCTTCACCCACGTCCTTCACGTCCGGCTCCGCGCCCGACCACCAGACGCCGTACATCTTCTCGCGCGGATAGCCGGTGGCCTGCGCTTCCTTCAGCGCGGTGGAGTTCATCACGCCCCAGCCCCACAGCAGCACGTAGTCCGGGCGCATCTGGCGCACCTGCAACCAGGCGGCCTTCTGCTCCACGCCGGGCGCAGTGACCGGGATCAGCTCCAGGTTGAAGCCGTGCATCTTGGCGCGCTCCTGCAGCAGCGGGATCGGCTCCTTGCCGAACGGCGAGTCGTGGTAGACCAGCGCGATCTTCTTGCCCTTGAGCTTGTCGAAGCCGCCTTCCTTCTTGGCGATGTGCTGGATCAGGATGTCGGCGCCGGTCCAGTAGCTTCCCATCAGCGGGAAGTTCCACTTGAAGGCCTGACCATCCTGCGACACCGACAGCCCGTAGCCCAGCGTGATCAGCGGGATCTTGTCGGTGGGAACCTTCTCGGTCAGCGCGAAGGTGATGCCGGTGGCCTGCGGATCGAACAGCGCGACGCCGGGACGGCTCTTGAGGCGTTCGTAGCACTCGACGCCGCGGTCGGTGGCGTAGCCGGTTTCGCATTCCTCGAAGGTCAGCTTGACGCCGTTGACCCCGCCGTCGCGGGCGTTGATCATCTTGAGGTAATCCTGCTTGCCGTTCGCCCAGGGCGTGCCGTTGGGCGCGTAGGGTCCGGTGCGGTACGAGAGCAGCGGGAAGAACTGCTCCTTGGCCTGGGCGAAGGCGCTGGGCGCCATCGCGACGGCCAGCAGGGTGGCCAGGACATACTTCGAAAGCTTCATTGGTGTCTCCTGTGATGAAGGGAAGCGGGACGGGAACTCAATGCGGGAACGGCCACAGGCGCAGCTTCTGCTTGCCGGTGGACCAGAGCTTGGCCAGGCCGTGCGGCTCGACGATCAGGAACCACACGATCAGGCCGCCGAAGATCATCAGCTCGGCGTGGGCGATGCCGGCGGTGCCGATGTCGGCGTTGACCAGCCGGGCCAGCTGCGGCAGGAACTGGTTCAGCGCGATCGGCAGCACCACGATGAAGGCGGCGCCGAAGAAGGCGCCCATGATCGAGCCGAGCCCGCCGATGATCACCATGAACAGCAGGCGGAACGACAGCTCCACCGAGAACGCCGCCGGCTCCCAGGAGCCGAGGTAGACGAAGGCCCACAGCGCGCCGGCGACGCCGATGATGAAGGAGCTGACGGCGAAGGCGCTGAGCTTGGCGTACATCGGCCGGATGCCGATCACGGCGGCGGCCACGTCCATGTCGCGGATCGCCATCCATTCGCGGCCGATCGCGCCGCGCACCAGGTTCTTGGCCAGCAGCGCGATCACGGCCAGCAGCACCAGGCAGAACCAGTACTTGCCGATCGCGCTGTCGATCGAGACGCCGAACACCTGCAGGCTGTTGACGGACACCGAGCCCGAGGGCGAGTCGTTGGTCAGCCACTTGATCCGCAGGAACATCCAGTCGCTGAAGAACTGCGCGGCCAGCGTGGCGACGGCCAGGTACAGCCCCTTGACCCGCAGGCTGGGCAGGCCGAACAGGATGCCGAACGCAGTGGCGCAAAGCCCGCCCAGGATCAGCGCCAGCACCAGCGGCATGCCCGGCACGCGCACGAAGAAATTGAAGGCGCCGTACGCGCCGACCGCCATGAACGCGCCCGAGCCCAGCGAGATCTGGCCGCAGTAGCCCACCAGGATGTTCACGCCCAGGGCGGCCAGCGCCATGATCAGGAACGGGATCAGGATGGCGCGGAACATGTAGTCGCTGGCCATGCCCGGCACGACGACGAAGGCCACCACCAGCAGCAGCGCGATGAAGACGCGGTCCTGCGCGATCGGGAAGATCTGCTGGTCGGACCGGTAGCTGGTCTTGAACTGGCCGTTTTCTCTGTACAGCATGGCGTCAGACCCGATCGATGATTTTCTCGCCGAACAAGCCCTGCGGCCGGATCAGCAGCACGCCCAGCGCGAGCACGTAGGCGAACCAGATCTCGATGCCGCCGCCCACCATCGGGCCGATGTACACCTCCGACAGCTTTTCGCCGACGCCGATGATCAGCCCGCCCAGGATGGCGCCGGGCACCGAGGTGAGGCCGCCCAGGATCACGACCGGCAGCGCGCGCAGCGCCACGGTCGCCAGCGAGAACTGCACGCCCAGCTTGCTGCCCCAGATCATTCCCGCCACCAGCGCGACAACGCCGGCGACGCACCAGACGATCACCCAGATCCGCCCCAGCGGAATGCCGATCGATTGCGCCGCCTGATGGTCGTCCGCCACCGCACGCAGGGCGCGGCCGGTGCCGGTCTTCTGGAAGAACAGGCTCAGGAGCACGACCAGCACGGCGGCGATCAGCGCGGCATACAGGTCTTCCTTGTTGATCAGGATGCCGCCCGGGAACACCTTGTCCAGCACGAAGACCGGGTCCTTGGGCATGCCGATGTCGATCTTGTAGATGCTGCTGCCGAACAGCGTCTGGCCCAGGCCCTCGAGGAAATAGGCGATGCCCAGGGTGGCCATCAGCAGGGTCGCGCCTTCCTGGTTCACCAGGTGGCGCAGCACCAGCCACTCCACCAGCCAGGCCACCACGAACATCAGCGCGCCGGCCAGCACGAAGGCCAGCAGGTCGGCCGCCACCTTGTTCTGCAGCCCCGTCAGCTGCGGGATCCATTCCGACAGGCGCGCCATCGCCAGCGCCGCGAACAGCACCATGGCGCCCTGGGCGAAGTTGAACACGCCGGAGGCCTTGAAGATCAGCACGAAGCCGAGCGCCACCAGCGAATAGAGCATGCCGGCCATCAGGCCGCCGAGCAGGGTTTCGAGAAAGAAGGCCATCTGGTTGGTCTCAGTGCGAAGTGCCGAGGTAGGCCCGGATCACGTCCTCGTTGGCGCGGACGTCCGCGGGCGTGCCGTCGCCGATCTTCCTGCCGTAGTCCAGCACCACGACGCGGTCGCTGATGTCCATCACCACGCCCATGTCGTGCTCGATCAGGACCACCGTGGTGCCGAACTCGTCGTTCACGTCCAGGATGAAGCGGCACATGTCCTGCTTCTCCTCCACGTTCATGCCGGCCATCGGCTCGTCCAGCAGCAGCACCTGCGGCTCCATCGCCAGCGCCCGTCCCAGGTCCACCCGCTTCTGCAGCCCGTAGGACAGCTGGCCGACCGGCGTCTTGCGGTGGGCCTGGATCTCCAGGAAGTCGATGATGTGTTCGACGAATTCGCGCTGCTCGATCTCTTCGCGCTGCGCCGGGCCGATCCGCAGCGCCTGCAGCAGCAGGTTGCTTTTGATCTTGAGGTTGCGGCCGGTCATGATGTTGTCCAGCACGCTCATGCCCTTGAACAGGGCCAGGTTCTGGAAGGTGCGGGCCACGCCCATCTCGGCCACCTGCCGGCTGTTCATGTGGCGGAAGGTGCGCCCGCGCAGGCTGATGCTGCCCTGCTGCGGCTGGTAGACGCCGTTGATGCAGTTGAGCATCGAGCTCTTGCCGGCGCCGTTGGGGCCGATGATGGCGCGGATCTCGTGCTCGCGGACGTCGAACGAGATGTCGGTCAGCGCCTTGACGCCGCCGAAGGCCAGCGAGATGTCCTTGACCTCCAGGATCACCGGGCCCAGCCGGCGGCCCGCCGGCGCCGCGCCAGGGGGGGCGGTGTCCATGGTTGCGGCGTCGCCCATGATCTTCACGCCGCCGCCTTCACCGGCGCGAAGGTCCTGGTGTCGGCGATCTTCAGCGTCGCGCTCACCGAGCCGGTGCGCCCGTCCTCGAAGCGCACCTGCGTCTCCACGTACTGCTCGTTCTTGCCGCCGTACAGCGCGTCGACCAGCACCTGGTACTTGTCGGCGATGAAGCCGCGCCGGACCTTGTTGGTGCGGGTGAGTTCGCCGTCGTCCGCGTCCAGCTCCTTGTGCAGGATCAGGAAGCGGCTGATCTGCGAGCCGGCCAGCAGGGCGTCGCTGGCCAGGTCGGCGTTGACCTTCTCCACGCAGTCGGCGATCAGCGCATAGACCTCGGGCTTCTGCGCCAGGTCGGTATAGCCGGAATAGGGCAGGTTGCGGCGCTCGGCCCAGTTGCCGACGGCGTCGAAGTCGATGTTGATCATCACGCAGACCCGGTCGCGCTTGTCGCCGTAGGCCACCACTTCCTTGATGTAGGGGAAGAACTTCAGCTTGTTCTCGACGTACTTGGGCGCGAACATGGCGCCGTCGTTGGCGCCGCCGACGATGCGGCCGACGTCCTTGACGCGGTCGATGATCTTCAGGTGGCCGTGGGCGTCCAGGAAGCCGGCGTCGCTGGTGTGGTACCAGCCGTCGGCCGTCAGCACTTCGGCGGTGGCCTGCGGGTTCTTGTAGTACTCCTTGAGCAGCCCCGGCGAACGCACCAGGATCTCACCGTTGTCGGCGACCCTGATCTCAACGCCGCTGATCGGCACGCCCACCGTGTCCGAGCGGGCCTGGTCATCGGGCTGCAGGCAGACGAACACCGCGGTCTCGGTGGAGCCGTACAGCTGCTTGAGGTTGATGCCGATCGAGCGGTAGAACGAGAACAGGTCGGGGCCGATCGCCTCGCCCGCCGTGTAGGCGACGCGCACCCGCGAGAAGCCCAGGTTGTTGCGCAGTGGCGCGTAGACGGCGATGTTGCCGATGGCGTACTTCAGGCGGTCCCAGGCCGACACCGGCTTGTGGTCCATCAGCGCCGGTCCGACCCGCCGCGCCAGGTCCATGAAGGCCTGGAACAGCTTGCGCTTGACGGCGCTGGCGTCTTCCATCCGGATCATCACCGTGGTCAGCAGTCCTTCGAAGATCCGCGGCGGCGCGAAGTAATAGGTGGGGCCGATCTCCTTCAGGTCGATCATCACGGTGGCGGCCGACTCCGGGCAGTTGACGATGTAGCCGCAGGCCAGCCACTGCGCGTAGCTGAAGATGTTCTGGCCGATCCAGGCCGGCGGCAGGTAGGCCAGCACTTCTTCCTTGTCGGTCAGCTTGTCGAACCGCGCCCCCGCTTCGGCCCGGTCCAGCAGCGTGCGGTGGGTGTGGACCACGCCCTTGGCGTTGCCGGTGGTGCCGGAGGTGAAGAACATCGCCGCGACGTCGTCGGGGCTGGCCTTCTCCACCTCGGCGCGGAAGAATCCGGGCTGCGCGGCGGCGAACCGCCGGCCCTGTTCGAGCAGGGCGTCCACCGACGACAGGCCCGGCTCGCTGTAGTTGCGCAGGCCGCGCGGGTCGTCGTACCAGAGCGCGACCAGCTGCGGGCATTGGGAGCGCACCTCCAGCAGCTTGTCGACCTGCTCCTGGTCCTCGGCGAAGGCGAAGCGGACGTCGGCGTTGTTGATCGGGAAGACGCACTCGGCGGCCACCGCGTCCTGGTACAGCGGGATCGGGATCGCGCCCAGCGACTGTGCCGCCAGCATGGTGGCGTACAGCCGCGGCCGGTTGGTGCCGACCACCACGATGTGTTCGCCGCGCGCAAGCCCGGCCTGGTGCAGGCCGCAGGCCAGCTGCTCCACCATTTGCGCCATGGCCTGCCAGCTGAGGCTCTGCCAGATGCCGTATTCCTTTTCGCGCATCGCGGCGGCGGCCGGCCGCTGCGCAGCATGCTGCAGCAGCAGTCGCGGAAAGGTGGTCTCCATCGCTTGAATCCTCGGTTCGTCGGTGGCGCTGATGCTAGGAGCCGCTTTGACGCCACGTTGTCTTTCCAACGACAATCCTAGGGAATGTCCTGATAGGACCTGCCCCGACCTTGACCCGGATCAACAGCGCGTACTTCCACCCCGATGGCCCACGACATCCCCCTCTACCAGCGCAAGCGCGACCCGACGCCGGCGGAGCTGGCCGGCATCCCCTGGCTGCGCTCGCTCGAGCCGGGCGAGCGCGATCGCGCGGCGGCGCAGGTGACGGTCGGCGATGCCTTGCCGGGCGACTACGTGTGCCGCATCGGTCGGCCGGTGACCTACTGGTTCGGCGTGGTGGAGGGCCTGCTGAAAATGAGCAGCGACAACGCGCAGGGCCAGACCATGACCTTCACCGGCGTGCCGCCCGGGGGCTGGTTCGGGGAGGGCACCGCACTCAAGCGCGAAAGCTACCGCTACAACATCCAGGCGCTGCGCAAGAGCGTGGTGGCCGGCCTGCCGGTGGACAGCTTCCACTGGCTGCTGGACCACTCCATCGGCTTCAACCGCTTCGTGATGGACCAGCTCAACGAGCGGCTGGGGCAGTTCATCGCCGCCCGCGAGATCGACCGCATGGGCAACCCGGACGTGCGGGTGGCGCGCAGCCTGGCGGCGCTGTTCAATCCCGTCCTCTATCCCGGCGTCGGCGAGATCCTGCGCATCACGCAGCAGGAACTGGGCTACCTGGTCGGCCTCTCGCGCCAGCGCGTCAACGAATCGCTGCGGGCGCTGGAAGCGCAGGGCACCATCCGGGTCGAATACGGCGGCCTGCGCGTGCTCAATCTGGAGGCCTTGCGCTCCAGCAAGTCGCAGCCCCGGCCGCGCGCGCCGGCCGGCGCGGACGCCACCCACTCAACGACTTCCACCGCATGACCGAATCCACCAACACCTCCCGCCTGAACAAGCGCATGGCCGAACTGGGCATGTGCTCGCGCCGCGAAGCCGACGACTGGATCGCACGCGGCTGGGTCCGCGTCAACGGCCAGCTCGCGCCCATGGGGCTGCAGGTGACGCCCGATGCCCGCATCGAGGTCGATCCCAAGGCCCGCGGCCAGCAGGAGCAGCAGGTCACGATCATCATGAACAAGCCCATGGGCTATGTCAGCGGCCAGGCCGAGGACGGCCACCAGCCGGCGGTGACGCTGGTGCAGGCCGGCAGCCACTGGAACGGCGATGCGACGCGCCTGCGCTTTGCGCCGTCGCAGCTGCGCGGGCTGGCGCCGGCCGGGCGGCTGGACATCGATTCGATCGGCCTGCTGGTGCTGACGCAGGACGGCCGCATCGCCCGCCAGCTGATCGGCGAGGACTCGGGCATGGAGAAGGAATACCTGGTGCGCGTCACCTATGGCGACGTCGCCGCCGACGTGCAGAAGGCCTTTCCGCCGGCGCAGCTGGCGCGCCTGCGCCACGGGCTGAGCCTGGACGGACAGGCGCTCAAGCCGGCACAGGTGGAGTGGCAGAACCCGGAGCAGCTGCGCTTCGTGCTCAAGGAGGGCAAGAAGCGGCAGATCCGCCGGATGTGCGAGCAGGTGGGGCTGAAGGTGGTGGGGCTGAAGCGGATCCGCATCGGCCGCGTTGTGCTGGGCAACCTGCCTGTCGGACAATGGCGCTACCTCGGTCCGCAGGAGCGCTTCTAGGCGCACGTCCCCATGAAATTCCGCAGCGTCGCGCTCGCCGTCCTTTCGCTGGTCGCCCTGCAGGCGCAGGCCCAGGGTGTGGTCAACGCCCTGTGCAGCACCGACGCCTCCTGGTGCGAGGCGGCGGCCGCGGAGTTTTCGCGCGCCACCGGCATCAAGGTCAACCAGGCCCACAAGGGCACGGGCGAGATCGGGGCGCAGCTGCGCGCGGAGTCGGCCAATCCCAAGACCGACATCTGGTGGGGCGGCACCGGCGACCCTTTCCTGCAGGCGGCCGAACAGGGCCTGCTGGAGCCTTACCGGCCGCCCTACATCAACGACCTGCACGAATGGGCGGTGCGCCAGTACGCGATGTCCGGCAACATGGTCGGCGGGTTTTATACGAGCGCGATCGGCTTCGGCTACAACACCGAGGTGCTGAAGAAGAGGCACATCCCGGAGCCGAAGTGCTGGGCCGACCTGGTCAAGCCGGTTTACAAGGGCGAGATCGAGATCTCCCACCCGGCGACCAGCGGCACGGCCTACACCATCATCGCGGGCCTGGTGCAGCTGATGGGCGAGGACGCCGCCTTCGATTACCTCAAGAAGCTGCACAAGAACACCACCACGTACACCCGCAGCGGCCAGGCCCAGGCGCCCAACGTGGCCAAGGGCGAAGTCGGCGTGGGCGTGAGCTTCATCTTCGGCTTCGACAAGTGGCGCTACGACAAATTCCCGGTGAAGACGGCCGCGCCCTGCGAGGGCACCGGCTACGAGGTGGGCGGCATCGCGCTGGTCAAGGGTGCGCGCAACATGGACAACGCGAAGCGCTATTACGACTGGCTGATGAGCCCGGCTGGCCAGTCGATCGGCGGCAAGGTCGGCAGCCTGCAGTCGCCGGCCAACAAGACCTTCAAGCCGGACGCCCGCATCCCGTCGATGGCCGAGGTGAAGCTGATCAAGTACGACTTCGAGAAGTACGGCAGGGCGGCGGAGCGCAAGCGCCTGATCGAGCGCTGGACCCGCGAGGTGGAGGCGCTGCCGCGCTGAGCCGCTAACGGCCAGCTAAGACAGGCGGCGCATCATCCAGTCTGGATTGAACAGGTTCCGGGAGAAACCATGCGTGTGCTGCTGGTCGAAGACGACGAGATGATCGGCCAGAGCCTGCGCGACGCCCTGGATGCCAACGGCTGGTCGGTCGACTGGGTGAAGGACGGCCTGCTGGCGCAAAGCGCGCTGGCCGACGGCGACTACGCCTGCGTGCTGCTGGACCTCGGTTTGCCCAAGCGCGACGGCGTCGAGGTGCTGCGCAAGGCGCGCAGCGAAGGCAACCAGACGCCGGTGCTGGTGCTGACGGCGCGCGATGGCCTGGACGACCGCGTGGCCGGCCTGGACATCGGTGCCGACGACTATCTGGTCAAGCCCTACGAATTCCGCGAACTGCTGGCCCGCATGCGGGCCGTGATCCGCCGCCGCGACGGCAGCGCGCACTCCATCATCGGCAGCCCCGAGGTCCAGCTGGACTTGACCACCCGCGAAGTGCTGGTGCAGGGCGAGCGCTCGCAGCTGTCGGCCCGCGAATACGCCTTGCTGCATGCGTTGCTGGAGCGGCCGGGCGCCATTCTGTCGCGCGACCAGCTGGAGAACCGAATCTACGGCTGGGGCGAAGAGGTGAGCAGCAACGCGGTCGACGTCCTGATCCACGGCATGCGGCGCAAGCTCGGCGCCGACACCATCCGCAATGTGCGGGGCCTGGGCTGGCGGATCGCCGGCGACCCGGCGCCGCGGGAGCGGCTGTGATGGTGCACGTCTTTCCGCGCGGGTCGATGTGTTCGCTGCGGCGCGCGCTGCTGCTGTGGCTGGTGCCGCTGTTCATCCTGGTCGGCCTGGCGTCGGCCGCCTTCGCCTACTGGTCCTACGGCCGCATGGTCGACACGTTCATGGACGACCAGATGGAGCAGCTGGCCCAGTCGATCTCGTCCAACGAGGGCTACATGCCGCAGATGGTCCTGACGCTGGAGCGGGCCCATCAATGGGGCACCTACGTGACGCAGGTGTTCGGCGGCGACCGCGCGCTGCAGGTGACGACCCTGCCGGAGCTGCGCGCCGGCCTGCAGCCGGAACAGGGCTTCCACGACCTGCAGCAGGACGGCAGCGGCTGGCGCGTCTTCACCACCGCCGCCAGCCCCACCGGGCACCGGGTGCAGGTGCTCCAGAGTTCCCAGTTCCGCAGCCGGCTGGCGGTGGAGCGGGCCGGCGCCGCCATCGTGCCGATCCTGCTGCTGCTGCCGCTGGCCATGCTGGTGCTGTGGAGCGTGGTGGCGGCGGTGTCTCGGGCGGTGCAGGACATCGGCCGCCAGGCGGCGCAGCAGGACGAGCACAACCTCTCGCAGCTCACGCTGGAGCGGGTGCCGGCCGAAATCAAGCCGCTGGTGACCTCGTTCAACAGCCTGCTGGCGCGACTGCGCGACGCTTTCGCGGCGCAGCATCGCTTCGTCCAGGATGCGGCCCATGAACTGCGCACGCCGATCACCGCGGTCGCACTGCAGCTGGAAAACGTGCGCCGCGACCTGCCCGCAGGCGCCTGCAGGCAAAGCTTCGCCCAGCTGGAAAGCGGCGTGCAGCGGGCCCAGCGGCTGGTGGACCAGCTGCTGAAGATGTCGCGCCAGGAGGCTGCGACGCCGGATCCGGCGGCGACCGTGGACCTGGAGGCGCAGCTGCGCGAAAGCATCAATACGCTGATCGGGCTGGCGGACCAGCGCAACATCGACCTGGGCCTGGTGGCCGGCGCCGGCGCGCCGCCTGCGGCGCTGCGCTGCGCCTGCGGCGACCTGCGCAGCGTGCTGGACAACCTGATCGAGAACGCACTGCGCTACACCCCCGAGGGCGGCGTCGTCGACGTGCGCGTGCTCAACGAGGGCGGCAAGCCCGCGGTCGAAGTGGTGGACAACGGCCCGGGCATTCCCGAGGACATGCTGCCCCGCGTGTTCGACCGCTTCTTCCGGGTGCCGGGCAACGGCGCCCGCGGCAGCGGCCTGGGCCTGGCAATCGCGCAGAGCGCGGCGCAACGCTGCGGCCTGCGCATCGCGCTGCGCAATCGCGAGGACGGCAGCGGGCTGGTGGCGCGGGTCGAGCCGGCTTAACGCGGCGCTCTTGTCCGCGCCCGCCCTGGCGACGCCAGGTCAATCCCGTATGTTCATGTGAATTATTTGCCTACACGGTAGGGCACTTTTCCTTACCTCTGGCTGCTTCTCGGCGCGCACGATGGACGCAACCGAGAAGTAGCAGCCCGATGAGGAAAAGTATCAGACCTCGCCGTGGTCCCCAGTCATTCGCAGCGCGACGAGTGCTTTGCTTGTTGCTCGCATCCTTGATTTGTTCGGCCACCAGCGCTGGCGCAACCGAGGCGACCACGACTCTTTCATTGAGTGCCACCGTCCTCAAACGCGCGACGCTCACCGTGCTCAAGCAGCCGGCCTCCATCCTGGTGACGGAAGCGGACGTGGCGCGTGGCTACCTGGCGGTGCCGTCCGCGGTTCAGGTCGCGGTGCAGACCAACAGCCCGGCCGGGTACGTGCTTCTCGTTGCGGCCCAGGACGATTTCGTGCGCGAGATCGTGATGTCGGGCCTGGACTCGGACATTCAGTTGGGCGCTGCTGGAGGACTCGTGTTCCAGCGGGGCGGGGTCCGTGGCGTGACGCGAAAGAACCTCGACCTGAGATTCCGCCTTGTCCTGGCCAAGGGCGCCCAGCGCGGAGAGCACCCGTGGCCGGTGCAACTCTCGGTGACGCCACTTTGATTCGGGGCCGCAGGCAAGGGGCTCAAGGCGATGCTTTGCAGATGACGTCGCCGACATCGATGAACGGCTCGTTCGAAACCGGAATGACCAGTTCGAAGCTGCAGGTCGTCTGGTCCACGGCCGCTGTGGCTGGGTATCTTCCGGGCAAGAGGTTTTCCACGTAGAATTCGCCGCCGCGGCCGACCGGCAGCAGGACCATCCTGCCATTGCCGGCGAGCGAGACTTCACCTTGGTCCGGCCTCGTGATCGATCCGTCATGGTCGACCTTCAGCTTGCCGAGAACCCCTTGCATCTTCGTCACCGGGAAATCCAGAAGCACGCCGCCGCGCGCAGGCGGGGCCACCCGCTTGCTCGTCGCGGCAAATGCGTAGTCGATCGGCATGTTCTGCGGGAGCAGTGCGACCTGGTTGTCGTGATACGAAGACAGCGACGTGATGAGCAGCTGTCCGCGACCATCGGTCACGCCCACCGGCTGGCCGTTCACGGTGACAGGGACTCCGCCCAGGCTGCCGGTCCGGACCAGGCCGAAGCTGTCCGTGATCGGTCGGCCGATCGCCAGGTTCCGGCCGATGACGGCGAGCCCGCCGGCAACGGTGTAACGGTAGGAGCCTTCTTCTGATGGCGTGGTGCCCACGCCGTGCTGGCGGCCCAGATCCGCGCGGAATATCGCAGCAGGAGCGTTGTATTGGGTCGAGAGCCTGAGCTTTAAGCTGTCGCCTGCCGGGCCGCGCGTGTGACTGGCGGAAAGGTCGTAGCCCAAACCCTCGCCCAGTGGTTGGGCGCGGTCCAACTGGACGGATTCGGTCTGGCTTTGAGAATTGCGCTGGTAGGTACTCGCCAGCCGGCGCTCGCTGTCAATGTTGAAGTTCAGGTTGACGAACAGCTCGTTGCGGGTTCCCTGCGAATCTTTGACATGGCCCAGGCTCGCAGCGAGGGTGGCGCGTCCCGCGAGCAGCGGGACCGTGTAGCTCAAGGATGTGTCGCTGCGGCTGTCGAATACGGCGACGGAATAGGCTTGCGCAGCCGAGGCGGCGCTGGGCACCTGGTTTGAGTGCCCGAAGGAAACCGATCGGCTGATTGAAATCGAACCGAACGTGTCGAAGCTATAGCCAACTGACAAGCTGCCGTCGAATTTCCGGCCACTGATAACTGCCGGGTCGCTCAACGCGATATAGCGGCGGGAGTCACGCCGCAAGGAGGCGGATACGCTCCAGTTGCGAGACTGGTAGTCATAGCCCACCAGGGCGGAATAACCGCGGGTGCCATCGATCGAGCTCGCGGCGACGGCGACATTCAGGACGCCGGCCCTGCCCAGAACGAAGGTCGCGGTAGGACCCGCGTTGTAGAGCCCACGCCTGCCTTCACCCCGGACACCGAGCGTGACGGCGTTGGTCAGTCCATAGCGGTGGTACATCACCAGCGCGGGAGGCCCGTAGTTGTTGCTGACTGCGCCGTACCCGCGTCGCATTGCACCAAATGCGTAGCTGTAATCGTGCAATCCTGGCCGCAGGGGTTCGCTGCTGAAGTACAGCGGGAATTCGAGCTGCTGAACGCGCCCGAACGCGTCACGCAGCAGCACCTGAACCGATCGGGCGCCGCCATAACCGGCCACGTCGCGCAATTCGAAGGGGCCGGGTTGGACTCTTTCAGACCGGATCTTCTGGCCGTCGACGTACACCTCCAGATCGCTCGGCAGGGTGGCTACTCCGTTGATGTTGTGGACGGGGTTGGGGTTCAGATACGGGTCGAGATCGTAGAGCTTGCTGATGCCCACACCGCCAATGATCGCGCCGTTGCCAAGGTCGCGCGACGTGGCAAAGAAATCGCCGGCGACGAAGTGGCGCAGCGTGTTGCGGTCGTCCCTGCTGACGTTGCTCATGAGGCGAACGAACTTCTTCTGGCCGTCGGGCGTACGAATGGTGTTCCCGTTGCCCAAGGCAAGGAAATCGCCCATCCGCAGGCCGAGCTCGCCGGCGAAGTCCGCATCGGCTCTGGCCTCGGGGCCGGCCGCCCCGTAGCTGAGCGAATAATTGAAGAATCCACTCGGCTGCGAGAGATCGGCGGGAGGCGCGCGGCGGCGGGCGGCCAGGTCGACCGTGTTCGAAGGCAACAAGGCCGGATCGGCCATGATCCGCAGCGTGAGCGTCTTTTGATCGAAGTCGAATGTCACGCCACCGATCGACCGCAGGCTGACGTGGGGCTCGCCCTCCAGCATCATGATGGGACCCGCCGGTGCGGCGAAGCCCGCCGCCACCAGGTCGGATACCTTGACGAGGAAGTCGCCGTCGGCCGTGCGGCTCAGGAAAAACTCGCCCTTCGGCTCGGTGTTGACCGTGACCGCGAGAACGATCGGCTCCACGGCGGGTCCTGCCCCTGCCGTCTGGGCGGCCGCCTGGGCAACCGCCGCCTGGGGGGCCAGCAGCACGCAGAGTAGGGCGGAGAGCGCAATGTCGCTCCATCGCGGCGCTCTCACGAACACATGGCCCTGCCGACCTCCAGCTTGCCGTTTCGAGTGAGCTTGTCCGTCTTGAATTCGATCTCCAGGCGCGCCAGCTTCACGCACTGTTCGTGCGGCACGCTCGTGCTGTAACGCTTCGTGGAACCGGCGAGCAGGTAGCGGTCTGCCAGGGTGATCGCATAGATCTCCTTGCCCTGGCCATCGAAGCCGGTCAACCGAATGCCTTCCACCACCTGATGCTGGTTGCCCAGGTTGTGTGCCGACAGCGAAAGCTCGCCGCGCGCCAGGCTGACCGCTTCGATTTCGAGCCGGTCCTCGGTCCTGAGGGGCTTGACGAAGATGGGCGCGCCGAAGCGGATCAGGACATTCATCTGGGCGCCCTTGCGATCTGCCGGCTTCGCGGCTCCAGGCAGTTCCTCGATGAAAAGGCGGTAGGTCTTTTCCCGCGCGGGTGATGGATACCTGGCGCCGACGCGGATCACGCCTTCATCGCCGGCTTCGACGGACATCAGCCTCGGGAAAAAAACGAGATCCTGCGTTTGCGTGTACGTATCCCGGCCTTCGGCGTCCTGCGTCCACTCCATGGCCTGCATCTGGAAGGAAAGCTTCTCCTTGCCCTCGTTGCGTACGGTAATCACTCCGCTGCGTGAGGTGGGACTCATCTCGAGCCGGATCGGGTCGACCAGAAAGTCGCCGGCCCGGCCTGCGGTAGATGCCGCAAGCATCATGCACACCAGCACGTGTCTGGCGAGGAACGCAGCAACAGTGTTCATGGTCGGCGTCATGGCGGTGTCGGCGCGCGCCTCGCGACGTCACGGCGACACGGTGAGGACCACCGTGTCGGAATACGCGCCGGCCGCCGCGTTCTGATAGTTGGAGCCGAGGATCGTGGCCGTCAGGGTCGGGATCACGGCCCAGCGGTTGTTCCCCGGCTTGCGGCGGGTCCACGGCCCGGTACCCGTCCAGGCACTTGCGTTGCTGCTCACGGTGTAGGGAATGAAGTTCGCACCGCTTCTGAGCCGTCGGGTGCCGCCGGAAAAATTCAATCCATTGCCCGCGGACAAGGTCATGTTTTGGGTCAGAGGCGTGCAGTTTCCGACGTTGTCGGAGTTGATCGTGCCAACCGTGAGGCTCGCGATCACCGTCGTTCCGACGCTGGGGTCAAGAACACCGAAGCTCAAGGAGAGGGTCCCGACCGCGCGGAAGAAGCAGTTGGGTGCAGCGAGCGCCGATCCAGGGGCAAGCAGGGAGCAAAGCGCGACGCCCACGGCTGCCGATCGCAGCAATCGCGCTGGGCCATCAGAAGGGGGGCGTGGATTCACTTGGGCGAAAAAAAGGCCGCGCGCACGAGGAAAGGTGCAGATGCGGCTTTCGATTCAAAGGCCGGCTCGCCGGCCACCACTCAGGAGTTCAAGGCGCCACAGTCAGGACAACGGTGTCGTTGTACGTGCCTGCGCTGACGTTTTGGTAGGAGGCGGCGACGATCTGGCCGGTAATCGGAAAGGTCTTGTCCTGACCTGACCCGAAACCGGTGCCTGCAACGGCGGCGCCGACCGTCAGGGTGTAAGGGATGAAATCACCCGACGTCGCGTCCTTCATGCGGTTGCCGCCGGAATTCCACAGGCCGCTGTCGGCGCTCAGTGTTCCTGGCGTAACACCTTTGGTGCACTTGTAGGTCACAGGGACAGTCAGGGCGCCAGAAATGGGACCAGCCGCTGACGGATCGACCGCCGCGCCGAACGACATCGTCGTTGCCACGCTGCTGAAGCGGCACTGGCTGGTGATCGTGGCAGTTACGCTGAGGTTTTGCGTGTCGGCAAAGGCCACGGCATACATGCCGGCAAGGGCCGCGAACACCAGGGCTCGGGAAAGTGCGAAACGGATGGGCTGCATGTTCGAAACCTTTGGAGAAGGTGAGCGTCGACGTGGACCGGCGTCGGGCTCAAGGGGTTAAGTGAATTCCCTAGGCGGCCCTAAGTATATTCAGCCTGTAACGAGTTGCAATGATATTCCCTACGAAAAGGCAATGATTTACCTGTAATAAAGCTCGCTTCCCGGGCATTTGTCACGGTCAGTTACGTACGCGTTGGCTGTGACAGTCGGGTGGCTGCCGCTCCACTTCCGGCTGCGTCGCGCCCGTACACTCGCGGGCCGGTCGATAGGCCTCACTCAAGACAGATTCTTGAAAAGCGGCCAGTCGCCCTGACGTTCCGTGCGTTCTTCCATACCGTCCCATGACCCAAAAACAAACCCTTTCCTTCCAGGCCGAGGTCGCCCAGCTGCTGCACCTCGTGACCCACTCGCTCTATTCGAACAAGGAGATCTTTCTGCGCGAGCTGATCTCCAATGCCTCGGACGCCTGCGACAAGCTGCGCTTCGAAGGACTGAACGACAACGCGCTGTACGAGGACGCCCCCAACCTCGAGGTGCGGGTCAGCTTCGACAAGGCCGCCCGCACCCTGACCATCACGGACAACGGCATCGGCATGTCCGAACAGGAGGCAATCGACCACCTGGGCACGATCGCCAAGAGCGGCACCCGCGAATTCATGGGCCGGCTGTCGGGCGACCAGAAGGCCGATGCGCAGTTGATCGGGCAGTTCGGCGTGGGCTTCTACTCCGGGTTCATCGTTGCCGACAAGATCACGGTGGAGTCGCGCCGCGCCGGCCTGCCGGTCGACCAGGGCGTGCGCTGGACCAGCGGCGGCGCCGGCGATTTCGAGGTCGAGCCCATCACCCGGCCCGAGCGCGGCACGTCGGTCACGCTGCACCTGCGCGACGATGCCCAGGAGTGGCTGAACACCTGGAAGCTCAAGAGCGTCATCGCCAAGTATTCCGACCACATCTCGCTGCCGATCCTGATGCGCAAGGAAGAGTGGAAGGAGGGCGAGGACAGCAAGGGCGGCGAGATGGTCCTCACCGACGAGTGGGAGACGGTCAACCAGGCGAGCGCGCTCTGGAGCCGCCCGAAGAAGGACATCACGCCCGAGCAGTACCAGGAGTTCTACAAGCAGATCAGCCATGACACCGAACCGCCGCTGACCTGGTCGCACAACCGGGTGGAGGGCGCGACCGAGTACACGCAGCTGCTGTACATCCCGTCGCATGCGCCGTTCGACCTGTGGAACCGCGACAAGGCGGCCGGCGTCAAGCTGTACGTCAAGCGCGTGTTCATCATGGACGACGCGGAAGCGCTGCTGCCGGTGTATTTGCGATTCGTCCGCGGCGTGATCGATTCGGCCGACCTGCCGCTGAACGTCAGCCGCGAACTGCTGCAGGAAAGCCGCGACGTGCGGGCCATCCGCGAAGGCTCCACCAAGCGCGTGCTCTCGATGCTGGAAGACCTGGCCAAGCTGGAGAAGGAGGACGCCGCGACCGCCGAGGACAAGGCCAAGTACGCGCAGTTCTATTCGGAGTTCGGCGCCGTTCTGAAAGAGGGCCTGGGCGAGGACTTCGGCAATCGCGAGCGGCTGGCGAAGCTGCTGCGCTTTGCCTCGACCACCTCGGACGCGACCAGCGTTTCGCTGGCGGACTACAAGGCGAGGATGAAGGAAGGGCAGGAGGCGATCTACTACATCACCGCCGACAGCCTGCCGGCGGCTAGGAACAGTCCGCAGCTGGAGCTGTTCCGCAAGAAGGGCATCGAGGTGCTGCTGATGACGGACCGCGTCGACGAGTGGGCGCTGAACCACCTGCAGGATTTCGACGGCACGCCGATGCAATCGGTCGCGCGCGGGGCGGTGGATCTCGGCAAGCTGCAGGACGACACGGAGAAGAAGGCCGCCGAGGAAGCGGCGGAGGCGTTCAAGCCGGTGCTGGAGCGCCTGAAGGCCGCGCTGAAGGACAAGGCCGAGGACGTTCGCGTCACCACGCGCCTGGTCGATTCGCCGGCCTGCCTGGTGGTGCAGGACGCCGGCATGAGCATGCAGCTGGCGCGGATGCTCAAGCAGGCCGGCCAGAAGGTGCCCGAGGTCAAGCCGGTGCTGGAAGTGAACGCCGGCCATCCGCTGGTGCGCAAGCTCGAGACGTCGGAGCACTTCGACGACCTGGCCAACATCCTGTTCGACCAGGCCCTGCTCGCCGAGGGCGGCATGCCCGAGGACCCGGCCGGCTACGTGCGGCGGGTCAACGCGCTGCTGGCCTGATCAGCGCTCGCGCTGCAGGGGGAAGTCGGTGGTGGTGGTGCTGCGCACGACCACCGATACCGCCACCGGGTCGCGCTGCACCGGCCCCCACGGCAGCGGCACGTTGTCGGTCTGGATCTGCAGCACGTGGGCGCCCGCCGCCACCCATGGGAATTCGTACCGGCCCTGCGCGTCGGTTCGCGCGACGAAGCGGCGGTCCAGGACGACCGTGATGTTCGGCGTTCCCGCCTCGGACGCGTCACGCCGGCCATTGCTGTCGGCGTCGAAGAAAACGGTGCCGTTGACACTGCCGGCCCCCACGCCCGGCGCACCGCCCAGCGGCGCGCTGACGGTGCCAGCCCGATCTTCGTAGCGAAGAATGAGCTGCAGGCTGCGGCTGGCCGGCGTCGGGATGACCGGCTCCAGCGTTGCAGCCGTCAACGCCGAGACGATCTGCGCGGATTGCGGATCCTGCCCGCGGGCCTCGGTGTAACGGCCGATCAGCGACCAGTTCAGGTTGTAGCGCCACGAAATGCCGATGTTGGCATTGAGCGCGTCACTGGTCGCGCCATGCGCGCCGCGCACGCTGGCATCGACCGACAGTTGGCTGGAGGGTGCGTAGGCGGCCAGCAGCCCCCAGGACCGCACGCTGGCGGTCACCCCGCTGTCGCTGCGGCTTTGTTCCAGCCCGAGCGAGGTGGAGAGGGCGAACGGCAAGGGCACGGCCCACGCCTGGTCGACGCCCGCGAACAAGGTGCGGATCGCACCGGCATGCTGGACGTTGCCGCGCCACTGCGTCTGGCCCCAGTCCGAAGTGTGGTCCCAGCTCAGTTGAACCGACTGGCCCGAGCCGTTGCCATTGCGCAGCGACAGCGTGGCGCCGAACATGTTGCGCTTGTCCAGGCTGTAGCGGCCGTAGACATTTCCAAACACGCTGCGGCCGGACAGGCCGCTCACGCTGGCGCTCGCCTCCAGGGTCCAGCCAAGGTTCCAGCGGCGGGCGGAGGTGTCGGCGCGCCAGTACGCGCCCTTCAGGTCGCTGGCCATTGTCGAACTGCCCCAGCGCAGGTTGGGTTGCAGGTAATAGATCCCGCCCGAGTTCTGTAGCCAGTCGGTGCGCCAGGCCGCATCGAGCCAGCCACCGGCGGCGCGGTCGCCGCCGTTGCTGCTGCTTTCCATCCAGTTGCCCTGGACGCGCAGGCCCCCGCTGCGCAGCGGGATCGGGTCGGTGCGGCCCGGCGTGAACGTGGTTGCCCACGGCGCCGCGCCTTCCCAGGCCAGTGCTGTCCACAGCGAGCGGGCGCTCAATCCGGACGCCGATCCCGCCTCCGAGACGTTGTGCGCATCGACGACCTCCACGGCAGCCTCGGTGCGGGACAGGCCGTTGCGTTGCCCTGCCAGCTGCATCTGGCCCCCGGCGGAACTCACCCGGCCAGCCGCCGGGCTGAAGCCGTTGACGTCGATCCCGGTAAACAGGCCGGGATTGCCGCTGGCGGCGTTCAGATCGATGTCCTCGCCCCGATACCAGTGGCCGGCCAGGCCGGAGATCGGGATGAAGGGCAGGAACACCCGGCCCAGGGAGCGCGCCAGCGGGGGCGACGCGGTGCTGATGTCGCCGGCACTGTGGTCGCCATACCAGCCGGCATCCAGGGGCATGGCGCGCTGGTCGACTCGCCAGCTTCCCCGGCCGGAAGACGAACTGCTGCCGCGATCGGGCCCCGAGGCGTCGATCTGCTGCGAATTCAGGCTGCCTGAGACCGACAGGGCGCCGTAATTGGGCGTGTCCAGGTAGCCGGAAAACTGGATGGCGCGCGACAGCGACGAGGAGGGCCCCTTCTGCGACGACAGCGAGTAATCGAGCCGCAGGCTGCGCGCCCAGCCTTCAGAGTTGATCGTCTCCGGTTCGCCTTCTGGAGCCTGGTTTGCCTGCGGACCGGTTTCCAGCACGCGATCGACGTAGGCGGGCGGGGTTGTGCCAGCCTCCTGGGCGTTAACGGCGGCGGGCGCCAGTGCGGCGAAGGAAAGTGCGGCCGCCAGCGCCAGCGCCAGCGCCGGCAGCGGACCTGTTGAACGACTGCGTGGCTGTCGACTGGGTTGAGCGGTGGCGGCGCCGGGCTTCACTGGACGAAGCGCTGCTCAAAATCCTGCGACTGTTTCTTGCCCCATTCCAGCTTGCCCTTGACCGTGACCGGAAAGGTCAAGGTGACCGGCGCGTCGACGTCGCCCTGGCGCGTCGCGTTCAACGGGATCACGCGGGTTTCCCCCGGCAGGATCGGGTAGCCGCGGGCCACGAAGTCCAGCGGGGTGTTGTTGGCGTCCGTGCCGGTGAGGAAACCATCCAGGCGGCCATGCGCCAGTCCTGTGTTGCGCACGCGAAGCACGGGCGCCTGGCGGCCGTCCACCGCTTGCACCGCCGTGCCCACGATGCTCAATTCCGGCTGGACCCCGCCGATGCCGACGTAGACGATCACCGCCAGCCGGGCGTTGAAAGGCACGACCAGGCCGCCCGCGTTGGTGCTCTCCTGCTGCCCTTCGACCAGGATGGCGAAGCGGCATTCCATGGGCGGCGTCCCGGGCGGCGGCGCCACCTCGAAACGGTACCGATAAGGCTTGCCGGCGGTCACGGTCAGTTGGCGGCGTTCGATGGTCACCCAGGGGCGGCAGCTGCCGGGCGTCAGTTCTTCCTTGAAATTGACGCCGCCGTCCGGCTCGTAGGTCCAGTCGGCAGTCTTGAGCGACAGCGCCGCGGCCTGCGCCGAGCCGTTGGTGATCTCCATCGTCTGGCGCAGCACATCGCCGGCCTTGGCTTCGAGTTCGAAGCGCGGCGGCGAGATCGCCACCGCGAATTCGGCGCTGGCGGTGAACGCCGGAAAGGCCAGAGCCAATGCCAGCAAGCGTGACCGTGATGTCATGGCAAATCAACTTCGAAAAAGAACTGCAGGGTCTGGATATCGGCCATGTTGCGCCCGTCGGTGCTCAGCGTCATGTCGATGGTCTCCTCGATCCGCGCGCTGCTGGCAACCCCGTTGAAGATGAGGGTGCGACCGCCCGAGCGGACCGTGCCGGGCAGCAGGCGACCCTGGGTGCGCCAGCTGGCCGACACCGGGTCGCCCGTGACCGGGGCCAGGCCCATGAACAGGCGAACCTGCTGGTTCAGGAACGGCGCCATGTTCAGGCGCAGCGCCACCCGGACCGCGCCGTCCACGTTGTTGTCCTGCGCCCGGCTGGGAGCCGGTTTTCTCCAGCGCATCGGGACCACCGGCTGGTTGACGATGGTGCCGGAGTCGTCCACCCGGACCGTGCTGGCAGCGCGGGCGGCGGGGGCTGCGGGCAGCAGCAGTGCAGCCGTCGCGAGGGCCGCCAGGACCCGGCGGCGCGCTCCGATCCGCGGCGAGCCGGTCATGGCGCTGTCAGGGAGTACACCACTTGCTGGGTGTAGGTTCCCGCCGGAAGGACCGCTGCGTTCGCGTAGGTGAAGGTCAGGCAGCTCTCGAACCAGTAGTTTCGTGCGATGGTCAGCAGCGTTTGCGTGGTTCCCGCCGCGAACGTGCCGCTCGGAATCGTGGGTGTTGCATCACTCGCTCCGGCCGACACCCAGGAAATGGTATTGAATGACAGCGTGTTGGCTCCGCTGACCAGGTTGGCGGGCGACGTGACCGCCAGGGTCGCGCTCCCGGTGCCGCTGGAAGCGCGATAAAAGCCGCCGACGTAGACCGGAGCCGGGTAAGGACAGAACGCGTAGTTGTCCCAGGGACTGTTGACCACGATCACGTCGGGGGTCATACCACGAGGGCCGGTGCCCACGCTGGCAGCCGGTACGTTCACCGACACGGTGTTGACAGTCGCGTTGTTGCCTGGGGTGCCGCCGCTCTGGAAGGTGCCGCCGGTCATGGTGCCGGTGCCCACCTGCAGGAAGATCGACTTGGTGCCCGAAGTGATGGAAACCAGATAGGCGTGGCTGGAGACCGGGACGAGCAGCAGGAGGGGGGCTGCGAGGCAGGCGATGCGCTGGATCACGCGGCTGCCCGAGCGGGGGGACGGCTGAGGCGGCACAAGACACATGATGAGCTCGTATTGTCCACGCTGCGGAGGGGTTCGGAAACTGAAACAAGCGCCGGATGGCGCTTGTTGTTCCAACCCCACTGACTACGCCGGGAGTATTTCGGTTCGGATCAAAGGGCGGTGGCCGTGTAGGTGACGACGCCGTTCTTGGCAACGGTGCCGCCGTAGGTGCCGGCCGGGTAGGCACCGGTGTTGGCGTAGCTGAAGGTCCACTTGCCTTCCTGGCGAACGACCTTGCTGGCGGCAGTCAGGGTGACCAGGGTGCCAGCGCCGCCGGCGGCGCCGTTGTTGAACGCGGGGTGCGTGATGCCGGTGTTGGTGTAACCGGTGGTCGCGGTCGCCAGAGGTGCGGCTGCGACGGCGATGTCCGTCCACGGGATCGCGTCGCCGGCAGCATTGAGCATCTGGCCCGACGTGCTCGAATTCAGCGAAACGTTGCCGGTGGCTCCGCCGACGTTGCTGAAGACGCGAACGGTCACGGCGCCGGAGCCGATGTCGCCGCCGGTGGTAACAACCGACGTCGTGCCGGCGCCGATGCTGGCAGCGGGGACGGTGAAGAGCAGATTGTCGACGGTGGTGTTGGCGGCCATCGTGGTGTTCGTGCCCACTGCGAGATACAGCACCGAAGGAATGACGACGCTGAAGTTGAGGCGGGCCGTCACTGCGCTGCCGGTGACGGCCGCGGTGTTAACGTTGGATTCGGCGCGGGACAGAACGGGAGCGAGCAGCGCGGCCATTGAGACGGCGATGAGTAAAAGCTTTTTCATGATGGGTCCTTTCGGTGGAAAGAGGGGTTGGGTGGCTCGGTCTATGGAATTGAATGTAACCACTTGTGCGTACTGTTTCAAGTTGTTTCTTACGTATGTGGCAAGAAACATCTCGGTTTTTGACGCAAAACCGCAACAACCGTGAAGAACATCACGTAGAAAGCGTGGTGTCGGAGGGAATGGCTTAGGACGCCGGGCCGGAAGTGTGTTTCCGCAGATACAAAACCCGTCGCATTGCGCGGCAGGCCGGTCGGCCGCTCAGGGCCGACGGGGGCAAACGGGTCCCGCCGGGACGGGTTAGCGCTCTTCGAAGCCGCCCGCCAGCCGCTGGCGGGCATTGGCTGGGGCCGACAGCAGCTCCACCAGTGCTTGGGCAGCGGCGGGATTGGCCGCGCGGCTGCAGACCGCGGCCGTGTAGACCGTGGCCAGCTCGAATTCAGGGGGCAGAACCCCGACCAGCGTGACGCCGGGCGTGTAGAGGATCTCCGTCACCTGCGTGCAGCCCACCAGTCCGGTTCCGGGGGCGGCCGCCATCTCCCGCATCGCTGTCGCCCCGTTCGGGAACGGCCTCAGGCGTTCGGCAAGCTCCTGGTCCACGCCAAGGGCCTTGAGCACCTTCATGAAGTGGATGCCGGCCGTCGCCTTCACCGGGTCGGGGAAATAGATGCCCTTGGCACTGCGCAACAGCGCTTTCAGGGCGTCGGGCGTGGCCACGTCCGGCATGGGCTCACCGGCCTTGACCGCGACGCCGGTGCGCACGACGCCCAGCGGCCGGGCCGATCCGGGTTGCACGTGGCCCTGTTGTTCCAGCTCGGCGATCAGGGCCGCCGTGAGGATGATGACGTCGCAAGGCGCGCCAGCAAGCAGCTTGTCCTTCATCAGGCCGACCGCGCCGAAGGTGCCGTCGGGCTTCAGGCCATGGGCCGCGCTGAAGCTGTCGCTCAACTGGGCGACCAGGCCTTGCGCCGCGCCGCCGCTGATCACATGCAACGCCTTCATCACTCCGCCTTGATGTTTGCCGACTTGATGACCTTGGCCCACTTGGCGATGTCATCCTGCAGGTATTTGTCGAATGCGGCGGCGTTCATCACCATCGGCGTCGCGCCCTGCCTGCCCCACGCCTGCTTGACGTCGGGCTGGCTGGCGATGCGCGACACGGCCTCGTTCAGGCGCTCGACGATGGCCTTGGGCGTTCCCTTGGGCGCCATCAGGCCGAGCCAGATGGTGGCTTCGTAGTTGGGAACACCCGACTCGTTCACCGTCGGAACGTCAGGCAGCACGTCGGAGCGCTGGCGACCGGTGGTGGCGATCGCCTTCACCTTGCCCGACTTGATCTGGTCCACCATGGTGGTGACGGCGTCGAACATCATGTCCACCTGGCCGCCGATCACGTCGGTGCGTGCCCCCGAACTGCCCCGGTAGGGAATGTGGACCAGGTAGACGCCGGCCATGCTCTTGAACAGTTCGCCGGCCATGTGGTACGGCGTGCCGACGCCGGAGGATGCGTAGTTCAGCTTGCCGGGCTGGGCCTTGGCCAGCTTGAGCAGGTCCTTGATGCTCGACGCCTTCAGCGCCGGATTGGCCACCAGCACCAGGTCCGAATAGTTGATCGGCGCGATGCCGACGAAATCCCGCATCAGCGCGAACGGCTTGCCGGGAACCAGCGTTTCGTTGACGGTGTGGGTATTGGACATCAGCAGCAGCGTGTAGCCGTCCGGCGCCGCCTTGGCGACCACGTCGGTCCCGATCACCGAGCCGGCCCCCGGCTTGTCCTCCACCACGAACGGCTGGCCCATCGCCTCCTGCAGGCGCTGCGCGATGAAGCGCGCATAGATGTCGGCCGGGCCGCCGGCGGCGAAGGGCACGATGATCCGCACGGCCCGGGTCGGGTAGGCCTGCCCGAAGGCCGGCGCCGCCAGCAAAGCCCCCGCCAGGCCGAGCGCCAGCAGCAGGGAACGATTGAGATTGCGACGTGTTGCCATGATCACTCCACCCTGCCGATCTTCTTGACAACTTCGGCCATGCGGCGGGCGTCGGCCTGCACGTACTTGGCGAATTCCGGCGTGTCCTGGTAAAGGATCGGGCTGCCGGCGTTGAGGATCACGTCCTTCACCTTGGGATCCATGGCCGCGGTCCGGGCCGCCGCGCGCAGGCGCTGCGCGATCGGTTCCGGCGTCGCCGCCGGAATGAACAGGCCCGACCACTGCGCGTATTCGGCGTCGTAGCCGGCGGACTTGAGCGACGGAACGTCCGGCAGCGCATCCAGCCGGCTGGTGCCCCAGTGCGCCAGCACCCGCAGCTTGCCTGCCTTCACGTGCTGCAGCACCGTTGCCGGGCCGGACGACACGGCGTCGATCTGGCCGCTCAGCAGCGCGACGACGGCGGGACCCGCGCCGGTGAAAGGCACGTGGGTCATCTTGATGCCGGCGTTCTGGGACAGGATCTCCATCGGCACGTGCATCGTCCCGTAGTTGCCCGACGAGCCGAAGTTGATGGCGCCGGGCCGCTTCTTCGCGTCCTCGACGAAGTCCTTCACCGTCTTCCACGGGGCGTCCGCCCGCACGGCCAGCACCGTCGGGTCGGCGGTGAAGCGGGCGATCGGCCGCAGCGAATTGAGCGCGTACATCTGCTGGCGCCCCAGCACCACGTCGGCTTCCGGCAGCACCGTCAGCGAGGAAAGCGACATCAGCACCGTGTAGCCATCGGCGGGCGCCCGCGCCACGAAGGCCATGCCGATGCCGCCGCCGGCGCCGGAGCGGTTCTCCACGACCACCGGCTGGCCCAGCTCGCGCGACATCGCTTCGGCCACCGGCCTGGCGACGATGTCGGCCAGGCCGCCCGGGGGGAACGGAACGACCATGGTGATCGGCTTGGTGGGCCAGGCGGCCTGGGCGGCGGCCAGGCCAGCGGCGGTCAACAGGAAAGCTGCGGCGAGCGCGGAACGGCGAAGCATCGGGAATCCTCCTTTTTCGTTAGCATGCTAGATCAACCCCATAACGCGTAGAGCGTTTTCCCGGGGCGCTCAGGCCGAGAGCGGCGGCTGCGCCATCGCGTCGATCTGTTCCTCCAGCATCTGAACTTGACCCTGCCAGTAATCGCTGGTGCCGAACCAGGGAAAGGTCGGCGGAAACGCCGGGTCGTCCCAGCGCCGGGCCAGCCAGGCGCTGTAGTGGATCAGGCGCAGCGTCCGCAGCGGCTCGATCAGCGCCAGCTCGCGCCGGTCGAATTCGCGGAACTGCTCGTAGCCGTCCACCAGCGCGCCGAGCTGCTGGGTGCGCTCGCGCCGCTCGCCTGAGAGCAGCATCCACAGGTCCTGCACGGCGGGGCCGGTGCAGGCGTCGTCCAGGTCGACGAAGTGCGGGCCCCGGTCGGGCGTCCACAGGATGTTGCCGGGATGGCAGTCGCCGTGCAGGCGGATCCGCCGCACCGGATGCTCCAGCACCGCCGCCTCGATCATGGCGATCGCGGCGTCGCATTGCTTGAGCCAGCTGCCCTGCACGTCGAGCGGGATCGCGTTGTGGGACAGCAGCCAGTCGCGCGGCTCGAGGGCGAACGACT
This sequence comes from Caenimonas terrae, assembly GCF_042655405.1. Lineage (NCBI taxonomy): Bacteria > Pseudomonadati > Pseudomonadota > Betaproteobacteria > Burkholderiales > Comamonadaceae > Caenimonas > Caenimonas terrae. The sequence continues at coordinate 268,856 of NZ_JBHSMF010000002.1, read as the reverse complement.
GCACGTCCAGCTGCGGCCGCGAGACGAAGGGCCGGGCGGCGCCGACGCTGTGGATCCGCGCCAGGAAGCGGCCGATCCATTCCAGCACCTCCACGTCATCGAGCTCGGGCCGGCGGCCGCCGCGGCGCGGGCTGACGCTGAAGCGGAAGCCGGCGTGCTCGTTGAGCGTGCGGCCGGCCAGCAGCAGCGGTCCGACTGCGGGGATCTCCGCCGCCATCAGTTCGGCCGAGAAGCTGTGCTCCTCCAGGATCTGCTCGTCGCTCCAGCGGCCGGGCCGGTAGAACTTGGCCACCACGCTGTCGTTGCCTTCGTACGGGTCTTCGAGCTGCACCTGGTAGACGCGGTTTTCGTACGAGCTCAGCGCCAGCAGCCGCCCGTCGCCGTGCAGGCCGACCGAGGACAGGGCGTCGAGCACGACGTCGGGCGTCAGGTGCTCATAGGGATGGGAAGACATGGGGCGATTGTCGCCCGGGGGAGGCAATCAGCTTCTGGACAGCGACAGGATGTGGCCGAGCGCGGGGTCGCCCTGGCCGGCCAGGACCTGCGCATAAGCGGCCTGGACCGCGGCGGCGCCGTCGTGGTGCACGGCGGCCAGCCACGGCGCGTCAGGGTTGCCCACGCGCGCCAGCAAGCGCTGCCAGTCCTGCGCCAGCCGTCGCCCCAGTTCCGCTGCGCCCCAGTCTCCCTGGCGCTTCTTCACCTGGGCCGGGGCGAAGAACAGCACCGGCCGCGGTCCGGCGAGGTCCTTGCCGCCGCCAAGCTGGTCCACATGCGTCCCGCCCACCGAGCAGCTGTATCCGAGTTTGGGAAAGCGGCGGTGGATGTCGCGCCGCAAGCCGGCGTTGCCGGCGAAATCGACATAGACCGCATGCAGGTCGGACGGCAGCTGGTCGAGTTCTTCATAGGCGAGCACCTTGCTGTAGCACCCCAGCCGCTGGCAGAACGCCTTGTGGCGCGCCGATGTCAGGCCGACCACCTGCAGGCCGGATCGCTGTGCCAGCTGGTTCGCCGTCCCGTACCCCGTCTTGCTCGACGCGCTGGACAGCAGCATGGTGTCGGCGCCGAAGAAGGCGTTGTCGGCCAGGAAGTCGTCGATCAGCCAGGAGGTGGTGAACAGCGGCCGCAGCAGCGCCTGCACATCCTCGCTGTCGGCGCTGTAGAACGGGTCGGCACTGCAACGCAGGTACTGGTTGTAGACGCCGTGCAGCTCGCGCCGGTGCGCCGCCGCGTCGCTGAAGCCGGCGACCGACAGGCGTGACGGCTCGAGCACGGCGTGGTCGGCCATCGGCCAGTAGCCGTACAGGCGCTCGCCTGCCGCGAGGCCGGGATGCAGCGACTGCACGACGTCGGCAAAGCCCCACACCGGCACCACGCCCCATCCCTCCTGCGCCGTGGGAAAGAACTTCCAGTAGTTCATCGCCTCGCCGAAGGCGGCGTAGGTGATGTTGTTGGACGTCAGCGCGAAGCGGTCGATGCGCACGCGCACCTGGCCATCGGCCAGCGGCAGGTCGGGGGTCTCGACGATCCGGGTCTGGTCGAGCCGGTCGCGGCGCACGAGAAGGGTGGTGGTGCTCATCGCGGCACCGTAAACCAAACGGCCCGCCCGTTCAACACGGGCGGGCCGCCTGGGCGACAGCCGCGGGGCCGTCAGACCACGTTGAGCGTCACGTCGATGTTGCCGCGCGTGGCGTTGGAGTAGGGGCAGACCTGGTGGGCGGCGTCGACCAGCTTGCGGGCGGCTTCGCGCTCCATGCCCGGCAGGCTGACGTTCAGTGTCGCGGCGATGCCGTAGGCCTGGCCGACCTTGCCCAGGTCGACGCTGGAGTCGATCGCCAGGTCCGCCGGCAGGGTGATCTTCTGCGTGCCGGCGACGGCCTTGAGCGCGCCGATGAAGCAGGCGGCATAGCCGGCGGCAAACAGTTGCTCGGGGTTGGTGCCGTTGCCGCTGGTGCCGGGCGACGACAGCTTGATGTCGAGACGGCCGTCGTCGGTGCGCGAGGCGCCGTCGCGGCCCCCGGTGGTGTGGGCCTTGGCGGTGTACAGGACTTTTTCGAGCTTGGCGGTCATGGTTGCTTTCCAGGTGGGGGTTGATGAATTCAGGAGGTGAGGCGCTCGCGCAGGGCTTGCACCTGCCGGGTGAGCGAAACGATGTCGGGCAGCGGGCACTGCACGGCCTCGACGATGCAGCCGGGCACCTTTGCTGCGCGGGCCTTGAGCTTGCGGCCGGCGGCAGTGAGCGTCACGTGCACCCGGCGCTCGTCGTCGAGCGCACGGATGCGGGCGATCAGGCCGGCGGCCTCCAGCCGCTTGAGCAGCGGCGTCAGCGTGCCGGAGTCGAGGAACAGCCGCTCGCCCAGTTCCGACACCGTCAGCCCGTCGCGCTCCCACAGCACCAGCATCGCCAGGTATTGGGGATAGGTGAGCCCGAGCTCGGACAGCAAGGGCTTGTACAGCTTGGTCATCGCCAGCGACGCCGAGTACAGGGCGAAGCAGAGCTGGTTATCCAGCCGGAGGAGCCGGTCTGCGGGGGGCGGATGCGATGCCATGCCGCAATTGTAGCGTGCAATTCAATTGTGTGCAATTCAATTGGTGCCGCGGCGGCGACGTGGCCGGCTGGCGGTCCTCAGGCCTGGGTCACGAGCACGGGAGGCGCCGGCTTGGACGTCAGCACGTCGTCGAGGATGGCGTCGAGCAGCAGCATGTCGCGGTAGATCCCCAGCGCGAGCTGCGGCGGGCCGCTGCTCTTCTGGCGCGACTGCGCGTCGCCCAGCATCCAGCGCAGGAAGAACAGGCGGGCCTCGCGCTGCGGCCATCTGCGCAGCAGATCGCCGCACAGCTGCCGGTCCTCGGCGATCTCCGCGCCGGCCGTGGACGGGGCATTCCACTGCGGAGCGTTCTGGCCGAAGCGCTGGCGGAAGGCGTCGCGCACCAGCTCCCACTCCTCGCGCTGGTCCAGTTGCTGGTGCAGCTCGCGCAGCTCCAGGAAGACCCATGGACTGGTGTAGCGGAAGTCGTACAGGTGCTGCTCGAGCAGCTCGGTCGCCGCCGGCATGTTGCGCCGCAGGTTCTTCAGCCGGGCGTTCAGGTCGTGCAGGTCGACCAGCGTCGCTTCGCGCCGCGACGGCGTGTCGCCGATCACGGAGACATAGACCGGGCGCGCCGCGTCGGTGATCTCGCCGTCTTCGGGGAAGGTCTCGTCGACGCCGGGCACGGCCGCGGCCGCAGTCGCCGGTTCGCGGCGCATCGCCGCGGGTGTCGGCCAGGCCTCGGGAGCGCGCTCCACGTCCAGCTGCAGCCGGCGGCGCCGTTCGTAGATCCAGCCCGCGCTGGCCGCCAGCGCCAGGCTGGCCAGCGACCAGGTGATTTCCGGCGGGGGCGCGGCGACCAGTTGGCGGGGCAGCGCCATCGCGGCCGGCAAGGCCGCGGTGTCGAACCGCGCCAGGCGACCCAGCGAGGCGGAAACGTCGGCGCGGACGAGGGCAGGTGAATTCGTGGCCGCGGAGGTTCCAGACGCAGCCGGATCGCGTTCCGGCGGAACCGTCTGCAGCTCCGAGCTCGACCGTAGCATCATCGCCGAGGCGTCGGGATCTGAATCCGGCGTCGGCGTGGCAACGGTCTCTAGAGTCAAGACGTCGAACCTCAAAAGGCTGTCGTGTGCGAATGTTACAAGGGGCTCAGCCGTTTGCCTAACGCACTGTGGCATCGATGCCTAAACGAATCCGGTGCAGCGGGCGCGTTTAAGGAGCGCCCTTCGTCCTCCACCACGCTGCCGATCGCCCGCATCGCGCTGGGCCGGTTGGCCAGGTCGCGCGAGCCGACGATCACCGACACCCCGCGCGCCATCAGTGCGAGGAGGTGGGGCGGCGCAGCCATTCAGCTCCTGAAGCGCCGGCGGGTGAGCGCTAGCGCCACCCAGAACGCGATGACCGCGTACAGGGCCAGCACCACGCCGTGGCGGACGGCGTGCTCGGGCCAGCGGTCCATGAACAGCGGCCGCACCAGCTCCACCGCATTGGTCAGCGGCAGCCAGTCCGACAGCCAGCGCAGCGCAGGCGGCAACTGGTCGCGCGGAAAAAACACGCCCGACAGGAACATCATCGGCGTCATGAACAGGGTGAAGTAGTAGGTGAAGAAATCGTAACCCTTGGCCAGCGCATTGAAGATCAGCGCTATGCAGGAGAACGTGATGCCCGCGGCGGCCAGCACCGGCCACGCCACCAGCAGCTTGGGGCTGTGGCTGATGTCCAGGGCCAGCATCACCGCCAGGATCGCCGTGACCGTGAAGGCCGCCTTGAAGGCGGCCCACAGCATCTCCGCCAGCACCACGCTGTCAAGGCTGATCGGCGCGTTCATGATGCCGTCCCATGTCTTCTGGACGTGCATGCGGGAAAAGGCGGAGTACAGCGCCTCGAACGAGGCGGCGTTCATCGCGCTCATGCAGATCGAGCCGCTGGCCAGGAACAGGATGTAGGGCACCTGCGCGGCGCCGCCCGCGCCTTGCACCGTCACCCGGCCCACCAGCGCGCCCATGCCGTAGCCGAAGGCGACCAGCCACATCAGCGGCTCGGCGATGTTGCCCACCAGGCTGGGGATGGCCAGCTTGCGCCACACCAGCAGGTTGCGCAGGAACACCGGCCACCAGCGCAGCGACAGGTCGGGAACGCGCCAGATGCTCTGGTTCATGGTCAGCCTTCTTCCCGGATCTGCCTGCCGGTCAGCTTGAGGAACAGGTCCTCCAGGTTGGCCGGCCGGTGCAGCGTGCGCAGTTTGGGATGGGTGGCGAGCGCGTCGAGCAGCGGTTTCGCCTGCTGCGTGTAGAAGAACACGGTCTCCCCGCTGACCTCGACCCGCGCCGCCAGCGCCTTCAGCGTCGACTGGGGCAGCGCCATCGCGCCCTCGCCGTAGGCCTCCACCACGTCCGGCTCCAGGTGCTCGGCGATCAGGTCGCGCGGCCTGCCCTCGGCGATCTTGCGGCCGTGGTCCAGCACCAGCAGGCGGGAGCACAGGCGCTCGGCTTCGTCCATGAAATGGGTCGTCAGCAGGATCGACTTGCCCTGCTGCAGCAGCAGTTGCAGCCGCTCCCACATCAGGTGGCGCGCCTGCGGATCGAGGCCCGTGGTCGGCTCGTCCAGCAGCAGCAGCTTCGGGTCGTTCACCAGCGCACGGGCCAGGCTCAGGCGCCGCCGCATGCCGCCCGAGAGCTCGCCCGGCTTGGCGTCGGCCTTGTGCGAGAGCGCCGCGAATTCCAGCAGCCGCGGAATGCGCTCCCGGACCTGCGCGTCCCTCATGCCGAAGTAGCGGCCGTACACCAGCAGGTTCTCGGCGCAGCTGAAGTCCGGGTCCAGCGTGTCGAACTGGGTCACCACGCCGACCTGCGCCTTGATCGCCAGCGCGTCGCGCGGCATCGACAGGCCCAGCGCCGCGATCTCGCCGCGGTCGGGCGCCGTCAGGCCCAGGCACATGCGGATGGTGGTGGTCTTGCCGGCGCCGTTGGGCCCGATCACGCCCAGGCATTCGCCCGCTGCGATCCCGAAAGAGAGGTCCTGCACCACGGCCGCATCGCCGTAGCGCTTGCTCAGGTGGCTGGCCTGGAACAGGAGCGTCATCGCCAGATTGTGTCGCAGCCCCGCGCAGGCGGCCCCGGTAGCCTAGAATTTTCGGTTCTGCAACTTCTGGTGAACGATGTGCCTGATCGCCTCGCGGTGACAACCCAATACCTGTTGCCAAAGAGGCTGCTCACCATGTTCGCCGGCGTTGTCGCCGGCTGGCACGGTGGCCCCGTGACGCAAGCCATCATCCGCAGGTTCGTCGACCATTACAGCGTCGACATGGCCGAAGCCGCCAACCCGGCGATCGACAGCTACGCGACCTTCAACGATTTCTTCACCCGTGCGTTGCGCGACGGCGCGCGCCCGATCGCCGACGTGCCGCTGGTGTGTCCGGTGGACGCCGCGATCAGCCAGTTCGGCCCGATCGAGCACGACCAGATCTTCCAGGCCAAGGGCCACAGCTACTCGACGCGGGCCCTGGTGGGCGGCGACCAGGCGCTGGCGCACCGGTTCGACCATGGCCACTTCGCCACGCTGTACCTGGCGCCCAAGGATTACCACCGCATCCACATGCCCTGCGAGGGACGGCTGACGCGGATGATCTACATTCCCGGCGACCTGTTCTCGGTCAACCCGGTGACGGCGCGCCATGTGCCCAGCCTGTTCGCGCGCAACGAACGCGTGGTCTGCGTGTTCGAGACGGCGTTCGGCCCGTTCGTCAACGTGCTGGTCGGCGCCACCATCGTCGGCAGCGTCGCCACCGTCTGGCACGGCGTGGTGAATCCGCCGCGCACCCGCGAGGTCCGCGAGTGGCGCTACGACGACCAGAACATCGTGCTGGCCAAGGGCGCCGAGATGGGGCGCTTCCTGCTCGGCTCCACGGTGGTGATGCTGTTCCCGAAGAACGTCGTCACCTTCACCTCCGACTGGGCGCCGACCCGGCCGGTGAAGCTGGGCGAGCCGATGGGAACGACCGCGTAGGCGCTACTGGAACGCCACTTCGTCGAAGCTGCGCAGCTTGCGGCTGTGCAGGCGCTGGCTGCCCTCGCGCCGCAGGATCTCGATGGCGCGCATGCCGATGCGCAGGTGCTGGTCGACCCGCTCGCGGTAGAACTGGTTGGCCATGCCGGGCAGCTTGATCTCGCCGTGCAGCGGCTTGTCGCTGACGCACAGCAGCGTGCCGTAGGGAACGCGGAAGCGGAACCCGTTGGCGGCGATGGTGGCGCTCTCCATGTCCAGCGCCACCGCCCGGCTCTGGCTGAAGCGGCGCTGCGGCATGTTGCCCGGCAGCAGTTCCCAGTTGCGGTTGTCGGTGGAGGCGACGGTGCCGGTGCGCATGATGCGCTTGAGGTCGGCGCCGTTGAAGCCGGTCACGTCCGCCACCGCCTGCTCCAGCGCCACCTGGATCTCGGCCAGCGCCGGGATCGGCACCCACAGCGGCAGTTCCTCGTCCAGCACGTGGTCCTCGCGCACGTAGGCGTGGGCCAGCACGTAGTCGCCCAGTTGCTGGCTGTTGCGCAGGCCGGCGCAGTGGCCCAGCATCATCCAGGCGTGCGGCCGCAGCACCGCGATGTGGTCGGTGATGGTCTTGGCGTTGGCCGGCCCGACGCCGATGTTGACCATGGTGATGCCGCCATGGCCCTGGCGAATCAGGTGATAGGCCGGCATCTGCGGCAGCCGCGGCGGCGCCGTGCCGGGCGCGGCTTCGGGCAGGGCGCCCAGCGGGTCCAGCGGGTGGCCTTCCATGCCAACCCGGCGCGTCACCACGTTGCCCGGCTCGACGAAGGCGATGTAGTCGCTGGACGGGTTGGCCATTTCCTCGTGGCCGAGCCGGATGAATTCGTCGATGTAGAACTGGTAATTGGTGAACAGCACGAAGTTCTGGAACCACTCGGGCGCCGTGCCGGTGTAATGGCGCAGCCGGTGGAGCGAGTAGTCCACCCGCGCCGCGGTGAACAGCGCCAGCGGCTGCGGCTCGCCCGGGTGATGCTCCCAGGTGCCGTTGGCGATGCCGTCGTCCATCGCGCCCAGGTCCGGCAGGTCGAACACGTCGCGCATCAGCGTGCGGCGCGCGGGACTGAGCGAGCCTTCGATGTAATCGTTCTCGGCGAACGAGAAGTGCACCGGGATCGGCTGGGTGCTGGTGCCCACTTCCAGCTCCACGCCGTGGTTTTCCCGCAGCAGCCGGAACTGCTCCAGGTAGTAGTTGGCATACAGGTCCGGCCGGGTCAGCGTGGTCTCGAAACGGCCGGCGCCGGCCACGAAGCCGTAGCTCAGGCCGGCGCTCTCCAGCTCGTTCTGCCGCACCACCGTGTCGGTGTGGATGCGAACGAACGGATAGCACGCCCGGACATGCCCGGGCAGGCTTTCCCCGTTGACGAAACGCTGCATTGCGTCGCGCAGGTGGCCGATCTGCTGGGCGTAGATCTCGCGCACTTGCGCCAGCGCGCTGGCGGGGTCGGAATGCCGGCTCGGTGCGATGAAAGGGGGCATGTAGGGCATGCGTCCTATTGTGCAACGCGCCCCGACAGGCGGCAAAAACGCCGGGTTGCGCGTGAGACAAAGTCCTACACGGTGTAACGAACTCACCTGACTCCTGCCGAGCTAGCCGGGTTTTTAAAGTTGACCCATCGAAACAAAGTCCACGGCTACAGGAGAAAGCGAATGAGAGCAGAAACGATGGCAGCCAATCCGTTTGAATTGATGATGGATCCGGAACGGGTGCGTCAGACGATTGCCAAATCGGAGTCGCTGAGCAAGTTGAGCCAGCGCCAGTGCCATCCGCTGGACCGCGCGGTGATCCGCAGCGCCAGCGCCGAACTCGCCGCCTACGATGCCAAGATCGACCGCACGACGATCTACCTGCCGCCGGAAGACCCGAAGCCGGCGCCGATCGTGCGCGCCTACGCCGAACCCCTGAACTGACCTGCGGCCGGGCCGGCGCTAGCCGGCCACGGCCGGATGCGCGACCGGCTCGCGCATCGTCACGAATTCCTCCGCAGCCGTCGGGTGGATCCCGATGGTGGCGTCGAACACGGCCTTGGTGGCCCCGGCCTTCAGTGCCACGGCAAAGCCCTGGACCACCTCGCCGGCATCCGGACCCACCATGTGCAGCCCGACCACCCGGTCGCTGGCGCTGTCCACCACCAGCTTCATCAGCGTGCGCTCCTTGCTGCCGCTCAACGTGTTCTTGAGCGGGCTGAATTCGCTGCGGAACACCGTCACCTTGCCGAACTTCTCGCGCGCCTGCGCCTCGGTCATTCCCACCGTCGCGATGTTGGGGTGCGTGAACACCGCCGTCGGGATGAAGTCGTAGCCCATCTTGCGCTTGCCGTCGCCGAACAGGTGGTCGACCAGCGCCATCGCCTCGCCCAGCGCCACCGGCGTCAGCTGCACCCGCGAGGTTACGTCGCCGATCGCGTGGATCGACGGGACCGACGTCCGGTACAACTCGTCGACCACGATCGCCCCGTCCTTGCCCTGCTTCACGCCGACCGCCTCCAGCCCCAGCCCGTTCACGTTCGGCACCCGGCCGGTGGCATACAGGACGGTATCCGCCAGCACCGTGCGGCCGTCGGTGAGGTGGGCGCGCAGGCCGTGCGCCGTCTTCTCGATCGACCGGACGTCGGCCGAGGTGTGCAGCTCGACCCCGTGCTTGCGCATCTCCTGCTCGATGAACACCCGGATGTCGTCGTCGAAGCCGCGCAGCACCCGTGCGCCGCGGTAAAGCTGCGTCACCTTGGCGCCCAGGCCATTGAAGATGGACGCGAATTCGCAGGCGATGTAGCCGCCGCCGACCACCAGCAGGCGCGCCGGGAACGGGTCGAGGTCGAACATGCTGTCGGAGCTGACCACCAGCTCGCAGCCGGGGAAGAAGGGCACGGTGGGCGTGCCCCCGGTGGCGACCAGGATGTGGCGCGCCTTGAACAGCCGGTCGCGGCTTTCGGTCGCCACCTTCACCTGGGTGGCGGCGACCGGCTCGGCCCAGCCCCGCACCAGCTCCACGCCGGCGCCCACCAGCAGCTTTTCATAGACGCCGTTCAGGCGCAGGATTTCCCTGGCCCGGTTGGCCTTGAGCCGGTCCCAGTCGAAGGCCGGTTCGGCGATGCTCCAGCCGAAACCGGCGGCGTCCTCGATCTCCTGCGCGAAATGGGCGGCGTAGCTGTATAGCTTCTTGGGGATGCAGCCGACGTTGACGCAGGTGCCGCCGAGCGCGGCCGCTTCCGCCAGCACCACGCGCGCGCCGCGCTGCGCCGCCATGCGGGCAGCGCGCACGCCTCCGCTGCCGCCGCCGATGACGAACAAATCGCATTCCGTGATTTCCATCGTTGCTCCTGCCCGCAGGGGCGTTGCGTTCCATTCTAGGAGCGAGCCCGCCGCTGCGTGCACGGCTATCATCGCGCGATGTCTTCCCCCGGCACCTGGACCCAGGCCCTCGCCAGCATCGGCGCGCTGCCGGTGCGCTGGCTGGCGGGCTGGTGGAAGATCGTCGAGTTCGGCGCCGTGGTGCTGGTGCTGGCGATATCGCCGTCGTCCTACCGGGCCGGCATCGGGCCGGCGCTGGCCCGCCACGTCTATCTGGACACGGTGCCGATCCTGGGCTGGTTCACCACGCTGTGCGCGCTGCTCACGCTGGTGATCACCCGCATCGTGGTGGTGACGGCCTACAGCTACGGCCTGTCGCAGTACGCGCTGGAGATGGTGATCCGGGTGCTGGTGCTGGAGCTGATTCCGCTGACCGCCGCCTTGTTCGTCGCGCTGCGCTGCACCATTCCCAACGGCGCGGCGCTGGGCGAGATGCGGCGGCTCGGCCGCTTCGAGGCCTTGCGCCGGCAGGGCCTGGACCCGGTGGCGCGCGAGGTGCTGCCGCGCGTGCTGGCCGGCATCTTTTCCGCCATCACGCTGGCGGCGCTCAGCTGCGTGGTGGCGCTGGTGCTGGCCTACCTGGCGGTGTATGGCACCACCACCGCCGGCATCGCCGGCTACACCCGGATGTTCGGCCACGTGTTCAATCCGGCGGTGGCGCTGATCTTCGTGCTCAAGACGCTGTTCTTCAGCCTGGCGGTGTCGGTGATCCCGATGGCGTCCGCGCTGTTCGACCTGGAGGGCGACGGCTCGCGCGAGAGCGCCGCGCTGCAGGGGCTGGTGCGCATGTTCGCGGTGCTGCTGCTGATCGAGTCGGTCTCCCTGGTGGGCAACTACTATTGATGCAATGAGCGCAGCCCCCGACCCGCAAGACACGCCGGTTCTGAATTCGGAACCGGTGGCCCACCAGGCCGTCCCCCACCTGGAATTGAAGGCGCGGCTGCTGCTGCTGTTCACCGCCTTGCTGATCGTCGCCGCCGCGCTCTACCTGCTGCATGCGCGCGGCGTGTTCGAGCCGACCCAGACCCTGGTGCTGGCCACCGACGATTCCGAAGGCGTGGTCGCCGGCATGGACCTGACCTTCTCGGGCTTTCCGATCGGCCGGGTGCGCCGGGTGGAGCTGGCGCCGGACGGCAACGTGCGCATCGTGGTCGACGTGGCCAGCAAGGACGCCCACTGGCTGCGCACCTCCAGCGTCTTCACCATGGTCCGCAGCGTGGTCGGCGGCACCAACCTGCGGGCCTTCTCCGGCATGCTGAACGATCCCCCGCTGCCCGATGGCGCGGAGCGGCAGGTCCTGCGCGGCGACGCGTCGGCCGAGATCCCCAAGGTCATCGCCCAGGCGCGGGAAGTGCTGGAGAACATCAACGCCATGACCGGGCAGGACGCGGCGCTGCGCAGCACGCTGGCCAGCGTGCAGGAGGTGGCGGAGCGGATGAAGGGGCCGCAGGGCGCCCTGCGCGTGCTGTTCGGCAACGAGGCCGACGCCAAGAAGCTGGTGACGGCGCTGGACCGCACCAACACCCTGCTGGCGCGCATGGACCAGCTCGCGGCGCGGGTCGACGGCCTGGCCGGCAAGGCGGACACGCAGGTGTTCGGCCAGGAGGGCCTGGTGCGTGACGCCCGCACCACCATGCGCCAGCTCGATGGCCTGCTGGCCGACACCCGGGCCAGCCTGAAGAAGGTGGATGCGGTGCTGGTCGAAGTGCAGGGCGTCGGCGCCAACGTCAAGGCCGCGACTGCCGACCTCGGGCCGCTGCGGGCCGACGTCGAAGCCAACCTGCGCAAGATCGAAGGCCTGATCAACGAGATCAACCGCAAGTGGCCGTTCGCCCGCGACACCCAGATCAAGCTGCCATGACCCGAAGTTCTTTCCTTGCGTTGACCGTCGCGGTGCTGCTGCTGGCCGGCTGCGCCAGCAAGCCGAAGGCGCCGGACTGGGAGCTGGAAGCCCACGGCTCGCTGGAGCGCTACGTCCAGGCCTTCATGGCCGCCGACGCGCGCGTCGAGTCGTCGGAGTTCCTGCGCGCGCGCGAGCAGCTCACGCGCACCGGCGACGCCGGCTTGGTGGCGCGGGCCGAACTCACCCGCTGCGCGCTCAGCGTGGCCAGCCTGGTGTTCGAGCCCTGCGTCGGCTTCGACGCCCTGCGGCCCGATGCCCCGGCGGCCGAGCGCGCCTATGGCGACTACCTGGCCGGCAAGGTGCTGCCGCCGGACGTGGCGCTGCTGCCTCCTGTGCATCGGGCCGTGGCGGCCGCCGGTGCCGATGCCGGCGCCATCCGCGCGATCGGCGATCCGCTGGCGCGCCTGGTGGCGGCGGGCGTGCTGTTCGAGACCGGCCGCGCCAGCCCCGAGGTGCTGCAGGTGGCCGTCGACACCGCGTCGGCGCAAGGCTGGCGGCGGCCCCTGCTGGCCTGGCTGGGCGCCCAGGCGCGGCGCGCCGAACTGGCCGGCGCCCAGCAGGAAGCCGAGCGGCTGCGGCGCCGGATTGCGCTGGTGCTGGGCGAGCTGAAATAGCTGTGCTTGCCGGCAGGCAATAATCGGCCATTGCCTTCAAGGAGATTCCTGTGCGATTGATCCTGTGCGCCGCGGCGCTGTCCCTCGTTGCCTGCGCCACCCCGGCCCAGGGCCCCGTCACCACCAAGAGCGGCCTCGTGTACCAGTCGATCAAGGAAGGCAGCGGCGCGCCGCCCGCGTCCACCGACACCGTCAAGGTCCACTACCGCGGCACCTTCCAGGACGGCAAGGAATTCGACAGCTCCTACAAGCGCGGCGAGCCCACCGAGTTTCCGCTCAACCGCGTCATTCCCTGCTGGACCGAAGGCGTGCAGATGATGAAGCCGGGCGGCAAGGCGCGCCTGACCTGCCCGCCGGCGATCGCTTACGGCGAGCGCGGCGCCGGCGGCGTGATCCCGCCGAACTCCACGCTCAACTTCGAGATCGAGCTGGTCTCCGTCAAGCGCTAAGCGCGCCGGCCCGCGGTCCTGAAGGTGACCGAATAGCGCAGCGCGCCGGTCGGCGCCACGCTGTGTTGCCAGGCCCAGCGCGCCGCTCCGCGCAGCAGGTAGATCGAGCGCGGCGCGACGGCCAGCTTGAGCACCTCGGCGCGCTTGCCGACCTGGTGCGGCCAGGGCCGGAACCGCAGCACGGCTTCGCCCAGCAGCGAGACGCCGACCACGTCCTCGAAATCGGGGACGTCGCGGTGCCAGCCCAGCGGCGTGCCCGCGCTGTACTGCGCCACCAGCACCTGGGTGAATTCCTGCGGCGCCAGGCCCAGCCAGCCGGCGACCTTCGCCCGCAGCGGCTGCAGCTGCGCGGGGATGGGAAGCCCCTCGCGCAGCCGGTTGGCGTCGAAGTCGTACTTGCCGCCGAAACTCAGCACCCGGCGCCGCGCCGTGTAGGCCTTGTAGCGCATCGCTTCCAGCGGCCAACCCTCGATCAGCGCGAGCAGCAACCGCTCTTCGCCGGCCGACAGGAAGTCGGGCTGGTAGACCATGCCGGGCGGCAACGCCGGCGCTTGCGGCGGCGGTTGTTCGAACAGGCTGGCCTGCGCCTGCCGGTCTTGCTCGCGTCCCATGGTCAGGGCGCCGCCATGGCGTCTTGCATGCCGGCGTTGTTGGCCAAGCCGGACAGCCGGATCCCAAGCAGATCCGGGCGGCGCTCGGTGCGGCACAGGCTCAGCGGGTGGTCCGGCAGGTCGCGGTGCGGAGTCATTGGAGTGGGCGAGGGCGTTCCCGGTGATTTTGCGACCTGGCGCGGCGGCCGTGGTCCCGGGGTGACAAATTCCGGCCTTGTCCCGGCTGGGCCAGCCGTTGGGCCAAAGAAAAAGCCCGGCACCTTTCGGTGCCGGGCTTGAGTAGCGTGAACGCTACTGCTGTCCTCAGGGCTTGCTGGCCGTCGGAAAAGGCCAGGCCGCCTGCGGGTTCAGAGTGGTCTGAGCCGCAGGCGCAGCGGTGACGGCAGGAGCCGCCTTCGCTACGGGCCGGGGGGCAGCAGGCTTTTTCGCTGCTTTCTTGGCAGCGGGCTTCTTCGCTGCCTTTTTCGCGGCCGGGCGCTTCTTGGCGGCCGGCTTCTTGGCCGCGGCCTTCTTCGCCGTGGCCTTCTTCGCCGTGGTCTTCTTCGCAGCTGCCTTCTTCGCAGGCGCCTTCTTTGCTGCGGCCTTCTTCGCCGGTGCCTTCTTCGCAGCCGACTTCTTCGCAGCCGGACGCTTGGCAGCGGCCTTCTTCGCCGGTGCCTTCTTGGCTGCTGCCTTCTTCGCAGGAGCCTTCTTCGCAGCGGACTTCTTCGCTGCCGGACGCTTCGCCGTGGCTTTCTTAGCCGTAGCTTTTTTCGCAGTTGCCATTTCTATTCTCCTTGATCAAGTTGATCAACATCAACTAAAGAAGCACTCCATGCTTGTTGGTTGCATGAAGCGATCCATGGAGTTGGGCTCGTGCCCAGCTCCATGAACACCGGTGTCCGGACCGTCTCCCGCTCTTGCGGCGTGGTCGTCGGTCCAGACGAATCTCGGGCTCATCCCGTCTTGTCGATCTAGTCCCAGCTCAGCGCGCCGCCGGACTGGTACTCGATCACGCGGGTTTCGAAGAAATTGCGCTCTTTCTTCAGGTCAATCATTTCGCTCATCCAGGGAAACGGGTTCTCCTCGTTGGGGAACAGCGCTTCCAGGCCGATCTGCGTGGCGCGCCGGTTGGCGATGTAGCGCAGGTAGCCCTTGAACATGGACGCGTTCATGCCCAGCACGCCGCGGGGCATGGTGTCTTCGGCATATTTGTATTCGAGCTCCACGGCTTTCTGGAACAGCTCCTTGATCTCGGCCTTGAAGTCGGCCGTCCACAGGTGCGGGTTCTCGAGCTTGAGCTGGTTGATCAGGTCGATGCCGAAATTGCAGTGCATCGATTCGTCGCGCAGGATGTACTGGTACTGCTCGGCGGCGCCGGTCATCTTGTTCTGCCGGCCCAGCGCCAGGATCTGGGTGAAGCCGACGTAGAAGAACAGGCCTTCCATCAGGCAGGCGAACACGATCAGCGACTTGAGCAGCGTCTGGTCGTTCTGCGGCGTCCCGGTGTGGAAGTTGGGGTCCATGATCGCCTCGATGAAGGGGATCAGGAACTGGTCCTTGTCGCGGATCGACTGCACCTCGTTGTAGGCGTTGAAGATCTCCGCCTCGTCCAGGCCGAGCGATTCCACGATGTACTGGTAGGCGTGGGTGTGGATCGCTTCCTCGAAGGCCTGGCGCAGCAGGAACTGGCGGCACTCCGGGGCCGTGATGTGGCGGTAGGTGCCCAGCACGATGTTGTTGGCGGCCAGCGAATCGGCCGTCACGAAGAAGCCAAGGTTGCGCTTGATGATGCGGCGCTCGTCCTCGGTCAGACCGTTCGGGTCTTTCCACAGGGCGATGTCGCGGTTCATGTTCACTTCCTGCGGCATCCAGTGGTTGGCGCAGGTGGCCAGGTACTTTTCCCAGGCCCACTTGTACTTGAACGGCACCAGCTGGTTGACGTCGGTCTGGCCGTTGATGATGCGCTTGTCGGCGGCGTTGACGCGCCGGTGCGCGGTGGCTTGCACGACGCGCGCCGCGACGCTGCCGGCGGCCGGGCGCGCTGCGCCGTCGTCGAGGGTGCGCGTGACAGCAGGGGAAATTTCGGAGGGAGCTTGAGAAAGAGGTGAATGGCTCACCTCGCGGCTCTGAATGAAGCCGCTGTTCAATTGCGTTGGCGGTGTGGGCTTGACTTCTTCGTCCCAGGTCAACATAAGTTTTCCAATGCTCGGATGATATGAGCAGTGATGCGGAATGAAAAGTGTTCGTTCACATCACTGCCCGATTGTGTTGCTCAATTGCATCGGTGTTTTGTCAGAGAACACCGACACTTTTCTCACTGGCAGGCTTCGCAGCCCGGATCGTCGATCGCACAGAACTTGATGTCGGTCGCCGGCGATGCATCGAGCTGCGCACGCGCCGCGACTGCAGCGGCATCCAGCGCGCTTATGCCGCCCTGCGCCTGTCCGCCCGAGGACACCGCGTTCAGCCGGCCCGAGGTCACCGTCGACTTTTCGGTCTGCGTCGCGCTGATCGTGCGCAGGTAATACGTGGTCTTCAGGCCGCGGATCCACGCCAGCTTGTAGGTGTCGTCCAGCTTCTTGCCGGACACGCCGGACATGTAGATGTTGAGCGACTGCGCCTGGTCGATCCACTTCTGCCGGCGGGCCGCCGCTTCCACCAGCCAGGTGGTTTCCACCTCGAAGGCCGTCGCGTACAGCTGCTTGACTTCCTGCGGCACGCGGTCGATCGGACGCAGCGAACCGTCGAAGTGCTTCAGGTCCATGACCATCACGTCGTCCCACAGGCCCAGGCGCTTCAGGTCGCGCACCAGGTAGTGGTTGATGACGGTGAATTCGCCCGACAGGTTGGACTTGACCGACAGGTTGCCGAAGCACGGCTCGATCGAGGCGTCGACGCCGATGATGTTGGAGATGGTCGCCGTCGGGGCGATGGCCACGCAGTTGGAATTGCGCATGCCGTCCTGGGCGATCTTCTTGCGCAGGGCGTCCCAGTCCAGGCTCGTCGAGCGGTCCACCTCGACGTAGCCGCCGCGCTGCTGCTGCAGCAGGTCCAGCGTGTCCAGCGGCAGGATGCCCTTGTCCCACAGCGAGCCCTTGTAGCTGGAGTACTTGCCGCGCTCGCGGGCCAGCTCGGTCGACGCCCAGTAGGCGTGGTAGCAGACCGCTTCCATCGAGCGGTCGGCGAACTCCACCGCCTGCTCCGAGGAGTAGGGGATGCGCAGTTCGTACAGCGCGTCCTGGAAGCCCATCACGCCCAGGCCCACCGGCCGATGCCGCAGGTTGGAGTCGCGGGCCTTCTTGACGGCGTAGTAGTTGATGTCGATCACGTTGTCGAGCATGCGCATCGCCGTCGTGATGGTCTTCTTGAGCTTCTCCTGGTCCATCGCCCCGTCCTTCAGGTGCTGGAGCAGGTTGACGGAGCCGAGGTTGCAGACCGCGGTCTCGGTGTCCGAGGTGTTGAGCGTGATCTCGGTGCACAGGTTCGACGAATGGACCACGCCGGCGTGCTGCTGGGGCGAGCGCACGTTGCAGGCATCCTTGAAGGTGATCCAGGGATGGCCGGTCTCGAACAGCATCGTCAGCATCTTGCGCCACATGTCGGCGGCCTGGACCGTCTTGCTCGGCTTGATCTCGCCGCGCTTGGCCTTCTCTTCATAGGCGACGTAGGCCTTCTCGAAGGCGATGCCGAACTTGTCGTGCAGGTCAGGCACGCTGGACGGCGAGAACAGGGTCCACTCGCCCTTTTCCATCACCCGGCGCATGAACAGGTCCGGGATCCAGTTGGCGGTGTTCATGTCGTGGGTGCGGCGGCGGTCGTCGCCGGTGTTCTTGCGCAGCTCCAGGAACTCCTCGATGTCCAGGTGCCAGCTTTCCAGGTAGGTGCAGACCGCGCCCTTGCGCTTGCCGCCCTGGTTCACCGCCACGGCGGTGTCGTTGACCACCTTCAGGAACGGCACCACGCCCTGCGATTCGCCGTTGGTGCCCTTGATGTGCGAGCCGAGCGCGCGCACCCGGGTCCAGTCGTTGCCCAGGCCGCCGGCGAACTTGGACAGCAGCGCGTTTTCCTTGATCGATTCGTAGATGCCGTCCAGGTCGTCCGGCACGGTGGTCAGGTAGCAGGAGGACAGCTGCGAGCGCAGGGTGCCGGCGTTGAACAGCGTCGGCGTGCTGGACATGAAGTCGAAGCTGGAGAGCACTTCGTAGAACTCGATGGCGCGGGCTTCGCGGTCGATCTCGTTGAGCGACAGGCCCATGGCCACGCGCATGAAGAAGGCCTGCGGCAGCTCGATGCGGGTCTTGCGCTCGTGCAGGAAGTAGCGGTCATACAGCGTCTGCAGGCCCAGGTAGTCGAACTTCAGGTCGCGTTCGGCCTTCAGCGCGCCGCCCAGCTTCTTCAGGTCGAATTGCAGCAGCTTCTCGTCCAGCAGTTCGGCATCGACGCCGCGCTTGATGAAGCCGGGGAAGTAGTCGGCGTAGCTGCCCGCCATGTCGGCCGGCGGCAGGTCGCGGCCCAGCACCTCCTTGAAGATGGTGTGCAGCAGCAGGCGGGCGGTGGCGTAGGTGTAGTCGGGATCCTTCTCGATCAGCGTGCGGGCCGCCAGGATCGAGGCCTTGTAGACCTCGTCCATCGGGACGCCGTCGTACAGGTTGCGCATGGTCTCGGCCATGATCGGGTCCGGCTTGACGTCGGCGCCCAGGTTCTGGCAGGCCGAATTGATCAGGCCCTTGAGGTGCTCCAGGTCCAGCGGGATGCGCTCGCCGCCGTCCAGCACGTGGATGATGGGGGCCTTGGCGGCGGCCGGGGCGGCCTGCTTGGCGCGCTCCTGGGTGCGGCGCTCGCGGTACAGCACATAGGCGCGGGCGATCTCGTGGTGGCCGCCGCGCATCAGGCCCAGCTCCACCTGGTCCTGCACGTCTTCGATGTGGAAGGTGCCGCCGCCCGGGCGCGAACGCACCATGGCGCGGATCACCGCCTGGGTCAGGCCGTCGACGGTTTCGCGCACGCTGGCCGAAGCCGCGCCCTGGGTGCCGTGCACCGCCAGGAAGGCCTTCATCATCGCGATCGCGATCTTGTTCGGCTCGAACGGGACGACGGCGCCGTTGCGGCGGATGATCTGGTAGTGGGCCAGCGGATTGGCGGCGGCGCCGGCCGCGTTGTCGTTGGCCGGGCCGGCGGCAAAGCCTCCGGCGCTGGAAATGGATTGGGTGTTTACAGCGGTTTGCATGGTTCCTCGTGACGCGTTCTTGGGGTTGCTCCAGCCCTCGTGGGTCCCGGATAAAGCTTTTTTCCTGCGCTTGCGGACACTATATCTAGTGCTTTTCGCCTTTACAAGCACTATAGGTAGTGGTTTGCCGGTGGGCAGGCAGTGCAGATGCTGTGGAAAAACTGTTGACGGCCGCATTGAAGAGCGATGGCCCGCGTGCGGCCGTGGGGCGCATTCGCAGTGCGAGCAGCGGCGCGGGTTTGTGCGCCCTTTGGTCCCGGCTGCGGCGCCAGCGTTGACGCACATCGCAGCAGCGCTCTCTGGTCGCCCGCAGTTGCCGATCGCAATTTACCGTGCCCACCGGAGCGAAATCCGCTTCACCGTTGCCGCACCGCAACTCCCCGATGCGCTATATGTGGGGGTTCCTCCCCCGAAAACCACTACCTATAGCGTATTTTGCACCGCCGCCGGGAAGCGCCCGCCGGCCCATCCGAGGGCGTTGCGCAGCGCCCTCCAGTCGAAGCCGGCGCCGGGATCGAGCTTGCGTCCGGGCGCGACGTGCTCGTGCCCGGCCAGGTGTTCGATCGGGTAATGCTGCGCGACGGCGGCGCACAGGCCGGCCAGGGTCTCGTATTGCGCAGGCTCGAACGGCTCGCCCTCCAGGCCCTCGAGTTCGATGCCGATCGAGTCGTCGTTGCAGTTGTCGCGGCCGCGGTAGTGCGAGGTCCCGGCATGCCAGGCGCGATCGTCGCAGCTGACGAACTGCCACAGCTCGCCGTTGCGGCGGACGTAGAAGTGCGCCGAGACCTGCAGGCCCTCGATCTGCTTGAAATAGGGATGGGCGTTCCAGTCCAGCGTGTTGGTGAACAGCTGCTGCACTTCCTGGCCGCCGAACTGCCCGGGCGGCAGGCTGATCGAGTGCACCACCACCAGGTCGACCAGCGCGCCGGCCGGCCGGGGGCCGAAATTGGGCGACTGCAGGCGGCGCGCGTAGCCGTACCAGCCGGCGTGCCAGAGTGCGCCTGCGGGCCCGGCCTCAGGCGCGCTCATCTTGCGGCTCGTCCCCGCCCGGCGCGGCGATCGCCAGCCGCGCGATGCGGTAGCGGATCTGCCGCAGGCTCAGGCCCAGCCGCTGTGCGGCGGCCGTGCGGTTGAAGCCGCTTTCCTGCAGCGCCTTGACCAGGATCTCGCGCTCCTGTTGGTCCAGGTACGCCTGGAGGTCGCCCGGCATCACGTTGGCCGGCGCGGCGGGCCGCGCCGCGGCCGGCTCCGGCGCACTGGCTGCGGGGGCCGCCGGCGGCACCGACTGGGTCGGGGCGAAGTCCACCTGCAGTTCCTCGCCGTCGCTCAGGGCCACCGCCCGGTGCAGCAGGTTCTCCAGTTCGCGCACGTTGCCGCCCAGCGGATGGGCGCACAGCTGCGCCAGCACCGACGGCGAGAGCACCGGCACCGGCATCCCGGAATCCTGCGCGATCCGCGCCAGCAGCGCTTCGCACAGCACCGGCAGGTCGTCGCGGCGTTCGCGCAGCGGCGGCACCAGAATCTCGATCACGTTCAGGCGGTAGTACAGGTCCTGCCGGAACCGGCCTGCCAGCACGTCGGCCGCCAGGTCCTTGTGGGTGGCGCTGACGATCCGCACGTCCACCGCGTCTTCCTGGGTCGAGCCGAGCGATCGCACCTGGCGCTCCTGGATCGCCCGCAGCAGCTTGGACTGCATCGCCAGCGGCAGGTCGCCGATCTCGTCGAGGAACAATGTGCCGCCGCGCGCGGCCTGGAAATAGCCTTCCCGATCGGCCGTCGCGCCGGTGTACGAGCCCTTGCGCGCGCCGAAGAACTCCGCCTCCAGCAACTGCTCGGGAATGGCGCTGCAGTTGACGGCGACGAAGGGGCCGTCGGCCCGGTGGCTGCAGGCGTGCACGGCGCGGGCGACCAGTTCCTTGCCGGTGCCCGACTCGCCGCGCACCAGCACCGGCGCCATGCTTCGCGCCACCTTGGCGATCCGTTCCTTGACCTGCTGCATCACCGCCGAATCGCCCACCAGCCGGTCCAGCGCGGCCCGGCCGGCGGCCGGGCGGTCGCCGCCGCCCGGCGAGCGTGCCGGCGCGGCCCGGCCGGTGCGCTGGGGCGACTCCTGGATGGCCGCAGCGACCACGTTGCGGAACTGCTTGAGGTCCACCGGCTTGGTCAGGTAGTCGAAGGCGCCGGCCTTGAGCGCCTCCACCGCGTTTTCGGCCGAGCCGTAGGCGGTCATCACGATGCAGCGCTCGGGCCGCTGCTGTTCCAGCATGCCGTGCAGCAGCTCCAGCCCCAGGCCGTCGGGCAGCCGCATGTCGGTGATGACGGCGTCGAAGCGATGCGCCTGCAGCTGCTGCCGGGCTTCGGCCAGCGTGCCGGCCGCCTCCACACGATAGCCTTCTCGCAGCAGCGTGAGCTCGTACAGCGTTCGCAGGTCGGGCTCGTCGTCGACCACGAGCACGTGCGCGGCGGATGCGGATGCGGAAGGTGCGGCCATCAGGCGGCTATTGTGTCAAATGGGGAATTGCCCGCAAGCGCCGGCCCCTGGGGGCGGAACACCACGAAGAATTCGTTGCCGGGGCGCGGCGCGCCGCCGGGCCCGGTGCTGCGCCGGTAGCCGATCTGGGCGCCGTGCCGCTCGCACAGTTCGCGGCAGATGTACAGGCCCAGCCCGCTGGAACGGCTTTCCGAGGAGAAGAACGGCTCGAACAGGTGCTGGCGCACGGCGGCCTCCAGCGGCGCGCCGTCGCTCCACACCCGCAGCGTGGACTCGTTGCCGATCCGCTGGGTCAGCACCCGGATCGAGGCCGGCTCCTTGCTCGCGTAGCGCTGCGCGTTGTCCAGCAGGTTGATCAGGATGCGGCGCAGGTGGTCCGACTCGAACTCCACCGGCACCGCGCCGCCGGCCAGCGACAGTTGGAGCCGCTCGCCCACGCCGCTCTGGCGGGCCCAGTCGGTGCAGGCTTCGGTCACCGACTCGTCCAGCGCCAGCCGCGGGGCGTTGCTGTGGGGACCCTGGTGCTGCACCCGCGAGATGTTCAGAATCTCCTCGACGATGCCGGCCAGCCGCTGCGCGTTCTGCCGCACCAGCGCGCTGAGCTGGCGCTGGCCGGGGTCCACCAGGTCTTCCTCCAGCAGGGCGTTGGCCTGGGCGATGGCCGCCAGCGGGTTGCGGATCTCGTGCGCCACGGCGGCCGACATCCGGCCCATCGCCGCCAGCTTCTCGGTGCGCAGGCGCGCCTCCAGCTCGCGCAGGTCCTGCAGGAACATCACGCACAGGCTGTGCGCCAGGTCGTCCTGGGCGGCCGTGAGCCTGGTGCGCACCTGCATCCGGCGCGGGCTGCCGACGCCGTCGTCGATCGCCACGTCGGCGCGCTGGGACAGCTCGGTGGTGAAGGTCAGCCGCGCCAGCTCCGCCAGCGGCTGCCACGGTGCGTGGGCGGTCAGCATCAGGGGCTGGTCGCCGGCCGTGGCCACGCTTCCCAGCTGCTTGCGGGCGGCCGGATTGGCGGCCCGGACGCGGCCGTCGGCGTCCACCACCAGCACGCCGTCGCCCAGGTTCTCGATCACCAGCTCGTTGACCTGGGCCTGCACCCGCGCCATCTGCCGGCTGTTGCGCGCGGCGGCCTCCTCGCGCGCGAGGCGGGCGGCCAGCTGGTTGACCAGCACGGCCACGGCGAAGTAGCCCATGCCCGTCAGGCCGGCCTGCAGGAAGCGGGTCGCCAGCTCCTGCGGCAGCTGCAGCACCATCACCCAGGCTTCGGCCAGCAGCAGCAGCGTGACCCCGGCCGCCGTGCCCAGGGCCAGCAGGCTGGAGCCCAGCACCGCCGCCATCAGCACCGGCAGCGCGAACAGCGGGCTGTAGTTGATGTTGCCGGCCTGCAGCAGCTGCAGGGTGGAGAAGGCGACCAGGTCGACGCCGATGGTGGACACCCACTGCGGGTCGAAGGCGCTGCCGGGTGGCTGCGGCTTGGCCAGCAGGCGCACCGCCAGCGTCGCCACCAGGTAGGTGGCTGCCAGTCCGACCAGCCAGTCGCTGATGCCCAGCACCCCGCCCATCATGTAGAGGGTCGACAGCAGCCCCAGCAGCACCAGGGCGATGGTCACCCGCGCCGTCATGAAGCCGCGCCACAGCCGGTCGAAGGGCGTGTCGCCCATCAACTCGAGCGTCGACTCGGCCCAAGGGATCGAGATCGTGTTGGCCATCAGCTGCCGGCGCGCAGCCGGTGTTCCTGGCAGCAGTAGAGCCGGCCGTCCGGCCCCGGCAGGGCGTCGGTGCGTGGCAGGTGCACCGAGCACACCGGGCAGCGCACCATGTCCTGCGCTTGCGGCAGCGGCGTCTTTTTCGCGGCCGCGTGCCCGTCCCTTTCCTCGCGCCGGTTGTTGCGCCACACCCAGACCGCGATCAGCACGACGGCCAGGACCAGCAGGTACTTCACGGCGCCCTCCGCAGCACCACTTCCAGCACGAAGCGCGAGCCGACGTAGGACAGCAGCAGCAGCAGCGCGCCGATATAAAGGAAGCGCACCGCCTTGCGGCCGCGCCAGCCGAAGCGCGAGCGGCCCACCAGCAGCAGCGCGAAGGCGATCCAGGACAGCACGGAGAACACCGTCTTGTGGTCCCACTTCCAGACCTTGCCCTGGCCGTACAGCGTTTCGGTGAACAGGAAGCCGGCCGCCAGGGTGGCCGACAGCAGCACGAAGCCGGCGCCGACGAAGCGGAAGGTGAGCCGCTCCAGCGTCAGCAGCGGCACGCCGGCATGGGGCTGCGCCGCCTGGCGGATCTCGCGTTCGGCCCGCGTCATCAGCCAGGCATGCACCACGGCCACCGCGAACAGCCCGTACGAGGCGATCCCCAGCGCCAGGTGCAGGGGCAGCCAGGGCGAATCGGCCGCATGCAGCGGCGTGCCGGGAAACAGCAGCGCCAGCAGCACCGCGGCGGCCCCGAGGCCGGCCAGCGCCCAGCGCGCCTGCAGCTGCGGGAAGAACTGCTGCTCCACCGCGTACACCGTCAGCACCAGCCAGGCGGTGACCGAGATCGCCGGCGCGAAGCCGAAGCGCGGCGGGTTCCCCAGCAGCCCCAGTCCCAGCACGATGGCGTGCAGCAGCCAAGCGGCCAGCAGGGCCAGCCGGGCCGCATGGTCGTCGAGGAAGCGGGCGGCCGCCGCTGGTGCCGCATAGGCTGCGGCGGCGGCCAGTGCCAGCAACATGCTCACCGGAGAGGCACTGGCTAGAATCATGGTTCACAGTTTAGCCCCTCGCTTCGGCCCCTCGAAGCACCACTGGCAGCGCCGAAGTACCCTTTCCCCATGGCCTCCGCTCTCTCCGACAAACTCTCCCGCCTGGTCAAGGAAATGCGCGGCCAGGCCCGCATCACCGAAGACAACGTCCAGGACATGCTGCGCGAAGTGCGCATGGCGCTGCTGGAAGCCGACGTCGCCCTGCCGGTGGTGCGCGACTTCATCGCCCGCGTCAAGGACAAGGCGATGGGCCAGGAGGTGCTGGGTTCGCTGTCGCCGGGCCAGGCGCTGGTGGGCATCGTCAGCCGCGAGCTGGCCGCCACCATGGGGCAGGGCATCAGCGACATCAACCTGCAGGCGCAGCCGCCGGCGGTGATCCTGATGGCCGGCCTGCAGGGCGCCGGCAAGACCACCACCACGGCCAAGCTGGCCAAGCACCTGATCGAGAAGCGCAAGAAGAAGGTGCTGACGGTCTCGGGCGACGTCTACCGGCCGGCCGCCATCGAGCAGCTCAAGACGGTGACCAAGCAGGCCGGCGCCGAATGGTTCCCGAGCACGCCCGACCAGAAGCCGGCCGACATCGCCCGCGCCGCGCTGGACTACGCCAAGCGCCAGTACTTCGACGTCCTGCTGGTGGACACCGCCGGCCGGCTGGCGATCGACGAAGTGCTGATGCGCGAGATCAAGGAGCTGCACGCCATCCTGAACCCGGTGGAGACACTGTTCGTGGTCGATGCGATGCAGGGCCAGGACGCGGTCAACACCGCCAAGGCCTTCAAGGAGGCGCTGCCGCTCACCGGCATCATCCTGACCAAGCTCGATGGCGACTCGCGCGGCGGCGCGGCGCTGTCGGTGCGGCAGATCACCGGCGCGCCGATCAAGTTCGCCGGCGTCAGCGAGAAGATCGACGGCCTGGAGGTGTTCGACGCCGAGCGCCACGCCGGCCGCATCCTGGGCATGGGTGACATCGTCGCCCTGGTGGAGCAGGTTACCGCCGGCGTCGACATGCAGGCGGCGCAGAAGCTGGCCGCCAAGATCAAGAGCGGCGACGGCTTCGACCTGAACGACTTCCTGTCGCAGATCCAGCAGATGAAGAGCATGGGCGGGCTGTCGCAGCTGATGGACAAGCTGCCGGCGCAGATGCAGGCCAAGGCCGGCCAGGTCGACATGGGCAAGGCCGAAAAGGACATCCGGCGCAAGGAAGGGATCATCCAGAGCATGACGCCGCTGGAGCGCCGCAAGCCCGAGCTGATCAAGGCCACCCGCAAGCGCCGCATCGCCACCGGCGCCGGCGTGCAGGTCCAGGAAGTGAACCGGCTGCTCAACGAGTTCGAGCAGATGCAGACCATGATGAAGAAGTTCAAGGGCGGCGGCCTGATGAAGATGATGAAGCGCATGGGCGGCGGCAAGGGCGGCATGCCCAAGATGCCGTTCTGAACGGCGCGCCCTTCGCGTTGGTCAGTCCGAAGACCGTCTATCAAGAAGAGGGCGATCCAAGACTTCTGCGTTCTGACCGCTGACTGGCGCGAGGCGGCGCCGGCAACTGCAAGCCAGGCCCCTGATTTCTTGATCAACCGGCTGTTTTCAGCCCTGCGCTCAGGCGGCCGTCACTTCAGCGGTCAGCACTTCCCCGCGCAGCGAATGCGGGTTCGCTTCGGTGATGCGCACGTCGATCATCTGGCCGACCAGCCGCTGCGGCCCGCTGAAGTTGACCATGCGGTTGCATTCGGCACGGCCGGCCAGCTCCGCCGCGTTCTTGCGCGACGGCCCCTCCACCAGCACTTTCTGCACGGTGCCGACGCGGCTGGCGCTGATGCTGCGGATGTTGGCCTCGATCACCGCCTGCAGCTGCTGCAGCCTGGCCAGCTTCACCGCATGCGGCGTCTCGTCGTGCAGCGCGGCGGCCGGCGTGCCGGGGCGCGGGCTGAAGATGAAGCTGAAGCTGTTGTCGAAGCCGACGTCGTCGATCAGCTTCATCATCTTGCCGAAGTCCTCGTCGGTCTCGCCCGGAAAGCCGACGATGAAGTCGCTGGACATCGCCATTTCCGGGCGGATCGCGCGCAGCTTGCGCACCGTGCTCTTGTATTCCATCGCCGTGTAGCCGCGCTTCATCGCCATCAGGATCCGGTCGCTGCCGTGCTGCACCGGCAGGTGCAGGTGGCTCACCAGCTTGGGGATCTTTTCGTAGGCCTCCACCAGCCGCTGGGTGAATTCGTTCGGATGGCTGGTGGTGTAGCGGATGCGCTCGATGCCCGGGATCTCGGCGACGTATTCCAGCAGCAGCGCGAAGTCCGCGATCTGCGCCGTGTCGCCCATCGCGCCGCGGTAGGCGTTGACGTTCTGCCCGAGCAACGTGACCTCTTTCACGCCCTGCTCGGCCAGGCCGGCCACTTCGACCAGCACGTCGTCGAACGGCCGCGACACTTCTTCCCCGCGGGTGTAGGGGACGACGCAATAGCTGCAGTACTTGCTGCAGCCTTCCATGATGCTGACGAAGGCGGTGCAGCCGTCCACCCGTGCCGGGGGCAGGTTGTCGAACTTCTCGATCTCGGGAAAGCTGATGTCCACCTGCGCCCGGTTCAGCCGCGCGCGCTGTTCCAGCAGCTGCGGCAGCCGGTGCAGCGTCTGCGGGCCGAACACCACGTCGACGTAGGGCGCGCGCTCGATGATGGCGGCGCCTTCCTGGCTGGCCACGCAGCCGCCGACGCCGATCAGCACGCCCTTGCTCTTGAGGTGCTTGACGCGGCCGAGGTCGGAGAAGACTTTCTCCTGCGCCTTCTCGCGCACCGAGCAGGTGTTGAACAGGATCAGGTCGGCCTGCTCCACGTCCTGGGTCGGCTCGTAGCCCTGCGCCGCATGCATCACGTCCGCCATCTTGTCCGAGTCGTACTCGTTCATCTGGCAGCCGAACGTCTTGATGAAGACCTTCTTGCTCATCGCGCGCTCCGCATCAGGGGCGGGAGCCGAAGATCAGGGCCAGCAGCTGGTTGAAGCGCAGGTAGCCGGTGGCGCTGTCGGAGCCGGAGAGCTTGTCGTATTCGGCCGGCGTCAGCACCCACGCTTCGTGGATCAGGCCGGCGGCGTCGCGCCGGTACACGACCGGCAGGTCCTGGCCGACGACGCTGCCGGACAGCACCAGCAGGTTGTTGAGGCCGCGGATGCGCGCGCCGGGAGACAGGCGGTCGGGCTTGCCGTCCAGCGTCACTTGCGGCGGCGCCGTCACCACCAGGCGGCCGAGGACGACGTCCTTGGGCGCTTCGCGCACGAAGCCCTGCGCCGATGCGTGATGGAGGGGGAAGATCGCCAGGCTGCCCAGCAGCGCGCATGCAAGCAGCGCTGCCCGGCCCCGGCTTTCGATGCAGCGGTTCATGGTGTTCATCCAGAGGCTGTGAAAGATGCGGCGTCGCGGCGAACCGCGGGCCTTCGAGGTGGCGGCCAGTGTACCAAAGCACCAGCGCGCGATGCGCCAGTGGCGGGCCGCAGGGCAGCGCCCCCTAGGTCCGCCACCCTAGGCGGCTGCTCCCGGCGCGCCGGCCCGGCCCGGCGGCCCCTGGGCCTCGTGGTGCTCGATCACCAGCCGCATCATCCGCATGAACTCCCTGCGCTCGCCGGCCGACAGCGGTTCCAGGATGCGCTGCTGCGTGCGCTGCATGGAGGGCGTCAGCCGGTCCAGCAGCTCCTGGCCGTCCGGCGTCAGTTCGAGCAGGCGCACCCGGCGGTCTCCGGCGTGCTGGCTGCGGCTGACCAGGCCGCGTGCTTCCAGCCGGTCGACCACGCCGCCGATGGTCGACGTGTCGAAGCTCACGGCGCCGGCCAGCGTGCGCTGGTCGATGCCGGCCTGCCCGGCAAGCGTCTGGAGCACGGCGAACTGCACCGGCGTCACGCCGCCGGCCTGCGACTCGTGCATGAAGATGCCCACCGCGATCTGCTGGAGCCGGCGGATGCAGTGGCCCGGCAGCGCGCCCAGGTCGACCGCGGCGCGGCGGGGAGAAGTCTTGCGGGTCGATGCGCTGGCCATGGTGCAACCTCGGGATGGACAGGGATTCTCTCACAAACAATCAGTATGCTGATAATATGCATACATTCTTGTTCTGGCCGATCCCAGGCCGTCCGGAGGTGACACATGCAATTCCATCTGAACGGCTTCAGGCCCGGCGATCCTCGCATCGCGCAAGCCGCGCCAGCGGCCATGGAGCACACGGACGCGGCGCCGGCACAGGTCGACGTGCTGATCGTGGGCTGCGGGCCCGCCGGCCTGACGCTGGCGGCGCAGCTGGCGGCGTTTCCCGACATCCGGACCTGCATCGTGGAGCAGAAGGACGGCCCGCTGGAGCTGGGGCAGGCCGATGGGATCGCCTGCCGGACGATGGAGATGTTCGAGGCCTTCGGCTTCAGCCAGCGGGTGCTGGAGGAAGCCTGCTGGATCAACGAAGTGACGTTCTGGAAGCCCGACGACGCGCGGCCCGGCAACATCGTGCGCCACGGCCGGGTGCAGGACACGGAAGACGGCCTGTCGGAGTTTCCGCACGTGGTGCTCAACCAGGCCCGGGTGCACGACTTCTACCTGGAGGCCATGCGCAATTCGCCCAGCCGGCTGGAGCCGCACTATGGCCGCCGGTTCCTTGGCCTGGAGGTGCACCCCGACGGCGGGGACCATCCGGTCACCGTGCGCCTGGAGCGGACGGACCCGGCGCATGCCGGCCAGGTGGAGACGATCCGGGCGCGTTATGTGGTCGGCTGCGACGGCGCGCGCAGCGGCGTGCGCAAGTCGATCGGGCGCCAGCTGGTGGGCGATTCGGCCAACCATGCGTGGGGCGTGATGGACCTGCTGGCCGTCACCGACTTCCCCGACATCCGCTACAAGGCGGCGGTGCAGTCGACCAGCGGCAACCTGCTGGTGATCCCGCGCGAGGGCGGCTACCTGGTGCGCCTGTACGTGGAGCTGGACAAGCTGGGCGAGGACGAGCGGGTCGCGAACCGCAACATCACGGTGGACGCGCTCATCGCCGCCGCGCAGCGCATCCTGCACCCGCACACGCTGGAAGTGAAGGAGGTGCCCTGGTGGTCGGTCTACGAGATCGGCCAGCGCATCTGCGACCGCTACGACGACGTCTCCGCGCCGGCCGCAGGCGGGCAGTTGCCGCGCGTCTTCATCGCCGGCGACGCCTGCCACACCCACAGCCCGAAGGCGGGGCAGGGCATGAACTTCTCGATGCAGGACACCTTCAACCTCGGCTGGAAACTGGCCTCGGTCCTGCGCGGGCAGTGCGCCCCGGAATTGCTGCACAGCTATTCGGCCGAGCGCCAGGTCGTCGCCCAGGAGCTGATCGACTTCGACCGCGAGTGGTCCAGGATGTTCAGCGACCGGCCCAAGGAGAGTGCCGGTGCCCAGGCGCAAGGCGTTGACCCCAAGGAATTCCAGAAGTATTTCGAGCAGCACGGCCGCTTCACCGCCGGGATGGGCACCCACTATCGCCCCAGCCTGATCTGCGGCGAGCCGGCGCACCAGCAGCTGGCCTCGGGCTACGTGATCGGCACCCGCTTCCACTCGGCGCCGGTGGTGCGCGCGGCGGATGCCAGGCCGTTCCAGCTGGGGCATGCCGGCAAGGCCGACGGCCGCTGGCGGCTCTACGCCTTTGCCGGCGCCGGCGACCACCTGGAGCGCCAGGGCGGCGGCGTCCGGGCGCTGTGCCGCTTCCTGGAGGAATCGGCCGACTCGCCGCTGCGCAGGTACACAAGGGCCGGCCAGGACGTCGACGCAGTGTTCGACCTGCGGGCCATCTTCCAGCAATCGCACCGCGAGCTGGCCATCGAATCGCTGCCGGCGCTGCTGCTGCCAGCCAAGGGGCGCCTCGGCCTGCGCGATTACGAGAAGGTGTTCTGCCCCGACCTGAAGGACGGGCCCGACATTTTCGAGCTGCGCGGCATCGACCGCGCGCGCGGCGCGCTGGTGGTGGTGCGGCCCGATCAATATGTGGCGCACGTGCTGCCGCTGGAGGCGCACCAGGCGCTGGCCGCCTTCTTTGCCGGCTTCATGCTGCCGGGCTGACCCGGCCGGCCGTTCGCCAGGGGCAGCAACAGAAAAGGCTTAGCGGCGGTTGCCGCTAAGCCTTGCTGGATCTGGTGGCGCTTCACGGATTCGAACCGCGGACCTGTGGATTATGATTCCATCGCTCTAACCGACTGAGCTAAAGCGCCGAGCCGACGATTATATCCGAGTCCCGCCGCCCCTACATCATCCCCAGCGTCTTGGGCAGCCACAGCGACAGGGCCGGCACGTAGGTCACCAGCACCAGGAACGCCAGCATCGCCAGCAGCCACGGCCACACCGCGATGGTCAGTTCGGTGATGCCCATCTTGGTGATGCCGCTGGCCACGTAGAGGTTCAGCCCGACCGGCGGGTGGCACATGCCCACCTCCATGTTGACCGTCATCAGGATCCCGAAATGCACCGGGTCGATCCCCAGCTTGAGGGCCACCGGGAACAGGATGGGCGCCGTGATCAGCACGATCGACGAGGGCTCCATCACGTTGCCCGCCAGCAGCAGCAGCAGGTTGACCGCCAGCAGGAAGGCGATCGGGCCCAGCCCGGCGCCGACCAGCCAGTCCACCATGGCCTGGGGGATCTGCTCGGACGTCATCAGGAACGAGAACAGCACCGCGTTGGTGATGATGTACAGCAGCATCGCGCTCATGTTGGCCGAGTCCAGCAGCACCTTGGGCACCTGCTTCAGGCCCATGTCCTTGTAGACGAAGACGGCCACCACGAAGGCATAGACGGCGCTCATCGCCGCCGCCTCGGTGGGGGTGAACACGCCGCTGTAGATGCCGCCCAGCACCACCAGGATCAGCAGCAGCCCCCAGGCGCTGTCGCGGAACGCCTTCAGCCGCTCGCCCCAGCCGGCGCGGGCCATGCGCGGGTAGCCGAACTTCCAGGCCCGGTACCACGTCACCAGCCCCAGCAGCGCCGCCAGCGTCAGCCCCGGAACGACGCCGGCCATGAACAGCGCGCCGACCGAGGTGTTGGTGGAGACCGAGTACATCACCATCACGATCGACGGTGGAATCAGGATGCCGAGCGCGCCCGAAGTGGTGATCACGCCGGCGCCGAAGCGCCTGGGAAAGCCCGCCTTGAGCATGGCCGGCAGGATGATGGAGCCGATCGCCACCACCGTGGCCGGGCTCGAGCCCGACACGGCGGCGAAGAGGGCGCAGGCCATCACGCCGGCCAGCGCCAGCCCGCCGTGCCAGTGGCCGACCATCGAGGTGGCGAACTTGATCATCCGCCGCGCCACCCCGCCGTGGGTGAGGAAGTTGCCGGCCAGGATGAAGAACGGGATCGCCATGATCTCGAACTTCTCGATGCCGGTGAACAGCTTCAGCGCCACCGACTCGATCGGCACGGTGGTCATGGTGAACAGGAAGGTCAGCACCGTCAGCCCGAGGGAGATCGACACCGGCATGCCGGTCAGCATCAGGGCGAACAGCAGCACGAAGATGATCAGGCCGTTCATCGCTGCCCCTCTTGCGGCGCGGGGTCGGGCTCCGGCTCCTGCAGTTCCTCGATGCCCTCGACGTGGCCGTGCTCGTGGCGCGGCAGCGCGCCGGTGCGCAGGAAGCTCCAGGCCACCTGCAGGAAGCGAAAGCACATCAGGGATGAGCCGAGGGGCACGGCGAGGAACACGATCCACATCGGCAGTTCCAGGTCGGGCGAAACCTGGTCGGTGTGGGCGATCTCCCAGACGAAGCGCGCGCCCAGGGTGCCGACGACCGCCGTGAAGAAGGCGCCGGCCAGCAGCCCGAACAGCACGAAGGCGGCCCGCTTGCGCTCGCCGAGCCGGTTGATCAGCACGTCGACGCCGACGTGGATGCCGGTGCGCACGCCGTAGGCGGCGCCGAACTTGGCCATCCAGATGAACATGTAGATGCACAGCTCCTGGGCCCAGCTCATGTTGACGGTGAGCAGCCAGTCCTGGAGCCGCGGCCAGGGAAT
Source organism: Caenimonas terrae (assembly GCF_042655405.1). NCBI lineage: Bacteria > Pseudomonadati > Pseudomonadota > Betaproteobacteria > Burkholderiales > Comamonadaceae > Caenimonas > Caenimonas terrae. Next base: position 236,930 of record NZ_JBHSMF010000002.1, on the reverse strand, counting down.
GCCCGACGCGTAGCGGTGCACCACCGCGGTGAAGATGACCAGCGTGGCCGCGCCCATCAGGAAGGCGATCAGCCACTCCTCCAGGTGGTTCAGGACGCTGTTGGCCCGGGCCAGCACGGTGTTCAATCAGCCGGCCGTCGCGGCGTTCACAGCTTGTCCGGGTCGAACCCTGTTTCCTTGTAGATCTCCCGGATCACGTCCTTGCCGATCTGCGCCTCGTGGTCCCGGTGGACCTTGAGCAGGGCCTTCTTCCAGGCCTTCTTCTCGTCGGCCGTGAGCGTGATGATCTGGGTCTTGCCCGAGGCCCTGACCTTGGCCAGCGCATCCTCGTTCTCCTGCCTGGCGATGTCGTCGGCGTACTTGGTCGCCTCCTTCATCGCGCTGTCGAGGCCCGCGCGGATGTCCGGCGGCAGGCCGTCCCAGAACTTCTTGTTGACCACCACCGCGTACTCGATCACGCCGTGGTCGGACAGCGTGAGGTACTTCTGCACCTCGTGCATCTTCTGCGTGTACAGGTTGGACGGCGGGTTCTCGGTGCCGTCGACCACGCCGGTCTGCAGCGCCTGGTAGACCTCGGAGAAGGCCATCACCTGCGGCGTCGCGCCGAGCGCGCGCATCTGCGAGTCGAGCACCTTGGACGACTGGATGCGCAGCTTCTGGCCGCGGAAGTCGGCCGGCGTGCGCAATGGCTTGTTCGAGCTCATCTCCTTGAAGCCGTTGTCCCAGAACGCCAGCCCCAGGATGCCCTTGCTCTCGAGTTTCTTCAGCAGCGACTGGCCGATGGGGCCCTGCGTGACCTTGTGCAGTTCGTCGTAGTTGTCGAACAGGTAGGGCAGGTCGAACAGCTCGAACTCGCGCGCGCCCAGCGGGCCGAACTTGGACACCGAGGGCGCCAGCATCTGCACCGAGCCCAGCTGCAGCATCTGCAGTTCCTCGCCGTCCTTGTACAGCTGGCTGTTCGGATAGACCTCGACCCTGACCTTGCCGCCGGTGTTCTTCTCGGCCAGTTCCTTGAACCTGAGCGCGCCCTTGCCCTTGGGCGTGTCGGCCGCCACCACGTGGCTGAACTTCAGGACGATGGGTTGCTGGGCCTGGGCCCGCAGGCCCACCGGCAGCAGCGCCACTGCGGCGGCTGCCATCGCGCTACGACGTTTCATGGTGGCTCCTCGCCGGTCGGGGCCGGGTCGGCCCCAGCCCAATATAGGCAAGGCCGGCCGGCGCCACTTGATCCAGGTCAAGCTTGCTGGCGGGCCCGGCAGGAGCGGCGCCGCGCTACTGGTGGCGGAATTGCGCCTTGCGCTTGTTGACGAAGGCGTCCATGCCTTCCTTCTGGTCGGTGGTCGCGAAGGTGGCGTGGAACATGCGCCGCTCGAACATCACGCCGTCGCTCAGGCTGCTCTCGAACGAGCGGTTGATCGATTCCTTGGCGGCCATCACCGCGATCTGCGAGAACTCGCAGATCGTCAGCGCCGCCGCCAGCGCCTCGTCCATCAGCTTGTCCGGCGCGACGACGCGGCTGACCAGCCCCGAGCGCTCGGCCTCGGCCGCGTCCATCATGCGGGCGGTCAGCGCCATGTCCATCGCCTTGGACTTGCCGACCGCGCGCGGCAGCCGCTGGGTGCCGCCGGCGCCGGGGATGATGCCCAGCTTGATCTCGGGCTGGCCGAACTTGGCGTTGTCGGCCGCGATGATGAAGTCGCACATCATCGCCAGCTCGCAGCCGCCGCCCAGCGCGAAGCCGCTCACGGCCGCGATCACCGGCTTGCGGATGCTGCGGATCGTCTCCCAGTTGCGGGTGATGTAGTCGCCCTTGTAGACGTCGGCGAAGCTGTAGCTGGCCATGGCGCCGATGTCGGCGCCGGCGGCGAAGGCCTTCTCGCTGCCGGTGACGATCATGCAGCCGATCGCTGCGTCGGCGTCGAAGGCCTTCAGCGCGGCGCCAAGCTCGTCCATCAATTCGTTGTTCAGGGCGTTGAGCTGCTTGGGCCGATTGAGCTGGACGATCCCGACCTTGCCCGCTTCGGTGCGCACTTCGATGTTGACGTAGGCCATGGCCGCTCCTGGAATTGCTGTTGCTGTCCATCGACTATACCGAGGCGGAACATTCGCCGACCGACCGGTTTGCCAATGTTAGAGTGCCTGCTCAGGAGACCGCCATGACCGATCGAACCGTCCTGTATTCCACCGAAGGCGCCGTGGCGCTGGTCACGCTGAACCGGCCGCAGGCGCTCAACAGCTTCACCCGCCAGATGCACCGCGAGCTGTGGGAGGCGCTGGACCGGATCGAGGCCGACAAGTCGATCCGCGCCTGCGTGCTGACCGGCGCGGGACGGGGCTTTTGCGCCGGCGCCGACCTGGCCGAGTTCGATTTCGCGCCGGGCCCGGACCTGGTGCAGCGCGCCGACCCCGGGCCGGTGATCGACCAGGCCTTCAATCCCACCGTGCGCAAGCTGCAGGCGCTGCGCGTGCCGACGGTGGCCGCGGTCAACGGCGTGGCGGCCGGCGCCGGCGCCTCGCTGGCGATGACCTGCGACCTGGCGGTGGCCGCGCCCGGCGCCAGCTTCATCCAGGCCTTCAGCAAGATCGGCCTGATCCCGGACGCCGGCGGCACCTGGTTCCTGATCAAGCGGCTGGGGCTGGCGCGTGCGCTCGGCGCGGCGATGCTGGGCGACAAGATGAGCGCCAGGGACGCCAAGGACTACGGAATGATCTGGGACGTCGCCGCCGAAGGCGAGGACTGCGTGCAGGCCGCGATGAAGCTGGCGACGCGGCTGGCGGCCATGCCGACCAGGGCGCTGGTCGCGACCCGCCACGCGCTGCGCGCCGCGGCGTCCAACGACCTGGACCAGCAGCTGGACCTGGAACGCGACACGCAGTCGGCGCTGGGCAAGACCCACGACTACATCGAGGGCGTGATGGCCTTCCGCGAGAAGCGCGCCCCGGCGTTCAAGGGCGAATGATGGATGCGCACCAACTGGCAGCCGCCTGCGGCGCATCGATGTTCGCAGTGGACCGCGCCAGCAAGGACTTCATGCAGATGGAGCTGCTGTCCTGCGAGCCGGGCCGGGCAGTGATGCGGATGGTCGTGCGCGAGGAGATGCTCAACGGCCACCAGATCTGCCACGGCGGCTTCATCTTCACGCTGGCCGACTCCACCTTCGCCTTCGCCTGCAACAGCCGCAACTTCGCCACGGTGGCATCGGGCGCCAGCATCGAGTTCCTGCGGCCGGCGCAGCTGGGCGACGTGCTCAGCTGCGAGGGCGTCGAGCAGCTGGTGCAGGGCCGCCATGGCATCTTCGACATGAAGGTGAGCAACCAGCGCGGCGAAACGGTGGCGATGTTCCGCGGCAAGAGCGCCCAGCTCAAGGGCACGGTGCTGCCGGCCGGAGCGCCGCAATGACGGCCTTCCCGCTGGAGCCGATCGAGACCGCAAGCCTGGACGAACTGCGCGCCTTGCAGCTCGCGCGGCTGCAGGCGACGCTGCAGCACGCCTATGCCAATTCGCCCGCCTACCGCGTCAAGTTCAACGCGGCCGGCGTGCGTCCCGAGGATTGCCGCACGCTGGCCGACCTGGCGAAGTTCCCCTTCACCAGCAAGGCCGACCTGCGCGACGCCTATCCGTTCGGCATGTTCGCCGTGCCGCGCCAGCAGTGCGCGCGCATCCACGCCTCCAGCGGTACCACCGGCAAGGCCACGGTGGTCGGCTACACGAAGAACGACATCGAGACCTGGTCGCAGGTGATGGCGCGCAGCATCCGCGCCAGCGGCGCCCGGCCCGGCGACATGGTGCACGTGAGCTACGGCTACGGCCTGTTCACCGGCGGCCTGGGCGCCCACTATGGGGCCGAGAAGCTGGGGCTGACGGTGGTGCCGTTCGGCGGCGGCCAGACCGAGCGCCAGGTGCAGTTGATCAACGACTTCCGCCCCGACATCATCATGGTCACGCCCAGCTACATGCTGGCGATCGCCGACGAATTCGAGCGCCAGGGGCTCGACCCCTCGCGCTGCAGCCTGCGGCTGGGCATCTTCGGCGCCGAGCCCTGGACCAACGACATGCGCATGGCGATCGAGCAGCGGCTGGGCATCGACGCCGTCGACATCTACGGCCTGTCGGAAGTGATGGGCCCGGGCGTGGCCAACGAGTGCGTCGAGACCAAGGACGGCCCCACCATCTGGGAAGACCACTTCTATCCCGAGATCATCGACCCCGACAGCGGCGGGCCGGTGGCCGATGGCGAGTTCGGCGAACTGGTCTTCACCAGCCTGACCAAGGAGGCGCTGCCCATCATCCGCTACCGCACGCGCGACCTGACGCGGCTGCTGCCCGGCACGGCGCGCACCATGCGCCGGATGGAGAAGATCACCGGCCGCAGCGACGACATGATGATCGTGCGCGGCGTCAACGTGTTCCCGACCCAGATCGAGGAGCTGATCCTGCGGCGCGGCGAGCTGGCGCCGCACTACCAGTGCATCCTCACCCGCGACGGCCCGCTGGACTGCCTCACGGTGGCGGTTGAAACGCGGCCCGGGACGGCGCCGGATTCGCAGGAGGCGCAGCGCGCGGCGCAACTGCTGCAGCACGAGATCAAGAGCTTCATCGGCACCACCGCGCGGGTGGAGCTGCGCGCCGAGGGCGGGGTCGAGCGCAGCGCCGGCAAGGCCCGGCGGGTCCTCGACCAGCGGCCGCGAACCTGACCGATCCGGTCAGGGCAATCACAGCCGAATGACAGTTCGGTGGCGTACGCTAGCGCTCTTCCAGGAGACAACCAATGATCAACCGCCGCATCCTCTTGCAGTCCGTCGCCGCCACGGTCGCCGTCCCCGGCGTGTCGTGGGCCCAGGACAAATATCCTTCCCGGCCCATCATGTGGATCTGCCCGTACGCGGCCGGCGGCAACGCCGACAACCGCTCGCGCCAGGTCGCCCGCGTGATGTCCCCGCTGCTGGGCGCCACGATCCTGATCGAGAACAAGGCCGGCGCCGGCGGCAACATCGGCACCGAGATGATCGCGCGCGCCAAGCCGGACGGCTACACGCTGGGCATGGGCAACTTCGCGCCGCTGGCGGTCAACAAGGCGCTGTTCAAGAAGCTCAACTTCGACCCGCTGACCGACCTGGTGCCGATCGGCCTGATCGAGCGCGGCCCGCTGATCCTGATGGTGCGCAACGACTCGCCCTACAAGTCGGTCAAGGACATCGTCGCGGCCGCCAAGGCGGCGCCGGGCAAGCTCAGTTACGCCTCGGGCGGCATCGGCGGCACGCACCACCTGAGCGGCGCGCTGTTCGAACACGCGGCCGGCATCGACATGATCCACGCGCCCTACAAGAGCGGTTCGGCCGGCGCCATCGACCTGATGGGCGGCCAGGTGGCGATGATGTTCGAGCAGATGTACGCGGCCATGCCGTCGATCAAGGGCGGCAAGCTGCGCGCGCTGGCGATCACCAGCAAGGCTCGTTCGCCGCTGGCGCCGGAGATCCCGACCATGGCGGAACAGGGCTTCCCGGAAGTGGAGGTGCTCAACTGGCAGGGGCTGATCGGCCCCAAGGGGCTGCCGGCGGACATGGTGAAGCTGCTCAACACCACGCTGAACAAGGCGCTGCAGGACCCGGGCCTGCGCGAGATCATCCTGGGCCAGGGCAACGAGGTCGGCGGCGGCACGCCGGAGCAGTTCGCCGCCCTGATCAGGGCCGAAGCACCGCGCTGGGCCAAGGTCGTCCACGACGCGAAGATCGAACCGGAATGAAGCGCGCGGCCTAGCGCTGCTCGATCTTGTCGATCGACAGGTCCAGGTTCGCGTCGCCCGAGGTGACTCGGATGCGGATCGGCAGGTACTGCAGCGTGGGCGCGAACCAGATCTCGGCCATGATGTTGCCGCGCGGATTCTGCGGCTTGCGCGGCTTGAGGTGGAACGCTTCCACCGGCCCGAGGAAGGGCGTCGGCAGCGACTCCTTGTCCGTGACGTCGTAGGTCCAGTAGTCCAGGCCGCCGGGGCGGGCCAGCCAGAAGCTGACCGAGCGGCCCACCTCCAGCGGCTGCTGGCCGCTGGAAAACATGTGGCTCAATTCGATGAACTGGCTGGCCGTGTCCTGCAGGCCGTCGGGCCGGTCCACCTGGCTGCCGTCGTTGAGCACCACCTTGTCCTGGATGGAGACCGTGCGCCGCTTGCCCAGGCCCGACTCCTCATAGGCGGAGGGCCGCAATTCCTTGTCGCGCACCTGGCCCTGGCTGGTCATCATCACGCTGATCGGGCCGAGGCTGATGTCCACCCGCGTCTGGTAGCGCTCGCCATCGCGCAGCCATTCGACGCGGGCGTTGCCGTGCAGCTCGCCGCGGTAATAGCCGCCGACCTGGTAGCTCAGGCGGGTGTCGATCGGCCAGCCGTCGGCCGTCACGCCGACGGAATCGGTGGTCGGCGGAACCGACGCGTCTGCAGTGGGCGATGCGGTGGCCGCGTCCGGCGCGTCGGCCGTGGCTACGGCGGTCGGGGTTGCGGCGGCCGGCTCGCTCGCCACCGGTTCCGGCGCGGGCGGCGCCGGTTCCACCACCGGTTCGGGCGCCGCCGCGGTGACCGTCGCTTCGGCCGGCACCGAGGGCACGACCGATTGCATCGCTGCGGCGGGTGCCTTGCGCCGCGCCCTGGCGGTCCTGACCGGCTGCGGCACCGGCGCCGGCGCGGCCTGCTGCTGCAGCATCCGGGTCAGCATGGGCGCGGCCATCAGCCGCAGGGCCGACGGCTCGCGCACCTGCCAGGCCAGCCACTGCAGCACCAGTGCATGCCCCAGCAGCACCGCCAGCAGCAGCGCCGCGATCAGTGCGTTGCGGCGAGCCACGGCTGGGCCTGCGCGGCGTCGCGCAGGACCAGCCGCCATGTGGTGACAGCGGCCGGCAAAGCCAGTTCGAGCCGCAACAGGCGGCGGTCGCGGGCGACCACCGCGGTGACTTTCCGGTGCGCGCCGGCGTACAGCGTCAGGTCGTCCAGCTTGGTCATGCGCCAGCCGTTGCCCGCCACCTCCACGCCGACCCACTCGTCGTTGGCGGCGATGCCGGCCGCCTCGGCGGCGCCGCCGCGCAGCACCTGCTTGACCTGCACGCCGCTGGTTTCGGTCACCCGCAGGCCGAGGCGCTGCGCCAGCTGCGCCGGCTCCTCCAGCACGCCGACGCCATGCATGGCCAGCAGCTCCTCCAGCGGCAACTCCCTGGTGCCATGGACCCAGGCCGCCAGCTCGCGGCTGTAGGCGCGGCCGCCCAGTTCGCGCAGCACCGCCGCGAAGTCGGCTTCGCTCATCGGACCGGCCTTGCAGCGCACCCACAGCGCCCGCATCACGTCGTCCAGCGTGGCCTGGCCCTCGGCGCGCAGCGTCAGGTCGAAGCACAGGGCGATCAGCGAACCCTTGGTGTAGTAGCTGACCGTGGCGTTGGCCGTGTTCTCGTCCTGCCGGTAGTACTTGACCCAGGCGTCGAAGCTGGCCTGCGCCGCCGATTGCAGCTCGCGGCCCGGCGTCTGCAGCACCTGGTTGATGGTCTTGTTCAGCAGCTTGAGGTAGGCGGCGTCGTCGATCAGGCCGGCACGCCGCAGCAGCAGGTCGTCGTAGTAGCTGGTGAACCCTTCGAAGAACCACAGCAGCTGCGTGTAGTTCTCGCTGCCGTAGTCATAGTGGGTGAACTCCGCCGGCCGCAGGCGCTTGACGTTCCAGGTGTGGAAGTACTCGTGGCTGATCAGGCCCAGCAGCGTGATGTAGCCGTCGGTCTGGCGGCTCTCGCCCAGGCGCGGCAGGTCGCGGCGCGACGCGATCAGCGCGGTGGAATTGCGGTGCTCCAGCCCGCCATAGCCGTCGTCCACCACGTTCAGCATGAACAGGTAGCTCTTGAACGGCGGCCGCTTGCCGGGGCGGCCGTGCCACAGGCGCATTTCCGCCTCGCAGATCTTCTGCGTGTCGGCCAGCAGGCGGGCAGTGTCGCACGATTCGGCGGCGCCGGCGATCACCAGCCGGTGCGGCACGCCGCCGGCCTTGAAGTCGCCGCTCCAGAACGCGCCGAGCTCCACCGGGCAGTCCACCAGTTCGTCGTAGTCGGCCGCCAGGTAGGTGCCGAAGCCGCGCTTGTTGACCTTGTACGGCGCCAGGCCGGTGGCCAGCTGCCAGTGGCCGGTGCTGCGGGCGCTGAGGATCTCCAGGGCATGGACCCGGCTTTCCTGGCCGTGCACCTTCAGGCACAGGCTGGTGCCGTTGAAGAAGCCCCGGCTGGCATCGAGCCATGCGGTGCGCACCGAGTTGTCGAAGGCGTAGACCTCGTAGCTGAGGACCAGCGGGCTGCTGGGGACGCACTCCACCTGCCAGTGGGCCTTGTCCAGCTGCTGCACCGCGATCGCCCGGCCCTGCTGGCGGGCGCCGAGCCGCTGCAGGTTCTTGGAGAACTCGCGCACCAGGTAGCTGCCCGGGATCCACACCGGCAGCGACACCTGCTGCAGCACCTCCGGCTGGGCGATGGTCAGCGTGACGCGGAACAGGTGGGCGTGCAGGTCGGCGGCTTCGACCTGGTAGTGAAGGCTGGCGCTGCGCTGGGACGGCGTGGGCATGCTCCGGGTTTACTTCGCGTCGGCCAGGTACTTCTCGACCTGGGCCGCGCTCACCGCGCCCGGAACCCGCGCGCCGTCGCTGAAGAACAGGGTGGGCGTGCCGCTGATGCGGTGCTTCTTGCCGAACTCCAGGTTGCGCGCGATCGCGCTGGTGTCGCAGCTGGCATTGGCCGGCGTCTGGTCGCGCACCATGTGGTCCTGCCAGGTCTTGCCCTTGTCCTTGGCGCACCACACGTTGCGCGATTTTTCCGGCGAGTCGCCGCCCAGGATCGGGTACAGGAACATGTGGACGGTGATGTTGTCCACCTTCTGCAGGTCGCGCTCGAAGCGCTTGCAGTAGCTGCAGTTCGGATCCTCGAACACCGCCAGCTTGCGCTTGCCGTTGCCGCGCACGATGGTGAAGGCGTCCTTCACCGGCAGCGCGTCGAAGTCGATCGCCGACAGCTTTTCCACCCGCTCCTCGGTCAGGTTGCGCCGCTGCTTGGCGTCGATCAGGCTGCCCTGGATCAGGTAGTTGCCCTCCGAGTCGGTGTACAGGATGTCGGTGCCCACCCGCACCTCCCACAGGCCGTTGATCGGGGTGCGGGTGATCTCGTCGATCTTCTGCAGCTGGGGGATGCGCTCGCCCAGGTTCTTGCGGATGGTGGCCTCCTGCGCCAGGGCCGGCGCGGCCAGCATGGCCAGCGCCGCGGCCGCGAGCAGTGCCGCCAGCGTGGTCTTGATCGGATTCATCTTCATTCCTGTCGGTTTTTGAAATTCACAACGCGCTAGGGCCGGCCCATGGCCCGCCGCGCCACCCAATGCTTGACCGGTCCGCTGTAGTCGAAGCCGCGCATGCCCCAGTTGCGCAGCAGCGCCCACGGCCCCTGCGGCTGCGCGAACAGCTGCTGCAGGCCGTCGGTGGCGGCGCCCATCGCCAGCACGTCCGCCTTGCGCGAGCGCTCGTAGCGCCGCAGCAGCTTCAGGTCGCCGACGCCCCGCCAGTACTCCCTCTCGCGCAGCACGCCGGCCAGCGCGCTGGCGTCCGCCAGCCCCAGGTTCAGCCCCTGGCCGGCCAGCGGGTGCACGTTATGGGCCGCGTCCCCGGCCAGCGCCCAGCCCGGTCCGCACCAGTGCCCGGCCCGCGCCAGCTGCAGCGGCCAGGCGGCCCGCTCGGTGGCCAGCGTCATGGCGCCCAGCGCCCGGCCGCAGGCTTTTTCCACTTCGAGGGCGAATGCCGCCGGCTCCAGCGCCAGCAGCGCGTCCGCGCGCTCCTCCCGGACAGACCACACCAGCGCCACCAAGTTCCCCTGGGCGCCGCCCATCGGCAACAAAGCCAGCACTTCGCCGTCGGCGAACCACTGGCGCGCCACCAGGCCATGCGGCAATTCGCAGGTCAGGCGGGCGGCGATGGCGCGCTGGGGATAGGCGGTGACCTCGAATTGCACCCCGAACTCGGCCCGGGTGGCGCTGGCGCGCCCTTCGCACACCACCGTCAGCGTCGCCGGCGCCGGTGCCGACAGCCGCTCCACCAGCGGCTGGTAGCGCAGCGCCTCGCCGAGCCGGTCCTGCAGCGCCGGTACGTCCACGATCCACGCCAGGGCCGGCACGCCCTGGTCGGCCGCATCGAAACCGAGCTCGCCGCCGTCGTCGCCGTGCACCTGCATCGCGGCCACCGGCGTCGCGTGGGCCTCGTCGGGCCAGGCGCGCAGCATCTCCAGCAGCGCGCGCGATGCCGGGTTCAGCGCATAGGCGCGCACGTCGCTGTGGCCGGCGCCGGCCACCGGCGGCTGGTCCACCAGGCCCACGCGCAGGCGTTCGCGCGCCAGCAGCAGGGCCAGGGTGCGGCCGACAATGCCGGCGCCACGGATGCAGACATCGAATGCGGTCGCCATGGGGTCATTGTAGGAGCCGGGCACAATGCCGGCTGCCCTGTGCCCCCGCCCCGCCCCGGAGAAATGCCTTGAGTGCTCACGATCTGTCCGCCCGCATCGAACGGCTGTTCGTCTATCCGGTCAAGTCCTGCGCCGGCGTCGAGCTGGGCCAGGCCCTGCTGACCGAGACCGGCTTTGACCTGGACCGCGCCTGGATGGTGGTGGACGAGGCCGGCGAATTCGTCACCCAGCGCGAGCTGCCGCGGATGGCGCTGGTGCGGCCCCAGCTCAAGGTCCATGAAGTGGTGCTGCGGGCGCCCGGCATGCTGGCGCTGCACCTGCAGATCGACGCGGTGGAGGAGCCGGCGCGCGTGCGCATCTGGGGCGACGAGGTCGGGGCCTACGACATGGGCCCGGTGGCGGCGCAGTGGTTCAGCGACTTCCTGGGACGACGGCTCAGGCTGGTGCGCTTCGACCCCGAGCGGCGCCGCCTGTCGAGCCGCCAGTGGACCGGCGAGCTGGAGGCGCCGAACCAGTTCAGCGACGGCTTCCCGCTGCTGGTGGCGGGCCAGGGATCGCTGGACTTGCTGAACCAGAAACTGGCGGCACAGGGCCATGCGCCGGTGACGATGGAGCGCTTCCGCCCCAACATCGTGCTGGCGGGCCTGGAGGCGCACGACGAGGACCGGGTGGCGATGCTGGAGATCGCCGCCGAGCAGCCGGTGCGGCTGCAGCCGGTCAAGCCCTGCGGCCGCTGCCCGATCCCGGACATCGACCCGCTGACGGCGCAGATCGATCCGGCGATCGGGGCGATGCTGCGGACCTGCCGCAGCAACGAGCTGCTCAAGGGTGCGATCAGCTTCGGCATGAACCTGGTGATCGTCCAGGGCGTCGACCAGACCCTGAAGGTCGGCCAGCAGGTGAGCGCCAGCTACCAGTTCTAGGCCGACGCCGGGCCCTCGGACAGCGGGATGCCGTCCTCGCCGTGCGCCAGCGGCGGCAGCGGCTCGGTGGCGACTTCGCCGACGAAGCGGATCGGCCGCCGGGTGGTGGCGGGAATCGAATCCAGCAGCGTGGCCAGCGCCGCTTCCAGCTCCGGCGTGTCCATCTCCACTTCGTCCAGCAGCGCCGCGGCCACGTGGAACTGCAGCGGCACGTCCGGCTTGGTGCCCTTGGCCGGCATCTTGCCGGCCGCGACCACCCGGGCGGCGCGGTCCATCACGGTGACCCGGGTGCCGGCGCGCTCCAGGATCAATCCGAACCGGGCCTCGCCGATGCGGCTCAGGGTGTCGGTCTCGCGCAGCAGGCGGCGCAGCTTGATGACGCTGCGCAGCAGGCTCTGCTCCGCCACCGCCGAACCGTGCTGCTGCTTGATCCGCGCGCAGTTGGCCAGGTCGATGAACAGCACCGCGGCGTTCTCGCCGTGGCGCCGGTGCCGCACCACCAGCTGGCGCAGCCGGTCGTGGAACAGGTGAGGCGCCAGCAGGCCGGTCAGCGCGTCCTGGCTGGACAGGGCCAGCTCGCGGATGACGGCGCCGTGGCGCTCGCGCGAATGGATGCTGAGCGCCACCAGCAGCAGCGGCACCTGCAGCGCCATGGCCGCGACCAGGCCGTACTGGTTGGCCCACGAGGCCGGCGACAGGCCGAAGATCCGTTCCAGCGTCAGCACCACCGCCACGCCCATCGGCAGGTAGGCCAGCAGGACCCAGAAACTGGGCCTGTCGCCGCGCCGCCATGCGCGCCAGGCAATGACCAGGTTGAGCGCGCAGGCCAGGAACAGGTAGCCGCCCAGGACCACCGTGCCGATCGGCCGGTCCACCAGCACGTAGGCGGCCAGCAGCAGCGGCACCAGCAAGCCGGTCCAGCGTGCGAACGCGGCCAGCCGCGGCGAGCGCGCCGCGATGCCGCTGAGGTCGCGCACGAACAGGATCGCCGCGGCCGCGGACAGCAGGCCCAGCCCGCCCTGCGCCGCATCGGCGACGGTGCCCGAATGCGGCCACAGGAAGTGCGCGGCCGCGCCGGTGAAGGCGGCCATCGCCAGCGCGATCGTGCTGGCGTAGGCGGCGTAGCCGAGGAACGCCCGGTCGCGGTAGAGCCAGCTCTGGGCCAGGCAGGCGGCGATCACCAGCACCAGGCCGCCGAACACCAGCCCCAGGCCCAGGTAGGCCAGCTGCATGCGCTGGCCGTAGTTGGTGGCCGACGCGATGCGCAGCGGGATGTCGGAGCGGGCGTTGTGCGTGACGCGCAGGTAGACGTCGCGCGCCTCGCCCGGGGGCACCTCGAGCCGGAACACCGGGTAGCGCCCGCGCTCCGGCCAGGAGGCCACCGCGATCCGGTCGCCGGCCGACTGGCCGTGCCAGCTGCCGGCCGGATCCTGCTGGTACAGCGTGACGGCGTCCAGCGGCGGCAGCGGCAGCTCGATCATCCACTCGGAATGCGAGGAGGTCGGCCGCACCAGCCGCAGCTGCAGCCAGAGCACGCCGCTGGTGCCCAGCACGTGGATGCGCTCCGGTTGCCGCGGCTGGAACCCGCCTTGCCCGGCCACCACCTGCGCCAGCGTCGCCTGGCCCTGCGGATCGGTCCACTCGAGGGCCGGCGCCGGGTCCAGCAGCGGGCTGCGTGCGTCGTCCAGGATGACCGGCGGCGGATGCCGGGCCGCCAGCGCGATCTGCGCCTGCGCCGCCGGCCCGCCGCACCACAGCAGCAGCGTGAACGCGGCGGCCCACGCGCCAAAAGCGGCTTTGCAGCGCGCCAGCGGATGCGAGGCGAGCCATCGCATACACTTTCCGCCTTGATTTTCTGGAACTGACATGAGCTTGAAGTGCGGCATTGTAGGGCTGCCCAACGTCGGGAAGTCCACCTTGTTCAATGCGTTGACCAAGGCCGGCATCGCCGCCGAGAACTATCCCTTCTGCACCATCGAACCCAATGTGGGCGTGGTGGAACTGCCGGATCCGCGGCTGGACCAGCTGGCGGCGATCGTGAAACCCGAGCGGGTGGTGCCGGCGATCGTCGAATTCGTCGACATCGCCGGCCTGGTGGCGGGCGCGAGCAAGGGCGAGGGGCTGGGCAACCAGTTCCTGGCCCATATCCGCGAAACCGACGCCACCGTCAACGTGGTGCGCTGCTTCGACGACGAGAACGTGATCCACGTCGCCGGCAAGGTGGACCCGGTGAGCGACATCGAGGTGATCCAGACCGAGCTGTGCCTGGCCGACCTCGGCACGGTGGAAAAGGCGCTGCACCGCCACAACAAGACGGCGCGCTCGGGCGACAAGGAGGCGGCCAAGATCGTCGCCATCCTGGAGCGCTGCCAGGCCGCCCTGAACCAGGGCATCCCGGTGCGCGCGCTGGAATTCAGCAGGGAAGACCAGCCGCTGGTCAAGCCGCTGTGCCTGATCACCGCCAAGCCGGCGATGTTCGTGGCCAACGTGGCGGAGGACGGGTTCGACAACAACCCCTACCTGGACCGGCTGCGCGAATATGCCGCCAAGCAGAACGCCCCCGTCGTCGCGATCTGCGCCAAGATGGAAGCCGAGATGGCCGACATGAGCGACGAGGACAAGAAGATGTTCCTGTCCGAGATCGGCCAGGACGAGCCGGGCCTGAACCGCCTGATCCGTGCCGCCTTCAAGCTGCTGGGGCTGCAGACCTACTTCACCGCCGGCGTGAAGGAAGTGCGGGCCTGGACCGTGGCGGTGGGCGCGACCGGGCCGCAGGCCGCCGGCGTGATCCACACCGACTTCGAACGCGGCTACATCCGCGCCCAGACCATCGCCTTCGACGACTTCATCGCCTTCAAGGGCGAGCAGGGCGCCAAGGACGCGGGCAAGATGCGCAGCGAAGGCAAGGAATACGTCGTCAAGGACGGCGACGTCATGAACTTCCTGTTCAACGTCTAGCCGCCGCCGCGCAACCCCTACCCGCATGGGCTATGCGGGCTTACCCATCCCGGTAATAGACGCTGTCCCCGCCATCTCCGCTAATAGCGGTATCGGCGGCGCATGCCCGCGCGGGAGACATCGATGCATTTCGACAAGGAATTCGACGCCTCGGGCCTGAGCTGCCCGATGCCGATCGTGCGGACCAAGAAGTCGCTGCGCGACATGGCCACCGGCCAGGTGCTGCGCGTGGTGGCCACCGACCCCGGCTCGGTCTGCGACATGGCGGCCTTCGCCGAGGAAACCGGCAACACGCTGCTGGCGTCCACCACCGAGGCCAGCCGCTTCGTCTTCTTCCTGCGCAAGGCCTGAGCGCCGCGCCCCCGGGAGTCATTCATGGCAAAAAAAATGGCGCTGATCGCCACCAAGGGCACGCTCGACATGGCGTACCCGCCCCTGATCCTGGCCTCGACCGCGGCCTCGATGGGCTGGGACGTGAAGATCTTCTTCACCTTCTACGGCCTGCAGCTGCTGCGCAAGGACCTCGGCGACATCGCCATCAGCCCGCTGGCCAATCCGGCCATGCCGATGCCGATGCCGATGCCGGTGGTGGTATCGATGCTGCCCGGCATGGAAGCCATGGCCACCTCCATGATGAAGGCCAAGATCAAGAAGAAGGGCGTGGCCTCGCTGGAGGAACTGCGCTCGGCCTGCCTGGAAGCCGACGTCGGCTTCATCGCCTGCCAGATGACGGTGGACCTGTTCGAGTTCTCCAAGGACCAGTTCATCGACAACATCGAGTACGGCGGCGCCGCGACCTTCCTGCGCTTCGCGGGCGACACCGACGTCTGCCTGTTCATCTAGGCTCAGTCGTCGCCGTCCGGCGGCGCCGGCCGCACCTGCAGCAGCAGGTCCTCGGCGGCCAGCGGATCGTCGGCGAAGATGATCTTGATGCGCCGGCCGGCCGGCGGCTCCGCGGCGCGCAGGGCCCGCGCCTGGACCGAGGCCTCGGGAAAGGTGGCGCACTGGCCCAGCTGCTCGAGCTGGGCGAACGGCTTCACGCCGAAGACGTAGTAGGGCATGTCAGAGATAGCTCCTGGTGAGTCGCCGCCGTCCGGGGACGGCTTGCTGGATGATCACGCCGTGGACGGCGGACAGGTCGGGCAGCGGCAGGTCGGGCAGGTCCGTCCGTGCCGGATTGAGCGCGTGCAGCAGCCAGCCTTCGCCGCGCCGCAGCAGCTGGCGGAAGGTCCACTCGCCCTCGTGCATGGCCAGCACGTAGCTGCCGTCGCGCAACGCGCCGTCGGGTTCGATGACGATGATGTTGCCGTCGGCGAATTCCGGCGCCATGGCGTCGCCGAGCACGCGCAGCACGAAGGATTCGCCGCCGCTGCAGCCGGCGTCGGAAGGGGCGGGCGCGGGGGCCGAACAACTGCAGCTCATGGCGTCACCTCGGTGTGGATCTGGGCGGCCGGCACGCCGGCCGCATGCAGCTCGGTGGCCAGCGTGTCGACGAAGCGGCCGGGCCCGGCGAGGTAGAAGGCGCAGTCGATGTGGAACAGGTCGGCGCGCAGGGAGCGGGCGATCTGCGCGGCGCCTTCCGCGGCGTCGGCATGCGTCACCAGCGTCGACTCGAACTGGTCCAGCGCCGCCGACCACGCGCGGCACTGGTTGGCCAGGAAATGGCCGTCCGGCCGGGTGGCCAGCCAGAACAGCGTGATCGACGGCGCCGCGTCCAGCGACAGCGCGTGCTCGATCAGGCTCTTGACCGGGGCGAAGCCGGTGTCGCAGGCCACGAACACCAGCGGCAGCGCGCCGTCGGCCAGGCTGAACTCGCCCACCGGTCCCCACAGCGTGACCGGATCGCCGCGCTGGACCGCGCCGCCGAACAGGCGGGTGGCGACCGGATCGTCGGCGTTGCGCGGGATGAGGAAATGCAGGTTGCGGTCGTCGCACGGGCAGCTGGCGATCGGATGCTCGGCCCGGCAGCCCTCCGCCGCGGCCAGGCCGAGCGTGACCGACTGGCCGGCCAGGAAGCGCAGCCGCTGGCTGCGCGGCGTCTGCAGGTGCAGCTGCATCGTGTCAGGTGCCAGCAGCTGCAGCGCGCGCACCGTCGCCACCAGCTCCTGCTGCGGGATGTCGGCCGGCCCGCCGGCCTCCAGCGTCTCCAGCGTGAGCTCGCTGCTGGCCGGCGTGTGGGCGCAGGCCAGCACATAGCCCTGCGCCTTCTCCGCCTCCGACAGCGGGTAGTCGGCGTGCTGGGTGCGCAGCACCTCGCCCGAGATCACGCGCACCTTGCACATGCCGCAGCTGCCGTTGCCGCAGCCGTAATTGAGGTGCAGGCCGGCGCGCAAGCCGGCCTGCAGCAGCGTGTCGCGTCCCTCCACGGTGAAGCGGTGGCCGCTCGGCCGGAGCGTCACTTCGGCGGACACCACCTTGAGCATGTCGTCCATCACGTCGAGCACGTCCACCGGCGCGGTGGCCAGCACCCGCGCCAGCCCGCTGCCAAGCTGCCGCTCCAGGTCCTGCAGGCGCGCGTCACCGGGCGCCTCCTCGAGCAGCGCCCGCAGCCGGGTGCGCAAGTCGATCACCAGCGCGTGGTAGTGCTGCAGGTGGCGCTGCACGTCGGCCAGCTCCTGGCTCTGGTGGAACAGCCGCTGCGCCAGCACCTCCTGGCTGGGCAGCAGCCGTTCGCGCACCCGCCGCCCGAAGGCCTCGTCGCGGATCTGGCCGACCCGGTCGGCCATGCCGGCGGACTCGAACTGCGCCTGCGGATAGAGCGCCAGCAGGTCCTGGGTGGCGACCAGCCCGTCGCTCAGCCCGATCTCGCCGGCCCGCACCCGCTGCTGCAGCTGCGAACGCGGCACGCCGACCAGCTGCGCCGCCCGCCAGATCGTCACCCATTGCGCCACGCAGCCTCCGCCGGCAGCTCCACCCGGTCCCGGAAGCGCGCGCGCAGCAGCAGCCGCGGGCGCGCCGGATCGTCCTCGAACGCGCTGCGGTCGTGCAGCACGTTGTGGCCGATCATGCCCATGCCGGCCTGCAGCCGCACGCGCCGGATCCACGGCGAGCGCTCCAGCAGCCGGCGCAGCGCCTGCACCGCGGCCCCGGTCTGCGGATCGTCCCGCCATTCGATCGAACGGGTGCGGGCGGTGTAGCGCAGGTGCAGGCAGCCGTCCTCGTCGAGCGAGAACACCGGCCCGGCCTGCGCCGGCCGGGCCACGCCGCCGGCGTCGTCACGCGCCGGGATGGTCATCGCATCGGGCCGCATCAAGGCCTTCACATGGGCGGGCGATTCGTCGCGCAGCGCGATGTAGGCCAGCTCCGGATCGAGCAGCGCGTTCTCGCCGCCGGCCCGGGCCGGGCGCACGCAATGCAGCACCATGCCGCGGATGCGCCGCTGCTGCGGGTGGTAGTAGCCGTCGGTGTGCCAGCCGATCGCGCGGTCGGTGTAGGGGATGAAGCCGCCGGCGCCGTCTTGCGCCGACGACACCGCGATCCGCGAAATCCCGTCCTCCTCGGCCAGCCAGTTGGCGTCCAGCCGGCGCAGCCCGAGCTGCGCGCCCAGCAGCTTGGGCAGCGCCGGATCTTCCGGCAGCACCGGCGAGCGGTAGACGGCGACGCCGTCGCGGGCGATGCGCGCCAGCAGCGCCGCGCGCTCGGCCGGCGCCAGCGCGCGCGGGTCCTGCAGTTCCACCACCGATGGCGCGGGCTCGGGCGCGGCCAGCCGCGCGAGCTTCCAGGCGCGCCAGTGCCGGTAGGCCGCTTGCTGGTCCGGGTCGAACGGGTTGGCCACGTCCGCCATCTCAGTCTCCGCTCACGCCGGCGCGGCGCGCCGTGCGGGGCGCCGGGTCGAACAGGTCGCGCAGCGCCCGCTGCATCAGCGTGACGGCGTCCGGCGCCTCGGCCGCCATCACCTGCTCCAGCACCCAGCGGTGGTCCTTGGCCGGCAGCACCGGTTCCAGCCGGCAGCCCAGGTAGCGCACGAAGGCGAAGCCGGGATGGAAGCCGGCGTCGTCGGCCGCAACCGTGGGGTCGGGCCCGAAGTCGGCGTAATGCGCGCTCAGCTCGTTGACCAGGTCGATGAAGCTGTCGGCGTGCGACGGCTGGCCGGCGGGCGGCAGGCCCAGCAGGTCGTCCTCGCTGTCTTGCAGGATGCGCGCCAGGTGCCGCGCCATGGCCACGGTGAAGGCCTCGCGTTGCGCCGGCGCGAGGCGCGCATGGGCGATGCGGTCGGCCAGCACCACCAGGAAGCCCAGCACCTCGCGCAGGAAGGCGAAGTAGGGCGGCCCGATGTCGATGTCGAAGCCGGCATGCCGCATCCGGTCCAGCATGTGGCGCGCCAGCCGCCAGGCCGTGAAGGCGGCGGCGCTGGCCTGCTGCTGCGCGCTCTGGCCCTGGCCGGGCTTGAACCAGTGGCTCTTGATCCGGGGGGTGGGCGGACTGCGCACTGCCATCGCCGCGCCTTCAGTAGCCGCCCTTGCCCAGCGGCTGCGGCAGGCCGGCGACCTTGGCCCCCTGCTTGGCGGGGCCGGCCGGGTACAGGTCGTACAGCGACTTGCTGTCGCAGCCCGGAAGCAGCTGCGACAGTTCCTTGAGCATGGTGCGGAAGTTCGGCGTGTGGCCGTGCTCGCGGTACTGGTCGCGCAGGTAGCGCACCACCGTCCAGTGCGCGTCGGTCAGCGCGATGCCTTCGGCGGCGGCGATCGCCGTCACCGCGCCGTCGCGGTAATCCGGCTCCAGCAGGAAGCCCTGTTCATCGGTCTCGACGCTGTCGCCGTCGATCAGGTAGGCCATGGGTCCAGTCTCCTTCGATGTGTCTGCTCGGTCGCGGGCTTCAGGCGCCGCCCACCGGGGCGGCCGAGCGGTGCGGCACGAACAGGCCGCAACCGAGCCGGCGGTGCCCGCCCAGTCCGCGTTCCATCACCCGCAGCGCGTGCTCGGGGCTCAGGCCGTCGAGCATCAGGCTGCAGCCGGTCACGACCGGCGCCTGGGCCGGCCGCCAGCGGCCGCAGATCGGCCGGCAGCGCACCTCGAGCGCCGCCAGTTCGGCCCCCACCTGCTGCAGGAATGCCGCCTCGTCGGCCGCCCCGGTCGCGACCAGGTGCGCGTACAAGGTGCCGTGCGGCAGCAGCTCGCGCCGGCGCGCCGGCCCCAGGTGCAGCCGGTGGCCGCCGACGTCCAGGTCGGTGCCCGCGAGCATGCTGGCCGCCTCCGCGCGTTCGCGCGGCAGGCGCAGCCCCAGCCGGGTGCGCGGCGACACGATGTCCGTGTCGCCGTTGCCGGCGACCAGGTTGAGCCGGTGGATGCCCGCGCGCTCTTCGTCCTGCAGCCAGGGCAGCCGCGCCGCCAGCGCCGCGGCCAGCGCATTGCGGTGCTCGCGCGGCAGGGTGCCGCCCGCCAGCGTGAACGTGACGTCGACCATGCCGGCCCGCTGCTCACCTGCCATCGCCGTCATTCCTGCGGCTGGGAGTCGGCCCACTGCAGCAGCGCCTCGCCCCACTGGCGAGCGGTCAGGGGATCGATGTCGAACACGGTGAAGCGGCTGCGCTCGCGGATGCGCGTGCGCAGCAGGCTCATGCCGCCGCCCGGGAAATCGATCTGCTGCAGTTCCACCTCCTGGCCGCCCAGGGGCACGCGCAGCTTGGCGAGGGAAAGGAGGCTGGACATGAGGGCGGTTCCGAAGCCGCATTGAGCGCGAGCCGGCGCGGCCCGTCCATCCCCGGGAGGGAGGAGCCGCGGATACGCCATCCGGGTAGTGCCGTACTTCCCCTTGCGTCCTATCGTGAGTACTCAACGAGGGTGATAGCCGGCCGGCTGCAGCGCGGCCAATATCCGACCCCACAGCGACGCTTGCCTTCCGACACGGCGCACCAAGGAGACCACAGATGGCCAAGAAGATGCACGAGACCCCGATGCTCGACGAACTCGAGAGCGGACCGTGGCCCAGTTTTGTGACCGGCCTGAAACGGCTGGCCCAGGACAAGGACTACATGGTCGACCTGATGGGCCAGCTCGAGACCTCGTACCGCACCAAGAAGGGCTACTGGAAGGGCGGCACGGTCGGCGTGTTCGGCTACGGCGGCGGCGTGATCCCGCGCTTCACCGAGCTCAAGGACGAACACGAGAAGCCGGTGTTCCCGGACGCGGCGGAGTTCCACACGCTGCGGGTGCAGCCGCCGCCGGGCATGCACTACACCAGCGACGTGCTGCGCAAGATGTGCGACATCTGGGAGCGCCACGGCTCCGGCCTGATCGCCTTCCACGGCCAGTCGGGCGACATCATGTTCCAGGGCGCCAAGAGCGACAAGGTGCAGGACGCCTTCGACGAGCTGAACGAACTGGGCTTCGACCTGGGCGGCGCCGGGCCGGCGGTGCGCACGTCCATGAGCTGCGTCGGCGCCGCGCGCTGCGAGCAGAGCTGCTACGACGAGGCCAAGGCCCACCGCACCGTGATCAACACCTTCGTCGACGACATCCACCGGCCGGCGCTGCCCTACAAGTTCAAGTTCAAGTTCTCGGGCTGCCCCAACGACTGCATGAACTCGATCCAGCGCGCCGACATGGCCGTCATCGGCACCTGGCGCGACAACATGCGCACCGACGAGGCGCTGGCGCGCAAGTGGTTCGACAAGCACGGCATGAACGAACTGGTCAACGACGTCGTCACGCGCTGCCCGACCAAGGCGATCATGCTCAAGGAGATCAAGGACGTCCGCCAGGGCCCGAAGATCACCAGCGTCGCCGTCAACGACACGCACGCGCTGGAGATCGACAACGGCGACTGCGTGCGCTGCATGCACTGCATCAACGTCATGACCGGCGCGCTGGCGCGCGGCACCGACACCGGCGCCACCATCCTGATCGGCGGCAAGCGCACGCTCAAGATCGGCGACCTGATGGGGACCGTGGTCGTTCCCTTCCTGCCGCTCAAGACCGAAGAGGACTACGCCGCGCTGGTCGACCTGGGCCAGCGGGTGATCGACTTCTTCGCCGAGAACGCGCTGGAGCACGAGCGCACCGGCGAGATGATCGAGCGCATCGGGCTGGTCAATTTCCTGGAAGGCGTCGGCATCGACGTCGACCCCCACATGGTCTCGGCGCCGCGCACCAATCCCTATGTCCGCACCGACGGCTGGGACGACGAAGTGGCCCGCATCAACGCAAGGAAGGCGGCCTGACATGGCGCAAGCGCATCGCACCCCGATCGAAAGCGGCTGCCCGGACAACCGGCAGTACATGCACCCGGCGCTGCTGAAGAACTACGGCAACTGGCGCTACCACGACCGGCCGCGGCCCGGCGTGCTGCACCACGTCTCGCACAGCGGCGACGAGGTGTGGACGGTGCGGGCCGGCACCCAGCGCCAGATGGACGTCTACACCATCCGCAAGCTGTGCGACATCGCCGACACCTACGCCGACGGCCACGTGCGCTTCACCATCCGCTCCAACATCGAATACATGGTCAGCGACCCGGCCAAGGTCGCGCCGCTGGTGGAGGCGCTCAGCAGCAGCGGCTTCCCGGTCGGCGGCACCGGCAACTCGGTCTCGATGATCGCCCACACCCAGGGCTGGCTGCACTGCGACATCCCGGGCACCGACGCCTCGGGCGCGGTGAAGGCGCTGATGGACGACCTGTACAGCGAGTTCATCCGCGAGGACATGCCCAACCGGGTCCACCTGTCCACCTCCTGCTGCGAGATCAACTGCGGCGGCCAGGCCGACATCGCGATCATCGTACAGCACACCAAGCCGCCCAAGATCAACCACGACCTGGTGGCCAACGTCTGCGAGCGCCCGGCCGTGGTGGCCCGCTGCCCGGTGGCGGCGATCCGGCCGGCGCTGGTCAACGGCAAGCCCTCGCTGGAGATCGACGAGAAGAAATGCATGTGCTGCGGCGCCTGCTACCCGCCGTGCCCGCCGATGCAGATCAACGACCCGGAGCACACCAAGCTGGCCATCTGGGTCGGCGGCAAGAACTCCAATGCGCGCGGCAAGCCGACCTTCATGAAGATGGTGGCGTCGGGCCTGCCGAACAACCCGCCGCGCTGGCCCGAGGTGTCGGAGATCGTCAAGAAGATCCTCTACACCTACAAGGAAGACGCCCGCCCGTGGGAGCGGGTGGCCGACTGGGTTGAGCGCATCGGCTGGCCGCGCTTCTTCGAGAAGTGCGACCTGCCCTTCACCAAGTACCTGATCGACGACTGGCGCGGCTCGCGCGCCAACTTGAACGCTTCGGCGCACATCCGCTTCTAGCCATGAAGTTCGCATTGATGGTCAGCGAAGGACCGTACACCCACCAGGCCGCGGACACGGCCTGGCAGTTCGCCACCGCGGCGATCGCCCGGGGCCACGAGGTCTGGCGCGTGTTCTTCTATCACGACGGCGTCTACAACGCGAGCCGGCTGACGGAGCCGCCGCAGGACGACCGCCACATCGTCAACCGCTGGTCGGCGCTGGCGGCGCAGCACAAGGTGGACCTGGTGGTCTGCGTCGCGGCGGCGCTGCGGCGCGGCATCAAGGACGAGGTGCTGGCGCCGGGCTTTCGCATCTCGGGCCTGGGCCAGCTGGTGGACGCCGGCCTCAAGACCGACCGCCTCGTCACCTTCGGAGACTGAAATGAGGCCCCCACGTTCACTTCGTTCTCTGCCCCCCGAGGGGGCGCGTGCCTGCCTTGGGGCGGCCCGGCGGGAGGCCCGATGAAACGATTCATGTTCGTCAACCGCAAGGCGCCGTACGGAACCATCTACGCGCTGGAAAGCCTGGAGGTGGTGCTGATCGCGGCCACCTTCGACCAGGACTGCAGCCTGGTGTTCCTGGACGACGGCGTCTACCAGCTGGCTAAGGGCCAGGACAGCAAGGCCACCGGCATCAAGAATTTCTCGCCGACCTACCGGGCGCTGGACGACTACGACATCAACAAGCTGTACGTCGAGAGCGAGTCGATGCAGGCCCGCGGCCTGGGCGAGGACGACCTGATGGTTCCGGTGACCGTGCTGTCGCGCGCCGAGCTGGGCGAGCTGATGGCCAGCCAGGACGTGGTCCTTTCCTTCTGAGGCCGCCATGCTGCACATCGTCAACAAATCCCCGGCCGCGACCAGCGCGCTGCAAAGCTGCCTGCGCACCGCCCGCGATGGCCACTCAGTCCTGCTGATCGAGGACGCGGTCTACGCCGCGACCGCAGTCGCAGCCGCGGCGGACTGCGGACTGCAGCAGGCGCTCGGCCGGCTGAAGGTCTACGCGCTGCTGCCGGACCTGGAGGCGCGCGGGATGGCCCGGCGCTGCCTCCCCGGCATCGAAACGGTCGACTACGGCGGCTTCGTCGACCTGGTCGCCTCCCACCCCAATTGCCAGACCTGGCTTTGAACCGAATCACTGGAGAACTTCTATGGCAATCGAAATCAACGGCACCAGCTACGAGACCGACGAGGAGGGCTACCTCGTCAACCTGTCGGAATGGAACGAGGCGGTCGCCGATGCGATCGCGCAGCTCGAGAACGTGGCGATGAGCCCCAGCCACTGGGAGGTCGTGAACTTCCTGCGCGACTACTACAACGAGTACCAGATCGCGCCGGCCGTGCGCGTGCTGACCAAGGCGATCGGCAAGCAGCTCGGCCCGGACAAGGGCAACAGCAAGTACCTGTACGAGCTGTTCCCCTACGGCCCGGCCAAGCAGGCCTGCAAGATCGCCGGCCTGCCCAAGCCGACCGGCTGCGTCTGACGCGCGCGCGCCGAGTTCCGAGGCCCGACCCATGCCGGCACTGGCTGTCGCCTACGCGGTCCTGCTGTACGCCGCGGCGGCCGCGCTGGTGGTCGGCGTCGCGCTGCGCGTGCGCCTGTACCTGCGCACGCCGGCGCCGCTGAAGATCCCCACCACGCCGGCGCCGACCACGCAGCGCGGCGTGGCGCTGCTGCTGGCGCGCGAGGTGGTGTTCTTCGAAAGCCTGTTCCGCTCCAGCAAGTGGACCTGGATCTTCGGCTGGACCTTCCATGCCGCGCTGCTGCTGGTGCTGCTGCGCCACCTGCGCTACTTCCAGCAGCCGGTCTGGCAACCGGTGGTGCTGGTGCAGGCCGTCGGCGCCTACGCCGGCATCGCCATGGTCGCGGGCCTGGCCGGCCTGTGGGCCCGGCGCTGGCTGGTGGACCGGGTGCGCTACATCTCCACGCCGTCGGACCACCTGCACCTGGTGCTGCTGCTGGCGATCGGCCTGAGCGGGCTGGCGATGCGCTTCGTCCGCCACACCGACATCGTGGCGCTGAAGGCCTTCACGCTGGGCCTGCTGCGGCTGGACCTGCAGCCGCTGCCGGCCGACCCGCTGCTGCTGCTGCACCTGGCGCTGGTGGCGCTGCTGATGGCAATCTTCCCGATCAGCAAGCTGCTGCACGCGCCCGGCCTGTTCTTCAGCCCGACCCGCAACCAGGCCGACAACCCGCGCGAACAGCGGCACCTGACGCCCTGGGCGGCCGGGCCGGGCCGCAACTGACAGGAGCCGCAACTTGGCCACCGCCGCCTTCGAGACGCCCAAGCTCAAGCCCTACCCGGTGATCCCGCTGGTGGCGGTCGGCGCCATGGCGCACAGCAAGCCGTTCGTGGCCTCCCCCGCGATCCAGGGCGCGATCGGGTTCCCCAAGGAGCTGGAAGCCGGCTGGGAGCAGCGCGCGATCGCCAAGATGGGCGAGCTGCTGGGCAAGTACCGCTCGCTGCGGGTCTACATGGACACCTGCGTCCATTGCGGCGCCTGCTCCGACAAGTGCCACTACTTCCTGGGCACGGGCGATCCGAAGAACATGCCGGTGGCCCGGCAGGACCTGATGCGCGCGGTCTACCGCCGCTACTTCACCTTCGCCGGCAAGTATTTCCCCAGGCTGGTGGGCGCCGTCGACATGACCAGGGACGTGCTTGACCAGTGGTGGAGCTACTACAACCAGTGCTCGGAATGCCGGCGCTGCTCGGTGTTCTGCCCCTACGGCATCGACACGGCGGAAGTCACCATGGCGGCGCGCGAGATCATGGACTCGGTCGGCCTGGGCCAGAAGTACGCCAACGAGATCATCGGCAAGGTGCACCGCATCGGCAACAACCTGGGCATCCCCGAGCCGGCGCTGGCCGACACGCTGGCCGGGCTGGAGGAGGACACCAAGGAAGAGACCGGCCTGGACGTGCGCTTCCCGCTGGACGAGGCGGGCGCCGAGGTGCTGCTGGTCACGCCCTCGGCCGACTTCTTCTCCGAGCCGCACGTGGAAAGCCTGATCGGCTACGCCAAGGTGTTCCACGCCGCCGGCATCCGCTGGACGCTCAGCTCCAAGGCCAGCGAGGCGGGCAACTTCGGCCTGTTCATCGGCAACTACGAGCAGATGCGCACCATCTCGCTGCGGGTGAAGGAGGCGGCGCAGGAACTGGGCGTGCGGCGGATCGTGGTCGGCGAATGCGGCCACGCCTGGCGCGTCGCCTACAGCTTCTGGAACACGCTGATGGGCCCCTTCGACTGGCTGGACCAGCGCTATCCGGTGCCGCAGCACATCTGCGAGATGACCTACGACCTGATCCGGCGCGGCGCGCTGAAGTTCGACAAGGACAAGAACGACGACCGCATCATCACCTTCCACGACTCGTGCAACGTCGCGCGCGGCTCGCGGATGGGCGACATGCCGGGCGGCCAGTTCGTGATCCCGCGCGAGATCATCAAGGCGGTCGCCAACAACTTCCACGACATGGCGCCGGAAACCATCCACGCCTCCACCTTCTGCTGCGGCGGCGGCGGCGGCCTGCTGACCGACGACCTGCTGGAACTGCGGGTCAAGGGAGCGCTGCCGCGGATGGAAGCGCTCAAGCACGTGGTCGACGCCAACGGCGTGAACTTCATGGCCACCATCTGCGCCATCTGCAAGGCCCAGTTCAGCAAGGTGCTGCCGTACTACGGCTTCGACATGAGCATGGTCGGCGGCGTGCACCAGCTGGTGAGCCGCTCGATCCGCCTCGGCGAGCCGCACTGACAACCGTTTCCAGGAGACCCCCGATGTCACTTGCCAATCCCTCCGTGCCGGCCAAGCCGCTGACCTTCCGCCGCTTCAAGGACGGGGACAGCAAGCCGCTGGCCTGGCAGCAGGAAATTTTCGACGCCGACCACTCGCACAAGTGCCCGACCTACGTGCAGAGCACGCCGCCGTGCCAGGGCAGCTGCCCCTCGGGCGAGGACATCCGCGGCTACCTGAACATCGTGCGCGGCATCGAGAAGCCGCCGGCCGGCATGGCCTGGCAGGAATACGCCTGGCGCCGGCTGACCGATGCCAATCCGCTGCCGGCGGTGATGGGCCGGGTCTGCCCCGCGCCCTGCGAGTCGGGCTGCAACCGCAACGAGGTCGAGGATTTCGTCGGCATCAACTCGGTCGAGCACTTCCTGGGCGAGTGGGCGATCGAGCACAAGCTGGGATTCGCGGCGCCGGCCGAGCGCACCGGCAAGAAGGTGGCGGTGATCGGCGGCGGCCCGGCCGGCCTGTCGGCGGCCTACCAGCTGGCGCGCAAGGGCCACTGGGTCACCATCTTCGACGAGCGCGCCGAGCTGGGCGGGATGATGCGCTACGGCATTCCGGGCTTCCGCACGCCGCGCGCCGTGCTCGATGCCGAGATCCAGCGCATCCTCGACCTGGGGGTCGAGAAGCACATGAACTGCCGCATCGGCACGGACGTCACGCTGGAGCAGTTGCGCAGCGAGTTCGACGCGCTGTTCCTGGGGCTGGGCGCGCAGGCCGGGCGGCCGCTGCCGGTGGAGGGCGCCGAGGCCGCCAACTGCGTGACGGCCACGGCCTTCCTCAAGGCCTTCAACGACGGCCGCATGCGCCACGTCGGCAAGCGGGTGGTGGTGGTGGGCGGCGGCGACACCTCGATCGACGTCGCCACCGTCGCGCGCCGGCTCGGCCACATCGAGCACGTGCACGAGAGCGACCTGCCCGAGCGGGTGATCGCCGGCCACGCGGCGCACGACGCGGCCTCCATCTCGGCCCGCCAGGGCGCGGAGGTGACGCTGACCTCGGTGTTCGCCATCGACAAGATGCAGGCCAACAAGCACGAGATCGAGCAGGCGCAGGCCGAGGGCATCGCGATCCGCGGCGGGCTGGTGCCGGTGGCGGTGCTGCGCGACGGCAACGGCCGCGCCACGGCGCTGCGGGTGGCGCGCTGCGAGGCCAAGCTGGTGGCCGGCCGGCTGGAGGTCAAGCCGATCGAAGGCACCGAGGAAGACATCGAGGCCGACCTGATCGTCTCGGCCATCGGCCAGGCGGTGGACTTCTCCGGCCTGGAGAGCCTGGACAACGGCAAGGGCGGCATCAACGCCGACCGCAACTACCAGGTGCAGGGCCAGCCGGGCCTGTTCGTGGGCGGCGACGTGGTGCGCCCGCACCTGCTGACCACCGCCATCGGCCATGGCGCCATCGCCGCCGACGGCATCGACCGCCACCTGCGCAGCGAGCCGCTGGACAAGCGGCCGAAGATCGACGTGCACGCCTTCGACCTGATGCGCAAGATGGCGGAAAAGGGCTTGCCCAGCGGCAAGGTCGAGGCGCCGCTGCGCGGCACCGACCAGAGCCCGGGCGCCATCCACAACTACGAGAACCGCTCGGACCGCTACGTCATCCCGTCGACCGAGCTGTTCCTGGGCCACTTCCAGTACACGCCGCGCAACACGCGCCGGGTCATGACCCTGAGCAAGGAGCAGGCGCTGGACAACTTCGAGGAGCGCATGCTGCCGCTGCTGGAGTCGCAGGCGCAGGCCGAGGCCAAGCGCTGCATGAGTTGCGGCCAGTGCTTCGAGTGCGACAACTGCGTCGTCTACTGCCCGCAGACGGCGGTGTTCAAGGTGCCCAAGTCGAAGTCGACCACCGGCCGCTACGTGGACACCGACTACAGCAAGTGCATCGGCTGCCACATCTGCAAGGATGTCTGCCCCACGGGCTACATCCAGATGGGGCTGGGGGAATAGGCGATGCGCGCCGTGGCGGCGGTCCTGCTGGCGCTGGCGGCCACCCTGGCCGGCGGCGAGGTGGCCACGCGCACGCCGCGTCCGGTGATCGAGCCGGCGGCCAGGGGCGGCCAGTGCGTGGCGGACCCGGCGTTCATGCGGCGCAACCACATGGACCTGCTCCGGCACCAGCGCGACGACACCGTCCGCGCCGGCGTGCGCGGCGGCCAGTTCAGCCTCAACGCCTGCATCGGCTGCCATGCCAGCGTCCAGACCGGCAGCGTGGCCAAGGCCGAGACCAACTTCTGCGTCAGCTGCCACAGCTACGCCGCCGTCAAGATCGACTGCTTCGAATGCCACGCGTCGACGCCGGCGCCGGGGCGCACCGCGTTCCATCCGCTGGTGCCCGCCGGCCCCGCCGCCGCCGGGGCGCTGCAGCTGGCGGCGCAGGTGCGCGCGCAGGGCCGGCCGGGGGAATCCAGATGAACGCCGAGCCGCGCAGCGCTGCCGATGACGGCCAGGCCGGCCTGAGCCGGCGCGGCTGGCTGGGCGTGGCCGCGGCCGGCATGGCCGGGGTGCTGCTGGCGCCGGGCATCCGGCTGATGGAGATCGCCCAGGCCGCGCCGGCCGCAAGCCCGGCGGCCGGCGCCAGCCCCGCTGTGCGCTGGGGCATGCTGATCGACACCAACCGCTGCGCGCCCGGCTGCGACGACTGCGTCACCGCCTGCCGGACCGAGAACGGCGTGGCCGCGCCCAGCCGGCGCACCGACCCCCAGTGGATCCGCAAGATCGAGATCAAGGAAGTGCGCACCGGCCGCACGGCGTCGGCGCCGGTGATGTGCCAGCACTGCGCCGAGCCGCCCTGCGTCGACGTCTGCCCCACCGGCGCCTCGTTCAAGCGCGCCGACGGCATCGTGCTGGTGGACCGCCACGCCTGCATCGGCTGCCGCTACTGCGTGATGGCCTGCCCGTACAAGGCGCGCTCCTTCGTGCACGAGGAGCTGGCCGACCAGAAGCCGGAGGTGCCGCGCGGCAAGGGCTGCGTGGAAGGCTGCACCCTGTGCGTGCACCGGCTCGACCGCGGCCAGACAATCACGGCCTGCGCCGAGGCCTGCGCCAGGGCCGGCCACAACGCCATCCTGTTCGGCGACCTGAACGACCCGGACAGCGAGATCGCGCGCCGCGTGCGCGAAGTCAGCGCCACCCAGTTGCGGGCCGACCTGAAGCTCGACACCGGCGTGCGCTACCTGGGCCTCTAGCCATGCAAACGCCAGCTTCCACCCGCAACTTCTGGCTGCTGGCCGGCCTCGGCGCCATCGTCGCCGGCGCCGGCCTGGCCGCGGCCCACACGATGGAGCTGCACGGCCACGTCATCACCGGCATGGGCAACGAGGTGGTGTGGGGGCTGCCGCACGTGTTCGCGATCTTCATGATCGTCGCCGCCTCCGGCGTGCTGAACGTGGCCTCGGTCGGCTCGGTGTTCGGCCAGGCGGCCTACAAGCCGCGGGCCCGGCTGTCGGGGCTGCTGTGCCTGGCGCTGCTGGCCGGCGGCCTGATGGTGCTGATGCTGGACCTGGGCCGGCCGGACCGGATCGTGGTGGCGATGACCCACTACAACCTGCGCTCGGTGTTCGCCTGGAACGTGGTGCTGTATTCCGGCATGGCGGCCATCGTGCTGGTCTACCTGTGGACGCTGTTCGAACCGGCGCTGGCGCGCTGGACCCGCGCCGCCGGCATCGCCGCCCTGGTCTGGCGCTTCGTGCTGACCACCGGCACCGGCTCGATCTTCGGCTTCCTGGTGGCGCGCCAGGCCTACCAGTCGGCGCTGCTGGCGCCGCTGTTCATCCTGCTGTCGCTGGCCTGGGGGCTGGCGCTGTTCCTGCTGGCGCAGGCGGCACTGTTGCACGGCGCGGGGCGCCGGATGCCGGATGCGGTGCGCCAGCGGCTCGCGCGCCTGCTGGGCATCTTCGTCGCCGCCTCGCTCTACCTGGTGGCCGTGCAGCACATGACGGCGCTGTATGAGGCGCGGCGCGGCGCCTTCGAGGCCTTCATCCTGTTCGGGCAGGGCGGCGGCGGCCGCTATGCGCTGCTGTTCTGGGCCGGCTACGTGCTGGCCGGCTCGCTGCTGCCGCTGCTGCTGGTGTTCCTGCCGCGGCTGGCCGGTGAGCGCAGCCTGCTGGCCGCGGCGCTGCTGGTGATCCTGGGCGCCTTCGCCTGGCTGTACGTGTTCATCGTCGGCGGCCAGGCCTTCCCGCTGGAGATCTTCCCCGGCCACGCGGTGCGCAGCAGCTTCGGCGACGGCGCGGTGGCCTCGTACTTCCCGAGCCTGCCCGAACTGCTGCTGGGTGTCGGCGGGCTGGGCGCGGCCTTTCTCATCGCCCTGGTCGGGACGCGGCTGTTCGACATGCTGCCGCGCGACGAGCTGGCGGCCAAGGGGCAGGGCGCCTGATGGACCGCCTGCTGGTCTCCGCCCCCCACAAGTCGTCGGGCAAGACGACGGTCACGCTGGGCCTGTGCGCCGCCTTCGCCGCCGCCGGCGTGCGGGTGCAGCCGTTCAAGAAGGGGCCGGACTACATCGACCCGATGTGGCTGGCGCACGCGGCCGGCCGGCCCTGCCTCAACCTGGATTCCTACCTGATGGACGATGCAGCGCTGGTGCGCTGCTTCGCCGGCGGCCTGCGCAGCGCCGAGCTGGCGCTGGTGGAAGGCAACAAGGGGCTGCACGACGGCATGGCGCTGGACGGCCGCAACAGCAACGCCGCGCTGGCGCGCCGGCTCGACCTGCCGGTGCTGCTGGTGGTGGACAGCCGCGGCATGACGCGCGGCATCGCGCCGCTGCTGCTCGGCTTCCAGGCCTTCGAGCGCGACATCCGCATCGGCGGCGTGATCCTGAACCGGGTCGGTGGCGCCCGCCACGAGGGCAAGCTGCGCGCCGCCATCGAGCACTACACCGACATCCCGGTGCTGGGCGCGGTGGCCGAGGACGCCCGGCTGGCCATGACCGAGCGCCACCTCGGGCTGGTGACCTGCGGCGAAGTGGACGACGCGGGGATGCGGGTGCGGGCGATGGGCCGCATCATCGGCCAGCAGGTGGACCTGGACGCCGTCCGCGCCGTCGCCGCTGTGGCCGGACCCGGCATCGCTGCGGCCGCGCACGGCCCGGCCCGCCGGGCCGACGTGCGCATCGCTATCGCCCGCGACCGCGCCTTCGCCTTCTACTATCCGGACGACCTGGCGGCACTGGAGGCGGCGGGCGCGCAGCTGGTGCCCTTCGACAGCCTGCG
Organism: Caenimonas terrae; assembly: GCF_042655405.1. NCBI lineage: Bacteria > Pseudomonadati > Pseudomonadota > Betaproteobacteria > Burkholderiales > Comamonadaceae > Caenimonas > Caenimonas terrae. The sequence continues at coordinate 205,381 of NZ_JBHSMF010000002.1, read as the reverse complement.
CGACACGCGGCTGCCGCGTGCCGACGGCCTGTTCATCGGCGGCGGCTTTCCAGAGACCTGCATGGCCGAACTGGAGGCCAATGTCTCGCTGCGCTCGGCCGTGCGCGAGGCGATCGAGGCCGGGCTGCCGGCCTATGCCGAGTGCGGCGGGCTGATGTACATGGCGCGCAGCGTCCACTGGCGCGGCTACACCGCGCGCATGGCCGGCGTCATTCCGGGCGACGCCGTCATGCAGCAGCGGCCGGTCGGCCGTGGCTACGTCCACCTGCAGGAGACGGCGGCGATGCCCTGGCCGGCCGTGCCTGGAGCGGCGGCGACGCCGCGCGTGGTGATGGGGCACGAGTTCCACCATTCCAGCCTGGAGAACCTGGCGCCGGGCGTCGCGTTCGCCTACCGGGTGACGCGCGGCCACGGGGTCGACGGCCGCCACGACGGCGTGCGGGTGCACAACCTGCTGGCCTCTTACACCCACCTGCGGCAGGGCGCCGGCTCGCAGTGGGCCACGCGTTTCGTCGCGTACGTGCGGGCCTGCCGCGCCGCCCGCGCGCAACGGCCGCAGGCCGACCTGGTCCCCAGCGAATGAGGAGCCTCGCATGAACGCCGTCATCCAGCGCACCGTCACGGTCGGCAACGCGCAGATCCCCACCGATCCGGAGGGCTACCTGCGCAACCGGCAGGACTGGTCCGAGGACTTCGCGCGGGCGCTGGCGCGCGAGGAAGGCCTGGCGTTGACGCCGGCCCACTGGGAGGTGATCCGCTTCCTGCGCGATTACGAGCAGGAGCACGGCGTGCAGGCCCAGGTGCGCGTGATGATCCGCCACTTCTCGCAGGCCTGGGATCCGGAGCGCGGCAGCAACCACGCGTTGCACGAGATGTTTCCGGCCGGCGGCCCGCAAAAGCAGGGCAACCGGCTGGCCGGCCTGCTGCGGACCAAGGGCGAACACTGAAAGGACGACCAATGGCATTCCAGGTCACTTCTTCCGCCGCGCGCGAGATCGTCGCCGCCGCTGCGCGCAGCGACGCCGCCGGCATGGCGCTGCGGGTCGCGGCGCGGCCGACGCCGGACGGCCTGAGGTACGGCATGGGCTTCGATGCGCCGGCGCCGGACGACCAGGTGCTGGTGTTCGGCGAGCTCACGGTGCTGCTCGGCGCGGCCAGCCGGGAGTGGCTGGCGGGCACGGTGCTCGATTACGTCGAGATCGATCCCGGCCGCGCCGACTTCATCTTTGCCGAGCAGGAGCTTGCGCGGCCGGCCGCCGGCGGCTGCCCGCCCACCCCCTGCGGCGGCGGCGGCGGTTGCTCCCGCTGCGGCAGCTGACCCCCCAACCACGCTGGAAGGACAAGCATGAATTCCTTTGTCGACATGCCGGCGCTGCTGGCCGCGTACCGCTCCGCGCGCGGCACCGTCTACCTGGTGGGCGCCGGGCCGGGCGACCCCGAGCTGCTGACGCTGAAGGCGGCCCGCTTGCTGGCCGAGGCCGACGTGGTGGTGTACGACCACCTGGTCGGCCCGGAGGTGCTGGCGCTGGTGGGGCCGCAGGCGCGCCGCATCTATGTCGGCAAGGAGCGCAGCCGCCACACGCTGGCGCAGCCGGACATCAACGCGCTGCTGGTGCGGCTGGCGCGCGAGGCGCGCTGCGTGGTGCGGCTCAAGGGCGGCGATCCCTTCGTCTTCGGCCGCGGCGGCGAGGAGCTGCAGGTGCTGGCGGCGCAGGGTGTGCGCTTCGAGGTGGTGCCCGGCATCACGGCGGCCTGCGGCGTGGCGGCCTATGCGGGCATCCCGCTGACCCATCGCGACCACGCGCACAGCTGCACCTTCGTCACCGGCCACCTCAAGGACGGCAGCTGCGACCTCGACTGGCCGGCGCTGGCCCGGCCCGGCCAGACCGTCGTGATCTACATGGGCCTGGCCGGCCTGCCCGCGATCTGCGAGCGGCTGATCGCCCACGGCCTGCCGCCCGACTGGCCGGCCGCGGTGGTGGAACAGGGCACGCTGGCCGGCCAGCGGGTGGTCAGCGCCACCCTGGCGACGCTGGCCGATGCTGTCGCCGCCGCCGGGCTGGAATCGCCCTGCCTGACGATCGTCGGCGAAGTCGTGCGGCTGCGCGACGAGCTGGCCTGGTTCGAGCCGCGCACCGAGAGCGCAGGCATCGCCGCATCCCAACCCCTCACCGCCGGAGCCTGAGCATGCATCCTGTCCGAATTGCCGTGCTGCTGGCCGGCCTGCTGGCCGCGCTGCCATCCTGGAGCCAGCAGGCAGCCATGTCGCCGGCCTGGGCCGCGGCCATGTGCAGCGCCTGGAATGCCGACGCCACCCTGACCGGCAAGCTGGCCGAGTCGGGCTGGATCAGGAACGATGCCGGGCGCGGCTTCAAGCTGATGCAGATCCGCCGCTCCGACTGCGGCAGCAGCGTCCCGATCGAGATGCGGATCGCGCTGAAGGACGACAAGGCGCAATGCGTCTACGGCGGCGCCGCCTCCGGCACGCCGCTGGAGCGCGGCGCCGACTACCAGATGCTGGCCGAGACGGCGCGCTGGCGCGAGATGGGGGCCGGCGAGTACGGCCCGATGCGCGCCATGATGCTGGGCCGGCTGGGCTTCGACGGGCCGCGGCTGGAGGCGATGGGCAATATGGGCCCGTTCGGGAATTTCCTGCTGCTGGTCGGCAAGGTGCCGGGCGACTGGGCCGGCTGCCCGTGACGGCGTTCAGCGGGTGGCGGCGGCGCGGGCCTCGACGGCGAACACGGCCGCTTCGACCCGCGAGCTGAGATTGAGCTTGGCCAGGATATGGCGCACATGCAGCTTGACCGTGTCGTGGCTGATGTCGAGGGCGCGGGCGATGGTCTTGTTGCTCTCGCCGCGCGCCAGGTGCTGCAGGATCTCGCGCTCGCGCTCGGTCAGCGAGGCCAGCAGGTCGGGGCGCTCGGCCTCGGGGCGGCCGGTCTGCAGCATCTGCGCCAGCTTGAGCATCAGCGACGGCGCCACCACCAGCTCGCCGCGGGCGGCGCGGCCGATGGCGGCGATCACGTCCTCGGGGTCCATGTCCTTGAGCAGGTAGCCCTTCACCCCCAGCCGCAGCGCCGCCGCCAGGTCTTCCTGCGCATCGCTCATGGTCAGGATCAGCGCCGGCGTCTCGATGCCGGCGCCGCGCAGCCGCCGCAGCAGCGTCAGCCCGTCCACCGTCGGCATGCGCAGGTCCAGCACCACCAGGTCGGGCTGGTGTTCCTGCAGCAGCGCGGCGACCTTGTCCGGATCGCCGGTCGCCGCGGCCACCTGCATCCGGCCGCGCTGCTGCAGCAGGTCGGTCAGGCCGTTGCGGCACAGCGCGTGGTCCTCGACCAGCACGATCTTCAGCGGCGCGTTCATGCCGGCGCTCCCGCGCCCTGCGGCAATGGCAGCACGCAGCGCACCACGGTGCCGCCGCCGGCACGCGGCCCGATGCTCAGCTCGGCGCCCAGGCGCTGGGCCCGCTCGCGCATGATGGCCTGGCCGTGGTGGCCCGGCCCGCCGGCAGTGCCCCCGGCGCCGGCCGGGCCGACGCCGTCGTCCTCCACCCGGATCTCCAGCCCGGCGAGCGTCGGCTCCACGTTCAGCCAGCTGTGGCGGGCGCCCGAGTGCCGCTCGATGTTGGCCAGGGCCTCGTGCACGATCTGGAACAGCTCGGCCTCGGCCGCTTCCGGCAGCTCAAGGTGCGGCATGCGGTTGGCGACGTGCAGGTCGATCCCGGTGCGCACGCAGAACCGCGCCGTCAGCACGTCGAGCGCGCGGGCCAGCCCGCGCGGGTCGATGCGCGCGCGAAAATGGGTGACGATCTCGCGCAGGCTGCCATGGGCCTGGCCGAGGGTCTCCCGCACGTCTTCCAGATAGGCCAGGGCGGACTCCCGTTGGTTGCCTTCGATAGCGTCGCGCAGCAGCGGCAGCCGCATCTTGATGAATGTCAGGTCCTGCGCAACTGCGTCGTGGATTTCGGCGGCCATGGCCTGCCGTTCGTGCGCCAGGCCGGCGCGCAGGTTCTCCGCCTCCAGCCGCAGGTTGTCCAGCGCCAGTCCCAGCAGTTCGCCGATCGAGCGCAGCACGCCGAGCACGGCCGGCGAGGGCTCGCGGCCGTGCGCAAAGAACAGGTTGTAGATGCCCAGCACCCGGTCCCGGTGCTGCAGCGGCACGGCCAGCGCGCCCTGGCATTCGTGGCCGAAGAAGTCGCCGTGGGTGCGGGCTGCGCAGCCGTCGAGGTCGGTGGACCAGACGACCTGCTGCCGGCCGGCGCCCTGGCCGCACAAGCCGCAGTCGTGCCCGACATGGCGCTCGGCCTGCGCCACCGCCGGCGGCAGGCCGATGCTGCTGACCAGTTCCAGGTGCTCGCCGTCCAGCGAGAGCATCCGCACCGCGCCGGCCTGGGCGTCGGCCAGCCGCACGATCGGCTCCAGGAAACGGTCCAGCAGCTCGCGCAGGTCGCTGCCGGCGGCCAGGCTGGACGCGATCTCGCCAAGGATCGCTGGAGCGGCGGAAGGTGGCAACACTGCTTGGATCTCGTAGAAGGAATTGGGAATCGCCCCATTGAAGCGAGTTCTGGAGGCATCGCCATGCGGGCAATCCCGTAAGGTCATGGCCCATCCCCCAGAAGGGTTACGCGGACATCCCCCCATCCCGGTTATAGACGCCTTCGCGCTGCCTTGCGCCTAATGCCGTGATGAAGCGCGCCCGCCTGTTGTTGCTGTTGTGCCCGTTGCCGCCGGCGAGCGACCCCGGCCAGGCGCCGGGGTGGGCGCGATGAGCGACGCGCTGGCCTACCTGGCCAAGGCCCGGCCCGAGGCGATGGGCCACTATTTTTCCTTCCTCAAGGATTGCGGCAGCCGGCTGGACCCCAAGACCCGCAACCTGATCTCGGTGATCACCAAGGTCCACGCGCAGACCGAGCGCGGGCTGCGCCAGTACCTGCGGCGCGCCCTGCGCGAGGGCTGCAGCCGCGAGGAAGTGCTGGACGCGCTGCTGATGGCCTTTCCGGCGCTGGGCCTGGCCAAGATCGTCTGGGCCGTCGACGTGATGCTGGCGATGGACCCGCCGCCGGCCGAAGCGCCGGCCCAAGCGCCGGCCGCGCCGGCCTGGCACGACCTGATGGCGGCGGACCTGCCGCCGGGACAGACCCGGCGCATCGAGTGCGCCGGCCGCGCCGTCTTCGTGCACCGCGCGGCCGACGGCTGGCGGGTGTTCGACAGCCGCTGTCCGCACCAGGCCACCGACATCACGGAACTCGGGCTGGCCGGCGACACGCTGACCTGTCCGCGCCACGGCTGGCAGTTCGAGCTGGCCGGCGGCCGCTGCACCGCCGAAGGCGACCGCCCGCTGCGGCAGTGGGACAGCCGCGTCGTCGAAGGCCGGTTGCAGGCGCACTGGTAGCCTGCCCAGACATTTTTCAGAAACCAAAGGAGACAACCGCATGACCACCACCTTCCCGCTCAAGCGCCTGGCGCCCCTGGCATTGGCCGTCCTCGCCTGGCCGGCGCTGGCGACCAACGGCTATTTCCCCCATGGCTACGGCCTCAAGGCCAAGGGCATGGGCGGCACCGCCACCGCGCTGGCGCAGGACGCGATGGGCGGGGCCAACAACCCGGCCAGCATGGTCTGGGCCGGCTCGCGGCTGGACATCGGCGCCGACGTGTTCAGCCCGCGCCGCGACGCCGAGCGCAGCGGCGCCGGCTTCCCCACGCTCAACGGCGGCGTCGACAGCGGCCGGAACTACTTCCTGGTGCCGGAGGTGGGCTACAACCGCATGATCAGCAACGACCTGTCGCTGGGCGTCACCGTCTACGGCAACGGCGGCATGAACACCAGCTATCCCGCCGGCAACTTCAATTGCGGCGGCGGTGCGGCGAACATGCTGTGCGGCGCGGGCAGCCTGGGCATCGACATGATGCAGCTGATCGTGGCGCCGACGGTGGCGTGGAAGTTCCATCCCCGGCATTCGGTCGGCGCATCCCTGCTGCTCGGCTACCAGCGCTTCAAGGCCAACGGGTTGCAGGCCTTCGACAACGCGCCGGGCTTCCCGCCGTTCACCCAGGCGCCGGGCCACGTCACCAACAACGGCACCGACAGTTCGACCGGCGTCGGCGTGCGGGTGGGCTACTTCGGCCAGATCACCGACCAGGTCAGCATCGGCGCCTCCTATTCGCCCAAGATGAACATGGGCCGCTTCGACAAGTACAGCGGCCTGTTCGCCGGCGCCGGCGACTTCGACATTCCCGAGAACTACGGCGCCGGGATCGCGTTCCGGCCGCTGCCGGCCTGGCTGCTGGCGATGGACTACCAGCGCATCAACTATTCGGGCGTGCCGTCGGTCGGCAATTCGAGCGCGGCGCAGGCGCCGCTGGGCGCGGCCAACGGTCCGGGCTTCGGCTGGCGCGACACCAACGTCCTCAAGTTCGGCGTGGCCTGGGAGATGAACAGCAAGCTCACCCTGCGGGCCGGCATCAATCGCGGCGACAACCCGATCACGCCGGCCGACGTGACCTTCAACATCCTCGCGCCCGGGGTGATGCGGACCCACTACACGCTGGGCGCCACCTACGCGATGAGCAGCGACAGCGAGCTGACTGCCGCCTTCATGATGGCGCCGCGCACCAGCGTCACGGGCGCTTCGCTGTTCAACGGCGTCCTGGGCGCCGGCGCCGCCGGCAACGAGACGATCGGCATGCGCCAGTACTCGCTGGGCATCGCCTGGGCCCGCAAGTTCTGAAGCTGCGATGCCGCACCTGCACGATCCCCTGGCGCGCCCGGACCCGGACGCCGACACCGAGGTGCGGACCACCACCTGCTACATGTGCGCCTGCCGCTGCGGCATCCGGGTGCACCTGCGCGGCGGCGAAGTGCGCTACATCGACGGCAATCCGGCGCACCCGATCAACCAGGGTGTGATCTGCGCCAAGGGCTCGTCCGGGATCATGAAGCAGCGCTCGCCGGCGCGCCTGACGCAGCCGCTGCTGCGCAAGGCCGGCAGCGAGCGCGGCGCCGGCGAGTTCGAGCCGATCTCGTGGGAGCAGGCGTTCGCGCTGCTGGAGCAGCGGCTGTCGAAGATCCGGGCCACCGACCCGAAGAAGTTCGCGCTGTTCACCGGACGCGACCAGATGCAGGCCCTCACCGGGCTGTTCGCGCGCCAGTTCGGCACGCCCAACTACGCGGCGCACGGCGGCTTCTGCTCGGTCAACATGGCGGCCGGCATGATCTACACGATCGGGGGCAGCTTCTGGGAATTCGGCGGCCCCGACCTGGAGCACGCCAAGCTGTTCGTGATGCTGGGCACGGCCGAAGACCACCACAGCAACCCGATGAAGATCGCGCTGTCCCGCTTCAAGCGGGCCGGCGGCCGCTTCATTTCCATCAACCCGGTGCGCAGCGGCTATTCGGCGATCGCCGACGAATGGATCCCGATCAAGCCGGGCACCGACGGCGCGCTGCTGATGGCGCTGCTGCACGAACTGGTGCGCACCGGGCTGGTGGACCGGCCGTTCCTCAAGCGCTTCACCAATGCGCCGCAGCTGGTGGTGCTGGACGAGGGCGAACGCGAGGGCCTGTTCGCCTTCGATCCGGCGGCCGGCCCGCCCGGCGACGGTCGCAACCCGCACAACAAGCTGGTCTGGGACCTGGCCGGCCGCCGCGTGCTCGCCGCCTATCCGGAAGGCGTCGCGGACGGCGTCGATGCCGCGCTGGAAGGCACCTACACGCTGGCGGACGGCACGCGGGTCGCGCCGGCGTTCCAGCTGCTGGCCGACCGCGTGCAAAGCTGCACTCCCGAATGGGCCGCCGCCATCACGGGCATTCCCGCCGGCCGCATCCGCAAGCTGGCGCAGGAGATCGGCCAGACCGCGCTGTACCAGGCCTTCGAGCTGCCGATCGCCTGGACCGACGCCTGGGGCAAGCGCCACGAAAGCACCCAGGCCCGGCCGGTCGCCTTCCATGCGATGCGCGGGCTGGCCGCGCATTCCAACGGCTTCCAGACGGTGCGCTCGCTGGCCGTTCTCATGAGCCTGCTGGGCACGATCGACGCGCCCGGCGGCTTTCGCCACAAGGCGCCTTATCCGCGCCACATCGTGCCCAACTACCGCGCCTTCAACGCGCCGGAGCAGATCCGGCCGAACACGCCGCTGAACGCGGCGCCGCTGGGCTTTCCGGCCAGCCCGCAGGAACTGGCGATCCTGCCGGACGGCTCGCCGATGCGGATCGACCACGCCTTCTCCTGGGAGTACCCGCTGGCCGCGCACGGGATGATGCACAACGTGATCGCCAACGCCGCGCGCGGCGATCCCTACCGCATCGACACGCTGCTGCTGTTCATGGCCAACATGGCGTGGAACTCCAGCATGGACCCGCTGGCGACGCGCGCCATGCTGACGCGCAAGGACGACGCCGGCGAGTACATGATCCCGTTCCTGGCGGTGTGCGACACCTTCCAGAGCGAGACCGTGGCCTTCGCCGACCTGGTGCTGCCGGACACCACCTACCTCGAACGGCATGACGTGATGAGCATGCTGGACCGGCCGATCTCCGAGTTCGACGGCCCGGTGGATTCGGTGCGGGTGCCGGTGCTGGATCCGCCGCCCGGCTGCAAGCCGTTCCAGGAGGTGCTGGTGGAACTGGCGTCGCGGCTGAAGCTGCCGGCGTTCACCACGCCCGAGGGCGGGCGCAAGTTCAGCGGCTACCCCGACTTCGTCGTCAACTTCCAGCCGCAGCCCGGTGTGGGTTTCCTGATGGGATGGCGCGGCGCCGACGGCTCCGAGCACCTGCGCGGCGCGCCCAACCCGAAGCAGTGGGAGATGTACGCCGCCAACAACTGCGTGTTCCAGTACCACATGCCCGCGGACATGCAGTACATGCGCAACTGGAACCGCGGCTACCTGGACTTCGCGATGGCCAAGGGCTGGCGCCAGAAGAACGACCCGATCCAGCTGGCGATCTACTCGGACTGCCTGCAGAGTTTCCGGCTGGCGGCCCAGGGCAAGAGCGCAGGCCGGCAGCCGCCCGCGCACCTGCGCGAGCGCATCGCCACCTACTTCGACCCGCTGCCGTTCTGGTATCCGCCGCTGGAGGAAACCGCGACCGACCTGGCCGCCTTCCCGCTGAACGCCGTGACCCAGCGGCCGATGGCGATGTACCACTCGTGGGACTCGCAGAATGCCTGGCTGCGCCAGATCCACAGCCACAACTACCTGCACGTCAATCCGCTCACCGCACGCGCCGCCGCCATCGAGGACGGCGGCTGGTGCTGGGTCGAGAGCCAGTGGGGCAGGCTGCGCTGCATGCTGCGCTACAGCGAGGCGGTGGAGCCGGGCACGGTGTGGACCTGGAATGCGATCGGCAAGGGCAGCGGCGCCTGGCGGCTCGATCCCGGGGCCGACGAGGCGCGCAAGGGATTCCTGCTGAACCACCTGATCTCCAGCGAGCTGCCGGCGCCGGGCGCGCCGGGTTCGCGCATGAGCAACTCCGATCCGGTCACCGGCCAGGCCGGCTGGTACGACGTGCGGGTGCGGATCCGGCCGGCCGACGCCAACGAGGCAGCCGAAACCTTTCCGCAGGTCGCGGCCGTGCCGCCGGCGCCGGGCACCGGCAGCTGGCGGCAGGGCCTGAGCGCGTACTTCGCCGGCCGGAGCGCGCGATGAGCGTGGCCGACGCCCTGGAGCCGACGCTGGCGCGCCAGCTCGCGCTGGTCATCGACCTCGATGTCTGCGTCGGCTGCCACGCCTGCGTGACCTCGTGCAAGCAGTGGAACACCTCGGGCGCGGCCGGGCCGCTGGCCGACCAGTCCGCCTATGGGCCCGATCCCACCGGCACCTTCTTCAACCGGGTGCAGACCTACGAGGCCGGCACCTTCCCCGCCACCGACACGATCCACTTTCCCAAGAGCTGCGTGCACTGCCAGGACCCGCCCTGCGTGCCGGTGTGCCCGACCGGCGCCAGCTACAAGCGCAAGGAAGACGGCATCGTGCTGGTGGACTACGACAAGTGCATCGGCTGCAAGTACTGCTCCTGGGCCTGCCCCTACGGCGCGCGCGAGTTCGACGAGCAGCGCAAGGTGATGACCAAGTGCACGCTGTGCGTCGACCGCATCTACGACCAGGCCCTGCCGGAGGCGGACCGCAAGCCCGCCTGCGTCAAGGCCTGCCCGACCGGCGCGCGCCTGTTCGGCGACGTCAACGATCCCGCCTCCGCCGTGTCGGCGGCGATCCGCGAGCGCGGAGGCTACGAGCTGATGCCCGAGTGGCAGACCCGGCCGGCCAACCGCTACCTGCCGCGCCGATCCAGCAGCGCACCGGCCCTCGATGGTGAAGGCGACATCCGATGAACCCGGCACTGTCGGTCGTCTTCTTCACGGTGCTGGCCGGCCTGGGCCAGGGGCTGGCCGTCAGCCTGGCGCTGGGCGTGCTGGCCGGCCTGCTGGCGCCGTCCGGGGCCTTCCTGGGCTGGGGCCTGGCGGCGGCGATCGCGCTGCTGGTGGCGGGCCTGGTGGCCTCCTTCCTGCACCTGGGCCGGCCCGAGCGGGCCTGGCGCGCGGCGGCCATGTGGCGCACCTCCTGGCTGTCGCGCGAGGTGATCGTGCTGCCCGCGTTCATCGGCCTGCTGGTGCTGTGGTGGCTGGCGCGGCGGGCCGGCGACTGGCCGGCCGCGCTCAGTGCCTGGCTGGCCCTGGCCACGATCGCGCTGGCGCTGCTGCTGTGGCTGTGCACCGCGATGATCTACGCCTGCATCCGCTTCATCCAGGAGTGGGCCCATCCGCTGACGGTCTTCAACTACACGCTGATCGGCCTGGCGTCGGGCCTGGTGCTGGCGTGCAGCCTGGCCGCGGCGCTGGGCGAAGGCCGGCTGCTGGCCGCGCTGGGGCCGTTCGCGCTGGCGGCCACGCTGGCGGCCGGCGCGGTCCGCCTCGCCAGCTTCGAACGCAACGCCCGGTTGCGGCCGGCCTCCACGCTGCAGTCGGCCACCGGCATCCGGGCCCGCAAGCTCACGCAGCTGGCGATGGGCATGTCGGCCGGCAGCTTCAACACGCGCGAGTTCTTCCATGGGGTGGCGGCGGCGAGCGTGCGCCACATCCGGCTGACGGCAATGCTGTGCGCGTTCGTGCTGCCGGCGCTGCTGATGGCGTGGGGCCTGCTGGCAGCGTCGCCGCTGCCGTGGATCGCGGCGGTGGGGGTGCAGCTGCCGGGCCTGCTGACCGAGCGCTGGGTCTTCTTCGCCCAGGCCCGCCATCCGCAGAACCTCTATTACCAGCGCGTCGCCTGAGCGGGCGCTACAGCTTGCCGGGAAACACGTAGAGCAGCGCCGCCGTCATCGTGACATAGCGCAGGAACTTGCCGACCGCCATGTAGAGGACGCAGGGCCAGAACGACAGCTTGAGCCAGCCGGCCACCGCGCACAGCGGGTCGCCCACCACCGGCAGCCAGGACAACAGGCAGGCCTTGGGGCCGAGTCGCTCGAGCCACTCCAGCGCCTTCACGTGCGACTTCGAATGGCGGTACTTGTCGACCACCTGGTGGGCGCCGTATCCCATCCACCAATCGAGCATCCCGCCGAGCGTGTTGCCGGCGGTCGCCACGACCACGGCGCTCCAGAACAGGTCGGGGTTGAGCTTGAGCAGGCCGAACAGGACCGGTTCGGACCCCAGCGGCAGCAGGGTCGCGGAGATGAACGACACCAGGAACAGCGTACTCAGGCCGTACTGCGGCAGCGCCAAGAGCGCAAGGACGGAGTCGAGCCAGTGTTGCATGCGCTGCAGAGTATAGGCAGCGGCGCCGCCGGGCCCTGTAGGCGCATACGCACTTATTCTTTCTGCCCCCTTTGGCGTAAGCATACAATCGTGCCTCATTTTTCAGCAGCAGCGCAACCCGTCCCATGAACATCGGCCCCCACCTCCTGGCGAACAACCTGTTCGTGGCGCCGATGGCGGGGGTCACCGACCGGCCGTTCCGCCAGCTGTGCCGCCAGCTCGGGGCCGGCTACGCGGTCAGCGAGATGGTCACCTCGCGCCGCGAGCTGTGGAACACGCTCAAGACCTCGCGCCGCGCCAACCACGATGGCGAGCCGGGCCCGATCGCGGTGCAGATCGCCGGCACCGACGCGGCCATGATGTCCGAGGCCGCGGTCTACAACATCGAGCGCGGCGCGCAGATCATCGACATCAACATGGGCTGTCCGGCCAAGAAGGTCTGCAACAAGTGGGCCGGCTCGGCGCTGATGCAGGACGAAGCGCTGGCGGTCGAGATCGCGCGGGCCGTGGTGGACGCCTGCGCGCCGCACGGCGTGCCGGTGACGCTCAAGATGCGCACCGGCTGGTGCCAGCAGCACAAGAACGCCGTGGTGCTGGCCACGCGCTTCGAGGACGCCGGCGTGCAGATGCTTGCGGTGCACGGCCGCACGCGCGAACAGGGCTACGGCGGCCACGCCGAGTACGAGACGGTGGCGGCGGTGAAGGCGGCGGTGCGCATTCCGGTGGTCGCCAACGGCGACATCACGACGCCCGAACGGGCGCGCGAGGTGCTGGCCCTGACCGGCGCCGATGCCATCATGGTCGGCCGGGCGGCGCAGGGCCGGCCCTGGATCTTCCGCGAGATCGCGCATTTCCTGGCCACCGGCAGCCATCTGGCGCCGCCCCTGGTGGCGGAAGTGCGACGCCTGCTGCTGGATCACCTGCAGGACCACTACGCGCTGTACGGCGAATTCACCGGCGTGCGCAGCGCGCGCAAGCACATCGGCTGGTACGTGAAGGCGCTGGACGGCGGCGCCGCCTTCCGCGGGCGCATGAACCAGATCGACAGTTGCGAGGAGCAACTGGCCGCGGTGGCGGAATTCTTCGAGCAGCTGGCGGCACAATCGGACCGGATCGCGACGTCGATCGCGGACGGCGAAAACAACGAGAACCAGGCAGCAGAAGCAGGCGCATGAGCAAGAAACATATCGAGGAGTGCGTTCGCACCAGCCTGGAAGGCTACTTCCGCGACCTGCGGGGGATCGAGCCGGACGGCATGTACGAGATGCTGGTCAAGGCGGTGGAGAAGCCGCTGCTGGAGGTGGTCATGGCCAAGGCCGACCAGAACCAGTCCAAGGCGGCCGAGTGGCTGGGCCTGAACCGCAACACGCTGCGCAAGAAGCTGCTCGAGCACAAGCTCCTCAAATCCTAACCAGTCGGGGACCGGGCCGAAGGCCGGTCCCGCAAGCTCACCTATGAACGCACTCATCTCCGTCTCCGACAAGACCGGCATCGTCGAATTTGCCCGGGCCCTGCACGCGCTCGGCGTCAAGCTGATTTCCACCGGCGGCACGGCCAAGCTGCTGGCGGACCAGGGCCTGCCGGTGACCGAAGTGGCGGAGCTCACCGCCTTCCCCGAAATGCTGGACGGCCGCGTCAAGACCCTGCATCCCAAGGTGCACGGCGGGCTGCTGGCCAGGCGCGACCTGCCCGAGCACATGGCGGCCCTGCGGCGCCACAACATCGCGACCATCGACCTGCTGGTGGTCAACCTCTATCCGTTCGAGGCCACCGTCGCCAAGCCCGGCTGCACGCTGGAAGACGCGATCGAGAACATCGACATCGGCGGCCCGGCGATGGTGCGCAGCGGCGCCAAGAACTGGAAGGACGTCGGCGTGGTCACCGATGCATCGCAGTACCCGCTGGTGCTGTCGCAGCTCAAGGCCGGCGGCGCGCTGACCGACGAGACCAAGTTCGCGCTGGCCGTCGCGGCCTTCAACCGCATCAGCAACTACGACGCCGCGATCAGCGACCACCTCTCCGCCATCGGGCCGGACGGCGCCCGCAGCCTGTTTCCCGCCCAGGCCAACGGCCGTTTCGTCAAGCTGCAGGACCTGCGCTACGGCGAGAACCCGCACCAGCAGGCCGCGTTCTACCGCGACCTGCAACCGGCGCCGGGCTCGCTGGTGACCGCCAGGCAGCTGCAGGGCAAGGAGCTCTCGTACAACAACATCGCCGACGCCGACGCCGCCTGGGAATGCGTCAAGAGCTTCAGCGAGCCGGCCTGCGTGATCGTCAAGCACGCCAATCCCTGCGGCGTGGCGGTGGCCGCGGATCCGCTGCAGGCTTACGGCAAGGCCTTCCAGACCGATCCGACCTCGGCCTTCGGCGGCATCATCGCCTTCAACCGCACGCTGGACGCGGACGCCGCCAAGGAAGTGGCCAAGCAGTTCGTCGAGGTGCTGATGGCGCCTGACTTCACGCCCGAGGCGCTGGAAGTGTTCAAGGGCAAGGCCAACGTCCGCGTCCTGCAGATCGCGCTGCCGCCGGGCGGCGCCACCGACTGGGACAACGGCCGCAATGCGATGGACGTCAAGCGGGTCGGCTCCGGCCTGCTGATGCAGACGGCCGACAACCGCGCGCTGGCGCTGGCCGACCTGCGCGTGGTGAGCAAGGTGCAGCCGACGCCGCAGCAGCTGCAGGACATGCTGTTCGCCTGGAAGGTCGCCAAGTACGTCAAGTCCAACGCCATCGTGTTCTGCAAGGACGGCATGACGATGGGCGTCGGCGCCGGCCAGATGAGCCGGCTGGACTCGGCCCGCATCGCCGGCATCAAGGCGCAGCACGCCGGCCTGTCGCTGGCCGGCACGGTGGTGGCCAGCGACGCCTTCTTCCCGTTCCGCGACGGACTGGATGTGGTGGTCGATGCCGGCGCGACCGGCGTGATCCAGCCCGGTGGCAGCATGCGCGACCCCGAAGTGATCGCGGCGGCCGACGAACGCGGCGTCGCGATGGTCTTCACCGGCGTGCGGCACTTCCGGCACTAGCCGGCGCGGAACACCTCGCTGGCGGCGGCGACCGTGTCGGCGATGTCCTGGGCGCTGTGCGCGGAGCTGACGAAGCCCGCCTCGTACAGCGCCGGCGCGATGTAGACGCCGCGATCGAGCAGGCCGTGGAACAGCTTGTTGAAGCGCGGGCCGTCGGTCTTCATCACCTGGCCGTAGTTCTGCGGCAGCGCGTCCAGCAGGAAGAAGCCGAACATGCCGCCCTCGCTGTCGGCGCTGAACGCAACGCCGGCTTCGCGGGCCGCTCCGGCCAGGCCGTCGACCAGCGAGCGCGTGCGCGCCGCCAGCGCGTCGAAGAAACCCGGCTTGCCGATCTCGCGCAGGGTCGCCAGGCCGCAGGCGGTGGCCACCGGGTTGCCCGAGAGGGTGCCGGCCTGGTAGACCGGACCGAGCGGGGCGAGCTGCTCCATGATCGAACGCGGGCCGCCGAAGGCCGCCAGCGGCATGCCGCCGCCGATCACCTTGCCCAGCACCGAGATGTCCGGCGCGAAGCCGGGGATGGCCCTGGCATAGATGCTCTGGGCGCCACCGAGCGCGACGCGGAAGCCGCTCATGACCTCGTCGAACACCAGCAGCGCGCCGTGCCTGGTGCAAAGTTCACGACAGCGTTGCATGAACGGGACCGAGGCCCGGACGAAATTCATGTTGCCGGCGATCGGCTCGATCATCAGGCAGGCCAGCTCGTCGCCGTGCAGCGCGAACGCCTCTTCCAGCTGCTGGATGTTGTTGTATTCGAGCACCAGGGTGTGCTGCACCACCTCCGGCGGCACGCCGGCGCTGGTGGGGTTGCCGAAGGTGGCCAGGCCGGAGCCGGCCTTGACCAGCAGCGCGTCGGCGTGGCCGTGGTAGCAGCCCTCGAACTTGATCAGCTTGCTGCGGCCGGTGGCGCCGCGCGCCAGCCGGATGGCGCTCATCGCTGCCTCGGTGCCGGAACTCACCAGCCGCACCATCTGCATCGAGGGCACCAGCCGCAGGATTTCCTCGGCCAGCTCGATCTCGCGCTCGGTCGGCGCGCCGAAGGAGAAGCCCTCCAGCACCGCCTTCTGCACCGCTTCCACCACGGCCGGATGGCCGTGGCCCAGGATCATCGGGCCCCAGGAGCCGATGTAGTCGATGTGGCGCTTGCCGTTGGCGTCCCAGAAGTAGGCGCCCTGCGCGCGCTGCACGAAGCGGGGCGTGCCGCCGACGGCGCGGAAGGCGCGCACCGGCGAATTCACGCCGCCGGGGATCACCTGGCGGGCGCGGTCGAACAGCTGCTGGTTGCGGTCAACGGCGGCGGCGCCGCTCTTTTCAGTGTTTTGTGTCATGTGCTGGCATGTCGAAGACCTGCAGGGCCTGCGCTTCTTCTTCGGTGAGCGGTTCGGTTTCGCCTTCCGGCTGGGCCCAGAACAGCCGGTCCGGGATGACGTTGCCCATGCCGGGGCGAAAGCCGCCGTCCAGGCAGCGATCCAGGTAGCCCAGCGCCTCGGTGGCGGCCGCGGCCAGGTCGCTGCCGCTGGCCACCAGGGCGGCGAGGGCGGCCGACAGGGTGTCGCCGGCGCCGGAGAACACGGCTTCGAAGCGCTCGAACTTCTCGCTGCAAAGCACCGCCTGCGGCGTGGCGAGCACGTTGTCCAGGAACTGGTCCGGCAGCGGGATGCCGGTGACAAGCGTGTACGGCACGCCCATCTCGGCGGCCGCCTTGGCGATGTCGCGCGCGGTGGGGCTCTTGTCGTTGCTCCACTCCGGCAACAGCCAGCGCCACAGGGTGCTGTGGTTTCCTACCAACACGGTTGTCTGCGGTAACAATAATTCGCGGAAGGCATCCAGATACAGGTCGATCTGGCCTTCCTCCCACCACGATAGGTTCGGCATGTAAGCCACCAGTGGGACATCTGCGTAATCCGCTGCGATCTCCGCGATGGTGCTGAGGTTCTCCGGGCTGCCGACGAAACCGACCTTGATCACCTGCACCGGCACGTCTTCCAGGATGGCGCGGGCCTGTTCGGCGACCGTCTCCTCGTCGAACGCGAAATGGTCGAAGATCTCCGCGGTATCCCTCGCGTAGGCGCCGGTCACCACCGCCAGCGCATGCGCGCCGACCGAGGCGATGGCGGTGACGTCGGCGGCAATGCCGCCGGCGCCGCTCGGATCGTTTGCGTTGAAGACGATCACGCAGGCCGGACTCGCGTCGGCGTCCGTGTCGGCGTCCGCCGCTGCGACGGGAATGGGGGGGGAGGGGTTGGTCATGGGCCTGGATCCGGCCGGTTGCCGCTCGCTGCGCTCTCAGTGGGCAACACGGCCTCGATACAATCGTTGCATTCTATTCGAAGGCCCTTTAAGCTGTGACTGAAGCAAAAACCTGGATGTGTCTGATTTGCGGGTGGATCTACGACGAGGCCGCCGGTGCCCCCGAACACGGCATCGCCCCGGGCACCCCGTGGTCCGACGTTCCAATGAACTGGACCTGCCCCGAATGCGGCGCCCGCAAGGAAGATTTCGAGATGGTGCAGATATAAAAAAAGGGACGAGCAATTTTCCATTCTGGACGATGCCGCAGCCCAACGCAGTAACAGATTGAGGAGCAGCGTCAAGTGAGCACACCTGGATCCGGGTTCAAAGTCCTGGTGATCGATGACAGCAACACCATCCGGCGCAGCGCGGAGATCTTCCTGAAGCAGGGCGGCCACGAGGTCATGCTCGCCGAGGACGGTTTCGATGCCCTGGCCAAGGTCAACGACTACCAGCCCAACCTGATTTTCTGCGACATCCTGATGCCCCGTCTGGATGGCTACCAGACCTGCGCCATCATCAAGCGCAACGCGAAGTTCGCGTCTGTCCCCGTGGTCATGCTGTCGTCCAAGGACGGCGTCTTCGACAAAGCCCGCGGCCGGATGGTCGGCTCGCAGGACTATCTGACCAAGCCGTTTACAAAGGACCAGCTGCTGCAGACGGTCCAGCAGTTCGGCGCTGCAAAACAAGGAGTGATGTGATGTCGATCAAAAAAGTCCTCGTCGTGGACGATTCCAAGACCGAACTGATGTTCATGACGGACTTGCTGCAGAAGAACGGCTTCGCGGTGAAGACCGCCGAGAACGCCGAAGACGCCTTCCGCCGCCTGGCCGAGGAAAAGCCGGACCTGATCCTGATGGACGTGGTGATGCCGGGCCAGAACGGCTTCCAGCTGACGCGTGCGATCACGCGCGACCCGCTGTATGCCGACGTGCCGATCATCATGTGCACCAGCAAGAACCAGGAAACCGACCGGGTGTGGGGCATGCGCCAGGGCGCACGCGACTACATCACCAAGCCGGTCAACGCCGACGAGCTGATGGCCAAGATCAAGGCCCTGAGCTGATCGCGCGGCCCGATGCCCTGACCCATGGCTAACCGCGAAGCACTTCGAGAACTCCAGAGCCGGCTCGCAACCCGTCTGCAGGCAGCGCGCACCGAGGGCGTTTCGGCCTCGTGGCTGGCGGTGGAGTCGGCCGGCGCAAAGTACCTGTTCCCGCTGGCCCAGTCGGGCGAGATCTTTCCGTTCGCCAGCGCCCAGCACGTTCCCTACACCCACCCGTGGTTCCTCGGGGTCGCCAACCTGCGCGGCGGCCTCTACGGGGTGGTGGACCTGGCCAGTTTCGTGGTGGGCCGCGCACCGGGGGTGCGCTCCGACGCCACCCGCGCCGAGTCCCGCCTCGTGGCCCTCAATTCGGCGCTGGAAGTCAACTGCGCCCTGTTGATCGACCGGCTGGCCGGCTTGCGCAACATCGAGGCTTTCACTTCGTCGAGCGGGCCGGCCGAAGGCTCGCCCGGCTATTTCGGCAGCGGCTACACCGACGCCAACGGCGCGTTCTGGCAGGAAATCAACCTGCAGGCGCTGTCGCAGCAACCCCAGTTCCTGAGCATCAGTGCTTAAAAAAGTACCCGGAAGGCAGCACCATGTCCGTCGTTGACCAATTCAAGAACATCTTTTCGAAAAAATCGCACGAGGTCTCGGTCGGACCCAGCGGTGCGCTGAGCCTGGGAATGCCGGCCTCGCGCGATCCGCACCGGGACCAGCGGGCCTCGCTGGGGATGGGCATCGGCGAAACCGAAGACAGCGTGGACGGCGAGGACAGCATCGAGCCGGCGGTTGCGGACCGCGCCGAGCTGGTCACGCTGCCGCTGCTGGGCCGCCGCACCGCCGGCGCCCACCAGCGCATCCTGGTCGTGCTGCTGGCCATCTCGGTGGTGGTCGTCTTCACGGTGGCGGCCCTGGCCGTGAGCAAGTCGGACCGCGCCGCCCAGCAGGTGGCCGGAACCGGTCAGTCGCTGATGGAGTCGCAGCGGCTGGCCAAGTCGGTGTCGCAGGCGCTGGTGGGCAGTGCCCAGGCCTTCCCGGACGTGAAGGAAAGCGCCTCGGTGCTGGCGCGCACCGTGCGCGCCCTCAAGAACGGCGATTCCGGCCTGAACATCCCCGCCGTCGGCCCCGAGTACCAGCCCGAGGTGGAGAAGATCTCGCCGCTGATGGAGCGGGCCGAGAAGAACGCCGCCGTCGTGATGGGCCAGCAGAAGATCCTGACCCAGGTGGGCACCGCTCTGCGCACCATCAACCGCCAGTCCTCCGACCTGCTGGAAATCGCCGAGACGGTGTCCTCGCTCAAGCTGCAGCAGAACGCGCCGTCCGCGGAAATCTCCGCCGCCGGCCAGCTGGTGATGCTGACGCAGCGCATCGGCAAGTCGGCCAACGAATTCCTGACCATGGAAGGCGTCAGCCCGGAGGCAGTGTTCCTGCTGGGCAAGGACCTGAACTCGTTCAAGGAAATCGCCACCGGCCTGCTCGATGGCAGCGCCGAACTGCGGCTGGCCGGCTCCAAGGATCCGCAGACGCGCGAGCGCCTGGAGGCCCTGATGAAGCTGTACGAACAGACCCGCGCGCAGGCCGGGGCCATCCTGGGCAACCTGCAGGGCCTGGTCTCCGCGCGTGAGGCGCAGTCCGCCATCGTCGCGGACAGCGAGCCGCTGCGCCGCTCGCTGCAGGACCTGCAGGGCAAGCTGTCGTCGCAGACCGGCCTGGGCGCCGGTTCCTGGCTGGCGCTGGCGCTGTCCTCGATCTTCGCGGTCGCCTGCGCCTGGGGCCTGGCCTACGTGCAGCTGCAGGACAGCCGCAAGCGCCAGACGGTGGCCGAGCAGCAGCGGCTGGAAGCCGAGCAGCAGGAGCAGGAGGCCAAGCGCGTCAACGACGCCAACCAGGCCGCCATTTTGCGGCTGATGAACGAACTGCAGACGGTGGCCGAGGGCGACCTGACGCAGGAAGCAACCGTGACCGAGGACATCACCGGCGCCATCGCCGACTCGGTGAACTACACGGTGGAAGAACTGCGCCAGCTGGTGGGCAACGTGCAGAACACGGCCACCCGGGTTGCGCAGACCACCGCGCAGGTGGAAAGCACGTCGACCGAACTGCTCGCCGCCTCCACCGAGCAGCTGCGCGAGATCCGCGAAACCGGCCAGTCGGTGCTCGACATGGCCGGCCGAATCAACCAGGTGTCCGGCCAGGCGCAGGAATCGGCCCAGGTGGCGCGCCAGTCGCTGATGGCGGCGGAGTCCGGCCTGCAGGCCGTGCAGAACGCGATCGGCGGCATGAACTCGATCCGCGACCAGATCCAGGAAACGTCCAAGCGGATCAAGCGGCTGGGCGAATCGTCCCAGGAGATCGGCGAAATCACCGAGCTGATTTCCGACATCACCGAACAGACCAACGTGCTGGCGCTGAACGCCGCCATCCAGGCGGCCTCCGCCGGCGAGGCGGGCCGGGGCTTCTCGGTGGTGGCCGAAGAAGTGCAGCGGCTGGCCGAGCGGTCGGCCGACGCGACGCGCCAGATCTCGGCGCTGGTGAAGGCCATTCAGACCGACACCCAGGATGCCGTGGCCGCCATGGAACGCTCCACGCAGGGTGTGGTGGAGGGTGCCAAGCTGTCCGACAACGCCGGCACCGCACTGACCGAGATCGACCAGGTGTCGCGCCGGCTGGCCGACCTGATCGAACAGATCTCCGCCTCCGCCTCCAAGGAAGCCGAATCCGCCAACGTGGTGGCCGGCAACATCCAGCACATTTTTGCAGTGACGGAACAGACCGGCGAAGGCACGCGCTCCACCGCACAGCAGGTGCGCGAGCTGTCGCGCATGGCCGAGGAACTGCGGCAGTCGGTATCACGGTTCAAGATCGCCTGAGCGGCGGACCCGGCTTCCTGTTCACCCGGCACTCGTCACTTCCAGAGGCCCCATGCAAGTCAACGAAAACGACCTGGACCTGGCAGCGAACGACCTAGGGCCGCTGGCATGGGTGCTGGACGAACTGCGCAAGTCGCTGGACACCGCATCCGCCGCCCTGCGCCGCTTCGTGCGCGACGCCAACCTCGCGCGCGGCTCCGACATGGCATCGGTCGACGACGGCCAGCTGCGGATTGCGCGCCAGCAACTGCACCAGGCCGTCGGCGCGCTGGAGATGGTGGGGATGGGTGCGCCCGCCCACATGCTGCGCGGCATGGAAGCGGCGGTGCAGAAATTCGTCGAGCGTCCCGAGCTGTGCAGCGAGGCCGCATCCGCCAAGCTGGAGCGGGCCGGGTTCGCGCTGACCGAATACCTCGAGGGCCTGTTGCTGGGCAAGCCGATTTCGGCCGTGGCCCTGTTTCCGCAATACCGCGACGTGCAGGAGCTGGCCGGTTCGGACCGGATCCATCCGGCCGACCTGTGGTCGCTGGACTTCCGCTGGACCGAGCCGCAGACGCCGGCCGTCGAACAGACGCTGGTCTACGACCCGGCCGTGCGCAAACGCATGGACCACGGCGTGCTGTCGCTGGTCAAGACCGGCGACGGCAAGGCCGCGCGCGACCTCGTCACGCTCAGCCTCGGCCTGGCCGCATCGCAGACCGTGCGCCAGCCCAAGGTGTTCTGGAAGATCGCGGCCGGCTATTTCGAGGCGCTGGCCCAGGGCCTGCTGCCGATGGACATCTACGTGAAGCGGGCGGCGTCGCGCATCCTGATGCAGTACGCCACCCTGGCCAAGGGGGACACCACGGTCTCGGACCGGCTGGCGCAGGACCTGGTGTTCTTCTGCTCGCAGGCCGTGCCGGCCCGCGCCGCCGATGCGCCGGCGCTGACGGCGGTGCGGCTGGCGTGGTCGCTGGCGCGCTTCAAGCCGGTGGACTACCAGACCAGCCAGTTCGGCCGCTTCGATCCGATGCTGCTGGCGCAGGCGCGCAAGCGCATCGCCACCGCCAAGGAGACGTGGTCGGGCCTGTCCGGCGGCGACGTCAACAAGCTCAAGAACGTCGCCGAGCAGTTCCACCTGGTGACGGATTCGCTGGTCAAGCTGCATCCGCCGAGCGAACCGCTGGCCAAGGCGCTCAACGCCGCGGTCGATGGCGTCGCCCGAGCGGCGCGCCCGCCGGGCGCCGAACTGGCGATGGAAGTCGCCACCGCCATCCTCTATCTCGAGGCGGCTTTCGAAGACCTGGACCCGACCGACTCGCAGCTGGCCGCGCGCACCGCGCACCTGGCGATGCGCCTGGACGGCGTGCGCCAGGGCGGGCAGGCGCAGCCGCTCGAAGCCTGGATGGAGGAGCTGTACCGCCGGGTGAGCGACCGCCAGACCATGGGCAGCGTGGTCGGCGAATTGCGCACCACCCTTGGCGAGCTCGAGAAACTGCTGGACAACTTCTTCCGCAACCCGCAGGACAAGGCGGGGCTGCGCGACGCGCCCACCCACCTGTCGCAGATGCGCGGCGTGCTGTCGGTGCTGGGCCTGGACCAGGCCTCGCAGGCCGTGCTGCGCATGCGCGAAGCGGTGGAGCAGATCCTGGTGGACGAAGTCGACGAGGAAAAGACCCGCGCTGCCGGCACCTTCGACAAGCTGGGCAACAACCTGGGCGCGCTCGGTTTCCTGATCGACATGCTCAATTACCAGCCGGCCCTGGCCAAGAAGCTGTTCGTCTACGACGACAGCACCGGCGAGCTGCGGCCGCTGATGGGCCGCGCCGCCCACAGCCTGGGCGAGGCGGATGCCGGCGTGTCGGTGAGCGACGACCTGCTGTCGCAGGAAGTGGCAGCCGTGGTCGGCGAGGCCGCTCCCGCGACCCCGGCCGAACTCAGCGCCAAGCTGGACACGCTGGCCGGCCACGCCGCGCTGGCCGGCCACACCGGCATGGCCAGCAGCGCGCGCGAGGCGTCCGCGGCGGTCACGGCGCAGGATTCGGGTGCCGCCACCGCGGCGCTCAGCGAGCTGGCCAAGACCGTCACCATGCAGGCCATTGCAGCCCCCGCCCCGGCCACCGCGGATGACGACTTCGAGGAAGAAGACCTGCAGGACATCTTCCTGGAGGAAGCGCGCGAGGTGGTGCAGAACGGGCTGGCCGCGCTCAAGACGCTGGAGGCCGATCCCTCGGACCTCAACGAGCTGACCACGCTGCGCCGCGCGTTCCACACGCTCAAGGGCAGTTCGCGGATGGTCGGCCTGACCGAGTTCGGCGAGGCCGGCTGGTCGATGGAACAGGTGCTCAATGCCTGGCTGGCGGAACAGAAGCCCGCCACCGAAGACATGCGCACCCTGGCCGCCGAAGCGATGCGGGGCTTCGGGCTCTGGGTGGAAGACATTGCCAAGGGCACGGACAGCCTGTGGAAGGCCAGCCACTTCCGCGTGGCGGCGGATGCGATGCGCACCGAGCAGCGGCTGGTGCCGCTGGTATTCCCCGGCAGCGCGCCGGCTGCCGCACCGGTGCCGGCGGTCGAGGCCGTCGAGGCGATGGAGATCCCGGCCGAGACCGCCGCCGCAGCCCAAGCTGTGGAAGCGGAGCTGCCGACCATCGAGCTGCCGCCGCCCCCGGCCGCCATCCCGGAGCCGGCCCCGCCGCCGGCGGTGGAAATCGAATTGCCGGAATTCAGTTTCGACGTCGCCCCGGAGCCTGCGCCAGCCGAACCGGTGGAGCAGGAGATGTCGGCCGACCTCGCGGCCGAATTCGCCTTCGACCTGGGCGAGCCTGCGATCGAAGCGCAACCGGCGGCGCAGCCGCCCGCCGAGATCGAGGCCATCGACCTGTCCGACCTGGCCGAGGCCTGGGAGGGTGCGCAGCGCGCCGAGCCGCCCCGCGACCTGGACCTGCCGCGCAACGATTTCTCGCTGTCCGGCCTGATGCCGGAACTGAGCGCCCTGCCAGAGGCCGCCGTCCCGATGGAAGAGACCGAGGCTGGGCTGGAGGACGAGCAGGTCAAGGTGATCGGCACGCTGCGCATCGGCATCCCGCTGTACAACGTCTATCTCAACGAGGCCGACGAATGGTCGCGCCGGCTCGAGACCGAAGTGTCCGAATGGGCACTGGAGCTCAACTCGCGCGTGCCCGATTCGACCGTGGGCCTGGCCCATGCGCTGGCCGGCAGTTCCGCCACCGTCGGTTTCGATGCCCTGTCGGACGTGGCCCGCGCCCTCGAGGACGCGCTGGGCAAGACCCAGTTGCTGGCCTACGGGACGCCCCAGCACGGCAAGGCGTTCACCGCCGCCGCCGAGGAAATCCGCCGCCTGCTGCACCAGTTCGCCGCCGGGTTCCTCAAGGAGCCGGAAGCAGGCGTGACCGAAGCGCTGCGCCGGCTGGAAGACCTGGACATTCCCAAGCGCGCCGAGATGCCCGACGAGGAGATCGTCCTGAGCGGCTTCGGCGACGTCGAGCCGGAAGCCCCCGCACCGGCGGCGCAAGCCCCCGCGCCGACACCGGCGCCGGCTCCGGCCGTCCCGCAGGAGCCGATCGCGCCGGCCGCCACCATGGTGCTGCCGCAGGTGGCCGCCGGGCCGATGCGCAACCTGGAAGACGAACACGACGCGATCGACGTCGCCGACGCCATCGACCCGGACCTGTTCCCGATCTTCGACGAAGAGGCGGGGGAGTTGCTGCCGCAGCTGGGCGGCGCGTTGCGCCAGTGGGTGGCACGCCCGGACAACCGGGGTGCGCGCGACGAAGTGCTGCGCGCCCTGCACACGCTCAAGGGCAGCGCACGGCTGGCCGGGGCGCTGCGGCTGGGCGAAATGTCGCACCGCATGGAGTCCGAGATCGAGGAGTTCGGCCTCGAGGGCGTGCAGCCCTCGGACCTGGAATCGCTGCTGCAGCGGCTCGACGCCCTGCAGGCCAACCTCGACCACCTGCGCGCCACCGGCGGTGCGCCGGCCGAGGCGCCCGAGGCGGCGCCGCTGGAAAGCGCGCCGGCTGCTGCAGCCGCCATGCCGGCCCAGGCCGAAGCGGCGCAGCCGGCGCCGGCCGCGGCTGCCCGCAACGTGATCGCCCTGCCCGCCGTGTCCACGCTGGCGCCGATCCGGCAGGCGGCCAACCAGCAGGTGCGGGTGCGCTCGCAACTGCTGGACCGGCTGGTCAACCAGGCCGGCGAGGTGATGATCACCCGCTCGCGGCTGGAGGCTGAACTCAAGCAGCTGCGCTCCTCGCTCACCGACCTGTCGGGCAACCTGGATCGCCTGCGCGCCCAGCTGCGCGACATCGAACTGCAGGCGGAATCGCAGATGCAGTCGCGGCTGGCGCAGGCCAAGGATTCGGCCGGCTTCGACCCGCTCGAATTCGACCGCTTCACCCGGGTGCAGGAACTGACGCGGATGATGGCGGAGTCGGTCAACGACGTGGCCACCGTGCAGCGCAACCTGCAGCGCACGGTGGAAGCGACGGAAGACGACCTGATCGCCCAGGCCCGCCAGACCCGCGAGCTGCAGCGCGACCTGCTGCGCACCCGCATGGTGGAGTTCGAGGGCATTTCGGACCGCCTCTACCGGGTGGTGCGCCAGGCCTCCAAGGAAACGGGCAAGCAGGTCAAGCTGGACATCACCGGCGGCTCGATCGAGATGGACCGCGGCGTGCTCGATCGCATGACGCCCGCCTTCGAGCACTTGCTGCGCAACTGCGTGGCGCACGGCATCGAAGACCCCGAGGTGCGCACCAAGGCCGGCAAGGAAGCGGCGGGCACGATCGTGATCGGCCTGAGCCATGAAGGCAACGACGTGTCGGTGCAGTTCGACGACGACGGCGCCGGCCTGAACATCGCCCGCATCCGCGAGAAGGCGATGCAGCAGGGAATGATCGCCCCCGGCCAGGAGATCAGCGACCAGGACGCCGCCAACCTGATCTTCATGCCCGGCTTCTCGACCGCCGCGCAGGTGACGGAGCTGTCCGGCCGCGGCATCGGCATGGACGTGGTGCGGTCCGAGGTCAATGCGCTGGGCGGGCGGATCGAAACCCGCACCCAGGCCGGCAAGGGCACCAGCTTCAAGCTGGTGCTGCCGCTGACCACGGCGGTGACGCAGGTGGTGATGATCCGCAGCGGCACCCTGTCGATCGGCGTTCCGGCCAACCTGGTGGAGCTGGTCAAGCGCGGCCCGGCCAAGGAGGTCCAGCAGGCCTACAACAGCGGCAGCTACGAATTCAACGGCGAGATGCTGCCGTTCTACTGGTCCGGCGCGCTGCTGCAGGCATCGCAGCGCAGCAACGAGCCGCAGGGCAAGACGCTGCCGGTGGTGATCTTCCGCAGCGCCGCCCAGCGCATCGCCGTCCACGTGGACGAAGTGCTGGGCAACCAGGAAGTGGTGGTCAAGAACCTCGGCCCGCAACTGGCGCGCCTGCCCGGCCTGGCCGGCATGACGGTGCTGGCCTCGGGCGCGGTGGTCCTGATCTACAACCCGGTGGCACTGAGCACGGTGTACGGCGAGCTGGCCCGCCAGCTCAGCGCCGACAATGCGCAACCGGAAGTGCTGGAGCAGGCCGGCCTGAGGCTGCCGGCCATGGCGCAAGCCGCGCCGCAGATTCCGCTGGTGCTGGTGGTGGACGATTCGATCACGGTGCGGCGGGTCACGCAGCGGCTGCTGGCGCGCGAAGGCTACCGGGTGGCGCTGGCGGCCGACGGCATCCAGGCGCTGGCCAAGCTGGCGGAAGAACGGCCGGCGGTGGTCCTGTCCGACATCGAGATGCCGCGCATGGACGGCTTCGACCTGGCCCGCAACATCCGCGGCGACGCCCGGCTGGCCAAGCTGCCGATCATCATGATCACCTCGCGCATCGCCGAAAAGCACCGCGAACACGCGCGCGAGCTCGGCGTCGACCACTACCTGGGCAAGCCCTACTCCGAAGAGGAGCTGCTCAGCCTGGTCAAGCATTACTGCAGCACGGTGGTGCCGGCCTGAGGCCGGCAGCCTCCGCACCGAAAGCGCCGCGTCAAGCGGCGTTTTTTTTCACCACCGAATAGCGCTGCAGGGTGCGCTCCCGCGCTTCGTCGTGCGCGACGATGGGCGCCGGATAGGTCTGGTCGAGCGTCACGCCGGCCGCCGCCAGTTCCACCGGGTTGGCGGTCCAGGGCGCATGCAGCACGTCCACCGGCAGGCCGGCCAGCTGCGGCAGGTACTTCAGGATGAAGCGGCCTTCCGGGTCGAACTTGCGGCTCTGGCTGACCGGGTTGAAGATCCGGAACCAGGGCTGGGCGTCGCAGCCGGTGGAGCTGGCCCATTGCCAGCCGCCGTTGTTGGACGCCAGCTCGTAGTCGTTCAGGTGCTCGGCGAAATAGCGCTCGCCGCGGCGCCAGTCCAGTCCCAGGTCCTTGGTCAGGAAGCTGGCGACCACCATCCGCAGCCGGTTGTGCATGTAGCCGCTCTGGTTGATCTGCGCCATGGCGGCGTCCACCAGCGGATAGCCGGTGCGGCCCTCGCACCACGCGGCAAACAGGGCGTCGGCCTGCTTGCCGTGGTCCCACTTGATGGCGTCGTAATCGCGCTTGAAGCTGTGGCTGCGGCCCTGCTCGTCGGCCACGTGCGGAAAGTTCGCCAGTACCTGGAAATAGAAGTCGCGCCAGATCAGCTCGCTGAGCCAGACCGCCGCGCCCGCGCTGCCGGCGGCCGCAAGCCGGTGCGCCGTGCCCGCCAGTTCGCGGATCGAGGCGGTGCCGAAGCGAAGGTGCACGCCCAGATAGCTCGGCCCCTTGACGGCGGGGTAGTCGCGGGTGTCCGCGTAGCGGTCGATCCGCTCCAGGAATTCGGCCAGCAGCTCGCGGGCGCCGCTGGCGCCGGTGGGCAGCTTCAGTTCTGCGAGGTTGGTCGGCTCGAAGCCGAGCGCCGGCAGGGAAGGCACCTCGGCCCGCAGCGCCGGCGGCCGCGCCGCCAGCGCGTCGGCGTAGGCCGGCACGGGATAGGGCTTGAAGTAGAACGCGTCGGCCTTGGCCAGCCAGGCGTTCTTGTACGGCGTGAACACGGCGTAGGGCTTGCCGGACTGCGTCAGCAGCTCGTGCCGTTCGAAGATCGCCTGGTCCTTGAAGGTGTGGAAGGCGATGCCGGCGTCCGCGAGCTCGCCGCGCACGTGCGCGTCGCGCGCCATCGCCTGCGGCTCGTAGTCGTGGTTGGCAAAGACCGACTGCACCTGCAGCTCGCGCGCCAGCCGCGGAATGTCCTGCAGGGCGGCGGCGTGGGCCACGATCAGGCCGGCGCCGTCGGCCCGCGCCAGCTGCCGCAGCGCCGCGTCCAGCTCCACCAGCGATTCGCGGATGAACTCCACCCGCCGGTCCCGGCGCGGCAGGCCGTCCAGGATGGCGCGGTCGAACACGAACGCGCAATGCAGCTGGCGGCACGACTTGAGCGCGTGGAACAGGGCGGCGTTGTCGGTCGTGCGCAGGTCGCGCCGAAACCACATCAAGCCAGCGGGATAGGTCTTTTCCATGGGCTCTAGTAAAATCAGATCATGCCTGCCGATGAGACCACCATCAACCTGACTCATCACTTCCTGATCGCCATGCCGGGGCTGGAGGACGAGGCATTCGCCAAGAGCGTGGTCTACCTGTGCGAGCACAGCGCCCGCGGCGCCCTCGGCCTGGTGATCAACAAACCCAGCGACATCGACCTCAAGGGCCTGTTCGACAAGGTGGAACTGCCGCTGCGGCGCCAGGACCTGGTGGGCATTCCGGTGTTCCACGGCGGCCCGGTGCAGACCGAGCGCGGCTTCGTGCTGCACGAGGCGGTGTTCGCCGGCGACGCGGCTCCCAGCGAGCCGGTCTATGCATCCACCATGACGATTCCCGGCGGGCTGGAGATGACCACCTCCAAGGACGTGCTGGAGGCGATGTCCACCGGCTCGGGGCCGCGCAAGGTCCTGGTCTCGCTGGGCTACTCGGCCTGGGGCGAGGGCCAGCTCGAATCGGAACTGGCGGAGAACAGCTGGCTCACCGTCGGCGCGGACCTGGCGGTGATCTTCGACACGCCGGTCGAACAGCGCTACGCCAAGGCGCTGTCGCTGCTGGGCCTCGAGGCCTGGATGCTGTCGCCGGATGCGGGGCACGCATGAGCCTTGCGGCCATGCCCGACGTCCCCGACCATCTCCAATCCTTTCTCGCATTTGATTTCGGGCTGAAGCGCACCGGCGTTGCCGTGGGCAACCGGATGCTGCGCACGGCCACCCCGCAGCCCACCATCCGGGCCGACGGCGACGCCCGGCTGGCACAGGTGGAGGCGCGCGTGCGCGAATGGCAGCCCGACGCGCTGGTGGTCGGCGTGCCGTTCCATCCCGACGGCGCCAGCCACGACAATACGGCGCGGGCGCAGAAATTCGCCCGCCAGCTGCGCGGCCGCACCCGGCTGCCGGTGTACGAGGTGGACGAGCGCTACAGCACCACCGAAGCGCTGGCCGACGGCGCCGCCGACCCCGATGCCGGCGCCGCCTGCATCATCCTGGAGCAATTCTTGAGGAGCCTGCCGTGAGTCCCCCCAGCCAACAGTCCAGCGGCGCCCTGATGCTGGACGCCGAAGCGCTGTACCGCGAACTCAAGCGCGGCGTGCAGCAGTTGCAGACGCCGCAGACGCGGCTGGTCGGCATCACCTCCGGCGGCGCCTGGCTGGCCGAACGGCTGCACAAGGACATGGGCCTGGCCGGCGCGGCCGGCGTGATCTCGTCGGCGATGCACCGCGACGACTTCGCCAAGCGCGGCCTGGCGGGCGCCGGCCAGCAGACGCAGCTGGCGTTCGACGTCAACGACGCCCACATCGTGCTGCTGGACGACGTGCTCTACACCGGCCGCACCATCCGCGCCGTGCTCAACGAGCTGTTCGACTACGGCCGCCCGGCCCAGGTGCAGCTGGCCGTGCTGGTCGACCGGGGCGGGCGCGAGCTGCCGGTGCAGGCCGACTTCGCCGCCGCCCGCGTGACGCTGCCGGCCTCGCAATCGCTGGAGCTGGCGCGCGACGACGCCGGCAAGTTCAGCTTCAAGGTCCAGAGTCAGTAGCAATGCTCTACAAGCGCAATCCCCAACTGAACAAGAATGGCGAGCTGATCCACCTGCTGTCGGTGGAAGGGCTGCCGCGCGACATCGTCACCCACATCCTGGACACCGCCTCCAGCTTCGCCAGCGTCAGCGACCGCGAGGTGAAGAAGGTGCCGCTGCTGCGCGGCAAGAGCGTGTTCAACCTGTTCTTCGAGAACTCCACCCGCACCCGCACCACCTTCGAGATAGCGGCGACGCGGCTGTCGGCCGACGTCATCAACCTGGACATCGCGCGCTCCTCGGCGTCCAAGGGCGAATCGCTGCTGGACACCATCGCCAACCTGTCGGCGATGGCAGCCGACCTGTTCGTGGTGCGCCACAGCGAATCGGGCGCGCCCTACCTGATCGCCCAGCACGTGGCGCCCCACGTGCACGTGATCAACGCCGGCGACGGCCGCCATGCGCATCCGACGCAGGGGCTGCTGGACATGTACACGATCCGCCACTACAAGAAGGACTTCTCCAACCTGACGGTGGCGATCGTCGGCGACGTGCTGCATTCGCGCGTGGCCCGCTCCGACATCCACGCGCTCACCATCCTGGGCTGCGCCGAAGTGCGCGTGGTCGGGCCCAAGACGCTGGTGCCCGCCGACATGGCGCAGATGGGCGTGCGGGTGTGCCACACGCTGGAGGAGGGCATCAAGGGCTGCGACGTGGTGATCATGCTCAGGCTGCAGAACGAGCGCATGAGCGGCGCGCTGCTGCCGTCGTCCCAGGAGTTCTTCAAGAATTTCGGCCTGACCGAGGAAAAGCTGCGGCTGGCCAAGCCGGACGCGATCGTGATGCACCCGGGGCCGATCAACCGCGGCGTCGAGATCGACTCCGCCGTGGTCGACGGCAAGCAGAGCGTCATCCTGCCGCAGGTGACCTTCGGCATCGCGGTGCGGATGGCGGTGATGAGCATCGTGGCGGGCAACGAAGCATGAAAATCCTGATCAAGAACGGCCGGGTGATCGATCCGGCCTCGGGCCTGGACGAGGTGTGCGACGTGGCGATCGCCGCCGGCCGCATCATCTCCCTCAAGCACATCGCCCCCGGCTTTTCCGCCAACCGGACGCTCGACGCCAGCGGCTGCATCGTCGCGCCCGGCCTGGTGGACCTGGCGGCGCGGCTGCGCGAACCGGGCCACGAGCACGAGGGCATGCTGGAAAGCGAGATGGCCGCGGCCGTCGCCGGCGGCGTCACCGCGCTGGTCTGCCCGCCGGACACCGATCCCGTGCTGGACGAGCCGGGGCTGGTGGAGATGCTCAAGATGCGCGCCGAGAAGCTGCACCAGGCCCGCGTGTTTCCGCTCGGCGCGCTGACCCGCAGCCTGGAGGGCGAGGTGCTGACCGAGATGGCGGAACTGACGGAAGCCGGCTGCGTCGGCTTCAGCCAGGCCGAGGTCCCGCTGGCCAACACGCAGGTGATGCAGCGGGCGCTGCTCTACGCCGCCACCTACGGCTACACCGTCTGGCTGCGCCCGCAGGAGCTGTACCTGGGCAAGGGCGTGGCCGCCAGCGGGGCGCTGGCGACGCGCCTGGGCCTGGCGGGCGTGCCGGTGGCGGCCGAGACGATCGCGCTGCACACCATCTTCGAGCTGATGAAGGCCACCGGCGCGCGCGTGCACCTGTGCCGCATCAGCAGCGCCGCCGGCGTCGACCTGGTGCGCCAGGCAAAGGTGGCCGGCCTGCCGGTGACGTGCGACGTCAGCATCAACTCGCTGCTGCTGACCGACAACGACATCGGCTTCTTCGACAGCCGCATGCGCCTGAACCCGCCGCTGCGCCAGCAGCGCGACCGCGACGTGCTGCAGCAGGGGCTGGCCGACGGCGCCATCGACGCGCTGGTGTCCGACCACACGCCGGTGGACGAAGACGCCAAGACGCTGCCGTTCGCCGAAGCGGAGCCGGGCGCCACCGGCCTGGAGCTGCTGCTGTCGCTGGCGCTGAAGTGGGGCCACGACAGCGGCGCCGGCATCCGGCGCGCATTGTCGGTGGTCACCAGCGACCCGGCACGGGTGCTGGGAAGCGCCCTGGGCACGCTGCAGGCCAGCGCCGGCCGGCTGGCCGACGGCGGCGTCGCCGACCTGTGCGTGTTCGACCCGCAGGCGATGTGGACGGTCGCGCCGGCCACCTTGCGCAGCCAGGGCAAGCACACGCCGTTCTCCGGCTACGAGCTTCCCGGCCGCGTGCGCTTCACGATCGCCGCCGGCCAGCTGGCGTTCGAAGCCCGGGACCGGACTTGACGCAATGAATTCCCTGCGGGCCGGCTGGCGGCTCGTCCGCGCGTTGCTGCACGCACTGGCCGGGTGGTGCACGATCGTCCTGCGTTTTCCCCGCATGAACGAGCCGCAGCGCGAAGCGGCGGTGCAGGCCTGGGCCCAGCGCATGCTGCAGGTGCTGGGCGTCGGGCTGCAGGTGCGCGGCACGGCGCCGGCGCGCGGCCCGCTGATGCTGGTGGCCAACCACATTTCCTGGCTGGACATCCTGGTGATGCACGCGGCCCGCCATTGCCGCTTCGTCGCCAAGAGCGACGTGCGGCACTGGCCGCTGATCGGCCGGCTGGCCACCGGCGGTGGCACCGTCTACATCGAGCGTGGATCGCGGCGCGATGCGATGCGGGTGGTGCACCGCATGGCGGACAGCCTGCGGGCCGGCGAGATCCTGGCGGTGTTCCCGGAGGGCACCACCAGCGACGGCGTCGCGCTGCTGCCCTTCCATGCCAACCTGGTGCAGGCGGCCATTTCCGCCGACGCCCCGGTGCTGCCGGTGGGCCTGAGCTTCGTCGACGCAGCGACCGGCCGGACCAGCCTGACGCCGTGCTACATCGGCGACGACACGCTGGTCGGCTCGCTCTGGCGCACGCTCAGCGGGCCGCCGCTGGCCGCGGTGGTGAGCTACGGAACGCCGCAGCGCTCGCAGGGCCGCGACCGCAGGGCGTGGGCGCGCGACCTGCGCGCTGCCGTCGAGGAATTGCGCCAGGATTGAGCGCCGGCCGCCTCAGGGTTCTTCGCTGGCGGCGTCCATGCGGATGAAGGGCGCCTTGCGATAGACCACTTCTCCGGTGGGAACGTGCACCACGCGGATTTCCTCGCCGTCGGCGCGGTTGAAGCTCTTGGCCGCCAGGGCCACTGCCAGCGCGCGGTCCTTGACCAGGTATTGCTCGCTCGCCGCCGCCGGCAGGAATCGGCTTCTCAGGGGTTGGCTGCTCTCGATACGGTAGTCGGCGGACATGGTTCACCTCTGTGCTTCGGTCTCGGGGTCGAGAACAAATAGTAGGCGGCGCCTAAGTCAACTCGGTGACGCGATGTGGCTTCCGCCGGTCACAGCGGTAACAAGCTGCAATGGTGCGGTGCGCAGCGCGCCGCGCGCTCAATCCGGGGAGTCGAGTTGCCCCATGTCGAATTCGTCGATGTCGCGACATTGAGTCGACGACAGCTCCGGGGCGCCGAGGTCGGCGATTGCGGACAGGTCGCTCTCGTCCACCGCCCACCGGGCCATGCGCAGGTACAAAACGGTCCCTTGCCGCGCGCCGAGGAACAGGTCGCCCAGTTCGGCGTCGGTGAGGGTTTCGGCGCCGAGCGCCTGCAGGATCTGCTCGCCGTGCGGATTGGTCTCGTGCTGGTGCAGCACCAGGAACTTGGTGTTCTCCCGCGTCATGAACGGCGCCGACAGCGCCCGGCGGGCCGGTTCGCGCGCCACGCCGGCGGACAGGTTTTCCAGGATCGCAGCCGCGCCCAGCCGCAGGAACGGCCGGCTGCCGACCACGCCCCTGAAGTAGCTGTGCCACAGCGTGACGTCGAACGGTTCCGGCAGCGGGCGGCGGCCGAACGCCAGCAGGTCGTTGGCTGCAACCAGGTAGTGCAGTTCCTCCTCGTTGGCGAATTCCGACAGGAAGCGGCGCAGCTTGCGCCGCTTGGCCAGCGCCGAATTGGCGGCGGCGGCGAAGAAGTAGGCCTGCACGTCCTTGGTCAGGTGGTATTGCATCGAGAGGTACCTGACGTACTGCTCGATGCTCACCGGCCCGGCGCGCAGGGCGGATTCCAGCAGCTGCGCGAACAGCGCCTGCGCCGCTGCGATCTGGGTCCGCAGGGGAGCGAGCTGGCCGCCCGCTTCGTTCGGCGTGGTCATTGGTGCGCCCGCAAGCCGTCACGCAAGCGTGATGCCGCTCCTGGAGTTCTGGAAGCCCGGCACGGAGGCGTGGATCGCCTTGCGCAGGGTGGCCAGTGCCGGGACGGGGGCCGGGCGGTGGTCGCGGAACGCCCGCTTCAGCACGAAGTAGTCGTGGAAGCTGGCTGCCTCGAGGCCCTCATGCGCGGGCAGGGTCTGCGCGATCGCGGCGATCGGCGAGCCGCACTGGCTGAAGTGGTCGACGTCGCGGAAGATCGCCACCATCGGCGTCTGCTGGCCGACGTAGGCATCCATGAAGGGGGAGCCGAACGGCCTGAACCCCATCCTCGTGTACAGCGGCACCAGTTCCGACGAGCAATGGAAGACCGCGCCCTCGGCTTGCTCGAAGCGCTCGCACCCGTACTGGATCATGCTCATGATCAGCCGGACGGCGTTGGTGCGGCCGCGCAGCGACTTGTCCACCATCAGCTTGGAGATGAATCCCAGCACCTTGGGCGAATGGCGCACCAGGTCGCCCAGCTCGAGGTGGGCGATGGCGGAACTCGGGATCGCCTCCGCGTAATGCATCCTGGCGTAGCCGACCAGCTTCCTGGCGCTGTTGCGCATGCAGAAATGAAAGGCGGCGTGGTCGTCGGCGTCGGGCAGGCGCTTCGCTTCGTGGTCGGCTGCCGGCAGCGGCTTGTGCTGCTCCGCAACATAGATCGAATAGCGGAAGCGCTCGATTTCCTCGATCTGCGCCAGGCCGTGGACGACTTCGAGCGAGTCGGGCTGCCAGATCGGCAAGCGCATGGCCCGGTCCGTTGCGGGGCGGACAGGGAAACGGCGGGCCGGCGAAGGGTGATTTGGGGCCATGTGACAGTTTGTACAGCCTGTAACATAAGGTGTCAACTCTGCACACTTGTAACCGAATGACTCGAAGGGTCAAGCTGTGGCATATGCACGGCGGCGCGGCGAGGATACGGGTTTACCCGTAGACGGGGTGGTCCCCTCGACAGGAATCGAACCTGTATCTGGCGCTTAGGAGGCACCCGTTCTATCCATTGAACTACGAGGAGAGTCGGGGATTGTAGTTGCCGCCCCGCCGGCGGCTACTTGCTCAGCAGCCGCATCGCGTCTTCCAGCCCCTTGAGCGTCAGCGGATACATGCGGTGGTTCACCAGTTGCTGGATCACGCTGATGCTCTGGCGGTATTGCCAGACGCCCTGGGGCTCCGGGTTGATCCAGGCGAACTTGGGAAAGGCATTGGTCAGGCGCTGCAGCCATTCGGCGCCCGCTTCCTCGTTGTTGTATTCCACGCTGCCGCCCGGCTGCAGGATCTCATAGGGGCTCATCGTGGCGTCGCCGACGAAGATCAGCTTGTAGTCCTTGTTGTACTTCCTGATGATGTCCCAGGTGGCGAACTTCTCGGAGAAGCGGCGCCGGTTGTTCTTCCACATGAAGTCGTAGACGCAGTTGTGGAAGTAATAGAACTCCAGGTGCTTGAATTCCGCCTTGGCCGCCGAGAACATCTCTTCCACCCGGTGGATGTGCTCGTCCATGGTGCCGCCGACGTCCATCAGCAGCAGCACCTTCACCTTGTTGTGCCGCTCCGGCACCATCTTGATGTCCAGGTAGCCGGCATTGGCGGCGGTCGACCTGATCGTGTCGTCCAGGTCCAGCTCGTCGGCCGCGCCCTCGCGCGCGAAGCGGCGCAGCCGGCGCATCGCCACCTTGATGTTGCGCGTGCCCAGCTCCTGGGTGTCGTCGTAATCCTTGTAGGCGCGCTGGTCCCAGACCTTCACCGCGCTCTTGTTGCGGCTCTTGTCCTGGCCGATGCGGATGCCCTGCGGGTTGACGCCGTAGGCGCCGAACGGGCTGGTGCCGCCGGTGCCGATCATCTTGCTGCCGCCCTCGTGCCGCTCCTTCTGCTCCTCGAAGCGCTTCTTGAGCGTCTCCATCAGCTCGTCCCAGCCCATCTTCTCGATCTTGGCCTTCTCCTCGGGCGACAGCTCCAGCTCGAGGTTCTTGCGCAGCCACTCCAGCGGGATGTCCTTGGTGAAGTCGGCGATCGTCTCCACGCCCTTGAAATAGGCGGCGAAGGCGCGGTCGAACTTGTCGTAATGCTTCTCGTCCTTCACCAGCGCGGTGCGGCTGAGGTAATAGAAGTCGTCGACGCCCCAGCCGTCGTCGTCGCCCATCGGGCCGACCACCCCCTCCTTGAGCGCCTCGATCAGCGTCAGGTATTCCTTGACCGAAACCGGCAGCTTGGCGCTGCGCAGGGTGTAGAAAAAGTCGATCAGCATGGCGTGATCTCCCGTTCAGCGCGGATCCGGGCGCGGCTTGGCCAGCAGGTACTGCAACTGGGCACGGCTCTCCGGCCATTCGCCGGCGGCCAGGCTGTACATCACCGTGTCGCGCACCGTGCCGTCGCGGCGCGGCGCGTGGTGGCGCAGCACGCCGTCCTTGCGCGCGCCCAGCCGCTCGATCGCCTGCTGGCTGGCGAAGTTGAAATTGTCGGTGCGCCATCCCACCAGCCGGGCGCCCAGCGTCTCGAAGGCATGGGTCAGCAGCAGCAGCTTGCAGCAGGTGTTGACGTGGCTGCGCTGCCAGCTCTTGCCGTACCAGGTGTAGCCGATCTCCAGCCGCTCGATCGCCGGCACGATGTCGTGATACCGGGTGCTGCCGATGATGGCGCCGCTGGCGATGTCGCGCACCACGAAGGGCAGCATGTGGCCCTGCTCGTAGCCCTTGAGCGCGGCGGCAACGTAGGCTGGCGCTTCGCCCGGCGCGGGCACCGAGGTGATCCGCAGTTTCCACAACTCGCCGTCGCGCGCCGCCGCCTCCAGCGCGGGAGCATGGTCGGCCGCCATCGGCTCCAGCCGCACCAGCGGCATCTGCAGCGTCACGGGCTCGGGCTTGCGCATCGCTATTTCCCCTTGCGCGAAGCGCGCCAGCGGCGCGCCAGCTGCACGCCGGCGCCGCCGCCCAGGCCCGCCAGCACGATGCCGCCGATGGCGCTGTCGCCGTAGCCGGCGGCCAGCGGGTCGAAGCCGAGCAGGCGCCCGACCACCCAGGCCACCAGCACGCCGGCGACGAAGCCGGCGGCGTCGGTCAGTCCTTCGATCAACAGGGGGTTCACGGCTCGCTCCTGCCCGCGGGCGTCAGCGGTTATGGCGCTGCATGAACACGAGCTTCTCGAACAGGGTCACGTCCTGTTCGTTCTTCAGCAGGGCGCCCACCAGCGGCGGCACGGCGACCTTGTCGTCCTTGCTCTGCAGGGCTTCCAGCGGAATGTCCTCGGCCACCAGCAGTTTGAGCCAGTCCAGCAGCTCCGAGGTGGAGGGCTTCTTCTTCAACCCGGGCAGGTTGCGCACGTCGTAGAAGGTCTTCATCGCGGCCGTGAGCAGGTCCTTCTTCAGGCCGGGGAAGTGCACGTCGACGATCAGCTTCATCGTCTCCGCGTCCGGGAACTTGATGTAGTGGAAGAAGCAGCGGCGCAGGAACGCGTCCGGCAGTTCCTTCTCGTTGTTCGAGGTGATGAACACCAGCGGCCGGTGCCTGGCCTTGATCAGCTCGCGCGTCTCGTAGACATAGAACTCCATGCGGTCGATCTCGCGCAGCAGGTCGTTCGGGAATTCGATGTCGGCCTTGTCGATCTCGTCGATCAGCAGCGCCACCGGCTGGTCGGCCGTGAAGGCTTGCCACAGCACGCCCTTGACGATGTAGTTGTGGATGTCCTTGACCCGCTGGCCGCCGTCGACGTCGGCCAGCTGCGAGTCGCGCAGCCGGCTGACGGCGTCGTATTCGTACAGGCCCTGCTGCGCCTTGGTGGTCGACTTGATGTGCCATTGCAGCAACGGCATGTCCAGCGCCTGCGCCACTTCTTCGGCCAGCATCGTCTTGCCGGTGCCGGGTTCGCCCTTGA
Organism: Caenimonas terrae; assembly: GCF_042655405.1. Classification (NCBI taxonomy): domain Bacteria; kingdom Pseudomonadati; phylum Pseudomonadota; class Betaproteobacteria; order Burkholderiales; family Comamonadaceae; genus Caenimonas; species Caenimonas terrae. The sequence continues at coordinate 167,278 of NZ_JBHSMF010000002.1, read as the reverse complement.
CCAGCAGCGGGCGCTTGAGGGTGATGGCGGCATTGACCGCCAGCATCAGGTCCTGCGTGGCGACGTAGTTCTGGGAACCTTGGAACTTCATGGGAGGATTCGAGGAAATGAGTCGAATGAGGGTGGCGCCGGACGCGCTGGATATAATCGAAGGTTGATTTTGACTTCTGAACCTTCACTGGATTGTGCTCGCAAAATGAACAAGTTGTTGACCACGCTTTTCGCCCTGGGTGTCGCTTGCGGGACCGGGTTGGCGCAAGCCCAGGCGCCGGCCGCCGCGCCGGCATCGGCCCAGGCTTCGGCGCCCGCAGCCGCCTCGGCGCCGGCAGCAGCACCGGCCGCGCCGGCCGCTCCCGCCATGGCAACGCCGGCCGGCGCCAAGTCGGTGGAAGCCAAGGTCGCGATGTGCGTCGGCTGCCACGGCATCAAGGGCTACCAGGCCAGCTTCCCCGAGGTGTACCGGGTGCCGATGATCTCGGGCCAGAGCGCCAAGTACATCGTCTCCGCGCTCACGGCCTACAAGCAGGGGGATCGCAAGCATCCCACCATGCGGGCCATCGCCGGTTCGCTGACCGAGCAGGACATCAACGACGTCGCCAATTTCTACGCCGCCAACGGGGTGGAAGCCGGCCAGCAGCTGCCCGAGAAACTGAGCAAGGAGCCGGACGCCCAGGTCGCCGCACTGATGAACAAGGCCCAGTGCGTGTCCTGCCACGGCGCCAACTTCTCCAAGCCGATCGACGTCTATCCCAAGATCGCCGGCCAGCACAAGGACTACCTGTTCGCCGCCCTGCGTGCCTACAAGTCGGAGAACAACCCGATCATGGGCCGCAACAACGCGGTGATGGGCGCGGTGGCCAAGCAGTTCTCGAACGCCGAACTGAAGGAACTGGCCGCCTACGTCAGCTCGCTGGACAGCGAACTCAAGACGGTCCCCGAGCGCCGCTTCCGCTGAGGCGCCTGGCGCCCCGTTCCACCAAAGCCCCGCGTCGCGGGGCTTTTTCGTTGCGGCTTCCTATGTCGTCGCGCGCCGCTGCACGCATTCCACATAGGCCTGGCCGTCCGGCGGGCGGCCGGCGCGCTGGCTTTCCCACAGCATCTGGCCCAGGCACTCCATCGCCTCATGGTGGGCCTCGTGCAGGGAACTGCGCCGGGCCGCCAGCAGTTCCACCGCCTGCCGGATGCCGCGCGGCTGGTCGATCGAGCACTGCTCGCTGATCGACAGGTGCATCGACAGGTGCAGGAAGGGATTGGTCTTGCCGTCGTCGCCCTGGTAGACCTTCGCCACGGCGGCGTCGCTGTCGGCCAGGTCGGGGTGGTACTCCGGATGCTCCTGCAGCCACTGGCCGGCCAGCGTCTCCAGGGCGTCCATCGGCTGCCCGGCCGCATCCTTGGCGTGGACCGAGCAGAAGAAGCGCCGCACATCGGCCTGGGATGGATTGAACATGGGAATTTGAGCGTAGCACGCGATGCCCTACAGTCGACACGCTGGGGCGCGGCCGGGGCCCAGCGATTTCGGGCAGGCCCGGCCAAGGAGCTCACCATGAACGCCATGAAGATCAGCGGCATTGTCCTCATCGTCCTGGGCCTCGCGGGATTTTTCACCGGGGGCTTCAGCTTCATGCAGGAGACCACCAAGGCGCAGATCGGGCCGATCCAGCTCAATGTCAAGGAGAAGAAGGACGTCGGCATCCCCGAGTGGCTCAGCATCGGCGCGGTGGTGCTGGGCGGCGTGCTGCTGGTGATGGGCTTTCGCAAGGCCTGAGGACTTGGGGGACAGACCTTTGGCTCTGTCCCCAACTGGTTCAAGCTGCTGCGGCGGCCGCGCGATAATCGGCGCGACTTGGCAAGGACCTGATTCATGATCGACAAAATCGCCGCCTCGGTGGCCGACGCGCTCGCCGGCGTCCGGGACGGCTCCACGGTGCTGATCGGCGGCTTCGGCACCGCCGGCATTCCCAACGAACTGATCGAGGGCCTGATCGCGCAGGGCGCGAAGGACCTGACGGTGGTCAACAACAACGCCGGCAACGGCGACACCGGGCTGGCGGCGCTGCTCAAGACCGGGCGGGTGCGCAAGATCGTCTGCAGCTTTCCGCGCCAGGCCGACAGCCACGTGTTCGACGGCCTGTACCGCAGCGGGAAGATCGAGCTGGAGCTGGTGCCCCAGGGCAACCTGGCGGAGCGCATCCGCGCCGCCGGCGCCGGCATCGGCGCCTTCTTCACGCCCACCGGCTACGGCACCGAGCTGGCCAAGGGCAAGGAAACGCGCGAGATCAACGGCCGCCAGTACGTGCTGGAACACCCGATCCACGGCGACGTCGCCCTGATCAAGGCCGAGCGCGGCGACCGCTGGGGCAACCTGATGTTCCGCAAGGCGGCACGCAACTTCGGCCCGGTGATGGCGATGGGCGCGAAGATGACCATCGCCTCGGTCCACGAGATCGCCGACCTCGGCCAGCTGGAGCCGGAGGCGGTGGTCACGCCAGGCATCTTCGTCAGCAGGATCGTGAAGATCGAACGGGTTGCCACCCAAGGTGGAGGCTTCAAGGCATGACTTACACCAGACGCAGCAAAGAGCAGTTGGCCCAGCGCGTGGCCCGCGACATCCACGACGGCGCCTATGTGAACCTGGGGATCGGCATGCCCACCCTGGTGGCCAACCACCTGCCGCAGGGCATCGAGGTGGTGCTGCACAGCGAGAACGGCATCCTGGGCATGGGACCGGCGCCGGCCCAGGGCCAGGAAGACTACGACCTGATCAACGCCGGCAAGCAGCCGGTCACGCTGCTGCCGGGCGGCAGCTACTTCCACCACGCCGACAGCTTCGCCATGATGCGCGGCGGCCACCTGGACATCTGCGTGCTGGGCGCGTTCCAGGTCTCCGCCAGCGGCGACCTGGCCAACTGGCACACCGGAGAAAAGGACGCCATCCCCGCCGTCGGCGGCGCGATGGACCTGGCCATCGGCGCCAAGCAGACCTGGGTGATGATGGACCTGCTGACCAAGCAGGGCCAGAGCAAGGTGGTGGAACGCTGCACCTATCCGCTGACCGGCATCGCCTGCGTCAAGCGCATCTACTCGGACCTGGCCACCCTCGAATGCACGCCGCGCGGCCTGAAGCTGATCGACATGGTCGACGGCCTGGCCCACGCCGAACTGGAACAACTCGTCGGCCTGCCGATCGCGGCCGCAACCGGAGACAGGACATGACCCGCCAGGCCTTCATCTGCGACGCCATCCGCACCCCCTTCGGCCGCTACGGCGGCGCGCTGTCGTCGATCCGCACCGACGACCTGGGCGCGATCCCGATCGCCGCGCTGATGGCGCGCAATCCCAAGGTCGACTGGCAGGCCGTCACCGACGTCCTGTTCGGTTGCGCCAACCAGGCCGGCGAGGACAACCGCAACGTCGCCCACATGGCATCGCTGCTGGCCGGCCTGCCGATCGACGTGCCCGGTGCCACCATCAACCGGCTGTGCGGCTCGGGCCTGGACGCGGTGGGCAGCGCCGCGCGCGCCATCAAGGCCGGCGAGGCGACGCTGATGATCGCCGGCGGGGTGGAGAGCATGAGCCGCGCGCCCTTCGTGATGCCCAAGGCGGAGAGCGCCTTCTCGCGCGCCAACGCCGTCTACGACACCACCATCGGCTGGCGCTTCGTCAACAAGAAGATGAAGGAGCTGTACGGCGTGGACTCGATGCCGGAGACGGCCGAGAACGTCGCCGCCGAGCACAAGATCGGCCGCGAGGCGCAGGACAAGATGGCGCTGGCCTCGCAGCTCAAGGCGGTGGCGGCGCAGAAGGCGGGCTTCTTCGATGGCGAGATCACCCCGGTCACCATCGCGCAGAAGAAGGGCGATGCCATCGTCGTCGGCAAGGACGAGCATCCGCGCGAAACCACGATGGAGTCGCTGGCCAAGCTCAAGGGCGTGGTCAAGCCTGACGGCAGCGTGACCGCCGGCAATGCCAGCGGCGTCAACGACGGCGCCTGCGCCCTGCTGCTGGCCGACGAGGCGACGGCGGCGAAGAACGGCCTGACGCCGCGGGCCCGCATCGTCGGCATGGCCACGGCCGGCGTGGCGCCCCGCGTGATGGGCATCGGCCCGGCGCCGGCGACGCAGAAGGTGCTGGCGCTGACCGGCCTGACGCTGGCCCAGATGGACGTGATCGAGCTCAACGAAGCGTTCGCGGCCCAGGGCCTGGCGGTGCTGCGCCTGCTGGGGCTGCAGGACGACGACCCGCGGGTCAACCCGAACGGCGGCGCGATCGCGCTGGGCCACCCGCTGGGCGCCTCGGGCGCGCGGCTGGCGACCACGGCCGTCAACCAGCTGCACCGAAGCGGCGGCCGCTACGCGCTGTGCACCATGTGCATCGGCGTCGGCCAGGGCATCGCGGTGGTGCTCGAACGGGTCTGAGCGGCCGCTTGTTCCAGCCCACGGAAAACTGATTTTCTGGGGCGGCGCTTGCCAGCGCCGGGCGCGCGTTTCACACTGCGGCAACGTCGCAGAGATTTACCGCACAGGACCCGAACAAGATGGCAAACAGCATTGGATGGATCGGCCTCGGCCGCATGGGCGAGGCCATGGTCAAGCGCCTGACGAAGGCCGGCCATGGCGTCAGCGTCTGGAACCGCACCCGCAGCAAGGCCGAGCCGCTGGCCGAATACGGCGCCACCATCGCCGCCAGCAAGCAGGACCTGGCCGGACTGGACATGGTCTTCACCATGGTCTCGACCACCGACGACCTCAAGCAGGTGCTGTTCGACGAGGGCGGCCTGGTGGCCGGCAGCAGGAAGCCGAAAGTCGTCATCGACAGCTCGTCGATCTCGCAGGAAGGCTCCGCCGAGATCCGCCAGCGGCTGGAGGCGATGGGCGTGGGCTACCTGTGCACGCCGGTGTCGGGCAACGCCAAGGTGGCCAAGGCCGGCAAGCTGCTGATGGTGTCCTCCGGCCCGAAGGCGCTGTATGACCAGGCGCAGCCCTACCTGCAGGCGATGGCGCGCAAGGTGATGTGGGTGGGCGAGGGCGAGCTGGCCCGGGTCTGGAAGATCGCGCACAACACCATGTTCGGCGTGGTCATCCAGAACCTGTGCGAGATCACGGTGCTGGCCGAGAAGGCCGGCATCCCGCGCCACGTGTTTCTCGAGAGCATCAACGATTCGGTGCTCGGCTCGATGTACACCAGGTACAAGACGCCGATGCTGTCCAACCTCACTTTCGACCAGGTCACCTTCACGCCCAAGCTGCTGCTCAAGGACATGGACCTGGGGCTGGGCGCCGCCAAGGCGCACGGCGTGGCGATGCCGGTGGCGGCGGCGACCCGCGAATCGGTGGCGCGCATGGTGGGCCGCGGCTACGACGACATCGACTTCGCCGTGCTGCTGGTGGAGACGGCGAAGGACGCCGGGCTGGAGCTCAAGCCCGACAACGTGAAGATAAGCGACGGGTTGGAAGACAAGCAATGAAACCGTTCGCCCTGAGCTTGTCGAAGGGCTCGCGTGGCTTCGACAAGCTCAGCCCGAACGGCATACACATATGACCAGAACCCTGATCCGCGGCGCGACGGTCCTGACGATGGACGCGCAGGGCGACCTGCCGCGCGCCGACATCCTCGTCACCGACGACCGCATCACCGAGATCGCGCCGTCGCTGCAGGTGGACGGCGCGCAGGTGGTGGACGCCTCGGGCAGCATCGTCATCCCCGGCCTGGTCAACGCCCACATGCACACCTGGCAGACGGCGCTGCGCGGCGTCGCCGCCAACTGGACGCTGCTCGAATACTTCAAGAACATGCACGCGGGGCTGGCGACGGTGTTCCAGCCGCAGGATCTGCACATCGCGACGCTGATGGGGTCGCTCAACCAGCTCAATTGCGGCACCACGACGCTGGCCGACTGGTGCCACAACAACCCGACGCCGGAGCACAACGACGCGGCGATCCAGGGCCTGCTGGAGTCGGGCATCCGCGCCGCCTTCTTCCACGGCACGCCCAAGCCGGATCCCAAGCCGGGCCAGACCCCGTTCTGGGAAGTGCCGCATCCGCGCGCCGAGGTCGAGCGGCTGCTCAGGAAGCACCAGGGCAACCCGCTGCTCAGCGTGCAGGCGGCGGTGCTCGGCCCGCATTACTCCACGCTGGAGGTGGCGCTGGCCGACTTCCGGATGGCGCGCGAGCTGGGCCTGATCGCCTCGCTGCACCAGGGCGGCGGGGCGGCGCGCACGCCCGACGGCTGGGAACGGCTGGAGGCCGCCGGCCTGCTGGGCGACAACATCAACATCGTGCATGGCCACGCGCTGAGCGACGAGCAGCTGGAGCGCTTCTGCGGGCTGGGCATGAGCTTTTCCGCCGCGGCGGAAAGCGAGATGTCGCAGGGCCACGGCCACCCGATCACCGGCCGGCTGCGCCGCTTCGGCCGCGCGCCCTCGCTCGGCGTGGACCTGGAAAGCGTGCTGAGCGGCGACATGCTGACGCAGGCACGGATCGCGCTGGGCATCCAGCGCAGCCTGGACAACGTCGCCTACCGGGAAGCCCACGGGACCATCCCGTCGACCTCCACCATCACCACGCGCGAAGCGCTGGCGTGGGTGACGATCGAGGGCGCGCGCATGCTCAAGCAGGAACACCGCATCGGCTCGCTGGCCGCCGGCAAGCAGGCCGACCTGGTGGTGATCCGCGCCAGCGACCTCAACATGCAGCCGGTGCACGACCCGGTGAGCACGGTGGTGATGCAGACCTCGCTGGCCAACATCGACAGCGTGATGGTCGCCGGCCGCTGGAAGAAGCGCGACGGCCGACTGGTCGGCGTGGACCTGGCACCGGGCCTGGAGGCATTGCGCGCCTCCGGCCGCAAGATCACCGAGGCGCTCGGACTTTCCAAACCAACAATGCAGGAGACAGCATGAACAGACTGATGTCGACAATCGCCCTGGTCGCCACGCTGGTGGCATCGTCCGCCGCGTTCGGGCAGGGGACCTATCCCAACAAGCCGATCCGTTTCATCGTGCCCTTCACCGCCGGCAGCGGGACGGACACCATCGCCCGGGTGGTCGCCGACGTCATGAGCAAGGGCCTGGGACAGCCCATCGTGATCGAGAACAAGCCCGGCGCCGGCGGCACCATCGCTGCGGCACAGGTCGCCAAGGGCGATGCCGACGGCTACACGGTGCTGATTCATTCGTCCGGCCATGCGCTGAACCCGGCGATCTATCCCAACCTCAGCTACGACACGCTGCGCGACCTGACCGGGGTGACACCGCTGGCCTCGCTGCCCAACGTGATGGTGGTCTCGCCGGCGCGCGGCTGGAAGACGGTGGCCGACGTGGTCGCCGCCGCCAAGGCCCGGCCCGGCGCGCTCAACTATGCATCGGCCGGCGTCGGCAGCGCCACCCACATGAACGCCGAGAAGTTCAAGCTCCAGGCCGGCATCGACGCCGTCCACGTGCCGTTCAAGGGCACGCCGGAAGCGCTGACCGACGTGATCGGCGGGCGCGACGACTGGTTCTTCGCGCCGCTCACCGCCGCATTGCCGCTGGTGAAGGACGGCAAGCTGCTGGCGCTGGCCGTCAGCACGCCGCAGCGCTCGCCGGCGCTGCCGCAGGTGCCCACGACGGTGGAGGCCGGCGTGCCGGACTCGGATTACACCTTCTGGGTCGGCATGATCGTCGCCAGCGCCACGCCGGCGCCGGTGGTCAAGCGCTTGCACGACGAAGCGGTCAAGGCGCTGGCCAGCCCCGAGGTGAAGGAGCGCATGAAGATGCTGGGCGCCGATCCGATGCCGATGGAACAGGCGCAGTTCAATGCCTTCATCAAGACCGAGATGGAGACGGCCGCGCGCATCGCCAAGGCCGCCAACCTGAAGGCGCAGTGAGGATCCATTTCATTGGCGTCGGCAAGATGGGCCTGCCCATGGCGGCCCATCTGCGCGCGGCCGGCCACCGGCTGACGGTGCAGGACGTCGATGGGCAGCGCGTCGCGCTGGCGCAGGCGCAGGGACTGCAAGCGGCGGGCGAAGCCGGCATCGGCGATGCGCAGGCCGTGTTCTCCTCGCTGCCGCATGACGGCGCACTGCTTGCCGTGGCGCGCCTGGTCGCTGCACAGGGCCGGCGCGAAATGACGTACGTCGATACCAGCACCGTGTCGCCGCAGGCTTCGGCCGAAGCGGCGGCGCTGCTGGAGGCGGCCGGCGTGCAGCACCTGCGCTGCACCGTGTCGGGCAACAACAAGATGGCGGAGGCGGCGCAGCTGACGATGATGGCGTCCGGGCCGCGCGCCGCGTACGACCGGATGCTGCCGCTGCTGTCCACGTTCGGTCCGAACCGTTTCTACCTGGGCGAGGGCGAGCAGGCGCGGCTGATGAAGCTGGTGGTCAACCTGATGATCGCGCAGACCAGCGCCATGCTGTCGGAGGCGCTGACGCTGGGCCGCAAGGGCGGGCTGGACTGGCAGGACATGTGGCAGGTGCTGGGCGCCAGCGCGGTGGCCTCGCCCATCCTCAAGGCCAAGGGCGTGCAGCTGGCGCAGCGCGATTTCACGCCCACCTTCACCGTGGAGCAGATGCTCAAGGACATCGGCCTGATCCTGGAGGCCGGCGCGGCCAGCGCGGTGCCGCTGCCGCAGACCGCCCTGACGCAGCAGCTCATGCGCTCCGCGGTGGCGCAGGGCGACGGCCTGCAGGACTACGCCGCCATCATCAAGACGGCCGAACGCAGCGCCGGCCTGGCGCCGCTGCCGCAGGGCAAGCCATGAACAGCTTCGTCTACATCGGGCGGCCGGCCCGCGTGATCTTCGGCGCCGGCAGCCTGGCGCAACTGGGCGCCGAGATCGAGGCGCTGGGCGCACGCAAGGCACTGATCCTGTCGACGCCGGAGCAGCGGGCCTCGGCCGAACGGGTGGCGGACCTGCTGGGCGCGCGCGCGGCCGGCGTGTTCGACCGCGCCGTGATGCACGTGCCGATCGAGACCGCACGCGAGGCGCGCGAGCTCGCCGCCAGGCTGGGCGCTGACTGCGCCGTCGCCATCGGCGGCGGTTCCACCGTCGGCCTGGGCAAGGCGATCGCACTGGACTCGGGGCTGCCGATCGTGGCGATCCCGACCACTTACGCCGGCTCGGAGATGACCACCATCTTCGGCATCACCGAAGGCGGCATGAAGAAGACCGGCCGCGACGAGCGGGTGCTGCCGCGCACCGTGATCTACGACCCGGAACTGACGCTGACGCTGCCGGTGAAGATGAGCGTCACCAGCGGCATGAACGCCATCGCCCACGCGGCCGAGGGTTTCTATTCGGTCAACGTCAATCCGATCGTCGCGCTGATGGCGCAGGAAGGCATTGCCGCCCTGGGCCGCGCGCTGCCGGCGATCCGCAGGTCGCCGCAGGACGCGCAGGGCCGCAGCGACGCGCTCTACGGCGCATGGCTGTGCGGCACGGTGCTGGCCAGCGTCGACATGGCGCTGCACCACAAGCTGTGCCACACGCTGGGCGGCAGCTTCAACCTGCCGCACGCGGAGACGCACACCATTGTGCTGCCGCACGCGCTGGCCTACAACGCAGCGGCGGCGCCCGAGGCGGTGCAGCGCGTGGCCACCGCGCTGGGGCAGCGCAGCAGCGGCGCGCAGGCGGTGTACGACCTGGCGAAGGATAACGGCGCCCCGGTGGCGCTGCGCGAGATCGGCATGCAGGAGGCGGATCTGGACAAGGCCTGCGAGATCGCGATGAGCAACCAGTATCCCAACCCGCGGCCGCTGGAGCGCACTGCGCTGCGGCAGTTGCTGCAGGATGCTTTCGAGGGCGTCCGGCCGGTAAGCTGATTTGTCGTCCGGGGCCCGACCCGGGACCCAGACGCTGGAATGCCAACAGCCGTCGATCAGGAAGAAGGCCAGCCGTTCTTGTTGAACAGCAAGAAGCCGGGCCAGCCGTTCTCCCTGATCGACCGGAATTCCTTGTTCAGGGCCGGGGCGCCAATCACTCCACCTTCGCGCCGGACTCCCGCACAATGACGCCTGCCGCATCCCAGTCGGCGCGCAGCAGCTTCTGGAACTCGCCGGGGCTCATGGCGCCGGGCTCGACGCCGAGGTTGGCGAAGCGCTGCTGCACGGCCGGGTCGGCCATCACCTTCTGCATCGCCGCGTTCAGGCGCTCCACTTCGGCCCTGGGCGTCGCAGCCGGGGCCAGCAGGCCGATCCAGGAATCGAACTTGTAGCCGGGCACGCCGGCCTCCGCCACCGTCGGCAGCTCGGGCAGGAAGCGCGAGCGGGTGGCGCCGGTGTAGGCCAGCAGCTTGATGCGCGGGTCCTGCTTGAAGCCGACCACGCCGATCACCGCCGGCACCACGCCCTGCACCCGGCCGGCCAGCGTCTCGTTGACCGCATCGCCGGTGGACTTCATCGGGATGTGCTGCATCTGTGCGCCGGCCTTTACCAGGAACGAGGCCATGCCCAGGTGGGTGGCGCTGCCGTTGCCTGCCGATGCGTAGTTGAACTGGCCCGGCTTGGACTTGATCAGCTTGACGTACTCCGCCAGGTTGCTGACCGGCAGGTTGCCGGGCACGGCGATCACGTAGCCGATGTTGCCCAGGTAGGTGACGCCGACGAAATCCTTGATCGGGTCATAGGGCAGCTTGCTGTACATGTGGCCGGCCAGCGTGTGGCTGGCCGCAGCCAGCACCAGCGTGTTGCCGTCGGGCGCGGCCTTCGCGACCGCAGCGGTGCCGATGGTGCCGCCGGCGCCGGCGCGGTTTTCCACCAGCACGGTGGCGTTCAGTTGTTGGCCCAGCTCGTTGCTGAAGGTGCGCGCGATCGTGTCCTGCACCGCGCCCGGGCCGAAGGGCACGACGATGTGGATCACCCGCTGGGCCAGCGCCGGGCCGCTCGCCAGCAGGGCCAGTGCAAGCGCCAGGCCGAGGCTGCGCCACTGTTTCGATGTCATCAGGGATCTCCTTCAGGGTTGGTCCAGCCAGCGCTGGGCGAGGCGGACGAAATAGCTCGCACCGACGGGGATGATTTCGTCGTTGAAATCGAACGAGGTGTTGTGGATGATGCAAGGACCGGGCCCGTGGTCGGGCAGGCGGTGGCCGCCGTCGCCGTTGCCGATGAAGCCGTAGCAGCCGGGCTTGACGCGCAGCATGTGGGCGAAGTCTTCCGCCGCCATCACGGCCGTGAAGTTCTCGTCGACGCGACCGGCGCCCACCACTTCGCGCATCACGTCGGCCGCGAAGCGCGCTTCCTGCTCGTGGTTGACCACCGGCGGCGAGGCGCGCCGGAAGCTCACCTGCGCGCTGCAGCCATGGGCCTGCGCGGTGTGCGCCGCCAGCTGGCGCAGGCCGGCCTCGATGCGGTCCAGCGCGTCCACCGAGAAGGTGCGCACCGTGCCGCCGACCCAGGCCTTGTCGGGAATCACGTTGGGCGCGTCCGAGCCCTGGATCTGCGTGACGGCCAGCAGCGCGCGTTCGCGCGAATCGACCACCCGCGCCACCAGCGACTGCAGCTGCTGGCCCAGGTTGATGGTGGCAGCGACCGGATCGATGCCGGTGTGCGGCATCGACGCGTGGGTGCCGCGGCCGCTGATCTCCACCCGCCAGGTATTGCTGGAGGCCATCATCGCGCCGTGGTTCAGCGCGAAGCTGCCCACCGCCTCGATCGCGAAGTTGTGCAGCGCGAACACCGCGTCGCACGGAAAGCGCTCGAACAGCCCGTCCTGGATCATCTTGAGGGCGCCGGCCTTGCCCATCTCCTCGGCCGGCTGGAAGATGAAGTTCACCGTGCCGGCGAAGTCGCGGTGCTGTGCCAGGTGCCAGGCTGCGGCCAGCAGCATCGTCGTGTGGCCGTCGTGGCCGCAGGCGTGCATCCGGCCGTCGTGCTGCGAGCGGTGCTCGAAGCGGTTTTGCTCCTGCAGCGGCAGCGCGTCCAGGTCGGCGCGCAGGCCGATCGCGCGCGGACCCGGCCGGTTGCCGCGCAGCACGCCGACCACGCCGGTGCCGGCGACGCCGGTGTGCACCTCCACTCCCCATTCGCGCAGCAGGTCGGCCACGATCTTGGAGGTGCGATGCTCCTCGAAGCCCAGTTCCGGGTGGGCGTGGATGTCGCGCCGCAGGCGCACGAAGCGGGAAATGTCGGCAAAGCCGTCGACCAGGTTCATCGCGGGGCGCTCCTGACGCATTGGTAGCTGCTGGCGCGCTGCGGCTCGCCGTGGCCGCGGTAGCGCAGGGTGGCCGGCCAGCGGCACATCGGCCGCGACTGCAGCACGGGGAAGGGCGGCACCGGGTCCAGGCTCACCTGCACCAGGTCCAGCGGCGCCCGGCCCGACTCGACCCAGGTCACCAGCGTGTCCAGCATGTCGACGCCCACCGGCGCGCCGGTTCCCACGTGGTCGGCGCCGGGCGTGGTGTACAGGCGCATGAACTCGTCGACCGGGTCCTGGCCCATCTTCTCCACCACCGAGCGGTAGTACGCGATGCCGGCATACGGGCTCTGCGCGTAGTCGGCCATGTGCTCGCTGATCACCAGCTTGCCGCCGTGCGCCCGGAAGGCCGACAGGTCGGGATCGGTCGCATCCATCAGGCGCGAGATCTCGCCGACCCGCTGCGCATGGTCCTCGGGCTTGTAGTTGCTCAGGTCCGCCGTGCCGTCGCGCAGCACGAAGTACTGGATCGCTCCGCTGCCGTAGAGCCAGCCGCGGCTGCTGGTGCTGCTCACCGGATGGGCCGCGGGCGCGGTGCCGGTCTGCCAGCTGACATAGCCGCCGACCGGGCCGGTGCCGCCGGCGCCTTCGCCGCCCCAGGCCCAGCCCGGATAGCTGCGTACGCCATTGGCCAGCGGGAAGCTGAATTCGTACGGCGCGTGCAGCGTGCGCAGCGTCTCCACCTGGGCAGCGTTCAGGCAGGCCGGGGTCTTGCCTTCGCGGCACAGCAGGCTGGCCGGATCGAACTGGGCGCCGCACAGCTGCGGGTTGCCGACGATGCCGTCCACCCGCCAGTCGAGCGCGTCGCAGGCGCTGAGCACCGCCTTGTGCACCAGCATCACGTCGGCCGGCGACAGCCAGCCCTCGCCCCGCTGGGCCAGGCCCAGGCGGACGTCGGCCGTGTGCAGCCCGACCCAGTTGATCACCGGCGCCCGCGCGAAGATGCCGTCGAAGTCCTGCGGATAGCGCTGCGCCATCGCCAGGCCCTCGCGCCCGCCTTCGGAGCTGCCCATGAAGTACATCCGCTCCGGCCCCTGGCCGTAGCGCCGCTTCATCAGCTCCACCGACAGGTCGCGCACCTTCTTGTAGGCGGCGTGGGCAAAGTTTTCCAGCGCCTCGTCGTTGAGCGCGAAGGCCTGCAGCGGCTCGACCCGCAGGTCCTGGTGGCCCGAGTCGGTGCCCACGGTGACGAAGCCGCGCGCCAGCGGCGAGGGCTGGTCGATGCGCGCGGACGGCGGCAGGCCGGTGGCCGTCACCAGCACGCCGTTGAAGCCGCCGCCGCCCAGTTGCAGCGAGCGCCCGTTCCAGCGGCTGGGCAGGTTGACCTGGAAGCGGATCGAAGGCGCCTTCGGGTCGACCGGCTGGATCGCCCCGACCACCTTGCAGTAGGGCGGCGTCGCCGGCTGCACCACCGCTTCCGGCGGCGGCGGGATGAAGGGCAGCGGATTGGTCAGGGTGAGCGCGTTGCCTGGCAGCAGCGTCGCCGACTCGATCACGGCGCCGCCGCTGGGCAGGCCGATCGCCGAGGCCGGCACCGGTGCCATCAGCGCGCTGCAGGCGGCCTCGGCATCGACGCCGCCGCGCTGCCAGGGCGTGGCGGAGCAGCCGCCCAGCAGCGCCAGTGCGGCCAGTGACAACAGTGCGGCGCGGGGCGCCGCGGCGAGGGAGGCTTTCATGGGGAGACTTTCCAGGACGCGCGGGCCGGCGCGGGAGCCAGATCATATCGGCCGGGCCCGACGATAATCGAACAAAAGGAGACGCGATGAGGTTAGCAACTTTCAACCACAAGGGCCGGCGCCAGGTCGGCCTGGTCGCCGCCGACGGCCGCACCGTCACGGCGCTCGACCTGAAGTCGGCCGATCCGGCGCGCGGCATGCTGGCGGTGATCCACCAGCTGGCCGGCGGCGGCGCGATGCCCGCCACCACCGGGGCGCCGATCCCGCTGGCCGAGGTCAAGCTGGAGGCGCCGATCCCGGTGCCGCGGCGCAACGTCTGGTGCGTGGGCCGCAATTACCACGCCCATGCCAAGGAACTGCAGGCGTCGGTGTTCAAGAACAATGCCGCCGACCCGACGTCCTGGCCGATCTTCTTCACCAAGGCCCCGGAAACGGTGGTCGGCCCCGGCGATCCGGTGGTGATGCCGGGCGACCGGGTCTCCAGCCAGATCGACTACGAAGCCGAACTGACCATCGTGATCGGCAAGGGCGGCAAGAACATTCCGCGCGACAAGGCGATGGAGCACGTGTTCGGCTACACCATCGTCAACGACGTGACGGCGCGCGACGTCCAGATTCGCCACCAGCAGTGGGATCTGGGCAAGTCGTTCGACACCTTCTGCCCGATGGGGCCGTGGATCGTCACCGCCGACGAACTGGACGGCAGCAACACCCGCGTGCGCCTGTGGGTCAACGGCGAGCTGCGGCAGGACGCGCAGACCACCGACCTGATCTTCGACCTGCCCAGCCTGATCGAGACCTGCTCGCGCGGCATCACGCTGTACCCGGGCGACCTGATCGCCACCGGCACGCCCTCGGGCGTCGGCATGGGCATGTCGCCGCCGAGCTGGCTCAAGGCCGGCGACAGCGTGAAGATCGCGATCGACGGGCTCGGCGAACTCGAGAACCGCTTCGTGGCGGGTTGAAGAAGACGGGGGCAGGACGCAGACGCGTCCGGCTGTCCGATCTTCAGAGCTGCGGCGCCAGCAGGTTGGCCGCGCGCTCCTTCAGTCGCTCCCACGCCGGCCGCGCATGCCAGTCGGCGGCGGTGAATTCGCGGCTCTTGGCCAAGTCGTCCTCGAAGGTGCGGGTCTGCTCGCGGGCGAAGGCTTCGTCATAGACGTTCAGGTTGGCCTCGTCGTTGAGGCTGAACGAGCGCTGGTCGAAGTTGGTCGACCCCACCGAGGTCATGCGGCCGTCCAGGATCAGCACCTTGCAGTGGTACATGGTGGGCTGGTACTCGTAGATCTTCGCGCCCGCGTCCAGCAGTTCGTCCCAGTTGGCCTTGGATGCGTCGCTCACCGTGTCGGCGTCGGTGAAGGGGCCCGGCACGATCACGCGGATCTTCACGCCGCGCTTGAGCGCCCGCACCATCGCGTTGCGGGTCAGCTGGTTGGGCACGAAGTAGGCGCTGGCCAGGTCGATGCTGTGGTCGGCCGCGGTGATCGCCATCAGGTACATCAGCTGCATGCTCTCGGCGCCGCCCGAGGGCGAGCTGGAGAACATGTGGGCCCGCTGGTCGCCGATCCGGGACAGCGGCGGATAGTAGGCCGATCCGTGCAGCACCGCGCCCGACGCCTTGGTCCAGTTGTCGGCGAACACCGACTGCATCTGCGCCACCACCGGGCCCTCGATGCGGAAGTGGGTGTCGCGCCAGTGCTCGCTGTCCTGGCCGTGGCCCTCCCACTGGGGCGCGATGCCGACGCCGCCGGTGAAGCCGAGCCGGCCGTCGATCACCAGCAGCTTGCGGTGGGTGCGGTTGTTGATCCGCCCCAGCGCAAACCACCTGGGCTCGTGGAAGCGCTGCAGCTGCACGCCGGCGACCTTCATCTCGTCGAGCAGGGCGGGATCGACCTTCTGGCTGCCGGCCCAGTCCAGCAGCACGTGGACCTTCACGCCGTTGCGGGCGCGCTCGCTCAGGGCGTCGGCGAACTTCTTGCCGATGTCGCCGGCCCAGTAGATGTAGCTCTCGAAGGTGATGGTGCGGCGCGCCGAGCCGATCGCCTGCAGCATCGACGGGAAGATCTGGTCGCCGTTGAGCAGCGGCTGCGTGCGGTTGCCGTCGATGATGGGCGGCCCCAGCAGCGTGCCCATCTCGTACTGGAACTGGGAGTCGGACGAGCCGAACAGGCGGGCCAGCTGGCGCTCGATCTTCTTCTCGCCCAGCGAGAGGTTCAGGACGATGAGGGTGAGCACCAGGGCCGTTGCGAGGCCGGCGATGAACCAGAGGACCACTTTTTTCGTGACTTTCATGCGGTGGGGCGGAATGGAAGCCCATCGTATGAAGCGGGCCCGCCCCGCCCTGTAGGACGGTCGCCCGACAGCGCCGCGGCGCCGCGCGCGACGTCAACTAGTACACGCCGAAGCGGCCGGTCCACTTGCGCTGGTAGTCCATCCGGGCGAAGTGTTCGGCGATGAAGTCGATGAAGGTCCGCACCTTGGCCGACAGGTGCTTGCGGCTCGGGTAGGCCAGGTTGATCATCAGCCGCGGCAGGTCCCACTCGTCCAGCACCGGCACCAGCCGGCCGGCGACGATGTCGTCGTAGACGATGTAGGTGGGCTGCACCAGGATGCCCATGCCGTCGAGCGCTGCCGCCCGCAGCACCTGGCCGTCGTTGGATTCGAGCAGGCCGTGCACCGCCACCGTGGTCGCCTGGCCGTCGCGCGTGAAGCGCAGCTCGTTGGGGTTGTTGGCGTGCACGTAGACCAGCAGCTTGTGGCGCTGCAGGTCGTCCAGGCTGGCCGGCCGGCCGTACTGCGCCAGGTAGCGCGGCGCGGCCACCAGGATCCGGCGGGTCTCGGCCAGCCGGCGGATCGTGATGTTGGAATCGGGCTCGTACTCGCGGGTGCGGATGG
This sequence comes from Caenimonas terrae, assembly GCF_042655405.1. Taxonomy (NCBI): domain Bacteria; kingdom Pseudomonadati; phylum Pseudomonadota; class Betaproteobacteria; order Burkholderiales; family Comamonadaceae; genus Caenimonas; species Caenimonas terrae. The sequence goes on along the minus strand of NZ_JBHSMF010000002.1, from coordinate 150,536 downwards.
CGACGTCGATGTTGTTGTCGATGATGTCCAGGTAGCGGTTGGCCGCCTCGATGTGGACCTGGACGTTGGGGTAGCGCTGCGTGTAGTCGCGCAGCAGCGGCGCCACGTGGTGCATCGAGAACGACAGCGAGGCCGTGATGCGCAGCATGCCGGTTGGGTTGAGCGCCGTGGCATTGACGGCCGACTCGGCGTCCTTGAGGTCGGCCAGGATGGCGCGGGCGCGCGCATAGAACTCGGTGCCGGTGTCCGTCAGGTACAGGCGCCGGGTGTTGCGCTCCACCAGCCGGGCGCCCAGGCGGTCCTCCAGCGCCGACAGGTGCCGGCTGGCGGCGGCGTTCGACAGCTCCAGCGCTTCCGCAGCGCGGCTCAGGCTGCCGGTTTCGGCCACCTGCACGAACAGCTCGATCTCGGTCCAGCGATCCAAAAGTGTCTCCTCGTTGCCGGGATTGTGACCGGGGCGGCGGCCAGTGTTCCGCTGCGCGAAAAAGTCATTTGCGCCCCGCCCCTTTCCCCCGCGGGCCGGCTCTCCTAAATTCGACCCGTGCCGGTCCCACGCCGCGCCGGAGGCATTTTGCGCAATCTCACCCAGGACAACATCACGCAGGCGGTCATCGCCCGGCTGGCCCGCACGCCGGACCCGCGGCTGCGCGAGGTGATGACCAGCCTGGTGCAGCACCTGCATGCCTTCGCCCGCGACGTCAAGCTGACCGAGCAGGAGTGGTTCGAGGGCATCCAGTTCCTGACCGAGGTCGGCCACAAGTGCGACGACCAGCGGCAGGAGTTCATCCTGCTGTCGGACACGCTGGGCCTGTCGATGCTGACGGTGGCGATGAACAACGACAAGCCGCCGGGCGCCACCGAGGCCACCGTGTTCGGCCCCTTCCACGTGGAGAACGCGCCGCACTACGAGAACGGCGCCGACATCGCCAATGGCGCCAAGGGCGAGCCCTGCCTGGTGCGCGGCCGGGTGCTCGGCCTCGGCGGCGAGCCGGTGGCCGGCGCCACCATCGACGTCTGGCAGGCGGACGCCGAGGGCAAGTACGACGTGCAGCACGAGGGGATCGACCACCACCAGGCGCGCGGCGTGCTGCGCTCCGGGCCGGACGGCCGCTTCGAGTTCCGCAGCGTGCTGGCCGAGTCCTATCCGATTCCCGACGACGGCCCGGTCGGCCGCCTGCTGCGCGCCACCGGGCGCCACCCCTGGCGGCCGGCGCACCTGCACTTCATGGTGGTTGCCGACGGCTACGAGCGGCTGGTGACGCACGTGTTCCGCAGCGGCGACCAGTACCTGGACTCGGACGCGGTGTTCGGCGTGCGCCAGTCGCTGGTGGCGGACTGGCCGCGCCAGGACGACGGCAGCTACCTGCTGGAATACGACTTCGTGCTCAATCCCCTCGCCAGGCAGGCTCCATGATCTACACCTTCATCCTGATGGACAAACCGGGCGGCGCCGAGCTGCGCCAGCGCGTGCGGCCCGAGCACAAGGCCTACCTGGCGGCGGTGGCGGACCGGATCGCCTTTGCCGGCCCCTTCACCACCGACGACGGCCAGCAGATGCTGGGCAGCCTGCTGGCGATCGACTTCCCGTCGCGCGAGGCGGCGCAGGCCTGGCTGGCGGCCGAGCCCTTCACCCGCGCCGGGCTGTATGCCAGCAGCAGCGTCCACGCCTTCAGCAACCTGTGGCCGCAGAAGGCGGGCTTTCCGCCGTGATCAAGCACATCGTGATGTGGAACCTGCGCGGCGACACGCCGGCCGCCAAGGCCCGCGCCATCGCGCAGCTGCAATGCAGCTTCGCCAGCCTGCGCGGGCGCATCCCGGGCCTGCTGCACCTGGAGGTGGGCGTGGACAGCAGCGGCGCCGACTACGCCTGCGACGTCGTGCTGTATTCCGAATTCGAGAGCCAGGCCGCGCTCGACGCCTACGCCACCCACCCCGAGCACCTGCGGGTCAAGCAGGAACTGGGCGACCTGCGCATCGCGCGCTACCAGGTGGATTTCGAACCGACCAGGAGAACCGCGTGAACGACACACTGACCGAAGAATTGCTGGTCCGCCGGATGGTGGAGCGCTGGGCCGTGTGGCGCGACGCCGGCGACTGGGAGCGCTTCGCCAGCGTCTGGCATCCCGACGGCGTGATGATGGCCACCTGGTTCCAGGGCCCGTTCGCGGACTTCATCCGCGTCACGCAGGAGGGCTGGGCCAAGGGCGTGAGCATCCTGCACTTCCTGGGCGGCTCGGCCGTGGAGGTGGCGGGCGAGCGCGCCGTCGCCCAGACCAAGATGACGATCTCGCAGCGCGGCCTGGTCGAAGGCGTGCTGTGCGACGTGGTCTGCACCGGCCGCTTCTACGACTTCGTGGTCAAGCACGAGGGCGAATGGAAGCTGCTGCACCGCCAGCCGATCTACGAGAAGGACCGGATCGACCCGGTCGACCCCGGCGCGACGCTGGAGCTGGACGCGCAGGCGCTGGCGAAATTCCCCGAGGGCTACCGCCACCTGGCCTACATCCAGACCCGGATCGGCTACACGGTGAAGATGGACATGCCGATGCTCAAGGGCCCGGTGGTGCAGGAGCTGTACCAGCGCGGCGCCCGCTGGCTGGCCGGCGGCCCGCTGGAGCGCTGAACCATGCACAAGCTCCTTCTTGCAGTGGTGCTGCTGGCCGCAGCGGTTTTCGGTGCGGTGCCCGCGGGCGCCCAGGGCACCTATCCCTCGCATCCGGTCAAGGTGGTGGTGCCGCAGCCGCCCGGCGGCGGCTTCGACTTCGTCGCCCGGCTGCTGGCCGACCGCATGGGCCGGCAGATGGGCCAGAGCTTCGTGGTGGAGAACAAGCCGGGCTCGGGCACGCTGGTCGGCACGGACTTCGTGGCCAAGGCGGCGCCGGACGGCTACACCCTGCTCACCGGCTCGGTCTCCAACCTCGCGCTCAACCCGGGGCTGTACCGCAACCTGCCCTACGACAGCCTGCGCGACTTCGAGCCGCTGGGCATCGCCGTGAGCTACAGCTACACGCTGATGGCCCGCAAGGACCTGCCGCTGAATTCGCTCAAGGAGGTGGTGGCCTATGCCAAGGCCAACCCGCGCAAGCTCACCTATGCCTCGGCCGGCGCCGGCTCCGGCCAGCACGTGCTGGCGGCGGCGCTGTGGCACCTGGCGGGTGTGGAGCTGGTGCACGTGCCGTACCGCGGCGCGCAGGCGGCCTACCAGGACCTGATCGGCGGCCGGGTGGACCTGTTCTTCGACCTGGCGCCGACCGCGCGCGGCCAGATCGATGCCGGCACCGTCAAGGCGCTGGCCGTCTCCGGCAGCGCGCGCAACCCCATGCATCCGGACCTGCCCACCATCACCGAGAGCGGCGTCGCCCAGCTCGACCTCGAGTCCTGGTTCGGCTGGTTCGCGCCGGCCAAGACGCCGCCCGAGGTGCTGGAGAAGCTGCGCGCCGGGCTGGCCAAGGTGATGGCCGCGCCGGACGTGGCGGAGGCCTTCCGCAAGGCCGGCGGCAAGCCGGTCGCGCTGGGCGCCGCCGAGACCCGGGCGCTGGTGCAGGGCGACGTGCAGCGCTGGACCCGGCTGATCCGGGAAGCCGACATCCGCGCCGACTGATTTCTTCTTCCGACCGACAAAGAGAGTTCCATGAAAGTTTCCGACGAGTGCATCGACCGGCTGTTCCGCCAGGCCCGCACGGCCAACGGCTTCCTCGACAAGCCGGTGCCGCTGGAGCTGCTGCAGCAGGCCTACGACATCGCCAAGATGGGTGCCACCTCGATGAACACCCAGCCCACCCGCTATGTGTTCCTGCAGTCGAAGCAGGCGCGGGCCCGTCTGCTGCCGGCGCTCAGCCCGGGCAACCTCGACAAGACGCGCGACGCGCCGGTGACGGTGATCGTGGCCAACGACACCAAGTTCTACGAGCACATGCCGCAGGTCTGGCACAAGCCGGGCGCCAAGGAGAACTTCGAGGGCAATGCGGCGCTGGCGCAGGCCACGGCGGTGCGCAACGGCACGCTGGGCGGCGCCTATTTCATGATCGCCTGCCGCGCCGTCGGCCTGGACTGCGGGCCCATGAGCGGCGTCGACCTGGCCCGGGTGAATGCGGAGTTCTTCCCGGACGGCCGGCTGCAGGCGAACTTCCTGATCAACATCGGCTACGGCGACGACAGCAAGCTGTTCGACCGCAATCCGCGGCTGTCGTTCGAGCAGGCCTGCTCCATTCTTTGACATGAACAAGACTGTCATCCCGGGCCCGACCCGGGATCCAGACGCAGCGACCACCAAGACCGTCGGTCAAGGAGACGCGGCGCTTCCCTTGGAGACGTCGTATCCGGATGGCGTGCGTGCGCCTGGCTGCCGGATCAGGTCCGGCATGACCGCCGCGGAACGCCGGGTTTCAGGTCGACTGCCCGGCGGCGCGCCGGATGATGTCGGCGAAGTGCTTGATCGAGGGCGAGCGGGTCGCGCCCTTGTGCCAGAGCATGCCCGGCGTGCGGATCGGCGTCGGGTCTTCCAGCGGGATGACGCGCAGGTCCGCGGCCGGCGTGACGGCGGTCTCGGCGATGATCGCCGCCAGTTCGGTCTGGCGCACCAGTTCGATCATCGGCGCGATCGAATTGAGCTGCGCCGCCACCAGCGGCTCGGCGCCCGCGGCCTCGAAGCAGTCGTCCAGCAGCTTGCGGGTCTGGAACTGCGCCGGCAGCAGCACCATCCGCACATGGTGCAGTTCCACCATCCGCACCCGGCGGCGCCTGGCCAGCGGATGCGAGGCCGCCACCACCAGCTTGAGCTCCTCGTTGTACAGCGGCTCGAACCACAGGTCGCCGCCGTCCGTGGGGCGATAGGAGACGGCCAGGTCCAGGTGGCCCGCCGCCAGCCGCCGGGCGATCATGCCGGCCGCCAGTTCTTCCACCGTCACCTGGATGCCGGGGTAGTGGTGCATGTAGGTCGCCACGCAGGAGGGCACCATGCGGGTGTTGAAGCTGGGCGTCGTGCCCAGCCGCAGCCTTCCGGTGAGCGGCTCGCCCTCGCCGCGCAGCGCCTGGACGCCGCGGTCGATCTGCTCCAGCGCCGGCGTCATGTAGCTGCGCAGGATCTCGCCGGCCTCGGTCATGCGCACCTTCTTGCCGCTGCGGTCGAACAGCACCGAACCCAGCTCGTCCTCCATCTGCCGGATCTGGTGCGACAGGGTGGACTGCGTCACGTGCAGGCGCTCGGCGGCGCGGGTGAAGTTGAGCGTCTCGGCAACGGCGTCGAAGTAGCGCAGATGGCGCAATTCCATTGGTGATTTCCCTTGCATGGTCATCGATGGTGTCGATCATATCGGTGGAAAATAATCACTTCCCGGTCCGCGGGGCCGGCCCTAGACTGATCCTGAAACCCAGGGGACAGACCTTCAGCTCCGTCCCCGACTGATTGAGAGGACTAGACATGGCACAGCTCGAAGCGCAAGACATGGCGCAAGCCGTCATCGACCGGATGGCCGATTGCAAGGACCCGCGGTTCAAGGAAGTGATGAGCGCGCTGGTGCGGCACGCACATGCCTTCGCGCGCGAGGTGCAGCTCACGCCCGATGAATGGATGGCGGGGATCCAGTTCCTCACCGCCACCGGCAAGATGTGCGACGAGAAGCGGCAGGAGTTCATCCTGTTGTCGGACACGCTCGGCATCTCGATGCTGGTGGTGGCGATCGATCAGGCCAGGGGCGCGGCCGCGCTCAAGGACGCGCCGCCGGACCAGCGCCCCACCGAGGCGACGGTGCAGGGGCCGTTCTTCTGGCCCGGCGCGCCGCAGCTGGAGCTGGGCGCCGACATCGGCGCAGGCAATCCGGGCGAGCCGGCCTACTACTACGGCCGCGTGACCGACACTGCCGGCAGGCCGATCGGCAACGCCGTGATGGACGTCTGGTCGGGCGATGGCGAGGGCCTGTACGACATGCAGAAGGGCCCGGACGCCGGCATGGCGCTGCGCGCGCAGTTCCGCACCGACAAGGACGGCAACTACCGCTTCTGGTCGATCAAGCCGTCGTATTACCCGGTGCCGGACGACGGCCCGGTGGGCGGCATGCTGCACCGCATGGGCCGGCATCCGAACCGGCCCGGCCACATGCACATGATGCTCAACGCTCCTGGGCACGAGCGGCTGATCACCCACATCTTCGTCTCCGACAGCCCGTACCTCGATTCCGACGCCGTGTTCGGCGTGCGCGACAGCCTGGTGGTGCAGTTCGCCGACCATCCGCCGGGCAAGGCGCCGGACGGCCGCGTGATGAGCAAGCCCTTCTCCACCGCCAAGTACGATTTCAAGCTCGTGCCTTCGGCCGCCTGAGCCCCGCATGGCCCAGGTCCTCAACGGCGTGCGCGTGGTCGAACACGGCACCTTCATCACCGGTCCGGCGGCGTCGATGCTGCTGGCCGACCTGGGCGCGGACGTGGTCAAGGTGGAGTTGCCCGGCAGCGGCGACCCGTTCCGCTCCTTCAAGGGCGGGCTGTACAGCCCGCACTACCAGACCTACAACCGCAACAAGCGCAGCGTCACGCTGGACACCCGGCAGGCGGCGGACCTGGAGCAGTTCGACGAGATGATCAGCGAGGCGGACGTCTACATCCAGAACTTCCGCCCCGGCTTCGCCGAGCAGATCGGCACCGGCGAGGAGCGGCTGCGCAAGCTCAATCCGCGGCTGGTCTATTGCGCCATCAGCGGCTTCGGCCCCACCGGCCCGGCGGCCGCCCGCCCGGCCTACGACACGGTGGCGCAGGCGGCCAGCGGCTTCCTGGGGCTGCTGATCAACCCGGCCAATCCGCGGGTGCTCGGTCCGGCGCTGGCCGATTCGCTCACCGGCTTCTACGCGGCCTACGGCATCCTCGGCGCGCTGTACGAGCGCCATGCCACCGGCACCGGCCGCAAGGTGGAGGTGTCGATGTTCGAGGCGATGACGCACTTCAACCTGGACGCCTTCCAGCACCTGTTCTCGGCCAACGAGGTGATGGGCCCGTTCAGCCGGCCCAGCGTCTCGCAGTCCTACGTGCTCAAGTGCGCGGACGGCAAGTGGGTCGCGCTGCACATGTCCTCGCCGGAAAAGTTCTGGCAGGGGCTGGCGGCGGCGATGGAGCGGCCGGACATCTTCGATGACGCCCGCTTCGCCACCCGCGAGGCGCGGATCGCCAACCAGGAAGCGATGATCGACACGCTGGGACCGATCTTCGCCGGCCGCGACCGCGCCGAATGGTGCCGCCGGCTGGAGGCCCGCGACGTGCCGCACGCGCCGATGTACACCACGGCGGAAGTGCCGGACGACCCGCAGGCCCGGCACCTGCAGCTGTTCGTGGAGACCGAGCACCCGGAAACGGGCCGGTTCCGCAGCGTCCGTTCGCCGGTCTCGTTCGACGGCGAGCGCGCGCTGCAGATCACCGCGCCGCCGCTGCTGGGCGAACACAACGCCGACCTCGGCAAGGGCTGGCCGCAGCGGCAGCCCGCCGTCGGAAAAGCCGCATGAAGGCCCGCCTGCTGGCCGCCGCGCTGGCCTTCGCATCGCTCGCTGCCCTCGGGCAGGACTTCCCGTCGCGGCCGGTGAAGCTGGTGGTGCCCTTCGGTCCCGGCACCACCACCGACATCATCGGCCGGGTGATCGCCGACGGCCTGGCCAGGACGCTGGGGCAGGCGGTGGTGGTGGAAAACCGCGCCGGCGCCGGCGGCAACATCGGCTCTGACCTGGTGGCGAAGGCCGCGCCCGACGGCTACACCATCCTGATGGGCACGGTGGGCACCCACGCCATCAATCCCGGCCTGTACCGCAAGATGCCCTACGACGCGGCCAAGGACTTCGCGCCGCTGGCCTTTGCCGGCTCGACGCCGACACTGCTGGTGGTGGCCGCCAATTCGCCGCTGCGCAACCTCAAGGACCTGCAGGCGCAGGCGGCCCGGCCCGGCGGCCTGAGCTTCGCCTCTGCCGGCAACGGCACCTCCGGCCACCTGGCCGGCGAGCTGCTGAAGGCCCGGCTGGGCGGCGAGATGGTGCACGTCCCGTACAAGGAGGGCGGCCTGGCGATGTCGGACGTGATCTCCGGCAATGCGCAGTTCATGTTCTATCACCCGGCGGCGGTGATGCCGCACATCCGCGCCGGCAAGCTGCGGGCGCTGGGCGTCTCCAGCAGCAGGCGCACGCCGGCGGCGCCGGACGTGCCCACCATCACCGAGCAGGGCTACGGCGAGTTCGACCTGGTGCCCTGGTTCATGCTGTACGCGCCGGCCGCCACCCCGGCGCCGGTGCTGGCGCGCCTGCGCGAGGCAGCCGCCCAGGCCATCGCCAGCCCGGAGACCGCCGCCAGGCTGACGGCGCAGGGCCTGGAGCTGCGCAGCCTGCGGGCCGACGAACTGGCCGCCTTCGGCCGCGCCGAAATGATCAAGTGGTCCGAACTGGTGCGGCGCTCCGGCGCGCAGATCGATTGACCCGCCCCGTGTTGCCCCGCGATTCCGTCCAACTATTCCAAGGAGACAAGCCATGAAGATCCAACGTCGACGCATCCTCTCCGCCGCGGCTGCCGCCGGCGCCACGGCCCTGTTTTCCTCGGGGGCGTCGGCCCAGGGCGGACCGCCGCTGCGCATCGGCAGCACGCTGGCCCTGACCGGCCCGCTGTCGACCACCGCCATGACCCACAAGCTGGTGGGCGAGATCTACGTGGAGCAGCTCAACCAGCGCGGCGGCCTGCTCGGGCGCAAGGTGGAGTGGATCGTCAAGGACGACCAGTCCAAGCCGGAACTGGCCCGCACGCTGTACGAACAGCTGATCACGTCCGACAAGGTGGACCTGCTGATGGGCCCGTACGCCACCGGCGCCATCCTGTCGGCGATGGGCGTCGCCCAGCGCTACAACAAGGTGCTGGTGCACCACACCTTCGGCATCCCGTCGCTGGCCAAGTACGACATGCAGTTCCCGGCCTGGTCGCTCGGCGCCGAGCCGCAGACCACGGTGCCGAACACGCTGTTCGACATGCTGGCCGCCTCGCCCAAGCCGCCCAAGACCATCGCCATCGTCACCAGCAAGTTCCCGTCGGTCCACTTCATGTCGCTGGGCGGGCGCGAGGTGGCGAAGAAGCGCGGGCTGCAGGAGGTTCTCTTTCTCGAATGGGACTTCGGCAACCGAGACTTCGGCCCGATCGCCGCCCGCGTCAAGGATGCCAAACCGGACCTGCTGTGGATCGGCGACATCGGGCTGGAAGGCAACATGCTGCTGGAGGCGATGAAGAAGATCGACTACGTGCCGCCGCTGCATTTCCACCTGTACCCGGCGCCCGGCCCGATGACCAAGAGCCCGGATGGCGCCAACGCCCTGGCCGTCACCATCTTCGAGGAGCACCCGCCCTTCACCAACAACCCGGTGGCCGCCACCTTCGTCAAGCTGTTCAACGAGCGCGCCGCCAAGGCCGGCCTGCCCGATACCTCGGTTGAAGTGCAGGCAGCGGCCTCCTATTCGGCCTGGCAGATCCTGGAAGCCGGGGTGCGCGGCGCCAACAGCTTCGACGACAAGGCGATCGCCGCCTACCTGCGCAAGAACAAGGTGGACACCATCCAGGGCAAGCTGCGCTTCGACGGCCCCGGCAACTACGGCGACGACCTGATGAAGATCAAGCAGGTGCAGGACGGCCACTGGAAGGTCATCTACCCGCCGCAATTCGCTGCGCCTGGCGCGACCCTGCGGCTGGCGAAGTAGGGGATGGCGCTGCCGAGCTTCAACCTGCTGGCGCAGTCCATCCTGTCGGGCATCTTCATCGGCGCGCTGTACGGGATGATCGGCCTGGGGCTGGGGCTGACCTGGGGCCTGCTGCGCCAGATCAACCTGTCGCACTTCGGGCTGGTGTTCCTGGGCGGCTACCTGAGCTACCACATGGCCACCGTGTGGCAGGTGGACCCGCTGCTGACGCTGGCCATCATCCCGCCGCTGTTCTTCTGCATCGGCGTGGCGATGCAGTGGGTGCTGGCCAAGTTCGAGATCTCGCCCTTCAACTCGCTGCTGGTCACCTTCGGCATCACGGTGATGATCGAAAGCGGCATCCAGGGCGTCTGGAGCGCGGACTACCGGCGGCTGGAGACGCACTACGGCAGCATGAAGTTCATGGTCGGCTCGCTCTACGTGCCGGTGCCGGAACTGCTGACGCTGGTGCTGTCGGTGTCGCTGTCGATGGCCATCTGGGCGGCGATGCGCTACACCGACCTGGGCAAGGCGCTGCGCGCGATGGAGCAGGACGGGCCGATCGCGGCCGCCTTCGGCATCAACCAGAAGGGCATGTCGCTGATGCTGGCCGGCATCTGCGCCGCGCTGGCCGGCGTGGCCGGCATCTGCCTGGCCCTGACCTTCACGCTGACCCCTTCGCAGATCTTCGCGTGGGTCGGCGTGGTGTTCGCCGCCGTCATGCTGGGCGGACTGGGCAGCGCGCTCGGCCCGCTGGTGGCCGGCATCATCATCGGCGTCAGCGAGGCGATCACGATGGCGGTGGCCGCGCCGTCGTGGGCGCCGATCGTCTCCTTCTCGCTGCTGATCGCGATGCTGCTGTTTCGCCCCGGAAAAGCATAGAACAATGAACAAAACGGTGATCGGCATCGTCGCCGCCGGCGCGATGCTTGCAAGCATTCCCTGGCTGGGCCTGCCTTCCTTCTACGAATCCTTCCTGTACCTGGTGTGCCACTGGATGATCCTGGCGCTGTCCTGGAACATCCTGTCGGGCTACTCCGGCTATTTCTCGTTCGGCCACGGCGCCTTCTTCGGCATCGGCATGTACACCACGGCCGGCCTCGCGGCCAACCTGGACGTGCCGTTCCTGTGGACGCTGCCGGCGGCCGCGGCGATGGCGGCGCTGCTGGGCGTGGCGCTGGGCGCGGTGGTGTTTCGCGTCAAGGCGGTGCGCGGCGAACTGTTCGCGCTGCTGACGCTGGCCGTCACCTTCGTGGTCGGCACCGTGGTGCTGAACACCCGCATCGACGGCGGACCGGGCGTCTACCTCAACTCGGTGGCGATCCCGATGATCGGCCCGACCGCGTCGTCGTCGATCTACCTGATGGCGCTGGCCGGGGCGGTCGCCACGCTGATCATTTCCTACAAGGTGCAGCGCTCCAAGCTCGGCATCGGGCTGTTCGCCATCCACGACGACGAGGACGTGGCGGAAGTGATGGGCGTGCCGACCTTCCGCTACAAGCTGGCTGCCTTCGCGCTGTCGTGCGCGCTGGCGGGGCTGGCCGGCGGCATCCACGCGCTGTTCGTGTCGTACGTGACGGCTGGGGAAACCTTCAATATCACGGTGCCGCTGACGGTGGTGCTGATGAGCGTGCTCGGGGGCACGCGCCACTGGGCCGGGCCGGCCGTGGGCGCGGCGGCGATCACCGGGCTGATCTATCTCTTCACCGCCGGCGACCACGCGGTGGCCGGCAAGGCGGCGGTCGGCGCCATCCTGGTGGTGGTGATCCTGTTCCTGCCCAATGGCATCCTGGGCGCCTTGCTCAAGCGCCGTGCCGGGCGAAAATCGGTGCCGCCGGCGCCCGCCACCGAACCCGAGGCGCCGATCGTCCGCGCCCCGGCCGGCGGCCGTCCGCTGCTGGAAGTGCGCGACCTGTCCAAGGCCTTCAAGGGCGTGCAGGCGCTGGACGGCGTCAGCCTGGAGGTGCGCGAAGGCGAGATCCTGGGCCTGCTGGGGCCCAACGGCTCGGGCAAGTCCACCTTCATCAACGTCGTCAGCGGCCACTATCCGGTCAGCGGCGGGGAGATCATCTTCGGGGGCCGGCCGCTGCAGGGCCTGCCGGCGCACCGGATCGCGCAGGCCGGCATCGCGCGCACCTACCAGATCCCGCGGCCGTTCGGCCACATGAGCGTGCTGCAGAACGTCTCGATGGTCGCGATGTTCGGCAGCGCGGCGCTGGGACCGGAGCAGGCGACGCGTGAAGCGTGGAAGTGGCTGGAGTTCACCGGCCTGCAGGACCGCGCCGACGCGCTGCCCGACGACCTCAACCTGCACCAGCGCAAGTTCCTGGAGCTGGCGCGGGCGCTGGCGGCGCGGCCGCGGCTGGTGCTGCTGGACGAAGTGCTGTCCGGCCTGACGCCGGGCGAGATCAACGACGCCATCGACCTGATCCGCAAGATCCGCGAGCGCGGCTCCACCATCGTTTTCGTCGAGCACGTGATGCGCGCCGTGATGGCGCTGACCGACCGCATCGCGGTGCTCAATCACGGCAAGCTGATCGCGCAGGGCCCGGCGGCCGAGGTGATGGCCAACGCCGACGTGGTCAGCGCCTACCTGGGGACCGGCCATGCTTGAAGTGGCCGACATCAAGGTGAATTACGGCGCGGCGCCGGCGCTGTGGGGCGTGTCGCTCAAGGTCGAGCCCGGCGAGCTGGTCTGCGTGGTCGGCCCCAACGGCGCCGGCAAGACCACGCTGATCAACGCCATCGCGGGCATCCACCGGGTGCGCGAAGGCCAGCTGCGCTTCAACGGCCGCGACATCACGCAACTCGCCAGCCACAAGTTCTGCCAGGCCGGGATCGCGATCGTCCCGGAGGGGCGGCGGCTGTTCACCGGCATGAGCGTGGCCGACAACCTGGAGCTGGGCAGCTTCATCGCCAGCGCCAAGGCCCATCGCAAGGAAACGCTGGCAACGGTGCTGGAGCTGTTCCCGGCGCTCAAGGCCAAGCTGCAGAGCCCGGCCGGCTCGCTGTCGGGCGGGCAGCAGCAGATGGTGGCGATCGGCCGCGCGCTGATGGCGCGCCCGCAACTGCTGCTGCTGGACGAACCGTCGCTGGGGCTGGCGCCGCTGATCGTGGTGGACATGTTCCGCGCCATCCGCAAGATCAATGCGCAGGGCACCTCGGTGCTGCTGGTGGAGCAGAATGTGGCGATGGCCATGCAGATCGCCCACCGCGCTTACGTCGTCGAGGAAGGGCGCATCGTCGCCGACGGCCTCGCGTCCGAACTGCTGGACCGCCCCGAGATCCGCCAGGCCTATCTCGGGCTGTGAGCCTCCCGCTCCTCACCGACCCCTTCTTCTATGCCGTCGCGATCCCGGCGGTGCTGCTGCTGGGGATCAGCAAGAGCGGCTTCGGCGCCGGCTTCGGCTCGCTGGCGGTGCCGCTGATGGCGCTGGCCGTCACCGTGCCGCAAGCCGCGGCGATGCTGATGCCGGTGCTGTTCGTGACCGACATGCTGGGGCTGGCGGCGTTCCGCAAGCACTTCGATCGCAAGCTGCTCCGCTTCCTGGTGCCCTGGGGCCTGGTCGGAACGCTGGCCGGCACCTTCTCGTTCAAGCTGCTGGATCCCCGGCTGGTGTCGGGCGTGGTCGGCATCTTCACGCTGGTGTTCCTGGCGCAGCGCCTGCTGTTCCCGCCCAAGCCGGACAGCCCGCATCCGCCGACCTGGCTGGGCGCGATCCTCACCACCATGTCGGGCTTCACCAGCTTCATCGCCCATGCCGGCGGCCCGCCGGTCAGCGCCTATGTGATCCCGATGCGGCTGCCGCCGCTGGTGTTCGCGGCGACGATGTCGGTGTACTTCACCGTGATGAACCTGAGCAAGTGGGTCCCCTACGCCTGGCTCGGCCTGCTGGACGTGCGCAACATGGCGACCTCGCTGGCGCTGCTGCCGTTCGCCTTCATCGGCGTGTGGACCGGCGTGCGGATGGCGCACCGCATCAAGCCGGTGTTGTTCTACCGGCTGGTCTACTGCGGCATGCTGCTCACGGGCCTGAAGCTGGTGTGGGACGGATTCGCGCCGCGGTGAACAGCGGCTGTCATGCCGGACGCGATCCGGCATCCAGACTTCCGCTGACCGATACCGTCGATCAAGAAGAAGAGGCCTGGCTTCTTTCTTGATCGACAGGCGCCGCTTTCGCCATGTCCGGATCCCGGCTCGCGGCCGGGATGGCAGGGGCGGGCGCATCGCCTGGCTCCCAGCCGGGCGGCCGGCGGCTGGCGCGCAGCTGCTCCTCGTGCTCGGCGCGTTCGCGCGCCATTTGTTCCTCCAGCTGCGCCCGGCCCTGCTTGACCACCGCGATGATCTTGGCGCGGTCCTTGTGGTGCGGGTACATCTTCTCGAACAGCGCGACGTTGTGGCGCCGGAAACGCATCGCCTGGCGCCGCGCCTCGTGCGGCGGATAGCCCAGCACCTCCAGCACGGTGCGGCCGCTGCGCAGGCTGGACTCGAACAGCTCGCGCTCCACCCGCAGCACGCCCAGGTCGCGCAGTTCGTTCCAGTGCGTCACGTCGCGCGCCCGCGCCACGATCTCCAGCTGCGGAAAGTGCTCCTGCGCCAGCCGGACGATGGCCAGCGATTGCCGGATGTCGTCCACCGCCACCACCAGGATGCGCGCCGTCGCCGCGCCGGCGGTGCGCAGCAGGTCCAGCCGGCTGGCGTCGCCGTAGAACACCTGGTAGCCGAACGAGCGCGCCGCCTCGATCATGTCGGCGTCGTGGTCCAGCACGGTGGAGGCCAGGCCCTGCGCGCTGAGCAGCCGGCCGATGATCTGGCCGTAACGGCCGAAGCCGGCGATGATGATCGGCGCATCCTGCGGTTCCGACAGTTCCTCCAGCACCCGGGCATGGCCGGCCATGAAGTGCGGCATCAGCAGCCGGTCGATCGCCACCAGCAGCAGCGGGCTGACCAGCATCGAGATCGCCACCGCGCCGATCAGCAGCGATGCCGTCTCCGGCGTCAGCACCCGCGAACCGGCGGCGGCCTGGAACACCACGAAGGCGAATTCGCCGCCCTGCGCCAGCAGCAGCGTGAACACCGGCCGGTCCTGCACCGGCAGCCCCATCAGCCGCGCCACGGCGTAGATCACGATGGCCTTGAGCACCAGCAGCGCCACCACGATGGCCGCCATCAGGCCGGGCGATTTGAGGATCACTCCGAAGTCGATGCTCATTCCGACGGCGATGAAGAACAGGCCCAGCAGCAGGCCCTTGAACGGCTCGATGTCGGTTTCCAGTTCCCGCCGGTATTCGCTCTCGGCCAGCAGCACGCCGGCCAGGAAGGCGCCCAGCGCCATCGACAGGCCCACCAGCTGCATCAGCGCCGCGATGGCGACCACCAGCAGCAGCGAGGCGGCGGTGAAGATCTCCGGCGTCTTGCTCTTGGCGATCCAGCGCAGCAGCGGCCGCAGCACCAGACGGCCGCCCAGCACGATGCCGGCAATCACGCCGACGATCCGGGCCCCGTCCATCAGCCAGTTGGCGTCGCCGGCGCCGTTGGTCTCGGGCGCGCCGGCCAGCAGCGGCAGCAGCGCCAGGATCGGGATCGCCGCCACGTCCTGGAACAGCAGGATCGAAAAGCCGGCCTGGCCGGCCGACGTGGGCAGCAGGTTGCGCTCGCCCATCACCTGCAGCGCGATCGCGGTCGACGACAGCGCCAGGCCCAGTGCGGCGACCAGGCCGACCCGCCAGGAGGCGCCGGCCAGCAGCGCCGCGGCGAACAGCAGCGCGGCGCAGCCCAGCACCTGGGCCGAGCCCCAGCCGAAGATCGGCCGGCGCAGGCTCCACAGGCGGCGCGGCTCCAGCTCGAGCCCGACCAGGAACAGCATCAGCACCACGCCGAACTCGGCGAAGTGCAGGATGTCTTCCACGTTGGTCACCAGGCCCAGGCCCCAGGGCCCGATCGCGATGCCGGCGGCCAGGTAGCCGATGATCGATCCCAGCCCCAGCGCGCGCGACAGCGGCACCACGATCACCGCGGCGCTCAGGTAGATCAGGCTGTTGGTCAGCCAGGCCGGGGCGTGTTCCATGGTCAGGCGCCGCGCCCCAGCGGCCGGTCGAAGGCCGGCACCTCGCAGGTCGGGCAATCGGCCAGTTCGTCCATCTCCGGCCAGTGCGGATAGCTGGCCAGCCGCTCGCGGAACACCGCCACGTGGCCGGCGATGTCCTGCTCGCTGGCGCGGTGGGCCCCGAACAGCACCATCGGCGGCAGGAAGCGCAGGCCGCACAGGGCCGCGGTCTGCTCGTAGGGCGGCAGGAAGGCGTCGAAGAAATAGCGGTTGTAGTCCTGCGGGTGGTACGACGCTTCCGAGCCGCCGGTGCTGGCCACCAGCCACAGGTCCTTGCCGCGCAGCGCCGTGCCGCTGCCATAGGCCCAGCCGAAGGTCAGCACCTCGTCGAACCACAGCTTCATCAGCGCCGGCATCGAATACCACTGGATGGGGTGCAGCAGCACCAGCAGCTGCGCCGCCTCGCAGCGGGCCTGTTCGCGCGGGACGTCGAACTCGTAGTCGGCGCTGCTGGTGTACAGGTCGTTGAGGTCGACCCCGGGCAGGCTGCGCGCCGCCTCCTGCAGCCGGCGGTTGACCCGCGACTCGCGCAGGTTGGGGTGCGCGGCCAGCACGTAGACCGGGGTGGGCGGCGTGGGTTGGGAGGGCTCATCCATACCGGTAACATAGCGCAACTGCGCCGCTCGCCGCAGCCCGTCCCAGAACCAAGGAGTTGCTCATGCCGGTCGTGGTTGTAGCCAATCCAAAAGGCGGTGTCGGAAAGTCCACCATGGCGACCAACATCGCCGGCTATTTTGCCAGCCAGGGGCATGCCGTGATGCTCGGCGATGCGGACCGGCAGCAGTCGTCGCGGCTGTGGCTGGGGCTGCGGCCGCCGGGCGCGCGCCCGATCGCAACCTGGGAGGTGGGGCAGGAACACGTCGCCAAGCCGCCCAAGGGCACCACCCACGTGGTGCTGGACACGCCGGCGGGCATGCACGGGGCGCTGGCGCGCGAGGTGCTGCGGCTGGCCGACAAGGTCGTCGTGCCGCTGCAGCCCAGCGTGTTCGACATCTTCGCCACCCGCAGCTTCCTGGACGAGATGGCCGAGCACGCCAAGGCCTCGAAGCTGCAGGTGGGCATCGTCGGCATGCGGGTCGACGAGCGCACCATCGCCGCCGACAAGCTGCACGAGTTCGTCGACAGCCTGGGCCTGCCGGTGCTGGGCTACCTGCGCCAGACCCAGAACTACATCCAGCTGGCCGCCCGCGGCCTGACGCTGTTCGACGTCGCGCCCGGCCGGGTCGAGCGCGACCTGGAGCAGTGGAAGAACATCTGCAAGTGGCTGGACCGCTAGCGCTGTCCCGCACCGGTCAGCGCGCGCCCGCACCCGGGCGCTAAAGTGCGGGCATGAAAACCTTCGAACATCTGTCCGAGCTGGCGGCCCTGGTCGGCCAGGAAGTCGCCGTCAGCGACTGGATCGCGGTCACGCAGGAACAGGTCAACCTGTTCGCCGAGGCCACCGGCGACCACCAGTGGATCCACGTCGACGTCGAGCGCGCCACCGCCGGGCCGTTCGGCGCGCCGATCGCCCACGGCTTCCTCACGCTGTCGATGCTGCCGAAATTCTTCGAGAACGCGATGGAGATCCGCAACACCCGCATGGGCGTGAACTACGGCCTGAACAAGGTGCGCTTCACCTCGCCGGTGCCGGTGGGCAGCCGGCTGCGCGGCCGCCTGAAGCTGCTGGCCTGCGAGCCGGTCGACAACAACGGCATGCAGCTGACCTGGCAGGTGACCGTCGAGCGCGAAGGCTCGGACAAGCCGGCCTGCGTCGCCGAATCGGTGGCGCGCCGCTACGTCTAGCGCCACGGCGCGCCTGCGGCGACGAAAAAACCCGCCGGGATCGCTCCCGGCGGGTTTTTTTCTGCGCGTCCGGTTGCGGGACGCGGGGGCCTTACATGGCGCCGGCTTCGCCAGAGGAGATCTGGCCCAGGCGCAGGGCCTTGGCGGCTTGGGCGCGCACTTCGGCGCGGGTGGTCGTCGAGTGCACGGCCACGTTGCCCAGGGCGGCCAGGTCCTGGCTGCGGTCGCCGGTGGCGGCAACCGCCTCGGCCTTCACTTCGGCGCGGGTGCGCTGGCCGGTGGCCTGGCCGGCGTACTGCGAGCCGTCTGCCTCGTCGGCATGGGCTGCCACGTTGGCGAAGGCGGCCAGCAGGGCGAAGGTGGAGACGGCGGCGAATTTCGATGCGTTCATGATGGTTCCTGTCGATTGGAGAGTGGATGAATTTCCGGGCATGGGGGGCTCATTGGGGTCCCTCTTGTCCAGCTCGGTGAGTCGTCTTGCTTGACATCGGCTCATCGATGCAGTGAATGTATTCTTATCATTCGCATCAAAAAACAGCACTGGCGGCAATTGGCTGTTGCTGGATCGGCAATAATCGCGTCACTTCAAGGGGGCTTCGATGGACCGGTTGCAGTCGATGCGGGTGTTCCAGGCGGTGGTGGACGAGGGCGGCTTCGCGGCGGCGGCGCGCAAGCTGGACCTGGCGCCGGCGGTGGTGACCCGGCTGGTGACGGACCTGGAGCAGCACCTGGGCGTGCGGCTGCTGCAGCGCACGACACGGCGGTTGTCGCTGACCGACGCCGGCCAGGCCTACCTGGCGCGGCTGCGGTCGATCCTGGGCGACATCGACGAGGCGCACGGCGCGGCCCAGTCCCACACCCACCAGATGGCCGGGACGCTGCGCATCCTGGCGCCGCCGGTGGCCGCGGCCCACATGGTGGCGCCGCTGGTGGCGGGGTTCCGGCGGCTGCACCCGGGCGTGACCTTCGACATCGACGTCGACGACAGCCCGCACCCGGCGGTGCACGAGTACGACCTGGCGGTGCTCAGCGGCGCGGTGCAGGTGGACGCCGACGTGATCGTGCGCACCATCATCCTGAGCCAGGCGGTGTTCTGCGCATCGCCCGCCTACCTGCGCCGCAACGGCACGCCCAAGCAGCCGCAGGACCTGCTGCAGCACCAGTGCCTGCGGCTGCGCACGCGCGGGGCGCGGCTGCGGCCGATGACGCTGATCGACCCCAGCCGCGACGACCTGGCCATCGAGCTGGACCTGCCGGCGGTGATGACGGCCAACCACACGGACACGCTGCTGCGCGCCGCGCTGGACGGCGCCGGCATCAGCAGCCAGCCGGTGGATCTGCTGGCGCCCCTGCTCAAGACCGGGCAGCTGCGGCGGGTGCTGGCGCCGTGGATCACCAACCGGCTGAGCATGGTGGCGGCGCTTCCCAGCCGCAAGTTCATGCCGCTGCGCACCCGCGCCTTCGTCGACTACCTGGTGGAGCAGACCCGGCTGGCGGTGGCGGGGCTGGGCCGCAATGCGCCGCCGGCGCCGGGCGGCGAGTGAGCTAGGGCTGCGGCGTGGCGAAGCCGTGCTGCCGCCAGGCCTCGAACACGGTGACCGCCACGGCGTTGGAAAGGTTCAGGCTGCGCTGGCCGGCGCGCATCGGCAGCCGCAGCCGCTGCTGCGGCGCGAACGATTCGCGCAGCGCCGGCGCCAGTCCGCGCGTCTCCGAGCCGAACACCAGCCAGTCGCCGGCGGCGAACGCCACGTCGTGCACGGCGCGCGTGCCATGCGTCGTCAGCGCGAACATCCGCTCGCGCGCGGGCCGGCAGCCGGCGACGAAGGCGTCCCAGCCGGCGTGGCGCAGCACGTCGGCGTACTCGTGGTAGTCGAGCCCGGCCCGGCGCATGTAGCGGTCCTCCATCGAGAATCCCAGCGGCTCCACCAGGTGCAGCGTGCAGCCGGTGTTGGCCGCCAGCCGGATCACGTTGCCGGTGTTGGGCGGGATCTCGGGCTCGACCAGGACGATGTTGAACATGGGCGGCTATTGTGGCGCCGCCGGGTCTGCCGGTTCGTCGGTGCGCGCCAGCACGATCGCGGTGATGTGCGCGGCGCCGGCCTGGCGCAACGCGCCGGCCGCCGCGAACAGCGAGGCGCCGCTGGTCATCACGTCGTCCACCAGCACGACACGGCGGCCTTCGACCTGGGCGACGGCCAGCGGCTCGACCGCAAAGGCACCCTTGACGTTGCGCAGCCGCTCCCCGAGCCCCAGTTCGGCCTGCGACGCCGTGTTGCGCACGCGCAGCAGCAGGTCGGCGCGGGTCTTGGCCGGCGCCAGCGCGCGCGCCAGTTCCAGCGCCTGGTTGAAGCCGCGCTCGGCCAGGCGCTCGCGCGCCAGCGGCAGCGGCAGCACCAGGTCGGCCTCCTCCAGCGCAGGCTCGATCCATGGGGCGCTGCGCAGCAGGCTCGCCAGCGGCCGGGCCCAGCCGGGCTGGCCATGGAACTTGAATTGCGCGATCAGCCCCGACCACGGGTAGCCGTAGCTCACGGCCGCCAGGCAGCGGTCCAGCGGCGGCGGCTCGCGCAGGCAGCGGCCGCAGCGCTCGATACCGGCCGGCACCGGCAGGGCGCATCCCAGGCAGCGCGGTTGCGGCTGGCCGAAGCGCACGACGCAGGCCTCGCAGACCGGCTGGGCCGGCCAGGAGCGGCACACGGCGCACTGGCCCGGCGTGGCCGCTTTCAGCCCTTCGATCCAGTCGCGCAGCATCGGCTCAATATACTCGTCGCATCCGCCCGTCTGCCGCTGGCCTGATCCGAAGAAGTTCGCCGCATGGCCACCGACCGCCCACCCACCATCGACCCCGTCGCCGCCGCCCACTGGGAGCAGGTGGCGCCCCGCCGCTCGCCATGGCTGCACGAGGAAGTGGGGCGCCGCATGGAAGACCGGCTGCAGTGGATCAAGCTGCAGCCGGCGGCCTGGGCCGACTGGGAGCCGGTGCGTGGCGGGCTGCAGGCGCACGCGCTGGTGGCGGCGCGCTACCGCGACGCCGAGTGCTTCGTCGCCGCGGCCCGGCCGGAGGTGGCGGCCGCGGCGCTCAAGGCGATCGCGCTGCCCTGGTGGCGCCGGATCGGCGTGCCGGCGCCGCGCATCGGGCCCTTGCCCGACGGCCAGGCCCGGATGCTGTGGGCCAACATGGCGCTGCACCTGTCGGCCGATCCGCAGGCGCTGATCGCGCAGTGGCAGCGCGCGCTTGCGGTCGACGGCTTCCTGATGTTCTCCTGCCTGGGGCCCGACAGCCTGCGCGAGCTGCGCAAGGTCTATGTCGCCATGGGCTGGCCGCCGCCGGCGCACGAGTTCACCGACATGCACGACTGGGGCGACATGCTGGTGGCGGCGGGTTTTGCTGAGCCTGTGATGGACATGGAGCGCATCACGCTGACCTGGGATTCGCCGGTCAAGCTGCTGGCGGAACTGGCCGACCTGGGCAGCAACCTGCATCCGCAGCGCTTTGCGGCGCTGCGCGGGCGGCGCTGGCGGGCCGAACTGGAGCAGGCGCTGGTGGCGGAGCTGGGCGGCGTCGACGGCCGGCTGGCGCTGACCTTCGAAATCATCTACGGCCATGCCCTGAAGCCGGCGCCGCGGGTGCGGCTCAGCGGCGAGAGCGCGGTCTCCCTCCAAGACATGCGCACGCTGCTGCAGGCGGACAAAGGCCGGCGCGGCCAGCCGCCGGGGCCCGGCTGAGGCCGGGGTAACCCGAGCTACAATCCGCGGTTGATTCTTAGAGCGTTCACCTGTGTCGAACCCGGTTTTTCGCTTCGCCACTGTCCAGGGCCAGAACATCCACTGGTTTTTGCAGCGCAACTGCTCGGTCACGCCGGCTCAACTGGCGTGGCTGTACGTGTCGCTGTGCGCGGTGTCGCTCGGGATCGGGGTTGTTTTCTGGTGGCATGGGGCGACGCTGGTGCTTCCTTTCGCCTGGATCGAGCTGGTCGCCGTCGGCGCCGCGTTCGTCGTGTACGCGCGGCACGCGGCGGACGGCGAGCGGATCTCCCTGCAGGGCCGCCAGCTGGTGGTGGAGCTGGAGAACGCCGGGCGGCTGGAGCGGGCCGAGTTCGACCGCGAATGGGTCCGCGTGGAGCCCAGCGCGGCTGACCGCTCGCTGATCGAGGTATCGGGCCGGGGCCGCTCGGTGAACGTGGGGCGCTACGTGCGGCCGGAGTTGCGGCCGGCGCTGGCGCAGGAAATTCGAAGGGCCCTGCGCGATGGCGCGTGAGGGCGTCCGGCGTGCCGCGAGGCCGACGGGGATTGGTTCATTAGAGGCTTAAGGCACAGTCAAGACTATGAAGAGCATTTCCAACAAGCTGGCTTCGCTGACGCTCCTGGCGGGCACGTTCAACGCAGCCGCCTGGGCGACGGGAGACCTGCCGGGAGGCCCGGCAGTGCGCCAGCTGAATCTGCACCCGCCGGTCACCCGGATCGCCGTGGAGCAGCAGTGGCTGCACTGGTTCATGATGATCACCTGCCTGGTGATCTTCCTGGCGGTGTTCAGCGTGATGTTCTATTCGATCTGGAAGCACCGCAAGTCCAAGGGCCACAAGCCGGCCAACTTCCACGAGTCGGTGACGGTGGAAGTGATCTGGACCATCATCCCCTTCATCATCGTGATCCTGATGGCGCTGCCCGCCACCAAGGTGCTGGTCGCCTCCAAGGACACCACCAATTCCGACCTGACCATCAAGGCCACCGGCTACCAGTGGAAATGGGGCTACGACTACATCACCGGCGAAGGCCAGGGCGTGTCGTTCCTGTCCACGCTGGACCCGACCCATCGCGAGATGTCCAACGAAGGCGCCAAGGGCGACATCCCGGACAACTACCTGCTCAAGGTCGACAACCCGCTGGTGGTGCCGGTCAACAAGAAGGTCCGCATCATCACCACCGCCAACGACGTGATCCACTCGTGGGGCGTGCCGGCCTTCGGCGTCAAGCAGGACGCCATCCCCGGCTTCGTGCGCGACACCTGGTTCCGCGCCGAGACGCCGGGCGACTATTACGGCCAGTGCTACGAGCTGTGCGGCAAGGAGCACGCCTACATGCCGATCCACGTGAAGGTGCTGTCGGCGCAGGACTATACGGCCTGGGTCGGCGGCGAGATGAAGAAGATGGCAGCCAAGCTGGACGACCCGGCAAAGGTCTGGGACCTGCCGTCCATCATCGCGCGCGGCGAGAAGGTCTATGCGGCCAACTGCGCCGCCTGCCACCAGCCCAACGGCAAGGGCGCCGGCCCGATCCTGCCGCTGGACGGCTCGCCGATCGTCAACGATCCCGACAAGACCAAGCAGATCCACGTGGTGCTGAACGGCCGCATCTCGGCGACCGGCCAGATGCCGTCGTGGAAGCAGCTGTCTGACACCGACATCGCCGCCGTGATCAGCTATACCAAGAACAACTGGTCCAACAAGACCGGGCAGCTGGTGCAGCCGGCCGAAGTCCTGGCCCAGCGTGGCAAGTAAGCCGCAAAGTATCGACAAGGAAATCCGATGAGCGCAGTCCTCGACCACCACGACCACGACGCCCACGACGAGCACCATGCCCACCCGCACGGCTGGCGGCGCTGGGTGTTCGCCACCAACCACAAGGACATCGGGACGCTGTACCTGCTGTTCTCGTTCACCATGCTGATGATCGGCGGGGCCCTGGCCATGCTGATCCGCGCCGAGCTGTTCCAGCCCGGGCTGCAGTTCGTCAATCCGGAGCTGTTCAACCAGCTGACCACGATGCACGGCCTGATCATGGTGTTCGGCGCGATCATGCCGGCCTTCGTCGGCTTCGCCAACTGGATGGTGCCGCTGCAGATCGGCGCCGCCGACATGGCCTTCGCGCGGATGAACAACTTCAGCTTCTGGCTGCTGATCCCGGCGGCGCTGATGCTGGTGGGCTCGTTCTTCATGCCCGGCGGCGCGCCGGCGGCCGGCTGGACGCTCTATGCGCCGCTGACGCTGCAGATGGGCCCGTCGATGGACGCCGGCATCTTCGCGATGCACATCATGGGCGCCTCCTCGATCATGGGCTCGATCAACATCATCGTCACCATCCTGAACATGCGCGCCCCCGGCATGACGCTGATGAAGATGCCGATGTTCTGCTGGACCTGGCTGATCACCGCCTACCTGCTGATCGCCGTGATGCCGGTGCTGGCCGGTGCCATCACGATGACGCTGACGGACCGCCACTTCGGCACCACCTTCTTCAACCCCGGCGGCGGCGGCGACCCGGTGATGTACCAGCACATCTTCTGGTTCTTCGGCCACCCCGAGGTGTACATCATGATCCTGCCGGCCTTCGGCATCATCAGCCAGGTGGTCCCGGCCTTCGCCCGCAAGCGCCTGTTCGGCTACGCCTCGATGGTGTACGCCACCTCGTCGATCGCCATCCTGTCGTTCATCGTCTGGGCGCACCACATGTTCACCACCGGCATGCCGGTGACCGGGCAGCTGTTCTTCATGTACACCACGATGCTGATCGCGGTGCCGACGGCGGTGAAGATCTTCAACTGGATCGCGACGATGTGGCAGGGCTCGATGACCTTCGAGTCGCCGATGCTGTTCGCGGTCGGCTTCATCTTCGTGTTCACCATCGGCGGCTTCACCGGCCTGATCCTGGCGATGGCGCCGATCGACCTGCAGCTGCAGGACACCTATTACGTGGTGGCCCACTTCCATTACGTGCTGGTGGCGGGCTCGCTGTTCGCGATGTTCGCCGGCTTCTACTACTGGTCGCCCAAGTGGACCGGCGTCATGTACAACGAGACGCGCGGCAAGATCCACTTCTGGGCTTCGCTGATCACGTTCAACGTCACCTTCTTCCCGATGCACTTCCTGGGGCTGGCCGGCATGCCGCGCCGCTATGCGGACTACCCGATGCAGTTCGCGGACTTCAACGCGATCGCCTCGATCGGCGCCTTCGGCTTCGGCCTGTCGCAGGTGTATTTCTTCGTGTTCGTCGTGCTGCCGGTCATGCGCGGCCAGGGCGCCAAGGCGCCGCAGCGGCCGTGGAACGACCCGGACGGCAAGGGCGCCGAGGGCCTGGAATGGGAAGTGCCGTCGCCGGCGCCGTTCCACACCTTCGAGACGCCGCCGCGGCTGGATGCCACCGCAACCCGCGTGCTGGATGCGCGCGTGCAGCCCGAGCGGCTCGCGCCCGCCGTCCACATGCCGCCCCCGCAGGTCCAGCCTGACGGCGGCCGCGCCTGAGGACGACCGCGATGCCGACCCCCGAGCAGAAGAAGCGCAACCTGCGCATGGCGCTGGTGCTGGCGTCGATCGCCGTGGTGTTCTTCCTCGGCTTCTTCGCCAAGATGACCCTGCTGTCGCACTGAACCCCGGCGTATGTCGATCCGCGCGGAAAACATCAAGATGGTGGGCAAGCTGGCCGTGGTCGCGGCCGGCATGTTCGGCTTCGGCTATGCGCTGATCCCGATCTACAAGCACATCTGCGAGCTGACCGGCATCAACATCCTGTCGCGCACCGAGCTGGACCTGCCAGGCGGCGCTGCCGGCGGCAGCGGCGTGCGGGTGCCGGCCAATTCGCAGATCGACCTCACGCGCACCATCACCGTGGAGTTCGACGCCAATTCGCGCGGGCCCTGGATCTTCAAGCCCGCCCTGGCCAGCCTCAAGGTCCATCCGGGCCAGCTGGCCACGGTGATGTACGAATTCCAGAACGTGCAGAACCGCCGCATGTCGGCGCAGGCCATCCCCAGCTATGCGCCGGCCCAGGCCGCGGCCCACTTCAACAAGGTGGAATGTTTCTGCTTCCAGCAGTACACGCTGGAGCCGGGCGAGAAGAAGCAGTGGCCGGTGGCCTTCGTGATCGATCCGAAGCTGTCCAAGGACGTCGGGACGATCACGCTGTCTTACACATTCTTCGAGGTCGGCGGCAAGACGCCGGCGGCGCCGGAAAGCAGCGTCCGGGCCGAGCCGGTCGAAGCCGTGAAGCTGAAGGCCGGCACATGAACCTGCTGCACACCGCCAAGGCCGTGGCCTGGTCGTTCATCGGCATCCGCAAGAACAGCGCCTACCAGGACGACCTGGCCCGGCTCAACCCGCTGCATGTCGTGCTGGTCGCGCTGGTGGCCGTGGTGCTGCTGGTGGTCGGGATGGTCGCGCTGGTGCACTGGGTGGTGCGCTGAGCGCAACGAGACAACACAAGATATCGGGAATCAGGAGTCGAAATGAGTTCAAGCACCACGGGCGCCACGCCTTATTACTTCGTGCCCCAGCCCTCGCGCCACCCCGCGATGGCCGCTTTCGGGCTGTTATGCATCATCTTCGGCGCCGCCCAGTGGATCAACGGCGTGCACTGGGGCATGTACCTGAACTTCTTCGGCCTGCTGTGGCTGTTCGTCGTGCTGTTCCAGTGGTTCCGCCAGGCGATCGGCGAGAGCGAAGGCGGCATGTACAGCCACAAGATCGACATCTCGTTCCGCTGGAGCATGAGCTGGTTCATCTTCTCGGAGGTGATGTTCTTCGGCGCCTTCTTCACCGCCCTGTGGTGGATGCGGGCCCACTCGGTGCCGGCGCTGGGCGGCATCGACAACGCGCTGCTGTGGCCCGACTTCAAGGCCGTGTGGCCGTCGGTTGCGCCGGGCACCACCGCCTCGCCGGCCGGCATCATCGAGCCGTTCCAGACCATGACGCCGTTCTGGCTGCCGACGATCAACACCGCGCTGCTGCTGTCCTCCGGCGTCACGCTGACCATCGCCCACCACGCGCTGCGCGAAAACCACCGCGGCCGCACGTTGGCCTTCATGTGGGTCACGGTGCTGCTGGGCGCCACCTTCGTCGGCGTGCAGGCCTACGAGTATTTCCATGCCTATACCGAGCTGAACCTCACGCTGCGCTCGGGCGCCTATGGCTCCACCTTCTTCATGCTGACCGGCTTCCACGGCTTCCACGTGATCGTCGGCATGCTGATGCTGTTCTTCATCACGCTGCGGCTGCACAAGGGCCACTTCACGCCCGACCATCACTTCGGCTTCGAAGGCGCCGCCTGGTACTGGCACTTCGTGGACGTGGTCTGGCTGGGCCTTTACACCCTGGTCTACTGGCTGTAACGGCGCCAGCGCCAGTGAAAATCGACAAGGGCCGCTCCAGCGGCCCTTGTCCTTGCTGGAATCAGTTGGACAGCGGAATTCCGGTCGGCTGGATGTATCCCAGTTTCCATGCCGCCAGGATGCAGACGAACAACAGGACCGACAGGCCCACGCGCACGGCCAGGGCGCGCACCATGTTGCTGGACTTGGGCTTGCCGTCGCGGCCGTCCTTCATCATGAAGAACAGGGCCGAGGCCAGGCTGCCGATGATGGCCACGAAAGCGAGCAGGACGAGGTACTTCATGCGGGGAATTATCCTTTGACGCCGCAGCCGCCGGGCCGCTTCTGGCGCGTGGCCATCGCCGCCGTCCTGGGGATCGCGGCCGGACTGGCCCTGGGCGGCTGGCAGCTGTCGCGCGCCGCGCAGAAGAACGCCATGCACGCGGCGATGGAGCAGCACAGGAACCTGCCGGCGCTGGACGGCCGCGAGCTGGCCGGCGCCGCCGATCCGCAGGCCGTGGTGTGGCGCCCGGTGCGCCTGCAGGGCCGCTGGCTGCCCGAGCACACGGTGTACCTGGACAACCGGCAGATGCAGGCCAAGCCGGGTTTCGACGTGCTGACGCCGCTGCGCATCGACGGCACCGACAAGGTGGTGGTGGTGCAGCGCGGCTGGGTGCAGCGCAATTTCCTGGACCGGACGCGGCTGCCGGCGATCGAGACGCCGGCCGGCGTGGTGGAGGTCAGCGGCCTGATTGCCCCGCCGCCGCCCAAGCTCTATGCCTTCAGCACCGCCGAGTCCGGCCCGATCCGGCAGAATCTGGACCTGGGAGAACTGCGTGCCCGCACCGGGCTGCCGCTGCTGACGACGCTTTCGGTGCAGCAGGTGGGCCCCGCGTCGGGCGGCCTGCTGCGCGAGTGGACCCCGCCGGGCAGCGGCGTCGAAAAACATTATGGCTACGCATTCCAGTGGTTCGCCCTCAGCGCCCTTATCGCCGTCCTCTATGTCTGGTTCCAGTTCATCGCCCCCCGCCGCAAGGCCCCGCATGCTTGACGAGCCGCTCGGCCTGACCGTGCATTCCCTGCCCTCGCCGGCGCAGGCCGAGGACGACGTCCAGCGCCGCACCGTGCGCGGCCGCTGGCGGCTGCTGGCCCTGATGGCCGTGTGCGCCGCGCCGGTGGTCGCCTCCTATTTCACCTACTACGTGGTGCGTCCCGAAACCCGCCGCAGCTACGGCCAGCTGATCGAGCCGCAGCGGCCGCTGCCGCAGTTCGCAGCGACCGGGCTGGACGGCAAGTCGCAGCCGCTGGCGGCGCTCAAGGGCCAGTGGCTGCTGATCAGCGTGGCCGGCGGCAGCTGCGATCCCGCCTGCGAACGGCACCTGTACCTGCAGCGGCAGTTGCGCGAGGGCCTGGGCAAGGACAAGGACCGGATGGACTGGGTCTGGCTGGTGCCGGACGCCGCGCCGGTGCGCCCGGCGCTGCTGCCGGCGCTGTCGCAGGCCACGGTGCTGCGCGTGCCCGGCGAGCAGCTGGCGCAGTGGCTGCCGGCGGCTGCAGGGCACGGCATGCAGGAGCACCTGTTCCTGGTCGACCCGCTGGGCAACCTGATGATGCGTTTCCCGGCGGCGCTCGACCCGGGCTCCGCGCCGCAGGCCAAGCGCGACCTGGACCGGCTGATGCGCGCATCGGCGGGCTGGGACCGGCCGGGGCGGGAGACTCCCGCGCAATGACCGCGCCGCTGTACGACCTCGGTCCCGCGTTGCGCGTGATGCTGCTGGGCGTGGTGGTCGCGCTCGGCCCGCTCGCCTGGGTGTGGGTGCGCAACAAGCATGCGTCGCCGGCGCGGCGGCTGGGGGCGCTGGCTTTGCTCACGCTGTTCCTCACTTTCGACCTGGTGCTGTTCGGCGCCTTCACCCGCCTGACCGATTCCGGACTGGGCTGCCCCGACTGGCCCGGTTGCTACGGCACGGCCGGCCCGATCGCCGCCCATGCGCAGATCAGCCAGGCGCAGGCCGCGATGCCCACCGGCCCGGTGACGCACGACAAGGCCTGGGTCGAGATGATCCACCGCTACCTCGCCACCGGCGTCGGCGTGCTGATCACGACGCTGGCGCTGTCCACCTGGCTGCTGCGCCGGCGCGGCGCCGTCACGCAGGCGCCGTGGCTGCCGTGGGTGACGCTGGCCTGGGTCTGCCTGCAGGGCGCCTTCGGCGCGCTGACCGTCACCATGAAGCTGTTCCCGGCGATCGTGACCATGCACCTGCTGGGCGGCCTGGTGCTGCTGGCGCTGCTGACGGTGCAGGCGGCTGCCAGCGGGCGCGCTACCGGCCGCGCGCCCGTGGCCGTGGACGGCGCGACGCGCGGGCTGCTGCTGGGGGCATTCGCGCTGGTCGCGCTGCAGGTGGCCCTCGGCGGCTGGGTCAGCACCAACTACGCGGTGCTGGCCTGCAACAGCTTCCCGGCCTGCCAGGGCAGCTGGTGGCCGCCGATGGACTTCCGCCAGGGCTTCGAGCTGTGGCGCGGCCTGGGGCTGACCGCTGGCGGCGAGCAGATCGGCTTCGCCGCGCTCACCGCCATCCACTACACGCACCGGCTAGGCGCGTACCTGGTGTTCGCGGTGCTGGCGGTGCTGGCGCTGCGCCTGCAACGTGTGCCGGCGCTGCATTCGCAGCGCAACTGGCTGCTGGGCCTGATGCTGTGGCAGTTCGCCACCGGCGTCACCAACGTGGTGCTGGACTGGCCGCTGGCGGCAGCGGTCGCCCACACCGGCGGCGCCGCCGCCCTGGTCGTCCTGTTGACCTGGACGCTGTGCCAGGCCCGTCCCATGCGCGAGACCAGCGCGGCGTCGCAACTGCATCCATCGAGGGCTTCCGCATGACCACAGCGATCGAGGTGGGCCGCCAGTTTTACGCGCTCACCAAGCCGCGGGTGGTGCAGCTGATCGTCTTCTGCGCGCTGATCGGCATGGTGCTGGCGGTGCCCGGCGTGCCGGCCTGGGACGACGTGCGGCTGGCGCTGATCGCCTGCGCCGGCATCTGGCTGGTGGCCGGTGCCGCCGCCGCCTTCAACTGCCTGGTGGAAAAGGGCATCGACGCCAAGATGAAGCGCACGGCCTGGCGGCCCACGGCCAAGGGCCAACTGAGCGACCTGCAGGCGCTGCTGTTCGCCGTCGTGCTGTGCAGCGCCGGCTCCTGGATCCTGTACGAGTGGGTGAATCCGCTGACGATGTGGCTGACGTTCGCCACCTTCGTGGGCTACGCGGTGGTCTACACCGTGATCCTCAAGCCGCTGACGCCGCAGAACATCGTGATCGGCGGCGCCTCCGGCGCGATGCCGCCGGTGCTGGGCTGGGCCGCGATGCGCGGCGACGTCAGCCCCGAGGCGCTGATCCTGTTCCTGATCATCTTCCTGTGGACGCCGCCGCACTTCTGGGCGCTGGCGCTGTACCGGGTGGAGGACTACCGCAAGTCCGGCCTGCCGATGCTGCCGGTGACGCACGGCAACGAGTTCACGCGGCTGCAGGTGTTCCTCTACACGCTGGTGCTGTTCGCGGCCTGCCTGCTGCCCTTCGCCTACGGCATGAGCTCGTGGCTGTACCTGGTGGCGGCCGTCGGGCTGAGCCTGGGCTTTTGCTGGTACGGCTTCCGCCTGTGGCGCAACTATTCCGACGCGCTGGCGCGCAAGACCTTCCGCTTCTCCCTGATCCACCTGAGCGTGCTGTTCGCTGCCCTGCTGGTGGACCACTACCTGATCGCCTGACCATGCTGCGACGCTCCCTCATCCTCGTTTCCCTGGCCGGATTGCTCGCTGCGTGCGGGCAGAACAAGCCCCAGTTCAGCTCGGTCGACCTGACCGGCGCCGACTATGCCAAGGACTTCAGCCTGCCCGACCAGGACGGCAAGCTGCGCAGCCTGAAGGATTTCCAGGGCAAGATCGTCGTGCTGTTCTTCGGCTACACCCAGTGCCCCGACGTCTGTCCGGCGACGATGACCGAGCTGGCGCAGGTCAAGAAGCAGCTCGGCGCCGACGGCGACAAGCTGCAGGTGCTGTTCGTCACGGTGGACCCGGAGCGCGACACGCCGCAGGTGCTCAAGGGCTACATGGCCAATTTCGACCCGAGCTTCATCGCCCTGCGCGGCTCGCCCGAGCAGCTCGCCGCGATGGCCAAGGATTTCAAGGTGTTCTACAAGAAGAACGAGGGCAAGACGCCGACCAGCTACAGCATGGACCACTCGGCGGCCAGCTACGTGTACGACACCAAGGGCCAGCTGCGCCTGTACACCCGCTATGGCAGCGGCCCGCAGGCGCTGGCATCCGACATCCAGTTGCTGCTCAAGGGCTGAGCGCAACGGCCGGCAGGCGATGGCAGGGTCCGAAGCTCCACGCAAGGGTGCGGCGCGGATCGCGCTGATTCCGCCGGCGGTGCTGGCGGCGCTCAACCGCGGCGAGCTGGCCACCGCCAACCTCAACGAATTCCTCGCGCTCGACCTGGCGGTGCTGGCATCCAGCGTGGCGCAGCGCATCGGCCTCGATCCGCGCAGCGAGCGCATCGCCGACACGCTGGCCATGCTGCCGGCGTTCAGGCCGGTTGCGCGCCACCTGCACGTGGCGCGCGCGCTCTACGACCTGGCGTCGGGCCATGCCGACCGCGACCGTGTCGCCTACGCGCTTGCCACCCATCCGAGCGACGTCGCCCGCACCTGGGCCGCGCAATGGGTCGGCTTTTCGGGCCTGCCGCTGCCGGACAAGCTGGCCTCGGTGCGCCGCTTCGCCGCCGATCCGCATTTCGGCGTGCGGGAAACCGCCTGGATGGCAGTGCGCGACGAGGTGGTGCGCGACAGCGCGCGGGCGATCGAGCTGCTGCTGCCGTGGGTGGCCGATGCCGACCCGAACATCCGGCGCTTCGCCAGCGAACTGACGCGGCCGCGCGGCGTCTGGTGCGCGCCGGTGCCGGCGCTCAGGACCGGGCCCTGGCTGGCCATCGACCTGCTGGAACCCTTACGGGCCGACCCGAGCCGCTATGTGCAGAACTCGGTGGCGAACTGGCTCAACGACGCCAGCAAGTCGCAGCCGCAGTGGGTGCAGCGGACCTGCGACCGCTGGAGCGCCGCCTCATCGTCGCCGGCAACGGCGTATATCGTGCGCCGCGCGCTGCGTACTTTGCGTGGCATGCCTTGATGTCAAACAGGCGTTGACAAGGCAGGCGCAAGGCCCGGCGTGCCGGATGCGCCATCGGGCGCCAACCGGCCGGCCTGCCTTGCTTGATGACGGCTGTTGGTTTTCTTCGCGGCCAGCGCGGGAGCCAGGCCGTGCGGATTACTCCGCCTTGATGCCCCGCATCTGGATCACGCCGCCGAGCAGCGCCGTGTCCGACTTGATGCGGTTCGCCAGGCCTTCGGAGCTGCTGCCCACGGTCTGCCAGCCTTGCTGGAACAGCTTGGCACGCACGTCGGGCGTGCGCGCGATGTCGCTGATCAGGGTGGATAGCCGGGCGACGATCGGCTTGGGCATGGAGGCCGGCGCGGCGGCGGCGGTCCAGATCTCCAGCTGGAAGCCGCGGATGCCGCCTTCCTGCAGGCTGGGGTATTCGGGCACCAGCGGGCTGCGGTTGGCCGAGGTGACGCCGATTGCCTTGAGCTTGCCGGCGCGGATCTGCTGCGCCGCCAGCGCGGGCGGCAGCAGCGCCAGCTGGATCTGGCCGCCCATCATGGCCGTGATCACCTGCGGGTTGCCGGGGTAGGGCACGTGCACCGGGTCGATGTTGGTCTTGGTCTTGAGCAGCTCCATGCCGATGTGGGCGACGGTGCCGACGCCCGGCGTGCCGTAGCTCCACTTGTTGCCGGCGTTGCGCGCCGCCAGGAAGAACTCCTGCGCGTCCTTGCCAGGCGCATTGGCCGGCGCGGTGAGCAGCAGCGGCGCGGTGCCGATCAGGCTGATCGGCGCGAGGTCCTTCAGCGGATCGAACGGCACGTGCGGATTGAGCAGCTTGGCGATCGTCATGTTGCCGTTGATCATCACGCCGATGGTGTGGTTGTCGGTGGACTTGGCCACGATGTCGGCGGCGATGTTGCCGCCCGCACCCACCTTGTTCTCGACGATGACCGTCTGGCCCAGCGCCTTGGACAGCGGCTCGGCGATGGTGCGCGCCACCAGGTCGGGCGTGGAGCCGGGCGGGAAGCCGACGATGATCCTGACCATCTTGGTCGGCCAGGGCGCGGCGGCCGGCGCGGGCTGCACCCGGGCGGATTTGGGCTGCGCCAGGCTGGCGGTTGCGACGGCGGCGAGGGCGAGGGCCAGCACGGTCCGGCGAAGTGCGGGGCGGGTCATGGGTGATGCTTCCTTGATTGCGGAGCCCTGAATGCTACAGGCTCGACCTTAGGGTTTTGACCTAACTCAGAAGTTCAGCGGACGGATGGCGCGGCGTTCCTCGGTGCGCATGCCGGCCAGTGCTTCGTGCAGCCACGCCATGCTGCCGGCGCTGTCGAACTGCCGGTCCGGCAGCATCGCCAGCGCGACCTGGAACTTCAGCACCACCGTCGGCGGCAGCGCCTGCGACTGATGCAGGCCGCGCGCGACGATCTGCTGCGCGCACTCGGTCGCCGCCGCCGTCGACGTCGGCCCTTCGAGCAGCACCGCGAACTCGCTGCCCTCGATGCGCGCTGCGAGGTCGACGTCGTTGATCGCGCCGCGTAGCACCGCGGCCGTGACCACCAGCGCCTTGTCGCCGGCGTCGCGGCCGAACTCGCGCACGATGTCGTCGTGGTTCGCCAGCTTCACGGCCAGCAGCGCGCAGGCCTGCTTCTGGCGCAGGCAGCGGGCCAGTGCGCTGTCCAGCCGGTGCTGCAGCGAGCCCTTGTGCGCCAGGCCGGTCAGCGGATCGGTGCGCGCCAGGGCGGCCGAGCGCACGTCGGCTTCGCGCCGGCGGTTGCCGCGCAGGCTGAGCGCATAGAACAGGATCGGCATCTCCAGCGCCGCGCCGATGGTCAGGCCGTAGCGGGTGAGCACGCTGGCGGGGATCAGGTTCAAGCCGCGCGCCACCGGGAACATCGCCATCACCAGCACCGGCAGGAAGCCCAGCGCGATCAGCCGGATGTAGGGGTCTTCGCCTTCGGCCCATACCGTCCCCACCAGCAGCAGCACGACCACCAGCCCCAGCGCCGTGAGCGCCATCACCGCAGAGAAGGTGGCGCGCGACTCGGCGACGGTGTCGATGGCGACCGCCGCCAGCACCGCCAGGATCAGCGCCCGGACGGCGTGGTCGAGCGCGCGCGAGAAGCGTGCCGGCTCGGTGACGGTGCGCGTGAACCAGAGCGCGGCGGCAGTCGAGATTCCTGGCAGCACGAAGGTGGCCATTGCGTTCCAGCGCAACGCGTCGTTCCACAGGTGCTGCGCACCGACGCCCAGGTACGCCGCCTGGCCGAGCGACAGGGCAATGACGTAGGTCGCATAGGCGGCGAAGTTGCGGTCCCGGTTCACCGCCGCATTGGCCAGGCTGACGATGGCGATCAATGCCGCCAGGCCGAAGTAGCCGCCCAGCAGGAACTGCTCGCGCTCGCGCGCCGCCAGCAGCGCTCCCTGGCTGTAGATGGCGATCGGCGAGGCGAAGTTGACGCGGGCGTGCTCGATCCGCAGGAAATAGCGCACCGGCCGGCCGGACGGACGGGCCAGCTCGAAGGTCGGCACGCGGCCCGGCAGCGGCCAGTCCGACACCGCCTTCGTGTCGCCGGCCTCCTGCACCTGCCAGCCGCCGCCGGCCTGGCGATAGAACAGCTGCGCCCGGTCGATCCCGGACGAACCCAGCTCCAGGTACCAGCGGCCGTCGTCGCGCGCCGCCGCGTCGAAGCGCAGCCACAGCGCCTTGCCATCGATGTCGTATTGCCGGTTGCGTTCGCGCAACGCCCAGCCGATGGTGTCGCCGGCCGCCTCGACCTGCCCGGGCGTGGCCCGGCCGCCGGAGTCGATCCAGTAGAGGCTGCGCCCGTCCAGCGGCACCATGGGCCGGCCGGAGTCCAGTTCGATCGGCGGCGGCACGGGCGGCGGCTGCGCCTGCGCGGATGCGATGCCTGACAGCCAGAAGAGGGCCGCGAAGCAGGAAATGAATGCCATCCGCACCGCACGATTGTCCACAAACAGAAAAGCCCGGGACCCCGGGCTTGTCTGGATTGGCGCGCAGGCGCCGAGGCGTCAGGCGTAGGCGGCCAGAGCCTTCTTCATCTTCTTCATCGCGGCCGACTCGATCTGGCGGATCCGCTCGGCCGACACGCCGTATTCGGACGCCAGGTCGTGCAGCGTGAGCCCGCCCGAACCGTCATCGTTCACCTTCAGCCAGCGCTCTTCGACGATGCGCCGGCTGCGCGGGTCCAGCGTTTCCAGCGCGGCGGCGATGCCCTGGGTGGCCATGACGTCGCGCTGCTTCGATTCCATCATCGCCGTCGGCTCGTGCGCCGCGTCCGCCAGGTACGCGATCGGGCCGAAGGCCTGTTCGCCGTCATCGCTGGGCGCCGGGTCCAGCAGCACGTCGCCCCCCGACATGCGGGTTTCCATCTCGATCACTTCCTCGCGCTTGACGTTCAGCTGGCGCGCCATGGTCTCGATCTGGGCGTCGGTCAAGGTGTCCCGGTGGGTCTGCGTATCGGCGTCGTCCTTGAAGCCCTGCTTCATCGAGCGCAGGTTGAAGAACAGCTTGCGCTGGGCCTTGGTCGTGGCGACCTTGACCATCCGCCAGTTCTTCAGGATGTACTCGTGGATTTCGGCCCTGATCCAGTGCAGCGCATAGCTCACCAGCCGCACGCCCTGGTCCGGGTCGAAACGCTTCACCGCCTTCATCAGGCCGATGTTGCCTTCCTGGATCAGGTCGCCGTGCGGCAGGCCGTAGCCCAGGTACTTGCGGGAAACGGAAACCACCAGGCGCAGGTGCGACAGCACCAGCTTGCCGGCCGCTTCCAGGTCGTTGTTGTCCTTCAGCTCACGGCCGAACTGCTGCTCTTCTTCCAGGGTCAGCATCGGCAGGCGATTCACGGCGGAGATGTATGCGTCCAGATTGCCCAGGGAGGGCACCACGGCCCACGGATTGGCCACGGCCATGGCCGTGGCGGGAGATCCATTGGAGAGGGACATTCGACGAGCTCCTTTCAGGTTCAACACTCATGTTAGCACTCGATTAGAGAGAGTGCTAAGCGCGAAGTTCTATGCAAACGATAGCAATTTCAGGGTTTTCCCGGGTATCAGAACGTCAGGATCGCCACCGAGTGAACAGAGTGTGAGCCGGCAACATTAGGCCAGCATTAGGGCGCCGAAAAGGCGAAGCGAACGCTTACCAGCGCCAGCCGAGCCGGCGAAAGAGATGGCTCAGGACGAACAGGGGGCCGACCCAGAGGTACTGCAGGTCCTCGAAGAAGGAAGGCTTCCTGCCCTCGATCCGGTGCCCGACGAACTGCGCGATCCAGGCCAGGACGAAGATCGCGGCCGAAATCACCAGCACCCGGTCGCCCATGGCGTAGACCAGCAGCAGGCCGATGGCCGACAGCAGCGCCATCGCCAGCAGGAAGGCCGCCGACAGGCGCGCGTAATAGGCCATGCTGGCGCCGACGAAGGCATAGGCCACCCAGGGATGGAGCGAGGACAGCAGCCCGAGCAGGCTGAGCATGATCAGCGGGATGGCCACGAAGTGGATCACCTCGTTGCGGGGATTGCGGTGGCTTTCGCCGTAATGCGCCAGCAACAGGTCCACCTTGCGCGCTTCGCTGGCCGCGGATTGCGTCAGTGTGTTCATTGCCGGCTCCGGTTGGGACAAGATCGCTGCAATTCTGCAACGAAAGGCGGCACCCATGGAAGGCGAACAACCCCCTCGTGTCCTGAGCCTCGTCACCACCGTCGGCTCGCAGGCGGACGCGCAGCAGCTGGCCGGGCTGCTGCTGGAACGGCGGCTGGCCGCCTGCGTGCAGGTGGAGCCGGGCCTGGTGTCGCATTACGTGTGGCAGGGCCGCCGCTGCGAGGAGCCGGAGCTGCGCCTGACCATCAAGAGCCTGCCGGACCGGGCTGCGGCCCTGAAGGCGCTGTTCGACCAGCACCATCCCTACGAGCTGCCGCAGTTCCTCAGCACCGAACTGGACGCCAGCAGCGAATACGCCGCCTGGGTCGCCGAAAGCTTAGCGCAGCTCTAGGCGCGGACCCGCCCCCGGCGCAGTCACCTCGCCGATGACGGCGGCGGCATCGAAGCCATGGCGCTTGAAGACGGCAAGCACCTCGTCCACCGCTGCGGGAGCGCACGAGACCAGCAGGCCGCCGCTGGTCTGCGGATCGGTCAGCAGCGCCTTGGCGGTGGGGTCGAAGCCGGCTGGCAATCCCACTTCGGCGCCGTAGCCCGCCCAGTTGCGGCCGGAGGCGCCGGTGACGTGGCCGGCCGCGGCCAGTTCGGCCACGCCCGCCAGCAGGGGCACCCGGGCCCAGTCGATCCGCACGGCCAGCTTGGCGCCGCGCGCCAGCTCCAGCGCGTGGCCGGCCAGGCCGAAGCCGGTGACGTCGGTCAACGCATGCACGCCGTCCAGCGCCGCCAGCTCGGGGCCGGGCGTATTGAGCTTGGTGGTGGTGGCGATCATCTGGCGATAGCCCTCGGCATCGAGCAGCTCCTTCTTCAGCGCTGCCGACAGCACGCCCACGCCCAGCGGCTTGCCCAGGATCAGCACGTCGCCGGCCTTCGCGTCGGCGTTGCGCTTGACCCGCTTCGGATGCACCAGCCCCAATGCGACCAGGCCGTAGATCGGCTCCACCGAATCGATGGTGTGGCCGCCGGCGATCGGGATGCCGGCCTCGCGGCAGACCGATTCGCCGCCGGCCAGGATGCGGCCGATGGTGGCGGTCGACAACACGTTGATCGGCATTCCCACCAGCGCCAGCGCCAGGATCGGCTTGCCGCCCATGGCATAGACGTCGGAGATGGCGTTGGTGGCGGCGATGCGGCCGAAGTCGTACGGGTCGTCGACGATCGGCATGAAGAAGTCGGTGGTCGCGATCAGCGCCTGCTCGTCGTTCAGCTGGTAGACGGCGGCGTCGTCGGCGGTCTCGATGCCGACCAGCAGCTCCTTGGGAATCGGCATCTGCGCCGTGCCCTTGAGGATCTCGGACAGCACGCCGGGCGCGATCTTGCAGCCGCAGCCGCCGCCGTGGGACAGCGTACTCAGGCGCGGTTCGCCGGCCGGGATCGGGAAGTTTTCATGCGGAGCGTTCATGGCGTGCTTTCCATCAGTTCGGCGACGAGCCGGAGCAGGGCGGCGCGTTCGGCCTCGGGAGCGAACAGCGGCGCGCGAAGGGCGCATTGTGCGCCGAGCCGCGGCAGCAGCGCTGCGCCAGGGGCTTGCTGGCCCTGGCGGCAGCGTCGCAGCAGGTCGGCCAGGCCGGCGGCGTCGCCGTGGGCGAAATAGCCGTCATAGGCCGCGCCGAGCATGCCCACATTGCCCGGGACGCGCGAGGCCAGCACCGGCGTCCCGCTGCACACCGCTTCCATGATCACGTTGGCGCCGCCTTCCATTGCGCTGGGATGCACCAGCAGGTGGGCGCGGCGGATCCGCTCGCGCGTCTCCCCGTGCGGGAGGCCGCCCAGCCAGCGGTAGTTCGGGCAATCCCGCTGCGTCGCCAGCGCCTCTTCACCCAGCGCCGGCTCCAGCGCCTCGCCGATGTGGTCGATCCGGATGTCGTCGCGCCCGGCCAGCAGGCGCGCCGCCTCGAACAGCGTGCGCGGGCTCTTGACCTCGCGCAGATGGCCCACCATCACGGCCTGCAGCAGCGTGTCGGCCTTCGGCGCCGGCTCCTGCGCTGGGGTGGACTGGTAGATGACCCGCGCCTTGCCGCGCAGCCGCGGCGGCAGCGCCTCGATCCCGAGTTCCTGCAGCACCACCAGCCGGGCCGCCAGTTCCAGCGAGCGCTGCGCCTGGGGGTCGAAGGCGATGTCGCGGTACAGGTCGGTGCCGGTGAGCACCACCGCCAGTCCGCGCTGGCCGTGGCTGCCGGCCCAGGCCTGGATCGAATCGGCCGACCGCCTGGCATGCAGCGCCAGCAGCACGTCGTCCCCCTTCGCCTGTGCATCCGGCCAATGGCTGGCGATGCGCACATCCAACGCCGGCGCCAGCAATTCCTGCCAGCGGCTGGCCGTTTGCCAGTTGCCGTTGTTGGACGCCGCCACGGCGGGGCTTACGATGGCAACCGATGGACGCGACATTCCACGTTTATAGCAAGGCGCAGGCGCTGCGCACCGCCGGCACGGGGCCGGTGCGTGAGGCATTGCTCGAGGTGCGGCGGCGCACCCTGGCGCTGGCGGACGCCTATTTCCTGGCCCTGGCCGACGCCGGCATGCAGGTGCCTTACGCGTCGCAGCTGAACCCGCCGCTGTGGGAGATGGGCCATGTCGCCTGGTTCCAGGAGTACTGGATCGAGCGCAACCGGCAGCGGCCGCTGGGCGTGAAGTGCAACCCGGACCACCGGCGCTTTCCCTCGTCGCTGCAGGAGGCCGATGCCTTGTACGACTCGGGCAAGGTGGAGCATCGCAGCCGCTGGAGCCTGCCGCTGCCGGATTTCGCCGCCACCCGGCGCTATCTGGACTCGACGCTGCAGCAGACGCTGGTGCTGCTCGACCAGCTGCCCGAGGACGCCAGCGAGGACGAGCTGTATTTCTTCCGGCTGGTGGCCCTGCACGAGGCCATGCACGGCGAAGCTGCCGCCTACATGGGCGAGGCACTGGGCATCGGGCTGCCGCCGCATGGCGCGCCGCCGGCGCAGCGCCCGGCGCTGACGCGCATCGCGCTGCCGCAGCAGCATTTCAAGGTCGGCAGTCCGCTGGAAGGCTTCGCTTTCGACAATGAACTGCTCGACCACCATGTGCCGCTGGCGGCGTTCCAGATCGACTCGCAGCCGGTGAGCTGGGCCCGCTTCATGCCGTTCGTGAAGGCCGGCGGCTGCAAGCCGCGCCCGGGATGGGCCGAGGCGGCGGCGAGGGATCCGTCGGCGCCGGCGGTGCACTTGAGCGCCGCCGAGGCGGAAGGCTGGTGCCGCTGGGCCGGACGCCGGTTGCCGACCGAGGCCGAATGGGAATGCGCCGCCATCCAGGCGCCGGGCTTTTCCTGGGGCGAGGTCTGGGAGTGGACCGCCAGCACCTTCGAGCCCTATCCGGAGTTCGCGCCGCATCCGTACCGGGACTATTCGCAGCCCTGGTTCGGCAGCCGCCGGGTGCTGCGCGGCGCCGCCGCCGCCACTTCGCCCTGGCTGGCCCATCCGCGCTACCGCAACTTCTTCGAGCCGCAGCGCAGCGATATCTTCGCGGGCTTTCGCTCCTGCGCCTGAGCGCTAGGCCAGCAGCGCCAGCGCGAACTCGCGCGCGCTGAAGGTTTCCAGGTCCTCCAGCTTTTCGCCGACGCCGATGAAGTAGACCGGCACCGGCTTTTCCTGCGCGATCGCCGCCAGCACCCCGCCCTTGGCCGTGCCATCGAGCTTGGTGACGATCAGCCCGGTGAGCTGCAGCGCGTCGTCGAAGGCCCTGACCTGGGTCAGCGCGTTCTGGCCGGTGTTGCCGTCGATCACCAGGATCACTTCGTGCGGCGCGCTGGCGTCCGCCTTCTGCACCACGCGCTTGATCTTCCTGAGCTCCTCCATCAGGTGCAGTTGCGTCGGCAGGCGCCCGGCCGTGTCCACCAGCACCACGTCCTTGCCGCGCGCCCGGCCGGCCGAGACGGCATCGAAGCTGACGGCGGCGGGATCGCCGCCTTCCTGGCTGACGATCTCCACCGTGTTGCGGTCGGCCCAGACCGCCAGCTGCTCCCGCGCGGCGGCGCGAAAGGTGTCGGCGGCGGCCAGCAGCACGGAGGCGCCCTCGTCGGCCAGATGCTTGGTGAGCTTGCCGATCGAGGTGGTCTTGCCGGCGCCGTTGACGCCTGCCACCATGATCACCGTCGGCTTGTATTGGCCGATCACCAGCGGCTTTTCCAGCGGCTTGAGCAATTCGGTCAGCGACGCGATCAGGATGTTCTTCACCTGTACCGGCCGGGTGGCCCCGCTCGCAGCCACCCGCCGCTTGACGTCGGCCAGCAGGAACCCGGTGGCCTTGACGCCGGCATCGGCCAGCAGCAGGGCGCTTTCCAGCTCCTCGTAGAGGTGGTCGTCGATCTGCGCGCCGGTGAAGACCTGCGAGATGTTGGTGCTGGTCTTGCGCAGGCCCGAGCTGAGCTTGTCCATCCAGCTCTGGCGCTCCGGGGCCACCGGCGCCGGCACCGGGATCTCCATCGGCGCGACCAGCGCCGTCCCGATCAGGCCGCCGCCGGACGCCGGGGCAGGGCGCGCCGGCGCGGCGGGCGCGGGCGGCGGTGCGATTGCCGGGGCTGGGGTGGCTGGGGGCTTTTTCCGGAAGAAACTGAACATTGGCGGGCTTTTTAGAATCACACGATTCTATGAAACACCCCCCGCCGGGCTGGCTCGCCCTTTTCTTCTCCCTTCTCCTGTCCCTCGGCTTCATGCCGGCCGCCCTGGCCCAGGGGCAGAACGCGCCCAAGGCACAGCAGTTCACCCTGGCCAACGGCATGACCCTGATCGTCAAGCCGGACCGGCGCGCTCCCACCGCGGTGCACATGCTCTGGGTGCGGGTGGGCGCAATGGACGAGGTCGACGGCACCACCGGCGTCGCCCACATCCTGGAGCACATGATGTTCAAGGGCACGCCCACCGTGCCGCCGGGCGAGTTCTCGCGCCGCGTCGCCGCGCTGGGCGGCCAGGAGAACGCGTTCACCGGCAAGGATTACACCGGCTTCTACCAGCAGATCCCGTCGAACCGGCTGGAAGACGTGATGAAGCTGGAGTCGGACCGCTTCGCCAACAACCAGTGGCCGGACGAGGAATTCAGGCACGAGCTGGAGGTGGTCAAGGAGGAGCGGCGCATGCGCACCGAAGACTCGCCGCGCTCGCTGTTCTGGGAGACGCTGAACGCGGAAACCTTCGTCGCCTCGTCCTACCGGCGGCCCGTGGTCGGCTGGATGAGCGACCTGGAGGCGATGACGCCGCAGGACGCGCGCGAGTTCTTCCGGCGCTGGTACGTGCCGGCCAATGCTGCCGTGGTGGTGGCCGGTGACGTCGACGTCGCCGAGGTCAAGCGCCTGGCCGACAAGTATTACGGCAGCATCCAGCCGCGGCCCCTGCCGCCGCGCAAGCCGCGCACCGAACCGCAGCAGGTCGGCCTGCGGCGGCTGGACTTCAAGGCGCCCGCCGACCAGGCGTATGTCGCGCTGGCCTTCAAGGTGCCGCAGCTCAGTTCCTTCGAGTCCACGCCGGCCAACGACGACGCCCTGGCCCTGACGGTGCTGTCCGCGGTGCTGGATGGCTACAGCGGCGCGCGGCTGGACCGCGCCCTGACGCAGGGCGAGAACCGCGTCGCCGACAGCGCCGGCGCCAGCAACGGCCTGTCGGGCCGCGGGCCGCAGCTTTTCACGCTGGACGGGGTGCCGGCCAAGGGCAAGACCCCGGAGCAGGTGGAAGCGGCGCTGCGGGCCGAGGTCGCCAAGGTCGCACGCGAAGGCGTCACCGAAGCGGAACTGAACCGGGTCAAGACCCAGTGGGTGGCAGGCCAGGTCTACAAGCGCGATTCGCTGATGAACCAGGCCCGCGAACTTGGCAGCAACTGGATCGAAGGCTTCGCACTGGACGCGGACGAGCGCCTGATCGAGCGCCTGCGCGCCGTCACCGCGGCGCAGGTGCAGGCGGCCGCGGCCCGGTACTTCGGCGACGACCAGCTCACCGTCGGCATGCTGCGCCCGCAGCCGGTCGACCGGACCCGCAAACCCCGCACGCCCCCGCCGGGTGCCCGCCACAGCCCGGACTGAGAAATGATTGCCATGACATCGAACGTGCGACACCTGCTGGCCGGACTGGCCCTGGCGCTGGCTGCATCGCAGGGCGCGCTGGCGGCGATCCCGATCCAGCACTGGAGCCTGGCCAACGGCGCCAAGGTCTACCTGGTGGAAAGCCATGCCATCCCGATGGTGGACGTGGAGGTGGACTTCGACGGCGGCGCGCGCCGCGACCCGCCCGGCAAGGCCGGACTGGCGGCCGTGTCCGCCCGCATGACCTCCAAGGGCATCGCCGCCGGCGACGGCCCCGCCATGGACGAGAACCAGCTGAGCGAGGCGTGGGCCGACCTGGGCGGCAGCTTCGGCGGCGGCGCCGGCGCCGACCGCATGAGTTTCTCGATGCGCTCGCTCACCTATCCGGACCTGCTGCCCAAGGCGGTGCAGCTGGCGGCGCGCCAGCTCGGCGAGCCTTCGTTTCCCGAGCCGGTGTGGCTGCGCGACCGCGAGCGGCTGTCGGCTTCCATCCGCGAGGCCAACACCCGGCCGGCGACGGTCGCCGGCCACGCCTTCGCTTCCGCGGTGTACGGCAACCATCCCTACGGCGCCGAAGTGACGGAGGCGTCGCTGGCCCAGATCGGCGTCGCCGACATGCGGGACTACTACCGGGCCCACGTCGAGCCGTGCCGCGCCAAGATCAGCGTGGTGGGGGATGTCACGCGCAGCCAGGCCGAGGCGCTGGTGGACAGGCTGCTGGCCCGGCTGCCACAGCGCGCGGCCGCGGCCTGCCAGCCGCTGCCGGCGGTGCCTGACGTGGCGCCGCTCACGCAGGCGCGGGTGGAGGCGATCCCGTTCCACTCGGCGCAGGCCCATGTCCTGATCGGCCAGCCGGGCTACAAGCGCGACGACCCGGACTTCTTCCCGCTCACGGTCGGCAACTACATCCTGGGCGGCGGCGGCTTCGTCTCGCGGCTGACCAGCGAAGTGCGGGAAAAGCGCGGGCTGTCCTATAGCGTGTACAGCTACTTTTCGCCCGGGTTGCATGCCGGCGCCTTCACCGTCGGCATGCAGACCCGCCCGGACCAGACCGCCCAGGCGGTGACGGTGTCGCGCGAGGTGCTGGAGCGCTTCGTCAGGGAGGGCCCGACCGAGGCCGAACTCAAGGCGGCCAAGGACAACCTGATCGGCGGCTTCGCCCTGCGGATCGACAGCAACCGCAAGCTGCTGGACAACGTCGCCAACATCGCCTGGAACAACCTGCCGCTGGACTACCTGGACACCTGGACCCGGCAGGTGGAGCGCGTGACGGTGGCCGACATCAAGGCCGCCTTCCATCGCAAGCTGCAGCCGGACCGGATGGTGGTTGTGACCGTCGGCGCCACCGATCCGGCGGTCCGCCAGTAAGAAAAGCGCGAAAAACCGGCCGCACCCCTGTCAGTTCTGACAGGGGTGGCGCTTGCGCCCGGTTCTTTCCGGTCAAGAATGGGCTTCACCGGCTGTCACGCAACCGGGGAGGAAGAGAAAGAAAAGAGTTCAGAAGCGCGGTCCCTGCCCCGGGACTGCGCTTTTTTTCTGCCCTCGCGATTCCTTGCAGGACCGGCCGGGGCGCGCCGGCGCCGTGCAACCGATTAGAGTCGGGCCATGCCAGCACCCAAAGCACTCCCCAAGGAAGTCCGCATC
Organism: Caenimonas terrae; assembly: GCF_042655405.1. Lineage (NCBI taxonomy): Bacteria > Pseudomonadati > Pseudomonadota > Betaproteobacteria > Burkholderiales > Comamonadaceae > Caenimonas > Caenimonas terrae. Next base: position 106,393 of record NZ_JBHSMF010000002.1, on the reverse strand, counting down.
ATCGGCGGCATGTGGAAACGGACAAAGCTGCCGGTGGCCGACAAGCCGGGCCTGCGGCCGACCCCGGACCGGGTGCGCGAGACGCTGTTCAACTGGCTGGGCCAGGACCTCAGCGGCTGGCGCTGCGTCGATGCCTTCGCCGGAACCGGGGCGCTGGGGCTGGAGGCCGCTTCCCGCGGCGCCGCCCAGGTGCTGCTGGTGGAACAGGACGGCGACCTGGTGGCCAAGCTGCGCGCCATGGGGCTCAAGCTCGGGGCGCACGCGGTGTCGGTGCAGCGCGCCAACGGGCTGTCGGTGCTCAAGCAACTGGCGCCGGACAGCACGGACCTGGTGTTCCTGGACCCGCCCTTCGACGCCAAGATCCACGAAACGGCCCTCAAGGCCGCCGCGCAGGCGATTTCGCCGCAGGGCTGGATCTACCTGGAAGCGCCCGAACCGTGGGACGACGTCCGGCTGGAAGCTTTCGGCCTGGCCCTGCACAAGCACCTGCGGGCGGGAGCCGTCCACGCCCACCTGATCGGCCGCCGCCCGGCCGGGCCGGGCTCATAATCCGGCTCATCCAGCGGCAAGCCGCGCCGGGGACCGTTGAGGAGAAAGAACCATGGCCCAGAGCGTAATCGCCGTCTACCCCGGCACCTTCGACCCGATGACCCTGGGTCATGAAGACGTGATTCGCCGCGCCACCCAGCTGTTCGACCGGGTGATCGTCGCGGTGGCGGCCGGCCACCACAAGAAGGCGATGTTCACGCTGCAGGAGCGCATCGAGATGGCCAAGGACGTGGTCGCCGGCTACAAGCAGGTGAGCGTGGAGAGCTTTTCGGGCCTGTTGCGGGATTTCGTGGTTGCCCGCGGCGGCAAGGCGATGGTGCGCGGCCTGCGCGCCGTGACCGACTTCGACTACGAATTCCAGCTGGCGGGCATGAACCGCAGCCTGATGCCGGACGTCGAGACCGTCTTCCTCACGCCCAGCGACAAGTACCAGTTCATCAGCAGCACCTTCGTGCGCGAGATCGCCGTGCTGGGCGGCGAGGTCGACAAGTTCGTCTCGACCACGGTGCAGCAGCGCCTGATGGAGAAGGTGCGCAGCCTGGGCCGCGAATAAGCGCCGCCATGCCGGCCTTGAGCCGGCACCCGGATCAAGGCCGGGACGGCAAGGTCTCGAGCCACGCCAGCAGCGCCCCGTTCACGAGGCGCGGCTGCTCCATCGTCAGCATGTGGCCGCAGCGCGGCACCATCACCAGCGTGGCCCCGGGCACCAGGGCGGCGATCTCGCGCGAACATTGCGGCGGCGTCAGCTGGTCGGCGTCGCCGCACAGCACCAGCGTCGGGCAGCGCACTTCCCGCAGGTGGAGCCGCGCATCGGGGCGCGCCATCACGGCGCGGTTCTGGCGGATCAGCTGCGTTGCCCCCGCTTCCAGCACGAAATCCAGATAGGCCGGCGCCAGCGCCGCGGCGTTGTCCGGATGGAAGGCGAAGGCCACGTTCGGTGCGATCACTTCGGCCACCCGGTCCTGTTGGAACAGCACGATCGCCGCTTCGCGCAGCGCGCGCATGTCCTCGCTCTCCGCTTGCGCGTTGGTGCCCAGCAGCGCGAGGCCGCGCACGCGCTCCGGCGCCTGGCGCACCGCTTCCATGGCAATCATTCCGCCCATCGACGCGCCGCACAGCTGCAACGGTCCTTCATGCTCCGCCAGCAGCGCCTGCGCCATCGCCGGGATGCTGTCGTGGCGCATGTGCACGTCGGTGACCACCGGGTTCCAGCGGGCCAGCGCTGCGAGCTGCGCCTGCCACATGGTGGCGTCGGCTGCGAGGCCGGGGATCAGAACCAGCTGCGTCACGCGAGGCTCGCTGCGATCTCGCCCAGTCCCAGGCCGCGGTAGACGCGGGCCGCCTGGTGCCTCAGGCGCAGCGATTCCGGTTGGCCGCGCAGCTGCTGCTGCAGCAGATGCTGGGCAGCGGCGAGATGGCCGTCGCGGACCAGCGCATCGAGATGGACCTGGGCGAACAGGTCGCGCTGGGCGTGGCTGCCGCCGATCTCGGTGAGCCGCGGCAGCGCCTGGCCCAGCTGGTCGACGGCGCGCGCCCAGTCGCCGCGCGCGTGCGCGAGCAGGCCGCGGCTGGCGGGCACGCAGACGCGCTGCCATGCGTGCCGCAAGGGCGGCGCCACCTGCGCGGCATGGGTCTCGATGTTGTGCAGCAGCCGGTCGGCCTGCGGCCGGCCGGCGCGCGCCAGCCCGTACAGATATTGCATGTCCAGGAAGGGCAGCACCTGGTCGTCGAGATGCAGCAGCAGGTGGTCCGCCAGGTCCTGCCAGCGCTGGCCGACGTCGGCGCCCGCCAGTTCCAGCCGCGCCAGCAGCGACACCGCGTTCACTTCGTCCTGGCTGTAATCCTTGGCGACGCCCCACACCTGGCTGTCATACAGCGCCAGCGCTTCCTCGTGCCGTTCCAGCTCCAGCGCGAACAGCGCCTGGTGCCACCAGTTGTGCGTCACCATGAAGGAGTTCAGCCCGACCCAGCTGTCGCTCACGCTGGCCAGGAAGTCATGGCCTTCGCGGATGCGGCCCTGCGTCAACATCACGTGGGCGAGCGCATGGTGGGCCCACGGTTCGTTGCGCTCCATCGCGATCGCGCGGCGGGCCGATGCCTCCGCCTGTTCCAGCAGGTGGCACTGCTCCCAGGCGAAGGCCAGCATGCCGTGCAGGTAGGGCACGTCCGCCGCGTGGGGCAGGCAGGCCAGCGCCAGCCGCAGCATGCCGGGCGAATCGCCGAGGTTGAACAGATGGTAGTGGGCGAGCTTGAGCGCCACCAGGTCGCGCGGCCAGTTGCGCAGGTGCTGCTCCAGCACGCGGACGCTGCGCAGCACGTCGCCATCGACCCAGGCCCGCACTGCTTCGATGAAGCTGCTTTCGCGGGCCGTCGGCTGCAGCGGCGATGCGAGCGCCTTGTCCAGGAACGGCCGGGCGTTGCCGCCGGCCGACCGCGTTTCGGCGAACATGTGCAGCGCCGCCGCGTAGGCCTGCACCAACGGCGCCTCGTCCGCCGCCGCGGTCTCCAGGATGTTGCCCACCCGGGACTGGCTGGCCATGAAGCCTTCGACGAAGTCGTTGGTTCCGGCCAGGCTGGCCGCGTGCTGGAGCCCGAGCGGATTTCCCAGTCCGTCAGTCCACATGCTGCAGCGCTTCCGAGGGCGGCTGCGGCCACGGACGCTGCGCCTCGCGGATCAGCTCGAACGCGCGCGAAACCTGCAGCACGCCGAGGTCGTCGAAGCGCTGGCCGGCGATCTGCAGCCCGATCGGCAGGCCGCCGCTGGTGTAGCCGCAATTGATGGAGGCCGCCGGCTGCTCGGACATGTTGAACGGCACGGTGAAGCCGATGTGCTCCAGCGGCCGCAGCGGGTCGTTGGTCGGCGAGGCCCATTCGGCCGGCGGCGCCGGCACCGGCGAGGTCGGCGAGATCACGTAGTCGAAGTGGCGGCAGCCGCTCACCGCCGCCAGCCGCGTCGCATGGAACTGGCTGAAGGCCTTGAACACCGCCTCCCCGCTCATGCCGGCGGCGCTGTCGGCCCAGTGCTGGATGTAGGGCAGCACGCGCGCCTTCTTTGCCGGCGGCAAGCCCTTCATGTCGATGTGCGAGCGCATGCGCCAGAAGTGGTCCATGCCGTCCAGCATGGTCTGCGTCATGAACGGCTGCATCGGCGCGACCACCGCGCCGGCGCGCTCGAACAGCCGCGCCGCATGCTCCACCGCCGCGCGCACTTCCGGCTCCACCGCCAGGCCGCAGCCGGCTTCCAGCAGCAGCCCGATGCGCAGCCCGCGCAGCCGTTCCACGCCCCGGTCGAACTGCTCCCACGCGATCTCCTGGTAGGGCAGGTTCATGCTGTCGCGCGAATCCGGCAGCGACAGCACCTGCATCAGCAGCGCCGAGTCGCCGACGCTGCGCGTCATCGGCCCGGCGGCCCGCCCCATGTAGGGCGGATCGATCGGCACCCGCCCCAGGCTGGGCTTGAGCGTGAAGATGCCGCACCAGCCGGCCGGCAGCCGCAGCGACCCGCCGATGTCGGTGCCCAGGTGCAGCGGGCCGTAGCCGGCCGCCGCGGCCGCGCCGGCGCCGGCGCTGGAGCCGCCCGGCGTCTTGCTGCGGTCCCAGGGATTGCGGGCCAGCTTGTGGAAACTCGACAGGCCCGACGACAGCATGCCGTAGTCCGGCATGGTGGTCTTGGCGACGAGGACGGCGCCGCTCTCCTTCAGGCGCGCGGCGGGCGGCGCGTCCGCGGCGGCCGGCGTGAGGTCGACCGCGGCGGTGCCCAGCGGCGTGGGGTCGCCCCTGGTGGCGATGTTGTCCTTGATGGTCACGGGCACGCCGTCCAGCGGCCCCAGCGGCTCGCCTTTGCGCCAGCGCGCCTCGGACTCGCGGGCCTGCTGCAGCGCCAGTTCCGGCCGCAGCAGGTACAAGGCCCTCAGGTGGTGTTCCCAGCGCTCGATGTGGCCCAGCACCGACTGCGTCACTTCCACCGGCGACAGTTCGCGCCGGCGGAACGCCTCGATCAGGGCGGCGGCCGGGAGTTCATGCAAAGCCTGCGGCGTCCGCAAGGCATTCGGGTCCTGCTCAGTCATGCACTGCCGGCCTCAACTCCAGGACAGCGCGGCGACGTCGTTGACGAAGATCGGCATGTCCTTCCACAGGCCCTTGACGTTCTTGTTGGCCACCGTGATCCACTGCGGCTGGTACAGGAAGGCATGGACGCTGTCCTCGGCGATCAGGCGCTGGATGTCGCCGACCAGCTTGATGCGGTCCGCCGCCCGCGGCGACGTCTTGTACCTGTTGTACAGGTCGTTGAACTTGGGCGACGTGTAATTCCAGTAGTAATCGGGCTTGGCGAAGTTGCCCAGGTCGAAGGGCTCGACGTGGGAGATGATCGTCAGGTCGTAGTTCTTGTTGCCGTAGGTGCCCGAGAGCCACTGCGCCCATTCCACGTTCTGCAGCTTGGCGTTGATGCCGATCTTGGCCAGTTCCGCCGCGATCACCTCGCCGCCCTGGCGCGCATAGGGCGGCGGCGGCAGCGTCATGGTCAGCTCCAGCGGCGTCGTGATGCCCGCCTCCTTGAGCAGGGCCTTGGCCTTTTCCGGGTTGTAGGCGTTGACGCCGGTCAGGTCCACATAGCCCGGCGCGCCCGGCACGTAGTGGCTGCCGATCGGCGCACCGTAGCCGTCGCCGGCGCCCTGGATCACGGCCTTGCGGTCGATCGCCATCGCGATGGCGCGCCGAACCCGCACGTCGTCCAGCGGCTTTTTCTTGTTGTTGATCGCCAGGATGGTCTTGGCCCGCGAGCCGCTCACCACCACCTGGAACCTGGGATTGCCCTTGAACTGCGCCACGCTGCGCGGCGTGACGCGCGGGAAGGCGTCCACGTCGCCGGCCAGCAGCGCGGCGACCTGGGCGGCGGGGTCGGAGATGAAGCGGAAGGTCACCTTCCTGATCTTCACGCTCGCCGCGTTGCGGTAGCCGTCCCACTTGGTGAGCGTGACCGACGAGCCCTTGCTCCAGCTCTCCAGCTTGTACGGCCCGGTGCCGACCGGCTTGGTGGCATTGGTGTCCGCGCTCTTGGGCTCGACGATGATGGCCGTGGCCTGGCCCATCAGGAACAGGAAGTCGGGATCGAGTTCCTTGTTGACGATCACCAGCGTGTGGTCGTCCTGCGCCGAGATGCTCTCCATGCTGGCGAAGGTGCGCTTGTCCTTGTTGGTGCTCTTCTCGGCGCCGGCGCGCTCGAAGGAGAACTTGACGGCGCCGGCGTTGAACGGCTCGCCGTTCTGGAACTTCACGCCCTTGCGCAGCCTGAAGGTGTAGGTGCGCAGGTCGGGCGACACTTCCCAGCCTTCGGCCAGCAGCGGCGTCACCGAACCGTCGGAGTTGATCTTGGTCAGCGTCTCGAAGATGTTGTACTGGGTGACTTCGGCAATCGACGAGGCCGCCGCCGCCGTCGGGTCCAGGCCGACCGGCTCCAGCGCCATGGCCAGCACGATCGAATCCTTCTTGCCCTGGGCCAGGGCGGCTTGCGGCAAGGCCAGGGGCACCGCGGCCAGGGCGGCAGTGGTCAGGACGGTTCGTCTTTTCAACATGTTCCGGGACTCCAGGGAAAGAAAGGCATTGAGGAAAACGGCCAGCCCCTCTGTGGGAGCGCGAATTGCATCATCCCTGAGATTGACTTGGCGTGGCAAGGGGGGTTTGCCGGGCAGATGGTTCGGCCTTGGGCACGGCGGCAACCAGGGCCTGCGTGTACGGATGTTCGGCGGCGCGGAACAGCTTCTCCGGTGGGCCCTGTTCGACGATGCGGCCCTGCCACAGCACCGCGACGTCCTCGCACAGGTGCTGCACCACGGCCAGGTCGTGGCTGATCAACATGTAGGTGATGCCGAACTCGGCCTGCAGGTCCTGCATGAGGTTCAGCACCTGGGCCTGCACCGACACGTCGAGCGCGCTGACCGGTTCGTCGGCCACGATCAGCCGCGGCCGCGTGATCAGGGCCCGTGCGATCGCGATGCGCTGGCGCTGGCCGCCGGAAAATTCGTGCGGATACTTGTCCATGTCGCCGGCGCGCAGGCCGACCGACTCGAGCACCGCGCCGGCCTGCCGGTGCTGCTCGGCGCGCGTCGTGTTGCGCTGCGCCGCCAGCGGCTCGCCGACGATCCGCTCCACGGTCTGGCGCGGATCGAGCGAGCCGTAGGGGTCCTGGAACACCATCTGGAAGTCGCGCCGTGCCCGGCGCAATTCCTCGCGCGGCAGGGCGTGCAGGTCGCGTCCCATGAGCTTCACGGTGCCCGAGGTCGGCTGGTCCAGCGCCATCACCAGCCGCGCCAGCGTCGACTTGCCCGAGCCCGATTCGCCCACGATGCCCAGGCTGCGGCCGGATCGCACGCTGAAGCTGACGCCGTTGAGCGCATGCACCTTGGGCACCGGGCCGAACAGCTTTTCCCGCGGCAGCGCGTACTCGCGCACCAGATTCTCCACCTGCAGCAGCGGTTCGCCCGGTGCCGGCTGCGTCATGCGTAGACTCCCTGCGCCGCGGCTTCGGCCACCGCGTCCAGGCGGATGCAGCGGGCCACGTGGCCGGGATCGACCTCGTACGGCGGCGGCACGACGCGCAGGCATTCGTCGATGGTGAAGCGGCAGCGGCCGGCGAACGGACAGCCCGGCGGCAGGTCCGCCAGTTCCGGCACCGTGCCGGCAATGGTCGCCAGCCGCTGGCCCCGGACGGCATCGAGCCTGGGGCGGGCCGCGAACAGGCCGCGGGTGTAGGGATGCATCATGTGCGCGAACACGGAGGCGGTCGGGCCGCTTTCCACCACGCTGCCGCCGTACATCACCAGCATGCGCTCCACGTTTTGCGCGATCACGCCCAGGTCGTGCGAGATCAGCATCAGCGCCATGCCGCGCTCGGCGACCAACTCGCGGATCAGGTCGAGGATCTGCTGCTGGACCGTCACGTCCAGCGCGGTGGTGGGCTCGTCGGCGATCAGCAGGTCGGGCGCGCAGGCCAGCGCCATGGCGATGGTGATGCGCTGGCGCTGGCCGCCGGAGAACTGGTGCGGATAGGCGTCGATGCGGCGGGCCGCGTCGGGGATGCCGACCCGGTCCAGCAGCGCAATCGCCTGCTTGCGGGCGGCCGCGGCGTTCATCCCGCGATGCAGCCGCAGCGGCTCTGCCACCTGGCGGCCGATGCTGTGCACCGGATTGAGCGCGGTCATCGGCTCCTGGAAGATCATGCCGATGCGGTCGCCGCGGATGCGGCGCATCTGCGCGTCCTTCCGGCCGACCAGCTCCTCGCCCTCGAAGCGGATGCTGCCGGTGACCTGGGCGCTTTCCGGCAGCAGGCCCATCAGCGACATCACGGTGATCGACTTGCCGCAGCCGGATTCGCCGATCAGGCCCAGCGTCCCGCCGCGTTCCAGCGAGAAGCTGACGTTGCGCACGGCGTAGGCCGGCCCGCGCTGGGTCTGCAGGCGGACGCTGAGGTCCTGGACTTCCAGCAAGGCCGTCATCGCTTTCTCGCCAGCCGCGGATCGAGCACGTCGCGCAGGCCGTCGCCCAGCAGGTTCAGGCCCATCACCGCCAGCGCGATGGCGACGCCGGGGAAGACCGCCAGCTGCGGCGCCTGGAACAGCAGCGTCTGGGCCTCGCTCAGCATCCGGCCCCAGGAGGGCTGTGGCGGCTGGGTGCCCAGGCCCAGGTAGGACAGGGCGGCTTCGGCCAGGATGGCGATCGCGAAGCGGATCGTGGCCTGCACGATCAGCACCGACAGGATGTTGGGCAGCACGTGCTCGATCGTGATGCTGAAGGTGCCCTTGCCGCAGGCGCGGGCCGCCAGCACGAATTCGCGCGACCAGACGCCGTTGGCGGAGGCGCGGGTGATGCGGGCGAAGGTCGGGATGTTGTAGAGGCCGATGGCGATGATCGCGTTGACCATGCCGGCGCCGAACACCGCCGTCAGCATGATGGCCGACAGGATGGCGGGGAAGGCGAAGCCGAAGTCGGCCAGCCGCATGATCGCTTCCTCCACCCAGCCGCGCCGGGCCGCCGCCAGCAGGCCGAAAGCGGTACCGACGATCAGGCCGATCCCGACGGCGATGATGCCGACCATGATCGAGGCGCGGGCGCCCATCAGCAGCAGCGAAGCGACGTCGCGCCCGAAGGGGTCGGTGCCCAGCCAGTGGGCTGCGCTAGGCGGCTGCAGCTTGCCGGGGATGTCCATCTCGTAAGGCGAGTAGGGCGTCCACACCAGCGACAGCAACGCCGCCCCGACCAGCAGCAGCGACAGCACGGCACCGATCATGAAGCTGCGGTTGGCCCGTGCACGGCGCCAGAAGCCGGGTGGCCGCGCCGGGGCGGCGCCGACGATCGGGATGGAACTCATATGTCGCTGGCCTTCACGCGCGGGTCGATCACCGAATACAGCACGTCGACCACGAAGTTGACCACCACCACCATCGCGGCCAGCAGCATCACGCAGTTGCGCACCACGATCAGGTCGCGGTTGGAGATCGACTGGAAGATCAGCCGGCCCAGCCCCGGCAGGTAGAACACGCTCTCCACCACGATGGTTCCGGCCAGCAGTTCGGCGAACTGCAGGCCCATCACCGTGATCACCGGAATCAGCGCGTTGCGCAGCACGTGGCCCCACAGCGTGCGCCGCTGCGAGGCGCCCTTGGCGCGGGCGGTGCGCACGAAGTCCTCGCGCAGCACGTCGAGCACCGCGGAGCGCGTGATCCGCGCCAGGATGGCCGCCTGCACGAAGGCCAGCGAGATCGCCGGCAGCAGCAGCGCCTTGACGCCCTGCAGGAATCCTTCGCTCCAGCCTTCGAAGCCGCCCGCCGAGAACCAGCCCAGCTTCACCGAGAACAGCAGGATCAGCAGGATGGCGAACCAGAAATTCGGGATCGCGATGCCGACCTGGGTCAGCGCCATCAGGCCGACGTCACCCGGCTTGTTGTGGTTTGAGGCGGCGTAGATGCCGGCGACCAGCGCCAGCACGGTGGTGATGGCCATCGCCATCAGGGCCAGCGGCACGGTGAGCGCCAGCCGCTCCAGCACCAGTTCGCTGACGGGGGTGCTGTAGGCATAGCTCAGGCCGAGGTCGCCGGTGAGCATGCCGCTGACCCAGTGCCAGTAGCGCTCCAGCGGCGGCCGGTCGATGCCCAGCTTGATGGCCAGCGCCTGCACCGCGTCGGGCGCGGCGTCCGGGCCCATCATGATCTGGGCCGCGTTGCCCGGCAGGATTTCGAGCACCAGGAAGATGACGATCGAAGCGCCAATCAGCGTCGCGACCAGGGTGATCAGGCGCTTGAACAGGAAAACACTCATCTGGGCGCCGATAATGCCAGAACTGGTTGCGGGAGAACTTCGGCATGGCATTGATGATCACGGACGAATGCATCAATTGCGATGTGTGCGAACCGGAATGCCCGAACCAGGCGATCTACCTGGGCGTCGAGATCTACGAGATCGATCCCTCGCGCTGCACCGAATGCGTCGGCCACTTCGAGGAGCCGCAATGCGTGCAGGTCTGCCCGGTCGCCTGCATCCCGATCCATCCCGAGCACGTGGAGAGCCGCGAGACGCTGTGGCAGAAGTACCAGCGGCTGACGGCGCAGGCGCGCGACGACGCGCCGGCCGCGGGCGGCTAGGCCGCGGGGGCCTGCTTCTTCTTCTTTTTCTTCGGCGGCGCGTCGCCCGGCTTCCTGGGCGCCACCGCGGTGAAGAATTCCGGCTTGCCCTTGCCCTTCGGTTTGGCCAGGGGCTTGTCGACCGGCCGGGGCGCATGCGCCTGGGGCTGCTCGAAGATGACGGCGGATGCCGGCTTTCCCTCGGCCTTGAGCCGCTCGTTCTCCAGCACCTGGGCCAACCTGGCGTCGCGCTTCGTGGCCGCGTCGGTCTGCGCCTTCTGCGCCGCACTGCGCGGGTCGTCCGTCGGCACGACGGTGGCGCCGGCGCAGGGCGAATTGCTGTAGCTCTCGCCGCAGCGATAGACGTTCTGCGCCTGCGCCGTCAGGCAGAGCGCGGACAGGGCGAACAGCAGCAACGCGGGGCCGGCTGGCTTGGTCATGGCTTTTCTTCTCCTTCGGTGGGCCTGGGTGGTTTCGGACGCGGCGGCTTGCTCGTGTGCACGATCAGGGTCGCCTTGTCCATTTCGCCGGCCAGCATCGCAGGCACTGCCTTGAGGGTGCGCGCGATGCATTCCTCCATCGCAGTGCGCTGTTCGGGCGCCGGTTTCTTCAGCACCCAGTTGACCACTTCCGACTTCACGCCGGGGTGACCTATTCCCAGCCGCAAACGCCAATAATCACCTGTCCCCAGCTGGGCATGGATGTCGCGCAGGCCGTTGTGGCCGGCGTGGCTGCCGCCGAATTTCAGCTTGGCCTGGCCGGGCACCACGTCCAGCTCGTCGTGCGCCACCAGGATCTCCTGCGGCTCGATCTTGTAGAAGCGGGCCAGCGCCGCCACCGACTTGCCCGACAGGTTCATGAAGGTCTGCGGCTCCAGCAGCCACAGGGTCTGCCCGTGCAGCGCCGTGCGCGCCACCAGCCCGTGGTAGCTGCGCTCGGGCGCCAGCGACACCTTCAGCTCGCGCGCCAGGGCGTCGACCCACCAGAAGCCCGCGTTGTGCCGGGTCGCCTCGTATTCAGCGCCGGGGTTGCCCAGGCCGACGAACAGTTTGATCATGATGCTGGCGATTATCGAGGCCGAAACGAAAACGGCCCACCGAGGTGGGCCGCCGTCTGCAAGGCAGGAAGACTACTTCTTCTTGGCTGCCGGGGCCTTGGCTGCCGGGGCCTTGGCGGCCGGTGCGGCTGCCTTGCCTGCTGCGGCCTTGCCGGCCGGAGCGGCCTTGGCATCACCCTTGGCTTCGCCCTTGCCTTCAGGCTTGGCGGCGCCTTCGGCGGCGGGAGCGGCGCCCTCGGCGGCCGGCTCTTCAGACTCGGCCACGGTCACGACGGACACGATCACCGGGTTCGGCTTGCCGCGGGTGACAGCGGTCACGCCCTTGGGCAGCGTGATTTCGTTCAGGTGCAGCGACATGCCCTTCTTCAGGCCCGACAGGTCGACCTCGACGAACTCCGGCAGGTCGGCCGGCAGGCAGGTGATGTCGATTTCGGACATGACGTGGTTGACGACGCAATGCTCGAACTTCACGGCCTGCGATTCCTCGGCCTTGACGTAGTGCAGCGGCACCTTCATGTGCAGCTTGGTCTTGGCGTCGACGCGCTGGAAGTCGATGTGCTGGACCATCGGCTTGTACGGGTGCATCTGCACGTCGCGCAGCAGCACCTTGGCAGCCTTGCCGCCCAGCTCCATGTCCAGGATGGAGGCGTGGAAGGCTTCCTTCTTCAGGGCGTGCCACAGCGCGTTGTGATCGAGTTCGATCAGCAGCGGCTCGCCTTCGCCACCATAGACGATGCCGGGCGTCTTGCCGGTATTGCGGAGACGGCGGCTCGCACCCGTGCCCTGCTTTGCGCGCTCAAAAGCGACGAATTTCATAACTCTCTCCATGAAGAGCCCACCGCGACCAGTGTGGCTCCGTTTCTACAAAGGACCGTTGCCGGTCCCGCTTGATCCCCTTGCGGGGCGTTGTTTCAGAACAGGTTTTCCTGGTCCGAGAACAGACTCATCACCGACTCTCCCTTGGCGATGCGCTGGATCGTTTCGGCGATCAGCGGCGCCACGGAGAGCTGGCGGATTTTCTTGCAGGCGTGGCCCGCTTCGGACAGGGGGATGGTGTTCGTCACCACCACCTCGTCCAGGGCCGTGCCCTGCTCGATGCGCCCGATCGCCGGACCCGAGAAGATCGGGTGCGTGCAGTAGGCGTAGACCTTCTTGGCGCCTCGTTCCTTCAGCACCTCGGCCGCCTTCACCAGCGTGCCGGCGGTGTCGATCATGTCGTCCATGATCACGCAGTTGCGGCCGTCGATGTCGCCGATCACGTGCATCACTTCGCTCACGTTGGCCCGCGGCCGGCGCTTGTCGATGATCGCCAGGTCCGTGTTCAGCTGCTTGGCCAGGGCCCGGGCCCGGACCACGCCGCCGACGTCGGGCGAGACCACGATCAGGTCGTCATACTTCTTCGAGCGCACATCGCTCAGCAGCACCGGCGACGCGTAGATGTTGTCCACCGGGATGTCGAAGAAGCCCTGGATCTGGTCCGCGTGCAGGTCCATCGTCAACACCCGCGAGACGCCCACCGTCTGCAGCAGGTTGGCCACCACCTTGGCCGAGATCGGCACCCGCGACGAGCGCGGCCGGCGATCCTGGCGGGCGTAGCCGAAATACGGGATCACGGCGCTGATCCGCTCGGCCGACGCGCGCTTGAGCGCATCCACCATGATCAGCAATTCCATCAAATTCTCGTTGGTCGGGGCGCAGGTGGACTGCACCACGAACACGTCACGGGCCCGCACGTTCTGGTTGATCTCGACGGTGACTTCACCATCCGAGAACCGGCCGACGTGCGCGGCGCCCAGGCTGATCCCGAGGTTGCCGGCAATCTCCGCCGCCAGTGCCGGATTGGCGTTGCCGGTGAACACCATGAAGTCGGGCGATTGAGCTGCTTGCATTGGCGTTCCAGGATCTACGTTAATGCCTGTACGTCTGAACGTATTTGGCAGGGGAGGAAGGACTCGAACCCTCGCATGCTGGAATCAAAATCCAGTGCCTTTACCAACTTGGCGACTCCCCTACACGGGTCGAAGGCTTGCGTCCCTTTCAGGACATCGGCCTTCCACCGAAATCGTCGCTGGCTGCCCATCCCGAAAGGGGGTGGACCGCCATATTGCCGCATTGTCGGACCTGCCATCCCGCCGGAGCAGGGAGCAGGGCCTTTTCCTGCGGCAACTGCGCAAACACCGCACTTCCCGAGCCGGTCATCCGGGCCCCGAGCCCCTGGTTGTCCAGCCACTCCAGGGCCTGGGTAACCGCGGGGCAAAGCCTCTGCGCGACCGGCTGCAAGTCGTTGTGGCCGAATCCGAATGGATAAGAGCCTTCGTGGTTTGCAGCAAAGCCTGAAATTATAGCAGGAGCGGTGTCCCTCTTCAGGCCGGCGTCGCGGAAGATGAGCGAAGTGTCCAGGCCCTGCTGCGGTTTCACCACGACGAAGCGGGCGGCCGGAATCTCCAGCGGCCGGATCTGCTCGCCGATCCCCTCCACCCAGGCATTGCGTCCGCGCAGGAAGAACGGCACGTCCGATCCCAGCGCCAGGCCGATCTTCTCCAGCGCAGCCAGCGGCAGCTGCAGCTTCCACAGGCGATTCAGGGCCAGCAGGCAGGAGGCTGCGTCCGAGGAGCCGCCGCCCATGCCGGCCTGCACCGGGATGCGCTTTTCCAGCCGCACGTGGACGCCCAGGGCGCAAGCGCCGGCCAGCTGCAGGGCGCGGGCGGCCCGCACCACCAGGTCGTCCGCCGGCAGGCTGATGGCGCTGTCCTCGCGGCTGATCAGGCCGTCGGGGCGCAGCTCGAAATGGAGCGTGTCGCACCAGTCCACCAGCATGAACACCGACTGCAGCAGGTGGTAGCCGTCGGGCCGCCGGCCGGTGATGTGCAGGAACAGGTTGAGCTTGGCCGGCGCCGGGACGTCGTACAGGGCCTTCATGCCCGCTACTTGTCCAGCGCGACCCGCAGGTCGGCCGCCGGCGGGGGCGCCACGCGGCGCGCCCGCAGCCGCCCCTGCGGCAGTTGCGACAGGTCCGCTTCCCAGCCGGTGACCGGCGTGTTGCTGCCGGCCAGCCAGTCGAACAGGCTGGCCACCGGGATCGCGGTGCCCGTGGCGCCTGCCACCAGCGCGTCGATCGAGTCGAACTGCTTCACCTCGTTGCCCGAACGCAGCGTGGCGGAGCCGGGCGCCCATTGAAGCGCGGCCAGCGTGCCGCCCAGCGGGTTGTAAAGGGTCAGCTCGCCCTGCTCGGCGCGGCCGCGCAGTTCGAAGCCGGCGGAGAAAGATTGCGACGGCTGGTCTTCCACCTGCAGCGCCATCCGGCCATGCCAGACGGAAGCCGAGACTTCTTCCTTCTGCGGGGCGAGTTGCGGCGACGCGCAGCCGGCAAGGAGCAGGGCGGCGCCCGCCAGCAGGCCGAGCGCGGCCCTGCGCAGGAGGCCGCTCATGGCTTGACGTGCAGTCGCTTGAGGGTTTCCTGCAGCGTCTCGTTCTCGCTGTTCAGGAGCAGGCCTTCCTTCCACACCGCCTGGGCCCGGTCGCGCTGGCCGCTGGTCCACAGCACTTCGCCCAGGTGGGCGGCGATCTCGGCGTCGGGACGGGCCTTGTAGGCGGTGTCCAGGATGCGCAGCGCCTCGGAGCGGTTGCCCATCCGGAACTCGACCCAGCCCAGGCTGTCGCTGATGAAGGGATCGCCGGGCGCGAAATCCAGGGCTTTCTGGATCAACTGGCGGGCTTCCGGCAAGCGGATATTGCGGTCGGCCAGCGAATAGCCGAGCGCGTTGTACGCCGGGTGGTAGTCCGGCTTGGCGGCGATCACCTGGCGCAGCAGGCGCTCCATGTCGGCGTTGTTCCCGAGCTTCTCCGCCAGCATCGCCTGTTCGTAGAGCAGCTCGCTGTCGTTCGGTTGCTTGAGCACCGCCTGGGCCAGCAGGTCATATGCGGCGCGGTACTGCTTGTTGTCCCGCAGCAGCCCCACCTCGGCGAGCAGCTTGTTGCGCGCATCGGCCGGGTTGCGCTCGGGGATGGAGCGCAGCAGCTGGCGCGCTTCCGCCATCTTGCCCTGGCGCGCCAGCAGCGAAGCGCGCCGGTTCTGGGCCGCGACCAGGTCCTGCGAGTTCTCGATCCGGTCCAGCCAGGCGCTGGCGCCGGCGTAGTCCTTGCGTTTCTCGGCGATCTGGGACAGCAGCAGGTAAGCCTGCGCCAGCCCCCGGTTGCGTTCATCGCCGGCAGCATGGCTCTGTGCCAGCTCCACGTAGCGCTTGAGCGACGACTCGGCCGCCTCCAGCTGGTTGTCCTGCAGCTGCAGCGTGCCCTGGACCAGCCACGCCTCGGCGAACTCCGGCCGCTCCGCGGTGATCTTCTTGAGCT
Source organism: Caenimonas terrae (assembly GCF_042655405.1). Lineage (NCBI taxonomy): Bacteria > Pseudomonadati > Pseudomonadota > Betaproteobacteria > Burkholderiales > Comamonadaceae > Caenimonas > Caenimonas terrae. The sequence goes on along the minus strand of NZ_JBHSMF010000002.1, from coordinate 90,823 downwards.
GCATGGTGGCTTCGGCGTAGCGCTGCGCGTCCAGCAAGGCCCGGGCGTAGCCCATCCTGAGCTCGGTCAGCGGCTTGCCTTCCATGTAGCGGCGCACGATCGGCTCGGCCAGCGGCTGCTTGGGATCCATCATCTCCAGTGCCAGCAGGGCCGGCCCTTCCGCCGCCGGGTTGAGCTCCTGCGCCTTGCGGGCGGCATCCAGCGCGCCCGAGGTGTCGGCTGCGGCCAGGCGCATCCGGCCAATGGAGGTCCAGGCGGCAGGCGCAAGGGCAGGGATCGCCAGGCTGTCGGCCAGCGCCTGTTCGACCACCGACGCCGCCAGCTTCTTGTCGCTGACGCGGGCGAACAGCCGCGGGATGCCGGCGATGACGGCCGGCCGGTCGCCGGGACTGGCCAGCGCGATGTCGTTCTTCAGGATGCTGGCGGTGTCCGCGACCCGGTTCAGCGCCACCAGGATCTGCAATACATAGCGGTTGGCTTCCCGCGATTGCGGCTGGGCCTGCTTCCAGGCCTGGGCGGCCTGCAGCGCCGCATCGCCCGAGCGCGCCTGGAAGGCGATGTCCACCGCCCGCTGGTAAAGTGCCGGGTCGTTGGTCTTGCGCGCGGCATCCAGGATCAGGGAGTAGCCGGCTCCCGGCTCCGCGCCAACGACGTCGATCTCGCCGAGCAGCAGCTGGTAGAACAGCTCCGCGTTCAGGGCAGTCGGCGTGGTGTCGGTGGTCTGCGCGTGGGTCCCCTGGGCCAGGCCCAGCAGGAGCAGCGCCAGGGGCGCAAGGCGATGTAGGCACTTCATCGAACCATAATAATCCAAGCCCCACGCCCCTATGCCTGAACTGCCAGAAGTCGAGGTCACCCGCCTGGGTTTTGCCGACCGCATCGCCGGCGCCCGGATCGAATCGGTGCGAATGGGCAAGCCGCTGCGCTGGCCGCTGGGGCTGGACCCCGCGCAGTTGGCCGGGCGAACGGTCACCGGAGTGCGCCGGCGCGGCAAGTACCTGCTGGTCGACCTGGACCGCGGCCTGCTGCTGCTGCACCTGGGAATGTCGGGGAGCCTGCGCTTCGTGCGCAGCCTGCCGCAGCCGGGCGGGCACGACCATTTCGACCTCGTCACCACGCAGGGTTCGTTGCGCCTGAACGATCCGCGCCGCTTCGGCGCCGTGGTTTACGCGGACAGCGAGTCGTCGCCGGCGGCGAGCAAGCTGCTGGGCGGCCTGGGCGTGGAGCCGCTCGGCCATGAATTCCTGCTGGAGGCCTTCCACGCCGGCCTCAAGCGCCGCAAGGCGCCGGTCAAGCAGGTGCTGCTGGCCGGCGACCTGGTGGTCGGCGTCGGCAACATCTACGCGTCCGAGGCGCTCTTCATGGCCGGGATCCGTCCGACGCTGTCGTCTGCGCGCATCAGCCGCCCGCGGGCCGCGCGTTTGCTGCAGGCCGTGCGCGAGGTGCTGGCCAAGGCGGTGAAGAAGGGCGGAAGCACCTTGCGGGATTTTTCCAACACCGATGGCCAGTCCGGCTACTTCCAGCTGGAAGCGATGGTGTACGACCGCAAGGGCCAGCCGTGCCGCGTCTGCGGCACCCCGATCCGGCAGATCCGTCAGGGCCAGAGAGCAACGTACTTCTGCCCGACCTGTCAGAAAGCATGAGGACGCCCGCAGGGGTGGATGCTATATTGGACGCCACACTGGGGGCTTAGTGGGCACTTCCTTCAACGACCAATTCGACCAGTACGGCATCTGGCGCCGCGAGTTCGCCTTGCGGCTGAAACTGCTGTCGGAATGGCTCAAGGACCACGAGCTGCTCGACGCGGCGGTGGAAGAGCGGCTGCGCCGCCTCGAGACCCAGATGCGCTCGGACAAGGTCATGGTGGCCTTCGTCGCCGAGTTTTCCCGCGGCAAGTCGGAGCTGATCAACGCGATCTTCTTTGCCGGCTACAAGCGCCGCATCATGCCCGCCAGCGCCGGCCGCACCACCATGTGCCCCACCGAGCTGGGCTACGACGGCGGCGTGCCGCCCTGCCTGCGGCTGCTCCCAATCGAGACGCGGCTGCAGCCGCAGCCCCTGATGGAATGGCGGATGGTGCCGGAAAAGTGGATCCGGGTGGACCTGGACGTCAACGATCCGGCGCAGCTGGCGCAGGCGTTCGAGAAGGTCTCGGAAGTGCGCCACGTCACCGTCGACGACGCCAAGGCGCTGGGCTTCTGGCACGACGACTCGCCCGAAGACAATCCGATGCTGGCCTCCAACGGGCTGGTGGAAGTGCCGCGCTGGCGCCACGCGCTGATCAACATCGCGCATCCGCTGCTCAAGCAGGGGCTGGTGATCCTGGACACGCCCGGCCTGAACGCGATCGGCGCCGAGCCGGAACTGACGGTCAACCTGATCCCGCAAGCGCATGCCGTGGTGTTCATCCTGGGGGCGGACACCGGCGTGACCAAGTCCGACCTGGCGATCTGGCGCGAACACCTGATCAGCGACTCCGAGGAGGCGGGTTCGGATTCCCGCCTGGTGGTGCTCAACAAGATCGACACGATGTGGGATTCGCTCAGCACCCAGGCCCAGGTGCAGGCGCAGATCGACCGCCAGCGCGCCACCTCGGCCGAGATCCTGGGCCTGCGGCTGGACCAGGTGATCCCGGTGTCGGCGCAAAAGGGCCTGGTGGCCAAGGTCAACAACGACGCGGCGCTGCTGCAGGCCAGCAACCTGCCGGCGCTGGAGCGGGCGCTGAGCGACGGCGTGCTGGGCCAGCGCCAGAGGATCCTGCGCCACAGCGTCACCACGGGCATCGGCGAGCTGCGGGTGGAGGCGATGCGCGCCATCAACATCCGCCGCCGCGACCTGGCCGAGCAGATGATCGAGCTCAAGGGCCTGCGCGGCAAGAACACCTCCGTGATCCGGCACATGCGCGCGCGCATCGAGCAGGAGCAGGGCGAGTTCGACATCAGCGGCGCCAAGATCCACGCGGTGCGCTCGGTGCACCTCAAGCTGCTGCGCGAAGTGTTCACCCTGCTGGGCACCAGCACGCTGAAGGCCGAGATGGCGGAGCTGACCAAGGCCCTGCGCACGCCGGGCCTCAAGCTGGGCGTCAAGCGCGCCTACACGCTCACCTTCGACCGCCTGCGCGCCGGCCTGCAGCGGGCCCAGTCCACCAGCGGCGACATCCAGTCGATGCTGACCGGAACGTTCCGCCAGCTCAACACCGAATACGGCTTCTCGCTGCAGGCGCCCAAGGAGCCGGACCTGGCGCGCTACGCCCGCGACCTGGAGCTGGTGGAGCGCAGCCACAACCAGTATCTGGGCGTCGCCAACGCGCTGCGGCTGGCGCAGCCTGAGTTCGCGGACCGCCTGGTGCGCGCGCTGGGCACGCGGCTGCGCATGGTCTACGAATCGGCGCTGGCCGAAGTGGAGCTGTGGAACAAGTCGGCCGCCGCCCAGCTCGACGCCCAGCTGCGCGAACGCCGGCGCAACTTCGGCCGCCGGCTGGAAGCGATCGAGCGCATCCAGCAGGCCGCCAGCGGCCTGGACGACCGCATCGCGGAGATCACGGCGCAGGAAGCGGCGCTGGACGAACTGGACGCCAAGCTGGCGGAGCTGACCAGCCATCTGACCGAAGCTCCCGCCGCCAACGCCGCGGCGATGGAGCCGCAGCGCCAGACCGCATGACATCGCAGGCCGGGGAGTTTGCCGGCCGCGTGGTCCGGTGGCAGCAAAGCCATGGCCGCAGCGGATTGCCCTGGCAGGCCACCAGGGACCCGTACCGGGTCTGGCTGTCGGAGATCATGCTGCAGCAGACGCAGGTCTCGGTGGTGCTGGACTACTACGCACGCTTTCTGGACCGCTTTCCGGACGTCGCCGCGCTGGCCGCCGCCGGCGACGACGAGGTGATGTCGCTCTGGAGCGGCCTGGGCTATTACAGCCGCGCGCGCAACCTGCACCGTTGCGCGCAGCAGGTGGTCGCCGAGCATGGGGGGGAATTTCCTTCCACTGCCGCAGTGCTCGCCACCCTGCCCGGCATCGGCCGCTCCACCGCCGCCGCGATCGCTTCCTTCTGCTTCGGCGAGCGCGTCGCCATCCTGGACGGCAACGTCAAGCGGGTGCTCACGCGGGTGCTGGGTTTCGACAAGGACCTGGCCGTGGCCGCCAGCGAGCGGGAACTGTGGGGACACGCCGAGACGCTGCTGCCCGCCCATGGCTGCGAGGAACAGATGCCCGCCTATACCCAGGGCTTGATGGACCTGGGCGCCACCGTCTGCCTGCAGCGCAACCCGCAGTGCCTGTTGTGCCCGGTCAGCGATCCGTGCAGCGCGCGCCGCCAGGGACGGGCGCAGGACTATCCGGTCAAGACCCGCAAGCTCAAGCGCAGCGCGCAGTCGCTGTGGCTGCTGCACGCGCGTTCGCCCGAGGGCGCGGTGTGGCTGGAAAAGCGGCCGGCCAGCGGCATCTGGGCGGGCCTGTATTGCCTGCCGGTGTTCGCCAGCCGCGACGAGCTCGAGGCGGCGCTGCCGGCAGGAGCACGCTCCGCACTCACGGACGATCCTGCCTTCCTGCACGTGCTCACGCACAAGGACTTGTACCTGCATCCGGTCGGCGCGCAGTTGCAGGAGCCGGCCCTGGATCCGAAGTCCGGTGGCTGGTTCGACGCCGCGCAGTGGACTGCGCTCGGCTTGCCGGCGCCGATCCGCAAGCTGCTGTCGGCCTGACCCGGCGCGATGTCGGTACGGCGGCAACCGGCCAGTGCGCTTATTCCGATTGCGCGCTGGCGTCGCTGCCCTCGGCTGCATGCGCCGAGCCGCGCGCGGCCTGCACCGGCTGAGCCGTCGCTTCGGCCGGTTCGCGGCGAGGCGCCGGCGCCGGTGCCGCGCCCATCACCGATGTAGCGGAGCGCGGCCTGGCGAGCGGTTCGGACTGCTGCGCAAGCGTCGTCGGAGCGATTGCGATCGGCGCTTCGGCGGCCGGCGAGGCCGCGATGACGGGCTCTTGCGCTTCCTTGACGATCCGGCGGACCCTGGGTTTCGGGGGCGTGGCGACTGCGACTGCGAACGGCGCCGACAGCGCAGCCTGCGCCTCCTGCTGCCGGAACGCTTCGCCCGCCGCACGCATCTGCTCGTCGGCGCGCTCGGCGCTGCCGGCGTCCGGCGTCGCCTGCGCAATGGGAGCGGCTGGTGCGGAGGCGGCAGCCACCGGAGTTGCGGCTGGCCTGGCGGCGGTCACCGGGGGCGCAGCTGCCGCCAGTTCCGCCTGGGTCGGATGGTGCAGGCCCAGCGACATCGTGCCCGCGGCCCCCAGCAGCAGGCCGGTCACGAAGATCGGCCATTGGCGCAGTGAAACGTCCATCGTCGGCTCCTTGGTGCGGGCGGTGCTCCGGCTTTGGGCGCCAATTTACGAAGCGCCGCGGCGGCCCAGCCTCAGCCAATGCCCGGTGCCGCTGTAGGCCAAGAACGACTCTTGCCGGTGCCGCCGGCCCTAGCCCACGTCCAGCTCGCGATGCCGCTTGAGCGTGATCCAGCTTTCGCCGAAATGGGCGGCGAGCCTTTCCACCAGGTACACCGAGCGGTGCTGGCCGCCGGTGCAGCCGATCGCCACGGTGACGTAGCTGCGGTGGTCGCGCGCCAGCGGGCCCAGCCAGTGGGACAGGAACTGCTCGATCTGCTTGTACATCGTCTCCACGTCCGGCTGCTTCTCCAGGAAGGCGATCACGTCCTGGTCGCGGCCGGTCAGGTCGCGCAGCGCGGCCTCGTAATGCGGATTGGGCAGCATGCGCACGTCGAACACGTAGTCCGCGTCCACCGGGATGCCGCGCTTGAAGGCGAACGATTCGAACACCAGCGTGAGCTGGCTGGCGGGCGCGGACAGCAGCGACTTGACGTGCGCCTGCAGCTGCGAGGGCCGGATGACGCTGGTGTCGATCACGTGCGCCTGCTCGCGCAGGTCCGAGAGCAGTTCGCGCTCCAGCTCGATCGCGTCCACCAGCGCGTGCTGGCGGTCCGTGCCCGGCTCGTCGCCGTCGCTGGCGGCGCGGCTGCTCGATAGCGGATGGCGGCGCCTGGTCTCGGAGAAGCGCCGCACCAGCGTGTCCGTGGTGGCGTCCAGGAACAGCGGCCGCACGATCACGCCCTGGCTGCGCAGTTCCTTGAGCTGCGCGGGCACCAGCGGCAGCGACGTGGCGCTGCGCACGTCCATCGCGATCGCAACCCGCTGCGCGTTGTTCTGCAATTCGAGCGCGACGAAGGACAGCAGCAGCTCCGGCGGCAGGTTGTCGACGCAGTAATAGCCGGCGTCCTCCAGCGCGCGCAGGGCCACCGATTTGCCGGAGCCCGACATGCCGGTGATGAGGACGGCCTCCAGCGTCATGGCCGGGAATTCGCGCTGGCTTCGCCCAGCATTTCCTTTGCGTGGGCCAGGGTGGTGCCGGACAGCCGCTCGCCGCCGAGCATCCGCGCAACCTCGGCCACCCGCTGCTCGCCGTGGACGGCGGCCACCGAACTGACCACGGTGGCACCGGCGCTTTGCTTGGCCACGACCAGATGATGGTCGGCGCAGGCTGCCACCTGCGGCAGGTGGGTGACGGCAAGCACCTGCCGGTCCCGGCCCAGCTGCTTCATCAGGCGGCCCACCGTCTCCGCCACCGCGCCGCCGACGCCTGCATCCACTTCGTCGAAGATCAGGGTCTGCGCCGTGCCCAGCTGGCTGGTGGTCACCGCGATGGCCAGCGCGATGCGAGACAGCTCGCCGCCGGACGCGACCTTGCCGACCGGGCGCGGCGTCGAACCCGCATGGCCGGCCACCAGGAAGGAAACCTCTTCCAGTCCGCTGGCGGTGGGATGCTGCGCCTTCTCCAGCGCCACCTCGAAGCGCCCACCCTGCATGCCCAGGCCCTGCATCGCCAGCGTGATCGCCTTGGCCAGCTGCGGCGCGGCCTTGGCGCGCGCCTTGGACAGGCCACGCGCCTCGGCCATGTAGGCATCGGCCGCCTTCTTCTCCGCGGCCTCGATCGCGGCCAGGTCGGCAGCGGCATCGAGGCGTGCCAGTTCTTCCTTCCAGCCCGCCAGCAGGCCGGGCAGTTCGGCCGGCGTGCGCTTGTAGCGGCGCGCCAGCGACATCCACAGCGCCATCCGTTCGTCCAGCTCCGCCAGCCGCGCCGGATCCAGGTCGGTCTTGCGCAGGTAGGCGCCCAGCGAATGCGCCGCGTCTTCCGCCTGCGCCAGGCTGGACGCCAGCACGGCGGCCAGCGCGGCGAATTCGGGCTCCACGTGCTCGTGCGCCTGCAGTGCCCAGTGCGCCTGCGACAGCCGCGAGGCGGCTGCGCCTTCCTCGCCGGCCAGCGCGTCCAGCGCCAGCTGCGCCGCCTGCAGCAGGCCCTGCGCGTTGGCCAGCCGGGTGTGGTCGGTGTTGAGTTCGTCCCACTCGTTGTCGCCGGGCGCAAGCTTCTCCACCTCGCCGATCTGCCAGGCCAGCCGCTCGCGCTCGCGCTGCAGCGAATCCTGCGCCGAGCGGGCGTCCTGCAGGTCCTTCTGCGCCGCGCGCCAGGCCTGCCAGAACTGCTGCAGGCGCTGGGTGCCGACACCCGAATAGGCGTCCAGCAGGTCGCGCACCGCGTCGGGCCGGGTCAGGCTCTGCCAGGCGTGCTGGCCGTGGATGTCCACCAGCTGCTCGCCGAGCTCGCGCAGCTGCGTGGCGGTGGCCGGACCGCCGTTGATCCAGGCGCGGCTCTTGCCCTGGCAGTCGATGCTGCGGCGCAGCAGCAATTCCTGCGATTCGAAGCCGGCTTCTTCCAGCCAGGGGACCAGCGAGGAGGGCAGGTCGAATTCGGCGCTGATGTCGGCCCGGGCCGCGCCTTCGCGCACCACGCCGGCGTCCGCGCGCGCACCCAGCGCCAGCTGCAGGGCGTCCACCAGGATCGACTTGCCGGCGCCGGTTTCTCCGGTCAGCACGCTGAAGCCGGACGACAGCTCCAGCTCCAGCTCGCGCACGATGACGAAGTCGCGCAGGGCGATGCGTTTGAGGCCCATGGGCTAGCCGCCTTCGTTCCAGTGAAGCTTGCCGCGCAGGGTGTCGAAGTAGCTCCAGCCCCTGGGATGCAGGAAGCGCACCCGGTGCTCGGAGCGCCGCACCATGATGCGGTCCCCGTGCAGCAGCGAGGCCAACGACTGCATGTCGAAATTGGCGCTGGCGTCGCGGCCGGAGACCACCTCGATGGCGATCTGCGCCGAGTCCGACAGCACGATCGGGCGGTTGGACAGCGTGTGCGGCGCGATCGGCACCAGCACGAAGCCGTGGATCGAAGGATGCAGCAGCGGACCGCCGGCCGACAGCGAATAGGCGGTGGAGCCGGTGGGCGAGGCGACGATCAGGCCGTCGGCGCGCTGGTTGGAGACGAAGTGCCCGTCCACCTCGACGCGCAGCTCCACCATGCCCGAGGTCGCGCCGCGGTTGACGACCACGTCGTTCATCGCCAGCGCGTCGAACACGCATTCGCCGTCGCGCATGACCTGTGCCTGGATCAGGCTGCGCTGGTCTTCCTCGTATTCTCCGCGTAGCATCGGGGTGAGCGTGGCGCGGTAATTTTCAAGGGGAATGTCGGTGATGAAGCCCAGGCGGCCCTGGTTGATGCCGATCAGCGGCACGTCGAATTTCGCCAGCTGCCTGCCGATGCCCAGCATCGTGCCGTCGCCGCCGACCACCAGGCCCAGGTCGCACTGCTTGCCGATGCCCGCCACGTCCAGCGTCCGGTATCCGCTGATGGCGTTGTTGGCGGCGGTTGCTTCCTCCAGCACCACCTCGCAGCCGCTGGACGCGAGAAATTGAGCGATGTCTTCCAGCGCGGCGCGCGCGGCGCCGGCCATCGTTCCCGATACCGCGGTGGGGTACTTGCCGATCAGAGCGACCTGGCGGAATTGGGATTTCATTGGCAAATTACATCATTAAAATCCCAGAAAGCCCTTAAATCATGCTCGATGATCGTGCCAAGCTGTTGTTGAAAGCGCTGGTCGAGCGATACATCGCCGACGGCACGCCCGTGGGTTCGCGAACCCTCTCGCGCGCGTCCGGGCTGGACCTGTCGCCGGCCACCATCCGCAACGTGATGTCGGACCTGGAGGAGATGGGCCTGATCGCCAGCCCCCACACCTCCGCCGGCCGCGTGCCGACGGCGCGCGGCTACCGCCTGTTCGTGGACACCATGCTCACCGCGGAGCGCGGCGAGCTGGCCACGCCCAGCCTGGCGGCCGACCAGCCGCAGAAGGTGATCAACAACGCCGCGCAGCTGCTGTCGAACCTGTCGCAGTTCGTCGGCGTGGTGATGGCGCCGCGCCGCACCTCGGTGTTCCGCCACATCGAGTTCCTGCGGCTGTCGGAGAAGCGTTTCCTGGTGATCATCGTGTCGCCGGAGGGCGACGTGCAGAACCGCGTGGTGTTCACCGCCACCGATTACACCCAGAGCCAGCTGATCGAGGCGTCCAACTTCCTGAACGCGAACTACGCCGGCATGGAGATCGAGCAGGTGCGCGAGCGCCTGAAGACCGAGGTGGAAAGCCTGCGCAGCGAGATCGGCCAGTTGATGCAGACGGCGGTGCAGGCGAGCTCCGAGGCGCTCAGCGAGCAGGACGAGGTGGTGATCTCGGGCGAGCGCAACCTGCTGTCGGTCAGCGATTTTTCCGGCGACATGAGCCACCTGCGGCGCGCCTTCGACCTGTTCGAGCAGAAGACGCAGCTGATGCGGCTGCTGGAGGTGTCCAGCCAGGCGGCCGGCGTGCGCATCTACATCGGCGGCGAAAGCCAGGTCGTGCCGTTCGAGGAGCTGTCGATCGTCAGTTCGCCCTACCAGGTGGACGGCCAGGTGGTGGGCACGCTGGGCGTGATCGGCCCCACGCGCATGCCGTACGACCGCATGATCCAGATCGTGGACATCACCGCGCGCCTGGTGAGCAACGCCCTGAGCCACCAGAAGTAGCACTCATACAATCGCCGTTGGCGGGACGTTAGCTCAGCTGGTTAGAGCAGAGGACTCATAATCCTTTGGTCGTTGGTTCAAGTCCAACACGTCCTACCAACACCTGCTTGTCGGACCAGGAGCGGCGGACGGATCCGCAGCTTGCGAGTGCCGCTGCCAAGCGCCCGTCTTCCCCGCCTCGCGGCCGTCCGCACAACCCCAATATATTCTGCCCCGGCAAGGCCATGGGGTCCGTCCAGAGGTTTTCACTTCGACCGGCTGCCTTTCCGGCCGGACGATATCAGTGTTCGCTAATGCATCGTCCAACCCAGAGGAGATTTCCATGACCAATTCCAGCACCACATCTTCCTTGAGGCGTTCCTTCGAGAAGCAGCAGCAGGGCTGGGCCTAGGTGCGCCCCTGATCGCTTGCCGGCGATTGGGGTGCTCGGTCCCCATCCGGCGCGGGGACTCGCTAAGATCCGTCGACTTGCCATTCCTTGCGCGGCGCGCGGGCCCATCTCGAAAGCAAACCATGACGTTTTCAGCAAGATCGCGGGTCCATCGCGCAGTGCGGACGGCCGGCCTGGCCTGTGCGGTCCTGGTGCCGCTGGCCGCGTCGGCGGAACTGACCAACGAGGCGCTGATCGGTCCGGGCTTGCGGTCGCGGCCCGCCTACGACGGCTCCGGGTCGCAGCGCACCGAACTGGTCCCGGTGGTGCGCTACTTCGGCCAGCCGCTGTTCGTGCGCTCGACCCAGGGCGTGCTGGAAGCGGGTGCGCGGATCGCGCTGACCTCGGGCCTGTATGCCGGGGCACAGCTGGCCTACGAGCCGGGCCGCCAGGCCGGCGAGTCGGGATTCCTCCAGAACCACAACGTCGCCGACATCAGCCGCGGCGGCTCGATCGGCCTGCAGATGGAGTGGGACGACAAGGTCGGGCCGGCGCCGTTCACGCTGCTGGGGCGCGTGCGAAAGAACCTCAAGTCGGAGCTGGGCACGCAACTGGACCTGCGCCTGAGCGTCGGGGTGTTCCACGGCGGCCGCTTCTCCGCCGGCGTGTTCGGCCAGGCAGTGTGGGCCGACGCCAAGGCGACCGATGCCTACTATGGCGTGACGGCGCAGCAGTCTTCCAGCACCGGCCTGCCCGGGTTCGCGCCGGGCAGCGGCTTGCTCAATACGAGTGCAGGCCTCTTGTGGTCCGTGGACCTGGCGCCGAAGTGGGTGGTGGTGGGCAGCATCGAGCACCGGCGCCTGAACGGCGATGCCGTGCACAGCCCGCTGGCGCAGCGCCGCTCCAACAACTACGTCAGCGCGGGCCTGGCGTACCGGCTTTGATTCGCGCAGGGACGGCCTGCAGAACCTGGCCGGAGAACTGCTATAATTTCGGGCTTACGCGGCTGTAGCTCAGTTGGATAGAGTACTTGGCTACGAACCAAGGGGTCGTGGGTTCAATTCCTGCCAGCCGCACCAGAATTTCGGTTCTAGAAGATCAGCTTAGAGGCGCAAGCCCCTAGGCTGTTTTTCTTTGGGCGCGGCCTTGCGCAGGCGGGCCCCATAATCCACCGCGAATGGGATGGCTGCAAGACAAGCTCGCGGGACTGCGCAAGCCCGCACACGCGGCGCCGGCGCCGCCGGCGGCTGCGCGCATCGACTGGCGCGCGCGCGGCAACGCCGCGCTGGCCGCGGGCCAGATCGACGAGGCGGCGCGGTGCTACCAGCAGGCCGTGGACGCCGAGCCGGGCGATCCGCTGGCACGCCTGAACCACGGCTTCGCGCTGATGGAGCAAGCCAGGTTCGGCGAGGCGGCCACGCGGATGCGCGAGGCGCTGGCCCTGGAGCGGCGGGGCGACGGCTTTGCCCATGATGCCCAGTACCTGCTGGGCCGCGCGCTGCTGGAGCTGGGCCAGCCCGAGCAGGCCGTGGCCGCATTCGAAGCCGCGGCGGGCCGCAAGCCCGGATTCCTCGAGCCGCTGGCGGACGCGATCCTGACGCTGCACCGGCTGGGTCGCCATGACGAAGCGGCGCAGTGGGCACGGCAGCGGTCGGCTCAGGTGGACGACCAGCTCGCGCAGCTCGATGCAGTGCTGCGGGCCAACCCGGCTTCGGCCGATGCGGCCATGCGCCGGGTCAGCCTGTTGATCGAAGGCCTGCGGCTGCCGGAGGCGGTGGTTGCGGGCCGTGAAGCGTTGCGCCATTGTCCCGACGACCCCGAGCTGCACTGGGCGCTTTCGATGGCGTGCCTGCTGCTGGGCGACTTCGCCGCCGGCTGGTCGGAACACGAGTGGCGCCTGCGCCACCCGGTGTACTCGCGCAAGGTGGTGCAGCTGCCGCAGCCACGCTGGCAGGGCGAAACGCTGCAAGGCCGAACCATCTTCCTGCATGCCGAGCAAGGTTTCGGCGACAGCCTGCAGTTCATCCGCTTCCTGCCCGATGTCGCGGGGCGGGCCGGCACGGTTTTGCTGCACCTGCCGCCGCAACTGATCCCGCTGGTGGCGGACAGCCTTGCGCCCAACTGCACGCTGGTGGACGAAGACGCGCCGCTCCCCGCCATGGACTTCCAGCTTCCCCTCATGAGCCTGCCGCTGGTGCTGGGCACCACGCCGGCGACCGTTCCCGCCGCCGTGCCTTATGTCCACGCCGACCCGGGCGCCGTCGCCCGCTGGCGCGAACGGCTCGGCCCGGGCGGCCTGCGCGTGGGCATCACCTGGTCGGGCAACGCCGCGCACGTGAACGACCGCAACCGGTCCATCGCACTGGAAGCGTTCCGCGACATCGCTGTCGACGGCTGCCGCTTCTACGCCTTGCAGCCCGAGGTGCGCGCCAGCGATCGCGCCGCGTTCAGCCGGTGGCCGGGATTGGTGGACCTGGGGCCGGAGCTGCGCGACTTCGCGGACACGGCCGCGGTGATGGAGGCGCTCGACCTGATCGTCACCGTCGACACCAGCGTCGCGCATCTGGCCGGCGCGCTCGGCCGGCCGGTGTGGATCCTGCTGCCCCACCTGCCGGACTGGCGCTGGATGCTGCAGCGAAGCGATTCGCCGTGGTACCCGACGGCGCGGCTCTTTCGCCAGGAAAGGGCGGGGGATTGGAGCACGGCGCTCGCCCGCGTGCGGGCGGACCTCGGTGCGATGGCGAGGGCGGCGACTCAGTCTTAGGTATTCACGGCGCCGGCTTCGAGCACATCGGACGGCGCGGACGAACAAGGGCTCTTGGGTTCGAATCCTGCCAGCCCCATCCTCACCGAAAGGGGCCTGCGCCCACCAGCGCCGGCCCTTGTTTTCTTGTGCATCGAATCGCGGCGCCGGCCGGGTCCCCGGTCGATTCCCCCTTCTGAAAACGGTAGGCATGGTCCTACGACTGAATGCGGGCGAGGCTGTCGAACCCAACTCGTTACCAAACCTACATTGGTGACCAGTTTGATACATACACCCTGACACACACCATGGCCCACCTCGCCGCTTCAGACGCCTTCGCCAACAGCGAAAGCCAGCGTGCCGGCGGCTCAGCGGCGAATGCGGGGAATGTGTCCAAAGGTCAGAGGACCGCCGCGGCCGGGCACGTCACGCGTGTCCCCGTAACGATTTACCCGGCGCAAGAGCCGACGGAGGAACTTGTGCGCAAACCCATCATCGCCGTCGTCAGCGGCACCCGCCCCGAGATCATCAAGCTGGCCCCGGTCTATCACGAGCTGGTTGCGCAGGGCTGGGCCGACACGCGCTGGATCCACACCGGGCAGCATGCCGACATGGCGGAGCAGATCCTGCGCTGCTTCGACGTCGAACCCGACATCCGCCTCAAGCGGGAAGGCTCGTCGCTGCAGCAGTTCAGCGCCGACTGCCGCTCGCAGCTCGATGCCGTGATGGCGGCGCAGCCCTTCGACATGTGCATCGTGCAGGGCGACACGGAAAGCGCCTTCCTCGGCGCGCTGGCAGCCTTCTACAAGCAGGTTCCCATCGCCCACGTGGAAGCGGGGCTGCGCACCTACAACCTGTCGCGGCCGTTTCCGGAAGAAGGCCTGCGCCAGATGATCAGCCGGCTGGCCCGCTTTCACTTCGCGCCCACGCGCCGCGCGTGCGACGCGCTGCTCAGCGAAGGCATCGCCCAGGACAAGGTCCAGCTCACCGGCAACACGGTGGTCGACGCCCAGCACTGGGCCGTCAACCACCGCGGCATCAAGCGCGACGCGCAGGGCCGCGGCCACATCCTGGTCACGGTGCACCGGCGCGAACACTGGGGCTCCGACATGGAGGAAATCTTCCACGCGGTCGCGGACATCGCGCGCGAGCACCCGACGGCGGAAATCGTGTTCCCGGTCCACCTCAACCCGGTGGTCCAGACCGCCGCGCAGGCCATCCTGTCGGGCATCACCAACGTGAAGCTGGTCGCGCCGATGAATTACCTCGAGATGCAGCAGGCCCTCGTGAACGCCTCGCTGGTGCTGACGGATTCCGGCGGGCTGCAGGAAGAGGCGCCGACCTTCGGGGTTCCGGTGCTGGTGCTGCGCGAGGAGACCGAGCGCCCCGAAGCAGTGGAAGCCGGATGCGCGCTGGTGGTGGGCCCCGGCCGCGCCGCGATCGTTCGCGAGGTCCGCAGGTTGATGCATGACGAGCTGGCCTACCGGCGCATGCAGCAGCCCGCGAACCCCTATGGCGACGGCCAGGCCTCGCGCCGGATCGTCGAAACGCTTGCGGCACACCTGCTCGGGACCGTTCCCGAGGCGGCGGTCGCGTGACCATGTCTACGTCGTTCAGGGAGATCCAAATCATGAAGAGCGCTACCGAATCCATCCGGGCTGGTCATCTCCGACCGGCGTTGTCAGCAGGCCTGGCCTGCGTCCTGCTGGTCGCTTCGGCTTGCGCACAGGCCGGCAAGGTGACGCCGCCGCCGTTGCCTCCAGGCTCCGCGCTGGTCAAGGTGCAACCGGGCATGGACAAGCAGGAGCAGATGCGGGAAGACCGCGCCCACCACAACAAGAACGTCAAGAAGGACCCGACCAAGGACGACTCGGTGTCGGGCAACAACGGCAACGGCAACGGCAAGGGGAACAAGTGATGAAAAACCTGCTCCGCTCCCTCGCGTTCGCCATCGCGGCGCTGCTGGCCTTCGGCTTCGCGCCGGCCCAGGCGCAGACCGTCCAGCCCAAGACGCTGGTCCTGTATGACGCTCCCGCCGGCACCCAGTTCGAGAAGCTCGGCATGGGTTACGCCATCATGCTCAGGAACCTGCTGGGTCACTTCGACGCCCAGGTGGACCTGGTGCCGGTGCAGAACTACACGGCAGGCAAGCTCAACGCGTACGACGCCACCTTCTACCTCGGCGCGTATTACGGCAACTCGCTGCCCACGGCCTTCCTGTCCGACGCCGCAGCGACGCAGAAGACGATGGTCTGGTTCAAGTACAACATCTGGAACCTGGCCTGGGACTCTTCCTACAACTTCCAGGCGACCCGCGGCTTCGGCTTCTCCGGCCTGCGCGGCATGAACGCGGTGCCCGACTCGGGCAACCCGACGCCCGGCTTCTTCGACACGGTGGGCTACAAGAACAAGTCCTTCGTCAAGTATTACCAGTACGACAGCGCCTCCAACACCATCAACGCCGACCCCGACATCGGCGTCACGGCGATCACCGACACGAGCAAGGCCAGCGCCGTCGTCAACGTGACCAATCCCAAGACCGGCGAAGTGGCGCCCTACGTGGTGCGCTCGGGCAAGTTCTGGTACTTCGCCGACATGCCCTTCAGCTACATCGGCCCGCGCGACCGCTACCTGGTGCTGGCCGACCTGCTGCACGACATCCTGGGCATCAACCATCCCGAGAGCCACCAGGCGCTGGTGCGGCTGGAAGACGTGGGCGCCCTGGTGTCCGTGCAGTCGATGAAGACGCTGTCCGATTACCTGTACGGCAAGAACATTCCGTTCTCCGTCGCCACCATCCCCTACTACGCCGATCCGCTGGGCGCCTACAACAACGGCACGCCGATGTACGTCCCGCTGGCGCAGGCCACCAACCTGAAGAAGTCGCTGGACTACGCCAAGGCCAGGGGCGCCGAAATCGTGATGCACGGCTACACCCACCAGTACGGTTCGATGAAGAACCCGCACACCGGCGTCAGCGGCGACGACTACGAGTTCTGGAACATCGTGGCCAACACGCCGGTGGCCGAGGATTCGACCAGCTGGGTGCTGGGCCGGCTCAACTCGGGGGTCAAGGACCTGGTCAACAACGGCTACTCGCCGGTGGCCTGGGAAGCACCGCACTACCAGGGGTCGGCGATCAGCTCCAGGGCGGCAGCGTCGGTGTTCAGCACCACCTACCAGCGCGTCGTGTACTACACGGCCGACCAGCCCAACTTCAACGCATCGGTCAGCAAGGACTTCGCGGTCGGCCAGATCTATCCCTACGTGATCAAGAAGGATTACTACGGCCAGCGCGTGATCCCCGAGAGCCTGGGCAACATCGAATACGACATCCACACGATCGACCCGACCTCCAACTACAACTACACGTGGCAGGACATCGTCACCAATGCGCAGTACGGCCTGGCGGTGCGCGACGGCTACGCGTCGTTCTTCTTCCATCCGTTCTGGCTGGAGCCGGACGTGGGCACGCCGGGCTTCGCGGACTTCCAGAGCCTGATCAACGGAATCACGGCGCTGGGCTACACCTGGATCGCGCCGAGCAAAGCGCAGTAATGAGTCAGTGAGTGCGGGCGCCTGCCTTGGGTGGCAGGCGCCTGTGGTACGGCCGACGACTAGTCCCACCCAAGAAATTCACGCAACAAAGCAATAAAGGTAGAACTGCCATGAACACATTGCTCCAGTGCCAACCGGCGCCAACCATGCGGCGCCTGCTTCTCGCAGCCGCGGTCGCGATCGTTCCGATGCTGGCAGCGGCGCAGCCTGCGCCGGCAGCACAGGGCAGCTCCCCGGCGGACGTGTTCCGCCGCATGAGCGCCGACAACTGGATCCCGCGCACGGTGACGTTCGCCGATCTCGGGTTCACCGGGCCTGTGGTGCTGGGCTACCCGGACACGCTCAGGGAAATCTACCTGCCGGTGCCCACCAACGTGCCGCTGGCCAACGCCGCACTGCAGATGGACGCCAACTACGTGCGCGCCGACGGCGGCCGCACCACCATGATCCTGTCGGTGGACGGCTACCCGGTGTCGGCGCGGCCGTTCACCGCCGAGCGCGGCGACGCCAGCCTGGCGCTGCCGATCGACGGCAACCCGCGCCCCAGCGGCTTCGTGCGCTTCAACATCGACTGGCGCACCGCGGTGGGCCGCGAGAACACCTGTGCCGATGCGCGCACGCCGGGCAACCTGCTGCGCGTCGAGCCGACCACCAAATTCACCTACCGCTATGACGGATCGGCCGTGCGCGACCTGAGCACCGCATGGTCCTCGCTGCCGTCCAACCCGGTCATCCTGGTTGCCTCCAACAAGCTGCCGACCGATGCCTACGACACGGCCTGGCGGGTCGGCGTCGCGCTCGAGCGGGCCGGCAAGCATCCCATCGTCCGGGCCCTGCCGGCCGTCGGCGACACCGTCGACATGCGCGGCATCACCATTCCGCCGGCGCTGCGCAGCGTGCCGGCCTTCGCCGGAATCACCGAGAACGGCATGCACAAGATCAAGGACGCCGCCGAGATCGGCGCCCTGATGTCGCTCGGCGCCGCCGGCCCGTTCCAGGCCGACATCGTGATCGCCGACCCCAGCTTCGCCGGCGCCATGGGCGCCAGCTTCGACGCCATGAAGGGCCAGCTGCCGGCCGATGCCAGCGCTCCCTACACCGAGTTCCGCACCAAGTCGCTGGACCCGTGGGCCACGCCCCTGGCCTCCAAGGAAGTGCGCCTGAGCAACGTGTTCGGCCGCCCGACCATCGTGATCGCCCCTGATGCCGGCGCCAAGGCCGCCGGCCTGTTCGGCCAGCTCTGGACGCAGCTTGCCGCCTCCTCGTCGGTCGTGATCAACGCCGCCGACGAGCCGCGCTCCGACCTGACCGCCGTCTCGCTCAAGTACCTCGGCGCCAAGCCGGGCAGCTTCGACGTGCTGGCCCATGCCGACTGGAACGCCACCTTCGACATCGGCGCCGTGGCCGCCGACGGCCGCGGTCCGGGCACGCTGGTGATCGACGTCGCCGCCGCCCCCAGCGCCGCGCGCACGCCGCCGATCGTCTCGGTCTTCATGAATGAAGTGCTGCTGGGCGCCAAGGAAATGGAAGCCACCGGCCGCCGCGAACGCATCGTCGCGCCGATCCCGCGCTATGCGCTGGCCGCCCGCAACGTCATCCGCGTCTCCTTCACCCGCCAGCTGGCGAGCGACCGCTGCCGCGAGACGCCCGAGCCCTATCCGGTGTCCGTGCTGGCCAGCAGCCACATGCTGCTGGAGAAGATCGAGGCGGGCAGCGACTTCGCCGGCCTGATGTCGCGTTTCGCCAGCGGCGGCACGCTGCTGGTCCCGGCCAGCTACCTGAACAACGCGCAGGCCACGCTGCCGCGGGTGATCCGCCTGGCCGCCACCACCGGCGTGTCGCCGGTGAACGCCAAGTTCAGCGCGGTTGCCGACAACACGCAGCCCAAGATCGACGGCCCGTTCCTGGCCATCGACGTGCCGGTTGCCGACGCCAAGAAGAGCGACGTCAAGGTCGACGGCGGCCGCATCTACCTGCCGGGCAGCGGCGACAAGCCGCTGATCGACGTCACCGGCCTGAACCGCGTCGGCCTGCTGGAGATCACCAAGTCCGGCAGCGACACCGGTGCGGTCTACCGCACGGTGGGAACCGAGGCGCCGGCGATGGACAAGCCGATGCAGCTGTCGGACGGCAACGTCGCGGTGATCGGGCCGACCGGCCTGCGCACCGAAGTCAATACCGTGGATCCGACCGGCCAGGGCCGGCTGCGCGAAGCCAGGCCGTCGTTCTTCGAGCGCACCTACTGGTGGCTGCTGCCGATCCTGGTGGTCGCGTTCTTCATCGCACTGCTGGTCTACGCAAGCCGGGTCCGCCGCCGCAAGAGCGCGAATGCGCAACTGTGATCAAGGCCGCGGATAAGGATGTGCCATGACCTGGGACTTGCTCATCGCCGACTATTACGCCGGCCTGGAGATCCTTGCGGCCATCGTCGCCATCGTCATCTTCATCTCGTCGCTCGATGACCTGTTCATCGACGTCTGGTACTGGGGGCGCCGCATCTACCGGCACTTCACGCTCCAGCGGCGAAATTATTCGAAGCTGACGGCGGAGCAGCTGCTCGAGCGCGGCGAGCAGCCGCTGGCGATCATGGTGCCGGCCTGGCAGGAGCACGACGTGATCGCCGCCATGGTGCAGAACATGGTGGAGGTGCTGAACTATTCGAACTACGTCGTGTTCGTCGGCACCTACGTCAACGACCCGGCCACCATCGAGGAAGTGGAGCGCATGAAGAAGCGCTACCGCCAGGTCGTGCGGGTGGAGGTGCCCCATCCGGGGCCCACCTCCAAGGCCGACTGCCTGAACTTCGTGGTGGCTGAGATCTTCAACCACGAGCGCGAAACCGGCATCGAGTTTGCCGGCGTCGTGCTGCACGACAGCGAGGACGTGCTCCATCCGATGGAGCTGAAGTTCTTCAACTACCTGCTGCCGCGCAAGGACATGATCCAGCTGCCCGTCGCGTCGCTGGAGCGCGAGTGGTACGAGCTGGTCGCCGGCACCTACATGGACGAATTCGCCGAGAGCCACGCCAAGGAGATGGTGGTGCGCGAGAGCGTCTCCGGCATGGTGCCTTCGGCCGGCGTCGGCACCTGCTTCTCGCGCAAGGCGCTGGCCAGCCTGATCGGCTCCACCCACAACAAGCCGTTCAACATCAACAGCCTGACCGAGGACTACGACGTCGGCATGCGGCTGGCCGGCCTGGGGATGGAATCGATCTTCGGCGTGTTCCCGGTCACCTTCCGGGTGCGGCGCACCGCCTGGGGCTCCAAGGGCAAGGCGCGCGAACTGCTGGTCAACATGCCGCTGTGCGTGCGCGAATACTTCCCGGACAACTTCCGCCTGGCCTACCGGCAGAAGTCGCGCTGGGTGCTGGGCATCGGCCTGCAAAGCTGGGAGCAGATCAAGTTCCAGGGCTCGCTGGCCGCCAAGTACCTGCTGCTGCACGACCGCAAGGGCGTGGTCACCTCCTTCATCAGCATCCTGGCCTACATCCTGGTGGTGCAGTTCATCATCTTCCACGTGGGCCTGTCCACCGGCTGGTGGGACTCGTACTACCCCTCGATGTTCGGCGAGTACTCGATCTGGCGCACGCTGATCTACGTGAACGCCTTCTTCCTGGCGATCCGCGCCGCGCACCGGGTGTACTTCACCACCGTGCTGTACGGATGGGAGCACGGGCTGATGGCGCTGCCGCGGATGGTGATCGGCAACTTCGTCAACTGCATGGCAGTGGCGCGGGCCTGGCGCCTGTACCTGTCCTACCTGTTTCGCGGCAAGAAGCTGGTCTGGGACAAGACCATGCACGAATTCCCCACCGGCGCCCAGCTGGCGCGCAAGCGCCAGCGCCTGGGCGAGCTGCTGCAATCGTGGCAGGCGGTGGACGAAGGCAGGCTGGCGCAGGCGCTGGAGCAGCAGGCCAGCACCCAGACGCCGCTGGGCCGCGTGCTGGTGTCCAACGGCTGGCTGGACGAGGAGACGCTGGCCGAGGCCATCGCCTACCAGGCCGACCTGCCGCGCGTGAACCTCACAGCCGACCTGGTGCGTGGCCACGCCGGCATGCTGCCGGTGGACCTGGCGATCCGCCACCGCGTCATTCCGCTGGGCCTGAACAAGGCGGGCGGCCCGGTGGTTGCCGTTGCCAGTCCGCTGTCGCCGGAGGCGGTGGACCAGCTCACGAGCGTGCTGAAGGTGGCGCCGCTGCAGCGGATCGCGCGCGAAGGCGAGATCGCCGTGGCCCTGCGCATGCTGCGCGAGGGCAGCGGTACGGCGCCCAAGGCGGTGCCGACCGGTCCGCTGCTGGGCGACATGCTGATCGAACGCGGCCTGCTGCGAAAAGACGTGTTCGACAGCGCAATGCGGGATTACCGGCCGGACCAGCACGGGCGGATCGGGGACTACCTGGTGGACCGCCGCGTGATCCCGCGCGATGTGGTGGAACAGGTGGTCCAGGACCAGCGCAAGTTCTTTGCCGAGGCACAGTCATGAACGACAACATGAAGAACAACAAGGTGACGCCTTCCCTGCTGCTGGCCGCAGTGCTGGCGCTCGGCGCCGGCGGGGCGCTGGCCCAGGCCAAGGAGCCGCTGCCGCTGAGCGGCCCGGCCTTCGAGAACGCCGACCAGGCCTACAAGGCCTACCAGCAGGGCGACTATGACCGCGCCATCGCGCTGTCGCGCGAAGCCATCCGGCTGCGGCCGGACGTGCCGCGCCTGCGCAAGCTGCTGGCGGATGCGCAGCGCGCCAAGCGCGGCGGGCGCGCGCCGGCGGCGCGGGTTGCGCGGCAGCAAGGGCCGACCAAGGTGCTGCGCCCGGTGGCGCCGGCCGGCAAGCCGCACGACCCCGCCTTTCTTGCCGCCGACGCGGCGTACAAGGCCTACGACCGCAAGGACTACGGCGCCGCCGTCACGCAGGCGCAGGAGGCGACGCGGCTGGCTCCGACCAACCGCGCCTACTGGCTGCTGTTGGTGAATTCGCTGATCGCGGCCGACCGGCTGCAGGAAGCCGACCAGGCGCTCAACCAGGGCCTGCAGGCGGCCGGCGACGACGCCTCGCTGCGCACGCAGCGCGAATCGATCCGCCGCGCGATGGCGCAGGCGGCCGGCACCGCGATGTACCGCGCGCTGGAAGCCGGCAACCTGCCCGCGGCCACCAGTTCGGCACGGGCGGCGGTGCAGCTGGCGCCGGAAAACCCGGCGTACCGGCTGATCCTGATCGAGGTGCTGCTGCGCAGCGAACAGTTCGCCGAGGCCGAGCGGCTGGCGAGCGAGTCGGTGGCGCTGCTGCCGGACAGCGTGGTGCCGCTGGCGATGCGCGGCTACGCGCGCCAGCGCCAGGGCCGCTGGCCGGAAGCGAAGGCGGACTTCGACCGCGCGCTGCAGCAACGCGGGCTCAGCGCCGCGCAGCAGCGCAACCTGCGGCTGGTCGCCGCCGATTCGGCGCTGGCAGCGCGCGAACCGCAGCGCGCGATCGAACTGCTGCAGGGACTGCCTGACAGCGATGCGGCCGTCGCCCAGCGGCGCGCGGCCGCGGCCCGGCTGACGGTGCGCGTGTCGGCGCAGGTTCCGCCGTTGACCAGCAGCAGCTTCCCGCCGCCGGGGCTGGACTGCGGCGCCGCCGAGTCGGCCCTGACCTGCGCCCTGTTGCCGGGCCAGGCCGGACGCGATCCGGCCTTCGAGGTGGCATCCCAGGCCTATCGCGCGCTGGAAGCGAAGGACTATCCGCTGGCTGCCGACAAGGCGGCGCAGGCGGTCGCGATCTCGCCGGGCAACCGCGATTACCAGCTGCTGCTGCTCGATGCGCAGCTGGGCGCCGGCCGGCTGGCCGATGCGCAGCAGGCCGCCACCGCGGCCCTGGCGCTCGAACCGGGCGACGCGGCGCTGCTGGCGCAACGCGGTTCGATCCGCAAGCGCCTGGGCGACGAGGCCGGCGCAGCCGAGGACTTCAACGCGGCGCTGGCCACCGGCCGGCTCGCGCCGGCGGCCGAAGTCGGCGCCCTGGCCGACCTGGGACGCAAGAGCGAGGCGCGCAACCGCTTCGCGCAGTACCAGGCCGACGGGCAGTTGCGCGGCACCAGCGACCTGGACCTGGCCTACCTGGCCGCGCGGGTGGGCGACGACGAATCGGCGCGTGCGCTGTTCGCCAGCGCCGACGCCGCCGGCAAGCTGCCGGACAGCGCACTGCAGGACTCGGCCTATTCGTCGCTGCGCGCCGGCAAGGACGGCGAGGCCGTCAACTACTTCAAGCGCACCATCGACGCCGCCGATTCGCTCAAGCTGAAGCTGGAGCCGCAGATGCTGTTCGACACCCGGCGCGCCGTGGCCGACATCACGCGCGAGGGCGGCATCATCGCCTCGCTCATGTACCGCGGCGGCGGCACGGTGGTCTCGGGTTTCGGCGCCACCCGCAACGAGGTCGGCAACCGCTCGGCGCAGGTCGGCGTGGAGGCGTACTGGCGGCCCTTCGGCTACCAGAACGGCCGCTACGTGGAACTGTTCGCCCGCGGCTTCGAGACGCTGTACAGCCAGGCCGGTGGCGCGACCGGCGGCGACAGCCTGCAGACGGCGCTGGGCGTGCGCTGGAAGCCCCTGAGCACGCAGAACCTGGTGCTGTCCCTGAGCCGGGTGTTCTCCAAGGGCGCCGACGACGACTGGCTGGCGCAGGCCGGCTATTCGCTGGACCTAGGCACCGACCTGCGGGTGGACGTCGACAACTGGTGGACCACCCGGGTGGCTGCCGAGGCCGGCCACTACTTCCAGGCCAAGCAGGACTACGGCCTGGCCAGCGTGATGGTCGGCAAGAGCTACCGGCTCTCGGGCGACGGCAAGACGGTGGCCTATCCGCACGCCGTGGTCGCGGCCGAATACAACTCGCTGTTGCCCAGCGACAAGCTCTCGGTGGCCGCCGGGCCGGGCGTCAGCCTGCGCCGCTGGTTCCGCGAGGACAAGTACGCCGCGCCGCGCTCGTACATCGATTTCTCGCTGGACTACCGCTTCCGGCTTGCCGGCGACGAGCGTGCCAAGGGCCTGTTCTTCACCTCGCTGGTGTCGTACTGACGCTGGAGCTGAACGCATGATCCGACCCAGGGTCCTGGCGGCCACGCTGCTGCTTGCCATGCTGGCGGCCTGCACCTCGGTGCAGGTGCCGCCGATCGAGGGCACGGTCTGGCAGGTCTACAACGAGAACAACGCGCCCAAGGGCGACTGGGAGCGGCTGGGCGCGCACCGCCTGCTGATCCAGTGGACCGTGGTGGACGGCATCGCCTTTCGCGACGGCACCGGCCTGCCCACCGGCAATGCCCCGGACTGGAAGCGCATCGCCGGCGAGCCCTGGGCGCGCGAGGTGATCCTGGGCCTGGCCGGGCGCTTCGACGAGAAGAGCGCGCGCGCCGACATCGCCAGCCTGGCCGAGACCTCGGCCGCGCTGGCGCGGCTGCCGACGCCGCTGAACGTGGTGGGCTACTACTTCCCGGTGGAGATCGACCCGACCTGGAGCGAGGCGCCGCAGCTCACCGCATTGCTCAACAAACTGCCAAGGCCGCTGTGGATCAGCGTCTACGACAGCGCCAACGTCGGTCCGCAGGAGCTGGCCGACGGCCTGCTCAAATGGCTGCCCCCGGACGTCGGCGTGTTCTTCCAGGACGGTGTCGGCGTCCACGCGCGCGAGGCCTGGGTGGCGCGCCACTATGTGACGATCCTGGAGCGCAGCCTGGGCAAGGGCCGGGTGCGGGTGATCGCGGAAGCCTTCCGGCCCAAGGTGGGCGGCGGCTTCCGGCCGGCCACCATCGAGGAACTGGCGCCCCAGCTGGCCGCGTACGCCGGCCTGCCGATCTACCTGTTCGAGGCCCCGCTGTACGTGACGCCCGCCCTGGTGGACCAGTTGGTCAAGGCCGGCGCCGGCAAGCAAAGGTAGTTCCAGTCCTACATGAGCTAGACGCCGTCACCGACAGGAATCGGACGCAAGCTTCCTAAAGTCGGATTGCGCCATGAATACAACTCTTACGACTCGTTCCATTTGCGTTTTTGCGCTCTGTGCGACGGCGACATTGGCCAGTGCCTTGTCGCTGGGACCGGTCACCGGGACATCGGTGGTGGGCCGGCCGCTGGAACTGGTGGCGCCGATCCAGTTCGACGAGCAGGCGCAGGGCAACGGCTCGGGCTGCGTGACGGCGCAGGTGCGTTACGGGGACAAGCTGATCGACCGCGCGCAGGTGGACGTCAAGCTCGGCGCCGACGCTGCCCACCAGCTGTCCTACGCGAGGATCTCTTCTCCGGTCCTGGTCGACGAACCGTTCGTGACCGTGGTGCTCAACGCGGGCTGCGGGCGCTCTTATACGCGGCGCTATGTGCTGCTGGCCGAGGCGCCGACGCAGGCGCCGATGCAGCTGGCGGCCGCGCCGGTGCTGCTGCCGGCGGCCAAACCGGCAACCGTCGCCGCGGCCGCGGCCGCCACGGCGCAAGTGCAGGCAGTGCCTGCGGTCGCTGCGCGCTCCCCGCGCGTCGCCTCTGCGCGCTCCGAGCGCGCGGTCCTCTCTGCGCGCTCCGAGCGCGCGGTCCTCTCTGCGCGCTCCGAGCGCGCGGTCCCGACCAAGCGGCTGGCGGCGGCGCCGCGCGAGGCCGTGCCGCGTTCCCGTGGCGCGCTGCAGCTCGCGGTCTGGGACCCGAACAGCGAACGCCTGCCCTGGCTGCGCACCTCCACCGAACTGAAGTCATCGCCGACCACCGACCTGGCGCGGCGGGCGGCAGCGCTGTCGCTGTGGCGGGCGCTCAACGCGCAGCCGCAGGACCTGCTGCGGACGGCGGACCGCCTGCGCGGGCTGGAAGGCGAGGTGAATTCCCTGCGCGGGCTGTCGGCGCGGCATCGCGCCGAGATCGCCTCGGCCCGCGAGTCGCTGCAAAGCGCGCAGGCCCGGCGCCACACCGGCCTGCTGCTGGTCACGCTGGCCGCCCTGGTGGCGGGCAGCGCCGCCGCGGTGTTGTGGCACCGCGCGCGCCGCCGGGAACCGACCGTCGCCGACAGCTGGTACGGCCCGCTGGAACCGGTGGCGGACGCCGCCGTCGTGCAGGCGCCGCCGGCACAGCCTGCCCCCATGGTGGAACCGGGGCTTGCATTCGTTCCGGTCGCCGAGCCCAGGGCCGCACCGAACCCGCCGCCCCCGGAAGCGGCGAAAGAGGCCGCCGCGGTCGATCGCGTCCCCTCGCAGCAGCGCCATGGCGCCGCCGAATCGGCGCCGCTGCCCTTCTTGCTGTCCGATGCCGCGCCGCTGGCCGCCCCGGTGGCGCAGCTGCCCGACCGCCCGGCCCTGAAGGTGGACGCCCTGCAGGGCGCGCAGCAGCAGGCCGAGTTCTTCGCCTCGCTCGGCCAGGTGGACGAGGCGGTGGCGGTGCTCACCTCCTACCTGGAGGAAAGCAGCGAGCGGCCGGTGCTGGTCTATCTAGAACTGTTCCACATCTACCACGGCACCGGGATGCGGGTGGAGTACGAGGAGCTGCAGTCCACGTTCCGCCAGACCTTCGGCATGGACGTGGCGAGCTTCGGCGAATACAAGGACGAGCCGCGCGAGCTGGACATGTTCCTGCTGCCCGTCACCCGCATCGCCTCGGCCTGGCCGTCCGAGCGCAGCCTGGAGATCATCGAGGAGCTGCTGTTCAAGCGACCGCCGACGCCGCGCGACCTGCTGTCGCTGGAGGCCTACCGCGAACTGCTGTGGCTCTATGGGCTGGGGCAGGAAGTGGTCCACAACACCGGCTCGCCGGCCGGCCTGCAGCTGCTGGGCGACCGCGGCATGCCGAACAACCATTTCATCCTGCCCTGGGCCGTCAGCGGCCAGGACGAGCCGACCGAGCTGTCGCTGGACCGGCTCGATGCGATCGACGTGGCGCGCGGGAACACCTCGTTCGGCGTGGACATCGACCTGACGGCGATGCGCGGCGACGGCCCGCAGCCCGCCGACGTGCCGACCCTGCCGCCGCAAGCGCCGGCAACCGAGCCGGCCGTGCCGGCGCTGCCGGATGTCGAAGCCTTCGACGCCGTCATGGAGGCGCAGAGCCGCCGCCACTCGCTGTAGCATGTCCCACGGCAGCTGCAGCGCGGAATGAATCTGCGATGATGAAGCCATGCCATTGACAGCGCCCCTGATCCCGCTCGACGAGCGGCAGCGCCTGCTGGAGTTGCGCGACTTCGGCATCCTGGACACCGAGCCCGACGAGGACTACGACCGGCTGGTGCAGCTGGCCACGGTCCTGTGCGGCACGCCCATGGGCACGCTCACCTTCGTGGACGCCGGCCGCCAGTGGTACAAGTCCCGCGTCGGCGTGACGGTGACGCAGACGCCGCGGGACAAGGCCTTCTGCGCGCACACCATCCTCGATTCGGACCGGCTGCTGGAGGTGCAGGACGTCGCCCTGGTGCCGTGGTTCGACCCGCAGCTTTACGGCCAGGACGGGCCGGCGGTGCGCTTCTACGCCGGCGTCCCGCTCAAGACCCGCGAAGGCAGCTCCATCGGCACGCTGTGCGTGATGGACGAGGTGCCGCGCTCGCTCAGCGAAGGGCAGCGCGACGCCTTGAACAAGCTGGCCAAGGCGGTCTCCACCCAGCTGAACCTGCGGCGCCAGCTGCGGATCGCCACCCAGACCGACCGGCTGACCGGGCTGCCGAACTGGTTCCATTTCGAGGCGCAGTTCGACGCCTCCCGGCCCAGCAAGGGCATCGTGGCCTTCGTGCGGCTCAAGACCGTCAGCCAGATCAATTCGGCGCACGGCTTTCGCGTCGCCGACGCCCTGATCAAGCAGACCGCCGACCGGCTGCGTGCCTTCACCGACGGCGGCGCCTTCATCGGCCGCATCAAGCGCGGCCTGTTCATCCTGTTCTTCCCCGACGCCGACCCCGAGGAGTTTTCCTCGGCCACGGCGCCGGAGCTCACCGCGGTGCTGCAGGCGCCCTACAGCGTCAACAACCTGGGGCTGGTGTGCCCGATCAACCTCGGGTTCGCGGCCTTTCCCCGCGACGGCAATTCGCTGGACGAAGTGGTGAACGCCGCCGACGCGGCGCTGCAGATGGCGATCGAGCGCGACGAGCCGGTGGCCTTCTTCGACAAGTCGGTGGACAACGTCCTGAGCATGCATTACCGGCTGGAGCCGCAGCTGCGCGAGGCGCTGCACGCGGGCCAGTTCGTCAACTACTACCAGCCCAAGATCGACCTGGCCACCGGCCGCATCGCCGGCGTCGAGGCGCTGATCCGCTGGATGCATCCGCAGCGCGGCCTGGTGCCGCCGATGGAATTCGTGCCGGCGCTGGAGGCCACCGGCCTGATCAGCGAGGTCGGCAAGCAGATCATCCGCCGGGCGCTGGCCGACTGGACGGCCTGGAAGGACGCCGGCCTGCCGGCGCCGCGCATCGCGGTCAACGTCGCGGCCGCCCAGCTGCGCAGCGACGCCTTCGTGCAGGATCTGCGCGGCGCGCTCGAGGCCAGCGGCGCGGACGGTTCGGCCCTCGGCGTGGAGGTGACCGAAAGCGTGCTGATCGGCAACATGGAGCGCGCCATCGAGGTGCTGACCGAAGTGCGCAAGCTCGGGGTGCCGGTGGCGATCGACGACTTCGGCACCGGCTATTCGTCGCTGGCCTACATCGTGACGCTGCCGATCGACGAGGTGAAGATCGACCGCGCCTTCGTCAAGAAGATCACCGCCGACCCGGCCTACAAGGGCATCGTCGCCACCTGCATCTCGCTGGCCCACAACCTGAACCTGAAGGTGGTGGCCGAAGGCGTGGAGATCGAGGGCCAGGCCGCGATCCTGCGGCAACTGGGCTGCGACCAGGCACAGGGCTTCCTGTACAGCCCGCCGGTGCCGGCCGAGCAACTGGCCCGGATGCTGCGCAACCTGCCTTTCTGACCCGTCCCTGACTGACCGGGTTCCGGCCGGCTAGTAGACGGCCTTGGCCAGCTCGAACAGGACGGTGGGGCCCAGGTCCTTCTTGATCTGCTCGCGGCCCACCTTGGCCACCTCGAAGCCCTGGAAACCCGAATTGTGGAAGGAGGGCGGCCGGTCGGTGATCTCCACCACCGGGCAGCTGCCGCCCTGGCCCATCACCTCGGTCTTGAAGCTGTTGAAGTCCGTGCCCATGGCGTCGGTGGCCACCACCAGCGCGTTGGGCTTGCCGCCGGCCACCAGGGCCCGCGCCTCGGCCAGCGAGCCGACGCTCTTGACGCCGATGCCGGCGTGCCTGAGCGTGTCCATCGCCGCTGCCCGCAGCTTGTCGTCGGCCGCGATCACCAGCACCCAGGCGTTGAGCAGCGAGGTTTCGCCGCCCGAGTCGTCCTCGAACAGCTCCACGCTCGACAGGCCGTCGGAGCTCAGGAAGGTCTTGGGGAATTCGATCGTGAGGATGGCCGCGCCCTCGGCGCCGGAGCGGTTGACGGTGAGGTTGGCCGAGGCCGCCATCTGGCGCAGCAGCATCCAGTGCAGGCCGTCGTTCAGGCGGCGGCCGCGCTCCTTGGTGCCCCAGGTGCCGGTGTGCTGGCCGGGCGCAGGCTGCGCCGTACGCGGCGGCGTCGCCACCCGCACCAGCAGCCGTGCCGGCGCCGGCCACACCGGCGTCTCCAGCGTCAGCGTGACCTGCTTGCTGAAGCTCAGGCCCCAGTCCACCACGTTGTTGACCAGGCTGACGGCCACCGGCGGGTCCAGCAGCACGTCCACCGGGCTGAGCACGCTCTGCACGTCGGCGTTCAGGGCGACGAATTCGTCGCGCCGGCTTTCCAGCTGGTCGCGGATCAGTTCGGCCAGATCCACCCGGTCGCGCGCCTGGCGGATCCGTCCGCTGGCCAGCCGGGTGATCTGCTGGGCCCGCAGGCTGGTGTCGCGCATCCGGTAGAGGGCATCGCTCAGCGCCTTGGCCTCGGCCCGGCGCATGCGGCCGGCACCGACCAGGAAGTCCAGCGCGCGCAGGATCAGGTTGCTGCTTTCCACCGCCTGCTCCGACAGCGTGGCGACCAGCGTCGGCCAGTGCTGCGCCATCGACCAGGCAGCGGAGGCATCGGTTCCCTGGGGCGCCGGCGTCACGCCGTCGGACCAGCGCCGCTGCAGGTTGCCCTTGCCAGGCTCGGCGTCGGCTCGCGCCGCGATGTTGTCGGTGTCCGTGGTGCTCATTTGTGCCTCGCTCTGGATGATGGTTTTGTCGGGTTGCGGATGGAGGGAAGCGGTCACATGCCGGCTTCCTGCGTGACCTGGGCACACTGGCGCGCGCAGTAATCCACCAGGAAGTCGATCTCGGTGGACTTGTCGAACACGGCGTCCACGCCCAGCTGGGCGCAGCGCTTGCGCACGCTGGCGTTGACGTAGTTGCTGAAGACGATGATCTTCTGGCTGGCGCTATGGCGTCGCACGCGCTGCACCAGCCGGATGCCGCTGCCCCGCTGCAGGAACAGGTCCACGATCACCATGTGCCAGTCCTGCGCGTTCTGCTCGAGCCATTGCAGGCCTTCGTCCTCCGTCGCACTGTTGCCGACCACGCGCACGCACGTCAACTCTTCCAGCGCGCCGATCAGGTTTTCGCGGATGGTGGCGTTGTCTTCGACGACATAGGCTTTCAGCTCTTGCACGGTGGTCCCTGTTGCTGGTGCGCGGCCTGGCCCGTTACTGCGGGTATCAAGGCGTTACTCACTCTAATGTTGGCACTGCAAGTGGATCTCGGACGTGGGCCCTTTCGACTGTAGGACGGTGCCTACTGGTGCCCTGCGGCGGGCGGGTGCGCTTACCATCGACGTTTCGCCGTCCCTCCCCACCCATGGATTCCGCCCAGCTTCAGCACGCCAATGCCTTCCTGAAACTCGTCGAGCGGACTGCCTTCGTCGGCGTCTGGATGATCGACCTCGTCAACGAGAAGCTGGTCTGGTCGGACCAGCTGGCCGCGCTGCACGGCGCCGAGCCCGGCTTCTCGCCGTCCCTGGAAAAAGCCTTCAGCTTCTACGCGCCGGAATGGCGCGAGAAGGTGGAGGCGCTGGTGCAGGCCTGCGCCACCGAGGGCGTGGCCTTCGACGAGGAGATGCAGATCGTCACGCTGCAGGGGCGCCGCGCGTGGGTGCGCACGCTGGGGCATCCGGTGCGCGACGACAGCGGGCGGATCGTGCGGGTGGAAGGCGCGCTGCAGGAGATCGCGCCGCACGGCTATCCGCGCGGAACGCTGCTGCGCCACACCGTGAGCATGGGCGGCGCGATGGGCAGCGGCGAGGCCTTCGTCACCGTCGACCGCGAGGGCCAGTTCAACTACATCAACGAGGAAGCCGAGCGCCTGCTGGGGCGCAGCGCCGACGAACTGCTCGGCAAGAAATTCTGGAGCTCGTTCCAGAAGACCGTGCGCTTCCGACTCGAGGAGCGCTTCCACGCCGCGGTGGCGCGCAACGAGGGCATCGAATTCGAGGAGCTCGATGCAAGGGTGAGCACCTGGCTGGAGGTCCGCGGCTTCCCCTTCGGCGGCGGCTTCGCGGCGCATTTCCGCGACGTCACTGCCCGCCACAAGTCGGAAGAACAGCTGCGGCTGCTGGAAAGCAGCATCGCCAGGCTCAACGACATCGTCATCATCACCGAGGCCGGCCCGTTCAGCGCGCCGGGGCCGCGCATCGTGTTCGTCAACGAGGCGTTCGAGCGGCGCACCGGCTACACGCGCGACGAAGTGCTGGGCCGCACGCCGCGCCTGCTGCAGGGGCCGGACACCCAGCGCAGCGAGCTCGATCACATCCGCGCGGCCCTGGAGCAGTGGGAGCCGGTGCGGGTGGACCTGATCAACTACAAGAAGAGCGGCGAGCCGTTCTGGGTGGACCTGGACGTGTCGCCGGTGTGGGACAGCTCGCGCAAGCTCACGCACTGGGTGGCGGTGGGGCGCGACATCAGCGAGCGCAAGAGCGCCGAGGAAAAGATCCAGTACCTGGCGTTCTACGACCCGCTCACCAAGCTGCCCAACCGCCAGCTGCTGCTGGACCGGCTGCACGTCGCGCTGTCGGACCAGGAGCGGCCGCGCGAAGGCGCGCTGATGTTCATCGACCTGGACAACTTCAAGATCCTCAACGACACGCTGGGCCACCAGAAGGGCGACATGCTGCTGCAGCAGGTGGCCGAGCGGCTGCGCTCCTGCGTGGCCAAGGGCGACACGGTGGCGCGGCTGGGCGGCGACGAGTTCGTGATCCTGATCGAGAACTCCAGCGCCAAGCCGCTGGAGCCGGCGGCGGCCGCGCGCATCGTCAGCGACCGCATCCTGAGCACGCTGGGCGAGCCCTACGTGCTGCCCGGCTACCTGCACCACAGCACCTGCAGCATCGGCGTCACGCTGTTCGGCAAGGCGCCGTGCAGCGTCAGCGAGCTGCTCAAGCAGGCCGACCTGGCGATGTACCAGGCCAAGAGCGCGGGCCGCAACGCGGTCTGCTTCTTCGATCCCGAGATGCAGGCGCTGGTCACGGCCAACGCGGCGCTGGCGGCCGACCTGCGCCAGGCCTGGCGCGAGAACCAGTTCCTGATCGACTACCAGCCGCAGGTGGGGCCGGACGGCCGCATGACCGGCGTGGAGGCGCTGCTGCGCTGGGACCACCCCGAGCGCGGCCGGGTCGGTCCGGACCACTTCATTCCCACCGCCGAAGAGACCTCGCTGATCATCCCGATCGGCCGCTGGGTGCTGGAGTCGGCCTGCGCGCAGCTGGCGCAATGGGCCAAGCGGCCGGAGCGGCGCCATCTGAGCATCGCGGTGAACGTGAGCGTGCGGCAGTTCCGCCACCCCGATTTCGTCGACGAGGTGATGCATGCCATCGCGCATGCCGGCATCGAGCCGCAAAAGCTCAAGCTCGAACTGACCGAGAGCCTGCTGGCCGACGGCATCGAGGTGACGGTCGCCAAGATGGGGAGCCTCAAGGAAATGGGCGTGACGCTGTCGCTGGACGACTTCGGCATGGGCTACTCCTCGCTGTCCTACCTCAAGCGGCTGCCGCTGGACCAGCTCAAGATCGACCGCGAGTTCGTCAAGGAAGTGCTGACCGACGCCAACGACGCGGCCATTGCCAGGACCATCATCGGGCTGGCGCAGAGCCTGGGCCTGGGCGTGATCGCCGAAGGGGTGGAGACCGAGGAGCAGCGCGCCTTCCTGGCTGCGCAAGGCTGCCCGGCCTACCAGGGCTACCTGTTCTGCAAGCCGCTGCCGATCGCCGAACTGGAGAAGTTCATGGCGGCGATGGAGCGCTGAAGCTGAATGCCGGCATGACCGGCATGACCGGCATTGCCGGGCCGGACCGCCGTCGCTAGACCGGAACGATCTGCAGCGGCGTGGTGGCGACCGAGCGCGGGATGCGCATCACGATCTGGTCCGCGGTGCGGAACAGCTCCACCGATTCGGCGACCGCCAGCGCCTGCACGTCCGACCAGTCGAGCTCGCGGTAGCTGACGGCGAACGGCATTGCATCCGCATCGCTGGCACGCGCTTCGCAGCGCACCGTCAGCACCACGAAACCGGCCGCGACCTCCGCCGTCACGGTCACGTCCGCCGGCGCCGCTGCCGCATCCGTCAGCGTGATCAGCGAAGCGCTGAGCAGGTTGCGCAGCGCTTCCCGCGACACCTCGAAATCGACGTCAGGCACCTCGGTGGTGATGCTGAAGCCGCGGAAATTGAAATTGCCGGCCAGCAGCGCGACGCATTCGTCCACGCCCTCGCGCAGCCGGATGCCTTCGTCCTCGCTGGGTTCGATCCATGCCGCCACGTCCAGGCAGGTCATCACCGCCTCGCGGGCCAGCCGGTTGATCTTGGTGACGCTCTTCTGGAACTCGTTGGGGTTCGACAGGCCGCGCTCGAGCCGCGCGGTGAGCACCTCGGCCATCATCGCCACCGCCTGCAGGTTGACCACCATGTCGTGCTTGAGCGCGGGCGCCAGCCGGCGCAGCACGCTGTAGCGCGCCGCTTCCGCCCCCGACCGCGGGCGCTTGCTGGCGGCGGCCGTGTTGTTCGCCATCTGCGCGGCTACCGGCATTGCGGGCCTGCCTGGGGATATGTTTTTGCCATTGTCAAAATGTATCCAGCGTGCGGCGCAGCGCCGTCAGGTACCGGCCGAGCTATCTGTAGGACGGGGACTGCAGGTCCGCCAGTCAGGAATGCTGCCAAAGCGCCAGGCGTCCCCGCCGGCGCGGATTGCCAGCGGAAGAGGCGTGGTCGACGGTCGCGCTGCCGGGCTGGCGGCGCGGATCTTCCGGTCGGCACCGCGCCTGAGCCATAGGACGCTGCTGAAGCGGCTGTAGGAGAAGCCCGCGATCGCCCGAGCGGGCGCGCGCTCGCTATGCTGCGTCCATGAACAAGGCCTTCACGAAGGAAAGCGACAGCGACGAGGACGACGAGCTCGCCCTGCCGGAAGTGCCCGCCGGCGGCAAGAACTACATCACGCCGGCCGGCTACGCGCGGCTGCGCGGGGAACTGCTGCAGCTGATGGACGACGAGCGGCCCAAGGTGGTGGAGGCCGTGCACTGGGCGGCGCGCAACGGCGACCGCTCCGAGAACGGCGACTACATCTACGGCAAGAAGCGGCTGCGCGAGATCGACCGCCGCATCCGCTTCCTGACCAAGCGGCTGGAGATCGCGGAGATCTCCGATCCGTCGCTGCACCACGGCAGCGACCAGGTCTTCTTCGGCGCTACGGTGCGCTACGCGGACCCGGCCGGGCAGGAGCGCACGGTCACGATCCTGGGCATCGACGAGGCCGACAGTGCGCAGGGCCAGGTGAGCTGGATCTCGCCGGTGGCGCGGGCGCTGCTCAAGGCCCGCGAGGGCGACGAGGTGAAGCTGGTGACGCCGCTGGGCGTGCAGGAGATCGAGGTGATCGAGGTCACGTATCCCGCGCCGGACTGACGGCGCCTGTCATCCATCAGGAAGTGGGAGCTTCTTCCCTTGTTCGACTGTATTTGCGCCGGCTGCCTGTGGATGCCGGTTCGGCCACGGCATGACACCAGCCGGGCGGGCAGTGACCCGGCTGGCGAGGGCGGCTAGTTCGAGCCGCTGCCGGGCCGCACCCGCTGGGCCCGCATCACCGAGGTCGTGCGTTTGAGCTTGGCCAGCACCGCATCGAGGTGCGCCTTGTCGCGCACCGCGATCACGAAGCGCAGGTCGGCGGCGTCCTGGGCCTCTTCGTCGCCCATGTCCACATGGGTGATGTCGGCCTCCGCCGCGGCCAGCGCCGCCGCCACCCGTGCCAGCACGCCCTTGCCGTTGACCACCGTCACCAGCACGCCGGTCTCGAACGGCCGCACCGGCTCGTCGGACCACTCCACGCTGATGAAGCGCTCGCTGTCCTTGTGCTGCAGCCGCTTGGCGACGCCGCACTCCTCGGTGTGCACCACCAGCCCTTCGCCGCGCCCCAGGTAGCCGACGATGGCGTCGCCCGGCACCGGCCGGCAGCAGCTGGCGAACTTCACCGAGGCGTTCTCGCTGCCGTCCAGGACCACCTCGCCCTGCGACACGTTCTCGTGCGCGGTGAAGCGCTCGCGCGTGAGCAGCAGCGCATCGGGCTTCTCGCCGCGCTCGGCCAGCAGCGTCATCAGGCGCTTGCCGACGATGCTGGCGATGCGCTTGCCCAGGCCGATGTCGGTGAGCAGTTCGGCCCGGCTGCGGCTGCCGGTGAAGCGCAGCAGCTTCTCCCAGATCGGCTGGTGCGCCTCGTCGTCGGCGGGCAGCTTCTCCATGCCTTCGGCGCGCAGCGCCTGCGTCAGCAGTTTCTCGCCCAGTGCCTGCGACTCGACCTGCGCCAGCGTCTTGAGGTGATGGCGGATCTTCGAGCGCGCGCGGCCGGTGCGCACGAAGCCCAGCCAGGCGGGGTTGGGGGTCGACACGGCGGCCGTCACCACTTCAACCACGTCGCCGTTCTTCAGCTCGGTGCGCAGCGGCACCTGCACGCCGTTGATGCGCGCCGCCACCGTGCGGTCGCCGATGTTGCTGTGGATCGAGTAGGCGAAGTCCACCACCGTGGCGCCGCGCGGCAGCGCCATGATCTGGCTCTTGGGGGTGAACACGTAGACGGCGTCGGGGAACAGGTCGATCTTGACGTGGTCCCAGAACTCGGCGGCGTCGCGCGTTTCGTGCTGGATGTCCAGCAGCGACTGCAGCCATTTGGTGCCGAGCCGGTCGGCGGCGTCGCCGTCGGGTTCGGCCGCCTTGTACAGCCAGTGGGCCGCCACGCCCGACTCCGCCACCACGTGCATCGCCTCGGTCCGCATCTGGAATTCGACGTTCACGCCCGAGGGACCGACCAGGGTGGTGTGCAGCGACTGGTAGCCGTTGACCTTCGGGATCGCGATGTGGTCCTTGAAGCGGCCCGGCACCGGCTTGTAGATCTGGTGCAGCAGGCCGAGCGCGGTGTAGCAGTCGATCACGCTGGGGACGATCACGCGGAAGCCGTAGATGTCGGTGACCTGGGCGAAGCTCAGGTGCTTCTCGTCCATCTTCTTGTAGACCGAGAACAGCGTCTTCTCGCGGCCGGCGATCCGCACCTGCATGCCGGCGCCGGCAAAGGCCGCCTCCACTTCGCGCTGCACCTTCTGGATCAGGTCGCGCCGGCGGCTGCGCGCCTTGGCCACCGCCTTGTTCAGGATCTGGTAGCGCCACGGCCGCAGGTGCCTGAAGGACAGCTCCTGCAGCTCGCGGTAGGTCTGGTTCAGGCCCAGGCGGTGGGCGATGGGCGCGTAGATCTCCAGCGTCTCGGAGGAGATGCGGGTCCATTTCTCGCGCGGCACGTCGTCCAGCGTGCGCATGTTGTGGGTGCGGTCGGCCAGCTTGATCAGGATCACGCGCACGTCGCGCGCCATCGCCAGCAGCATCTTGCGGAACGACTCCGCCTGGTTCTCTTCCCGGGTGTTGAACTGCAGCTTGTCCAGCTTGGTCAGGCCGTCGACCAGGTCCGCCACCGGCGCGCCGAAGCGCTCGATCAGTTCCGGCTTGGTGACGCCGCAGTCCTCGATCGCGTCGTGCAGCAGGGCGGCCATCAGGGCCTGGGCATCCAGCTTCCATTCGGCGCACTGGGCGGCAACTGCAATCGGGTGGGTGATGTAGGGCTCGCCGCTGGAGCGCATCTGCCCCAGGTGGGCCTCGTCGGCGAACCGGTACGCTTTTCGCACCTGCTCGATTTCCGCCGGTTCCAGGTAATCGAGCCGGGCCGTCAGGGCCGCGAAACTGGCCGCCGCCGCGTTGGCCGCGGCAGGGCTGGGCAGGACCACTGCGGGCCTGCCCTTCTTGCCGGGAGGAGATTGGACGACCGCACTCATGCCCTAACTGTAGCGCGAGGCCCCGCGAGGCGTGCACGCCAGCAAAAAAGCACCGCGGCGCGGTGCTTTTTTCGGGAGCGCGGGCGGTCCGTTCAGCCGGGCACCTTCTTGAGCATCTCCAGGCCGATCTTGCCTTCGGCGATCTCGCGCAGGGCGGTGACGCCGGGCTTGTTCTTGCTCTCGATCTTGGGCGCGTGGCCCTGGCTCAGCATCCGCGCGCGGTAGGTGGCGGCCAGCACGAGCTGGAAGCGGTTGGGAATCTTTTCCAGGCAGTCTTCGACGGTGATGCGGGCCATGTATTTCTCCGGTGAAATGAATGGTTGACGACCCCGGTGGGGATCTGTCAGCTGATGTTGAGGGCCTTGAAGGTGTCGGCACGGGCGCGGCGCTGGGCCGAGAACTTCAGACGCTGTGCGTGAACGATGGCCTTGAGGTCGAACAGGGCCCGTTCAAATAACTCGTTGATTATAACGAAGTCGAATTCCCTTGCCTGCGTCATCTCCACGGCGGCGTTCTTCAAGCGCACTTCGATCACTTCGGGGGAATCCTCCCCGCGCCGCTCCAGCCGCGAGCGCAGCTCCTCCCAGCTCGGGGGCAGGATGAAGATCAGCACCGCGTTGGCGAAGATGCGCTTGATCTGCAGCGCGCCCTGGAAGTCGATCTCCAGGATGACGTCCGCGCCCTGGGCGATCCGCTCCTCGATCGCCTTGCGCGAGGTGCCGTAACGCTGGCCGTGCACATGGGCCCACTCGACGAAGGCGCCGGCCAGCACCATCTGGTCGAATTCGTCGGCGGACACGAAAAAGTACTCGCGGCCGTGCTTTTCCTGGCCGCGCGGCGGCCGGGTGGTGTGGGAGACGGAGGGCTGGACCCGCGAATCCAGCTCCAGCAGGGCCTTGACCAGGCTGGATTTGCCGGCCCCGCTGGGGGCGGCGACGACGAAGAGGTTGCCGGGGTAGTCCATCAGAGAATTGCCGTCATTCGATGTTCTGGACCTGTTCGCGCATCTGCTCGATCAGCACCTTCATGTCCACCGAAATCCGCGTCAGCTCCAGCGCCGCCGATTTCGACCCCATGGTGTTCGCTTCCCGGTGCAGCTCCTGGATCAGGAAGTCCAGCCGCTTGCCGACCTCGCCGCCCTTCTTGATCAGGCGCTCGATCTCGTCGATGTGGGAGCCCAGCCGGGTCAGTTCCTCCGCCACGTCGATGCGGATCGCGAACGAGGTTGCTTCCGTCAGCGCGCGGTCCTGCGCCGCTTCGGTGGGGACGCTGCCCGCCGCGGCCGCTGCCGCCGCTCCTGTCCCCAATGCCATCGCCTCCTTCCACCGTTCCAGGAAGCGGGCGCGCTGCTGCTCCACCAGTTGCGGCACCAGCGGCAGCGCCTGCTGCGCCAGCGCGCGCAGCTGCTGCAGGTGGCCCAGCAGCATCGTGGCCAGCCGGGCGCCTTCGCGCTCGCGCGCCGCCAGCAGCTCTTTCAGGGTCCTGGCCGCCAGCGCATTGACCGTTTCGGTCCAGTCGGTCTCGCTGGCCTGCTCGCCGGAACCGAGCCTGATCACGTCGGCCACGCTCAGCGACGCCGCCTCCGGCAGCCACGACCTGACCGTGTCCTGCAGGGCGTTGAGCCGCTGCAGGGTGCGGGGATTGGGCTCGCGCAGGGTGTCCGAGCCGGGCGTCTCGATCCCCGCCCGCACTTCCACCTTGCCGCGTTTGAGCTTCGCAGTGAGCATTTCGCGCAACACCGGCTCGTGCTGGCGCAGGTCTTCGGACAGGCGGAAACTGAGGTCCAGGAAGCGGCTGTTGACAGAGCGGATCTCAAGCCCCAGGCGGCTCGCGGCGCCGGCCTTGGCCTCGCTGCCGGTCGCTCCAGCCCCCGGACTTTGCTGGGCGCTGGCATAACCGGTCATGCTGTAAACTGGCATCGAGACGTTTCTATTCAGTAAGTGACGGGATTGCCCAGAGAATAACCGGGTCAGCTCCAGACCCCGAATTCTTAAATTATGTCAAAGGTCAAACCAGCGCCGCTTCCCCCCGATACCGTGATTGGTGGCTATCGCGTGGTGCGCAAGCTGTCGGCAGGCGGGTTTGGCGTGGTCTACCTGGCGGTCGACAACGAGGGCCAGCAGGTCGCGGTCAAGGAATACCTGCCGTCCTCGCTGGCCAGCCGCGCGCCGGGCGAGCTGCTGCCGCAGGTGCAGGCCGAAAAGCTCTCGCTGTACCGCCTGGGCCTCAAGAGCTTCTTCGAGGAAGGGCGCTCGCTGGCGCAGATCTCGCACGCGTCGGTCGTGAGCGTGCTGAACTTCTTCCGCGAGAACGAAACCGTCTACATGGTGATGAACTACCTGGAGGGCGCGACCCTGCAGGATTTCATCATCACAGCGCGCGAGCTCAAGAAGCAGAAGGTGTTCCGCGAGTCGACCATCCGGTCCCTGTTCGACGAGATCCTGCGCGGCCTGCGCATCGTGCACCAGCACAAGATGTTGCACCTGGACATCAAGCCCGCCAACATCTTCATCACCGACGACAACAAGGCGGTGATGATCGATTTCGGCGCCGCCCGCGAGGTGCTGTCCAAGGAAGGCAACTTCATCCGGCCGATGTACACGCCGGGCTTCGCGGCGCCGGAGATGTACCGGCGCGATTCGTCGATGGGCCCGTGGACCGACATCTACGCCATCGGCGCCTGCATCTACGCCTGCATGCAGGGCTACCCGCCCAACGATGCGCCGCAGCGGCTGGAGAAAGACCGGCTGGCGCTGGCGCTGTCGCGGCTGCGCGGCGTCTACTCCGACAACCTGATCGAGGTGGTGGAGTGGTGCATGTCGCTGGACCCGCTGTCGCGGCCGCAGTCCGTGTTCGCGCTGCAGAAGGAATTGAGCCGCGAAGGCGAGCGCCGCTACACCAAGCTATCGGTCGGCGAGAAGATGCGGCTGCAGTTCGACAACATGGTGTCGGACAGCAAGAGGAGCGTGCGCAAGGCCACCGGCTTTGGCAGCGCCAAGGCAAAGTGAAGCGGGGCACGTCATGAAATTCTCCGTCTTCCAGATCAGCCGCAAGGGCGGGCGCGAAAAGAACGAAGACCGCATGGGCTATTGCTACACGCGCGAATCGGGGCTGTTCGTGCTGGCCGACGGCATGGGCGGCCATCCGGAAGGCGAGGTCGCCGCCCAGCTCGCGCTGCAGACCATCTCGGCGCTGTACCAGAAGGAGGCGCGGCCGATCGTCGGCGACGTCACCGAATTCCTGGCCACGTCGCTCACCGCCGCGCACCACCAGATCATCCGCTACGCCAGCGAAAAGGGCATGCTGGACACGCCCCGCACCACGCTGGTGGCGGCGGTGGTCCAGGCCGGCTCGGCCACCTGGGTGCACTGCGGCGATTCGCGCCTGTACGTCGTGCGCGACGGCGAGCTGCTCACCCGCACCCGCGACCACTCCTATCTGGAGCAGCAGAGCGCCGGCGTGATCCGGATGGACCGCATCAACCGCAACATCCTGTTCACCTGCCTGGGCTCGCCGACCAAGCCGGTGTTCGACGTCACCGGCCCGATCGTGCTGCAGCAGGGCGACAAGATCCTGCTGTGCTCGGACGGCCTGTGGGGCAGCATCAACGACGTGGACATCGTGCGTCACCTGAGCACGCAGTCGGTTTCCGATGCGGTGCCGGACCTGGTGGAGCTGGCGCTGCGCAACGGCGGCGACCACTCGGACAACGTCACGGTGATCGCCTTCGAATGGGAGACGCCGGACAGCTTCGAATCGACGCGCGGCATCTCCACCGACAGCATTTCGGACGGCGTGTTCGCCTCCACCATCCAGGCCGGCGTGCTCGACACGTCGATGGAAGACCTCGACGACGAAGCCATCGAGCGCTCGATCGCCGAGATCAACGAGGCGATCCGTCGCTCCGCCGCGCGCAAGACCTGAGCCGCGTCGCCTTCTTTTTTTCGAGACTGCAATGACTGAATTCGCACGTAGCGGCGGCCGTGCCGCCGACCAGCTGCGCCCGGTGCGCATCACCCGCGGCTACACCATCCATGCCGAGGGCTCGGTGCTGATCGAGTTCGGCGACACGCGCGTGCTGTGCACCGCTTCGGTCGAGGACAAGGTGCCGCCGCACAAGCGCGGCAGCGGCGAGGGCTGGGTCACGGCGGAATACGGCATGCTGCCGCGCGCCACCCACACCCGCAGCGACCGGGAGGCGGCGCGCGGCAAGCAGAGCGGCCGCACCCAGGAGATCCAGCGCCTGATCGGCCGCTCGATGCGCGGCGTGTTCGACCTCAAGGCGCTGGGCGAGCGCACCATCCAGATCGACTGCGACGTGCTGCAGGCCGACGGCGGCACCCGCACCGCGGCGATCACCGGCGCCTTCGTGGCGGCGATGGACGCGGTGGCCAAGCTGATGGCGCAAGGCAAGCTCGCCAAGTCGCCGATCGTCGGCGCGGTGGCGGCCGTGTCGGTGGGCATCGTCGAGGGCACGCCGCTGCTGGACCTGGAATACATCGAGGACGTCGCCTGCGACACCGACATGAACGTGGTGATGACCGGCCTGGGCCACTATGTGGAAGTGCAAGGCACGGCCGAAGGCGCGGCGTTTACCCGCAAGGAGATGGACGAGCTGCTGCGGCTGGCCGAAAAGGGCATCGCCGAACTGGTCGAACTGCAGCGGATGGCGCTGCTGGCCTGACATGAAACTGGTGCTGGCCTCGAACAACCGGGGCAAGCTGGCCGAGCTGCAGGCCATGCTCGCGCCGCTGGGGGTGGAACTGGTGCGCCAGTCGGACCTCGGCGTTCCCGAGGCGCAGGAACCGCACCTCACCTTCGTGGAAAACGCGCTGGAAAAGGCGCGCAACGCCGCCAGGCACACCGGCCTGCCGGCGATCGCCGACGACGCCGGCCTGTGCGTCGATGCCTTCGGCGGGCTGCCCGGCGTGGACACCGCCTTCTACGCGACGCAGTTCGGCTACGCCAAGGGCGACGACAACAACGTGCGCGCGCTGCTGGAGCAGATGAAGGACATCGACAACCGCAAGGCGGCGCTGGTCAGCACGCTGGTGGCGGTGCGCTCGCCGCAGGACCCGGAACCGCTGATCGCGGTCGGCCGGGTCGCCGGCGAGATCGCGCGCGAGCCCGTGGGCAGCAACGGCTTCGGCTTCGACCCGGTGATGTTCATCCCGCGCTTCGGCCAGACCTTTGCCCAGCTGCCGGTGGAAGTGAAGAACGCCAGCAGCCACCGCGGCATGGCGGCGCGGCAGATGCTGGAGTTGATGCGCGAGAGGTGGTCGCTGTGATTCCGATCGTGCCGGCCGGTGCGGACGCGGCGGCGCCGCGCGACCTGCAGCAGTCGATGCGGCCCGGCACCCTGCAGCTGTCCTCGCTGCCGCCGCTGTCGCTCTACGTCCACCTGCCGTGGTGCATCCGCAAGTGCCCGTATTGCGACTTCAACTCGCATGAAGCCAGGGGCGAGATCCCGGAGCAGCGCTACATCGACGCGGTGATCGCGGACCTGGAGCAGGCGCTGCCGCTGGTGTGGGGCCGCACCGTCCACAGCATCTTCATCGGCGGCGGCACGCCCAGCCTGTTCTCGCCGCAAGCCATCGACCGGCTGCTGGGCGACATCCGCGCCCGGCTGAAGCTGGAGCC
Source organism: Caenimonas terrae (assembly GCF_042655405.1). Lineage (NCBI taxonomy): Bacteria > Pseudomonadati > Pseudomonadota > Betaproteobacteria > Burkholderiales > Comamonadaceae > Caenimonas > Caenimonas terrae. Next base: position 48,302 of record NZ_JBHSMF010000002.1, on the reverse strand, counting down.
CGACTGCGAGGTCACGCTGGAGGCCAACCCCGGCACCTTCGAAAGGGACCGGTTCCGCGCCTTCCGCGGCGCCGGTGTCACGCGGCTGTCGATCGGCGTGCAGAGCTTCAACGACGAGCACCTCAAGGCGCTGGGCCGGGTGCACGACCGGCGGCAGGCCATTGCCGCGGTGGAAGAAGCGGCCCAGTCCTTCGACACCTTCAACCTCGACATCATGTACGCGCTGCCGGGGCAGCAGCTGTTCCAGGTGGAGGAGGACATCGGCATGGCGCTGTCCATGATGCCGCCGCATATCTCGATCTACCACCTGACGATCGAGCCCAACACGGTGTTCGCCAAGTTCCCGCCCAAGGTTCCGGAGGACGACGCGGCCTACGCGATGCTGGACCGCATCACCGAGATGACCGCCGGCGCCGGCATGGAGCGCTACGAAGTCTCGGCCTACGCGCTGCCCGGCCACCGCTGCTGGCACAACGTCAATTACTGGCAGTTCGGCGATTACCTGGGCATCGGCGCCGGCGCCCACAGCAAGCTCAGTTTCGCCCACCGCATCGTGCGGCAGGTGCGTTTTCGCGAGCCCAGGCTGTACATGGACAAGGCGCTTGCGGGCAACGCGGTGACGCAGGACGTGGAGGTGGCGCGGGCGGAACTGCCCTTCGAGTTCATGCTCAATGCGCTGCGGCTGCGCGACGGTTTTGCGCTGCAGGATTTTTCCGCGCGCACCGGGCTGCCGCTGACGGCGATCGCGCAAGCGCTGGACGAGGCGCAGGCCAAGGGCCTGATCGAGCGCGACCTGCAGCGCGTGCGGCCGAGCGAACGCGGCTTCGATTTCCTGTCGGACTTGCAGGCTATATTCCTGCCATCCTGAGTTGTTGTTCCAGGGGGGGATCGATGCACGTGACATTCCAGTCCGGCTGGGGCCGCGCCGCCTTTGCCTTGTTCCTCGGCGCGTCCGTGCTGCTGGCCGCTTGCGGCGGTGGCGGTGGCGGCGGGAGTGAAGCCGTCACGCCGCCCAAGCCGGTGCCTCCCGCGGTCACCGCCCAGCCCGCCAGCCTGAGCGTGCCGGCCGGCAGCAGCGCCACCTTTGCGGTCACAGCCACCGGCGACGCGCCACTGGCCTACCAGTGGTTGCGCAACGGCGCGGAGATCGCGGGCTCGACCCAGGCCAGCTACACCGTCGGGGCGGTGGCGATGGCCGACACGGGCAGCCGGTTTTCGGTGCGGGTCAGCAACGCGGCCGGCAGCGTGTCCAGTGCCGAGGCGGCGCTGACCGTGACGCCCGCACCCATCCCCAACGGCATCAGCCTCGCCGCCGGCATCATGGACCGCAAGGGCGCCCTGGACGGCGTCGGGAGCGCCGCCCTGTTCAACAATCCGAACGCGCTGGCGTTCGATGCGAGCGGCGTGCTCTACGTCAACGACGATGGCAACCGCACCATCCGCAGGGTGACCCGGGACGGAACGGTTTCCACCATCGCCGGCACCGCCGGTCTCGCCTCCTCGACCGAGGCGAACGAGGCCCTGGCGACGATCAAGACCGTGCCCGGGTCCGATGGCGGGCTCTACTTGGGGGTCTTTGGCCGGTTTGTCAGCGCCGCTGGCGTGGTGACGCAAATTGCCTTGCCGACGACCCCGTACCTGTCGCATTTCTCAGCCGCGCCCGACGGAACGTTTTACGGTGCGTCATCCACGGCGGTGTATCGAATCGACCTGTCGACCCAGCCAAGCACGGCGGTGCTGATCGCGGGGCTGCCGGGCAACATGGGCACGACCGACGGCCGGGGTGCGGACGTGCGCTTCTTCGACATCGGCCGCATCCTCGCCGATGGCGCCGGCAACATCTACGTGTCCGAGCCACGCATGCACATGATCCGCAAGATCGCCCCCGATGGGACGGTCACCACCCTGGCCGGCCAGGCGAACGTGCAAGGAATCGTCGACGGCAAGGGCGCCGCGGCGCGCCTGAGCTACCCGGTGAACATGGCGCTGGATGCTGCCGGCACGCTGTGGGTGGCCGACACCGGCTCCGGGCGCTTCCGCAGGATCTCGCCGGCCGGCGATGTCACGACGCCGTTCGGCATCGACCGCTCGCTGTTTCCCGCGTACGAGGTGCCCATGGCCTTCGGTCCGGAGGGTGACCTGTACTTCAGCGCCGGCTACGGGGTGCAGCGCGTCAACGCCGCGGGCGTCGTTTCCACTTTCGTGGGCCAGGACGGTCCGGCGCCGGCCGCGAACGCCATCACCAACATCGGCGGCCTCGCCGTCGACCCGGCCGGCAACATCGTGGTCGCGCGCGTCGACAGCCAGGCTGCTTTCCAGCTGGGCAAGTACAGCCCCAACGGCGAGCGGCTTGCATTCCAGGTCTCGGTGCCGACGCCGTCATTCAACATCATCACGCCGCTGGACGTTTTCTACGCCACGGTCGGTGCCGATGCGCAGGGCAACCTGTGGGTCGCCAATCCCACCACCGTCGGGCTCGGGTCGATCAACACCGTCGCCGCCGTCGGCGGTACGGTCAATCGCGTGGCACCCGACGGCACGGTGACCTCGCTGCTGTCGTGGGGCGTGGGCAGCGCAGGCGCGATCGCACCGGCTTTCCCGGCCATCGGGCGGGACAACATGCTGTATTTCGTCGACCTGATGACGAACAACCTGATGCGGTGGAATCCCGTCACCGGCCTCGCGGTGCTCGCGAACCTGGGGCCGAGCGAGCCGACGTTCTTCCTGACGCCCTGGTTCATCGCCGCCGACGCGGCCGGCCAGGTGTATGTGATCAAGAACGCGGTGTTGCAGCGGGTCGACAAGGGCGCGCTGGTGACGGTCGCGGGCATGAACGTCCCCGGTGATCAGCGCAGCGTGGACGGCACCGGGACGCAGGCGCGATTCTCCCGCGCCTCCGCGATGGTCGCCGACACCGCCGGCAACCTGTACGTTGCCGATTACCACCTCATCCGCAAGGTCACGCCGGCCGGCGTGGTCACCACGGTGGCCGGCCAGCGCGGCAGCGTCGGACTGCGGCTGGGCGCATTGCCCGGCTCGCTCGGCGAACTCGGCGCGATGTCCATCGGACCCGATGGGGTGCTGCACGTGATGTCGGGTTCGGCGCTCGTCAACATCCGGTTCTGAGGCGCCATCGTCAGGCCGCGCCAAGGGCCTGATCGAGCGCGACCTGCAGCGCGTGCGGCCGACGGATCGGGGCTTCGATTTCCTCAGCGACCTGCAGCAATTGTTTCTGCCGTCCTGACCCCGTCAGCCTGCAGTCGGGCCGCAAGCTTCCGGTCAGTTGTGGGTCAGTGCTCCGTCAGACCCGCATCGGGACTTTCCCTCGGTCAGTGCCGATCCCCCTGCCGGGCGAGGCCCACTGCCCTAGGATGATTTGCGCCGAATGTCTCGGCGCATCCATCTTCGGGGAAACAACAATGCGATCGCTCATCGTTCCTTTCATCGGCGTGGCCTTGCTGGCCACGGCTTGCGGAGGTGGAGGCGCTTCCGGCCCCACCCAACTCGGCGGCGTGACGCCGGTCACCGGCGTGGGGGTGGGAACCAACTTCGGCTTTGACCTGGGTCTGGTCTCCGGCAACCGCTATTACTTCACCGACCGCAACAACGCCTCGGTCGACGTGTTCGACACCGCGACCAGCGCGCAGGTGGGGCAGATCAAGGGCACCGGCGCCAACGCATTCGCCGGGGTCGCGCTGACGAGCACCGGCTCGGTCGACAATTCCAGGTCGGGCCCGGACGGCGTGAACGTCGTCGGCAACATGCTGTACGCGGGCGACGTGAATTCGGTCAAGGTGATCGATCCTGCGACCATGCAGGTGGTCAAGACGATCACGGTCGGCACCGGCGGTACGCGCGCCGACGAAGGATGCGTCGACGCCGTGCACGGCATGTACATGATTTCCACGCCGGAGGCGGCCACGCCGTTCGCCACCTTCATCAACACCGCCACGCAGCAGGTCGTTGCGCAGGTCACCTTCACCGATCCGGCCGGCAATCCCGGCGGCGGGCTGGAGCAGTGCCGGTACGACCCGGGCAGCGACACCTTCTACGTGAACAATGACGGCACCACCGCCAACCCGCACGGCGAACTGAACGCGCTGCCGGGGGCCGCGATCCGCGCCATCCCCGCCGGCGGAACCGTCAATTACACGCAGCTGGCCGGCATGCGCGCCTATCCCGAAGGCAACTGCGACCCGACCGGCCTGGCCCTGGGCCCGGGCAATGACATCGCCGTCAACTGCCGGGAAGGCACCACCGGAGCGCCGCTGCTGGTCCAGATCATGGACCGCACCAACGGCAACATCCTGGCCTCGCCGAACGCCGGCGGCGGCGACCAGCTGGAATACGACAGCGCGACCAACCGCTACTACAGCGCCGCCAGCCGCTGGACGGCCTCCGGCATGGCGTCCACCGGCGGCGGCTGCAGCGCCGCATCGCCTTGCACGCCGGTGCTGCAGATCATCGACGCGGCAACCCGCACGGTGGCGCTGCGGCTGCCCTCGGGCAACAACGCGCACTCGGTCGCGGTCGACGGCGCCACCTTCAAGGCGTTCATGCCCGTGTCCTCCGGATCATCGCCGGGCGGCTGCTCCACCTGCACTGCCTCGGACCCGGCCGGCCTGCTGACCTTCTCCACCAAGTAGCGCCCACCGCGGCGGTACGCCTCTTCGCCCACAGCGCAGGTCATGCTCGCTGTGGGCGTTGTCGCATCTGCTGCAGCGCGGACCCGGCCGTGTGATGGCAATTCGCAATGCATCGCAGCGATAGGCGAACTTTGGTAGACACCCCCGGGCATGGGGGTGGTTTTTTTACAATGTTTTGCTCAGGTCGAGCTCAGGAACTGCGAGGCCCGGCTAGCCTTGGGTCCGGATTCGCGGATCGCTGTCGGTCTGCGACCGGAACAAGGGAGTCGCCATGAAGAACTGGTTTCGCTGGCAGTTTGCCGTGCGGGCGGCGTGTTGCGCCGCGCTATCGGCCCTGGTCGCGTGCGGCGGTGGCGGGGGCGGCGATTCGCCGCCGCCGGCGCCCGTTCCCGTGGCGCCATCGCCGCCGGCGCCAGTTGCCGTGGCACCATCGATCACGCAACAGCCTGCCAGCCAGTCGGTGCTTGCAGGGGGCACTGCCACGTTCACCGTCGTGGCCGCCGGCGACACGCCGCTGAGTTACCAGTGGTTGCGTGACGGCGTGGCGGTGAGCGGGGCGACGCAGCCGACCCAGGTCGCCGGTGCGGTGAGCGTTGCCCAGGACTCCGGCTCGCGCTGGTCCGTGCGTGTCGCGAATGCGGCCGGCACGGTGACCAGCGCTGAAGCGGTGTTGACGGTCACGCCCGAGTCGATTCCGCTCGGTGTCAGCTTCACGGCGGGTGCCACCCCCAGCACCGGCAATCTCGACGGCAAGGGCCGCGACGCGTATTTCGACGAACCCGCCGGGATTGTGTTCGACGCCGCCGGGACCGCCTACGTCTCGGACTTGAACAACGCCACGATCCGCCGTGTCGCTCCCGACGGCGGCGTGACGACGCTGGCCGGCCTCCCCGGCGTCGTCGCCGGGACCCGGGTCAGGCAAGACGGCACCGGCAGCGGGGCCACGTTCGTGGCACCGGAGGACATGGCGATGGGGCCCGATGGCGCGCTCTACGTCGTCGACAGCGGCAGCCTGCGCCGGGTCACGACCGATGGCGTGGTCACTACGGTGGCGGCGCCGGCACGGCTCGCTGCTGTCTCGTCCGCCTTCGACGGCGCCCTGTACATGGCGACCCCGACGGCGATCTACCGGATGGTGCCCGGGTCCGCCGCAACCCTGGTGGCCGGACAGGAGGGCGTGAGCGGCTCGGCCGACGGCGTCGGCGCAAACGCCACTTTCTACCAGATCGCCGACATCGCCGTCGATGCCGCGCGCACCATCTACGTCTCGCAGCCGCAGACGGCGACCATCCGCAAGGTCGCGCCCGATGGCACGGTGAGCAGCCTCGCGGGCACCTACGGCCAGTTCGGGTCGGTCGATGGCGTTGGGGGAGCTGCGATGTTCAGCATGCAGACCACCCTGACGCTCGACCCCGCGGGCAACCTGTGGGTGGCGGAGATCGGCTCCGGGCGCTTCCGCAAGGTGACGCCGTCCGGCGAAGTCACCACGCCGTTCGGGCCTCGCGCCTTCTGGGCCTCGCGCAACGGGCCGCGCCTGCATGTGCCGCTGCTGTTCGGACCCGACGGCAAGCTGTACTTCGGGGTTGGCGCCGGCATCTCGCAGATCGACGCCGCCGGGACGATCACACCCATCGCCGGACAGGACTTCCCGGTAGAGGCGGGCATCGGCCCGGTCAGGGCGCTTGCCGTGGACGCGCAGAGCAACGTGGCAGTCGCGTCGCTCGGCTCCGGGGCGCTGCATCTGATCAAGTACACCAGCGCTGGGGAGAAGCTGCCGTTCCAGCAGGCGCTGGCGGTCGAGGATTTCATTCCATTCGCAGCCCTGGCCGGCGACGGGCCGGGCAACCTGTACGTCTCGTCGGCCACGACCCGCCAGCCCAACATCAATGTCATCATCCCAACCGGCGGCTGGATCGACAAGATCGCCCCCGACGGAACGCGGACCCCGCTGGCGTCCTGGCCCGCCGGCAGCGCGGGCGCGCTGGCCCCCGGCTTCATGACGATGGGCCGCGATGGCGCGTTCTACTTCATGAACCTGTTCAACGCCGACATCGTGAAGTGGACGGCCGCCGCGGGCCCCGTCGTGCTGGCCAATGACGGGCCGCCCATGCAGCTCTTCAGCCTGCAGTGGCGGATCATCGCCGTGGATCCAGCGGGCAAGGTCTACCTGATGAAGAGAGGCGTGATCCAGCGGATCGAGAACGGCGCGCTGGTCACGGTGGCCGGTGTCGCCGGCGAAGTGGGCACGGCCGACGGCGCCGGCACGCAGGCCCGCTTCACCATGGTGCCGTCAGCGATGGTGACGGACTCCGCCGGCAACCTGTTCGTCGCGGACGGTGAAGTGGTGCGCAAGGTCACGCCGGACGGCATGGTGAGCACCGTGGCCGGAGTGCGTGGCCGCTTCGGTTTGCGCCCCGGCGCGCTGCCGGCGAGCCTCGCCACGCTGGGCGCGATGGCGATCGGGCCGGACGACGTGCTGCATGTGGTGTCGGGCAATGCGCTGGTGAAGATCCGGCTGCACTGAAACGACGGGATAGAACATGCGGATGGCAAGAATCTGTTCGTATGCTGCACGCGCAGTGCTGGCGGCCGGTGTGGCGGCGTTGGTCGCCTGTGGTGGCGGTGGCAGCTCGGCCCCGCCGCCGCCCGCGCCGCTCGCTCCCTCGATCGCCCAGCAGCCTGCCAGCCAGTCGGTCGCGGCCGGCGGCAGCGCCACCTTCAGCGTGAGCGCGAGCGGCGACGCACCGCTGTCCTACCAGTGGCAGCGCAACGGCGTCGACGTCGCCGGTGCCGGCAGTTCCACCTATACGCTTGGCAGTGCGCTGCTGCCGGACCAGGGCGCCGGCTTTGCCGCCAAGGTGAGCAACGGCGTGGGCACGGTTATCAGCAGCACGGCGACGCTGTCGGTGCAGCCTGCGGGAACGCTGACGCTGGTCGCGGGCACGGTGACCTTGGCCCTGCCCACGCCGGCATTCCTGGACGGACCCGCTGCGTCCGCCCGTTTCGCGGGCGTCACCGGGCTGGCGGTGGACGGGGCCGGCAACATCTTCGCCACCGACAGCTACAACCAGGTGGTGCGCCGGATCTCCACCGACGGCATGGTGAGCACCTTCGCCGGGACGCCAGGTGTCAGCGATCCCACCGGCGCCGCCGGATTCAACCTGCCGGCGGGGCTGGCGATCGACGGCGCCGGCACGCTGTACGTGGCCAATGGTTTTCCGCCGGTCTTCGGACTGCAATGGCAGGAAGTGCGCGCGATTTCGGCCCAGGGCGTGGTGACTCCATTCGTGCAGCGCAGGGTCTTTGTGGCCAGCCTGGCGGTCGACACGGCAGGCAACGTGTACGTCGACGGCGCGCGGATCACGCCGGCCGGTCAGGCCAGCGGGATCGACACGTCCGCGGCAGGACAGGCCTGGTTCTACGGCCATGCCGTCGGCGCCGACGGCAGCTACTATTTCGCGTCCAACAACAGCATCTGGAAGAACCCGGCTGGCTCCGGCTCCGTGCTGCTGGCGGGCGCCTCGACCGCCGGGACGGCCGACGGACCGGCGCAGCAGGCACGCTTCACATTCTCGGGAACCGGCATTCCCATTCCGCAGTTCCAGTTGCCGATGGTGGCCGACAGCGCGGGCAACCTCTACCTGTGCGACGACAACAATCTGCGGCGGGTGGCCAGGGACGGCACCGTCACCACGCTCACCGGCCGCCCGGGCATGCTGGCGGGCGTGGGGGTCAACGGCCTGGAAAACCAACCCTTTACGGGCGCCGTGCTGGCGGACCGGCCGAGCTGCACCGCGCTGGCGTTGCGCGGCGACAAGACGCTCTACATCGGGCGCGGCGGCGCGGTGCTCAAGCTGCAGTTGCCGTAGCCGTCACTTCCTCGGTGGTGGCGCGCCGCAGCTCGCGCCGCTCGCCGAAGTCGAACCAGCGGCCGCGGTGCACGGTGGCCGTGTTGTCCCACATCACCAGGTCGCCGACCTGCCACTGGTGGCGGTAGACGAATTCGCGCTGGGTCGCGTGTTCCAGCAGGTCCATGATCAGCATCCGGCCTTCGGCGGTGGTCATGCCCTCCACCTCGCAGGCGTGGATGCCGACGAACAGGATCTTGCGGCCGCTGCGCGGGTCGGTCTGCACCAGCGGCCACAGCGCCGGCGCGATCGCCTGCTTCTGTTCCTCGGTGTAGTTGGTGTCGCCCAGCATGAAGCGCGAGTGCAGCGCGTAGTGCACCGCCTTCAGGCCGGCGATCTGGTCCTTCAGCCACTGCGGCAGCGCGTCGTAGGCCATGCGCAGGTCGGCGAACTCGGTGTCGCCGCCGAATTGCGGCACCACCACGGCCGACAGCATCGAGTACTTGGCGCGCGGGTGCTGGAACGAGCTGTCGCTGTGCCACAGCTGGTTGGCGACGTTGCCGACGATCTTGGCGTGGGTGCGGTCCGCCACTTCGCCGTCGGCCTTGACGTTGGAGATGTCGGCGAGCTCGGCGTACTGGAAGCGGTGCGGGCCGCCCTTGAGCTTGCGCAGCCCCAGGTCCAGCGGCCCCAGCGATCGGGCGAAGGCAATCTGCTGGTCCTGCGTCAGCGGCATGTTGCGGAACACCAGCACCGCGTGCTGGTCCATCGCATCTTCGATCGCCTTGACGCCGGCGGCGTCCAGCGGCTTGGAGATGTCCAGCCCGCTGGCTTCGGCCGCGAACGGGTGCAGGGGCTTGAGGGTGAGTGCAGTCATGGCTGTGCCTTCTCGGGTGCGTTGGTCATTCGAGCTTGATGCCCGAGGTCTTGATGACGCGGGCCCACTTGTCGATCTCGGTGCGGATCGACGCGTTGTACTGTTCCGAGGTCGAGCCCACCGGCTCCATGCCGAGCGCCGCCATGCGGGTGCTCACCTCGTGCGAGCGCACTGCGGCGGCGATGTCGGCGCTGATCTTGCGCAGCAGCGCCGGCGGCAGGCCGGCCGGCGCGACCACGCCGATGAAGCTCATCGCGCTGAAGCCGGGCACCGTGTCCTGGATCAGCGGGATCTCGGGATTGGCGGCGGCGCGCGCCGGGCTGGACAGCGCGATCACCTTCATGCGGCCGTCCTTGACGAAAGGCATGGAAGAAAACAGCACGTCGAACAGCAGCGGCACCCGCCCGCCCACCACGTCCAGCTGCGCCGGTGCGCTGCCCTTGTAGGGCACGTGGACCATCTTGATGCCGGCCATGTGGCTGAGCATCTCGCCGGCCAGGTGGGTGCCGGTGCCGGCGCCGGGCGTGGCGTAACTGAGCTTGCCGGGATTGGCCTTGGCGTAGGCGATCAGCTCCGGCATGGTGTTGAAGGGCGCCGCCGGATAGGCAAACAGCCCGAAGTGGGCCTGCGCCACCTGCGACACGCCGACCAGGTCCTTGAGCGTGTCGTAGGGCATGTTGGGCATCAGGCTGGGATTGATGGTGAAGGCGCTGATCGCCATTCCCAGCGTGTAGCCGTCGGCCGGCGCCTTCGCCACCGCGTTCATGCCCACCGTGGTGCCCGCGCCGGCCTTGTAGTCGACCAGCACCGTCTGCTTCCAGGTCTCCTGCAGTTGCTGCGCCAGCAGGCGGGCGATGGTGTCGGTCGGGCCGCCGGCCGTGAACGGCACGATGATCTTCACCGGCCGGGTCGGCCAGGCCTCGGTGGGCGCCTGCGCCGAGGCCAGCAGCGGAAGCGAGGCGAGGGCGGCCAGTGCGAGGCGGCGGGTCGGTGCGTTCGTCATGGTGATTGTCATTCCGTCATTTGTCGTTCGTCATCACGCGGGGCGGGGCCCGGCGATGGTGGTGCGCGTCATGTAGCGGGCCCGGCCGACGTAGTCGGGGATGGCCTTGTGCATCGCGGCGCGGTTGTCCCAGACCAGCACCTGGTCCCTGGCCCAGCGCACCCGGCAGCTCAGTTCGAAGCGCGAGCAATGGTCGTACAGGAACTGCAGCAGCGGCCTGCTCTCCGCTTCCGTCATGCCGTCGACGCGCTGCACATAGACCTGGTTCAGGTACAGGAAGCGGCGGCCGGACACGGGATGGGTGCAGACCAGCGGATGGACCATCTCGCGGTCGCCCGCGGCGATGTCCAGGTCGGTCCTGGCGCTGGCCGAGGAAAACTTGCGGTTCTGCGCGTGATAGGCCGACCCGTAGATGCGGGTGGCGCTGTGCACGGCGGACAGGCCGTCGAGCACCGAGCGCAGCTTGGGCGACAGCGCCTCGTAGGCGGCGACCATGTTCAGGAAGCCGGTGTCGCCGCCGAACTCCGGCACCGTCACCGCGCGCATGACGACCGCCAGCGGCGGGCACTCGTAGTAGGTGCTGTCGGCATGCCAGTTCTCGCCGACCACGCGGCCGGTGTCGTCGGCGTCGCGCCGGATGATCTGCAGCTCGTCGAAACCTTCCACGCTGTGCAGCTGCGGCAGGCGCATCAGCGCGCCGAAGCGGCGGCTGAAGGCCATGTGCTGCTCGTGCGTGATCGGCTGGCCGGGGAAGTAGACCACCAGGTAGTCGGCGAAGGCCTGCCGCACCTCGTCCCAGGTCTCATCGGGCAGGGGCTGCGACAGGTCGACGCCGCGGATCTCGGCGCCGATGGTCCCGTTGAGCGGCCGCACCTCGATGCGGCGGAACTTGCCCGGGTTGTCGAACTGCGCCAGCATGGTCCTCAGTCCGCGGTTGCGCCGGAGGCCTTCACGACCTTGGCCCACTTCGGGATCTCGGCGCGGATGAAGGCGTCGAACTGTTCCGGCGTGTCGCCCACCGGCGTCAGGCCGATGTCGGCCATCCGCTTGCGGGTCTCTTCGGAATGGATCACCTTGTTCATGTCGGCGCTGATCCGGTTGATCACGTCGCGCGGCGTGGCGCTGGCGACCACCGCGCCGAACACGCTCTCCACGCTGAAGCCCGGCAGGGTCTCGGCGAAGGTCGGCACGTTCGGTGCGATCGGCGAGCGCTTCGGGCTCATGATCGCGATCGGCTTGAGCAGGCCCGCCTTGATGTGCGGCAGCGAGGAGAACAGCGGGTCGACCAGCAGGTCGACCCGGCCCGAGATCACGTCCGGATAGGCGCCGCCCGAGCCCTTGTAGGGCGCGTGCAGCATGTCGATGTCGGCCGTGGTCTTGAGCAGTTCGGCGCCCAGGTGCATCGAGCTGCCGCTGCCGGGCGAGGCATAGGTCAGCTTGCCCGGCCGCTCCTTGGCCAGCGCGATCAGTTCCTTGAGGTTGTTGGCCGGCACCTTGTTGGAGGCGGTCAGCACGATCGGCGAGGTCGCCAGCAGCGAGACGCCCGCCAGGTCCTTGAGCGTGTCGAACGGCATGTTCTTGCGCAGGCTGGGATTGATCACGTGCGAGGTGACGACCAGGCCGATGGTGTGGCCGTCCGGCGCCGCCTTGGCCACGAAGTCGGTGCCGATCACGGTGCCGGCACCGGCCTTGTAGACCACCAGCACCGGCTGCTTCCACAGCTCCGACAGCTGCCTTTCGAGCAGCCGCGCCAGGATGTCGACGGCGCCTCCCGGCGCGTTCGGCACGATGATGGTGACAGGCTTGGAGGGGAACGGCGCCTGCGCATGTGCAGCCAGCGGCAGCACCGCGCACGCGGCGATCGCAAGCAGGCGTTTGAGGTACTTCATGGTCTCTCTCCTCAGAAGCTGTGGCGGATGCCGACCTCGAGGCCGGTGGTCTTCTCGCCGGGCAGGGGCGCGCGGCCGCCGCTGAGCGCGTAGGCCGCCTGGCCCCGGTTGCTCATGCTGGCATAGGTGCCGTACAGAGCGGTGCGCTTGGACAGGTCGTGGACGTAGCCGATGCCCCACTGGCGCACGTCGTTGCTGCTGCGGGCGCTGCCGTTGGCGTTGGTCAGGGCGGCGGCGCTGCGGTCGTCCAGCACGGCGTAGCTCAGGCGGATGCGGCCGGCCGGGCCGACCGGAATGTGGGCGCCGACCTCCATCGTGTCCTTGCGCAGGTCGCCGGTGGACAGCTTGACCTTCACCGTGTTGTACAGGGCGAAGAATTTCGCAAAGCCCGCGTTGTAGGTGCCGCCGACGTTGGCGTGGGTGTAGTCGCCGATGGTCGCCGAAGCCGTGTTCCTGGTGCGCGTCATGGCGACGGCGACGTCGAACGGGCCGGCGGCGTAACCCAGGCGGAAGCCCGCGAGGTTGCCGTCGTGCGCATTGGCGGCGTTGCTGCTGTTCTCGCCGGCCGCGACCATCACCAGGCCGTAGACACCGCCCAGGTTGGCCGGCAGCCAGTAGCTGACCGAGTTGCTGGCGGTGATGGCGCTGGGCAGGGGAGCCGTGGTGACGCCGGCGAAGGTGAGGTTGCCGGCGCGCGCGACGCCGTTGGCGTTGAACGGGTCGAAGTAGATGCTGTTCCAGTGGGTCGGGATGAAGTCGTGGCCCATCCGCAGTTCGCCCAGCGACTTGGTGCCCAGGCTGACGTAGGACTGGCGGTCGAACTTGAAGCCGACCGTGCCGGCCGTTCCGGCGACGGCGCCGCTGGGCTGGTTGTTCAGGTTCGAGTTGCGGCCTTCACCGGTGTCCGGGTTGATGCTGCCTTCCAGCCAGAAGCCGGCGTAGAGGCCGCCGCCGAGGTCCTCGGTCCCGCGAAAGACCAGCCGGCTGGTGGACAGGCCACCGTTGCCGACCATGGTCGCCTTGCCGACGCTGCCGGAGTCGAAGCGCTGGACGTTGACATCGACGATGCCGGACAGCGTGACGCTGGATTGGGCCATGGCACCGCCACATGCCAGCGCGATGGCCGACAACACGAACACATTCTTCATTGACTCTGTCTCCTCGGGTTGATAAAGCTTTACTGGCCGGTGCGAACGAGCACCGCGCCTTCGGACAAGGGGCCGACATTGCGGCGGTACTGCTGCAGCCAGCCGACGTTATGGGCCGGCGCCGGCGGCTGCCAGGCGGCGCGCCGCTGCTGCCACTGGTCGTCGGTCAGCGCCGCGTCGATGCGGCGGGTGTCCAGGTCGATGGTGATCGAGTCGCCGTCCTGCACCAGGGCCAGCGGACCGCCGGTGGCGGCTTCGGGCGACAGTTCGGCCACCACCAGGCCCTTGCAGACCAGGCCGGAGAGATGGCCGTCGGTCAGGATCGCGATCTTGTCGCCCAGGCCGGCGCCGTCCACGGCGAACACCACGCGCGAGGCGCCGCCGCCCATCGCCGGTCCGCCGCGCACGCCGGCGCCGCGCATCACCAGCACGTGGCCGGGCTTGATCGTGCCGTTCTTGAGCGCCGCGATGGCGTCTTCGCTGGTCCAGAAGCAGATCGCCGGGCCGGTGAAGCTGCGCTGCTTGCGCTCCACGATGCCGGTCTTGGTCAGGCCCGACTCGGGCGCCAGGTTGCCGCGCAGCAGCACGATGGCGGGATTCGGCGCGACCGGGCGCGAGATCGGCCGGATCACGTCGGCGTTGGCGACCGCCACGCCGCGCAGGTTGTCGGCGACGGTCTTGCCGGTGACGGTGAGCATGCCGGTGTCCAGCAGCGATTCCAGCTGCTTCATCAGGGCGCGCGCCGCGCCGGCTGCCTCGAAGGCTTCGATGGTGTGCTCGCCGATCGGCCGGATGCCGGCCAGCACCGGCGTCGCCGGGCCCAGCGTCTCGAACAGGCCGTAGACGTCGACGTCGACCTCGCCCTCGGTGGCGACGGCCTGCAGGTGCTTGACGCAGTTGAGCGACCCGCCGACCGCCAGGATGCAGCGCACCGCGTTGGCGAAGGCGCCGGGCTTGAGGATCTCGCGCGGCTTGAGGTCGTCCCACACCATCTGCACGATGCGCGCGCCGGCGGCACGCACGTCGTCCATCATCTTGGGGCTCAGCGCCGCCACCGGCGCGCTGCCCGGCAGGGCCATGCCCAGCGCTTCGCAGACGATGTGCATCGAATTGGCCGTGCCCAGGCCCGAGCAGACGCCCGGGCTGCGGATCGCCTCGCGGCTCATGCCGACCAGTTCCTCCACCGGCATGTTGCCGGTGACGGCGTGCATGGCGCTGACGAACACGTCCTCGATGTCCACGTGCTTGCCGCGGAACTCGCCGCTGGCCTGGTAGCCGCAGGGCACCATCAGCGTCGGGATGTTCAGGCGGGCGGCCGCCATCAGCTGGCCGGGCACGGTCTTGTCGCAGGAGGTCAGGCAGATCATGCCGTCCAGCTGCGCGCCTTCCACGGCCACTTCGATGTCGTTGGTCACCAGGTCGCGCGCGCCCAGCATGTAGGCGCCGCGGGCGCCGGCGCCGGTGATGAAGTCGCTGGGGGCCGCGGTGCGGATCTCGAACGGCACCGCTCCTGCCGCGCGGATCGCTTCCTTCAAGACCTTGGCCACGCCGTCCAGGTGGCTGAAGCAGGCCGCCAGCTCCGACGAGCTGTTGACAATGGCGATCTTGGGCTTCTCGCAGTCCGCTTCCGGAATGCCCAGCGCCTGCCAGTGCGCGTTGCGCACCGACCAGAGATAGGAGCCGCGGGGGAAATTGCTGCGCAGTTGCCGCTTCATGACGGGGCCCGGTCTTTCTTCTTGGTGATTTCGACGATGCCGCGGTCGGCGTCCACCTTGACCCAGTCGCCGGTCTCGATGCAGGTCAGCGGGTCGCGGTCGAATTCGGTCATCGACGGCGCATGGGTCACCACGGCGCCGAGCGCCATCTTGGTGGTCATCTCGTTGAACAGGAAGGCCGCCGGCGCCGCGCCCGACAGGCGCGCCATGTGGAAGGTGGCGGACCAGCCCGAGGAGCCCTTGGCGCCCGGGAACACCAGCACCTTGCCGGCGAAGCTCTGGCCGCGCAGCTCGTGCCGGGTCTCGATGATGGTGCCGGTGCGCGGGTCCACGCCGCCCCAGCCGGAGATGCGGTCGTTGGTCACCATGGCCTCGCCCTCGGCCACTCCCGGCACGACCTTGCGTCCGTGCAGCGTGATCACTTGTTCTCTTGCATTCATGCGTAGCCTCCGTTCCAGCGGCCGGTGCAGGCGGCATCGATGCATTGCGCGGTGCTGCCGAACCAGGCGTCCACGCCCAGGATGGCGGGCAGGTAGTGGGCCTGCTTGGCGGAGTCCAGCGCCACGGTCTTCGTCCCCTTGGGCACGGCGCGGCTCATCGCGGAACAGCTGTCCGACATGATGATGCCGCCGGCCTTCTCGATGATCTCGGTGTAGCCGTTGCGGTCGGCCAGCGACTTGATGGCGCGCGGCGTGAAGATCCACAGCTCGCAGTTCGGGTGCACCTTGCGGCCCTCGATCAGCTGCGCCGCCTCCCAGATCTGCTCGATGGTGTAGTGCGGACAGCCCAGCATCACGTACTGGATCTCGGCGTCCTTGCCGGTGGCGTTGATCTTCTCGTAGGTGGCGCGGCGCTCGGCCTCGCCGTAGCGGAACACTTCGACGGGCTTGTTGCCCCCGAGCGCCTGCTCCAGCGTCAGCGCCTCCGGCGTGACGCCGACGATGTGGTACATCTCCACGCCGCCCGACGACGACGCGGCGGCGCCGAAATGCTTCAGCCGCGGCAGGTTGGGCACCTTCCTGATGCCGTGCCGGCTGTTGACGACGGGCACGCGCTCCTGCACCAGGTCGCCCATGAAGTAGCCGAGCAGGCCCCAGTCCTGCACCGACTCCACCTCGATGTCCAGCTCGATGATGTGGCTGGCGCGGCGCGGCTCGTCGCGGTGGTAGCCCCAGTCCGGGATGCGGCCGGTCAGCATCGCGGCGCCGCAGCTCTCGCGGCCCTCGGTGTTGGTGCGGCCGCCCAGCACCGAGTTGCAATAGACGACGGCCGACGATTCCATCCACGCGCAGTGCTCGCCGCGGGTCGGGATGTTGCCCACCTGGTAGGGCGTGCAGGTGTTCATGATCTGCGCGCCCAGGCCGGCGGCATGCTTCTCGCTCTTGTTGTAGAACGTGACCGTCTCTTCCGACAGCCCGAATTTCTCCGGCTGGTTCGGATCGAACCCGAGCTGAAGGTGGCTGGTGAAGGTCTTGAACTTCGGGATCTTCACCACCTGCTGGCTGTCCAGGCTGAACTCGGAGAACACCGCGTCCATGCCGCCGCCCTTGAGCGCGATGTCGCGCTGGAAGGGAGTGGTCGCCGTGATGGTGGCGCAGACGTTGTGCGTCTCCACCAGGCGTTCGGCGCCCAGCGCCTCGCCGTAGCGCACCAGCAGGTCCATCGCCTTGGCGGTGGCCTCGCCTTCGTCGCCGTCGCGCATTGCTTTTTCGTGGTCGGTCAGTTGCATCTCGGGTCCTTGTCTCAGGCGGTGGCCTGCTGCGCGCGCGTGGCCGGCACGTGGCCGCCGATGTCGTGCGCGATGTCGCGTGCGATCGCCATCAGCCGCGGCGCGAACTCCTCGCGCAGCCGCTGCTCGGTGAACATGAAGGCGGCGCCGCCGCAGTTCAGCGCCATGATCTCGTCGCCGGGGCCGACCAGCGGCACCGACACCGAGTTGATCTCGTGGTGGAACTCGCCCAGCGACAGGCAGTAGCCCAGGCGCTGCGCCTCGTCGATGGCGCGCTGCATGCCGGGGCCGACCCGGTCCCATTCCGGCCCGCGCATCAGCCGCAGCGAGTCGACCAGCTGGGCGCGCTTGCCGTCGTCGAGCGCCGCCAGGTAGGCGCGCCCCAGCGCCGACGTGGGCAGCGGCGCGCGCGAGCCGACGTCCAGCCGCGGCGACAGGATCGAGGAGTTGGGGCGGCAGGCCTCGATCAGCACCATCTCCATGCCGTCGCGCACCGCCAGGTAGACCGAGCAGCCCAGGTCCTCGGCCATCGCCATCATCTTGGGCCGGGCCACGGCGCGCACGTCCAGGCTGACCAGGAACACCCGCGCCAGCGAGATCACGGCCGGGCCGAGCGTGAAGCGGTCCGACGATGCCGCCGGCTTGAGCATGCCGGTGGCGGCGAGCGTCGCCACCAGGCGGTTGACCGTGGGGCGCGGGATGCCGGTCATCTTGGCGATGTCGGCGTAGCCCAGCACCGGCTTGTCCTGGCTGAAGCAGCGCAGCACCGAGATGCCGCGCTCCAGCGCGCTCACCGTGTCCGAGCGCGCCTCGGCCGCTTCGGCCGCGGGTTCAGGCTGCGACGCTTGCATGGACTGCTTGCGTGGCGGCGGCCGCCGGTGCGCCCGGCCGCAGGTAGACGCCCTGCGCCAGCAAGGCTGCCTGCAGTTGCGCGATGTCAACGTCGCGTGCATCGATGCCGCCCTGCGCCGCCAGGGCCGCCGCGACGCCGGCGGCCTGGCCGGTGATCCAGCATTGCGGGATCTCGCGCATGAAGCCGTGCGAGTTGCGGTCGCAGGAGATGTGGCGCCCGCAGGCCAGCAGGCCGTCGAGCTGCTCCGGCACCAGCGCGCCGTAGGGAATGGAGATGTTGGGGAACTTGGGCGACACGGCCGGCGACACGCCGATCTCGTCCGGCAGCGGCAGGCCGACCGGCCACTGGCTGCGCAGCACCGCGCCGACGCCGGTCAGGCGCCGCGCATGGCGCACGCCGATCTGCGGCGCGCTCAGCATCAGGAAGGCGTCCTCGAAGCCGGGCGCATGCGCCTTGAAGAAATCCAGGTGGGCGGCCATCGCGCGGTGCGAGCGCACTTCCACCGCGGTGAGGTCGTCGACGTCCAGCGCCGAATAGCCCGATTGCCGCGGCCCCATGAACAGCGCCACGTCGTTGCGCCAGGAGACGAAAGGCCGCTCGAACAGGCCGCATTCCTCGCGGCCCCTGGCCATGAAGGCGCTGAACTGCTCGGGCTGGCCGGCCTTGAAGGCGATCCACCTGGTCATGTCGACGCCGCCGAACAGCCAGGAGGTGTTCATGCAATGGTGCACGTCCGCCTCCTCGATGTCGTTGACGAAGGCGGCGCCGGCGCGGGCGAACAGGTCGCCGTCGCCGGTGGCATCCACCACCACGTCGGCCATGATGGCCATGCGGCCTTCCTTGCTCTCGAACACCACGCCCTTGACCTTGCCGCCTTCGACGATCGGGACCGCGGCCCAGGAGTGGTAGATCAGCTTGACCTTGCGCTCCAGCACGATTTCCTGCGACAGCAGCTTGAGGCGTTCCGGATCGATGGTGGGCGACCAGGTGACGACGCCGTGGTAAGCGGCGGTGCGCTGCGACCAGTGCGCCGCCTTGGCCGGATCCTGCGAGCCCCAGTCTTCGCGCACCGGGCCGGCGATCGCGTCCTGCGGCAGGCGGTCGAACAGTTCTTCGGCGAAGCCGCGGATCACCAGCTTGCCTTCCCAGTCGGTCATGCGGTCGATCCAGATCACCAGCCCGCCCGTCGATAGACCGCCCAGGTGGTTGTAGCGCTCCAGCAGCGCGACGTCGGCGCCCTGCTTCGCGGCGGCGGCAGCGGCGGCGGTGCCCGAAGGACCGCCGCCCACCACCAGCACCTGGCAGCGGTGGTAGATGGGGATCTCGCGGCCGGGCTCGGCCCACTGGCCGTGGTCGGGCCGCTGCACCTTGTTGTCGCGGTCGAAGATGTCGGACGACAGGATGCGCTCGTCGGTACGCTGGACGGTTTTCATGCTCGGCTTCTTGGTGGCTGGCGAGGGTCGTATTTTGGACGAGTTGTCCATAAAGTCAATAAATAGCCCTGAAACTAGGGTAAACCCGATCTCAGAAGGAGTAATTCTGATCCGATAGTCCACGATTCATTCAATTTGGAGACTAGCCATGGGTGCATCCCACATGTCCCGGCGGGCTTTCGCCGCCCTGGCAGGCAGCGCCGCGCTGCTGGCCGCCGCGCCGCAGGCGTTCGCGCAACAGGAGTTCCCGGTCAAGGGCGGCAAGCCGATCCGCATCGTGGTGCCCTTTCCGGCCGGTGGCGGCACCGACGCGCAGGCGCGGATCGTCTCGCAGAAACTCGGCGAGCTGCTGGGCACCACGGTGATCGTGGACAACCGCGGCGGCGCCAGCACCATGCTGGGCGCCAGCGAGGTCGCGCGCTCGGCGCCGGACGGCTACACCGTGCTGTACGCGCCGTCGTCGACCATGGCGCAGAACCCGCACACGCTGGCCAACGTGCCGTACGACCCGTTCAAGGACTTCACGCCGATCACGCTGGGCGGGCGCGGTCCGCTGGTGCTGATGGTCAGCGGCGAGGTGCCGGCCAGCAACGTCAAGGAACTGGTGGCGTACATGAAGGCCAATGCCGGCAAGGTGAGCTACGCCACCTTCGGCGCCGGCACCTCGTCGCACATCTACGGCGAGATGTTCCTGAAGAAGACCGGGACCGAGGCAGTGCACGTGCCGTACAAGGGCGGCTCGGACGCCGCCAAGGACCTGATCGGCGGGCGGGTGCAGCTGTTCTTCGACTCGGCCGCGTCGGCCATCATCACCGCCAGCGGCGGCAAGGCCAGGATCATCGCCATCGCCTCGGATTCGCGCATCGCGGCGATGCCCGAGGTGCCCACCCTGGCCGAACAGGGCGTGACCGGGCTGGATCTGCCCAGCTGGCTGGGCTTCTACGGCCCGGCGAAGATGCCGCCGGCGGTGGTCAAGACGCTGCACGACGGCATTGCCAAGGTGCTGGCGATGCCCGACGTCAAGGAGTTCTACCGCAAGGGCGGCTACGAGGCCGGCGCCATGAGCCCGGAGGACTTCGCCAAGCTCACCCGCGTCACCTACGACCGCTGGGGCACGGTGATCCAGCAGCTGGGAATGGCCAAGCAGTAGTTACTGCGTGGTCCACGCGTAGTAGGCGACGCCTTCGTAGGTGAAGACCGGGTAGGTCTTGATCACGAAGTCGCGCTCGCCCTGGCTGATGGTGTAGAAATGCGCGGCCGTGGTGGCGTTGTTGAAGCGGAAGACCGCGCTGGCAGTGCCGCCGCTGCCCGACTGCGCGTACCAGGCGATGCCCTCGTCGTTCCACGACGGGTCCTTCACCACGATGTCGTGCTCCGCCACGGACATCGTGAAGAAGTGGATCCCGGTGACCCGGTTGTACAGGCGGAACACCGGCTGCGATCCCACGACCTGCTGTTGATAGGCATAGAAGCCCACGCCCTCGTACCTGAACTGCGGATAGGTCGCGATCACGTAGTCGCGCTCGCCCGCGGACGGCGTGAAGAAGTGGGCGCCCGTCACCGTGTTGAAGAAGCGATGGATCGGGATCCGCGGCGTCGACGCCGCCAGGATGCCCGACTGCTGCTGGCCGGAGACGCTCTGGCCCGGACTGAGCCAGCGGTTCAGCCCCGCGGTGTAGGCGATGTCGAAGCGGCCGTAGGCGTTCAGCCCGGTCGGATCCTGGCAGCTGGCGCTGCCGCCCTTGAGCTGGCCCACCAGATAGCGGCTGCCGTTGATGGTGGTGAACAGGCCCGAGCCGCTGCTGCCCGATTCGACGGTGCCCTGCGACCATTGCGCATCGAGGTAGTTGGAGTTGCTGGCCGAGGCCTCGGCGCAGTTGAACGTGTCGTTGACGCCGACCGAGCAGCTGAGGAACGCGGCCAGGGAGCCCCGGGCGACCTTCTGCAGGTCGCCGCGCGGATGGTGGACGCCGATCAGCTCCTGCCCGAACTGCGGCGGCGACGACGACCAGCCGGCGAACACCGCATTGGCCGGCGGCGGCTGGTTCAGGCGCATGAACGAGGTGTCCGTGGCCGTGCTGGCATACAGCAGCGTGGCGCCGCCATTGAGCTGCGTCGCCGACGGGTCCAGCGCCAGCACATTGCACGACGCCGAGCGGTAGAACCAGTAGGTGTTGAGCGTGGAGGCAGCCGTCTGCGTCGAGATGCAGTGGTTGGCCGACAGGAAGTAGGGCGTGCCGCTGAACTGCGAGTCGTTGAGCAGCGTGCCGGTGCAGGCGAAGCTGTAGCCGCTGTCGACGAACACCATCCGGGCGGTCGCCGCGCTCTGCGGTGCGACGTCGCTGGCGCAGTTGACGT
Organism: Caenimonas terrae; assembly: GCF_042655405.1. NCBI lineage: Bacteria > Pseudomonadati > Pseudomonadota > Betaproteobacteria > Burkholderiales > Comamonadaceae > Caenimonas > Caenimonas terrae. The sequence continues at coordinate 26,803 of NZ_JBHSMF010000002.1, read as the reverse complement.
CGATCTCGCAGCTGCCCGACTGGCCGATCAGCAGGTTGGCCAGTTCGGTGCTCTTGACGCTGACGTGGGACAGCATGGGCACGAACACCCGCACGGAGTCGGGCGACGTGCCCGGGGGCAGGGCGATCTCCAGCGTCACTTCCTCGCTGTCGATCGCCGGCGTCCAGAACGTCCGGCCGCTGTCGCTGACGTCGCCGGCATCGCGGTTGCGCGCGATCACGGCCAGGATGTCGCTGCCCGCCAGGTCGAAGGCGGTGGCGCCGCCCTGCGCATAACCGCGCACCCGCGCCGCCGCCGGCAGGTCGATCACCCGCAGGCCCAGCCGCAGGGCGGCCGCGCCGGCGGACGTGAAGCTCACCGCGGCGGTCGGGCCGGCGCCGCCGACGCCGGGCTTGAACTGCAGCGCGGTGCGCATCCGCTGCAGGTCGGCCGTCGCCGCCACCTCGCGGCCGGCGCCGATCTGCAGCGGCCGGCCGGCCAGCAGCTTGCCCGGTGCCGCCAGCGCCGGATCCAGCCGCGAAAGCCGCACGAGCGTGGGGGCCGGACGGTTGGCCGCCACCACGCCGACTGCCCGCTGCAGGCTGAGCGACGCGGCGGGAGGCTGGTAGGCCGGGACCTGCGCCAGCTGCGCCGGCAGTTCCACCACGCTGGCGGCGGCCGTGCCGGATGAGGGTGCCGTGGAATCGCCGCCACCGCCGCAGGCGGCGACAAGGGCGGTGACGAATGCAAGCGTTGCCGCCTTGAAAAACCGGTATTTCACTGCGGCTCCTGGAGCTTTTGGGGGTCCGCTGCTGAGCGGTGGGGCCAGTGTAGACGGAGCGCCTGACGCGAAGTTCCGGCCGGCGCGGTAAAACAACGCTGTTCCGTGACCAGTTTCCGCAGTCGGGCGCCGGCGCCGGCCGCCATCTCAGAGCGCGAAGCGTTCCCGGTACCAGTTCCTGACAGCAGGCTGCTGCAGGTACGCGCACAGGCCGGCGCCGCTGCTGCCGTGGGACTGCAGGTCGACCTCGGCGGCATGCCTGACGGCCGGATGCGGCACCACTTCATAGTCCTTGCCGGCCACCAGCAGCGGCAGGCCGCGGGTCGGGCCGACGTTGGCGAAGCCGGCGCAGCGCAAGGCATCTTCGGCCTGGGCATAACGCATGGTCCGGTACACGGCCTCCGCGTGCGCCAGCGCGTCGCTGCCGTAGACGGCGGCCGGCGGGCGTTGTGCGGGCGGCTCCGGCGGCGGCACGTGGTCTCCCCGGGCGGACGAGGCCAGCGTGATGATGAAGGCCGCCGCCGCGAGGGCACCGTGCAGCAGGATGGCGGGGCGATAAAGGGTCATGGCGGGAGATGCGTCAGGCGCGCCCAAGGGTATGGGCCCGCTCCCGGGCTGCCCATACTCTGTTGAGAGTATTCGCGGTGCTCATGGGTGCTGGGACGGCATCGGCACGCGCAGGGTCAGCACGGTGCCGGCGGCGGTGCTGTCGATCCGCAGCGTCCCGCCGAGCTGCGCGGCGCGGTTGCGCATGTTGTGCAGGCCGCGGCCGGCGCGCGCTGCGCCGGCGTCGGTGGGCGCCGCGGGCCCGATGCCGCGGCCGTCGTCCTTCACTTCCAGCACCAGTTCGCCGGCCTCGGCGCGGGCGCGCACGTGCAGCCGCGAGGCGCCGGCGTGGCGCAGCACGTTGGTCACTGCCTCCTGCACGATCCGCAGCACCTGCAGCACGCTGCCCGGCGCCGGCAGACCGATCTCGCGCTGGGCCTGCCAGTCCAGCGCGATGCCGGCGGCGGCCAGCCGCGGCTCCAGCCGGTAGCGCAGGTTGGCCAGCGCCACCAGCAGCGACTCGTCGTCCGGCTCCAGCGAATCGATCATCAGCCGCAGGTCGTCGATGCAGTCGCGCAGCATCGCTGCCACCTGGTCGCCGCCGGCGCCGCCGTGCTCCACCGCGTCCAGGGTGGTCATCAGCTGGGAGCCGATGCCGTCGTGCATGTCGCGCATCAGCCGCTCGCGCTCGCCGGCCAGCGTGGTGACACGCTCCAGCGAACGCACGCGCTGGTGGGTGCGCTGCAGCTCCAGCGCGCGCTCGCCGACCCGCCGCTCGAGGTCGGCGTTGAGCGAGCGCACCTGGTCGTAGGTGCGGAAGTAGCTTTCCGCCAGCGCAAAGACCAGGGCGCACAGCAGCACCGGGGCGCCGTAGGCCATGCGCGCGGCCGGACCGAAAGGCAGCAGCTGGGCCGACACCGCCAGGTCCGACAGGCCCAGCGCCAGCGTGACCAGCGCGGCGCCCAGGATCGCCCAGACCCCGATGCGATCGCGGTTGGCGCTGCGGCGCAGGAAGTCCACCAGGATGGCGATGGTCCAGGCGCCGAGCGCGGCGCACAGCAGGTACCAGGGGATGCGGATCGCGCTGGCGGCCTGTGGAGCGAGCAGCGCCAGGGCGCCGGCCACGGCGATGGCCGCCATGCAGCCGCGCACCACCCAGCGCTCGAGCCGCGGATGCCGGCGGCCGGTCAGGCGCAGGACGAACAGCCACAGCAGCAGCATCACCACCGCCAGGCTGTCCAGGACGTACGCTTCCCACAGGCCGGAGGGCACCCAGCTGGGCGACACCGTGTAGTGGAAATTGCGGATCGACCAGACGATGGCCAGCGCCGCGAAGCAGCCGTGGATCGTTTCGGCCGGCCGCCGCAGCCACAGCAGCAGCACCAGCAGGCCGGCGAAGATCAGCGCGATGTTGAGCGAGCGCGGCAGCGTCACGCGCCAGAAATAGTCGGCGTCGTACAGCGGCTCGACCAGGCTGCGCGGCCCCAGCGTCAGCGGACCCAACCCGCCGCGCAGGTTGGGCGCCACCCGCAGCCGCAGCTCGAGGCGGTTCTCGCCGGCGTGCAGCAGGTGCGCCTCGATCGGGTCCAGCCGCGGCACGCCCATGTTGCGGACGACGGTGCCGCTCATGCCGCCGCCGTTGCCGACCTCCACGCCGTTGACCAGCAGCTGGTAGGTGGTGCCGACGATCGGCAGGTAGGCGGCCCACGGCGTGGCGGGCGCCTGCGGCAGCAGGAACGAGCTGCGGTACCAGCCGTATCCCGACAGCCCGGGATTGCTGGTGCGCCAGTTGTCCGGCAGCGACCGCGGCACCCATGGCGCACCGTCGGCCGGTGGCGTGGCTTCATCGGACTTGAGGAACACGGCGCTGCCGACCACCAGCGTGCCGGGCTCCGGCTGCTGATGCGGATGCGGCCGCACCAGGGCGAGGACCAGCGCGACCCCCAGCAGCAGGACCAGGAACTGTGCGGCCCGCTTCACGGGCTCAGCAGGCCCCGGCTGCGCGCCAGGTACACCGCATGCTGGCGCGAGCGGGCTTCCAGCTTGCGGTAGATGTTCTGCACGTGGGTCTTCACGGTGAGCGGCGAGATGTGCAGCAGCGCGCCGATTTCGACGACGCTGCTGCCCTGGGCGATGGCGTCCAGGATGGCCGTCTCGCGCCTGGACAGCGGGGACACCGCAGGCGCCTTGGGCACCGGCGTCTGCAGCCGGCGCAGCAGGTGCCTGGCCAGCGAGGGGCTGATCGGCGATCCGCCGGCGCGCAGCGCATGGATGTTCTGGTTGAAGTCGCTGGCGCCGGTGTCCTTGAGCAGGTAGCCGGTGGCGCCGGCCTCGATCGCCGCCAGCAGGCTGGGCTCGTCGCCGAAGATCGACACCACCATCACTGCCGCCTGCGGCAGGTGCGTGCGCACGTGGCGCACCACATCCAGGCCGTTGCCGTCCGGCAGGCCCAGGTCCACCAGCACGACATCGGGGGCCAGCGCCTCGATGCCGGCGATGGCATCGGCGGCCAGCGCGAACTCGCCGACCAGGCCCAGGAGGGGATCGAGGGCGAGGTTGTCCCGATAGCGCTGCGCGTGCAGCGGGTTGTCCTCCACCAGGACCACTGAGATATTGCCGGTCATGGATGGGGAAAGAAAAGGTCCGTACTGCTCAGCCTCAAGGCAAGCGAGTGTAAAGGCCGCCAACAGCGGCCGTCTCGTTCAACGTGATGAGATGCGGCATCGCCGCCACAGCAGCGCCGAAGTTGAAAAAGATGGCGCGGCTGCCAAACAGAAGTATTGCCTCGCGATGCCAACGCGCTCGGCTCACGCCGGACCGCGAGCGGCAAACGACTAATCCAAAAAGAGTAAAGGCAAAAGTATTCATTGAACAACAAAGTCGCAAAAGAGATACATCGTTCGCAGCCAGGCGTTGTGCTTGCACGGTGCGACCCGTCAGAATCCGATCAGAAAACAGGTTCACCCAACGCGTAAACCGACGTTTTACGCGCAAACAAAGTAGAAAAAGAAAAATGAAACACGTTGAGGGATTCACGCTGATCGAGCTGATGGTCACCGTCGCGGTGGTCGGCATCCTTGCCGCCGTCGCGCTGCCGGCCTACACCAGCTATTCGAACCGCGGCAAGATCACCGATGCGCTGGCGGCGCTGGGCGACTACCGCGTCAAGATGGAGCAGTATTTCCAGGACAACCGCAACTACGGCACCGCCAGCACGGCCTGTCCGGTCAGCGTGGCGGCCAGCTCCTACTTCACTTACTCCTGCACCGTGGGTTCGACCACGCCGACGGTGAGCTTCACGGCCACCGCCACCAGCATCGCCGGCGCGGTCGGTCGCACCGCCGGCGACTACGTCTACACGATCAACGAAGCCAATGCCAAGGCAACCACCAGCTTCAAGGGCGCCGCGGTCACCAAGACCTGCTGGGTGATCCGGGGCAGCGAATGCTGATCCAGCGTGGCTTCACGCTGATCGAGCTGCTGATCACGATCGCGATCGTCGCGATCCTGGCGGCGCTGGCCGCGCCGTCGTTCAAGGTGATGCTGGCCAACGCCCAGATCCGGACCGCGGCGCAGGCGAGCTTCGACGGCCTGCAGCTGGCCCGGGTGGAGGCGATCCGCCGCAACCAGCGGGTCATGTTCATCAAGGGCGCCAACAGCAGCTGGGACGTCACGGTGGAGAGCGGCAGCGTGGCGGTCCAGTCGCGGACCTCCGCGGACGGCTCGCCTTCCGTCACCATGGTGGCGACGCCCACCGATGCGACCAAGGTCACCTTCGACGGGCTGGGCCGGGTCAAGCCCAATACGGACGCGAGCAGCACCATCAGCCAGATCGATGCCGACGTGCCGGTCTCGCTGATCCCGGCGGCGTCGTCCAGGGAACTTCGCATCACCATCTCCAGCGGCGGGGCGATCCGGCTTTGCGATCCGGGCGCCCCCAGCGGCTCGTCGACGGGATGCTGACGGTATGGCGGCTGCAATGAAACGATCCCAGGGCGGCTCGGTGCTGCTGGAAGCGCTGTTCGCCATCCTGCTGTTCTCGATCGGCGTGCTGGCCCTGGTGGCGCTGCAGGCGGTGTCGATCAAGAACAGCATCGACGCCAAGTACCGCTCCGACGCCTCGTATCTGGCCAACCAGATCGTGGCCCAGATGTGGACCGACCGCTCCAACCTCGACCGCTACAGCCACTATGCCGGCGGCCCGCTGTGCGCGTTCACCGGGTCGGCCTCGGCCGACGCCTCGCCCTGGGTGACGCCGGTGACCGCATGGGTGACGCAGGTCACCGACCTGCTGCCCGGCTCGGCCGCCAACAAGACCCAGATCGTGGTCAGCAACGTCGGCAGCACCAAGCAGGTGAAGGTCACGGTGTGCTGGAAGAGCCCGACGGAAACCGGCAGCCACAACTTCGCGGTGACGGCGCAGATCAACCCATGAGAGAGCGTTCCATGCAATTGCATCCGCGCCGGGCGCGGCTCCAGCGCGGGGTCAGCCTGATCGAGACCATGGTGGGCCTGGCCCTGGGGCTGATGATCACGCTGGTCGTCACCCAGGTGTGGGGCGCCTTCGAGGGCCAGAAGCAGCGCACCATCAGCAGCTCGTCGGCGCAGGTCAACGGCCTGCTGGCGCTGACGGAGCTGGAACAGGACCTGCGCAACGCCGGCGCCGGGCTGACCGACTCGGCGGCCTTCGACTGCACCACCGTGTACAGCTACTACGAATCGGGCGGCACCGTGGTGTCGCCGATCCCCGCCTACGTCGGCGGCGGCATGTCGATGATCCCGGTGCAGATCATCGACGGCGGCACCGGCTCCGACCAGCTGACGGTCAAGCGCTCGGCCGACCTGCTGGGCGCCATCCCGGCCTCCATCACCCAGCCGATGCCGTCCTCCTCCTCCGAGCTCAACATCAGCGCCACCACCGGCTTCGCCGACGGCGACACGGTGCTGGCGATCGACAGCGCCACCGGCAAGTGCACCGTGATGCTGGTCACCCAGGTACAGGGCGCCGCGATGAAGCTGCAGCACAACCCCGGCGCCACCGTCACCAACAACCCGTCGACCTCCTACCAGACGACCAACGGCTGGCCGGCGTATTCCTCAGGCGCCAAGGTGATGAAGATCGGCCAGCTCATTTCCCACACCTATGCGGTCAATTCGGTGTCGCAGCTCACGCTGACCGACAACTCCACCCCGCTGGCATCCACCACTTCGACGCTGGCCGCGGACATCGTGAACCTGCAGGCGCAATACGGCATCGCGAACGCCGGCAGCCAGAATGTCAACGCGTGGGTCAACGCCACTGCCGCCACCGGCTGGGACACGCTCAATTCGGCCAAGGTCAAGCGGATCAAGGCGGTGCGGCTGGTGATCGTGGCGCGCAGCTCCAAGCGCGAGGCCAGCGACGTGACGCTGCCGTGCAAGGACAGCACCGGCACGGTGGTCAACGCCAACGGCCCGTGCGTCTGGTCCGACGCCGAGCCGGTGCTCAACCTGAGCGCCGACGCCAACTGGAAGAGATACCGCTACCGGATCTACAAGACCATCATCCCGCTGCGCAACGTGATCTGGGCGGGCGTATGAACAGGTCCCCGAGCTTTGGCCTGCGCGGCCGCGGCCAGCGCGGCGTCTCCCTGATCATCGCGCTGATCGCCCTGGTGGCCATGACGCTGGCCGGCCTGGCGCTGATGCGCTCGGCCGACACCAGCAACGTCATCTCGGGCAATCTGGCATTTCGCGAGGCCTCGCTGCACGCCACCGACGTCGGCGTCGAGACTGCGCTGACCACGCTGGCCACGGTCGCCACCAGCTCGCCGGACGCCGCCTATCCGGCCGGTTGCGCCTCCGGCGCCTGCAACTACTACCCGACCATCCAGACGGCGGTGACGGCGGCCGGGGTGCCCACCGTGATCGACTGGGCCACCGTCCCCAGCGACACGGTCGACTCCAGCTACGCCGTGCAGTACGTGGTGGACCGGCTGTGCGACGGCCCGACCCCGGTCACCGATGTCGCCAACAAGTGCATGAACCTCACCGGCACCTCGGTCGGCAGCAAGAAGGCCGGCGCAGTCTCCTTCAGCTCCGCCAGCCAGGTCTATTACCGCGTCACCGTCCGCGTGGTCGGGCCACGCAATTCCCAGAGCATCGTGCAGACGACCTATGCGCGCTGACCACTCCACAGGAGCCACGGCATGAAAGCCAGCAGATCGCAATTCCGCCGAACCGTCGTCGCCGCCGGCCTGCTGTCCGTCAACGGCGCCTTCGCGGGCTCGACCGACATCGCAAACGTGCCGATGGCGGTGTCGAACATGGTCACGCCCAACGTGCTGGTGATCTACGACAACTCGGAGTCGATGGACGCCTACATGAACGGCGTCATGGTCTCCGGCAACAACCCGAACACCCGCGGCAACATCGGCCGCTCGGTGATGCGCAATGCGATTTCCGGCTACCGCATGGCCTTCAACTGGGGCTTGATGAGCTATGAGATGTCCAAGGATCCGCCGGACCTCAGGAGCACCTATGCGTACTACCTGGGCAGCGACACCGGCATGGTCTTCACCGGCAATTGCACCGGCTACGTTGCAGGCACCTTCAATGGGGCGCCGGCAGTCGCCGGCACGTCGACGGCCGGCGGCCGCCGCTGCATCGCCAACCCGCAGCCGTGGCCTGGCGCCGAATACGTCACGTTCAACTACAGCTCGGACGACTCCAACATCGTCGACGTGCTTTATTACGGCAGCTATTCGTCCAGCGGAGTCCCGAACTACAACCAGATGTGGGCGCCCGCCGCGAATACCGGTTCCAATACCCGTTACGACTGGTTCGGTTCGCATGACCTGAATGTCACGACGTGGAGCGATCCGGCCGACTTCTCCTCGTCGATCTTCAGCAGCACGCTGACACCGACCGATGCCGGGTTCCTGCCGAACAACTCCGGCACCAGCTTGCCCAACAACATCTCACGCTCGCTCTACCTGCCGCGGGGCTGGGGCTACATCTCCGATGTCACCGGCTACGGCAAGCTCAACGAAGCGGTGCTTGCCGATTCGACGGCGCACTACAACAACCTCCAGAACCTGCTCGCCAGCGAGTCGACCGGGACCGGCGAACTCAAGAACGGCGCCGTCTTCACCACGCTCAAGGGCACGCTCGGCACGGCAAGGTCCTATTTCTCGGGCAGCCTGTCGGGCAAGGCCACCCCCATCGCCCAGACCTGCCAGCAGAATTTCGTCATGCTCGTCACCGACGGCCTGCCCACCGGCGACACCAGCGGGAACCTGTATTCGGCGACGGACCGGGCCAACAGCTGCGCCTGGAGCACAGCCAGCAATTCCTGCACCAGCGGCTCGTTCGGCGTCGCGGCCACCGACACCATTTCGGCCATTTCCTCGCTGCGCACGACGCCGGTCAGCGGCGTGAGCTCGATCAACAAGGACGGCACCGGCGCCGTGACTGGCAAGTTCGACGTCCAGACCTACGTCGTGGCCCTGGGCGACACCGTCGCCAACGCGCAGGCGCTGTCGGTGATGAATGCCATGGCCTACAACGGCGGGACCGACGGTGCGCTGCAGGCATCGGATGCCACCGCGTTCCAGAATGCCATCGTCCGGATCTCCGACGACATCACCGCAAAGGTCGGCGCCGCGGCGGCCGTCGCCGTCGCCAACGCGCACGTCACTTCCACCGACAACGCGTCGTATGCCTCCAGCTACAACTCCGGTACCTGGAGCGGCGACATCAATGCGTCGGCGATCGATGTGAATACCGGCGTGCCCTCGACGGCGTCCCTGTGGACCGCCGGCTCGGCCGCCATCCAGCTCGACGCCAAGACCGCGGCGTCGCGCTTCATCGTCACCTCCACCGCTGCCGCCGGCGCCTGCGGCACGGCCTGCGGCCTGCAGTTCCAGCCGACCACGGCCAGCACCTCGACGACGCTCAGCGTGTCGCAGCAGACCCTGCTCAACTCCCCGTCCGGGACCGATGGCGCGGCGGTGGTGGCCTACCTGCGCGGCGACCGCTCTGGCGAAACCGCCGGCACCTACCGCGCACGCGCCCACCTGCTGGGCGACATCATCAACAGCGAGCCGGTGCTGGTGCGGGCACCCAATGCGAGCTATGCCGACCAGGGCTACAGCGCCTTCAAGACCGCCAATGCCGGCCGCACGCGGATGCTGTTCCAGGGCTCCAACGACGGCATGCTGCACGCCTTCGTCGCCACCACCGGCGCCGAGTCCTGGGCCTACGTGCCCAACCTGGTGATGGGCAACCTGAACAACCTCAGCCAGAAGCCGGGCTTCACCCACCAGTACTACGTGGACGGGACGCCGGTGCCGGGCGACGTCGACTTCGGCAACGACGGCAGCAACAACTACACATCGGACTGGCACACCATCCTGGTTGGCGGCCTGGGCAAGGGCGGCCGCGGCTACTACGCGCTGGACGTCACCACGCCCAATGCCAGCAGCGAGGTCGACGCCAAGAACAAGGTGCTGTGGGAGTTCCCGAACAGCGTCGTCAGCAGCACGGCCCGCACGGCCGCCAAGTTGAACATGGGCTATTCGTTCGGCAAGCCCATCATCGTCAAGACCGCGGCGGCCGGCTGGGTGGTGCTGGTCACGTCGGGCTACAACAACGGTACCAACACCGGCGACAGCGGAGGCGACGGCCTGGGCCACATGTTCGTGCTCAACCCGAAGACCGGCGACCTGATCAAGGACATCTCGACCGCCAGTTGCGCCACCACACCGGTGTCCAACCCGTGCGGCCTCGCGCAAATCAGCGGCTATGTCGCCAACGGCGACATCGACAACACCGTCGACTATGTCTATGGCGGCGACCTCAAGGGCAACCTGTGGCGCTTCGACCTGACCGGCAACAACACCAACGGCTGGGGCGTGGCGAAATTCGCGACGCTCAAGGATGGCTCCAGCCGGGTCCAGCCGGTGACGACCGCGCCGGAACTGACGCTGGTCAACAACATGCGGATGGTGTTCGTCGGCACCGGCGAATACCTGGGCGGAACCGACATCCCCGGGGCCACCAATGCCAACGTGGCGTCCAGCCAGACCCAGACGATGTACGGCCTGCACGACACGCAGACGGCGCTGCCCGATCCGCTGCGCGCCAGCCTGCAGCAGCAGACCATCACCACCAGCGGGTCCACCCGCACGATGTCGAGCAACACGGTGGACTACGCCACCAAGAACGGCTGGTACATCGATCTGCCCAGCACCGGCGAGCGGCTGACCACCGATCCGGCAGTGGCGCTGAGCGCACTGGTGTTCACCACCAACATTCCCAGCTCCACGGTCTGCCAGCCGGGCGGCAGCAGCTGGGAATACTTCATCAACGTCAAGACCGGCGGGGTCGTGGACAACACGACGGTGGCCTGGTCCGGAACCTTCCTGGCCAACGCGCTGGGCAGCCGCCCGGTGCTGATCCAGCTGCCCAGCGGCAAGGTGGTGTCGCTGGTGCGCACCTCCGACGCCCAGACCGTGAAGCAGGACGTGCCGGTCAACGCGCCCGGCTCGACCCCGCGCCGCATCTCGTGGCGCGAGTTGATCAACTGATGCCCGCGATGGGCAACCCCCGGAGGACTCCAGGATGAATGACATGATCGGCCGGCTTGCGGTGTGCGCGTTGCTGGCGACCGCCGCGCCGCTGGCGCTGGCGGTGCGGCCCACCGAGGCAACCGCTTCGGGCCGCTCCACCGCATCGGCATCCCTCGCGGTGGAGCGCGGCGGCACCATCGAAGCGGTCGACCGGGCCGGCAAGGCCATCGTGATCGAAGGTGTGCACTATGCAGTGCCGACCGGTTCCATGCAGATCCACTGGCAGGCCAGCAAGGTCTCCGGCCAGTGGACCAGCCTCGAGCCCGGCATGCAGGTCCGCTTCAGGACGGTCAGGGACGACGGGCGCAAGCAGGACCAGCTGCGCGAGATCTGGGTCACCGGCCCGGCGCGCCGGCCGGCGCGCTGACCGGCCGGCTGAGCCGCGTTTCAGGTCAGCGCATCGGCCGACTGGTTGGCGCTGTCGCCGCGCCGCGCCGTCAGGGCCCAGGCCGCGACGAAGACGACCAGCCCGGCCAGCTTGAGGGCGAGCGCCAGCCAGGCGTCCGGGCCCGGCTCGGCGCCCGGCGCCAGCCAGCGCAATGCGCCGACCAGCCCGACGAACAGCCAGATCGCGAAGCACCAGGCGACGAATTCGCCGAGGACCACGAGTGCACGCATGGGGAACACCTCCTTGCTCCGCCAGCATCGGTCAGGCCGCCGCGCCTGGGTGTGACACGAGGCAACAAACGCGACGGTCCGTCGGTGCGCCGGCGGCGGCTCAGCTTGCCGTGCCCGGTTGCGGGCTGGCGGTCTTGCCCAGCGCATCGGCAGCCGGGTGCAGCACCGCCAGCAGGTCGGAGGTGGTGCGCAGGATCATGCCGGCGTTGGCGCGCACCAGTTCGTCCTCGGTGCCGAAGCCGCACAGCACGCCCACCGTCTGCGCGCCGGCGGCGATGCCGGTGCGGATGTCCACCGTGGTGTCGCCGATCATCAGGCAGGCGGCCGGCTCCACGCCCATCGCGGCAGCGGCGTAGAGCAGCGGATCGGGGGAGGGCTTCATGCGCACCGTGGTCTGCGAGCCGACCACCGCGGCGAACAGCTTGCGCACGCCATAGTGCTCGAGGAAGCGCTCCACCCGCGGCGCGCTGCCGGTGGAAATGGTGCTCATCGGATAGAACGTTGCCAGCGCCACCAGCATCTCCTTGACGCCGGCCATCATGTCGTGCGGCACCTGGTCGGCGGCCTGGATGTTGCGCGTGCCTGCGGGGTCGGCAGCGCGGGCGCGCGAGGCGCTGATGCGCTCGCGCAGGCGCGACAGCTGCGTGTCCAGGCCGAAGCGATCGAGCAGGCCGTAGGCCGCGTTGACGGGCGTCGCAGCCGCCATCACGCCCTGGCGCGCCAGCCGCTCGGCACGGCGGCCGCTGACCAGGGGCAGCCGGGCGATGCAGGCAGCCAGTTGCGCGACGATGTGGTCGTCGGTGTCGGCGATGGTGCCGTCGACGTCGAAGCAGAGCGCGCGCACCCGCGGCAGGTCCAGCGCCATGGCGACGGCGGGCCGGCTCAGTGGTTGGCGCGGGCCGCCGGCTCGGCGTCGAAGCCGGAAATGTCGAAATCCAGGCCGGTCAGCGGCTGTTCCAGCGCGCCGGCGCGGAAGTCGACCAGGGCCTGCAGGTCGCGGGCCAGTTCCATCAGGTCCTTGGCGGCTGAACTTTGAAGCAGGAAGCTGGGATCAGACATGGAAATCCTTTGGTTGAGCTCCAAAGGTACGGCCGGCAAGGGATGCGCTTCGTAGGAAGAAGCCGATGGAGGGACTGCGAAATTCGGCCATCCGGCGAGCCACTGCCGCGTGATTAGGCGCTGGCAAAGACCGGTGTTAGCATGCACCCGCCGTGACATCCTCCACACACACGCAAGAGATCCTCGACCAGGCCCAGAAGCTGATCGACCAGGGATGGGACACCAATCTGGTGACCGGATCGGTCACGCGCCGGCGCGACCAGCGCACCGGCCTGGTCGACGACAACGTGTGGAATGCGATGAAGTACCTGCAGGCCCAGAAGGGCTGGGTCCGCACGGCGCCGCAGCCGATCAGCCCCAGCGACAGCTGGGAGGCCTAGGTCCGGCGCCGGGGCGCGGCGGCTGTCAGCGGCCGCCGCCCAGCACGTGGCCGTTGACCGTCAGGCCGTACATCGAGTCGTCGCTGTCGTGGTACTTCTTGCGGGTCGCCGCGACCGAGCCGGCGAAGCGCGGGTCCTGCGGCCGCTCGTGGCTGTTCATGAACATCGCCACGTCCCACGCGTCCTGCTCGCTCAGCGTGCCGCCCTTGCCCAGCGGCATGTTGGCCTGGATGAACCCGGCCGCGTTGCCCAGCTGGTGCATGCCGGCGCCCCAGTTGAACGAGCGCGCGCCCCAGAGCGGCGGGAACACCTGGCGGTCGCCGCTGCGCTGGCCCTGGCCGTCGGCGCCGTGGCACAGCGCGCAGTTCTGCGCATACACCTGCTCGCCGCGCGCGTAGTCCGGCGCTTGCGCCGCCTTCTTCAGCTTGGGGTAGCCGCTGCCGGCCACCGGCGTGCCGACCGGCGCACCGGTCGCCAGCCAGAAGGCATAAGTCTGCAGCGCAGTGATGACCTCGTCGTCCTGGGGCGGCGCCTTGCCGTTCATGCTGTACTGGAAACAGCCCTGGATGCGCGAGGCCAGCGTGTCCACCTGCCCGGTCTTGCTGCGGTAGGCCGGGTAGTGGATGAACGATGCCCACAGCGGCGCCGAGCCCGCCTTGCGGCCGGCGTCGAGGTGGCAGTTGGCGCAGCTGAGGTCGTTGCCGACGTAGCGGGCGGCGAACTTGCCGGTGTCGGTGAAGACCTGCTCGCCGAGCCGGACCACCTTGCCGTACTCGCCCTGCGGAAAGCGGCTCTCCGGCGGCGGCTGGAAGACGCCTGGCCCGCTGCGCGCCGGCGCCGGCGCCGATCCGGCCGTTGCCGGCACCGCGGCGGCCGCAGTCGGGGCGGACGCCGCGGCGACGGTGGCAGCGGGCTTCACCACGGCGGCCGTGCGCAGCGACCGTTCGAACAGGATGTTCCCGCCGATCACCACGCCCAGCACGAGGGCCGACATCAGGCCCAGGAAGACGGCCAGCCCGCTGACGCGCGATGGCCCGGAGTTGGTGGATGCTGAACTCATGGCGTGGCCTTGCCTTTCTCGCCGGGCGGGGCGGTGCCGGCCGCCGCCGCGCCCAGGCCCGCGTAATAGGAACTGACGGCGCCGACATCCGCCGGCCCGAGCTTGCTGGCGACCGCCTGCATCAGTCCCAGCGGACCGGGCGGGCGCGTGCCGTCCTTCCAGGCCTGCAGCTGCGCCGCGATGTAGGCGGCGGGCAATCCGGCCAGCGGAGGGAAATGGGCGCCGACGCCGTTGCCGCCGGGTCCGTGGCACTGCGCGCAGGCCGGCACCTGGTCGGCCCAGCGCCCGCGGGTGGCCAGCCAGGCGCCGGCGTCGGCAGGGGTCGGCCGGGCCGCGTCGACGGCCTGCAGCGGCGGCGGCAGCTGGCTGTAGTAGAGAGTGACCGACTTCCGCTGCGCCGGCGTCAGGCCCTGGGCGATCGGCTGCATCAACGGGTTCTTGCGCGCGCCGCTGGCGAAGGCCTCGAGCTGGGCCTGCAGGTAAGCCTGCCCGGTTCCGGCCAGCCGCGGAAAGGCGGCGCCGCCCTCGCCGCGCGCGCCGTGGCAACCGGCGCAGGCGGCGACCGCAGCACCCGCGCCCTGGGCGGCGAGCTGGCGGCCCTGCTCGATGCTGCCGTCCTGGGCCCAGGCCGGCGTCGCCAGTCCGGCACAGGCCAGCAGCAGGATCAGCAGTTGCTTGTCGTCGCTCATCCGGGGTCCTTCGGCAGAGTGCGCATCGCTTCGACGCTGGAATCTTAGTCCGGCGGGGCGCTGCGTGCGGCCGCAGCTTCCCCTTGGCACGGTCTTGGAAGCTCAGCGCGGCCCGAAGATCGCGGCCAGTGCGCCTTCGGGCGCGCCGCTGCGCATCTGCACCAGGCCGGCGGCGTCGCGCCAGATCACGGCCGGCGTTGCGTGCAGGCCCCATTGCGCCATCAGCTTTTCGTTGGCGTCCAGCTTGGCCTGCACTGCCGCCGGAATGCTGGCCAGCGGCTTGACGCCCGAGTCGCCCAGCGGCCTGGGCCGCCCGGCAGCGAGGATCTTCGCGTTTTCCGCCGCGTGCCCGCGTTCGTGGGCCGCGAGCGCGGCCGACGGATCCTTGTCGGCCAGCAGGGCCGCTGCCTTGGCGCTGCTGGTGGGCGTCAGGATGCCCACCATGACGTGGCGCAACACCACCTTGCCGCTGTCGACCCAGGGCCTGGCATCGGACCAGAACTTGTTGCAGTAGGGGCAGTTCGGGTCGGTGAAGACATAGACCGTGCGCGGCGCCTTGGCCTGGCCGTCGGCGATCCAGTTGCTGGCTTCCAGCTGCTTCCACATGCCGGCGGCCATCGGCGCGCGCACCGCCTTGTCGAGGGCTTCGTGCGTGATGTTCCTGCCGTCGGCGTCGAGCATCGAGCCGGCGATCACGTGCTTGCCGTCCGGCGTCGCGTAGAGAGCCACCGGCTGCGTGCCGGCGTAGGCGGCCCAGGCGGTCAGCCCGCCGGGCGCCGGGAAGGTGCCGACGATGGTGACGCCCTGGCTTTCCAGGGCCCGCAGCGGCGCCGGGCGTTCCTGCGCGAGCGCGGGGCCGGCGCCGGCGGCCAGCAGCAGTGCGCCGGTGATGGTTCGGGAAATCAGGATGGTGCGGAAGGTCATGCAGGCTCGGTCACTTGGTTGGGGAAGAAGGGGATGCGGCTGCCAGCCGCTGGTCCAGCGTGGCCGGCGACAGCTCGCCGACCCGGGTGTCGACCAGCCGGCCCTGCGCGTCGAAGAACAGCGTGGTCGGCAGGGCGCGGTGGCCCAGCTGGATGCCGGCCTCGCCGCGCGCGTCCAGCAGCACGTTGCGCAGCGGCAGCCCTTGCGCCGCCAGGAAGGCCTGCACGGTGGGGCCGGACTCGCCCTGGTTGAGGAACACGAAATTCACCTCGGGCCGCTGCCCCTGGGCCTGCAGCAGCACCGGCATCTCGCGCCGGCAGGGCGGGCACCAGGTGGCCCACAGGTTCAGCACCGTGGGCTTGCCCTGGAAGTCGGCGAGGGCGACGGTCCGGCCGTCCAGCGCCTGCAGCCGCAGCGCCGGCAGGCGCCCGACTTCGCCGGACAACGCGCCCAGCACCAGCGTGCCCACCGCCCACACGATGGTGACGGTGCCCAGCGCCGCGGCCAGGGGCGAGCGCAGCGGCGCACGCCGCAGCCCGCAGGCGATCGCATAGATGGCCGCCGCGGCGAAACCCGCCAGCGGGGTCCAGCCGCCGTCGCGGACGTCGAGGATCTGCAGCGGTGCCTTGAGATAGGCGTCGTGGAATTGCAGGACGAAGGCCAGCCGCGCAGCGATCGCGCCGACCGCCAGCAGGCGCCACAGCAGCGGCTCGGGATCGACGCCTGTCCGCCGGCCCAGCGCGCGGCCGGCGAACAGGCCCAGGGCCAGGGCCGCCATGGCCAGCAGCAGGGCGAAGGGGAAGGCCAGGGGGCCGAGCTGGAGCGTCTGGTTCATGAGGGCTTTCCGGGGGCGGGCTGGCGCTGCAGCAGGTCGGCCGCGCTGAACTCGCCGACCAGGCGCGAATCGCGCCGCTCCAGTCCCTGGCGGTCGAACAGCAGCACGGTGGGTGGGCCCATCACCTGGTGGCGCTGCATCAGCGCGCGCTGGGGCGCATCGCTGGCGGTGACGTCGGCCCGCAGCAGCACCACGCCCTGGAGCGCCTGCAGCACCTGCGGGTCGGCGAAGACCTGCTGCTCCAGGGTCTTGCAGGAGGTACACCAGTCGGCGTAGTAGTCCACCAGCGCCGGCTTTCCGGCGGCCCTGGCGGCGCCCAGCCGCAGCTGCAGCACCTGCGGATCGGTGATCGTTTCGAAGGCCGGTCGGGCCGCCGGCAGCGCGCCGGCCCGGGCGGCGGCCACCGGCGCCAGCGGACGCATCGGATCGGTCGCGCCCGCCGCCGCGCCCAGCACCAGCGCGCCACCCCAGAGCCCGGCCAGCACCGCGCCGGACCGCAGCAGCACGCGCGCACCGGTTGCCGCGGCGGCATGCGGCGCAAGGGCGATGTGCCATAGCGCCAGTGCCAGTCCCACCAGCAGGCCGCCCCAGAGCAGCAGCACCACCGGTTCGGGCACGACCCGCGCGGCCATCCACGCAGCGGTGGCCAGCAACACGAAGCCGAAGCCGGCCTTGACCCGGTCCATCCACGGACCGGGACGCGGCAGGTAGCGCGCGCCGACGGTGCCCAGCACCAGCAGCGGCACGCCCATGCCCAGGCCCAGTGCCAGCAGCAACAGCGCGCCCTGCACCAGGTTGCCGCTCTGGGCGATGTACAGCAGCGTGCCGGCCAGCGGCGCCGTCATGCAGGGCCCCACCAGCAGCGCCGACAACACGCCCATGCCGGCAGCGCCGCCGATGCTGCCGCCGCGGCGCGGCCCGGCCGTGGCCAGCCGGTCGCGCAGCAACGCCGGCAGCTGCAGCTCGAACAGGCCGAACATCGGCAGCGCCAGCAGCACGAACACGGCGGCGAAGGCGAGCACCGTCCACGGGTTCTGCAGCAGCGCCTGCAGCCCCGCGCCGGCCATCGCGGCGGCCAGGCCGAGCGAGGCATAGACCGCGGCCATCGCCAGCACGAAGGCCAGCGACAGCGCGAAGGCGCGGCGCGGCGTCGCCTGGCTGCCGACCACGATGCCCGAGACGATCGGCGCCATCGGCAGCACGCAGGGCGTGAAGGCCAGCGCGATCCCCGTCAGGAAGAACAGCGGCAGCGTCCACAGCAGGCTGCGTTGCGCCAGCATGCGGGTGATGCCGCTGTCGCCTGCGCCGGCGGTGCCGGCGGTCGCGGCGGGCGGCGCCGCGCCGGCGCCCGGCTGCAGCGCCACGGTCCGGTGTTGCGGCGGATAGCACAGGCCCGCTTCGGCGCAGCCCTGCCAGCTCACCTGCACCGAAGTGGCCCGGCCCGTGTCCACCTGCAGGCTGACGCGGTCGTGGTAGACTTCGACCTGGCCGAAGTTGGGGTCGGCCTTGGACTGGCCGGCCGGCCGCACGATCGGCCCCAAGGCTTCGCCGGGCCCGGCCGTGACCGTCAGCCGGTCGCGGTACAGGTAGTAGCCCGGCGCGATGGTCCAGTTCAGGGCCAGCCCGGCGCCGCCGGCCGGCTGGTCGGCCGCCAGCTGGAAGGCCTGCTCCGGCTCCATGAAGCCTTCTTCGGCCTGCGATGCGGCGGCCGCGGCCGCCAGCAGCACACCGAGCGCGAGGCGCGCCAGTTGGCGCCGGAATGGGGAAAGGGTTGTCATGGCTTGCGGTCGGGTGGCAGCCGGCAGTATCGGGGCCGCCGATTAAGCCCGCGTTAACAGCGTGCGCCGCTCCCGTGCCATGCTGCGGGTGCGACAGCCCTGGAGAAATTCGCTTGCATATCCTGTTGATCGAAGACGACGCGCTGGTGGCCAGCGGCATCGTCGCCGGCCTGGGCCTGCACGGCTTCACCGTGGACCACATGGACAGCGCGCGGCGGGCGGAAGCGGCGCTGGCCGCGTCGCAGTTCGATGCCTGCGTGCTGGACCTGGGCCTGCCTGACGAGGACGGCATGCGCCTGCTGGTGCGCTGGCGCGAGCGCGGCGAGACGCTGCCGGTGCTGGTGCTGACGGCGCGCGATGCGGTGGCGCACCGGGTCAAGGGCCTGCAGGCCGGCGCCGACGACTACCTGCTCAAGCCCTTCGACCTGGACGAACTGGTGGCGCGCCTGCACGCGCTGTTGCGGCGCAGCGCAGGCCGCAGCGCCGACCGCATCGAGCATGGGCCGCTGACCTTCGAGCCGGCCACCGGCGAGGTGTGGCTGCGCGGCCGCCCGGTGGAGCTGGCCCGGCGCGAGCTGGCCCTGCTGCGCACGCTGCTGCAGCACCCGCGCCAGATCCTCAGCGCCGACCAGCTGCGCGACAGCCTGTACGGCTTCGCGCAGGAGGTGGAGAGCAACGCCGTCAACGTCCACATCCATCACCTGCGCCGCAAGCTCGGTGCCGACATCGTGCAGACGGTGCGCGGCCAGGGCTATCGGCTGGGAAGCGCCGGATGACCAGCCTGCGCGTCAGGCTGCTGGGAATCATCGGCGCCTCGCTGCTGGTGTTGTGGACGCTGGTGGCGGTGTGGATGTTCATCGACCTGCGCAGCCAGATGCGGGCCGCGCTGGACCAGCGGCTGGCCGCTTCGGCCCGCATGGTCGCCGCGCTGGTCGGCCAGTTGCCGGCCACGCCGG
This sequence comes from Caenimonas terrae, assembly GCF_042655405.1. Taxonomy (NCBI): domain Bacteria; kingdom Pseudomonadati; phylum Pseudomonadota; class Betaproteobacteria; order Burkholderiales; family Comamonadaceae; genus Caenimonas; species Caenimonas terrae. Next base: position 7,587 of record NZ_JBHSMF010000002.1, on the reverse strand, counting down.
GGCCGGCACGGCCGCCGGCCGGGCCGCTGCTGGACGTGGTGGCGCGCGACGGGCTGGCCTGCGAGGTGAGCCTGCTGCGCGGCGAGGTGATGCCCGAGACGGTGGCCAGGACGGCTTCCAGCCCGCGCATGGCGGAGGTCGCGCCGGGCTACAGCACGCAGACCTTCGGCGGCAAGCAGTGGCGCACCTACGTGCTGCAGCAGGGCGGCATCCGCGTCGCCACCGCGGACCGGCTCGACGTCCGCGAAGGCCTGATGCGCGACATCGGGCTGGCGGCGGCCGTGCCGTTCGCGGTGGCGCTGGCCGGCAGCCTGCTGCTGCTGTGGTTCGCCATCGGCCGCGGGCTGGCCCCGATCGAAGCGATCCGCCGCCAGCTGGCGCGGCGCCGCCCCGACGACGACGCGGCACTGGCGCCGACCGCGGTGCCGGCCGAACTGAGCCCGCTGGTGGGCACCATCGGCCACCTGCTGGAGCGGGTGCGCGGCGTGATCGCGCGCGAGCGCCGCTTCACCGACGACGCGGCGCACGAACTGCGCACCCCGCTCACCGCGGTGAAGACCCACCTGCAGGTGCTGGGCCTGGCCCTGGAGCGCGATCCTGTCGGCCCGGCCGTGGCGCAGTCGCTGGCCCACGCCAGCGAAGGCGTGCTGCGGATGCAGCGCACGCTGGAACAGCTGCTGCTGCTGGCCCGCCTGGACGGCGACCTGGACAGCCAGGACGGCGAGCAGGCGGACGCGTACGAGGCGGCCGGCCAGGCGGTGCGCGATGCCGAGGCCGGCAGCGGCAACCCCGGCCGGGTGCGGTTGGCCGCAGCAGCAGGGCCGCTGGCCGTGGCGGTGCCGCCGATGCTGCTGGTGTCCGCGCTGCGCAATCTCCTGGACAACGCGCTGCGCTACGCGCCGGATGGCAGCCCGGTGCTGCTGGAAATCGACGCAGCGGACGGCAACCGGATCCGCTTCACGGTGCTCGATCGCGGCCCCGGAATGACGCCGGCCGAATGCGCCCAGGCGGTGGAGCGCTTCTGGCGCCGCAGCAGGACGCCGCTGGGCAGCGGCCTGGGCCTGTCGATCGCCAGCACGATCGCCATGCGCTACCAGGGCGAGGTCCGGCTGGCGCCGCGGCCCGGAGGCGGGCTGCGGGCCGAACTGATCCTGCCGGCCGCAGCGGAGTGAGCAAGTCCCCTTGAGCTGAATCGCCATGTTGATGGATCGGCCGGCACCCTGCATGGCCAGACAGTGGAACAGCTGACCCGCGACGGCGACCGACATTGCGCTCGCGCCGCTATTTCTCCTGTGGCCCATCCTGCGCCGGCGGCTCGGTGGCCATCTCCTTCATCCGCCGCACGATCTCCTCCTCCGACGGTGCGGCGCCCGGCGTGCCTGGCGCGCCCGCGGCCGGCGCTTGCGGGTCGAGCCAGTGCACCACGGCCGGCGCGGCGAACACGGTGGCCGCGACCAGGACGATGGCGCCCAGGAACGGGGCCAGCGCCGCCAGCAGCGGGCGCAGCGCCACCTGGGGCAGCCCGGAGCGGGCCTGCGTCATCAGGATCGCGTAGCCCATCGGCGGCATCAGAAAACTCAGTTGCAGCACCAGCAGCAACAGCACCGCCACCTGTTGCGCGTCGTGCAGCTGCACGATCAGCAACGGCGCGACGATCGGGATGATCACGAAGATCATCTCGAACGCGTCCAGCACCCAGGCGCACAGCGCCACCAGCAGCAGCACCAGCACGCTGGTCACGTGCGGCGGCAGCGGCGACTGCAGCACCTGATCGGCCAGCCAGCGGTCGGTGCCGAACAGCCGGAACACCAGGCTGAAGGTGGTGGCACCGACCAGCAGGGCGAACAGGGCGCCGCTCAGGGCCAGTGTTTCCAGCAGCACGGAGCGCCATTGCGGCCGGTCCAGGCAACGGCTGGCCAGCGTTGCAACCACCAGCGCGCAGCCGCCCGCGGCCGCCGCCTCGACCGCGAACAGCCGCCCGGTGAAAACGCCCGCCAGCAGCCCAAGGATGGCGAGCACGGCCACCGCGGCCAGCCCGACCCGCCCCGCGGCGACCGGCACGGTCGCAGCCGAGGCCCCGGGCTGGCGGCCCTGGCGCCAGGACAGGACAGCCCACAACAGCAGCACGCCAGCCGCCGGCACCAAAGCTGCGTGCAGCACGTCCTGGGTGCTGACGACGCTCTGCCCGCCCAGCGAGAAGCCGGGCGTGTTGCTGGCTTCGGTGTGGGCGCGCAGCATGGCGTCGCCCAGCAGGATCAGCACCAGCGAGGGCGGCACCACCACGCCGATGGTCGCGGCGGCGCTCACCAGGACCACGGCTCGCGCTGGCGCGAGCCCGCGCAGCCGCGGCGCGACCAGCCGCGACAGCAGGGACGAGCTGGAGGCCACCGAGCCGTTCATCGGTGCCACCAGGGCGCCGACCGCCAGCGCCGCCAGCGAGGGACCGGCGCCGGTGCGCCCGAACAGGCGCGCCGCCGACGAGTAGAGCGCGTCGGCCAGCGGCAGCCGTTGCAGCAGCACGCCGATCAGGACATACAGCGGCATCGCCTGCAGCAGGTCGTGTTCGAGCAGGTTGACCACCCGCGGCGCCAGCGCCTGCAGGATCGCCGCGTCGAAGGCAGCGGTGGCCACGCCGGCGACGGCGAAGGCGCTGGCCACGCCGGTGAGCAAGGCCCACACCGGCAGTCCGGTCGCCACCACCAGCACGCCCAGCGTGAGCAGCATCCACAGGCCGCCCGTGCTCATGGCGCGGCGCGGCGCCGGTGTTGGCGCAACAGGCTCGCTGCAGCGTCGACCAGCACCAGCAGCGCAAGCAGCCAGAGCGCCCAGCGGATCAGGAAGTAGCCGGGCGTCAGCGTCTCGCCGAATCGTTCGGCCTGGCGCAGCGAGGCGATCGCCGGGCCGGTGCCGGCCCAGAGCATGAACAGCGCCCAGGGCGCGGTGCACAGGAACAGCAGCCAGGCCCGCAGCCGCGGCGCCAGCGCCCGGGGCCGGTGTGCGCACAGGTGGGTGCCGGCCCGGCTGGCCGCTGTGACGGCAACTGCCATGTAGAGCGCGAACAGGATCTGGGCGATGTCGTTCGCCTGGCGCGAGAACGCCTGCACCAGGTCGCGCAGCGGCCACTGGGCCAGCAGCAGGGCCGCCAGCGGCAGCACCAGAAGCGCGGCCCCCAGGGTCAGCCGGCGCATCATGCAGCGCCCGGGGGGCAGGGTGGAGCGGGGATGAGTTGCATGCGCGTGGGCTCTTGGCAGCCGTCATTGTCGCGGCGCCGGCCTGCCCTCAACCTGACGGGTGTCCGCACCGCGCGTGGCTTCATGTTTCGAGGAGCCTGGGCGGCAGGCGCGAAACCGTTTCGAGATACGCGTTCAGGCGCTGCAGTTCGGCGTCGAAGCTGGCCATCGCCACGCCCAGGTCGGCTGCCTGACCCGCCGCGGCTGCCTTCTCGATGCGGCAACCGGCCTCGCCCAGCGAGGTCGCACCCAGCATCAGGCAGGAACCCCGGATGCGGTGCGCGAACTGGACGACCACGGCGTAGTCCTGCGCTGCGAAGCCCTCTCGCAACGCCGCCGCATCGGCATCGTTGGCCTGCCGCAGGTCCAGCAGCATGTCGGCCTGGGCCGCCGGGTCGCCACCGGAGATTTCCGCCAGCAGCGCGAGGTCGAGCAATCCCCGGCGCTTCGGCAGAGCCGGTGGAAGCGGCGCGGCTGCCGCAGCCCGCTCCGTCGGCCCGGCCTCCCCACCCAACGGAACCCAGCGCGCCAGGATGGCGCTGAGGTCGGCCAGGCTCGCCGGCTTCACCAGGCAGGCATCCATGCCCACGCTGAAACAGAACTCGGCCGCCGACGGCAGCGCATTGGCAGTGCAGGCGACGATCGGAACGCGCTCGCCCGTGCCGTGCGACTCCGCCGCGCGGATGGCGCGCGCCAGCTGGTAGCCATCCATGACGGGCATGCTGCAGTCGGTGATGACCGCGGCAAAGCGGCCGCTGCGCCACGCGGCCAGCGCCTGCGCGCCGTCTTCCGCGATCTCGGCCGCGTAGCCCAGCGCCGCGGCCTGCCGCAGCAGCACGGTGCGGTTGGTGGGGTGGTCGTCGACGATCAGCAGCAGGCTGCCGTCTGCCTGCGCCGCTTCCACCGACGGTGCGATCCGGCGCCCGGCCACCAGCCTCCTGAGCGCCTCGTGGTCCGAGTGCTCCGGCCGCAGGGCCCCGGTCGCCTTGCAGACCTCGAACGGCAGCCGCAGCACCATGCTGGTTCCCACGCCGAGCTCGCTCTCGACTTCCACCGCTCCCCCCATCAGCTCGGCCAGCCGCCTGCAGATGACCAGCCCGAGTCCGGTGCCGCCGAACTTGGCACTGGTTTCGGCCGCCGCCTGCACGAACGGCTGGAACAGGCGGTCCACCTGCGCCGGCGTCATGCCGATCCCGGTGTCCCGCACGACGAAGCGCAGTTCCTCCATCTCGTCGCGCCAGCCCATCAGCTCCACCGAGACGTCGATCGAGCCGGCGGCGGTGAACTTGATGGCGTTGTTCAGGAAGTTGTTCAGGATCTGCCCGAGCCGCAGCGGATCGAACGACAGCAAGGGACTGATGTGCGCCGAGATGTCCGTGCGCAACACCAGCTTCTTGCTGGAGATCACCTGGGCGTGCAGGCGGCAGGCATTGGTGACGACCGACGCGACCGAGCCGGCCACCAGGTTCAGCTCCAGGCTGTTGGCCTCGATCTTGGAGAAGTCCAGGATGTCGTCGATGATGCGCATCAGGGACGTGCCCGAGTCGCGCGCCACGGTGAGGGTCGATTTCTGGCCGTCGTCCAGGTCGCCCAGTTCCAGCAGCTCGAGCAAGCCCAGCATGCCGCTCATGGGCGTGCGGATCTCGTGGCTCATGGCGGCCAGGAAATCGGACTTGGCCCCGCTGGCCAGTTCGGCCTCCGAACGCGCCAGGGTCAGTTCCGCGGTGCGCTGGCGCACGCGCGACTCGAGGTCGGTATTGAGTACGCGCAGCGCATCCTGGTCGCGCTTTCGGTCGGAGACGTCCTGGGCCATGATGACGATGCCGATGATCTGGCCCGTGTCGTCCCGGTACGGCACGCGGTCTGTCTGCATCCAGACCTCCGGCCCGGGCCGGGAGCGCATCTGCCGGATGAAACCCAGTTGGGGTTCGCCGCTGCGAATGACCTCCTGGTCCGCGAGCAGCGACGCGGCCGCGTCTTCGGGGAAGATCTCGGACGCCGACCGGCCTTCGACCTCGGCCACCTCGAAGCCTCCAAGCTGCGCTCCCCGCCGGTTGATCCGCAGGATGCGGTTCTCCGTGTCCTTGAACAGGATGGCGGCCGGCGTCAGGTCGAACAGCACCTGCAGTTCCATCTTCTGCTGCCGCAGCTCGCGGTTGGCGCGCAACACCTCCAGCTCGGCGAGCTTGATGTCGTGGATGTCGGTGCAGGTGCCGACCCACTTGAGCACCTGTCCGGCGGCACCGCGCTGCGCAATCCCCCGCAGCAGCCACCAGCGGTAGGCCCCGTCGGCGCGGCGCAGCCGGCATTCGAGCATGTAGGTGCTGACCGTCGTCGTGGCCAGCTGCCACGCGTCCCAGGCGCGCTGCTGGTCCTCCGGATGGAAGGGCTTGTTCCAGCCATGCCCGCTGCTCTCGGCCACAGTGAGGCCGGTGTAGTCGCTCCAGCGCTGGTTGAAGTAGATGTTCCAGCCGTCGGGCCGCGTCATCCAGACGATCTGTGGCATCGACTCGGCCAGGGCGCGGAACTCGGACTCGCTTTCGCGCAGCGCCGTTTCGGCCCGCTTGCGCTCGGTGATGACGTTGGCCGAGGGGATCAGGAAGATCACCTTGCCGGCCTCGTCGCGCAGGGGCTGCAGCGAGAAGTCGATGTCGATCAGCTCCTCGCCGATGCCCTGCACGCGCACCTCGTACTGCGAGGCCTCGCCCTGGGCCGCGCGTTCGATCGCGGCGCGCAACTGCTGCTGGACTTGCGGCGAAACGCACCACCAGGGCGTCTCGGCGAAATGCTTGCCCAGCACGTCCCGCGCCTCGATCCCGACCGCCCGCAGCGGCGAGCGGTTGATCTCGACCAGCACGCCGTCGGGCGTCAGCAAGCCCACGAACATGGCGGGCCCGAGCCCATCCATCAGCAGGCGCAACTGGCGCTGGCTGCGCTGCACGGCCTGCGCCGCCAGCTTGCGCTCCGTGATGTCGAGCACCGTGCCGCGCACGCCGCTGATGCGGCCGACGCGGTCCCGCACGGCCTCGCCTCGGGCCAGGATCCAGCAGGGCCTGTGGTCGGGGCGGACCGCCTCGACCTCGATTTCGAAGGGCTCCCCCTGCTCCAGCACCCTGCGGCTCGAGCTCAGTAGCAGGGCCAGGCTGTCCGGGGTCATGATGCCCGCGCGTCCATCCAGGCTCGGCACGCCGAGGGCGGGGTCGCGGCCGAACAGCTCGAAGGTTTCTTCCGACCATTCGAGCGCGCCGCTTTTCGTGTCCCGGAACCACGTGCCAAGCCGGGCGAGCCGCCTGGCGTTGCGCAGTTCCAGTTCGTGCGGCCGCAGCACCAGGGGCCGGGTGGCAAGCACCGCCACCGCCGCGACGGCCAGCGCCAGCAGCAGCACGACGATCACGTCGCGCCACACGGCGGCTTGCGCCCCGGCCGCGAGAGCCTGGACGTCCGCGCCGCTGATCGCCCACAGGACCGTCTGGCCCCGGAAATGGACCGCGCGGGCGCGGTACACGCGCGGCACGCCATCCAGCCCTGGCAGTTCCGCTTCCGCGCGCGTCAGCGCTTGCCTGCGGACAAAGATTTCGCTGGCGGCGAAGTTCTGGCCAGGCTGCAGTTCGGGGCTGTCCGAGCTGCTGCTCACGAGCACACCGCTGCGGTCGAACAGCTCCAGCGGCAGCGGCAGCTCGGGCTGCCGCGGCAAGCCGGCGACCACCGTGGCGGCGGTCAGCCCCACGACCGCCACCGCCGTGACGCGCCCATCGGCTCCCAGCACGGGGACGGCCAGTTGCAGGCCGGCCTTCCCGCTCATCCGGCCGATCGTGAACCCGCTCAGAACCGGTTGCCTGGTCTGCAGCGCCTGCTGGAAGTACGGACGATCCGCCAGGTTGTTCGCCCGTGCGGGATACACCGCGCTGCACAGCATCTGCCCGGCCGGCGAGACGATCGCGAGGTTCGAGATCCGGGGGCCCGCGACCGCCAACGCACGGCGCAGGGCGGCGTCGCAGCCGTGTTGATCGAGTTCCAGCGCGCCCATGGCCTGTGCCACCGTTTCCGCGCTGACGAAATCCTGCTCCAGCCGCCGTTCCAGCGTGTCGGAGAGCTGATCGACCTGCGCCAGGCCAGCGGCGCGGCTGCGCTGCGATTCGCGCTGGAAGTCCAGGCCCATGAGGAGGAAGACCGGCAAGGTGCAGAGCAGGGCGAAGCAGACCAGCCTGGCGTACACGGACCCCCATGGTTTCGCCGGGTCGAGGAAGCCCGGGCGCTTCATGAACCTTGCGCCTCGATGGCCGGGAACACGTCCGGCTAGCTGTGAAGCTTCAATAGGTTGTATCCGGTGTTCATCCGGATTGGGTTTGAGAGACTG
>NZ_JBHSMF010000001.1:0-1120 GCF_042655405.1 Caenimonas terrae | reverse complement strand
CTTTCCGCTTCGAGTGCTCATACGTTTCTCCGATGAGTCTTAACGTCGGACGTAACCGGCGACCAAGGAACGGCGCGGCAATGCCGCGGGACGGCTTTGGGCGTCCGCGTTGACGGACCTGTTAAGACTCATCGCGTGCTCCCTTTCCTTCAGCCTGCTGCTCGCGCAATGCGACAAGCCCTTTGGGTTCGCTCTGGAACCAAAACCACTGTGGGTCCGTGCCGCCCGCGCGCAAGATGAATTGGGAGAACTGGAGTGAGCAGATTGCGGCCAGGATGATGAGCGCCATAGCCCCTATGACGCCTGCCGCGGAATACACCAGGCGTTCGCCAAGCGTGACCGAAGGCACCAACTGTCGGGCCGCCACCGCGACCAAGGCAACGATCGCAACTGCAGCGACGAGCAATTTGCCGAGGAATACGAGTTTTCCGCTTCGAGTGCTCATACGTTTCTCCGATGAGTCTTAACGTCGGACGTAACCGGCGACCAAGGAACGGCGCGGCGAAGCTGCGGGACGACTTTGGGCGTCCGCGTTGACGGACCTGTTAGAGCGCGCTTTCACAATGGCCATTTGTCTCTGAGCTTTCCGAGTGCAGCGTCCAAACGTCTGACTTCGCTCACATGCCCCAATAGTTCAGCCAAGGTATAGCGGACTTGGCGCTGTTCAGGTGATGTTGAGACTTCTACGATGTTTATGACTTCAAAGCGCTGAGCATCCACGCCCCATCGGCCATGGACCAACTCGTTTCGGAGAAGTCTGGCCTGGTGCGCTTCCGCCAGCCATTTGGTGTAGTTGGAGTATCCCTCAGAGCCAGGTTCAAGCGCAGACTTCACAGTCCGTTCCAATGACTCCAGACGCTTATGAAAGTTAAGCTCTCGGACCTTCTGCGACAAGGCCTCGAGTTGAGCGCCGCCGCCAACCCAAGCAAGGCATAGACCAAGGTTTAAATCTAGGCGGGAGAAGGCGAAAAGTAGCCTTCCGAGCAGTGTCGCGCTGGCGGTTTCGAGGGCCTCGCGCCGCTCGATAATTTGAGTGCCAGTGAGATCTTCCAAAGCGCTCTAACGTCGGACGTAACCGGCGACCAAGGAATGGCGCGGCGCAGCTGCGAAACGACTTTGG